>CAVVON010000010.1:0-256135 GCA_963749815.1 uncultured Alphaproteobacteria bacterium | reverse complement strand
CGTAAGTGGCCGAAAGCCCGAACGATGTCCGGCATCGAGGGAAGAGCAGTTGTCTTGACTTTTGCCGAGGGATAATCCCGCACGCGGCTCTCGAGCGGCGAGCGACCTTGCAAATTCAAGGATGTGCTCAATGCATTGCCATGCTGACTCTTACGCGTGCAGCAGCCACAGCAATGCCGGATTTCGCAAAGCCTTCACAATCTGGAGATTACTTTGAATTGCAACAAGTAACGCGAACACGAGTATGCACCCAGCGTGCCTCTCGTGCTGGCCCAGGTCTTGCAGTACCTCTGACAGTTCTCGTTGAAATAAATTCGTGCAGCGCGAGCATTTGTGAAGCGCTTCACACTCGGGAGATCGCTCACGGAGCAAGATCGGTAGCAACCGCCGATGGAGCTTCCCCATGTTGCCAAAATATGATCGAGAAAATCCTCAGCGCTGAAGATCGCCTTGTGTTCCGATACTGGACGCGCGGCGTTTGGGTGTTTTATGCCGTCCTCGTGGTGACCGTCGTCGGCTTTGCAACCCTGAATTATCGTTCGGTCAACAGATCCGACGAGTTTGCTTCCACGGCACCAAGGTCACCAGCAAGCGCAAGCAATCAACTCAGCCGATAGGCGCCGGCTCTGTGGGTGTTCGAGAAGCTTGGCTGAACAAGGCCGAGCAATCCCATTAGATCAAAACGCAAAGATCCAAAATGTCGTCGTGGATCGATTTCATCGGATATGTCGCCGCGGCCACGGTGCTCATTACGTTTTGCATGCAAACCATCGTTCCGCTGCGAGGTTTGGCGATCCTGAGCAACGTCCTGTTCATCGCCTACGGTGCGGCAGCGCACCTCTATCCTGTGCTTCTCCTCCATATCGTGTTGCTTCCAGTCAATATCGTCAGATTGGTTCAGCTACGGGTGCGGAAATGCGCTGCGACACAGCGGCTTTCGGAGGAGGTGGAACGATGAGTTTATCTCTCGGTCGCCAGCATGGTCGTGACAATTCCTTGCCGCGGGATAGGACGCAACCTAGGAGCTATGCCGCGCGAACCTGTGCCAAGAAGTGCCCGACCTCATCCTTGAGCATATTAGAGCGCGCCGCAAGTTCGTTGGCCGCGCTGAGTACCGCACTCGCTACCTGTTCAGTATTGGCGGCGATCTTTGACACTTGACTGATGCTTGCCGAAACTTCCTGCGTTCCCTGTGCAGCAGCGCCAGCATTCCTGGCAATCTCTTGTGTTACTGCTCCTTGCTGCTCGGCCGCACCAGCCACCTCGTTTGCAATCTCGTCGAGCCGCTTGATCGTTCCGACAATCGTCTTCATCGCCTCAACGGCGCGCGATGACGTCTCCTCTATCGAGGCGATCCGCTGGGTGATGTGCTCGGTCGCTTGACCGGTCTGAGCTGCTAGGCTCTTCACTTCCTGCGCCACAATCGCAAAGCCGCGCCCGGCTTCGCCGGCACGGGCCGCCTCGATGGTCGCATTAAGCGCGAGTAGATTGGTTTGACCGGCGATGCTGCGGATCAGATTGCTAACCTCGCCGATCTCAGCCACCGAAGAAGCGAGGCCTTCCACCGCAGCCGTGATCGATTGCGCTTCGCCGGCCGCCTGACTCGCAATCGTGGCGGATTCTCCGATCTGTGCCGAAATATTGTCGATCGATCGCGCAATTTCCTCCGCTGCCCCGGCGACATTTTTGACGTTTTGCGTCGCCTGCTCCGATGCGGCAGCCGTAGCAAGCGATTCTTCTTGATTGCGGCCGGCGCTTTCGGAAACGGCTCGAGCTGAGTTGGTCATGGCCTGTGATGCGCGCTCGAGCGCTCCGATCACCTCAGAAACGGCTTGCTCGAAGGTCCGCGTTGCGACTTCTATCTCCTGGCGACGCGTTTCTGCTGTCCGCGCACGACAGTCGTCGTCCTGTCGAGCGGCTGCGACGTCTTCGGTCGCTTTGCGAAAAACTCGAAGCGTCCGCGCCATATCGGAAATTTCATCACGGCCTTCATCGGGGATCGTTACGTTCAAGGCGCCGTCAGCAATCCGGCGCATCGCTGCGCTCAGTAGCCCTAACCGACGAGCGATGTTGCGACCGACATAGAGCCATGCAATCAGCGCAGCGCCGCCGAGCGCGATGAATGAGATCGCGACAAGGAGGATTTTTCCTGAGCGAACCTGCTCCGCGGCCTGCAAAGAAACGAACTGTGCGTCTGAGCGCTGTCGTTCGACCAGCTTGTCTACGGCGTGTTTGAGCTTTGCGGCCTCGGACTGCGTCGCCGCAAACGCCAGTTGTGCCTCACGCTGCGCATTCAATTCTCGCGCGCGCAGGACAATGATTCCATTCTGATCTCCCGTCGAGGCGAGCCGATCGTAAAGCGCAATCAGTTTTTTCTGCTGCGCCGGATCAGCGAGCGCCTTCAGGTTAGTGTCGATCTTCCGTTTTGCTGCCTCGATAAGCTCACTTAATGGTTGCAACCGCGCGCTCTCGGTCACCAAAGATGCTTCCGTCAGCAAGCCGGCCAAAAGATTGGCCTCCGCCTGGACCTCGAGTAGACGGCGAAGCGACTCCAACGTTTCACGCAGCGTCGCCGTGTACTCCCCATCTTGGCTTGTTGTCATGAGTTCGTAATTCGCGTCGTCGATCGCCGGCGTGATCCCCTCCAGAAACTCTTCGTGTACCTTCCGGACGGAGAGTGCCATGGCCCGCCGATGTTCGGAGATTGCGATGCGGTCGCTCACATATCGATTGAGTGTATCAAGTCGCTCCACCAGCGCGATTTGGGCGACGTGGATCTCCTGGCTTCCGCTGTCGTCCAATGCCTTGAGGCGCTCAATCCGTTGCACGAGGCTGCGCGTTTGGTTGGTGATCTCATCAACGACGATCGTTCGGGCCCTGGCATTCTCAACCGCCATGAGCCGGGGCGCCGATGCGACGAGACCACTTGTCTCTTCGGCCAATCGCAGCGACTCGACTGTGGCCGGCATACTGCGCTCGACCATCCTCGTGGTCGTCTCACCGAATTTCGTGAATGAATACAGCGCAATCAATGAGCAAACGAGCGTCATCGCTGCCGCGAAGCCGAAGGCGATATAAAGCCGCGCACGGATCGTGGTCAGCCGAGGCAGCCAACCAGATCGACCTCTGCTGTTGCGGTCGATAAGTGCAAAGTTGGGATTCACGACAACTCCTGGGGAACGATTTGGGAGTGGTGTCACTGCCCTGCCGTTTTGATCAGTCGCGTGACGGGTTTGAACGAGCCATCAGCTTGCAGGATGGTAAAAAATACTTGATCGCTGCCTTGGTTTTTTGTCGGTCCATAGGTGAGTTGGATGCCACCGAGGTCGAAGGGGCCGGTTTTGACAATAGCGTCCAGCAATGCCTCGCGCGTGGGCTCGGTGGGGATACGCTTGAGTGCCTCGATGACCAAGCGGCCAACAAGGTATCCCTCCAACGATACAAATCCCGGCTTGGCGTCCGGAGCCAACGCAGCAAGCGCGGCATGATAAGAAGCGACGACAGGGATCGACTTATCGCCGGGGAACGGCACCACTTGGCTCACGATCACCCCGGCGCCCTTGTCGCCCAGTTCCTTAGCAAGGGCATCTGAGCCGACAAACGATATGGCGACGAAAATCGCCTTCATCTTGACTTGGCGAGCAAGCTTGATGAACTCGCCGGTCGGCTTATATGGGCCAACCGTCAAGATCGCTTCGGGATCACCCTTCATGATCTCAAGCAGCGCGGATTTGACCGCGGTTGTGTTGCGCTTGAAAGAAGCGGCCGCCGTCAACGACATATTTCGTTTGGCCATGGCAATTTTTACGCCGTCCAAACCAGCCAGGCCAAAGGTGTCGTCTTGATAGAGGATCGCAATCTTTGTAATCCCGAGATCTTTGGTGAGATGTTCGACCCAGGCCTCGGTCTCTTGAAAATAGGAGCCGCGGACATTGACCACGTAACGATTGTAGGGATTGCGCAGGAATTCCGCGCCCGTAAAGGCACCAATAAACGGGACCTTGGCTTCAGTCGCAATCGGTTGACTGGCTTTTGAAGTCGGCGTCCCAACGGGACCAACGAGCGCAAAGACTTTGTCTTCGCCAAGTATCTTCCGAGTGGCTTCGATGGCCTTTTCAGGCTCATAGCCATCATCGACCGATTTCAGTTCGAGCTTGCGTCCGCCGATGCCACCCGCATTATTCGCTTCGGCAAAGGCCGCAAGAAGACCCTGGCGCATTCCGAGCCCGAGTGCCTGCGCTGGTCCTTCCAGTGCGGCGACTTGCCCGAAGACGATTTTTTCTTTTGTGACCCCGTCTTCAGCCAGCGCGACACTACTGATGAAACCAAAGAAAATGACAGATGCAAATTTGAGGTGCGGCAGATAAGTCATTGTCGCGGTTCCTTTGCAGTCGCATTGCCGCTCGTACGTGATCAGCGCGTGCGGTGCCTGAAATCGGAACGGTCTCCATTAGTGATCCGACCATGGTTAACGGACTGTTAATCCTTTGGTCGCGATCGCGATTTCTATGGCGGTCCGTTCTCGAAATTTCATTTCGTCTAGGCGACCGGGCAGCGCCTTCGCATGCTCATGCGCGCCGGAGTTCTGACCGTCTGTTGCTTACAATTTTAGCGAAAGTTTCAACGGGATTGCAGCGAGCTGTTGTTAGATTTTTAGATCCGACGGGACTAACGGAGCACACAATCATGAAATCTAATCTCTTGCGTTTTCTGAGTGACGAATCGGGTGCCACCGCCATCGAATACGGGCTTATCGCCGCCGGCATTTCTGTTGCGATCATCGCGGTCGTTCAGGGCCTCGGCTCGAAGCTGAATACGACCTTCACGTCGGTGCAAACCGCGTTGAAGTAGTACGAACAGCGAGTCAGAGCTAAATGCCTTAGTAGGGCTATCCTCTGGCGGATGGCCCGGCCGCCCAGGCGGCCGGGCCCAACTCGGCAAGCGCGACGTTCGAGACATGTGTTGCGAGGGAGCGCGCACAATGAGATTGAGCAAGCCGGCGTTCCAAAGCATTTACTCGAGACGGATTGGCCTCGTCACGGCAGTCGCCTTCCCTTTGGTCATTGTGTTCGCCGCAAGCTTGTTGAGCCAATTCCACAATAAGACAATCGATCTGGGGTACCGCGCCGTCGCCGAATCACAACTGGTTACAGCAAAGATAGACAATCATTTTGATGCCATCGAAAACCTACTAGACGTTGTCAGCGCTGCTGTTTCTACAAATCCAAGCGATATCGAAAAGAATGATGCGCTGCTGCGCCGCTCGATGTCCGAGGCGCCGCGCTTCATCGCGAACATCATTCTGTTTTCGCTTGACGGCAAAAACATCGGGAACGCCGTAGGGCACCATGCCAGTGCTGGCGATAGGGACTATTTTCAGAGGGCCAAAGCAGGAGCCCCTTTTGTAGTCGGGGATCCAATTCGCAGTCGTTCGAATATAGGTTGGGTTATCCCGGTGGCTCGTCCACTCAGAAATAGCGCCGGCGAGATGCAGGCCGTTCTGCTCGTCGCCAGCTTTTTGGACGCTGTCCGGCAAATGATTGGTGTCGATGAACGCCCGATGGGCCAATTCATCAGCGTGGTCAACGACCGCGGGATTGAAATAGCCAGCAATTCAACGGCGGTCGAGAAAGAGTTCACACAAGCAGGCGCTCCTGCACGTCAAATTCGATTGAAGCAGGGCAGTGAATCAATGGTCATGCATGACGACGCCACGTACATTGTCGGCCATTCGACGACGCGTCGCGTGCCGTGGCTGGTCACCGTTGGACTACCCATGCAATTTGGAAGCGTGCGTGTGGCCAATGGCCTCTAGGCCTTGACGGTTCTTTTTGGCGCAGTCCGCGAACTGCTACCCACCACCTGGTTCTCGATCGTCAGGCAGAAAACTGGAAATTCCAGTTTCCCGTGATGACCATGACTGCCGGCTCAGACTACGCGGCCTGCTCACGCTTTTCGCGCCGATGCTGCAGTCTGGAGAGCCGTTGTCTGTAAAGCGTGTGATAGGCGCGATCACAATCGTATTGTGTGACCTGGCGCGCCTGTCCCTGTCGCGCCGTGATGGACTTGGCCAGGACTTCGGCCTGCTGATGGAGCACAATGCACTCCATCACTTCGCGTGCCCATTGTTCGGCGCCATCCATCTGGTTGGCACCCTGTGCCTGAAAATCGATTGCCGCGTCGCTACAAAACCCCGTCAGTTGTGGCATGTGCATTGTCATGGACCCACCTTGCAGGTTTCAGGTGGGGCGAGAATCAGAGCGCCCCGGTTGAACCTTGCGTGGCAGGAGTTAACGGGCCGTTAACCATGATTGGTAGCCCGCGTAACCAAATCGCCCGGCGTAATGGCGGGCTGTCGGCGTTACTCCGGACAGACCCGCTGCTCGGCGCGTCCCGTTAACGCAAATTGTGAGGCGTTCATTGCCCAGGCTTTGCGCCGGGCAACGCGCCCTGCAATGAGGCAATAGATGGAACTTTCGATATTGGTGCTGCAGGCTCGAGATATGCGCTGAGCGCCATAAGAGCTGCGAACAGCCCGATACCCACGATTACGAAGAATTTGAATATCGGCAGGCTGGATGCGGGCGCTCGGTGCTGGAAACGAGCAGTATGCGGATGCGGCATGGCAGTCGATGCTCCCAGTGCCCACGATCCCACCTACTGAAGACTACATTGAATTTATCGCCGCTGAAAAGACTCTTCCCATATATTCTTCAAAACCACTTAGTGTTGACCGCCGGATCGGCGAGTGCGGTGTTGGTGTCGGCGCTGATCTTGCGGATGATCTCGGGCGGCGTCTTGGCCGGAACGAACAGCGCCTGCGCCGTCACCACCTCGTAACCTGCAACCGTCTCGCCGATGGTTGGCAGGCTTGGCGTCGCCACGTTCCGCTTCGGCCCGGTGCTCGCAACCACGCGCACCTGCCCGGAGCGCGAGTATGAGAGCAGCGTACCGCTGCCAAAGTAGCAATCGACGCGGCCGGGAATGAGATCGACGAAGGCCGGCGCCGCCCCCCGATAGGGTACGTGCGTCATCTTCAGGCCCGCCATCTGCAGCAGCAGCATCTCGGCGAGGTAGGGTGCGCTGCCGGTTCCGGGCGACGCCATGGTAAGCTCTCCCGGCCGCGACCTGACATAGTCGACGAACTCCTTCACGCTGTGAGCCAGCGAGGAATTCGGCACGAACATGAAATATTCAACGCGCGTGACCAGCGAGACCGGCGCAAAATCCGCAACCGCGTCGTAGCTCAACTTGCGATAGAGGCTGGTGTTGGCGGCGATGGAGCCAGGATCAAACAGGATCGTGTAGCCGTCGGGATGGGAGCGCGCGACATATTCGTTGCCGATATTGTTGCCGGCGCCGGGCTTGTTCTCGATGAAGACCTGCTGGCCCCACGTCGTCGTGAGCTTGTCCGCGAGCAAGCGCGCGACGATGTCGGTCGGACCTCCAGGAGCGACCGGAACTATGATGCGGACGGGCTTGTTCGGGTATTTGGCGTACGGTATCTGCGCACGCCCCTCTTCGATGACGAGGCTCGGTGCAAATGCCTGGGCGGCCGACAGTGCAATCAAATGGCGACGGGTAAGCATGGTCTACACCCTCGCGGCCCCGATCCCCTAAATGCTAACCCGGGTTGCGTCGATGGGATAGGCGGATAGTGACGCGCTTGGCCCGGAAGAGACATGCCGGCAGCGCCAACCCCGGTCAGAGGCCCTCAGCGCGCCATCGATTACTTCGGCAATGGTGGCTGCCACATCCATAATGACGGTGACGTGCCGTTCACCCCCGGCGAACGCGCCCGCATTGACGAAATTGTGAGGCAGGAAAGCAGACAGGGATGTCCGCGATAGTGATCGTCAACGTCAACGAACCCGACTGCTTGGGCAGATAAGGCGGGGGCGACTGCCCCCGCATAGTTGTCGCCAGTTCGCGATCAGCTGAAGTACTCCGCGGCGACGATCACGAACCCGAAATAGAGCACGCAAAAACCAGCCAACAAAGCGATCTCATTGATTCGCGATTTCATTGTGCTTCCCCCGAAAACGAGCTCCCCAGCTCGTCGAGTGAAATATCGCAAGACT
The DNA here is from genome assembly GCA_963749815.1 of uncultured Alphaproteobacteria bacterium. Lineage (GTDB taxonomy): Bacteria > Pseudomonadota > Alphaproteobacteria > Rhizobiales > Xanthobacteraceae > VAZQ01. The sequence goes on along the minus strand of CAVVON010000010.1, from coordinate 248,054 downwards.
CACATGGCAAAAGCATGGCGATAGCCTCTGTTGGGGGGCGAAAAGTCGTCGAGCGAGCATTTGCTGAGGCGCAAACACTTTTCCTAATTCAGAACTCTTTCGGGCGCTAATCACAGTATGGGGCGGTAGGTTTGGCTAAATTTCGGGGGATCAAATGCAACCTGATGATTTGCAAAAATTCGTGCACCAGTTTGTGTTGGCGAGCCTCGCCGTCGTTACTCTTACGGCTGCGATGGTCAGCACAGAAACGAAGGTGACGAACGGCCTTGCGCTCAGCAACGCCGAACAGGAAATCAGCGCGCGAGCACGATAGGGCAACAAGGAAGTTACGGTCCGTCAGAACGCGCCCCCGAACAGTTGCTTGAACAGCTCGTGCAGACGCTGGCGACCCATCAGAAACAAAGAAAGAGCCCCGGCATGGATAGCCGAGGCCCTCTATCAGGAGGTGCGATTGGGGCTCAGACGAAATCCCAAACGCGCCGCTAGATAAGAGCAGCAATCGTTTCGAAATCGTTCGACTCAGGGCTGGCGCTTAGGGACCGAAGGCCTTCGCTGCCGCAAGCACGGTCCCAATGAACATCGCGCTCACGCAGGTGTACAGAAACAGCTCATTGCGGATTGACGTCATTTCTTGACTCCCCCGTCCGGGCTCCCCAGCCCAGGCGCTTATGGCAGTCCCATAACATGGCCAAAAAGCGACAACGAACGGTTAAATTTGTGCATGGCTCATGCCCGATCGCAGGCGCCGGGTGTCAAACTATTGAACGTTCACCGCAAAATGCATCAGTGCCGTTGCAAATCCAGGCAGCGCGAGTGCTATCGCACCGAGCGCAAACGAGACTGCTTTGAGCATGGATATCTCCCCGTTGGTTTGACCGGACGCCCCTGCATCCGGTGGGAGGAGCGTGCCCGATCATGAGCCGGGCGAATGTGATGGCCGTCACAGAAGGGGCGAATTGCAGAAAGGTCCGCGGGGCCGTGCTGCGTTATGCTTCATGATATGCAGTAGGTGAAAGTAGGAGATTGGGATGAGTGATCGCGCCGTTGAGTTCGTCGAAATGTGGGTCGCAAGCCATGTGAACGCAGGGACGGACCCGGCCGGTGCCAAAACGCTGGCGCTTCAATGCATGGAGGAAGCGGGGAAGGAGGGCATCCCACTCGCTGAAATTGACGACGTGTTCGACGACCTAGCCACGTTCATCGTCGGCGAGATTGAAGAAGCTAAGCAGCGATAGAGGTAGTTTATGCGCCCGGCGCGCCGTTTCAGCGCCGCGCTTGTCAGCAAGCCTCCCAACAATCCCCTATGCGACCGCCATTTGTAGGGTCGTCGGTCCGTCGCCTTCGAGCGTCGTGCGGCGCATGTCGCGCACCTCACTCGTCTCCTTGTAGCGTCGGGCCCGATGCATAGTCTGGCGGTTGTCCCACATCACGAGATCATGTTGCCGCCAGGTGTGGGCGTAGACGAACTGCCGCTGAGTGGCGTGCTCGACAAGATCGCGTACGAAGGCAATTGCTTCTGGCACCGGCCAGCCGACAATGCCGCCGATGTGGGACGACAAAAATAGCGACTTGCGGCCGGTCGTCGGGTTGGTCCGCACCAGGCGGTGGCGCACCGGCGCAAATTTCAGCCGTTCCTCCGCGGTGAAATCCGTGAAACCGAGCTGGCCGCGGGAGAACAGCAGCGAGTGCTCGGTGATCAGATCTTCGATCTCCGCCTTGATCTCGGGGTCGAGTGCATCGTACGCAGCGCGCATATCGGCAAACTCGGTATTGCCGCCAGCGGACGGAATAATGCGCGCGGACAGCAGCGAGTATTTCGCCGACACCGACTTGAACGAAGAATCCGAATGCCACAGGCGATTGCCGAGATTGAACGCGCGCCGGCGGTCATCTCGCGCCAGCATGTTGCTGTTCTGATCGAGATTTGAAATATCGCTCATCTCGATGCTGAGCCGGCGCTGGTCGAGCCTCGTAACGTTGTTGGCCGTGTTCAGCTCGATCTTGCCGAGGCTCTTAGTGAATTCGATCTGCTGTTCGTCGGTCAGTGGCTGATCGTGGAACACCAGCACCGCATGCCGATCCATGCCGGCATGGATCGCCGCCACCTCAGTCGAATCGAGCGGCGCGCACAGATCGATGCCTGCGACAACCGCGGCGAATTCGCTTCCGATCGGGATGAACCGCATGGGGGCGCCTCCGTGTTTTGGCCATTATAGCGCGTTCCGCGCACGGTCGTCATGTGGGCGGAAGTCCTCGCTTCGTTGAAGCAGATAACAACGCGGCAAGCCCCGGCGGATGCCCGCAATTCCTCGCGCCACTTGGCGCCGCCTGCAAGGCTTTGATGATCGACGAAGATGCCGGTGAAACCGTTGACACGCAGCCACGCTTCCAGCGCTGCTGTCGCAGGGTCGCCCTTACTGGAATGCCTTATCTGCGCGGGCGGAAAGCCCTCAGCGAAAGCATCGTCGCGCAATTTTGTGCGGAGCCGTAGCCCTCGTGCGGGTCAGCCCGTAAGTTTAGGGAGCGGCATCCTACCGGCTCAATCCAGATCCCGGGAAGAGGGTTGAAAGCGGCTTTTGCCAGAGCTTCACTGGCTGGCGACTTACGGGCTGAATTTTCCCCGATCCATCTCAGCCAATCTCACCGCACTCCTTCGCTGCTGAAATGCTGCTTCTTCAGCATCGTCGGCGCAGATTTCCGAACAATAGTGGCGACCATCGGTGGCTCGCCATGCATTTTCGATTTTTCCGTCTGCGACCGGGAACGGCACGCTGCAGTAACAGCAGCTTGTCGGCGTGCTGCTCTGCAAATGATGACGCGAGTTGATGAGCATCGCTGAGCCCCCACGGGTTCAAACTAGCCGCTCGGCGTTCGCTGTCCCGTACGCGAAATACCTCGCCAAGCCGCCGCCAATCGCATGACGACGGTGCGCCGCAATGGTTAATGAATTGTTGATTGCTCGTTTACCGGGGCAGCCTCGCGAACTTTGCCCCGTCGGTGTGCTGCTTGCGCCATTGAGGCCCTGCGCCATCGGCCTCGCCTGATGATCGGGTGCCCGCCCCTTCGTGTCGATCTGGGCATCGAGATCGTTCTCGCCCGCGATTTGAGGGGCTACCCCTCCCCCCACAAATTCACAAAGCCATTCAATAAGTTAGGAGGGGTATTGTTGCGCGCATGCCGACAACGCTCAGACAGTACGCTTGACGCATCGTTCCCCAGTTGGTGAGATAACATACAAGCGCCGGAAAAAGGCGCGATTTGTGCCATTTGGGAGTCCGCCTTGAGCCACAATTTAGCGAAGAAACCCGTCGCGAAAACGGCCCGCGCGCGCACCAAGAATTCCGTCAGGCGCAAAGGCCGCGCAACACGACCAACAAGCTTCAAATCCCAAGACTGGTTTCAAAGAGCAGCGCAATCGATCAGCATCACCGCAAGATCCCCACAGGCGGTTTGATCTCATCGATCATCACCTCGGAGCAACCTGCCGCCGGCGGGTGCTTCGTATTGACGTTTTCATCGTCGCGATAACCACGACGGTTCTCATAGATGGAATCCGAAAGCAGATATCAGGTGGTCATCCGCACACGCGTTAAGCCTCGCGTCGGATACGCTTACGTCATTACGGACTCTGAGCGCCCGGATTGGTCAGAGGAAGCAACCGAAACATTTGGTTCGCACGAAGCCGCACTGAAGGCGAGCCAAGTCGCCCTGCGGCGAATATCCTTTCAGCCGAAGGAACGACGAACGCAATCGCCGCCACACGGAATTCCACGCTGAACTGCCGCGTCTGACCTCCACTTCACCGAATTGGCGTCAGTGGATGCATCGAAAAACCATCACCCGTGTTGAACTGATCGAGGCGATTCGTCGAGAAACAGGATTGTCGCGCTCAAAAGCGATCGCGATGTTCGAACTGGTTCTGGCAGAAGTTACGGATTCCTTGGAGCGCGGCGAAAACGTCATGCTCTCCTCATTCGGATCGTTCATCGTACACGACAAGAAGGCGCGGGTCGGGCGCAATCCCAAAACTGGGCAACCTGCTCCGATTGCGCCGCGTCGCGTGGTGACGTTCAAGCCTTCTGCAAACCTCAAACAGACGATGAATTCAAAAAAGTCAGACGAACAAGCGACGTGACCAGCATCACGACGTTGAGAAATTCTGGCACTTCCCGCCGCACACTCTAGCAGCGCGCGCTAACGCAAGAGTGGTATCTTAGCCACGCGCCAGTTTGCCTGCGCCACTCTCTATCCTGATCAAGGCTGCGATTGCGTACGGGAAGGTGTCCGGTGAAAGATTTTGAACGGGTCGCAGGAACGATCCTGGAAGACACGGTGATACCGGCTCGGGGATCGTGGAGTCGTCGTTTCAACAAGGGCGAAACGTTGCGCATTGTCGATCTCGAAGGCAAGCAGGCTGTCGATTTCCTCTGCTACAACGCGAACGACCATTCCGACCGATATGCCGCCGCCGACACGATGAAGATCAATCCCTCCGGCATCTTTCTGTCGACCGGAACGGTCCTCTACAGCGTCGGCCTGACGCCATTGTTCACCATCGTGCATGATACCTGCGGGCGCCACGACACCATCGGTGGCTGCTGTAGCGCAGCGTTGAACACGTTTCGCTATGGCGTCGGCCATCAGCCGAACTGCCGCGACAATTTCCTGCACGAATTGGCGAAGTTCGGCATGGGTGCAAAAGACCTGATCGCGAACATCAACTTCTTCATGTATGTGCCCGTCGGTGCCGACGGTGCGATGGATATGGGGCGGGGGCTTTCAAAGGCCGGCGATTACGTGGACCTGCGAGCAGAATCCGACGTCCTTGCGATCATTTCGAACTGTCCTCAGATCAACAATCCGGTGAACGACTATAACCCTACGCCGATCCGCGTCCTTGTCTGGGCGCCTTGAACGGCTTTCCGACGCAGTCGACCGAAACGGCCGGCGCGGCGCACCAATCCTCAGCAGCACGGCGCCTCGGTTTCGAAATGATGCGTAACCGCACGATCGAGTTCGGCGATGGCCATGGCGAATGCGCCGTCTTGCGCCATCAAGGACCGCAATTTTTCGAGCATGTGCTCGCGTAAGGCCGGATAGTCGACGCCAAGCACGCGCCCGTCGCGCACAATGGGGCGCCCAGCCACGATCATCTCGTGAATATGCCGCGCAGTGGTTCGTGCGAACAGCAAATCGAGCGGGTCGAGGTTCGGGCGCAGGCGATCGTCGTCGATCGCCTTCCAGTCGAGCAGCAGAATGTCGGCGGGTTGCCCCGCGGCAAGCGCGCCGCCCTCCTCCGCGTTCAGAACCGACCGTCGGCCATTGCGGAACGCCATCGCCAGGATGTCTGAACGTTTGACGTCGACGCGAAAGCCGGTGCCGCCGTGAAGCAAGTGGGCGAGCCGCATGTCGCGCAAGCCGTCGTCGTCCTCGTCGAGCGCGAGACCGTCGAGCCCCAGTGCGACGCGGCAGCCGCGACGCAGCATCTCGGCGAGCGGCGCGATGCCCGATCGGATGCCGAGGTTCGAACCGGTATTGACCGAGATGGTCGCGCCCCGCTCGGCAATTAGCTCGAGTTCGTCGGGCCGGGCCCAGGTGCAGTGGGCGAGCGTCAGGCGCGGGCTCAAAAGCCCGATACGGTCGAGATATCGAACGATGCCGTCGGGGAATTCCGTGTCTGCCCAGCCGCGCTGGTAGCGGGTCTCGAGCAGATGCATATGCACGCGCCGGCCGGTGCGGGCGGACGCCTCGGCGATCGCTTCAAGCAGCTCGGACGTGCACCACTGCACGGCATTGGGTCCGTACTGCACGTCGAAGGTTGGGCCTCCCGCTGCGGCCGCCACGGCGTCGACCAGCGCGATCATCTCCGACACCGGAAGCGGCGCACGGATCACTCTCCGCGCGATCTCCGCGCGCGCCGACGACGAAAGCGCAGCGAGAATCGGTTCCGAGGGTCCGTAGACCAGCGGATTGCGATCGCGCAGCGCGACCGCAAAGCCGACGCGGACGCCGACATCGCGCGCGGCGCGCGCCACCTCCCTGGCCTCGGTCGGCAGGTCGGTGAACCCCTGGACGCGCGTATAGTGCACCATCACGACGCCGGCACCGCCGAGCGCGCTGCGCGCAAGCGAGACCGCAGCCGCCACATAAGGATCGACCGACGGGATCAGCGCCATATAGTGCAGCCACGTCTCCAACGGCTTGCCAGAGGCGCCAAGTGAACTCGACCGCACGGTCCGCGCGTGGTCATGCGCATTGGCGAGTGGCGGCATGGCCAATAACGGCTCAGTGCTGCCGGGCTGTGCGGCCTTAACGGCGGCAATACGCTCGCCATCGATCAGGATCGTTTGCGCGGACGAAGCCGGCGTTTCCGCCGCCGTCAGCACATGAGCGCAGTGCAACTCGCGCATCGGCGAACCCCACTACGGCCTAATGGTCACAATGCCGCCCGCGGCGTCAATCGGTTGGCCCGGCTAGGCCCCTGATCAAAACCAAGGCAGCAGCTGCCGCAGGATGCGGCAAAAATCGAATTGCCGGGTTCATTGCGGTTCGCCGGGGAGATTGCCGGCCTATTGCCCCACCGCGTTGCTCAACCGTCGATGCCTTGGCGTGGAGTTTGCTTAGTCATGCGGCAATTGGAGCCCAACCGAGGACAACCCAATGACCCGCTTTCGCTGCACCGCCGCACTGCTCGCAAGTCTGGGCCTGGCTATCGCCGGCGCATTTCCGGCCGTTGGCCAGACGCTGACGCCGATCAAATTCACGCTCGATTTCAAGCTTCAGGGCATTCACGCCTGGTACTACGTCGCGCAACAGAAGGGGTACTTCAAGGCCGAAGGCCTCGACGTCAAGTTCGATCAGGGCGAAGGCTCCGCCGTCACGGTCACCCGGATCATGTCGGGCGCCTACGATGCCGGCTTCGGCGACATCAACGCCATTATCCAGCAGGCCGCCAACAAGCCGGGCGAGCAGCCGGTGATGGTCTATCAAATCTACAACCGGCCGCCGTTCGTGCTGGTCACCAAGGCCAATGGGCCGATCAAGACCGTCAAGGACATCGAAGGCAAGAAGCTCGGCGGCCCGGCCGGTAGCGCCACGCTGAAGCTGTTTCCGCAATTCGCCAAGATCAACGGCATCGACACCTCCAAGATCACCTTCATGAACATGGCGCCCACGCTTGCAGGAGCAGATGCTGGTCCAGGACGAGATCCAAGGCACGCTCGTTTTCAACGTCACGAGCTACATCAACTTGCTGCAACAGAAGCAGGACCCCGACAAGGACTACCGTTGGTTCCACTACGGAGAATATGGTCTTGATCTTTACTCCAACGGGATCATGGTTTCGCAAAAGCTGCTGAAGGAACAACCGAAGGCAGTCGAGGGACTGGTGCGCGCGATCAACCGCGCGATCAAGGAAGTGATCGCGGATCCCGACGCGGGCATTGCGGCGCTGATGAAGGTCGAGCCGCTGCTCAACGCGGACATCGAGAAGAAGCGCATCACCTACGCGCTCATGAACCTGATGAACGCCCCGGAGGCAACTGAGATCGGCATCGGCGACCTGAAGGACGACCGCCTGACGCGCTCGATCGCCGTGATCGCGGATGCCTATGAGCTCAAAAGCCGGCCGACCGCAGGCGACGTGTTCAACCGGTCGTTTCTGCCGCCCAAAGCCGAACGTACCGGTTCGCTCAAGTCCAACTGAGCGGCCGGTCCTCGGCTCATGCCACCGGCTGATCCTGACGTCGCCGATCACCTGACATTGATCCGCGGCGTCCGGCGTCTATGATCATGGTCTCGACGTCCACAAGCCGCCGGCGCTGGACGTGATCGTCGAGGACCGCATTTCAGTACGGCCAATTCAAACGCAACAAGGACGGCTTCTGTGCAGAAAGACCTTGCGCGTGATTTCGTCGGCTATGGCCGCAATCCTCCCGATCCGAAATGGCCGGGCAAAGCCCGCATCGCCGTCAACGTGGTGGCCAACTTCGAAGAGGGTGCCGAGATCAACGTCCTCGACGGCGACCCGTTCTCGGAAACCACCCTGACGGATGCAGGCGGCGCCGATGCGGGCATGAAGGCGCGCGATTTGGCCGCAGAATCGATGTTCGAATATGGCGGGCGGGCCGGATTCTGGCGTCTCTACAACATGTTTCGGCGTCGCAATCTGCCGCTCACGATTTACGGCTGCGCGCTTTCGCTCGAGCGTAACCCGGAAGCAGCCGCCGCGATCCGGGAGGCCGGCTGGGATGTCTGCTCGCACGGCTATCGTTTCACCAAACACTACGAACTCACCGAGGCCGAGGAGCGCGAGGAGATCCGAAAAGGCGTCGCTTCGATAACGGCGACGGTGGGGACACGCCCGCTCGGCTGGTATTGTCGCTATTCGCCAAGCGTGAACACCCGCCGGCTGCTCGCGGAAGAAGGCGGCTTTCTCTACGACAGCAACTCCTATGCGGACGACCTTCCTTATTGGGTCGATGTCGGCGGCAAGCCGCAGCTCGTCGTGCCGCATACCTTCAGCCACAACGACAATCGGTTCGCACGCGGCTGGCTCAGCACTGCTGGCGACTTCTTCACCTACCTCAAGGATGCCTTTGACGTGCTTCATCGTGAGGGCGAAACGCATCCCAAATTCATGACGATCAGCCTCCACAACAGATTGTCCGGCCATCCCGCTCGCTCGCAAGGCATCGAGCGCTTCATCGACTACATTGGCGGCGTCGAAGGCGTATGGCTTTGCAGCCGCCTGGAAGTAGCCAGGCACTGGCACGAGCAGCATAAGCCAGCCCGTTGTAAGTAAGGCCGACGCGCATCGGCGACCGTCCGCGCCGTTGAAGAGTCATGCGCGAGGGAACGCGATTGCCTTGGCTGCGAAATGTGCGGAAGGCGCCCGCAGTCGCTTTCGTACCGATCGCCAAGCTCGAGCACGCTGGTGGGAGACGTCTGAAATCAAGGCTCGTTGTTCTCAATCTAGGCGTATAACAACAGCCGCACGAATATGCTTGTTCAGTGGCGCGGAAACAGCTCAATGAATTCTTTTGTTCGCTCCATTCTGCATCCAACCGATTTTTCTGATCTAAGCGGGGCGGCGCTCGCCCATGCGTTGCGCATTGCCTTGGCAGCCAAGAGCAAATTGCATCTTCTTCACATCGCCCAACACGACCTGGGCGCAGCACTAGCATTTCCGCACGTGCGACGCCTGCTGGTGCAGTGGGGATTGACAGAAGAAACTGACCCACCGTGGGTCGTTTCGGCCAACCTCGGATTTGAAGTCGATAGCACGACAATCAAATGGCAAGATCCAGCACAAGGTATCATTCATTTTCTGCATCAACATTCGAGCGATCTCATCGTGCTTGGAACTCACGGCCGTGAGGGGATTGAGCGTTGGCTGAAGGGTTCGGTATCCGAAGCTGTATTCCGCCGATTTGCAGTCCCGGCGCTTTTTCTTACGCAAGGCGCACGTGGATTTGTCAGTCAAGTCAATGGCGATATCCGGCTTCGGCGCGTGTTAATTCCGATTGATTTTTCGCCTGCGCCAGGCAATGCAATCGATACGATCGAGCGTTTCTGCGCACTACTGATGGGCTCTGATGTCGCTGTGCATCTCATTCACATTGGAAGTTCAGCACCGCCGGTCCAAGCCAAATCCTCAAATAATCCAGAGTTGCCAAAGGTCATATTGCGATCAGGCAATATCGTTAAATCGATTGTGGATGCCGCGATTGAATTTGATATAGACCTCATAGGCATGCCCACTGCTGGGCATCATGGTGCCCTAGATGCCCTGCGTGGCAGCACGACTGAGCGCGTGATCAGACACGCGCCATGCGCGGTCTTCGCCGTTCCCATCGCATCCTCAATGTCGGCTTAGCGTCACGTAGTCGGATGTTGCTCACGTCATGTTTGCTACCGATTTTTGGACGTTACGGGCCGCCATCACGGATCTCACGTCAACATGAGATATGCGATGTATGCGGCTACGATCAATACGAGCAGGTATGGATAAGCTTTCGACAGGGGCGTTCCTCGAAATCAGCCTCCAGCGATGATCGAAGGTAGAACTGACAGGTATCTCCTGACGAGTCTTGACAGGTTTTCCCTGACAGCTGACCAATTTCGTTGGCTGATCATTCCTCTTGTGTTCGCGGTCCGTTGCGGCCCATTAACATGGGTTATGCCCTCACCCGGTCACGTGAGTTAAGTGCGGTTCGACCTCCCCGAACCCGGTAGGCAATCGCGGTTGAAAGAGCCGCTATCATTTCGGACACGCAGCGTTCGCGAGGCCGACTTCACTTTCGGTCGAGAATCGCGCAAATACGGCGGCCATGAAATCATGCGCACACTGCGGCAGCAGGCTCGGGATGGTAGTCCATCGGCGTTTCGTGCTGCGCTTTTGCAAGAAGGCCTGCAAGAAAGCCTACGAGCACAGGCTCGATGAAGAGCGCCGTGCCAAACTCCGCGATCTTGCTTGCCTCGCTCCTGGTCGTTCGTAACGACCGGAAGGCCGCAAGGCGGGCGGCAGTGTCACAGCTTGATTGAGGATGCCTGGGCTTTTCTCCAGGCTATCCCATCCCGGCCCCCGCGGATTTTGACCATCCTGTTGGTCCCTCCGGTATTTTTTGGACGTTAGGTAAAATTGATTTAATCGACGTAAACGATCCTTAGTCGATAATCGGTAAGAATTTTTTCAATTTAGTGCATCGTTGCGTGAGGGTTTTCCCATGGTTGAGTTTCTGCGCCCGCGACCAAAATACGTCGTCGGACCGGATGGTTCCCCCCTAACTGTCGCTGACCTCCCGCTACCTGGTCCGCAAAGATGGGTCGTTCGGCGCAAGGCCATGGTTGTAGCTGCTGTGCGCGGTGGTTTGCTCTCCATTGAGGAGGCCTGCCACCGTTACGCACTCACCGTGGATGAATTTCTGTCTTGGCAAAGTTCGATCGACCGGCATGGGCTTGCCGGACTTAAGACCACGAAGCTTCAGAAATACCGGGCCACGCCATAGTGAGGAGCGGTCCAATCGGCCAAAGCCGGAAAGCCAGGGCCTGATCTTTAGGCGGAAATCCCCGCGTGCATGAGGTTCCTCTCAGCTGGGGAGGAGCCGCAGTCGGTCATCTGGAAGTGGCTCGGTCGACCCGCCCGTCCACACGAAAATTATGTGCCCTACCTTTCCGCTAGGCAACGCGCCCGGAAGCGCCCTTCGTCCGGTCCGGGAACTCGTACCCGGACCCCGCCGGTCACAGCCAACGTGGGCCGCCCCTCACCTGCCTCCTGGGCCAGTTATCGTTTGCTGCATGTCGCCGTTCGATCTGTACGGACGGCTTGTGGCGCCGCCTTGTTCTTTCGTCGAACGCCCGCACGATCACGGCCGTTCCGATCACCAGCGCGAAGGCAATGAGGAATAGCACCGGCCATTGCATGAGCGTCGTCATGTGAATCGCCTCAGTTCCTCGGATTCGTGCCGCACCATGACGAAGCAAATCCCCCGCTGACCAGCCGCGAGTCATGGTCTAACGTTGAGACTTCATAGCCTCGAACGCGATCCGATCCTTGCGTTCGCGGAAGGAAACTCGCTCAGCATGGTCGAGCCGGTTGAGGATCGCCCAATCTTCTCGGCGGATTGGGTGCGCTTCTGATCGACCGTCCTTGAAAGTGAAGGCCACGCCCAACTGTGCAGGCCGCCAATGGAAAATAATTGCTTGAACCGGAACAGGCATCGGCCGCTCTAAATTGACACCCACAAAACTTACCGCCTGCGGCGTGATTTGCAATTAGGCGTTCGCAGCAAGGTGAAATCAGTTCTAAGCTGTCCCCGACGGAAAGGGCGGCTCGGGCAGCGCCCAAATTGCATCACTCCGAGCCTGAACATCGTTCCCTTTTGTTTCGCGATGCGTTCGGGTTCAGTGCGCAGGGAGGTAGCGGCAAACCGCCAAGTAAAAACCGTCTGGAGCGTTCAATCGCTGCGCGATGCCCGCCACATCGTTCGCAGTCGAGCATTCGGGGCACACGGCAAGCGTGAATTGAGAGATATACGTGCCTTGACGGCACGGGCCTCGATCGACGCTGACTTTGACCTCATCGCTCCTGTCATCGGGGCATATGTCAATGTCGAACCGGCCCTCCGCAGCGGACCGCTGACACGTCCACTCGATCACCTTTTGGAAATAGCTACATTCACTCAATAGCTTATCCGATGGCCTCGCGAGCACAAAGCGACGCTCTGACAAGCCAATACGTGTGGTAAAATATCCCGTTGAAAACGGGCCGCGAACCACAACGGACGGCCTGAGGGGAGATACATTTTTTCGCGGAGCACTGGTCGTGACTCATTGGCTCGATCAGACCAGTGGATCAGCGGACGTGCAAGGAACGGCCTCGACAATGCTCGGCGCTTTTGTTTCCAACGCGGTCACGCAACTGAGGTGGCAGACACCGCTCCGGTGGCCGCTCAAAGGACGATATTCAGTCCGCACCTATTTCGTCGCCTGCTCGCTCTTGGTTGTTATCCCAGCGGTGCTCGCAACCGGCTGGCTCGAATATCGTGCCGCGAGCACCGAGCGCAGCCAGCTCGAACAGAAATTTCTTGTTCAATCGCACACTGCGACCGCTTCGCTCGATCGCGAGATCCAGCACCGAAAAAACCTGCTCGCGATGCTGGCGCTTTCATCGAAATTGCAAGACGACAATCTCGAAGCCTTCTACGACAAAATTGCCGATGTCGCCCGCGAGCTCAACATACGAATTGTGTTGCGCGATGCAGCGACCGGTACGCAACTGCTCAACACCGCGGTTCCTTGGGGTAACCTACCTCTCGGACAAACCTTCCAGGAGGATTTTGCGACGCAACTGCGCTCGGGGAAAACAGCCGTTTCGAACTTGTTCTTTGGAGCGTATTCGCAGCGTTATGCCACGACCATCGCCACACCGATCACGCGCGGTACTTCGATTGCCTATTTTCTGTCGATCAGCCTGCCGTCTGAAGAGCTTTCGGCGATGTTGGCGACCATACCGCTGACGACGGACGAACAACGAATTGGGATCATCGATCGCAACGGCGTCATTATCGCAAGTCGCGACCCTAACGTTATCGGTCGGTCGGTGAGTACCAGCTTCGCTGAACGGGCCGGCCAGGTCCAAGGCATCGTTATCCGTTCAAACATACAGTACCATTATTTCTACAATCGCTCGGAACAGACGGGCTGGTATCTCGATGTCGGCGTGCCCAGCAGCGTGTTCGAGGCGCCATTCAGACGAGCAATGATCTCGACTACAATGATCGGAGCTCTGTTGACGCTCCTGTCAATTGCTGTGGCCTACGGAATGGGCGGCCGTATCACCCATGCTATGACCACACTGAAGGCCGCGGCAGGCAGCTTGCGGCAATCGAATCGTGCACTGCCAGCAAAGACTGCATTTCAAGAAACCAACGATCTGGCGGAGGCGCTATCGGATGCGTCAAACGACCTTCGGGAAATTGAACGACAAAGTCGATTTGCGGTCGACGCGGCTGGCCTCGGCACTTGGCATCGAGACCTTCTATCGGGCGAGCACTGGCAGTCCGATCAACTCAAGCGACTTCTTGGGATCCCTCTCACGGACCAATATAGTCGGCAAGCTTTCTTCAGTCGCGTTCATCCTGACGATCTCCCGATCGTCGAACGGATCAATTGGCCGCCCCCTGGTGGCGTTAGAGAAGAACAATTTGAAGTGCAATATCGGGTCCGTTCCGCAACCAATGATTCTTGGCATTGGATGAACTGCCGTGGACGGATTTATCGCAACTCGTCCGGAATGCCTCTTAGGATGTACGGCACCGTTCAGGACATCACGTCGCAAAAAGAGGGCGAACGCGAGCGAGACGAACTACGACGACGCCTATTGCAGGTCCACGAACAAGAACGATTGCGCCTGGCGCATGAGCTTCACGATCAGACCGGCCAGAGCATCGCGGCCTTGATGCTGGACCTCAAGGCGATTAAATCAACCATCGACCAGCGCGAACGCGATCGTGTGCGCCAGGTCCGTGGTCACTTGGAGGAAATGGGGAAATCTCTTCACCGCATGGCTTTTGAACTACGTCCTGCATCAATCGACGAATTGGGGCTATCGGCAGCGCTTGGCACCTACATTTCGGAATGGAGTGCCCGGTCCGGCATCCGATGTGATTTTCAATCCGACGCCTCTCATATTGATAAGCTCTCCGAGGAGATCCGGACCACACTCTATCGCGTCGTCCAAGAGGCACTGACCAATGTCGTCAAGCATGCCTTCGGTGCGACGATGGTCAGTGTCAATATGAATTGCAACGACAGCATGCTGCGCATGGAAATCGAGGACAATGGTCCCGGTTTCGATCAAGCGCATCAGACAACTGACGCGCGGGATAGCCTTGGTTTGGCGGGAATGCGTGAGCGCCTGTCCTTGATCAACGGAACATTGCAAATCGAATCGATGTCCGGGATCGGAACGACAATCTTCGTGCGCATTCAACTTGTGCCCGAGCGGGTGTCGGCATGACCGGCAAAGTCAAGATCGTACTGGCCGACGATCACCCGATCTTTTTGGCGGGCCTACGGAACGTCATTTCGTCCGCAGAAGAATTGGAATTGGCCGGAGAGGCCACCAACGGGCTTGCGGCACTCAATCTCATTTTCCGAGTGCAGCCGGACATCGCGATTTTGGACATCAGCATGCCCGGCCTGAATGGTATTGAGATCACACGGCAGATTAGAGATCAGTGTCCATCGGTTCGCGTGCTGGCTTTGACGCTGCACGAAGATCGCGCCTTTGTCACCCAAGCCGTACAGGCTGGCGTCCGCGGCTACCTGCTCAAGCGCTCTGCTGCTGAATGTCTCACCTCGGCCATCAGCGCCGTTCATCGGGGCGAAATGTACATTGATCCCGCGCTTGCCAGCAGCGACATTGGGACCGCCAAATCCGTGGCGCCGGGACCAAGCCGCCAATCAGCAGCTCCGCTAACGGACCGCGAGATCGAAGTCCTTCGGGCCGTTGCCCTCGGTTTTACCAACAAAGAGATCTCAGGCCGGCTCGACGTCAGCGTCAAATCCGTCGAGACCTACCGAGCCCGCGCCGCGGAGAAATTAGGGTTGAGGACCCGCGCCGATATTGTTCGCTTCGCATCCGCTCACGGATGGTTTGCGGACATCAACCTGGCTTGAGTTGACCCTGCCCTTTGGGTTTAAGAGTGTCCCAGTCGCAACCTGGGCTGATCCTCGGTTCCAATTTCACGATCGAATTCGGGCTATCCGGGCATTGTTAGGGAAAAACCTGACAAGCTGCGGATCGCCTACGCGATATATTTTGTTCCTTGGGGGCTTCGCACTCAGATTCGCTGCTCTCGCCGCGGCAGCCCTTTTTCACATGCTGACCGGGCCAATCATCGTGAAAAAGAAGCGTCACTCCCCCAACGAAGTTGCCAGCAAGCTGGCGCAGGCGGATGAACTGGCCCAGCAAGGAAAGCTGCAGCGCGAGATTGCGCGTACATTGGGTGTCAGCGTAATGACGCTGCACCGCTGGCGGAAAGACCCTCCGAGCACCGCTGTGTCAACGCACGCAACATCGCTCGATGGGCCTGCCGATCCGCCCAAGAGCGTGGCAGCAACGAGGAGCATTGGGGATCTGCAAAATGAAAATGCGCAGTTGCGGCGACTCGTTGCGGATTTGATGCTTGAGAAGCTCGCCCTCCTGGAAGGAGCGCAGCCTCCAACCCGACGCGGCCGCGGGCGGCGGCGAGCTTAACCGTAGCCGAGCCGACTGTTTACAATTTGGCGAGTGCCTCCGCGCTTAGAGCGAGTTGCGAAGTCCTACTCCCGGCCCCGCGCGGCTTGCCAAACGGCTCGCGCCCGATGCTCTCGTAGATTGGCCCGTGCCGCACCATTTCATCGGGGCGATAGATGTTCCGACGATCAACGGTGACATGAACAGCGCATCGGCGCCCGCGCGCGCGTACGGCCCATCTCACCTATGCTAAGTCATTATGGCTGATGCGCACGCTCTAAGCGCAACGCCCGAATTTCAAGCGCCAACCACTTGCCGTCGAAGCGTTGCATTTTCCGCTTCCAGTATGGAGCTGACCGACGCCGCCACACTTTGTCGCACTAACCGCTTTCGACATCGGAAACCGAGTCTCTCCGTTCTGGCGTGATCACAAAGTATTACGATACAACCGCGCCATAAATCGTTTTTGTCTGACACAATTTCTCCTAATTTTCGAATATAAAGATCGTATTAATAAAGGAAAACTTTCCATCTCAAAGTCTATCTACTGGAAAAATGATAAATCAGCACGTTATAGTTCATGGACGACTTTTATTTATTCCGACTAATCCAGCTCTTTCGGCTCGGATGATCAGAAACCACCATCCTATCCCGTTAAATTTGACTTGAATCTTCTTGTTGACACAACCTGAAGACGCTTGAAAGCGCCAGAGCCTCGCACCTACAAAGTTGCTTCGCCGCGAGAAGCAGGCGACTTCGGCGCACGCGCAAAACATCGAAAATCATGGCCAAGAAGAAGAAACACTCACAATCAGAAATTGCGTCCAAACTCGCCCAAGCGGATGAGTTGGAGAAGCAAGGCAAATTGCAAAGCCAGATCGCACAAGCGCTGGGTGTGAGCGTCATGACGCTGCACCGCTGGCGCAAGATGGACCCAAAGCCCACCAAGGTGAGTTCCGAACCGGTAACGCCGGTCGAGCGAACCAGGATGTTCGTGGACGACTCTAGCAAGCAGCGCGGCGACCAGGCTGCCGCCCTGCGCGTTGAGAACGCCCAACTGCGACGGTTGGTGACCGATCTGCTGCTGGAAAAAATGACGCTCGAAGAGGCCATCCGCGACCGCCAGTCGGCAGGACGTCGGCGGGCGTCTTGATGATTTAACGAGCGCTGAGCCGTCATTTCCCACAACGTGCGCGACCACCTGCCGGTGTCGGTTGGGTGAGGCGATGTCACGAGGCCAACGGCACACATCGTGACCTCTATTCGGCAGAAGTCGGCAGATTAGGCCCATCAAACGCCGAAATTGTCGTTAGACTGCCCGTGCCGTAACCCGAATTCCAAATAATGCTTCGCGCATTCACCGCCACCGCCTGCCTGGCGCTCTCGCTCGCGCCGGCCGCCGCTATTGTCGGCGGCGCGCCGCCCGGCGACGAGGCGGTGGCGCCGCATGTGGTGCTGATCTCCGGCACCGCCGGCGTCTGCAGCGGCGTCGCGATCGCGCCCGATCTCGTGCTGACCGCCGCGCACTGCGTCGCCAAGAGCGGCAACTACAAGCTCGCCGTCCGCGACGGCAACCGCATGACCACGCGCAGCGTCGAAAGCACCGCCGCGCATCCGCAGTTCGCGCCGCGCGACGACGCGCCCGACGTAGCGGTGGTCAAGCTCGCGGCCAAACCGCCGCCCAAGCTCACGCCGGTGCCGTTCAGCGACCGACGCGCGCCAATCGCGGTCGGCGACCGCTTCATCGTCGCGGGCTTCGGCCTGACCGATCCGGCCAACCGCAGGAGCGCCGGCAAGCTGCGCATGGCGACGCTGGTCGCGACCAACCGGCCGAACACCCAGATCATCAACCTGGTCGATCCCAATACGCTCGGCGAGAAATCCGGCCTCGGTGTCTGCAACGGCGACTCCGGCGGCCCGGTGTTCGAGCAGCGCGACGGCAAGCTCGCGCTGATCGGCATCATCAGCTGGACCTCTGGCCCCAACGGCGAGCCGAACTGCGGCTTCGTCAGCGGCATCATCCCGCTGCCGCGCTATCAATTCTGGATCGCCGAGACCGCCGCAAAATTCGGCTCGCCGCTCGAGCCGTGAGCCTCGCGCGCGCCGTCGCGGCGATCGTTACTCTGTTGCTGCTCGCATCCGCGCCTGCCCGCGCCATCGTCGGCGGCGGCGACACGCCGCCCGAAGGCCCGCTGCGCGCCGCCGTGATCCTGGTCGGGCCGAACGGCACCTGCACCGGGGTCGCGCTTGCGCCCAATCTCGTGCTCACCGCGGCGCACTGCGTGTGGCCGGGCGCCGACTACAAGCTGCTCGAATTCGACGCCTCGCGTCAGCCGGTGCTGACCGCGTTCGCGGCGATCGCGCGTCATCCGGAATTCGACGCCAAAGCCGTCGAGCGCCACCGCGTCACCGCCGACGTGGCTCTGCTCAAGCTCGCCAAGCCGCTGACCGTCGCGCCTGCATCGCTCGCACCGGCAGGCAACGCCGTCGCGATCGGCGAGCGCTTCGTCATCGCGGGCTACGGCGTCGCCGCGCCCGGCGACGGCAAGAGCGCCGGCACGCTGCGCTCGGCCGCGCTGATCGTGACCGGCCAGCCCGGCTCGCTGCAATTCCGTCTCGTCGACCCCGCCACCAAGGGCGAGCGCGCGGGGCTCGGCGCCTGCACGGGCGATTCCGGCGGCCCGGTGTTTCGCGACATCGGCGGCACGCTGATGGTCGCGGGGCTGGTGAGCTGGTCGACCGGTCCGAAATTGTCCGACGGCTGCGGCGGCCTCACCGGCGTCACGCCGCTTGTGCGCTACCGCGCGTGGATCGAAGAACAGGCGCGCAAGATGGCAAACGCCCCGAGACGACAATAGCGTTTCCGCTCGACAGCGCGCCCCTACAAACCTGGGCCACCACGCCGGCCTTTATCCCGCCTAACGCGGCTGCCCTCTGCGCGCTGGATCGCCTAATCGCAGAGACGATCTAATTCGGCGGTCCAAATCCCCGCGCCAAGAGGGCGTGCCCTGCCTTCCGGTGTTTCCAAGGAAAGTGCATTGCTGGATTAATTTCCCAAGGTCCAAAGGTTCAAAAAATAAATTTGAAATAAATGTGGAAATTATGGGGCATTTATGTGTATTTTTCACGGCGTTAACCTTAATGAACGTAGGCTGCCGAATCTAGGCTGCCTGTAAAACGACCACGGAGA
Source organism: uncultured Alphaproteobacteria bacterium (assembly GCA_963749815.1). Taxonomy (GTDB): domain Bacteria; phylum Pseudomonadota; class Alphaproteobacteria; order Rhizobiales; family Xanthobacteraceae; genus VAZQ01. Next base: position 229,122 of record CAVVON010000010.1, on the reverse strand, counting down.
AATACATGAAACGCCTGTCATTCACCGCCCTCCTCGCCAGCGCATTCGTCCTCAGCCTCGCGGCCAGCTCGGCGCAGGCCGGCGGCCGGCATCATCACAAGTGCTGCCAAGGCTGGGCTGCATGCAACGCCGCGACCGTCACCTGGGCCAATGGCCCCGCCGACCAGTATAAATTCCAGAAGATCAGCCTTTGCTTGCAGTGCCGCTACCCCTACGCGGACGTCGACTGATTTCTGACCCGCTCACCGTCATAGGCTGACCGGGCCGCAGTTGCTCCGGTCGGCCAAATGGCCGTGGCCGGCGGTTATGCTTCACGGCGTAACCGCTACCGCGCCGTCCACCCGAGGTGCCGCTGCAATTGCAGCAGTTCCGAGGGTTGGCGGCGCGGATAACGTTTTTGAAGCAGCCATTTCCCCGCGCAACGCGCCGAGCCTCTGCGCGAAGCAGCGCCCCCATCATAGCGGCCAAGGCCGCTCCCCGAAGTGCCGGACGAATGGCCGCGGGCACATCCCGCTAGCCCCGGCGCGATCGCTTGCGACGAGCGAGGCGGTTACCGCGGCCACGCATGTCGCAACGCCGCGCCATCGCGCGGCGCAGGCGCGAACCCCTTCGCGCAGCGGCTTTCTCGAATAAAGAAGTCATAACTTTACAAGCCGAAACGACAAGCAACTTTTGTAGATTTACGAAATAATTATAGCTAACGGCCAACAATTTTATGTGCAGTTTACTTGGACTGTTCTGAACTGGACAGAAATGGTCGCGATAAAATTAATATAAGCGTGGAAAATACTTGTCATTTATGTGGCAATTATACGGCGTACTACGCCAACCTGTGTTTAGGCCTGTGCAATTCAGGCCTGCCACGACAACAATCAGGGAGTCATCAAATGAAGCATCTGTCCCTCATCGCGCTCTCGGGGGCCTTCGTGCTCGGGCTTGCCGTCCTTCCCGGCAGCACGGCTCAGGCCGGCGGCCGGCATCACAAGTGCTGCCAAGGCTTCGCAGCATGCAACGCCGCGACCGTCACTTGGGCTGCCGGGCCTGCCGACCAGTACAAATTCCAGAAGATCAGCCTTTGCTTGCAGTGCCGGTACCCCTACGCGGACGTCGACTGATTTCCGACCAGCTCACGTCATAGGCCGGCCGGATCGGGCTTCGTGCCCTGTCCGGCTACGCCGACTGGCCGTGGCCGGCGGTTATGCCTCACGGCATGACCCCAACCGCGTCGTCGACCTGAAGCGCTCCCGCATTGCGGTGGCGCCGGGGGTTGGCGGCGCGGTTTATGATTTTTGAACCTGCCATTCAGCGCGCCGCCTGCGTGCACCGCCCACCCCACTTGGCACGTATCTGCGTGCCGGCGCCCTCACCAGCAGCGATCGAATGCCTGGACGACTTGGCGGACTTGGCGCGGCGGATCCGGCCGCACCAACGGCCCGAGACCGCGGGTAAAATAGGCGTAAAGTATCCTCTGTCGGATATACATCATCGGTAAGTATTTATGGAATATATATATATCTCATCCGAGGCCTTAATCAGTATTTTATGTCGGATATAGAGTCTAGACCAACTTCTATGCTTCCATGAGCGCTCTTAAGCCTAAGATAAGCGTGGAAAATACTTGTTTTTTGTATGGCAATTATGCGGCAATTACGCCAACCTTGCTCCCAGGTCTGCTGTGCATTCAGGCCTGCCGTAGGACAACAACAGGGAGTTACCACAATGAAGCGTCTGTCGCTCGTCGCGCTCACGGGGGCGTTCGTGCTCGGACTGGCCGCCCTCCCGGGCGGAACGGCGTATGCCGGAAAGCGGCACCACGACTGCTGCAACAACGACTGTCTCTCCCGGGTGATCGTTCAGAACGCCGGGCCGGCCGACCAGTATCGGGCCATCTTCCTCAGCAACTGCCTGAAGTGCTGGTATCCCTACAACGATTGATCCTCTTCCCTCTCGCGACACGGCCGGCCGGGCGAGCGCCAATGGGCGCGACCGCTCGGCCGGCATCGCGGCCCGTGTCATTTCCAACTGCTGATTTCGTCCAGCCGCCGGCCGCCAGCATTTTCCCCTGATCACCGGCCGGCGCCATATTCAGCCCCGCAGCCCGCCCGCTCCAGCCTCCTCGCCCGTCCACCGGCGGCCATCGCGCTGCGGCCACCGCCGCGCTAGGATCGGCACCTTCGCCATCCGCGCACCATTGAGGCCCCCATGCCGCGCACCATCCGCGTCCAGAGCGACAGCAACGCCCATGACCGCCCCTGGCGGGTCGCCATCGAGCAAGGCTTCTTTGCCGACGAGGGCCTCACCGTCGAGCATCAGCTCGACAACCCCAAGGGCGCCGAGGGCCGGGTCAAGGACTTCGCCGGCCGCTGGAAGGAATTGCAGCTGCGCAACGGCGCGCTCGAGGTCTATCCGGTGTGCGAGTGGGGCGCGATCGAGCGCGTGCAGGCGCTCGGCAAGGGCCGCATCATCGGCCTCGACACCACGGTCCGCACCGGCGCCATCATGGTGCGCAAGGATTCGCCCGTTCGCACGCTCGCCGACCTGCGCAACAAGCCGATCGCCGTGACCTGGCACGCCGGCACCTTCTACGCCGCGATCGAGGTGATGGAAGCGGCCGGCGTTCCGTTCGCCGAGATCAAGCTCGTGCATGCCAACGAGCGGCTCGACGCGCTGCTCTCGGGCGCGGCCGATGCGGCCGCGCTGATGGAGCCGCTGGTCTCGCGCGCCGCGGAGGCGGGCTGCCGCACCATCGCCAATCTGCGCTGGCGCGGCGGCATCGTCGCCGGCGACGACGTCGACGAGGAAACCGCCGCCAAGCTTCGCCGGGCGCTCAATCGCGCGGTCGCCTGGCTCAACGAGAACGAGGAACGCGCCCGCACCGAGCTGCTGCACGATCTCAAGCCAGAGCTGCGCCAGGGCGGCATGCTGCCCGAGCTCAAGGGCGTGCAGGGCTACCAGGAGGCGGAGTTCCAGGAAAAGGTCGACTGGATGCTCGACCGCGGCTTCTTGAGCGAAGCCCCGGCCTACACCGACACCGTGCGCGACAAGTAGCGGGCGAATTTCGCCGGCGCACCCGGGCTGTAACGCTTCGGCAGGGCGCTACTTCAGCGCCGTCTGCACCGACGTGAAGGTCGTGTTCAGCTTCGAGCCGACGCCCTTCGTCACCGTGATGATCGCGACCGCGATGCCCGACGCGATCAGCCCATACTCGATGGCGGTCGCCGCGGTCTCATCGCGAAGGAAGCGTAAGAGTTGATGCTTCAAAGCTGGTCTCCTGCCTTGCTCGGCAGACGCATGCGAAGGCGCGCTTGCCAGTCAGGTTAAGAGCCGACCCTCAGAATTCTGCGGTGAATTGGCGCAATCGGACCGGGCGCGCAGCGGAGCTGCACAAAGTGCCCTGAATACGGGCTCAACTTTCAATGCAGGCAGAGTTGCCGGATTTCCGCAAATCGCAATGGGAATGGATCACAGTTAATCAAGCATTACGACAAATCGCGCAAACCGGGCAATTTCGTCCGCGCGACAAAGCAACTCTGAACGTGACCTTCGCCTGCTACTCCGCCGGCGCGGGTGGCGGATCGGCCGGCGCCGGCTGCGGCTGCACCGCAGGACCGCGCAGCGGCCGCTCCTCGAGCTGCAGCACCGCGATCAGCGCGACGATCAGAAAGACGTCCGCCGCGATGAAAAGCATGCGGAACACCGCGACCATGTCGACCGCGGAGGTGCCCGCCAACGCCACCAGCAGGTCGCCGCCGCCGCCGCGCTCGACGGTGGCGCCGGCGCCCATGAGCAGGATCGTGCCCATGATGGCGACCGCGAGCGTCGAGCCGAGCGCCCGGAAGAAGTTCATCGCGCCGGTGGCGGTGCCGACCTGGTGCACCGGCACCGCGTTCTGGATCGAGATGGTCGCGGTCGGATAGACCGTGCCGGCGCCGAAGCCGACCGCGGTCAGCACCAGGATCACGCCCCACAGCGGCATGGTCGGCCAGATCACCAGCGCGGTCACCGCCACGACCGTCAGGATTCCCCCGAGGATCGCCGAGATCTTGTAGTGGCGCATCCGCATCATCGTCTGTCCGGAGATCATCGAGCCCGGCGGCGTCATCAGCACGATCGGGATCAGCGCCAGGCCCGCGTCGGTGGCGGACAGCTTGTGCACGACCTGGAAGTAGAACGGCATGTAGACGGTGAGCCCGATCACCGCGCCCATCATCCAGGAGGTCGCGGACGTGCCCTTGCGCATCACCGGATTGCGCATCACCGACAGCGGCAGGAACGGCTCGGGCGCCTGCCGCAGCCACCAGACCAGCGCGACCGCGAGCATGATCGAGACGCCGAGCAGCACCGCCATGGCAGGCGACAGCCACGCGATGCGCGTGCCGCCCGACGTGATCGCGATCAGGAACACGGTCGAGGCCGTCACCATCAGGATCGCGCCGACGAGATCGAGCTTGTGCGGCCGGTCGTGTCGCGGCAGGCGCCGCATCGCGCGGTAGGTGAGGAGCGCGGCGATCAGCCCGAGCGGCACGTTCAGCCAGAAGATCAGCGCCCAGTTGAAGTGCTCGGCGATGATGCCGCCGAGCGCTGGCCCGAGCACGCCCGCCGTCACCCACGAGGTCGCCATGTAGGCCTGGTACTTGCCGCGCTCGCGCGGCGTGATCATGTCGGCGATCGTCGTCTGCGTCAGCGGCACGATGCCGCCGCCGCCGATCCCCTGCAGCGTGCGCCCGGCGATCAGCATCGCCATGTTGGGCGCCAGCGCCGCCGCCGCGGACCCGGCGATGAACAGCCCGATCGCGAGCAGCATCATGGTGCGCCGGCCGTGGATGTCGGAGAGCTTGCCGTAGAGCGGCGACACCACGGTCGACGACAGCAGATACGAGATGATGACCCAGGACAGATTCTCGACGTCGCCGAGCGCACGGCCGATGGTCGGCAGCGCGGTGGCGACGATGGTCTGGTTGAGCGCCGAGAGGAACATGGCCAGCATCAGGCCATAGAAGACGTTGCGCACGTCGGCCTTGGACAGCGGCCGCTGCGCCTCGGCGCGGTCTTGGACGGGCGTCATCGAGCGTTGCGGTGTGGACAAATCATGTCCCGCCCCATATCGCGTGGCGCCGCCGCAATGACAATGCCGCATTGCACAATGCAGCTATGAAGGCCCCGCTACGGGCGGTTCCTGGGCCGACGTGCCGCCCCGCAGCGGGCGCTCCTGGGCGAGCAGCACGCAGACGAACGCGATCACCAGGCAGAGCGCGGTCGCGCCGAATACCAGCCCGAAACCTTCCGCGACCCGCGCGCGTTCGAGCAGCGGCGCCGCCGCCATTCCGCGCACGGACGGCGCTCCCGCCAGCACCATCGCGCCGAAGCCGGTGACGATGATGGTGCCGCCGAGCGCGCGGAAGAAATTCATCGAGCCGGTCGCGATGCCGAGCTGATGCAAGGCGACCGCGTTCTGGATCACCACGATGGTGAACGGAAAAATCGGCCCGACGCCGGCGCCGACCAGCGCGATCAGCGTCAGCGCCACCGCCGGCGAAAACCCGGTCGGCGCGACCGCGAGCGGAATCAGCGCCGCGATCGACAGAATCAGCGCGACCAGCGGCACGCGCTTGTAGCGGGCGAAATGCGCAATCAGCCGCCCGCCCGCGAGCGAGGTGACGGTGGCGGACGCCTGCAAGGCCACGATCGCCAGTCCCGATTCGCTCACCGTCATGCCGAGCGCTGCCTGGGCGTAGAGCGGCAGGAAGATGGTGAGCGCGATCACCGCGCCGATGCCGAAGAAGGCGGTTCCGGTGCCGAGCCGCACCGCCTGGTCGCGCAGCACCGACAGCGGAATGAACGGCTCGGACGCGGTCATGTTGCGCATGGCGAACAGCGCCCACAGTACGGCCGAGCCCGCAAACAGCGTTCCGATCTGCCAGGTGCCCCAGCCGTAGCGCCGCCCGCCCCAGGTCAGCGCGAGCATCAGCGCGATCGCGGCGCCGACCATCAGCAACGCGCCCAAAAGGTCGAGCCGGTGCCGCCGGTCGTGACGCGGCAACGCGCGCAGCCGGTCGGACGTGAGCAGATAGGCCAGCGCGCAGAACGGCAGGTTCATCCAGAAGATCCACGACCAGTCGAGATGCTGGGCGATGAAGCCGCCCATCAGCGGGCCGCACACCGTCGACAGGATGAAGGTCGCCGAGGTGTAGGACTGGTAGCGCGGGCGGTCGCGCGGCGACGCCACGTCGCCGATGATGGTCTGCACCAGCGGCATCAGCCCGCCGCCGCCCAGCCCTTGCAGCGCGCGCGCCAGGATCAGCGTCAGCATGGTGGGCGCGAGCGCGCAGGCGAGCGAGCCCAGCGCGAACACGCCGATCGCCAGCAGCATCATGGCGCGGCGGCCGTAGATGTCCGAAAGCTTGCCGTAGAGCGGCGTCACCGCGGTCGCGCTGAGCAGGTTCGCGGTTACCACCCACGGCATGTTGTCGGCGTCGCCGAGGCTCGCCGCGATGGTCGGAAGCGCGGTCGCGACCACCACCTGGTCGAGCGCCGCCAGCAGCATGGTCAGCAGAATGCCGATGACGATGCGCCGCGCGCGCGCGTGATCGAGATAGTGCTGCGGGGGAATGACCGGATCGGGATCGCGCATGGTTGGCCTGGCGCCGCCCGGGCGGCGGAGCGCGAGGCATCTAGGCGGGGATCGGCGTGTGGGGCAAGGCGGCACGGCGGGAGGCAGCCATTCGGCTTCGGTCCCCGATCGCAGTTCCTGTTATCTCATGCCGAAATCGACTTCGCGCCCTGGAGTCTTCGCGCCGCGGTGGTCCGGTCAGCGGCGCGTCGCGGTGAGGAAAGAAAAGAAGCTGAACGGCTGGACTTTTTTCGCCGGCCGGCTCGACCCAGTTCGTTCCGCCGGTTGCGCCGCGACGGCGGCGGTTTCGATGTCGGCATCCCGCGGCGGCCGGAAACCCCTGGCCTTGCCGGAGGCAACATCGCCCAACGTCCGGTAGCGGTTCGGCTCGAAATGCACGAAGAACTTGGCGTGGTTCGGCGTCCACCATCGCGCCAGCTTGGCCTGGAACTTGTTGAGACGGATGCAGCCGAGGCTCACCGGAGCGCCGAACGTGCCGCCGGAATCGAGACCGCCGGCGATCTGATGAATGCCGTTCTGGGTCTCGCCGGTGTAGCCGGCCTCGGGCAGGAAGTGCAGGAAGTTCGGCATCTCGATCGGCCGGCCGCCATTGGCGAAGGGAACGATCCTGGCCGCGCCGCCGCCCATGCGCTCGTCGCGACGGGCGTCGGCCGGCGTGTATCGGCGATCCGAGCTCCAGTTCCGCGAGTTGATGAAGTTGATCGGCGCGTAATAGCGATAGAGCGGCGGCAGCGATTTGCTCGAGGACGTGACGAAGCGGTAGACGAGCTTCGGTTCCCCGTCGACGATCTCGCACAGGCTCAGGCTCTGCCCGACGCAGTAGCCGTTGACGACGCGCGGCTTGACCACGGGCTCCGTCCGGTAGCGCTCGACCTGCTGGAGATAGTTCTGCAGATCCTCGAGTTCCCGCGCGAGACCCGCAGCGTCGCCGGGCGTGCCTTCGGACGCGAGCAGCGACTCGGTGCTTTCCTTCACCAGCGCGGCGACCTCGGTCTGGCGCGCCGCCGCGATCGCCCGCAGCCGCGGGAACTCGCTCAGCTCGGCCACCGGCGTGAAATGCTCCTCGGCGCCCCGGCAATTGCCGTTCTCGTCCGCCGAGTTCAGATCGGCGACGATGTAGCGCTGACGCAGATTCTCCGAGAGCTTGGCGTTGTCATTGAGCGCGGCCGACAGCGGAAAGGGCTTGCCGGTTTTCGAATCCTTCAGGACCTCGAACGGAATCCGGCAGCTCGCGTTCGCATCCGGGCCGGTTCCGGCCGCGAGCGAAACCGCCGCGTTCTCGGCAACGGCCGGAGCGCCGGCAGACGCGACCATGACAAGCGCAATGGTCCAAAACAATCTTGGCGACGCGCGCATCCCCTATCCCCGATCAAGCACGCACCCTCTGGTCGCCCCGCCCCCGCTCAGGATCTCCGCCATCGCGACCCCGCGCGCGGCATTCGCCGTGCCTGACGCGCGCGCGATGCGGGCCACCGGCCCGCGCAAGTCAGAGATCCGAGCGTGCTCATTTCCCGACAGATCGGCGGCGCAGGCAATCCGCCACCGCGACAACGCCTGTGGATAAGCCATTCCCGCAGCCGCTTCGCGCCCGCGCGTTGCCCGTTTGTCACAACGGGCGCGGCGCCGGCCGAATTCTCAGGCTTGCAAGTGATGGTCGATTATCGGCAGCGATGCAGAGTCGCCACCGCCACGCCGCGTGTCGATGCGCTCGCGCCTAGACCAGCGCGTCGCCGCTCATCGGCACAGCGACCTTGAGATCCGGCGCGCCCAATTTGCGCCCCTGCCGTCCGAGCAGGTGCTCGTTGCGGGCCAGCACCAGGACCAGCCGGTCGATCTGATCGCGGGTGTGGTGGGCATTGAGCTGGACGCGCAGCCGGGCGGTGTTGACCGGCACCGCCGGGAACTTGATCACGTCGAGGTGCAGGTGCTCGGCGTGGATCGCGGCGGCGAGCTTGTCCGCCTGGGCATCGCCGCCGACCAGGATCGGAACGATCGGCGTCTCGGTCGAGACCAGGTGATAGTTCAGCTCGGACATGCGCGCGACGAAGTAGCGCTGGTTGTCCCACAGCTGCCGCCGCCGCTCCGGCTCGTCGCGCACGATGTCGATCGCGGTGCTGACCGCGAGCGCCTGATCGGGCGGCAAGGTCGAGGTGAAGCCATAGGCCGGGCAGGTCGTGCGGATGATCTCGGTGATCAGCGGATTGGCGGCGATGAAGCCGCCGATCGCGCCATAGGCCTTGCTCAGCGTGCCCATGTAGATCAGCCGCTCGCTGGCGACCCCGAAGTGCTCGATGATGCCCGCCCCGTTGGCGCCGAGCACGCCGGTGCCGTGGGCGTCGTCGACATAGACCAATGTGTCGTAGCGGTCGGCGAGCTTCAGAAGGTCGGGCAGCGGCGCGATGTCGCCGTCCTGGCTGAACACCGCGTCGGTGACGATGATCTTGGTCGAGGCGTCGGAATTGCGCAGCAGCGTCTCGAGATGGTCGAGATCGAGATGGCGGTAGGTCGCACGCGCCGCGCCCGAGGCGCGGATGCCCTCACGGATGCTGATGTGATTGTACTCGTCGCCGAAGTACGCATAGCTGTGGTCGCTGGACGGCGTGAACCCGAAGATCCGCGCGTATTGCCCGGCCCGCGGCAGGCACGAAAGCGCGCCGAGATTGGTCAGGTATCCGGTCGCGAACAGGATCGCGCTGCTCTTGCCCTTCGAACGGGCGAGCTTGCGTTCGAGATCGCAGTAGATCTCGAGATTGCCGGTCAGCAGCCGCGACTCGCAGTTGCCGACGCCGTAGGTCTCGATGCCGCGGATCGCCGCGGCCTTCATGCGCGGGCTGGCCGCGATCGAGAGGTAGTTGTTGCTACTGAAGGAAACGTGCTCGACCGATTTGCACTTGAACGACGGGCTCGGAAGGCTATCGACCGTCGCGCCAACATGTGGCGACTGCCAACCGAACCAGTTGGCCAACTCTACTAACTCGATCAACTCCGCCCCCTTGGTACATGTTGTTTTTGCGTTGTTCCCGCCCGGTTGCTGCGGGCGCCGTGTAACGTCACCATAAACGATCGGTGGAACCGATGTCACCACGACTAACGGTGGATCAACGCTGGTTGGTAAATTGGCGGCCGGCGTTAACCGTGTCCCGAATGAACGCAGCCGTTGCTGGTTTGACCGGCTCTAACCCGTTAACGTGACCGCTACGGAGGCGGGAGGCCCGCCTCACGGCAGCGCGCATCTGCGTCCATCGGCCGCGGTTTCCCGGCGATGGAACGGTGCAGTGCGGCATAATCTGCAGTACGGCATAATCTACGACGTGGCGTGCGGAGTGCGAGGCGGCGTATGCTGGTAGCGATCAAGCGTTATTTGAATTCCGGCCCGAACGCCCAGTCCGGACCGCTGCTCTCCTTGCACGGCGTCAACCGCAGCTACGACGACGGCACCATCGTCGCGCTCAAGGAAATCGACCTGCAGATCGAAGCCGGCGAGTGCATCGCCATCGTCGGCGCCAGCGGCAGCGGCAAGAGCAGCCTGGTCAACATCCTCACCGGCATCGACAACCCGACCTCGGGCTCCGTGCATTGGGACGGCCGGCCGATCCGCAAGCCGAGCGACTGGTCGCGGCTGCGGCGCGACAACATCGGCATCATCTTCCAGGACTTCAACCTCATTCCGACCCTGACCGCGGCCGAGAACGTCGCGATCGCGCTCCAGGGCCACGGCCTGTCGCCGGTGCGCCGGCTGATGCGCGCCGCCGTCATGCTCGACCGGGTCGGGCTGGAGCATCGCATGCACAATCTGGTCACCAGGCTGTCGGGCGGCGAGCGCCAGCGCGTGGCGCTGGCCCGCGCCATCGTCAACGAGCCGCAACTGATCATCGCCGACGAGCCGACCGGCAGCCTCGACAGCGCCACCGCGGCGAACGTCGCCGACCTGCTGTTCAACCTGCGCAAGGACTCGAACATGACGCTGATCCTCGTCACCCACGACGAGGGGCTCGCCGCCCGCTGCGAGCGGCGCATCCGCATCAAGGACGGCGTCATCATCGAAGACGTCGCCCAATCGGGCGCCGCGCGCGTGAAAGAAGTCGAGGCATCGTCATGACGCTCGCCGGCCTCGCTCTCCGCAATCTCAAGCGCCGCCCGATCCGCACCTGCCTGTCGATTCTCGGCATCGCGCTCGCGGTCGGCAGCGCGCTCGCGCTGATCGCGCTGTCGCACAGCATCCAGGACTCGACGCGCGAGGGCATGGACGAGATGGGCGACGACCTCGTCGTCATGCAGAAGGGCGCCTCCGACATCTTCGGCGGCTTCCTGCCCGAGCAGACGGTCGAGCGCGTGGCGGCGATCCCGGGCGTCGTGCGCGTATCGGGCGAACTGCTGATGTTCGCGCCGAGCGGCGAGCGGCAGCGTACTGACGCTCGGCTGGCCGGATGCGAGCTATCTGTGGAAGAAGGTGCCGCTGCGCGAGGGCGCCGTGCCGGCCGCCGGCGAACACAAGGTCGTGGTGCTGGGCGACGCGGCGGCGGCCACGCTCAACAAGAAGGTCGGCGACACGCTCGATCTCCTCGGCGAGAAATTCCGCGTCGTCGGCATCGCCAACTACACCACCGTCGTCAACCGCGGGCTGGTGCTGGTGCCGCTGACCGACCTGCAGGAGGCGAGCTACCGGCCGAAGCAGGTGACGATGATCCACGTCAACGTCGAGCGCTCCGCCGGCGTGCCGCAAAATCTCGCCAAGGTGCGCTCCGCCATCGAGGCGCTCGGCGGCGTCACCGCCTCGACCGCCAACGAGGTGCTCAACAACGACCGCAACTTCGCCATCCTGAACGCGGTGTCGCTCGCGATCTCGATCATCGCGGTGGCGGTGGGCGCGCTCAATGTGCTCAACGCGCTGATCATGGCGACGCAGGAGCGCACCCGCGAGATCGGGATCTTCGCGGCCATCGGCTGGAGCCGCCGGCGGATCATGACCTCGATCGTGGTCGAGGGACTGCTGATGTGCGCGATCGGCTGCGTGCTGGGCGTGCTGCTGAGTTTCCTCGCCGCGTTCATCTTTCCGCGCATCCCGGCGATCGGCAACCTGATCTCGTTCAAGCCGAGCTTCTGGCTGATCGCGCCGGTGCTGGCGGCGGCCTGCGCGCTCTGCCTGCTGGGTTCGCTGTTCCCGGCCTGGCGCGCCGTCCAGATGGGGCCGGCGGAAGCGCTCCGGCGGCTGTGACCTTGCGCGCGGGCGCGGCCGGCAGCGGTTTTCGGGAGCGGCTCGTGAGCAAACCGGCAGCCGGCCGTGCCCGTCTGATCCTGTCGCAACTGATCGAGCAGCTCACGATGCCGAACGCGCCGGGCACGCTGCTGCCCTACCCGCGGCTGCGCAATTTCATCCTCGACGTGATGGCGGAGGGCCGGCGCAAGAACATCCTGCATGTGCTGGTCGAGGCCGACATATCCGGCGTCAAGGAACGGCTCGCGGAACACCGGCGCCGCACCGGCGAGGCGGTATCGATCACCAGCTACGTCGCGGCGAGCTACGTCGCGGCGATCGCGGCCGACAAGACCATGCAGGCCTACCGGGTCGGCCGCTCGAAGCTCGTGGTGTTCGACGACATCGATCTCACCTTCACGATCGAGCGCGACTTCGAAGGTGCGGCGCTGCCGGTGTTCAAGATCGTGCGCGCGGCGCAGGAGAAGAGCGCGGCGGAGATTCACGCCGAATTGCAGGCCGCCAGGGACGCGCCGCTCGGGATGCACGGGCCGATGACCGCGCTCGACACGCTGTTCTTCCGGCTGCCGCGGTTCGTGCGCAAGAGCCTGTGGTTCTTCGTGCGCCGCAATCCCTACTGGTTCAAGGATCTCGCCGGCACCGTCGGCATCACCTCGATGGGCATGTTCACGCAAGGCGCCGCGGTCGCGATCCCGATCACGCCGATGACGCTGACCTTGGCGATCGGCGGGATCGAGCAGAAGCTCGTGCTCGAGGACGGCAAGCCGGTCGAGCGCGAGGTCATCCATCTCAACCTCAGCGCCGACCACGACGTCATCGACGGCGCGCCGCTGATGCGCTTCGCCGACCGGCTGAAGGCGATCTTGCGCGACGGCACGGCGCTCACGGAGGCCGGCCGGCGGTGACGCCGAGCCCTGCCCCACGCTCGCCCTGAATATCCATGCTATAGTTCGCCTGCGCGGCCCGGGGGGCCAGGCGAGACCCGAGGGGATATGGCGACCTACGACGCGTTCATTTCCTACAGCCACGCCAAGGACAAGCCGGTCGCCGCCGCGCTGCAATCGGTCGTGCAGACGCTCGGCAAGCCGTGGTACCGCCGCCGCGCGCTGCGCATCTTCCGCGACGACACCAGCCTGTCGGCGACGCCCGAGCTGTGGCCGTCGATCGAGCAGGCGCTCGCCCGCTCGCGCTTTCTGATCCTGCTGGCCTCGCCCGAGGCCGCCGCCTCCCAATGGGTCGACCGCGAAGTCGCGTACTGGATCGAGCACAACGGCATCGCCACGCTGCTGATCGCGGTCACCGACGGCGAGCTCGCCTGGGACGGCGCGGCCGGCGACTTCGCGCGCGGCGGCGCCACCCCGCTGCCGCCGGCGCTGACGAAGCGCTTCGCCAGCGAGCCGAAATGGGTCGATCTGCGGCCCTATCGCGATGGCGACACCGACGACCGCCGCTTCCTCGAGGCCGGCGCCGACTTCGCCGCCGCCATCCACGACATGCCGAAGGAGGATCTGCTCTCCGAAGAGGTCCGCCAGCAGCGCCGCGCGCTGATGCTGGCGTGGTCGGCGGTCGCCTCGCTGGTGGTGCTGGCCGGCGCCGCCGCCTGGCAATGGCGCGCCGCGTTCGTGGCCGAGCAGGTCGCGGTCGAGCAGCGCGACCGCGCCGAAGCCGCGCTCGCCCGCGCCGAGGCGCTGATCGACGGCACCTCCCGCAGCACCGCGGTGATCGGCGACATGTTCGATTCCGGCAGCCTGCCGACCGCCGTGGCGCAGCAGATCCTCGACGTGCTGCGCGGCACCTTCAGCAAGCTCGCGAGCAACCGGCCCGACCCCGGCATCACGCCGGCGCAGCTGCGCACGCTCGATGTGCTCAGCCGCAGCCACTTCGCGGTCGGCCACATCCAGGATGCGCTCGACGTCGCCAACACCGCGCGCGATCTCGCCACGCAGCTTGACCGCGCTCGATCCCGCCAACGACGAATGGCAGGGCCTGCTCGCGCAGGCGCACCGCCGCACCGGCATCGCGCTGCGCCGCCAGGGCAAGGTCGCCGACGCGCTCGCGCAATTGCAGGCGGGCCGCGCGATCAGCGCCCGGCTCGCCCGCGATCATCCCGATGACCGAAAATTGCAGCGCGACCTCGCCATCGATCTCGAGGTCATCAGCGACACGCTCAAGGCCCAGGGCGACCTCGACGGCGCCTATGCGGAGAACGTCGCCAGCATGACGATCTACGACCGGCTCGGCTCGCGCTGGGACGTCGCCAATTCGCTGCTGCGTTCGGGCGACATCCACTGGGACAAGGGCGAGCTCGAGCCCGCGCTCGCCGAATTCCGCAAGGCCTCCGCCATCAACGCGCCGCCCGCGGAAGCGGCGACGCCGCCGATCGAGCCGGAGCGGAACTGGAAGTGGAGCGCGGCGCTGTCCTACCTGCGCGTCGCCAACGCGCTGCGCGTCAAGGGCGAGACCGCCGAGGCGCTCGCCGCCTACCGCGACTACCGGCGCATGGCGATGCAATTGGAGGCGCGCGACCCGGTCAACGAGGTCTGGCAGCGGCAGAAGGCGCGCAGCCACGCCATGATCGGCGACATGCTGTTCGCCCGCAACGAGATCGCCGCCGCCGCGCAGGAATACGAAGCCGTGCGCACGATCGCGCGCGCGCTGCTCGATCGCGACGCGCGCAACCGGCTGGCGCAGCAGGAACTGGCGCAGAGCCACCGCCGCCTCGGCGAAATCCTGCTCAAGCAGGACCGCGCCGGCGAGGCGCTGACCCAATTCGAGCTGTCGCTCAAGCTCACCGGCGATCTGATTTCGGCCGACCCCTCGAACGTGCTCTGGCAGGAGGATCTCGCGGTCGCGCACGAGCGCCTGGGCGATGCGCTCGCCGCCGCGGGCAAGCAGGACGTGGCGCTGGAGCAGTACCGCACGGCGCTCCGCCTCACCACGCGGCTGGTCAAGAACGCGTCGGCCCCGCGCGCCACCTGGCAGGCGAGCCAGGCGCGCGTCGGCGGCCGCATCGGCGCGCTGCTCGCCGCGCAGGGCAAGGGCGACGACGCGCGCGCCGCGCTCGCGGAATGTCTGGCGATCGAGTTCGTCGGCCCGGCCTTCGACCTGCGCGCCATCGCGCCGCAGCGGCCGCTCGACGACTGCCGCCGCACGCTCGAAGCGGTCGAGCGCGCGCTGGCGCAGACGCCGACTGGCACGGTGGCGCCGTCAGCGGGCTCCGCGCGCGCGCAGTAATTCGATCAGGCTCGCCGCTTACGGCTTGCGCTTATTGGCCCACGGATCCGGCGGATCGGCGTAGGCGGACGAGATCGCGCCGCCGAGCGCCCCGCCAATGCCGATCGCCAGCAAGGCCAGCAACAACAGCTTCTTCATGATGATGTCCCCCAAAATCGTCCACGCGCGCTGCCCCCGTGGGGACAGCGCCGCGTGGCCGGATCGATTACGGCTTTGCGGCTTTACGGCTTGCGGCCGCTGCGCGGATCGGGCGGATCGGCGTAGCTTGTCGCGATCGACGCGACCATCGCGGTCGCGATCCCGGCCGCCAGCGGCAGCGCCAGGATGGCCAGCAACACGAGCTTCTTCATGGTGATGCTCCCCTAAAAAAAGTCGTCGAGCGAGGCGCTCTCCGGCAAGGACAGCGCCGCAGCTCTCCCGTTACGGCTTGCGGTTCGGATCGGGCGGATCGGCGTAGCTCGTCGTGATCGAAGCGACCATCGCGGTCGCGATCCCGGCCGCGAGCGGCAACGCCAGCATCGCCAACAGCACCAGCTTTTTCATAGGTAATCCCCCTGCCCGGCAACCCGAAGCGCCCGCAGGTTCCGCCCCGATTGCGGCGGTATCCGGGCGCTGCCTTTCTTCCCTCTCCCCGTTCTTACGGGGAGAGGGTGGCGAGCCGCAAAGCGGCGAGCCGGGTGAGGGGCGGCATTAGAGATCAACGCAAGCCATACCCCTCGACGCTGCGCCGCCAGCACCCCCTCGATCTGGTCGACGATGGCGTGGCCGAGCCGCCCGGCGAGCCGCTCGAACCGTCCGTCCGCCGCCTCGTCCGCCCTGCCCGCCGGCTGCGCCTCGCGCTCCGCCCACTGCTGCGCAAGCTCGACGAACGCGCCCGCGAGCAGCTCCAGCGTGCGCTGGCACATCGAGCATCGCGAGCGACCTGCCGTCGCGCGACCCGTTCTCGCGCCGCCTCCGCAGCGCTGACGGCGGCGGCCTCCGACAATATTTGCGCGCGCTCGCACACCACGCTTGCAAGCCGCGCGCCTTCGGGATCGAGCGCCTTGAGCCCGCACGGATGCGGCAGATGCGCCTGCGCCAGCGGAATGAACCGTCCGCCCGCGCCGCGCGCCGCCCGGTCGGCGCCGGATGCTGCGGCGCTCTCGCCACCGCGTCGTCCGCATCCAGACGCCGCACGCGCCGCCGCCATCCGCCCTTGGCGGCATACTTGTAGAGCGTGCGCTCGCTGACGCCGGCGAGCGCCGCGATCTCGCGCACCGGTGATGTCCGAGGTTTCGTAGAGCGCGCGCACGCGCGCGAGGAGCGGAGGCATGGCGGCGGCCGCGATGGTGGGAGGATGCCGGAAACCTAGCGCAGCAGCGTGTGGCTGGCAAGGAATAAAATCAGGCGGACGGCCGGGCGCGCGCCGTCCCCTCCTTCCGAAACTCAGGTTATGATAGGCGGTATCGCGCGCGGCAGCATCGGGTCCGGCGCGACAGGCAAGCGCCGGGTGATCAGCGCGCTTGCGCTTGCACCGCCCGAAACTTCAAACTGACGCCAGCCCCTTTCAGATGACGCCGGAGCAGCATCGACAGGTGGCCGAGGATTTGAGGAACGGCGAGCCGGACTGGACCGACGAGCAGCGCGCCAGCGCGGAGAAGCATGCCCGGCAACATGACCTGCTTGCAACGGCGATCGAACGGCGGCGAAACGCGGAGAAGTGAGCGGCGCCCCTACTGGCCCCAGAATTGACCTTGGCGTTTGTTCATGATATGTTCTTAGTAGAGTTGAGTTCGCTTCATGCATCTCATCCACAACGAGCGCACCAAGCTGACCGCGACGTGGCTCAACACGCTCGCAACGGCGTTCTTGGCGGCGGGATTGTTCGCGCCGCTTGCAGCGCTCGCCTACGTAGCCTGACGCACGCTTGTGCTGATCATTACCCTTTGCAGCGCCGTCGGCGGGCTCTTACATTGGGCAGGAAGGTTCATTCTCGGGAGGTTGCTCGAATGACCGACTTCGAATGGCTGAAGATCATTGCGGTGACGACGCCGATTTTCATTTTATGCGTGGCGCTGCTGATGATTCCGCTCACGTCCTGGCAGGACAAGCGCGAAGCGCGGCGTCAGGCGAGCGCGCCGCCGAGGCTGGCGCCAGAGCTCGTCCCCGGCCTGACGGCTGACGAGATACCGACCCCCCTACCCCCTCCGCTTGCTCCCCTTCGGCCACCGCACCGGCCAGCTCACGATCCGGTCCTCCAGCGCCTCGTCCGGCACCTCCTCCTCCTTGGCCTTGACCCGCCCGCGCACCGAGATGCCGGCCGCGTGCACGGTCTCGGGGTCGCCGGAGACCAGCGGATGCCACCAGTAGAGGTCGCCGCCGTCGGCCAGCGAGCCGGTACGCGCAGGTCGGCGGCAGCCAGACGATTCGGTTGATGTTGCGGGGGGTTAGGCGCACGCAGTCGGACACTTTCTTGGTCCGGTTGGGGTAGTCGGTGCAGCGGCAGCTCTGCCCGTCGAGCAGCGTGCAGCCGACGTCGGTGAAGAAGGTGCGGGCGCTGTCGTCGGCGTCCTCGAGCTTGACCAGGCAGCACTTGCCGCAGCCGTCGCAGAGGCTCTCCCACTCCGAATCCGTCATTTGCGCCAATGACTTGCGGCGCCAGAACGGGACATCGGCGGGGTCGGCGGCGTCGGCCATGATGGGCTGTTCCTGGCGGCGTCAGTGCGGACGGCGGGCGCCGCCCGCACGGCGGCCGGCGCGGCCTGTGAACAAGCCCGCCAAACGGCCGTCAATCAATTCACCTTGTGGCCATTGCGCCATAGTTTGTCCGCCTTCCATGGAGTAAAAATACCGTTCAGCGGCGGGGCTTAGGCCCCGGCCGAACCCTTCGTGACGCCCGAGGCCTCAAGCGTGCGCGACGTCTTCCACGACGACCATAATCCGGACACCTGGATGGCCCGGCTGCGCCGGTTTTTCCTCGACCTCGATTCGCGCATCGACTTCGGTCTCTATCAGGCCAAGACCTGGGGACGCGAGCTTTACGAGCGGTTCACCGAATTCATGGACCGGTTCCACGTCGCCGGCTGGCGCCGCTGGTACTTCGTCGAGCCGATGTCGGAGGGGATGACGATCGGGCTCGGCGGGCTGATCGTCATGCTGGCGCTGGCTTTGCCGGCGTTCCGCGAGACCTCCGACGACGACTGGATCAAGAAGTCGGAGCTCGCCGTCACCTTCCTCGACCGTTACGGCAACGAACTCGGCTCGCGCGGCATCAAGCACAACGACGCGCTCAAGCTCGAAGAGTTCCCCGACCACCTGATCAAGGCCACGCTCGCCACCGAGGACCGGCGGTTCTACGAGCACTTCGGCATCGATATTCCCGGCCTGTTCCGCGCCATGCTGACCAATGCGCGCGCCGGCGGCGTGGTGCAGGGCGGCTCCTCGATCTCGCAGCAGCTGGCCAAGAACCTGTTCCTCTCCAACGAGCGCACGCTCGAGCGCAAGGTCAAGGAGGCGTTCCTGGCGCTGTGGCTCGAGGTGCGGCTGCCGAAGAACGAGATCCTCAAGCTTTACCTCGACCGCGCCTATATGGGCGGCGGCACCTACGGCGTCGACGCCGCCGCGCAGTACTATTTCAACAAGTCGGCCAAGGACGTGAACCTGTCGGAAGCCGCGATGCTGGCCGGCCTGTTCAAGGCGCCCTCGCGCTACGCTCCGCACATCAACCTGCCGGCCGCGCGCGCCCGCGCCAACGTGGTGCTCGACAATCTGGTCGAGGCGGGCTTCATGACCGAGGGTCAGGTGTTCGGCGCGCGGCGCAACCCGGCCATGGCCGTCGACCGCCGCGACGAGCGCTCGCCCAACTATTATCTCGACTGGGCCTTCGACGAGATGAAGAAGCTCGTCCAGACCCTGCCCAAGTCGGTGCATGAGCGCGTCTTCGTGGTCCGCCTCGCGCTCGACGTGAGCATGCAGAAGCATGCGGAAAAGACCGTCGAGACGCTGCTCAAGCAGTATGGCCGCGAATACCGCGTCAAGCAGGGCGCCGCGGTGCTGATGGATATCGACGGCTCGGTCCGCGCCATGGTGGGCGGGCGCGACTATACCGAGAGCCAGTTCAATCGCGCGACCGATGCGGCGCGCCAGCCCGGCTCCTCGTTCAAGCCCTATGTCTACGCGGCGGCCCTTGCGAGCGGCGCATTCAAGCCGACGTCGGTCGTGGTCGATTCGCCGGTCTGCATCGGCAACTGGTGCCCGAAGAACTATTCGGGCGGCCACTCCGGCGCGATGACGCTGACGCAAGCGATCACCCGCTCGATCAACGTCATCCCGGTGAAGCTCTCGATCGCGCTCGGCAACGGCAATCCCAAGATCGGCCGGCAGAAGATCCGCGAGATCGCCCGCGCGGCCGGCATCCGCTCGCCGCTCCCCGACACCCCCTCGATGCCGATCGGCGCCGACGAGGTGACGGTGCTCGATCACACGGCCGGTTACACGATGTTCGTCAACGGCGGCAAGGCGATGGCCGCGCACGCGGTGCTGGAGGTGCGCAGCGGCGCCGGCGATCTGATCTGGCGCTGGGACCGCGACGGCAAGAAGCCGGTGCAGGTCATCACCCCGCAGGTCGCCGCCGACATGAGCATGATGATGAACCACGTGGTCGAAGAAGGCACCGCTCGGCGCGCCATCCTCGACGGCATCAAGGCGGCCGGCAAGACCGGCACCACCAACGCCCACCGCGACGCCTGGTTCGTCGGCTTCACCGGCAACATGGTGCTCGGGGTCTGGTACGGCAACGACGATTACACGCCGATGCAGCAGATGACCGGCGGCGCGCTTCCGGCGCAGACCTGGCACGACATCATGGCGTTCGCGCACCAGGGCATCGAGCTCAAGCAAATCAACGGCCTCGGCCCGAACGGCGCCGCCGTGGGCAAGGTGGCCGACGACAGCAAGGACCGCAGCGTTGCGGCGCGCCCGACCGTGTTGACGCGGCGCGGCACCGACGTGCTGGTGCGCGTCGAGCGGATGATGGAGGATGCCACGCGCGCGCTCGCGACCCGCAGCGAGCCCGGCAAGGCCGCCAGTGTCACCGCACCGGCGGAGCAACGTCCGGACACGCTTGCGGCCTCCGAGCAACGTCCCGCTGCCCGCGTTCGCGGCAATTGATGCCATGGGCGCGCTCGCCGCATCCGGCATGTTCTGACAGCTTGCAATCGGATCGACCGTGCGTCTGCTCTTCGGATCGTTGTTTGCTTTCGTCATTGCGGCCGCGATCGGCCTTGGCCTGACCTGGACGGCGCTGACCCGCGGCACCGCCTATGGCGGCATCACCATCGGGGCCTGGACGGCCTGGCCGAGAAACGGAACGCTAGGCATCGACCCTTATGCGCGCGCCATCGTCGCCCGCAGCGGCGAACTGCCGATCGGCTCCGGCGACGGCGTCGCCTTCTATGCCCGCACCGACGACGAAGGCCGCCCGCTCGACGGGCGTTGCGACATTGCGCTGGTCGGCGTCACGCCGCAGGCGCGCTACTGGACGCTCACGCTCTACGATCCCGAAGGCCGCCTGGTCGCGAACTCCGTGCAGCGGCAGGGCTTCACCAGCCAGGAGATCATCCGCAAATCGGATGGCAGTTTCGACATCTTGATCAGCCCGCGGGCGCGGCCCGGCAACTGGCTGCCGACCGGCGGGGTCGAACGCTATATCCTGATACTGCGCCTCTACGACACGTCGGTCGGCGTCGCCACGCGCACCGGCAAGGACGCACCGATGCCCGCCATCGGCAGGAGATCCTGCCCATGATCCGAATCCTGCTCTGGCTGCTCGGAGGGTTGCTGCTCGGCGGCATCGTGCATCTTGCGACCGTGCTGCTGTTGCCGAAGCTCGCCACCCAGGATGCCTATGCCCGCGTGTCGGAGCTCGCGCCGATCAACGCGGTGACGCCGGTACCGCCGCCGACGCCCGAAAAGGCCGTCATGCCGTTCATGGATCCGGCGTTTGCGACCGCCGTGTGCCGTTACGATCTCTCGCGCGGACCGATGAAATTCTCGGTACCGATCAGCCCGGCCTACACTTCGGTCTCGTTCTACACCCGCTCCGACGTCGCCTACTACGCGATCAACGATCGCGCGGCCGGCCGGCGCGTCATCGAGCTCGAACTGATGACGACGGCGCAGCGCGACGAACTGCCGACCAACGAGGAAATCACCGCGGCCGACCGGCTGATCGTGGCGTCGCCCACCACGACCGGACTGATCGTGATCAAGGCGTTCGCGCCGGAGCCGGGGCTCATGACGGCGGCCCGCGCCGCCCTCACGTCCGCGCAGTGCCGCCCGCAGTGATCTTTGCTATTTCGAGATGATGCGCGGTGGCGGGGCAGCACTGGCGACGCCGAAGTCGACCAGCGGGACCAGCACATTGTCGGTGATCCGCGTCTGCAAAAACCCAATCGAGCGATCGACCTCCGCCGCCATCGGCGATGGAACGGCGACCACCAGGCGCTCGAGCGCGAACCGGTAGGACGCCACGCGATCGGCGAGCGAGCGCTGCACCCAGGCGACCACCAGCATGTTTTCGCCGATCCGCGCCTGCGCATTGGCGATTTCCGGCCCGCTCAGGTTGGGAATGAGCCGGATGCTTTTGTCGCGCTTCTGATCCATGTCGAGCACGCGCCGCGCCACCCACACGAACTGATCGAGGCGCGCGACGTCGTTGCGGATGTCGACATTGAGCCTGGAATAGCGCGTGGTCTCGGAGCGCACCCAGTCGTTCATCAGCCGCGCCGCATAGGCGGTCGGATCGCAAAAATACCAGGCGGGATTGAAGCTGCGGGCGAGCCCATACTCGTTGAGCACGCTGTACCAGCGTTGGCGGTCATAGGGCGGCTCGATCAGCGGATAGGCAAGATCGCGCAGCAGCAGCTCGTCGTCGGTCAGCGGAAGCAGCGAAATCGGCGCGCCGCGGTCGCGAGCGGCATCGCGTCCAACCCAGGCATGCATGCCGTCGGTGGTGAAGATCGGGCGCACGCGGCCGAAGTCGCCGTTCGGGCAGACCAGAACCAGCAGAAGGCAGAGCGATAGATCGACGTGAAGGCGCCGGGTGCGGCGGCGCTTCGGCTTCGGAGAATGTCCGTGAGCGGCGGTCAAGACCGTGAGACCGTCCGGCTCAGCGCGACGTACGGCGACGCCGGCGGCGGCGCTGACCGGGATTTTGCTCGGGCTCGAGGCCCGACGGCTCGTCCGTGTAGCGCTCGATCCGAATGACCGGAAGAATGATAACGGTCGCCGATTCCGAGCGGTCCGCCATCGCGCGCGAGACGCGTGCAGTGCGCCCCGCTTCCGGAAAAGTAATCACCATACCCATCGCATTCCCCCAACGCTCGCAGCCGGACAGCCCTACCGGCCCTTCTCAGCTCCTATCGCCGATTTAGCGGCTTGCAAGGTTAACGGCTTGCTAACGGGAGACCCTTAGGTTGTTTCAAAATCGAGGTGTTGCCGCAAAGGCGCAGTGACCATGATGAAACCGCCACCCGCATTCGCCGGCCTTGAAGGAATGCTCGCGCTCGACCGGCCCGACGGGATCGACATGCGCCCGACTCTGCTGCGAGTCCTGACCGATCTCTACCTGCAGAAGCGCACACATCCGCCGGCGGACGAACGCTACTACACCGAGCTTGCAATGCGGCTGCTCGACGCGGCCGACGTGAACACGCGCGCCGCGCTCGCCGTTCGGCTCGCGCAATATCCGGCCGCACCGCGCGTCGTCATCCAACGGCTGGCGCAGGACGTGATCGAGGTCGCAACGCCGGTGCTCGAACATGCGACGTGCCTCACCGCCGAGGAGCTTGCGGCGATCGCCAAGGAGTGCGGCGACGGCCATGCCGCGGTGATCGGCAGACGGACCGCGCCGGTTGCGCCTGTGCAGCAGCCCGCCGTCGCGCCCGCGGCGCCAGCGATGGACGAGGATGCCACCGAGCTCGCCGAGCTGTTCTATGCCGCCGGCCCGGCCGAACGCCGGCTGATCCTGCTCAATCTCGACTATGCGATGTCGGATGCGCGGCCGCCGGCGGCCGCATTGCAGCGTTCCGAGATCTGGCGGCTCGAATCGGCGGCGCTGCAGCACAACCTCGATGCGGTCGCGCGCGAATTCGAACGCGCGCTCGGCGTGTCGCTGGCGCAGGCGCGCCGCATCGTCAACGACGAGACTCGGCGAGCCGGTGGTCGCGGCCGCCAAGGCGATGGCGCTGCCGTCGGACGTGCTCCAGCGCATGCTGCTGTTCGTCAATCCGCAGGTCGGGCAATCGGTCGACCGCGTCTACGAACTCGCCGCGCTCTACAGCGAGATCAGCATCGACGCCGCGCGCCGGCTGATCGCGATCCTGCGCGACGCCGATCCGGCCGAGCGCAAGCCCACGCGTTACGAGCCCGCTCCTTGGCGCAATGCCGCGGAAAATGCCCGTCGCGCCTTGTCGGAGATCGCGAGCCGCCCCGCGGCTGTTCCACCGGCGCCGGCGCGCAATCTGAAGGGCCTTCGCTAGATCCCTCAGCTGACGATGTCGCCGAGGAAATGGCGGCCGGCGCGATCCTCGACCTCGACGATCCAGACATCGGGATCGAAGCGGATCTCGCGCGTCAGCCGGTCTTCGACCTTGGCCTCGGGCGCGGGCTGCGGCGTCACGCACGCGGTGAACAGCGCGGTCGGTCGGATGCGCTTCGTCGAACGCGCTTTGCGGCGCCGGGCCGAACAGCTCGGCGGTGCCGTCGAGCCGGTTGAGCTTGACGAAGATCGCGCCGGCCTCCTCGGCGCCGCGGCGGCGCACCGCCGCGAAGGCGCCTTCGACGTTGCAGCGGCGGATATAGGCCGCGACCCAGATCGCGGATTTGAGACGCATCGATTGCTCCGTCCGAAGCATGCGGATATCGCGGCGCGGTTCGGGAGCGATTATTCCAGCGGCCGGCCGGTGACCGCCGCGAGCTCGCGCGCGACGCGGTCGGACGCCTGGCCGGTGACCGGCAGCTTGCGCTCGCGCTCGAATTTCTCGATCGCCGCCTGGGTCTCGCCGATCGATGAGCCCGGTCGGCTTGATCTGCCCGTAGCCGTACTCGGCGAGCGCGCGCTGCACGGCCAACACGCGCTTGGAGGGCTGCGGACGCTCGGCGATCGGTCGTTGCGCACCGGCGCCGGCGGACGCGGCGCGGCCGTGCCGGTGGCCCTGGCGACCTTGACCGGCGCACGCAGGATCGCCTGCAGCAACGCCTCGGTCGGCTCGGGCGAGGCCTTGAGGCCGGCGGCCTGCTCGAAGTCGCGGATCGCGCGCGTCGGTCTTCGGCCCGTAGAGGCCGTCGACCGCGCCGTCGTAGAAGCCGCGGCGCGCCAGCTCGCGCTGGATGTCGGTGATGATCTCGCCCGGCAGACGCGCGGTGGCCGGCGCGGCGGGCTTCGCAGGTTGCGCAGCCGGCGCGGCCGCAGACTTGGCCGGTGTCGCCGGCGCCAGCGGCGTCGCCTCGACCGTGCGGGCGCGCGGGCCGGAACGGCGGGCGGCGCGGCGATTTCGGCTTCGGCGGCGGTCAGGGGCTTTGCGGCGACCGGCTTGGGCTTGAACATCGGCGCCGGGTGCGGGCCGGACTGCAGCAACAGCGTGTTCACCAGGATGGCGACGATCGCGCAGGCGCAGGCGGCGACGGCGAACGCATCGCGCTTGCTCAAGCCCAGCGCCGGCAGCAAAGCGGCGGTGCGGCTCGCGGCGGCTACGGCACTTTTCTTCACCGGTTCATTGACGGGCGCACCGGCGGTGTGCGGCACCAGCCGCTCCGACGCACCGCCTTGTCCGCGGGCTTCTCGGTCTTGTCGGGACGCGTTTCTCGCAATCGATCGGCAGGTGGATCGTGACGCGCGTGCCCTCGCCCAGCCGGCTGGCGATCTCCATGCTGCCGCCGTGCAGCGCCACCAGGCCCTTGACGATCGAGAGGCCGAGCCCGGTGCCGTCGTGGCGGCGGTCGTAGGACGAGCGCGCCTGGAAGAACGGATCGCCGATGCGCGGCAGATCCTCGGCGCCGATGCCGACGCCGGTATCCTCGACCGCGATCACGATGATCGGCGTCCGTCGCGCTCGCGCGCTGACCGTCGACCTTGCCGCCGCGGTCGGTGAACTTGATCGCGTTCGACAGCAGATTGAGCATGATCTGCTTGAGCGCGCGCTTGTCGGCGACGATCTCCGGCAGATCGTCCGGCAGCTCGCACGACGAGGTCGATGCCGCGTCTCGCGCGCCTTGCAGCGCCAGCAGGTCGCAGCAATCCGCGATCACCTGCGCCGGGCGCGAACGGCTCCGGCGTGATCTCGAAATTGCCGGTCTCGATCTTCGACATGTCGAGGATGCCGTTGACGACCGACAGCAGGTGATGGCCGAATTCGTTGATCAGGTGGGCGTAGTCGCTGCCGGCGCGCGGCGTCGATCATCAGCGTGCCCTCCTTGGTCAGCATCTCGGAGAAGCCGATGATGGCGTTGAGCGGCGTGCGCAGCTCGTGGCTCATGGTGGCGAGGAAGCGGCTCTTGGCGGCGTTCGCGCGTTCGGCTTCGGCGCGCGCCTCCTCGAGCGCCTGCTCCTGCTCCTTGCGCTCGGTGATGTCGCGCATCACCGCGACGACCTCGCGATCGCTGGCCGATGCCGCCTTCGCTCGCCTGATCGAGCGGCCGGCAGCGCATCTCGATCCAGACGAATTGCGCCGGCCTCGGCGCCGGCGCATCGGCCGCATCGCGGCGGACGCGGAACTCGACCGAGCGGGCTTCGCCGAGCGCGGCCGCGTCGGCGAGCGCCGTGAGATAGGCCGGGCGGTCGGCGACATGCACGCGGTCGAACAGGCCGTGGCCGAGCAGGTCGCTGCACCGTGCGCGCCGAACAGCGGCTCGGCCGCCGGCGAGACGAACAGCACCGCGCCGTTGCGGCCGTGGCGCGTGATGACGTCGGTCATGTTGCGGGCGAGCAGCCGATAGCGATCCTCCTCGGCATAGAGCAGCCAGAAGCTCGTGCGCGCGAGCGACTCGGCGCCGAGCGCGAGCCCGGTCGCGTAGAGCGCCGCCGAGATGATGCCGAGCGCGGCCAGCGCCGCCTGCTCCTGCTCGCCGCTCGGCGGCCGGCGGCAGCAGATCGAGCGCTCGCCATGAGCAGCAGCAGGCCGGCGGCGCCGAGCGCGAAGGTCGAGGCGAGCGCGACCACGCGGCGCGACGCCGACAACGCCGCTTCGAGCGGCACCACCACCAGCCAGATCGCCGCGAACGAGCCGATGCCGCCGGTCTCGACCGCGACCGCGGTGACGAGGCCGGTCAGCGCCAGCGACGACAGCACGTGCGCGCTCTCGTACTGGCCGGTGCGCGACAGGAAATAGGCGATCAGGATCGGCGCGACGAGCCAGGCGAAGACGATGACCTCGAGCAGCGCTCGGCACGCCGCGCATCGCGAGGTAGACCGGAAACGCCGCGAGCGCGACCAGGCTGCCGAGCAGGCGCGGCGCGATGAACGCGCGATGGCGCGCCGCCGTCAGCGCGTCCTGCTGCGCCGACGGATGCACCAGCGTGTCGACATAGTCGCGGATCGGCGCGAACAGGCCCACGGTCCCTGTGCACGTCCGGCGATTGCGGACGCGCTCCCCTTATTTGCTGCGCGGATCGTGTCAGAGGCCGCTTAAGCGAACGCTAAAGGCGCGCCGTGCGGGAGGCCCCGCGGAGCCGCGTTGCCCACGCTCGGCGCGCGGTATCGGGCCGCATTTCGCCGAAATGGTGAACGGTCGGTTGCCGCGGATGCGCTCCGGCGGCGCGGCGGCAGGCGAGGGCAACGCGACGCAGGCCGTGCATCGCAAGGCCCGCCGCCGGGGCGTTCGCAGCGCATCGATTCAAATTTTACGCAAATGCCGATCAGTTCAAATTTTCCGAAAATACGCCGCGCATTCGCGTCGAAACTGGACAAAAACCGCGCGCTCCGAGCGAACCGCGCCTTCAAGCCTCGCTGCTAGCGTTCGCGATCCAATGCGGCAAAGAAGGCCGCGGGGAACAGGGCTGGGGTCATGCGTTTCCTCTTCAAGCTGGCGTTCTGGCTGAGCGTCGTGCTCGTGCTGTTGCCGAGCGGCGGCTCGCAGCCGGCGCCGAAGGTCAAGGTCAGCGCGGTCGAAGCGATGTCGGCGGCGGGCGCGACGATGTCGGACATGCAGCAGTTCTGCGAGCGGCAGCCGGAGGCCTGCGCGGTCGGCTCGCAGGCCGCGGTCGCGATCGGGCACCGCGCGCAGGCCGGCGCCAAGATGCTCTACGAATTCCTCAACGAGCATGCTCGGCGCGAACGAAACCGGGCCGGTGGTTACGGCGTCCAGCAAGGGCGTGCCGCTGCCGCAGGCCAAGCCGTCGCAGCACACGCTGACGCCCGGCGATCTCGCGCCGGCCTGGCGCGGCCCGCAGCCGCGCCGGGACGCGCGACGCCCGCGCATGCGTCCGGCGCTAAGGGCAGACCAATTCGGCTCTCGGACCCTGTCGCATTCCGTGCGCGAGCCGATTGCGGCCTATATTCGCTATGGCCGACAGTCATCCGCGGCCGAGTATCCATGGACGATCGACGAGATCATCGACAATTTCTCGCTGCTCGACGAGTGGGACGACCGCTATCGCTATGTGATCGAGCTTGGCCGCGCGCTCGCGCCCCTCGCCGAGACGCGACCGCACCGACACCAACAAGGTGCAGGGCTGCGCCAGCCAGGTCTGGCTCGCGACCACGGTGCGCCCCGACGGCGCGGCCGGCCCGGTGCTGACCTTCGTCGGCGACAGCGACGCCCATATCGTGCGCGGCCTGATCGCCATCCTGTTCGCGCTCTATTCGGGCAAGCACGCCCGCGAGATCCTCGCGACCGACGCGATCGCGCTGTTCGAGCGGCTCGGGCTGCGCGAGCATCTGACGCCGCAGCGCTCGAACGGCTTCCGCTCCATGGTCGAGCGCATCAAGTCGGACGCGCAGGCCGCGCTCGCCGCGGCCGCCTGATCTCACTCTCCCACCGCGAAGCTCGCATCGTCGGCGAGCCAGGTTCGCACCTGCGCGCGCGCGCGCCGCGCGCCTCGCCGCCGTAGCCGTAGTGGCGCGCGAGCCGGTCGAGCCCGAGTTGCAGCACCACCTTGGCCGAGCGCGGCGGCCAGCCGCGCTCGCGCTCGACGTCCTCCAGCCCCTTGAGGAAGCAGCACACGTCGAGCAGCAGACCGGTGAATTCCGGTCCGACCTGCATCGAGCGCGTGGCGCACGCGCTGGCGCGCGGCGATCGATCGCTTCGGTGAAGGTCCCGTCCGGCGTCGCCGCGGCGATCCTGCGCCACCGAAGAGGTCCAGTTGGCGGTGATCGCGCGGCATCATCTGCGCGCGCGTGAAGTCGGCGCGCAGCCGTTCGCCGGCCTGCAACTGCGCCGGCTCGATCAGGGCGCGGCCGTCGCGGCCCTTGCGGCGCGCGAGCCAGGCGAGCGGGCTTTCGGCGGCGTCCAGCATCGACGGTGGCGCGGCCCACGGCGGTATCGATCTCGCCGCGCTCGAGCGCGAGATGCTGCGCCAGGAACGGATCGATGGCGCCGCCGCTGCGCGCGGCGTCCGCCCGCGCCAGATGCGCCCGACCGGCCAAGGTGATTTCGAGCGTGCCGTCGGACCGGCGCAGCGCGAGATCGGCGGCGATCAGCGCTTCGGCGTCGCCCGCGCTCGACCTCGCCGCCTTGCCCCCCTGCACAGCCGGCGTGGCCGCGCCCGCCAGCCTTGCCAACAACGCCAGTTCAGATTTGCCGATGCCGCCGCGTCCTCTTGCATTCATCGCGCCTCGCAATGCCAATCGCTTCAAGGTTCAAATTCCTAGATACTTGGAATTTAATCCTTAGTCAAGCCTGGCAATACGGCTTCGGCAGCCCTGTGGGCAACCAACGAAAAGGCCGCGCGCGAATGCGGCGGCCCGCGATCGGCGCGATGCCGGCTTGCGCGGTGCTACTTGCGGCGGCGGCGCTGCTGGCCGAGGCCCATCTGCTTGGCGAGGTGCGAGCGGGCGGCCGCGTAGTTCGGCGCCACCATCGGATAGTCCGGCGGCAGGGCCCACTTCTCGCGGTATTGCTCCGGCGTCATGTTGTACTGCGTGCGCAGATGGCGCTTGAGCGACTTGAACTTCTTGCCGTCCTCAAGACAGACGATGTGGTCCGGCGTGATCGACTTCTTGACCGAGATCGCCGGCTTGGGCGGCTCGGACGACGGCTCGATCTGCCCGGTCGACACCCGCGACAGCGCGGAATGCACCTGACCGATCAGGGCCGGCAGATCCGTGGCTGGGACAGAATTGTTGCTGACATAGGCCGACACGATATCGGCCGTGAGCTCGATGAACGTCGCCGCCTGACGTAGTGTCGCTCATTGGATTATTGTTCCTGCTGCCGGACGATCTTCAAATTGCCGATCAAAGGCCGGTTTCCCGCGTATAGGCCGCGCCCGTATTGCAAACGCGCCGTCCAGTCAAACCGGTGAAGTAACGCACCGAAGACCTGATTTGTCTGCGTTTCTATTGCCATTTCCTGGCGAAGGCAAGTCAATCTTGGAGTTGTTCGACCGGCAATCCTTTATAGTTGTTGATGTATTCTCAAGTTTGCAAGTCAAACGCGGCACAGCACCAAAGCATGATCCGCGGGCCCGCCCCGGCTCACGCGCGCTTGACGAAATGTGAGTTGTGAATGCGCGCCGCGGACTAAATCAAGGCCGTTCGAAAAGGAGGCTCGCATCATGAATTCCGATCACTCGTCCGAAAGTCGTCAAGTCCGACGCCGAATGGCGCAAGCAACTCACGCCCGAGCAGTATCACGTGACGCGCGGGCATGGCACCGAACGCGCCTTTACGGGCCCGCTCAACAAGGAGAAGCGCCAGGGCATGTTCAACTGCGTCTGCTGCGGCGCGCCGCTGTTCTCCTCGGCCACCAAGTTCGAGTCGGGCACCGGCTGGCCGAGCTTCTTCGCGCCGGTCGCGAAGGACGCGGTGAGCGAGCACGAGGACCGTTCGCTCTTCATGCGCCGCACCGAAGTGCGCTGCGCATCCTGCGACGCTCATCTCGGTCACGTCTTTCCGGACGGGCCGAAGCCGACCGGCGCGCGCTACTGCATGAACGGCTGCGCGCTGACGTTCGCGCCCGGTCAAACCGAGACGTGAAATGGTGGCGGCCGCGCGCGCGCGCGGCTAAGACGGCGCGTTACGCCTTGCTTTCGATGTGCGCGCGCAATTCGGCGATCGAGCCGAACCGCACCGTGCCGGTCGGCAGCTTGGCCTCGATCGAGCCGTCGGCGTAGAGCGTATAGGCCATGCCGTCGACCACGCCCGACTTGAGGATGGCAGGCCCTTGAGTCTCCGCGGCCGCAGCGCCCGGCTCGGCGGCGGGAGCGGGTTGCGGCGCGGCCGGTGATGGCGCCGCCGGCGCGGCAGCCGGCCGCTCTTCAAGCCGCGGCTCGGCTTTGGGCGCGCGGGCCTCGGCCGGCCAGTTCGCATCGAATGACTCTTGCCGCTGCGGACGCGCCTGGCGCGAGCGGAACAGGAAATCGAGCCGCGACGGCTTCACGGTCGTATCGACTCCGGCGGCAGCCGGACGATCGGCCGCCGTCACCCGCGGTTCTGACGGCCGAAGGTCGGGCGCACGCGCCGGCGCCGGATGGCTGCCACTGCCGTTGGGCGACAAGGGCACCTCTTCGTCTTCGGCGACCACCGAAGGATCAGGCCGCTCGACCCGCGGAATGCTCGAGCGCAGCCGCTCGATCGCGGCGGCGGAAACATCGACGTTCGATGCCTGAGCTGGGACTGGGGCCGGAGCCGGAGGGCCTCGGCGCGCGGCTCGCGGACCTGCGGTTCCTGGCGGGGCCGTTGTGGCGCGGGCGGCGCCGGAACCGGCGGCCGGACGTTCGCCGTGGCGGGCGCCTGGGCGGCGACTGCCGGAAGGTCGAGATCGACCGGCTGGGCCGGGCGCATCGCCGCAGGCCTGCTCTTGAGGCCCTCGGCGACCCGGCGCAATTCGCTGACGACGGCCGAAAGCCCGATCAGGAGGAGACCGCTGCAGACCGCGGTCGTGCCGGCCATGACGAGGGTGGGGCCAAGAGGCAATTCATTGAAGGCAAAGCCGAATCCGGCCGCTCCGAGGCCCGCGCCGGCAACCACAATACCCAATAGCAACAAAACCACGGACATACGTCCAACGCCCAGCCCGACCCTGCCACACCCTACAGTCTCAGGTTAACCCGGCCGATACGGTTAACGCGGAATTTTGACCGGCTTCCGCCCTCACGGCAATAACAAATGTTATCGCCGGGGCGCCAAATCCTGGTCTTGATTAATGCCGAAGGGGTGCGCCGACGCCGGCGCATCCCTGCTTTTCAGGCCGGACGCCGCTCAGAGCGGCGCGTTCTGCTGCGCCACCATGCAGTAGAGCATCGGGATCGACAGCATGGTGTTGATGCGCGAGGTCATGCCGGCGAGACGCCCCGCCGTCGCCTTCTGGTCAGGCGTCGCATCGACCAGACCGAGCACCTTCTGCTGGTTCGGCCAGATGATGAACCAGACGTTGAACGCCATGATCAGCGCAAGCCACATGCCGATGCCGATCGTGTAGTACGGCTTATGGAGCGTCAGCGCCTGCACGATGTAGCCCTTCTGCCAGGCCAGGATCAGGCCGAGCACGACGGTCGCCAGCGCGGCGTAGCGGAACCAGAACAGCACGTTCGGCGCGATGAACTTGGTGATCGCGGCGCGGTGCTCGGCCGGCTCGATCTTCGGCACGGTCGGCACCTGCACGAAATTGAGATACCAGAGCAGCCCTATCCACATGACGCCGGCCATGATGTGGAGCCAGCGCCAGAAGAACGTCCACCAGGCGGCGTCGTTGAGCTTGACGAACTGACCGGTTATGGCGCCCACGACGATGATGAGCGCGATCAGCAGGACAACGCCCGCGGCGAGCGTCTTATGAAGCGATTGGAAAAATGCGGCCATGTGAACCCCCAGCGTCGGACCAACTGCGGCACGATAGCACAGCCAACCGCAGGCTCAACACAGCTTGGAACCCTTCGAAGTGGACAAACCGGCCCGACAACCGGCATTACGGGAACCCCAAGGCGGCTTGCACGTTGGCAAGATTGCCCGGCCATTCGAGGAGAATCCGATGACGTTCAAGCTGCCCGAACTACCCTACGCGCATGACGCGCTCGCGCCCTACATGTCGCGCGAGACGCTGGAATTTCATCACGACAAGCATCACCTGGCCTACGTCAACAACGGCAACAACCTGCTCAAAGGCACCGAGTGGGAAGGCAAGCCGCTGGAGGAGATCGTCAAGGGCTCGTTCGGCAAGAATCCCGGGCTCTTCAACAATGCCGGGCAGCACTACAACCACCTCCACTTCTGGCAGTGGATGAAGCCGAACGGCGGCGGCGACAAGATTCCGGGCAACCTGGAGAAGAAGATCGTCGCGGACCTGGGCTCGGTCGCCAAGATGAAGGAGGACTTCATCCAGGCCGGCGTCACCCAGTTCGGCTCCGGCTGGTGCTGGCTGACGGTGAAGGACGGCAAGATCGCCGTCACCAAGACCGCCAACGGCGAGAGCCCGCTGGTGCATGGCGGCAAGCCGATCCTCGGCTGCGACGTGTGGGAGCACTCCTACTACATCGACTACCGCAACCGCCGGCCGGACTACGTCAAGGCGTTCGTCGACCATCTGGTCAACTGGGAACACGTCGCCAAGATGTTCGACGCGGCGATGAAGTAACGCCGGCGCAATATCTGCAACGAGCGGGGCCTTGCGGCCCCGTTTTCGCTTGAGGTCCTCTGCAAGGCTGGTCGCCGGCACCGCTTTGGCGCAAAATCTCCGGCCAGCAATCCGGAGCCCGCCATGCCGCGCGCCTTTGTGTTCGACGCCTACGGGACGCTGTTCGACGTGCACGCGGCGATCGGCCGTCACCGCGCCGCAGCCGGGCCGGACGCCGACCGTTTCTCCGACGTCTGGAGAACCAAGCAGCTCGAATACACCTGGACCCACACGCTCGCCGGCCGCTACGTCGATTTCTGGACCCTGACCGGGCAGGCGCTCGACTACTGCTTCGCGCGCTTTCCCTCGGTCGACCGCGCGCTCAGACCGAAGCTGCTCGACGCCTACATGACGCTCGATGCATTCGCGGACGCTCGCACCGTGCTGCACGAGCTCAAGCAGGCCGGACACGCGACCGCCATCCTGTCGAACGGCTCGCCGCCGATGCTGACGGCCGCGGTCGAAGCGGCGAAGATCGGCAGCGAGCTCGATGCCGTGCTGTCGGTCGATGCCATCCGCATCTACAAGCCGCGGCCCGAGGTCTACGCGATGGTGACCGCTCACTTTGCGTGTGCGCCGCGCGACGTCGTGTTCGTGTCGTCGAACCGCTGGGACGCGATGGGCGCGGCAAATTTCGGTTTCCGCACCGCCTGGGTCAACCGCGCCGGCATGCCGGACGAATACGCCGATCTCGCGCCGGAAGCCGTCGTGCGCGACCTCGGCGGTCTGATCGGCCGATTTGCCTGATGGCGCCGCACCCTGCGTTGACCTCCCGCACGCGGCGGCATTACGATTGCGGCCATAACGAACAATGGTTGTCGGGAGGATTAAGATGCGATCGACTTGGCTCATCGCGCTTGCGCTGTTTTCGGCCCTCACCATGAATGCCAACGCCCAGGACGCGGTCTACGCCGTGAGCTACATCGACGCCGCGCCGGCGGCGAAGGCAGCGGTCGCGGACGCGCTCAAGCAGCTTGCCGCCGCGAGCCGCAAGGACGACGGCAATGTGCGCTACGAGATCATGCAGCGCACCGCGCCGCAGAGCCAATTCGCGATCGTGTCGATCTGGAAGAACCAGGCCGCCTACGACGCCCACATGGCCGCGGCCCACACCAAGGACTTCCGCACCAAGAACAAGCCCAGCCTGATCAGCGCCATCGACGACCGGGTCCACAACGGCATGGAGATCGCCGCGACCGACGCCAAGATCGCGCCGGGCGCGATCTTCGTGGTGACGCATGTCGACGTGCCGCCGCCGCGCAAGGACGAATGCATCGCGGCGCTGAAATCGCTGGTCGCCGACAGCCGCAAGGAAGCGGGCGCGGTGCGCTTCGAGATCTTCCAGCAGACCAGCCGGCCGAACCATTTCACGGTGGTGGAAGTCTGGAAGGACGAGAAGGCCTACGATGCGCACATCACGGCGCCGCATACGATCAAGTTCCGCGACACGCTGACGCCGATGTCGGGCGCGCTCTACGACGAGCGGCTGTACAAGGCGCTGTAGCTTTCGCACGAGAACGACGGACCATCACCCGCCGTCACGGGATCGGCAGCAGCGGCTCCTTGCCCGCGTGCAACTGCATGTCGAAGGCACAGAGCAGCGCGGCGGTGCCGGCGTAGTTGCCCATCAACAGCACCAGATCGACCAGCATGTGCGGGCCGAACTGCGCCTTCGCCTTCGCAAACGTCTCCGGCGTGACTTTGTGGTCGCGGAACATCTCGCGGCCGAGCGCAATGATGATCGCCGCATCCTCGGCGAGCCCGGCCGTGCTCTTGCGGTGCTTGATGGCATCGATGATGGCCGGCTCGACGCCCTCCTTGAGCGCCTCGCTCTCGTGCGCGACCCATTCGAACTGGCTGTCCATCTCCCGCGCCGTCGTCAGGATTGCGATCTCGCGAACGCGCGGCGACAGCCCGGACTGATAGCGCAGATGGCGGTTGAGCGCGCGCAGGTGCTCGCTGGCCTTGCTGTAGAGGTGAATGCCGGACGGACCTTGCAGGCCGGCGATCGAGGCGCCGGGCGCGGCGGCGCGATCGAGCGCCTTCCGGCCGGCCTCGTCCATGTCCTCGCGCCGGGGCAGCGGCAGGCGGAAGCCGGATTGCGGATCGATGTCGGGTGGCCAATTTGGCATGGCGGTTTCCTTGCTCGGATTTCCCCGAAACGTGCCGTGCGCTCCTGACTTGTCAATGAGGCAAGCTTCGCCGCCCGTGTTGTTTGGGTGGCGCCGGGTACGCCGTCGTCCGCCCCGCGCTGGCGGGGCCTTCCGTTGTCCCCTCGGACAAGCCGAGGGGGATGGAGCGCCAGGCGGCGTCCATCTCTCGTCACGCCTTGCGGCGTTCGCGCGCGATGCGCGCGTCGCCACCCGGCGCTCCATCACGGCTTCGCTTCCGCCCGCTCTGGACGGTCACTCGGCCTCGGGCCGCGCTTTCGGGGGCTTTCGCCCTCCGTCAGCGAGCTCCTCGCAGCCGGCTCGTAGTGGCCAGCGGGCGGAGCCCCGAGGCCGCCCGGGTGCGTGGCTGCGTGCCACGCCCGCAGGCGCCGCACCTGTCCCACTCTCAAGACGCCTCATGACAGCGCCCCTCGCCGGACAGGCGTCTGGAATATAGTCCTAGTTACCGGCGAGAGTTCAAGCCCGCGCGCGGGACTTTTCCGGCGGCGGGCCGGCCTGCTAGAGCGAGGCCGCCTTCGGCGCCGCGATCAGCGCAAAGCAGGCGTCGACCAGGGCGGAACTCGGATAGGTGTCGCCCGGCAGCGTCACGAGCTCCTTGGGAAATTCGTCGCGGCGCTTCCAGGTCTCGGCCTTCAGAAGCGCCGCCTTCTTCACCTCGGCGTCGGGCAGCGCGCGGAATTTGTCCGCGCACACGGGCGCGAGCGCCGCGACCACCGCGACCTCCGAGCGCTCCTTGGCCATCTTGTCGGCCGTGCTGCCGAGCGACCAGCCGCCCCAGTTGAAGCCGACGATCATGGTGGCGATGGCGCCGATGACGGCGCCCTGCAGCAGACGCGTCAATGATTCTCCTTGGAGAATCGCCGGAAATTGCATGATGTTTCCTTTCGCCCGACGATTTTTTCGGAGCGAGGCCACGGACGCCCGGATGGGCGCCGGATTTCAGAAAGTCGAATTGAAGGATGAACGCCTTGCGGTGGCGTCTCGGTTGTTTCAGCCGTGCGCCTTTACGCGTGCAGAGTTCTAGCGAAATAAGGGCTCGCAATGGCGGCTGCACGTGTGACATCGCGTCGTCGCGGCGTTAGCGCTGCTTCTCCCACTCCGCCCAGGTCGGCCGCTCCATCGCGAAGCGATCCGAGAGCCGCGCGTACCATTTCGCTCCGTGCATGCCGCCGATCAGGTTGAGCTTCGGCGTGTCGACGAGCCCGCGCGCGGCGTCGAGGACGAATTCATCGGGCACGTGCGCGGCGACGACTTCGCCTGCAATGATCGCCTGGTTCGGCCCGAACGACAGCGACGTCAGGAAACCGGCACTCGAACGCGATCGGGCTCGCGGCGACCCGCGGCGGCTTCACCCTGGCCGAGGAAGCCGTGGCAAGCCCGGCGAGTTCCAGTTCGTTCACGCCGGGCGGCGCGTCGATGCAGGCGATGTTCATCGCCTCGGCAATGCTCTCCGAGACCAGGTTCACGACGAACTCCCGCGTCGCCAGAATATTGGCCGCCGTATCCTTCAGCCGGCGCTCGGGATGCGGCAGCACCGAAACCATCATGACCGGTGGATCGTGGCCCATGATGTTGAACAGGCTGTACGGCGCGGCATTGAGATTGCCGGCCGGTGACAGTGTCGTGATCAGCGCGATCGGCCGGGGCACGACGGTGCCGAGCAGCAGCTCATAGCGGTCCGCCGCCGCCATCTTCTCGACGTCGAAATGCACTGGCGCGTCCTCGCCGAAGAAGCCCTACCCCGCCAGCGCCGCCAAGATCCTCGCCCAACTGCGCGCGCCCTTGTGGAAGCTCGTCAGATCGAACTTCTCGTTCGGCGAATGCACGCGGTCGTCGTCGAGCGCGAAGCCGACCATGATGGTGTCCATGCCAAGAATGCGCTTGAAGTCGCCGACGATCGGGATCGAGCCGCCCTCGCCGACCGCGATCGCCTTCCTGCCCCATTCGGCGGCGAGCGCCGCGCGGGTCTTGACCGAGCGCCGCATTGTCGTAGGGAAGCTGCATCGCCGGCGCGCCGGCGAAATTGCCGAACTCGACCTTGCAGTCGGCCGGCAGGCGCTTCTTGACGAAGGCGCGGAACGCCTTGCGGATCTTGTCCGGGTTCTGCTTGCCGACCAGGCGGAACGACACCTTCGCCATCGCCTTGCCGGGGATCACGGTCTTGGCGCCCTCCCCGGTATAGCCGCCCATGATGCCGTTGATCTCGGCGGTCGGGCGGGTGGCGATCTGCTCGATGATGGTGCGGCCCTTCTCGCCCGCCGGCACCTTGAGGCCGACCGGCCCGAGAAAGTCCTTGGGCCCGAGCTTGAGCGTCTTGAGGTCGGCCTTGATGTCCCTGGGCGGCTCGCTGACGCCGTCATAGAAGCCCGGGATGGTGACGCGGCCGTTCTTGTCGTGCATGTCGGCCAGGATTTTCGCCAGCACCCGGATCGGGTTCTGCGCCGCGCCGCCGAACAGGCCGGAGTGCAGGTCGCGGTCGGCGCAGGTCAGGTTGACCTGCTCGTAGACCAGCCCGCGCAGCGAGGTGGTCACCATCGGGGTCTTGGGGTCCCACATGCTGGTGTCGCAGACCAGCGCGAGGTCGAGCTTGAACTCGTCGGCATTGGCCTTGACGAAGGGAAACAGGTGGTTCGAGCCGCACTCCTCCTCGCCCTCGATCATCATGGTGACCGGCAGCGGCAGTTCGCCGGTGACCGCCTTGAAGGCGCGCAGCGCCTCGACGAAGGTCATGACCTGGCCTTTGTCGTCGCAGGCGCCGCGGGCGACGATGGTCTTGCGGCCGTCCGGGGTGGCGCCGATGCGCGGCGCGAACGGCGGCGTCTCCCACAGTTCGAGCGGGTCGACCGGCTGCACGTCGTAGTGGCCGTAGAACAGCACGTGCGGGCGCTTGGCGCCGGCGTGGCCGTTGCTCTTGCCGACCACGATCGGATGGCCCTCGGTCGGCCGGACGCTGGTCGCAAAGCCGATGCTGGCGAGGTCCTTGGCGACGAATTCGGCCGCGCTCTGGCACTGCTGCTTGTAGGCCGGATCGGTCGAGATCGATTGGATCTTGAGGAAGTCGAACAGGCGGCCGAGGCTCGCCTCGAGATTGGCATCGATCTTGTCGAGCACGGCGGGGAGCGCTTGCGACGGCGAGGGCATCACGTCTCCTTGGGATCGGATTGAGTGGCTGAGGCCGGCGTCCCGGCCGCGTGGCTGGCAATAAAGGCACTCCCGGGCGATTGCGGCAACCCTCTCGTCACGGCCGCGCGGCGCGCTGCGCCGGCAGCCGCATCGCGCATCGGGCGAACGCTCGTTCGCGCAATCCGCTCGCACGCGGCGCGCCCATCACGAAATGTTCTCATCTGAATCGCGCAATCACACCGCGGCGCACCCTCTTTGCCTGCGCAAACGCATGTGCAAGGTCGCTCGCAGCGCTCCTGATGCACGAAAGCAACGCATCTCGACTTTTGATTTCATTGCTGTCTCATGGCGGCACACCGCTTGTTTTCCCGATCGTCACCAGCGTAATATATGGTTAACAACCGCGAATGCGGGATCACGAGGGGCAGATGAACGATCCAAACGGGCGCCAAGCCGCCGAAGTCGGCGTCGGCCGAGCGGCGGCGCAAATGGCTGTCGGTTTCATCGTCGAGCGCTCGCGCGGGGCACGGCCCGGCGTCGCTCGTGCTTTGGCCGTGCGCGGGACCCGCGCAGCAGCACACACCAATTCGAATTCCGGCAACGCAGTCGACGCCAATGGCGGCGCGACGGTTGCCGGCATTCGCATGTTCGCATCTGACCAGGCAGGGCAGAGCGCAGCCGGCGATCTCGCCGGCGCGATCCCCTGTCGCGGCCAGCCCATCTGACGCTTCGGCAGCGCAAGCTGTAGGGGCGCGAGGAGATTTCGATGTCGTACCCGATCGCCGTCATCGGCACCGATGCGGACGAGATGAAACGGCTCAAGACCCTCCGGATCAGAACCGTGGAGGGTCTGCTGGAAGCCGCAAAGAACCGCCCGGGCCGCAAGGACCTGGCGGCCAAGACCGGTATCGGCGAGAAGCGCCTGCTCGACCTCGCCAATGCCGCCGACCGGCTGCGGATCAAGGGCATGGGCAAGGAATACGCCGCGATCCTGCCGCAGGTCGGCGTCGATACGGTGCGCGAACTGAAATACCGCAACCCGGAAAAGCTCGCGCAGTCGATCGCCGAACTCAACCGGCGGCGCAAGCTGGTGCGGTTCCTGCCGTCGGTCGCGCTGGTCACCCGCTGGGTCGACCATGCCAACAAGCTGCCGCTGAAGATCAGCTATCGCTGAGCAGCCTGCCCTCCCCCGCGCCGCTTGACACCGCTCCCGCGACCGGCGCAAAGCCACGGCCATGAGCCAGGTCCGGCAGGCCCCTTCCCTGTCCACGCCCGAACGCGACGCGGCATCAAACCCGCTGGCGCGGCTGCTGGCGCGCGGCCGCCCGCTGGTGATGGGCGTGCTCAACGTCACGCCGGATTCGTTCTCGGACGGCGGCCGGTTCTTCGACCCGGCAGTGGCGGTCGGTCATGCCCGCGCGATGGTGGACGAGGGCGCCGACATCCTCGACATCGGCGCGGAATCCACCGGCCCTATGGCGGCGCGGTGGCGGTATCGGCCGAGGAGGAGATGCGCCGCCTCGAGCCGGTGCTGCCGGCGGTGGTCGCGCTCGGCATCCCGGTCTCGATCGACACCATCAAGGCCGAGGTCGCCGCCTGGGCGCTGGCGGCCGGCGCCGCGATCGTCAACGACGTCTGGGGACTGCAGCGCGACCCGCGGATGGCCGAGGTGGTCGCCGAGCAGCGGCGCGCCGGTCGTCATCATGCACAACCGCGAGGCGGCCGATGCCTCGATCGACATCATGGCGGACATCGCGGCGTTCTTTGCCCGTTCGCTGGCCATCGCCGGCAAGGCCGGCATCGCGCGCGAGGCGATCGTGCTCGATCCCGGGCATCGGCTTCGGCAAGACGCCCGAGCAGAGCATCATCGCGATCGCCCGCTTCGGCGAGCTGAAATCGTTCGGGCTGCCGCTGCTGATCGGCGCCTCGCGCAAGCGCTTCATCGACACCGTCTCGCCCGCGCCGCCGGACCGGCGCATCGGCGGCTCGCTCGCCGCGCATCTCGCCGCGGTCGCGGCCGGCGCCGCGATCGTGCGCGCCCACGACGTCGCCGAGACCGTGCAGGCGCTGCGGGTCGCGGCCGCGATCGGAGGCGCGCGATGACCGACACGGTGTTCGTCACCGGGCTCGCGCTCCATGCCTATCACGGCGTGATGCAGCACGAGGCCAAGGTCGGCCAGTCGTTCAAGCTCGACCTCGCGCTCGACCTCGACCTGTCGACCGCGTCGCATTCCGACAAGCTCGCCCACACGGTCGGCTACGACCAGGTGGTCGACGTGGCGAGCCAGGCGTTCTGCGCCCGGCGCTATCGCCTGGTCGAGGCCGCGGCCGGCGCGGTCGCCGACGCGGTGCTGGAGCGGTTCGCGCAGGTCAAGGCGGTGCGCGTCACCGTGCACAAGCCGCACGCCCCGATCGCCGCCACCTTCGACGATGTCGGCGTCTCGATCACCCGCACCCGCCATGGCTGAGGCGCTGATCGCGCTCGGCGGCAATGTCGGCGACGTGCGCGCGACGCTCGGCCGGGCGGTCGCGCTGCTGTGCGAGCGCGGCGACGTGCGGCTCAAGGCGCGCTCGTCGGACTATGCGACGCCGCCCTGGGGCGTCAGCGACCAGCCGCCGTTCGTCAATCTGTGCATCGCGGTCGACACCGAGCTTGCCCCGCATGCGCTGCTCGCCCGCATGCAGGCGGTCGAGCGCGCGCTCGGCCGCGACCGCGCCACAGAGCGCCACTGGGGACCGCGCCCGGTCGACCTCGATCTGCTGGCCTATGACGACGTCGCGCTCGACGACCCGGACCTGACCCTGCCGCACCCGCGCCTGTTCGAGCGCGCCTTCGTGCTGGTGCCATTGGCGGAGATCGCGCCGGAGCGGGTGATCGCGGGCGTGCGGGTGCGCGACGCGCTGGCCCGGGTCGATGTAGCCGGGATCGAGAGACTGCCGCCGGTCTAGGCTCCCTTGCGCCGGCACGGCGCCGACCGCTAGACAGACCGCGTCATGGCATTTGCGCATCCCATCAACGACCGCTACTTCGAGGACTACGTCGAAGGCGACGTGCACAGCTTCGGCAGCATCGCGGTCGAGGCGGACGAGGTTGTTGCGTTCGCGAAGCGCTTCGACCCACAGAGCTTCCACATCGATCCGGACGCCGCCAAGCAGTCGGCATTCGGCGGGCTGATCGCCAGCGGCTGGCATACCGCCGGGCTGATGATGCGGCTGTTCTACGAGCACTACCTGACCCACGTGGCGAGCCTCGGCTCGCCGGGCCTCGATGAACTGCGGTGGGTCAAGCCGGTGCGGCCCGGCGACCGGCTGTCGTTGCGGGTGACCGTCCTGAAGGCCACGCCGTCGAAATCCAAGCCGGACCGCGGCGTGGTCACGTCGCTCGTCGAGGTCCTCAACCAGTCCGGCGAGATCGTGATGACGCTCAAGCCGGTCAACATGATCATCCGGCGGCCGCCACGCTGATCCCGGGAATTGCGGCGACGGCCGCGCCCGCACGACCCGCCTCAAGTTGGCCTGCCATTTGCTCGGTGGTTTGGGTAAGTGTTGTGAACCATGGCCGACGCCCCCTCCGATCTCCCCCTGGCAGCCGAGTTTCCCGCGGCGACGGAGCAGCAATGGCGCAAGCTGGTCGAGGGCGCGCTCAAAGGCGCGCCATTCGAACGCCGGCTGGTCGCCAAGACCTATGACGCGCTCACGATCGCGCCGGTCTATCCCCGCAGCGCCGCAGCGCAGCCGGTCGCCGGGCGAACGCCCGGCCTCCCCTGGACCATCATGCAGCGCGCCGACCATCCCGACCCGGCCGCCGCCAACGGCGAGGCGCTGCACGACCTGGAGAATGGCGCGGGCGGCCTGTCGCTCACCTTCGCCGGCTCGATCGGCGCCTACGGCTACGGCCTCGACGCTTCCGAGGCCGACGCTCGCGCGCGCGCTCGACGGCATCTATCTCGACGCGGTCGCGCTCGACCTCGATCTCTCCCCGCAGACCAAGGATGCCGGGCAGCGCATCGCCGGCCTGGTGAAGCAGCGCGGCATCGCGCCGGCGGCGACCAGCATCCGCTTCGGCTTCGATCCGATCGGCGCCGCCGCGACGGCGGGCGGCAGCCCGCTGACATGGAATGCGCTGGTTCCGATCTTCAACGCGGTCATCTCCGACCTGGCCGGCGCGCGGCTTCCGCGGCCCGTTCGCGCCGGCCGACGGACGCGTGATCCACAACACCGGCGGGTCGGAGGCGCAGGAACTCGCCTATGTGCTGGCGGTCGCGCTCGCCTATCTGCGTGCGCTCGAAGCCGGCGGCGTCGCGCTCGATCAAGCGCGCGGCATGATCTATTTCCGCCTGACCGCCGACGCCGACCAGTTCCTGACCATCGCCAAGTTCCGGGCGCTGCGGAGCTTGTGGGCGCGCGTCGAGGACGCCTGCGGGCTTCAACGCCAAACCGGCCTTTGTCGCGGCCGAGACCGCGTGGCGCATGCTGAGCAAGCGCGACGCCACCGTGAACATGCTGCGCGAAACGATCGCGGTGTTCTCCGCCGGCCTCGGCGGCGCCGACGCGATCACGGTGCTGCCGTTCACGCTCGCGCTCGGGCTGCCGGACCGGTTCGCGCGGCGGCTCGCGCGCAACACGCAGCTTCTGCTGCTCGAGGAGGCGAACCTCGGCAAGGTCGCCGACCCGGCCGCCGGCTCGGGCGGCATCGAGGACCTGACCGGACAGCTCTGCGCCAAGGCCTGGGCGCTGTTCCAGGAGATCGAGCGCGCGGGCGGCGCCTGGGCGGCGCTCGAACAGGGGCTGATCCAGAACAAGGTGGCGGCCGTGCGCGCCGAGCGCGAAGCCGCGGTGGCGCGCCGCAAGGACACGCTCACCGGCACCAGCGACGTGCCCGATCTCGCCGAGGCGGCGGTCGCCGTGCTCGACGTGCCGCGGGTGACGCCGCCGCCCTACCCGGCTGCGCTCACCTTCGACGCGCTGCCGCCGCTGCGGCTCGCCGAGCCGTTCGAAAAGCTGCGCGATGCTTCCGACCGCGCGCTGGCGCAAAGCGGCGCGCGGCCGAAGGTTTTCCTCGCCAATCTCGGGAAGCTTTCCGATTTCACCGCGCGCGCGACGTTTGCGAGGAATTTCTTCGAGACCGGCGGCATCGCGGCGGTGACCAACGACGGCTTCGCCGGGCAGGCCGAGATGATCGACGCGTTCGAGCGCTCGGGCGCCACGCTCGTCTGTCTGTGCTCGTCGGACGACGTCTACGCCCAGCGACGCCGTGTCCGCCGCCAAGGAGCTCACGGCTGCGGGCGCGCGCCACATCTATCT
Organism: uncultured Alphaproteobacteria bacterium; assembly: GCA_963749815.1. Taxonomy (GTDB): domain Bacteria; phylum Pseudomonadota; class Alphaproteobacteria; order Rhizobiales; family Xanthobacteraceae; genus VAZQ01. The sequence continues at coordinate 185,637 of CAVVON010000010.1, read as the reverse complement.
CGCCGGGCGGCCGGGCGCGCTGGAGGCGGACCTCAAGGCCGCCGGCATTGTGGGCTTCATCTATGTCGGCTGCGATGTGCTGGCGACCTTGCGCGCCGCCCATGCTAATCTTGGAATCGAGAGCAACGGGTGAGAGCGATGAGCCGCATCCCGAATTTCGCCGATGTCGCATTCAGCGAGGCCGCGCCGGCGGCCGCGCCCCCGGACGGCGGCCGAATGGCTGACGCCCGAGGGCATCGCGGTGAAGGCCGCCTACGGCCCCGGCGACGTGACGGGGCTCGACTTCCTCGACACCTATCCGGGCATCGCGCCCTATCTGCGCGGGCCCTACCCGACCATGTACGTCACCCAGCCGTGGACGATCCGGCAATATGCCGGCTTCTCGACGGCGGAGGATTCCAACGCCTTCTACCGGCGCAATCTCGCGGCCGGGCAGAAGGGCCTCTCGGTCGCGTTCGATCTCGCCACCCACCGCGGCTACGACAGCGATCATCCGCGCGTGTCGGGCGACGTCGGCATGGCGGGCGTGGCGATCGATTCGATCTACGACATGCGCACGCTGTTCTCCGGCATCCCGCTCGACCAGATGAGCGTGTCGATGACCATGAACGGCGCGGTGCTGCCGGTGCTGGCGCTCTACATCGTCGCCGCCGAGGAGCAGGGCGTGGCGCCGGCGAAGCTGTCGGGCACCATCCAGAACGACATCCTCAAAGAATTCATGGTGCGCAACACCTACATCTACCCGCCGACGCCGTCGCTGCGCATCATCTCCGACATCTTCGCCTACACCGCCGCGCACATGCCGAAGTTCAACTCGATCTCGATCTCCGGCTATCACATGCAGGAGGCGGGTGCGACGCAGGACCTCGAACTCGCCTACACGCTCGCCGACGGCGTCGAATATGTGCGCGCCGGGATCAAGGCCGGGCTGCCGGTCGACAAGTTCGCGCCGCGGCTGTCCTTCTTCTGGGCAATCGGCATGAACTTCTTCATGGAAGTCGCCAAGATGCGCGCCGCGCGGCTGCTTGTGGGCGAAGCTGATGAAGGAATTCGACCCGAAGGATGCGCGCTCGCTGTCGCTGCGCACGCACTGCCAGACCTCGGGCTGGTCGCTCGCCGCGCAGGACGTGTTCAACAACGTGATGCGCACCGCGGTCGAGGCGATGGCGGCGACGCAAGGCGGCACGCAGTCGCTGCACACCAACGCGCTCGACGAGGCGCTGGCGCTGCCGACCGACTTCTCGGCGCGCATCGCGCGCAACACCCAGATCGTGCTGCAGCAGGAATCCGGCACCACCCGCATGGTCGATCCGTGGGGCGGCTCGTTCTACGTCGAGCGGCTGACCGCCGAGCTTGCCCGCAAGGCCTGGGGCCACATCCAGGAGGTCGAGGAGATGGGCGGCATGGCGAAGGCGATCGAGGCCAGCCTGCCGAAGCTGCGCATCGAGGAGGCCGCCGCCAAGACCCAGGCCCGCATCGATGCCGGCCAGCAGGCGGTGATCGGCGTCAACAAGTACCGGCCCGAGAGCGAAGCGCCGGTCGAGCTGCTCAAGGTCGACAACGCGGCGGTGCGGCAATTGCAGATCGACAAGCTGACGCGCCTCAAGCGCGAGCGCGATCCGCAAGGCGGTGGACAGACGCGCTCGCCGCGCTCACCCGCAATGCGGCGGGCGGCAACGGCAATCTTCTGGCGCTGGCGGTCGATGCGGCGCGGGCCAAGGCCACCGTCGGCGAGATCTCCACGGCGCTGGAGAAGGTCTACGGCCGCCACGTCGCGTCGATCAAGGCGATCACCGGCGTCTACAAACGGGAGGTCGGCGCCATGAATCAGGCGGTCGAACGCGTGCAGAAGCTGGTCGCCGAGTTCGAGCAGAACGAGGGCCGCCGCCCGCGCATCCTGGTCGCCAAGATCGGCCAGGACGGCCACGACCGCGGCCAGAAGGTGATCGCCTCGGCGTTCGCCGATCTCGGCTTCGACGTCGACATCGGGCCGCTGTTCGCGACGCCCGGCGAAGCCGCGCGCCAGGCGGTCGAGAACGACGTGCACATTCTCGGCGTGTCGTCGCTCGCCGCCGCGCATCTCACGCTGGTGCCGGAGCTCAAGGCCGCGCTCGCCAAGGAGGGCCGCGGCGACATCATGATCGTGGTCGGCGGCGTGGTGCCGCCGCAGGACTACGACGAGCTCAAGCGCGCCGGCGCCGAGGCGATCTTCCCGCCCGGCACCGTGATCGCGGATGCCGCCGAGGCGCTGGTGCGCACGCTCAACGAGCGGCTCGGCCACGGCAAGGAAGCGGCGGAGTGAATTTCGCCATATTGCCGTCGGATCACGGGGCTCCTCGAAATGAGCGAGCATCCATGATCAATCTCCGAGGCCGCAGCCCCATCGTCTTTGCGGCCCTGCTCGCGCCGCTCCTCGCCGGCTGCTTCATGTCGAACGCGCCCAAGTTCCCGCTCGCGGGCGCGGCCGCGCCGTTCGGGGCGGAAGCGCGCTTCGGGCTCTATGAGCGCGGCGAGGACAAGATTTTCACCCGCCAGGAGACCGTCGTAGTGAAGCGCCGCAGCGACGGCGGCTACGACTTCGTCAACGAGAAGGGCGAGGCGGTGCCGATCTCGCTGCACGACATCGGCAACGGCCGCTTCGTCGGGCAGTCGAAATCGGAGAAGGACCGTGTCGGCTACAGCTACCTGGTGTTCCGGATGAACGGGCCGGAGGTGCTGGTCTATCTCCCCGACTGCGGCGAGCAGGACAAGGCGCTGCTCGCCCGCTTCAACGTCGACGTCCGCAGCGGCGACGAGTGCGCGATCGACCGGATCGCCGATCCGGCCGGCCTGTTCGCGGCGGTCGAACTGGGCGAGCCCAATTCCAAGATGATGAAGGAGTGATCGCGGCGCACCGGCGCCGCGACCGTTTGATTGACCGATGGGACATGCGCTAGCGCGCCGCGCTCTCGACCTTGCCGCTGCTTGCCGCCCGCCGCCACCTCGCGCTTCTCCAGCACGGTGCGCACGTGCTTGACGACGTGGTCGGCGACGATCGCGTGCGCCTCGGCGGTCGGATGGATCGCGCCGCTGTACAGCCCGGCCCAGGCCGGCTGCAGGATGTCGAACAGCGAGGTGCCGTCCTTGTGCGTGTTGGCGGCAAGGAAGGCGTCGTTCGGCGTGCGGAACAGCCGCCACTTGTGGCCGTAGGGCAGCGCAGCGGCCGGCGAATAGGGCTGGAACGCATCGCCGTTCGCCGGCTTGCGCGGCACCTTCATCATATTGCCGTCGGCCAATGCGCGCTTGGGATCGCGCGCGCACAGCCCGCGCTTGGTGAATTCGGGGATGTGGTCCGTCACCAGCGTGAAGCCGGTGCCGGCCCCGGTCGCCAGATTGGCGGGACAGTTCTTGCCCTTGCCGGCGATGCATTCGAGGCGGGCGAGGAAGTCCTTCAGGAAGTCCGCGGTCTCGCCGAGACGCTGGCGGTTCAGCGCCAGCCCCGGATGGACGTCGACCCCGAGCGTGGGCAGCGCGCCGCACAGCGCGCCGGTCTCGTCGTACTGGATCGGCTCGTAGGACGACTGGATCACCTGCGACGGCACCACGCCGAAGCCGTCCGACAGCGCGTCCTTCACGACCTTCATGCGCTCGTCGAGCACCTCGAGATAGACGCGCGAGACCTGCGGCCCGAACCGGATCGAGCTCGCGACCAGGCCCGCGATCGGCGCGATGTCGGTCGCCGAATCCGTCATCGCATAGGCGGCGAGCGGCCCGAAGCCGACGTCGTTGCCGCCGATCGACATCAGCACCACGTCGATCGGCCGCTTGCGCTGGGCCGGCGGGCACCAGCTCTTGGTGATCTGCTGGGCGGTGATCTGCGTGCTGCCGTGCGCGAATACGGGCAGCGTGTAGCTTACGCTGTGCGTGCGCGGACCGCGGCAGAGCAGCTCGCTCAACTGGTCGAATTGCGGACGGACCTTCTCGGCGCCCTCGCGCGCTTCCAGGTCCTGGAACAGGCCCTGCGCGACCTCGGCGCCCGAGCAGGTGAAGCTCGCGAGCGTCACCGAGCGGTGGCGGTCTTCCAGCGCGAGCTCGATCGCGACGCGGAACGGATAGCCGTATTGCGAGCGGTGGCAATCGCGGCTGAGCCAGCGCGCCGATGCCTTCTCGAAGGCGGCCGCGAATTCCCTCGACGCCAGCTTGTTGAAACGCCCCGCGGCTTCATCGTCCATGAAGCGGCGCGGCAGCACCTTCGGATCGTACTTCTCGTCGGCCGAGGCGAGCCCGAAACCGGTCCCGAGCTTGGGCGCCGTGTTCGCGCGCGCCACGTCTTCGCGCAGCAAGGTCGGATCGTAGACCATCTGCCGGTCGCCGCTGAACGACACCGGCCGGTCGGGATTGCTTTCGCCGGACGCAAAGGAATCGCCGAACGCGACGATGAACAGGTCCTTCACCACCACTTCGGGATCGGCGAGCGAACTGCCGTCCGGCAGCTTGACGGTGACCGCGACGCCGGAGTTCGCCTGATCGAGCGAATACGGCACGCGCGCGATGGTGAGCTTGTCCTTGCACGGCAGCCGCTTGGTCTCGGTCTTGCCGCCGGGCTTGCGCGCCTGCCAGCTCCAGGTGCAGTCGCCGGTCACGCCGGCGAGCTTCTGCGGCGCGATGCGGATGGCGACGGTGTGCGCCTCCGGCAGCACGTAGTCTTCCTTGGCGCTGCCCCAGGAATACTTGCGCTCGCAGGTCGGCGAATAGCGGCGCGGATGGCCGTTGCTCTCGTAGCAGGTCTCGCCGACGGTCTGCGCCGCCCAGCCGAGCCGGCTCTGCTCGTAGCGCTTGCCGGCGGTCGCCGCGCACTTGTCCGGGTGCGAGGAATCCTTGCAGTCGGGATCGTTGAGGCGGCGCTCGGTGCGCCACACGACGTTGTTCGGCAGCGCGCCCGCCGGATCGCCGCGCACGGCGTTGTAGGCGGATTCATGCAGCGCGAACGACTTTGAGGCCTTGAAGAAGCGGAATGGGCTCTCGACCTCCCAGACGAGGTCGGCGGCTTGAAGTGGATTGGCAGACAGGCCTGCGAACAGAGTCACGGCCCAAGCGGTCGTGACGAGCGCTTGACGACGCATACATCCCTCCCCGACCCCATCCGCAGCTATAATAGCGCGCTGATTTGGCCGGAAAGGTGGACGTTCACGGATCGTTAACCACCGCCGGCGGCCGTGAGCATCGAGGGGTAATCGCATTGAATTCACTGGCACAATTACGCGCCCGGCGATGCCAATGGCCGCGCTGATCGCGTTCGTTCTTAAGGCGAATTTATGTCTTTGCGCCCCCCGCCCCGTAGCTTGGACCTAGCCGCCCTGGCCAAGGGGATTCGCGCGGGCGAGCGCGCCGTGGTGGCGCGCGCCATCACGCTGATCGAGAGCCGGCGCGCCGACCACCAGGCGGCGGCGCGGCAACTGGTGCAGCAGCTTCTGCCGGCGACCGGCAAGGCCGTCCGCGTCGGCATCACCGGCACGCCCGGCGTCGGCAAGTCGACCACGATCGACGCGCTCGGCACCTTCCTCACCGGCGAAGGCCACAAGGTCGCGGTGCTCGCGGTCGATCCGTCGTCGGCGCGCACCGGCGGCTCGATCCTCGCCGACAAGACCCGCATGGCGCGCCTCGCCTCCGACCCGAACGCGTTCGTGCGCCCCTCGCCCGCCGGCGGCACGCTCGGCGGCGTCGCGGCGAAGACGCGCGAGAGCATGCTGATCTGCGAGGCCGCCGGCTACGACGTGATCCTGGTCGAGACCGTCGGCACCGGCCAGTCCGAAACCGCGGTCGCCGACCTCACCGATTTCTTTCTGGTGCTGATGCTGCCCGGCGGCGGCGACGAACTGCAGGGCCTGAAGAAAGGCGTGGTCGAGCTCGCCGACATGATCGCGATCAACAAGGCCGACGGCGACAACATCAAGCGCGCCACCGCGGCGGCGGCCGAGTACCGCGCCGCGCTGCACATTCTCGACCCCGCAATCGCCGAACTGGTCGCCGCCGGTCGTGACCTATTCGGCGCTGACCGGCGCCGGCGTCGCCGGATTGTGGAGCACCGTGCTCGACCACCGCACGCGCATGAGCGCGACCGGCGAACTCGCGGCGCGCCGGCGCGGCCAGCAGGTGAAGTGGATGTGGGCGATGCTGGAAGACCGGCTCTATGCGCGGCTGCGGTCGGACGCCGCCGTGCGCGCAAAGCTGCCGAAACTCGAGGCGGCGGTGGCGGACGGAAAAATGTCGCCGGCGGTGGCGGTCGAGGAGATCGCGGTGCTACTTGGGCTCTAATGCGCCCGGCACGGTCGCGGGATCGACCTTGGACATCGGGATCGCCGCCTCCATGACGATGCGTGCGGCGAGCGGCAGCGCCACCCGGTCCCGGCTCGTCACCATCTGCCATTGCGCCGCGTAGGCGAGATCGAACGGCCATGCGGCCGGATCGCGTTCGGCGGCCTCGAACTCGCGCTGCACCGAAGCCCAATGCTCCTCCAGCGCCGAGCGCGGCGTCTTGTGCGGCATGTGCTCGGCCGGCAATCGCGGCACGCCGAAGCGGAAGCTGCCGATCGTGCGCGCGGCATATCCGAGCATGTCCGCCAGGTCCGGCAGCTCGCGGCGCTCGTACTGCGGCACGGCATCGATCAGGTAGGCCCAGATGCTGTAGGGCGGGCTCGCGAGATTCTCGAACAGCATCCAGTTCAGCGTGTCGCTGAAATAGTACTTCTCGCCGTTCTTGGTGACGACCTCGGGCAGGATCTCGTTCGGATCGAGCTTGCCCGGCGCGATGATGGACTTGCGGATCGCCATCTGCGCGGCGAAACCCGCGAGCGCCCCGATCTCGGTCAGCACGGTCTGCGGGTGTACCTGCCCGATCCGCTTGATCTCCTTGGCCATCAGAACCGAGGCGATGGTGCGCCCGAGTATCTCTCGCTCAGGTTCGATCGGCAGCATCGGGGACCTTGGTCGAGAGGCAGGACGGCAGGCGCTCAACGGTTTGTCGCCGGAACGAGCGTTCCGGTTCGCACCCTTGCGAAAGTGCAGCGCGGTGCGTTTACTGACGCGAATCGCGTAGCCGACGACCCGAAGCGTGGCTTCGTATATCGGCCGAGTGTTGGCGGTTCCTTGACCGGCGCGCGCCCAAATCCTTTCCGGACGTTTACGAACAGCGACGAATGGCGACCACCATCCTGCTCACCGGCTTCGGACCGTTTCCCGGCGCGCCGCGCAACCCGACCGAACCACTGGTTGAGGCGCTCGCACGCGTGCGCCATCCGGCCTTTGCGAGTGTCCGGCGGGTCGCGCACGTTTTCCGCGTGAGCTACCAGACCGTCGACCGCGAACTGCCCGAACTGATCGCGCGCGAACGCCCCGATGCGCTGATCATGTTCGGGCTCGCGACGCGCGCGACCGGCCTGCGAATCGAAACCCGCGGGCGCAATACGATCACGCGCCGGGTCGCGGATGTCGGTGGCGTCTTACCGGCGAGCACAATGATTGCGCCGGATGGGCCGGACGAACTGCCCTTGCGCGCGCCGGCGCAGCGCCTGGTGATGGCGGCGCGCAAGACGGGCGTGCCGGTCGTGCTGTCGCGCGATGCCGGCGGATACCTCTGCAACTACGCCTGCTGGCGGGCGGCCGAGATCGAGCGGGGGACCGCGGCTGGTGACGTTCGTGCACGTGCCGCTGGTGCGCGGCACGCCGCGGCCGGAGCCATCCGGGTGCGGCGCTGGGCTTCGACGACCTGGTGCGGGCGGGCGAGGCGATCGTGCGCGCGGCGCTCACGGTCGTGCGCGGGACGCGTTGACGGCACGCGCCGTTAACGATGCGCGCATTAATGCTGTTCGTCTCAACGCGGCACACGGGATGTGGCCCTAGATTTGTACCGGCCATTGCCGGAGGCCCGCCATGCCGATCGATCGCCGCCGTTTTCTCGCATTGAGCGCCGCCGCTGGCGCGGCCGCGGCCGTTATCCCGGCGAACGCGGCGCCTTCGGCACAGCCGATCGGCGGCCTCGGCGTCGACGTGACCCATTTCGGCGTGCGGCCGGGCAGCCCCGACGACCAGAGCCGGGCGCTGCAGCGCGCCATCGATGAGACCGCGCGCACGCGCGCAGCCGCTGGCGTTCGCGCCCGGCGTCTATCGCGTCGGCAATCTCAAGCTGCCCGCCGGCGCGCATCTGGTCGGCGTGCGCGGCGCCACCCGGCTCGTGCTTCACCGACGGGCCTTCGCTGCTCACGGCCGACGGCGCCGATCACGTGACGCTGTCCGGCCTCGTGCTCGACGGCCGCGAGCGGCCGCTGCCCGAGCGGCGCGGCCTCGTGCAGCTCGAGAATGTCGCGCAGCCTCAAGATCGCCGACTGCGAGATCGTCGGCGCCGGCGGCAACGGCATCTGCTGCGTCGCGGTCGACGGCGAGATCAGCGACACGACGCTCACCGACACCGCCGACGTCGCCATCCATTCGCTCGATGCGCGCGGGCTCCTGATCGCGCGCAACACGATCATCGGCGCCGGCAACAACGGCATCCAGGTCTGGCGCAGCGCAGGCCGGCGACGACGGCACCATCGTCGTCGACAACCGCATCGAGGCGATCGACAACCGCTCCGGCGGCTCCGGCCAGTACGGCAACGCCATCAACGTGTTCCGCGCCGGCAACGTGATCGTGCGCGGCAACCGCATCCGCAATTGCGCCTTCTCGGCGGTGCGCGGCAACGCCGCCTCCAACCTGCACGATCGAGGGCAACAGCATCAGCGACACGCGCGAGGTCGCGCTCTATGCCGAGTTCGGCTTCGAGGGCGCGCTGATCGCCAACAACACGGTCGACGGCGCCGCGATCGGCGTCTCGGTGACCAACTTCAACGAGGGCGGCCGGCTCGCGGTCGTGCAGGGCAACATCATCCGCAATCTCCTGCCCGCAGCGGCCGGCCGGCACCGACCCGGGCGACGGCGCCGGCATCGGCATCGCGGTCGAGGCCGACACCGCGGTCACCGGCAACGTGATCGAGAACGCGCCGACCGCCGGCATCATGCTCGGCTACGGGCAGCTATCTGCGCGACGTCGCCGCGACCGGCAACGTGGTGCGCAAGGCCGACATCGGCATCGCGCGTCTCGGTCGCGCCCGGCGCCGGCACCGCGCTGATCGCCAACAACGTGATCGCCGACGTACCTGCGCGGCGCCATCGTCGGCATCGACCGCACGCCGCATCGTCACCGGCGACCTGATGCACGGCGGCGCCGAGCGCTACGCGCACCTCACGATCAGCGGCAACCGCGTGCGATAGGAGTGCGAAGCGCCGATCATCGCCATCTTGTGATGCGCAACTGTGCCGCACCGGCGTTGCGAACGGGAGCAAGCCTCGCCATATTTCCGTCAGGAAACCCCTTCCCACTCAAATCCATGCGCATTCCCATCCGAAAAATGCTGGTCACCATCCTCGCGCTGTTTCTGTTTCCGCTGGCGGTTCATGCGGCGCTCTATGCCAGCAAGGAGCGGCCCGCGAGCTATCGCGACGCCGACTGGTCGAGCGTCGGCATGCTGCCGCCGGCGACCGCCGACCGCGAGGCGCGGCTGCTGGTCTTCACCGGCCGCACCGGGCGCTGGAAGGGCATCTTCGCGGTCCATAGCTGGGTCGTGTTCAAGCCGGAGAACGCCACGCAACTGGACGCGCTACGACGTGGTCGGCTGGGGCCAGCCGGTGCGCACCAACGGCTGGGAGCCGGACGGCCGCTGGTTCGGCGACACGCCGCGCGTGCTGCTCGACGTGCGCGGCGAGGAAGCGAACGCGCTGATCCCGAAGGTGAAGGCGGCGATCGCGGCTACGCCTACAACAATGCCGGCGACTACCGGATCTGGCCGGGGCCGAACAGCAACACCTTCATGGCGACCGTGCTGCGCGCGGTGCCGGAGCTGCGAGGTGACGCTGCCGGCGAACGCCGTCGGCAAGGATTTCCGCGCCCTGCCCTATGCCGGGCTGACCGACAGCGGCACCGGCGTCGAGGCCTCGCTGTGGGGCCTGCTCGGCGTCAAGATCGGCTGGGTCGAGGGCATCGAGCTCAACTTCATGGGCCTGGTCGCCGGCCTCGACCTGCGCCATCCGGCGATCAAGCTGCCGGGCTTCGGCCGCCTCGGCCTCGACGACGGCACCGCGATCGCGGCGCCTGCGGCGGCGAAATAACAGGCATTTCGGGCTGTTGCGGCGAGGTGATACGCGGCGGACACACCGCGCGGATAACGTTGTCCCCGACTTATCCACAGGTCGGCTGGGCTGCTAGAGTGGCGGTTGGAGGCTCTCGACCGCTCATGCCGCTGTCCATCGTCATCCCGGTGCTGAACGAGGGCGAAGCCCTCGCGACCACGCTCGACGCGCTGTCCAACCTGCGCGCGCTCGGGGTCGAACTCATCGTCGTGGATGGCGGCAGCCGCGACGCCACCGTTCAGCGCGCGCGCATGCGCGCCAACCGCGTCATCACGGCGCCGCGCGGGCGCGCCTCGCAGATGAATGCCGGCGCCGCAACCGCATCGTGGGACGTGGTGCTGTTCCTGCGCCCGGAGACGCGGCTGCCCGAAGCCGCCGAGCACATCGTCATCAACGGATTGCAGCGCTCGGGACGCGTCTGGGGCCACTTCGACGTCAAGGTCGAAGGACTCCCGCCGCGGCAGCGGCTCGCCAACTGGGTGAAGAATTTCCGCTCGCGCATGACCGGCATCGCGACCGGCGACCAGGCGATCTTCGTCAAGCGCGACGTGTTCCAGCCAGATCGGCGGCTATCCGGCGGACGACGGCATGGAGATGGAGGATGTCGCGCTCTCCAAGCGGCTCAAGCAGGTGAGCCGGCCGCTCTGCCTGCGCGAGCGCGTCGTCAGGCGATCCTGATCAGCACCAGGCCTGCGACGATCATCAGCGCGGCGACGATGCGTCCCGCCCGCAGCGGCTCCTTCAGAAACACGACTGCGATGGCGGCGCCGAACAGCACGCTGGTCTCGCGCAGCGCCGCGACGATGCGCGATCGGCGCCACCGTCATCGCCCAGATCGCGATCGCGTAGGAGAACGAGCTGCAGCGTGCCGCCGGCGAGCCCGGTGCTCCAGTGGCTGCGCATGGCGGTGAACGTCGCGGCGCCGCGCCGGACGAGCGCGTAGAGCACCATCACCGGACCGATGCCGACGAACAGCGCGACCGAATAGGCGTTGGCGTTTTCCGCAACGCGCGCGCCGATGCCGTCGACCACCGAATAGGCGCAGATCGTCACCGCGGTGAACAACGCGAAGCCGACCGCCGTGCGGTCGAGCCGCGCCAGATCGCGGCCGCCGCGCAGCGACAGCAGCAGCACGCCGGCGGCGAGCAGCACGATGCCGCACCAGCCGGAGAGCCCGAGCTTCTCGCCGACCAGCGCGGTGGTCGCGGTCGCGGTCAGCAGCGGCGCCGAGCCGCGCGCGATCGGATAGACCTGCCCGAGGTCGCCGGCGCGATAGCTCTCGATCAGCGCCGCGAAATAGACGAGGTGGACGAACGACCGAGGCGATCACGAACGGCCAGGCCGCCGGCGCCGGCAGTCCGACGAACGGCACAGCACGCGGCGGCGACCATCGCCGCGCCGACCGAGATCAGCACCGTGACGATCGAGCGGATCGAGCCCGCGCTTGATGGTGGCGTTCCAGCCGGCGTGGCAGGCGGCGGCGAACAGCACGGCGGCGAAGACGAAGGCGTCCATTCAGAACGGATAGGTCTGCGGCTCGGTCGCGATCGTGATCCGCGCAGCTCGGTGAAGGCGTCGATCGCGGCCTTGCCGCCGAAGCGGCCGTAGCCGGACGCCTTGGTGCCGCCGAACGGCAATCTGCGGCTCGTCGTGGACGGTCGCCGAATTGATATGGCAGATGCCGCAATCGATGCGCTTGGCGACCGTGAGCGCGCGCGCCACGTCGCGGCCGAACACGGCGGCGGCAAGCCCGTATTCGGTATCGTTGGCGATGCGCACCGCATCGTCGACATCCTTGGCGCGCAGCACCGACCGCCACCGGCCCGAACGTTTCCTCGCCGTAGATGCGCATCGCCGGCGTCACGTGATCGAGCACGGTCGCCGCCATCACCGTGCCGTGGACCGCGCCGCCCGCGACCATGCGCGCGCCCTTGGCCAGCGCATCGTCGATCAGCGCGCGCACGCGCGTCACCGCCTCGCGGTTGACCAGCGAGCCGAGCGCGACGTCGCCGTCGCGCGGATCGCCGGCGGTCAGCGAGCGCGCCTTGTGCGGTGAATTTCGCCACGAAGGCGTCGGCGACGCTCGCGTCGACCACGATGCGTTCGGTCGACATGCAGACCTGGCCCTGGTTGACGAAGGCGCCGAACGCCGCGGCCGCGACCGCCTCGTCGAGATCGGCGTCGTCGAGCACGATCAGCGGCGCCTTGCCGCCGAGCTCGAGCAGGATCGGCTTGAGATAGCGCGCGGCGGTCTCCGCCACGAGGCGGCCGACGCCGGTCGAGCCGGTGAAGCTCACGCGGCGCACCGCCGGATGCGAGATCAGCGTCTCGACCACCTTGCCGGCGTCCTCGGGCGCGTTGGTCACGACATTGACGACGCCGTCCGGGAAGCCGGCATCGCGCATCGCCGTGCCGATCAGGCGATGGGTCGCGGGCGACAGCTCCGACGCCTTGAGGACGACGGTGTTGCCGCAGGCGAGCGGCATCGCGATCGCGCGCACGCCGAGAGATCGACCGGCGCATTCCACGGCGCGATCCCGAGCACCACGCCGGCCGGCTGGCGCAGCGTCATGGCGATGCGGCCGGGCGCATTCGGACGGCGATCACCTCGCCCAGGATCTGCGTGGTCATGGCGGCGGCTTCGCGCAGCATCTCGACCGCCAGCCGCACGTTGAACTCGCACCAGGCCGGCGTCGCGCCGATCTCGGCGATCATCGCCTCGGCGAAATCCTCCGCGCGCGACTGCGATGATGTCGGCGGCGGCGATCGAGCTTGGCGCGCCGCTCGCCCGGCCCGGCCTGCGACCACGCCGGCAAATGCGCGCGACGGCCGCTTCGGCGGCGGCGATGGCGTCGGGGATGGTGGCGGCGGCGGCTTCGCGTCGCCACCTCGCCGGTCAGCGGATCGATGCGCTCGAACGTGCGCCCGTCGGCCGCCGACAGTTCGCGGTCGCCGATCATCAGATTGACGCGCAGCATCGGCGGCTACCCCTCGCTGCGGCCATTTTGCACAAAGCGTCCGCGCTGTCGTGACGGCGGCGGGCCTAGCACCGGCGATCGCGGCGCGCTCAATCCCGGATCGCCGCGCCCGGCCAGACCTTGGGCGGCGGCGCGCTGGTATTGCGGCGGACGCGCCACCTCGGCGCCGAGCGCCTGCGCGGCGTGCCAGCCCCAATGCGGATCGTCGAGGAAGGCGCGCGCGAGCGCGACCATGTCGGCCTTGCCCTCGGCGACGATCGCCTCCTCGGCCTGCTTCGGCGTCGACGATCAGTCCGACCGTGCGGGTCGGCAATGCCGACCTCGCGCTTGACCTTGTCGGCGAACGGCACGTTGAAGTTCGCGCACCTGCGTGGGCCGCGATGTCCGCGCTGATCGCGCCGGACGAGACGTCAGACGAAATCGTAGCCGGCCGCCTTGAGCTCCTTGGCGAACGACGACCGCGTCGTCGGGCGTAAGCCCGCCGTCGACCCAGTCGGTGCCGGTGATGCGCGCGCCGAGCGGCGTGCCCTTCGGCACCACCGCGCGCACCGCCTGCGCGACCTCGAGCGGAAAGCGCATGCGCGCCGGCGAGCGAGCCGCCATATTCGTCGTTGCGCTGGTTGGAGATCGGCGAGACGAAGCTGTGCAGCAGATAGCCGTGCGCCACGTGCAGCTCGATGGCGTCGAAGCCGACTGCGCACCGCGCGCTTCGCCGCGCTCACGAACGCGTCGCGCACGCGCGCCATGTCGGTCGGCGGTCATTGCGCGCGGGGCGTGCCAGTTCGGCGCCGAACGGAATCGCGGACGGCGCGATCGTCTGCCACGGGTCCGTCGCCGGCGGTCCAGCGAGTGGCCGCCCTCCCAGGGCCGCGCCGCCGACGCCTTGCGGCCGGCATGGGCGATCTGGATGCCGACCTTGGCGGTGCCGATAGCGGCGGCAGTGCGCGACGCACGCGCGTCAGCGCGGCTTCGCAGTCGTCGGAATAAAGGCCGGGCAGCCGTGGGTGATGCGGCCGCCGCCGCTCGACGTCGGTGGCCTCGACCACGACCAGCGCCGGCGCCGGAATTGGCCAGCGCGCCGAGATGATTGATGTGCCAGTCGGACGCGACGCCGTCATCGGCGCTGTACTGGCACATCGGCGACACCACGATGCGGTTGGCGAAGCTCGAGATCGGCAAGGCGAATCGGCGAGAACAGGGCACTGGACATGTCACGACGGGGGTTGTGAGGGGGAATGGCGGAAGGAAGCGCAGCATAGAGAATGCCGCAGCGCAGGGGCAAGGGAGCGGGCGGACAGTCTCAGTGAAACGCGCTCAGGCGGCGTTGCGCCGCTCGGCCAGCGACACGACCACGCCCGAGGGCGTCTCGGCCGCGGGCGCAGGCAGCGGCGCATCGGTCGGCAGCGGGGCGATCCGCGCCCAGCGCTCGGCGGTCCGGGACGCTTCGGTCAGGTGCGCGAGATATTGCTGCTCGCTGAAATAGAGCTTCCAGCGTCCCGAATGGAACAGTTCGACAAAGTAGGCGCGCCGGCGCTCGGCCAGTTGCCGCCACTTGAGCGCTGCCGTCTCGAGCGCCTTGCCTGTTTGCTGCTCCGGCATCGGAGAATCCATTGCATGCGGAAATGAACGCGACGCAACGTCACCGGCCTGAATGTGCTCACACGAACGCTTCGCACACACAAACAATGACTGATTCGCGCGAAACCTTGTGCGCGAATTCCCCACGAATCACACGCGCGGCAATTTCGTGCCGAGGCGTTGCCCAATGGAGACAGTGCAGAGCGCTGTCTTTGAACCGTCATCGCTCGAGGCTCGGTGCTTCGCACCGAGCACCTCAGGGTGACGGCGGCAGAGAACTGGATCGGGACGGAGAAGGAGGGTGACGCGCGCCCAAAAAAGCTGACCCGCCTGGACGGGGAATCCAGGCGGGTCGGATCGGCGCAGGGGATCGGGGGGCGTGAGCGCCGATCGGGGCTTTATCGTCTCGGCCTTGGCGGCCTGTTGTTTTGCTCATTAGTCGCCCGCGAATGGAAAAGGTTCACTCGCGGGTTCCCAAAAACTGACCCGCCCGGACGGGGAAATCCGGGCGGGTCGCAGATCGGCGCAGGGGATCGGGGGGGCGTGAGCGCCGATCGGGGCTGTATTCGGGGGCCTACGGGGCCTGTACCGTTTAGTCGCCGGGAGGCCGGAAGAGGTTCAAACGGTTCGACGATTTTTTGCGGCTGTCTCCGGAGCGACCCATTTTTCTTTAACGCATTGATTCTTCTCTATTATTCTACCTGGAGGCAGTCCCAATCCGGGTTCCGGTGGTGGCCACCACAGGCTCGATCGACATGATCGCCCGGTAGGCATCCACCAGCCCTGCCCCAAATTGGGGGTCGAAACCCTTGGGGCCAAGGTCGCGGGCGGTGGCGGTGAGAATTTGCCGCACCCCGTCCGGGCCGAGGCCGGGCTTGCGCTCCAGCATCAGGGCGACGACGCCGCTGACCTCGGCGGCCGCAAACGAGGTACCGGTCTTCATCTGATAGGCGCCCTCGGGAGCCGCCAGCAGGACATCGACGCCGGGAGCCGCGACCGCGATGTGGTTGCCCTGGTTGGCGCCCGGGAACAGCTTGTCGTCCGCATCCGTCGCCGTCACCGCGATCACGCTCGGATAGGCCGCCGGATAGAGCGGCTCCGATTTCGGCCCGGCATTGCCGGCCGCCGCGACCACGACCGTGCCGCGCTTGCGCGCGGCGTCGATCTTGCGCTCGATCTGCGGGTCGGACGGTCCCGTGAAGCTCATATTGATGACCTGGGCGCCCTTGCCGATCGCCCAGTCGATGCCCTTGGTGATGGCGAAGGTGGTGCCCTCGGCGCTGTCAGGCTTGGCGCTGAACGCCGCGACCGCAAGGATGCGCGCCTGCGGCGCGGCGCCGGTCAGCTTGGCGTGAGCCACGATGGCGCCGGCGATCGCGGTGCCGTGCTCGTGCGGCTTCTCGGCGGTGGCGAGCGCGTTGAAGCTGTCGGCCACCATGCCGGCGAGTTCGGGGTGCGCGGTGTCGACGGTGGAATCGATCACCGCCACCAGCACCTTGTCGCCCTTGGCGAGCTCATGCGCCTGCGGCAGCCGCAGCTTGGCGAGCGCGTATTGCGCGGAGCCGGCGCTTTGCGATTGCGGCGCGGCGGCCGAAGCCTGCGGGCTTTCCTGCGTGGCATAGAGATAGTTCGGCTGCGCCCAGGCGATCACGCCTTCGCCGGCGAGCGCGCGCAGCACCGTGGTGACCGGGCGCCGGTCGGAAATCCGCAGCAGCGACAGCGTGCTGCCGCTGAGGTTGACGCTCTCGACCCGGGTCAGGCGGTGGCGCACCAAGAGCGCGTCGAGCGCCTGCGACTGCGCGGCGGAAAGCTCGACCAGCACCTGGTCGGCGACGTAGCGGCGCTCGTCCGCCGCCGGGATGCCGACGCGCAGTTGCGCGAGCGGCGACGCACCGGAGGAACCCGACGGGCCGGATGAATTCTGCCCGCCGCCACCGGTGCTGCCGAGCACCGGCGTCGCGACTCCCGTGGTGATCGCCGGAATGCCGAGGATGATCGGAGGCTTCCATTTCGGCCGATGCGGACGGTGGTGGTCGCCACCCGCGGTCTTGCCGCCATCGGTGGTCTTGCCGCCGCCGTTCGAGCCTGACCGTCCTGCGGTCTTGCCCGCGGTCTTGCCGGTGTTGGAACTGCTGCTCATGGAGAACTTGGCGCCCATTCCGGAGACGCTGGCGCGCGCGAGCGCGTCGGTGATGCCGGCGAGCGAAAGCAGCGCGGCCGCCGACGCCAGCGCCAATGACAGGCGCGCGAGCGACTTTGCCTTCTGCTTGCGATTGATCGGGATAGTCTTGAGGGCGCGCATTGGCCTGGTCTCCGAATGGGTCAACCGAAGCGTCTGCCCGCGAAGCGGTCTCTAGCAGCGTCCCTCCACCCTCGGGCGGCCCGTTGCCGGGTCACCCGTCGCCCATCGCCTGACCTACTCCGCGCGGGCGACGAAATTCACGATCTTCGACTCGCTCTGGATCTGCTTCATGGTGCTGTTGAACTCGTCCGCCGACGTGCTCGGCAGGCGGACGCGGAAGATGCCGCCGGCCTTCGGCCCGTCGACCAGCGTGGCCTTATAGGCATTGAGGAAGTTGGTGATATCGACCGCGCTCGCGTGCGGCATGAAGCTGACCAGCAGGAACGAGCCGGTGGCCTGCTCGGTCTTGGTCGAAGCGACCTCGAAGGTGCCGCCCCGCTCCTTGACCACCACCGAGGTGATGACCGCGGCCTGGACGACGATCGCGAGTGCCGCAGCGGCGGCCGACCAGGCCAGCGTGCGCGGAGCGAAGCCCGAGAGGAACTCGGAGATGCGGCCGGCGAGGTCGAACGAACCCTGCCGGGCGGGCTTGCGCTCGCCCTCGGCGTCGATGGCGGCGAACAAGCGCTCCATGCAGCGCGCCGACGGCGCACCGAGCGTCTCGTTGAGGTGGATGGTCTCGTTGAGCTCCTCGCGGACCAGCTCGTAGCGGCGCTTGAGCTCGCGGTCGCCCGCCAGCGCCTGCTCGACGCGGTCGGCGTCGCGGCGGCTCAGCGTGCCCGCCGCATGCCACGGCAGCAAAGCTTCGATCTCATGGCGCTCTGGCTCTTTGTTCATCATGTTCATGGCCAACCTCTTTCTATTCCTTCCGCCTTGAGCAGCTCTGCCAGCTTCTTGCGCGCGTAGAACATGCGCGTCTTGACGGTGTTTTCCGGGATGCCGACGATCTCTGCGACTTCTTCCACGGACTTCTCGTGGTAGTAGACGAGATCGATGATCTCCCGATGTTCGGCCGAAAGTCCCGTGAGGCACTTCCGGATCAGCACGCTCTTGTCCTTCTTCTCCAGGACGACCTCCGGATCGTCTGACGGATCCTCGATCGCTCCAGCCGCTTCCTCGTCCAACTCCTCGTCCGGCCGGCGCCTCATTGCCGAGAGCGCCTTGAAGCGTGCGATCGCCAACAACCAGGTTGAGACCGCAGACCGCCCTTCGAACCGACCAGCTTGACGCCACACGTCAAGGAACACTTCGCTGATCAGATCCTCGGCCGTACTCTCGTTCCGGACTAAGCGAACGACGAACCGGAACACCCGCACATGATGCCGTGCAAACAACACCTGCATGGCGAGCCGATCGCCGTTTGCGATACGTCCGATCAGCACTTCGTCTGAGGTGGCTTGCATCGGTTCGGACGGTCGGCTCGTGGATTAGTCGCAGGGGGGGACGGTCCGGTTCACCGATCCGCCATAAGTTCGCTGGGTCCGGATACCTCCAAAGGTCGGGGTTGACCATCCCGAGGCCGCTGGCGGGCTCCGTTTCACCAACACGCAGGCGCTGTCGCTATTCCCTTCTGGCCGGATTCGCGTAGAAATATCAATCATTTATGGAGAAATAGCGCGGATTCCCGGTTCGTTCACGCCGCCTGGCGCGGGGCCCGCAAGCGGCGCTGGGCAGCCCCGACCGTTAGCAATCGTTAACCTAGGTGCCAACTCGCAGGGGCGCGTGCAGCTTGCGCAGGGCCGCCAGGACCGACAGGGCGGTGATCCGGCCGGTCTTCGGGTTCTCGGAGGGGATGTTCTCGATCGTGAAGGTCATCCGGGCGGAATCGCTCTCGACCTCGATGGCATGGCAATTCCGCTCCAGGGCCGGGTCGGCCCAGATTTCCATCATGGTCCGGTCCGGCCCGATCCCGGCCAGCGACAAGGCGGCCGCCACGTTGACGTTGGCCGGGAAGCCGGCCGCGCCGTCGCGGGCGGTGCCGGCGAACACCCGCTTGGGCTCGTTGAGCCCGCGCACCGAGATGTTGTTGGCGACGAGGTAGGGCGCGCCCTCGAGCCCGCGCGGCGGCTTGCGGGTGATCATGCGCACCGCCGCGATCTGGCCCTCGGCCGCCGCGGTGACCGCATCGAGGCCGAGCAGCGCGCCGGTCGGCACGATGATCTGCCCGCCTTTCGCCTTCGACAGTTCGATCAGCTCCGGCCGCGGCAGCAAGGCGCCGGCGCGACAGCACCATGACCCGCTTGCCGGCCTCCAGCATGGGACGGCAGATCTGCTCGAACGCCGCGGCCGGCGCGCATTCGACCGCGAGATCGGCAAGAGCGGGAAATTGCGCCGGCTCGACCAGCGGACAGGCGATGCGCTCCGCGTCGAGCCAGGCCTGCGCCTTGGCGCGGTCGCCGACCGCCGCGCATGCCAGCACGAGGCCGGGCATGCCGTCGGCGAGCTTGCGCGCCAGCACCCGGCCGATGGAACCGAGGCCGGCAATCGCGACACGCGTGGCGGACATCGGACCTCCCAAAATTGTCCCGCGCCCGTCATACGCGGCCGGAACCGCGGTCACAAGCGCAGGGAGCCGAACAGCAAGGCGCGTCAAGGAGCGCCTTGACCGGCATTCGCCGGTTCGGCAAGGCTGCTGCCAAATCCTGGGAGGAACAAATGCTCAAGACGACTTCGTTCGTTGCGTTCGGCGCATTGCTGGCGCTGACGGCCGCCGGCTCGGCGCAGAACTTCCCGACCAAGCCGATGACCATGATCATCCCGTTCGCGGCCGGCGGCCCGACCGACGTGCTCGGCCGCGTGGTGGCGCAGCGCATGAGCGAGGTGCTCGGTCAGCAAATCGTGGTCGAGAACGTCGGCGGCGCCGGCGGCATGACCGGGATGAAGCGCGTCGCTGACGCCGCGCCCGACGGCTACACCTTCGGCGTCGGCACCGTCGGCACGCAGGCGCAAAGCCAGACCATGTTCAAGCGGCCGCTCTACAACGCGACCACCGACTTCACGCCGGTGGCGCTGATCGCCGAAGTCCCGATCGTGCTGATCACCCGCAAGGACCTGCCGGTGAACAACCTCAAGGAGTTCGTCGCCTACGCCAAGGCGAACCAGAGCAAGATGCAGTACGGCTCGGCCGGCCCGGGCTCGGCGACGCATCTCGGCTGCGTGCTGCTCAACTACCTGATCGGCGTCGACATCGCGCATATCCCCTATCGCGGCACCGGCCCGGCGATGCAGGACCTGCAAGGCGGCCGCATCGACTATCTGTGCGAGGTGGTGAGCACCGCCAAGCCGCAGATCGACGGCGGCACCGTCAAGGGCATCGCGATCATGACCAAGGAGCGCTCGAAGGTGCTGCCGAACCTGCCGACCGGCATCGAGCAGGGCGTCGACAAGCTCGAGGCCTATACCTGGAACGCGCTGTTCCTGCCGAAGGGCGCGAACGCCGACGTCGTCAAGAAGCTCAACGCCGCGGCGCTCGACGCGATGCATACGCCGGCCGTGCGCGAGCGGCTCGAAGGGCTCGGCGCGGTGATCGTCCCGGACGACCGCGCGACGCCGGAGTTTCTCGGCCAGTTCGTCAAGGACGAGATCGCGAAGTGGGCCGGACCGATCAAGGCGAGCGGCGTGATCGTGGATTGAGGGGACGCGGCAAGGCCTCGCGTCATTCCGGACGCCGCGCAGCGGCGGTCCGGCTGCCTCACCCCAGTTCGATCTCGCCTTTCACCTCGTGCGAGAAGCTCAAGCCGCCGAGCGTCACGGTCGCCGTCGCGGGGAATTTTTCGTGGCCCTTGAGCTTGCCGTCGGCGAGCGCCTGCCGCACCGCCTTCTCGATTTCGCGCTGGGCGCTGACGCCCAGCGTCTTGAGGAATTTGCGGATGCTGGTGTTGAACACGTCTTCGTTCATGATCGGCTCCTTTGCGCTATCCTATACCCATCGGCTGTCATCGCCGGGCATGACGGAGAGACGCCGCGCTTGCGGGCGGGGCTCGCCGCCTCCAAAATGACGATGAAGATCAAGCCACCGGAATCCCAATGAGCGTCTACGTCCTGCAGAAGCTGATCCGCGACGTCAATCGCAAGCCGGCCTGCCGCGAGGCCTATTTCCAGTCGCCAGCGAAATTCGCCGAAGGCTACGATCTCGCGCCGGAAGAGCGCGACGCGCTGTTGAAGCTCGACGTCTACACGCTCTACGCCATGGGCGTGCACGGGCTGCTGCTGCGGCCGTTCACCATCATGCACAAGATGACCGACCCGGAATACATCAAGGCGGTCCGAGGAGAATAGCGATGCCGATCACGTTCGCCTGCGCGGCAAGCCACGTGCCGGGGATGACGGCCTGGGCGGAGGCCGCGCCTGTTGCACAGAAGGACCGCGTCTATCGGCGCCTTCGGCAAACTGCGCGACGAACTGGACGCGAGCGGCACCGAGACGCTGATCGTGCTCACCTCCGAGCACTGGGCCAATTTCTTCCTCGACCATATCGGCGCGTTCTGCATCGGCAAGGCCGAGAGCTACAGCGGGCCGGTCGAGCCGTGGCTGAAGATCGCGCGGCAGACGATGAAGGGCGATCCCGCGCTCGCCGCCGAGCTGATCGAGGCGGCCTACGACAACGGCATCGAGCCGAGCTTCGCGCACGAGCTCGAGTTCGACCACGGCACCATGGTGCCGCTGCACTTCATCGCGCCGCGCATGGACCGTCCGGTGGTGCCGGTGATCTTCAACACGCTCGCCGCGCCGCAGCCGAGCGCGCAGCGCTGCCTGGAACTCGGCCGCGTGATCGGCGAGGTGGCGCGAAAGTCGGGCAAGCGCATCGGCCTGATCGCGACCGGCGGCCTTTCGCATGCCCCCGGCGAGAAGAACCACGGCATCATCGACAGCGAGTTCGACCACCGCTTCCTCGCCGCCATGCAGGCGGGCGATGCCGCGACGCTCGCACGCTACACGCGCGCCGAATTCGCCAGCGCCGGCGGCGGCGCGTTCGAACTGTTGAGCTGGGTCGCGCTGACCGGCGCGCTCGACGGGCGCAAGGGCGAGGTGCTGGCCTACGAAGCGGTGCAGCCGTGGGCGACCGGGGTCGGGCTGATGAATTTCACGCACGCCTTGGCGGCGTGAAGCGGACGCACTTGGCTAGTGCTTGCCTGACCGCACGCTTTGCCAAGGATCCGCCGGCTGCTGCTGGTCCGGGATGCTCTTGAGCGCGGCCTTGTAGGCGCCGTCGTCGACCTTCTTCTTCGGCTGCTCGGTGCTTTGGGCCTGACGCCCGTGGCGCTTGCCGCCCGCGGTACCGCTTGCATCCTGGGAATAGGCGGAGACGGTCAGCAGCGCCGTGAGCGCTGCGGCAATCGCAATACGCATGAGAACTCCCCGACAACGCGTCGCCCGCCCGGAGCGATGAACACCCGAATGCCGGCAAATCCTTGGCCGGACGTCAAAACTTGACAAATGTTCTATTTTTGTTCTAGTTTTGCAAGTCTTTTGCCCGGTGTCCGGCTCATCTCCCCATGCCCGTTTTCACGCCCCATCAGGACGCGGCCCTGTCCGCGGTCGCGGACTGGTTCAAGAGCGCGTCCGCCGCGGGCGGCAAGGCCTCGATCTTCCGCCTGTTCGGCTATGCCGGCACCGGCAAGACCACGCTCGCCAAGCACATCGCCGAAGGCGTCGACGGCAAGGTGCTGTTCGCGGCCTTCACCGGCAAGGCCGCCTGCGTCATGCGCAGCAAGGGCTGCTACAGCGCCTCGACCATCCACAGCCTGATCTACCGGGCGCGCGACTAGCGGCGAGGAGACGCCGAGCTTCGATCTCTGGAACGAGGCGCCGGCCTCCAAGGCCAAGCTGATCATCATCGACGAATGCTCGATGGTCGACGCCGAGCTCGGCCGCGACCTGATGTCGTTCGGCGTGCCGCTCCTGGTGCTCGGCGACCCGGCGCAGCTGCCGCCGATCGCGGGCGGCGGCTTCTTCACCGACGCCGAACCGGACGTGATGCTCACCGAGGTGCACCGCCAGGCGCAGGACGATCCGATCGTGCGGCTGTCGATGGACATCCGCGCCGGCAACGGGCTCACGGAAGGCGAGTATGGCCTGACGCAGGTGGTGCGGCGCGAGGCGCTCGACCCGCAGCGGGTGATCGACGCCGACCAGGTGCTGGTCGGACGGAACGCGACGCGGCGCAAGTACAATGCGCGCATGCGCGAGCACCGCGGCTTCGCCGAGCCGCTGCCGATGGCCGGCGACAAGCTGGTCTGCCTGCGCAACAACCGGCGCAAGGGCCTGTTCAACGGCGGGCTCTGGCAGGTGAAGCAGCGCCCGGCGGCGCGGCGCTCGCTCCTCAAGTTGCAGTTGAAGCCGGACGAGGACGTCGGCGGGCGCGGCGTCAAGGTGTCGGTGCGGCCGGAATGCTTCACCGGCGGCATCGAGGCGTTCGACTGGCCGCAGCGCAAGCCCTACGACGAGTTCGATTTCGGCTACGTGCTCACCGTGCACAAGGCGCAGGGCTCGCAGTGGGACGACGTGGTGCTGTTCGACGAAAGCTTCGCGTTCCAGGACAGCCGCGAACGCTGGCTCTACACCGGCGTGACGCGCGCGGCCAAGCGGCTGACGCTGGTGGTGTAGGCGCAGACCGATTTCCCCGTCATGCCCGGCCTTGTGCCGGCGCATCCTCGATCGGGGACGCACATTGCCCTCCTAAGCGGGATGACGCCGGGACAACGCCGCGGCCATCAGGATGAAGGACAGAGCAGTCGTTCATCACGGTTTCTTGGCTTCCCCTCAACCTCCCGCACCGGGGTCTCCGGCGTGAGGCCGCCGCGGCGGCGGGCGAATGTTTCGCGGCCGCTGTCCTCCCACTTCCCCGCGACCGCGCGCGCGGCGTAGACGTCCCAATCCTTCGACCAGTCGCCCAGCGAATAGCCGTGCCACGGCGGCTGCGGCGTCAGCGCGGGCAGGCCGAGCTCCGCCCAGATCTTCTGCGCGTGCTCCATGTAGGGGCGCGTGGGCAAAGCCAGCGGCGGCGCGACGTGACGGAGCGTCGCGTCGATCAGGATCGACGACTCCTCGTGGCGCGGGCCGGATTTCGGCCCGTGGCCCGCCGCAGCGATGCGGCGCGATGTGCACGTCGTCGACCGGGTTGGAGCGGTAGGCGAGCGACCAGAACACCGCGTCGGCATTGCCCGGATCGATGTCCTCGCTGACCGCGATGCAGATTTTTCCGCAGTCGGCGAGCAAGCGTCGACGCGCCGTGCAGCCCGCGCCAGACCTCGGTGCGCGCGGTGCCGTGCGCGTACTGCACGAAGATGATCTTGCGCAGGTTCGACAGCGGCTCGTGCATCACCACGCGCTTGACGCCCTTGATCGACAGCTTCTCCCGCAGATGCGTCAGGAACAGCGGCTCCATCGCCACCTTCTTGAGCACGCTCGATTCGCTCGGCGTCACCTGGCTGATGATCGAGGCGAACACCGGCGCCTTCTTGTGCGTGATCGCCGTCACCTGCATCGACATGTTGAAGTCTTCGAGCGCGATGTGGCCGTGGCTCTCGCCGAACGGGCCTTCCGGCTCGAGCAGATCCGGGTCGATCAGCCCCTCGATCACGATCTCGGCGTCGGCCGGAACGTCGAGGTCGACGGTCACGCATTTCGCGATGCGCAGCGGCGCGCCCGCAAGCCCGCCCGCCACCGCCATCTCGTCCAAGATCGATCGCGAGCTTCATGCCGCCGGTGAACATCGCGACCGGCGCGCAGCCGATCACGATCGCGCATGGCATCGGCGTGCCGCGTTTCCTGTGCTTCTGCCAGTGCAGGTAGCCGCCGGCCCCGCCGATGCGCGACGCCATGCGCACGCCGAGCCGGTCGGTGGCTTTGAGCTGGCCGCGATAGGTGCCCATGTTCTGGATGCCGGTGTCGGGATCGCGCGTGACGCACAGCGTCGCGGTGAGATAGGGCGCGGCATCGAAGCCCGGCGTCGAGACCGGCACCGGCAGCGCGGCAAGACCTTTGCCCGCGCCGCGCAGATCGTCGCCCTTGAGCACGACCTGCTGGCAGGCCGGCGATTGCACCACGACCGGCGCGATCGGATTGGCGATGGCATGCACCCAGGCCGCCTCGATCTCCTCGACCGGCCGCCCCATGCCGACCGCATAGACCGCGGGCGAGGCCGCGAGCGCGCCGACCGCGACCGGGATGCCGTAGCGGCGGCCGGCGCCGTCGACCACGTTGGTGAACAGGAAGGCGCGGCGCTGATCCTCGGCGAGACCGCCCTGGAACTGCCAGCGCACCAGCGGATGCAACTCGGTGTCCTTGTTGATCGGCCGATCGACACGCACGAGCAGGCCCTGCGCTTCGAGCGCAGCGAGATGCGCCTGGAAGTCGAGCGGCGGACCGCCAGCCGAATTGGCGAACCGGCGAGCGTCTATGCTGGCATCAAGCATGCTGGAAAACCTTGCGTTGCGGCCAGCGTATAGTCCATCGCGATTGCAATGCAATGCATCCGGTGTGTATCGTCGGCCGCCGCGTTGCGCTAGTTCCGGGGACACTCACCATGGGCGCGAAGCATTTTGGCGCCCGTATCGCGCGCCTCGAAGACCCTGCCCTGCTGGTCGGGCGCGCGCGCTTCGTCGACGACCTGAAGCTGGCCGGCTGCCTCGAAGCCTGTTTCGTGCGCAGCCCGCATCCGCACGCGAAAATCCGCTCGATCGACGCCACCAAGGCGCTGGCCATGCCCGGCGTGCACGCCGTGCTCACCGCCGACGACCTGCCGCCGCGCATGGCGAACGGGCAGATCCCGATGCTGGTGCCGAGCCCCGCGCTGAAGACCCCGCGCACCCAGCTTGCGCTCGCCCGCAGCGAGGTCTGCTATGTCGGCCAGACGATCGCGGTGGTGATCGCCGACAGTCGTTACCTTGCCGAGGATGCCGCCGCCGCGGTCGCGGTCGACTACGAGATCCTGCCGGCGGTCAGCGATTTTCTCGAAGGCGCCAAGCCCGGCGCGCCGCGCACGCACAGCGACATCGCCTCGAACATCGCCGCGTCGGTGCCGATGAGCTACGGCGACGCCGACGCGGCCTTCGCCGGCGCGGCGCACGTGTTCGAAGAGGAGATGTTCCTGCATCGCGGCGCCGCCATGGCGCTCGAAGGCCGCGGGGTGCTGTCGAGCTACGATGCCGACGCGGACCTGCTCACCGTGTGGTCGGCGACGCAGACGCCGCATCTCGCCCGCGGCACGCTCGCCGACCTGTTCGAGCGCGATATCGAATCGATCCGCGTGATCGCGCCCGCGGTCGGCGGCGGCTTCGGCACCAAGGCGCCGTTCTACGCCGAGGAAGCCGTCATCCCGGCCGCCGCCATGAAGCTTCGCCGGCCGGTGAAGTGGCAGGAGGACCGGCGCGAGCATTTCATCTCCGCGACGCAGGAGCGCGACCAGCTCTGGCAGGTCGCGATCGCGGTGTCGGCCGAGGGAAAAATCCTCGGGCTGCGCGGCAAGATGTGGCACGACACCGGCGCGTTCCTGCCGTGGGGCATCATCGCGCCCTATATCGCGGCGACCACCTTCCCCGGCCCCTACGTCGTTCCGAACTACCGCCTCGATCTCACCGTCGTGCTCACCAACCGCGTGCCGACCACGGTGGTGCGCGGCGCCGGCCGGCCGCAGGCGGTGTTCGCGATGGAACGGCTGATGGACCGCGTGGCGCGCGAACTGAAGCTCGACCGCGGCGAGGTGCGCGCGCGCAACATGATCCGGCCCGAGCAGATGCCCTATTCGGTCGGGCTCGTGTTCCGCGACGGCAAGCCGCTGGTCTATGCCAACGGCGATTTTCCCAAGAGCCAGCGGCGCGCGCTCGCGCTGTCGGATTACGGCGGCTTCCGCGCGCGGCAGGCGAACGCGCGCGCGCAGGGACGCTATATCGGGATCGGCATCGGCAACTATGTCGAGGGCACGGGCTTGGGCCCGTTCGAAGGCGTCACCGTGCGGGTGATGCCGAGCGGCAAGGTCGCGGTCGCGACCGGCGCCACCGCGCAGGGCCAGGGCACGCGCACGACGCTGTCGCAGATCGTCGCCGACAATGTCGGCTGCCGGATCGAGGACATCGTGATGACGGCGGGCGACACCGGCGCGATCTCGCAAGGCGTCGGCGCGTTCGCGAGCCGGCAGGCCGTCAATGCGGGAAACTCCGCGCTCATGGCCGGCGAAGCCGTGCGCAAGCAGATCGTCGCGCTCGCGGCGCGCGTACTCGGCGTGCCGGAAGCCGAGATCGACGTCGATGACGGGAGCGCCACCGCGCGCGGCGGCAACAAGCCGTCGATGACGCTCGGCGAACTCGCGCGCATGGCGCAGGGCATGCCGGGCTTCTCGTTCGCGCCCGGGCAGACGCCAGGCCTCGAGCACACCGCCTATTTCACGCCGCAGCAGGCGTCCTACTGCAACGGCACGCATGTGGTGGAGGCCGAGGTCGACCCGATGACCGGGGGCGTCAGGCTCCTCAACTACACGGTCGCGCACGACAGCGGCAACGTGATCAACCCGATGATCGTCGACGGCCAGGTGCAAGGCGGCGTCGCGCACGGCATCGGCAATGCGCTGTTCGAGTGGATGAAGTTCGACGCCAGCGCGCAGCCGCTGACCACGACGTTCCAGGATTATCTGCTGCCGACCGCACCCGATGTGCCGGGCTGCACCATCGAGCACGTGGAGACGCCGAACACGCTCAATCCGCTCGGCGTCAAGGGCGCCGGCGAAGGCGGCACCATCCCCGCGCCTGCCGCCATCGTCGGCGCGATCGAGGACGCGCTGTCGCCGTTCGGCGTGCATTTCGCCGACATGCCGCTGACGCCCGACCGCATCGTCGCCGCGTTACGGGCGGCCGGCGCGTATGAGAAGATATCCGCGGCGTGAGCGGCATCGACGCACAGTTCGAAAGGGAGCACCATCTCTCCGTTCATTCCCGCGCAAGCGGGAATCCAGTTTGAAGGCGACGATCAAGCGCTGGGTCCCCGCTTTCGCGGGGACGAACGGAGGAGTGGGCACCGGCACGGAGACGGAGGAACCGCTATGGCCAAGAAAAAGAATGACCGGCAAAGAGACCAGCCGCCTGCGCTCGCAATTGTGGTTCGACAATCCCGACAACCCGGGCATGACCGCGCTCTATCTCGAGCGCTATCTCAATTTCGGCCTGACGCTGAAGGAACTCACCTCCGGCAAGCCGATCGTCGGCATCGCGCAGACCGGCTCCGATCTCGTCGCCCTGCAACCGCCATCACCTCGAACTGGCCCATCGCGTGCGCGAAGGCATCCGCGCCGCCGGCGGCATCGCGTTCGAATTCCCGATGCACCCGATCCAGGAAACCGGCAAGCGGCCGACCGCCGCGCTCGACCGGAACCTCGCCTATCTCGGGCTGGTCGAGGTGCTGTACGGCTATCCGCTCGACGGCGTCGTGCTGACCACCGGCTGCGACAAGACCACGCCGGCCGCGATCATGGCGGCGGCGACCGTGAACATCCCGGCGATCGTGCTGTCGGGCGGGCCGATGCTCAACGGCTGGTGGAAGGGCGAGCGCTCGGGCTCCGGCACCGCGGTCTGGAATGCGCGCCAGGAGCATGCCGCCGGCAAGATCGACTACACGGAATTCCTGGAGATCGTCGCGTCGTCGGCGCCCTCGGTCGGCCACTGCAACACCATGGGCACGGCCTCGACCATGAACGCGCTGGCGGAAGCGCTCGGCATGTCGCTGCCCGGCTGCGCCGCGATCCCGGCGCCCTACCGCGAGCGCGGGCAGATCGCCTATGAGACCGGCGTGCGCGCGGTCGAGATCGTGCACGAGGACCTGAAGCCGTCCGACATCCTCACCCGCAAGGCGTTCGAGAACGCGATCGTCGCCAATTCGGCGATCGGCGGCTCGACCAATGCGCCGATCCACATCAATGCGATCGCGCGTCATGTCGGCGTCGAGCTTGACGATCGAGGACTGGGAGACGCACGGCTACGACGTGCCGCTGCTGGTCGACATGCAGCCGGCCGGCAAATATCTCGGCGAGGACTATTACCGCGCCGGCGGCCTGCCGGCGGTGATGCACGAACTGCTCAAGGCCAAGCGCATCCACGCCGACGCGCTCACCGTCAACGGCAAGACGATGGGGGAGAACGTCGCCCGCGCCAAGGTGCAGGACGCCGACGTGATCCGCCCCTACGGCAAGCCGCTGAAGAAGCAGGCCGGCTTCCAGGTGCTCAAGGGCAATCTGTTCGACTCGGCGATCATGAAGACCAGCGTGATCTCGGAGGAATTCCGCAAGCGCTATCTGTCGAACCCGAAAGATCCGGAGGCGTTCGAGGGCCGCGCCGTCGTGTTCGAGGGGCCGGAGGACTATCACCACCGCATCGACGATCCCGCGCTCAAGATCGACGAGCACACGCATGCTGTTCATCCGCGGCGCCGGGCCGATCGGCTATCCGGGCTCGGCCGAGGTCGTGAACATGCAGCCGCCGGCGGCGCTGATCAAACAGGGCATCACGTCGCTGCCCTGCATCGGCGACGGCCGCCAGTCGGGCACCTCGGGCTCGCCCTCGATCCTCAACGCCTCGCCGGAGGCGGCGGCGGGCGGCGGGCTCGCGCTGCTCAAGACCGGCGACCGCGTGCGCATCGACCTCGCCAAGGGCACGGCCGACATTCTCATCCCGGCCGCCGAACTCGCGCAGCGCCGCGCCGCGTTGCAGAAGCGCGGCGGCTTCCCCTACCCGCCGAGCCAGACGCCGTGGCAGGAAATCCAGCGCGGCATGGTCGATCAGCTCGCCGACGGCATGGTGCTCAAGCCGGCGGTGAAGTACCAGCGCGTGGCGCAGCAGGGCGGCACGCCGCGCGACAATCATTGACCTCGGCGACGGGTGGAGAAGCGGCCATGACGGCACGGCTGAAAGACAAGGTTGCGCTCGTCACCGCGGCCGGACAGGGGATCGGACGCGCGATCTCGGAAGCCTTCATCCAAGAAGGCGCCAAGGTGATCGCGACCGACCTCGACCCGTCGAAGCTCGCCGGTCTCAAGAGCCTGCGGCAGCTCAAGCTCGACGTGCGCTCGACGCCGGCCGTCGAAGCGCTCGCCGCCGACGTGGCGCGCGAATTCGGCGGGCTCGACATCCTGGTCAACTGCGCGGGCTTCGTGCATCACGGCAGCGTGCTCAATTGCTCCGAAGCGGATTGGGATTTCTCGTTCGACCTCAACGTGAAGTCGATGCACCGGACGATCCGGGCGTTTCTGCCGGGCATGCTGACGAAGAAATCGGGGGCGATCGTCAACATCTCGTCGGCGGTTTCCTCGATCCGCGGCGTGCATGACCGCTACGTCTACGGCGCCACCAAGGCCGCGATCATCGGGCTCACCAAGGCGGTGGCCGCCGATTTCATCAAGCAGGGCATCCGGGCGAACGCAATCTGTCCAGGCACGATCGAGACGCCGTCGCTCGAAGGGCGCGTCACGGCGCTGTCCGAACTGAGCGGGCGCGCGCTGCCCGAGGTGCGGCAGGCCTTCGTCGACCGCCAGCCCATGGGCCGGCTCGGCACCGCCGCCGAGGTTGCGGCGCTGGCGGTGTTCCTCGCCTCCGACGAGGCGAGCTATATCACCGGTCAGCCGCATCTCGTCGATGGCGGCATGGCGCTGTAGCGTCACCGGCGATGAGTACGAACAAGGGCACATTGTCGACTGCCACCCGCATCGTGCGCCGTCCCGCAGGCGCGGCGGCGCGTCATGTGTCGGCCGACATTGCGGTGCTCGGCGCGGGCATCGCCGGCATCTCGGCGGCGCTCGAAGCGGCGCGCCTCGGCCGCACCGTCGCGCTGGTCGACGCCCTGCCCGCGCTCGGCGGCCAGGCCGTCAACTCGATCATCGGCACCTTCTGCGGCCTGTTCGCCAACGGCACGCACGGCCACCAGCTCACCCACGGCATCGCCGACGACATCCTGCGCGATCTCGGCGCGCAGGACGCGCTCCACTACCGGCGCGGCGGGCCGTCGAACACCACCGTCGTCATGTATGACGAGATCGCGCTGTCGCGCTGGATCGAGGAGGCGGTGCGCAACAGCGGCATCACGGTGCTCACCGGCGCGATCCTGCGCGCGGTCGCGCGTGACGGCGGCCGGGTGCGCGCGCTCGAGCTCGCCACCCGCCACGGCGACGTGACGCTGGCGGCGCAAGGCTTCGTCGATGCGACCGGCGACGCCGTGCTGACTTACGAGGCCGGATTTGCCTGCCGCGAGCATGCCGGCGGCCCGCTCTACGGCACCCAGATGATGGTGCTCGAAGGCATCGACGAGGCGGCGCAGCCCGCGCGCAGCGAATTGACCGAGCGCGCCCGCGCCAAGGCCGCCGGCTACGGCCTCGTGCGCACGGACGGCTTCGCGTTCGTGTTTCCCGGCCGCGGCACCGCGCTCGTCAACATGACGCATATCGAGACGCCGCTCGACCCGGTCGCGGCGGCGCGGATCGCCCTCGACGGCAAGGCGCAGGCCGACAAGGTGCTGCACTTTCTCAAGAGCGAATACCCGCAGGCATTCGGCGCGGCGCGGGTGCGCAGCTACGGCCTGCCCGGCATCCGCCAGACGCGCTGGATTTATGGCCGGCAGCAGCTCACCGTCGAGGACGTGCGCGCCGGCACGAAATTTCCCGATGCGATCGCGCGCACGTCATGGCCGATCGAGCTGCACGACCGCCCGGAAGGCTATGTCTGGGAGCCGTTCGCGGACGACCACGTGCATTACGTGCCGTTCGGCAGCCTGGTGCCGGCGGAGGCCGACAACATCGTCGCGGCCGGGCGCTGCATCGACGGCGACAGCGCGGCGCTGTCGAGCGTGCGGGTGATGGGACCGTGCATCGCCATGGGCGCCGCGGCCGCGCACGCGCTCGATCTCGCCGGCAGCGGCAGCGTGCAGCAGATCGACATGACGGCGCTCAGGAAGCGGGTGCGGGACAACGTCGAGCGGGTGGATTGAAACGAAACGGGCTCCTTCGCCCTTTGGGAAAAGGAGCCCGCTGAGTTCGTAGCAGGATCGACGCAGGCTACTCCGCGGCGATGCGCGCGGCCTTGCGGGCGAGCTTCACGTCGGACAGCACCGGCTCCAGATTGAACAGCCGCAGCGCGTTGCCGCCGAGGATGTTGCGCTTGGCTTCCGTGCTCAGGAACGACAGATCGTTGATCGTCGACGGCAGGTCCATGTCCCAGTGCGGATAGTCGGACGAATAGAGCAGCTGCGTGTCGGCCTTCATCATCTCGAAGGTGAGTTCCAGCGCCTTGCGGTTGTCGACCATCTCCATCGGCTGGGTGGTGAAGTACATGTCGCGCATGTAGTCCGACGGCTTCTTCTTGAGCCCCGGGCAGTCGGACGTGCGCATCATGTATTCGTTGTCGAGCCGCTGCATCAGGAACGGCACCCAGGCGAGGCCGAACTCGATCCAGACCGTCTTGAGCTTCGGGAACCGCTCCGGCATCGCGTTCACGATCCAGTTGGTCAGGTGCAGCATGTTGTGCCAGGAGAAGCCGAGCGCATGCACCGCGATGAAGCGGTTGGTCATCGCCAGGCTCGAATCCGACCAGTTGAACGCCGAGTGGAACGCGAGCGGCATGCCGCGCTCCTGGATCGCCGCGTAGGTCTTGGCATAGGCGTTGTCGTAGACGCCGCGATAGTGGGTCGCGGTGATCATGAAGCCGATCACGCCCTTCTTCTCGCCGAACTCCAGCACGGTCTTGTAGCAGGCCTCGGGATCGTTGAACGGCAGGTAGAGCATCGACTTGAAGCGCTCTTCCTCGCCCAGGATCTTCTCGCAGAGCCAGCGGTTGTAGGCCTGCGCCAGCCCGACCTCGGTCTCGACGCGCGGGCAGCTCGCGAGATTGAGCATCGGGGTCGGGAACATGCAGGCGATGTCGACGCCCATGGCGTCCATCCAGCGCCGCATCAGCGTGATGTCGCGGTGCGGCGTCGGCGGCACCTTCTCGATCCCGCGTCCGCGATAGCGCGTGATGCGGCCGCCGAGCTCCTGATAGCCGCCGTCCGACGAGGTGAAGCCGGCGCGCTGATAGCCCTGGTGCTTGGCCTCGTGGCGCAGCACCGGATCGTCCATGTAGGTCAGGATTTCGTGATACGCCTCGGTCTCGTAGTGATGGCAGTCGACGTCGACGATGCAGAAGTCCTCGTAGCGGCGCTCGATCGCCTGCTCGGCGGCGTGAGCGAGCAAGGTCGCGGTGTCGAACTCGGCAACGGAGAGATCGCGGAAGTGGTCGCTGGTCGCGTTCATGGGAGTTCCTTCTTCGGATCAGGATCGGGAATTCGGCTGGCGGCCGACGTTCGACATCGCCTGCCAGGCGCCGAGCTCGAACACCGCGAGGTTCGCTGCATCGAGCATCGCGCTGCAACCAATCACCACATCGGTCGGGCTCACGGCGCTGTTGCGTCCAAACGGCCGCGGCGCGGGACCGGCCTGCGCCTTGGCGGCGAACAGTCTTACCACGCTGGCGAACACCTGGCCCAGGGAATCGTCGGGGATGTCGGCGAGCTTGTCCTGGTCGATGGCGTCGGCGCAGCGGGCGGCGATCTCGCTGGCCAGCATCTCGAACGATTCGCGTGTCTCAGACGGCGACATAGACGTCTCCGTTGCGCTCGATCACGTTGAATTTCTGCAGCCGGACCCGCTTGTCGGCCACGTGCACCCCATCCGACAGATGGAACTCATAGCCATGCCACGGACAGACGATGTGGATATCGTTCTCGTCGTAGGTCTTGCCGTGATAGACGCCCTTCTCGTCGATCAATTCCTTGATCTGCGGCATGCGCAGCCCTTCGCAGGCCGGGCCGCCCTGGTGCGGGCAATGGTTGCGATAGGCGTAATACTTGCCGCCGTGGCGGATGACGCCGATCTCCAGCTTGCCGTCGCGGACGATGCGCACGCCGCCCTCGGCAATGTCGCCATGCTTGCAAACCAACACTTCGGCCATGGTTTTCCTTTTTCCTCTCGTCTTGCTTCTGTCTGCTAGCGCCGGCCGTCGAACTCCGGCATGTCGAAATCCTGCCAGCCCGGCACGTCCGCCACCTCATAGAACGGCTCGCCGAACGGCCGCGTCGCATCGATACCGATGCACGAGGAGATGCGCAGCGTGCGGTCCCTGCTCAGATCGACCGAAGGATCGGACGGGCCGGCCGGCGTGTTCTCGATCACGATCACGTCGCGCTGCGGCTGCACGCGGAACGCCATCGCCCATTCGACCTCGCCGGAACTGTGCACGTCGATGTCGGGATCGACGATCACCACCCATTTCGGCCGGATGTTGCTCGCCATCGCGGACAGGATGACCTGCCTGGCCTCGCCGGCGTAACGCGGGTTCATGGCGATGACGACGTAGAACGACACGCCGGCGGAGGCGCGCACCGACACGCCGGTGATGGTCGGAAACTGGTTCTTGAGCGTGCGGTAGACCGAGGCCTCGAACGGCACCTGCTTGAGGATGTGGTTCTCGGTCACCGGCTTGCCGGTGAGCAGCCCCTGGAAGATCGGCTTCCTGCGGTGCGTGATGGCGGTGACGCGCGCGACCGGCTTCATCGAGGGCCGCGTGTAGTAGCCGGTGTATTCGCCGAGCGGGCCTTCCATCACGGTCTTGTCGAGATCGACCTCGAACTCGAACACGACCTCGGCGGTCGCCGGAATTTCGAGATCGCTCTGGGTCGCGCGCGCCAGTTCGACCGGCGCGCCGCGCAAGCCCCCGGCCACGTTCCAGTCGTTCGTGTCGTCGGGCACCTGGACCTGGCAGGTATAGGCGAGGATCGGGTCGACCCCGATCACCAGCGCGGCCTTCGGCACGGTGCCCAGGCGCTTGTGCTTGGCGAGATGCTTGCCGAAACGATGGAACGGCTGCGCCGAGAACGACACCGTGTTCTTGCCGAGGATCAGGAAACGGTAGTGGCCGATGTCCGGCACGCCGGTCTCGGGATCCTGCGACACCACGATGCCGGGCGTGATGTAGGGGCCGCCGTCCTTCGGGCTGTATTGCGGGACCGGCCAGCGCCTGAGGTCGATGTCGTCGCCGGTGATCGTCTCCTCCTGGCAGGGCGCCTTGCCGGAGAATTTTTTCGGCGGGATCGGGTTGTCGAGGCCGGTGAGGACCTTGTCGAAGATCGTCTCTTCGTCGGACTCGAAGGCGAGCAGCGCCTTGCTGCGCGTCGAATAGACGCCGGCGACCAGCGGATAGTCGGTGCCGTTCTGATTGAACATCAACGCCGGCCCCTGCCGCGCGTAGCTGTGCTTCATCGCCTTGCCGATATCATTGACCGCCACCGGCCGGTTGATATCGATCAATTCGCCATGCTGACGGAGCACGTCGAGGAACTGCCGGAAATCCTGGTAGGGCATTCGCAGGCTCCCGGTTCGCCATAGCGAACCCTGATGACGTATATTTGCATTTGTATAGGAAAAGAAGGAGCTTTCGGCAGCATGCCTGCCGTGTTCACGCGTCATTCGATGAGACATCCCGCAATGGTAGAAACCCCGCCCCGGAGGCCGGATCGCGCATGACCGACGCGGCGCAAAGAACAGCTGAGGCCGGCGAACTGACGCTGCGGACGGTCGGGAAACCCCTGCCCCGCAACGAGGATGCCCGCCTGGTCACCGGTCAGGGCCGCTTCAGCGACGATTTCAGCGTGCCGGGGCAGGCCTATGCGGCGATCGTGCGCTCGCCCCATCCGCATGCCCGCATCCGGGGCATCGACACCGCACGCGCCAAGGCGATGCCGGGGGTGCTCGGCGTGTTCACCGGCGCCGACTGCCGCGCGGACAAGCTCGGTCCGGTCCCGCACGATCCGGTCCCCAAGACCAAGTTCGACATGAAGCTGACCGGCCCGGGCGGCACCGACGTTTTCATCGGCCCGCAGGCGCTGCTGGCGGCCGACAAGGCGCGGCATGTCGGCGAAGCGGTGGTCATGGTGGTGGCCGAGACCATGGCGCAGGCGCTCGACGCCGCCGAAGCCGTCACGGTCGACTACGAGGTGCTGCCGAGCGTCGCGCATTCGGAAGACGCGATGGCGGCCGGCGCGCCGGCGATCTGGGACGAGGTCAAGAACAACACCCCGGTCGAATCCTATTTCGGCGACGCGCCGGCGACCGACAAGGCGTTCGCCGCGGCCGACCATGTGGTGGCGATGGACTTCCACATCGACCGCGTCACCGGCGTGCCGATGGAGCCGCGCGCGGCGCTCGGCCAGTACGACGCGGCGACCGGCAAGTTACACGCTGCACGCCGGCTCAGGCGGCGCGGTCCGGCAGAAGCGCGAACTCATGACCGTGTTCGGCGTCGACGCCGACAAGGTGCGGGTGCTGTCCTACGACGTCGGCGGCAATTTCGGCACCCGCAACCGGCTGTTCGCCGAGTTCCCGCTCGTGCTGTGGGCGGCGAAGAAGCTCGGGCGGCCGGTGAAGTTCACCGCCACGCGCTCGGAAGCGTTTCTCAGCGACTACCAGGGCCGCGACCTTGTGAGCAAGGTCGAGCTGGCCTTGCGCAAGGACGGCAAGTTTCTGGCCATGCGCGCGACCAACATCAGCAATGTCGGCGCACGCTGCGTGTCGCTGTCGCCGCTGTCCAAGGGCGCCGGGCTCATTCCCGGCTCCTACGACATTCCGGCCGTGACCTTGCGCGCGCTCGGCGTGTTCACCAACACCATGCCGACCAACGCCTATCGCAGCTCGGGCCGGCCGGAGGTGACCTACGCGATCGAGCGGCTGATCGACACCGCCGCCGCGCAGCTCGGCATCGACCGCATCAAGCTGCGCCGCAAGAACCTGATCGACCCGAAGAAGATGCCGTACCGCAACGCGGTCGGCATGCTCTACGACAGCGGCCGCTACGAAGAGAACATGGACTGGGCGATGGAGGCCGCCGACTGGAAGGGCTTCGGCAAGCGCCGGCGCGAGGCGGCCAAGCGCGGCAAGCTGCTCGGGCTCGGGCTTGCGAACTACGTCGAGTCCTCGATCGGCGCGCCGAACGAGCAGGCCCGCATCACGGTGCGGCCCGAGGGGCGCGTCGACGTGGTGATCGGCACGCAGCCGTCCGGCCAGGGCCACGAGACCAGCTTCGCCCAGGTGGTGGCCGATCTCCTGCACCTGCCGGTCGAGACCGTGACGATCATCATCGGCGACACCGACGTGGTGAAGGTCGGCGGCGGCTCGCATTCCGGCCGCTCGATGCGGCATGCGGCAACGGTGTTCGCCAAAGCCGCAGTCGACCTGATCGCCAAAGGCAAGCGCATCGCGGCGGTGGTGATGGCCACCGCACCAGAGAACGTGCAGTTCGACGACGGCCGGTTCTCCTCGCGCGCCACCAACCGCACCTTCGATTTCCTCGAACTCGCCAAGGAGGCTACGCGCCATCCGCTGCCCGACGATCTCAAGGGCGGCGTCGCGGTCGTCACCGACAACGAGATGCACGAGCCGGTGTTTCCCAACGGCTGCGCGATCTGCGAAGTCGAGATCGACCCCGACACCGGCGCGCTCGCGCTCACGCGCTACGCGTCGGTCGACGACGTCGGCCGCTGCATCAATCCGCTGATCGTGCACGGCCAGACCCACGGCGCGATCGTGCAGGGCGTCGGCCAGGCGCTGTGGGAGCACATCGTCCTCGATCCGGATTCCGGCCAGCCGCTCACCGGCTCGTTCATGGACTACGGCATGCCGCGCGCCGACGCGTTGCCCTCGTTCAAGACCGAGATCGCCGAGGTGCTGTCGCCGACCAATCCGTTCGGCATCAAGGCCGGCGGCGAAGGCGGCACCACCGGCGCGCTGGCGGTGGTGGTGAACGCGATCATCGACGCGTTGCGTCCCTACGGCGTGACCGACCTCAAGATGCCGGCGACGCCGTACAAAATCTGGCAGACGATTCAAGACTCCAAAACGCGGCATCCCGGGAGGACGTGATGGGCAAGCGCGCGCTCGCCTTGGCGCTGTTGCTCGCGACCACGCCCGCGCTCGCGCAGCAGCGGCCGATCCAGATCATCGTTCCCTTTGCGCCTGGAGCGTCGGCGGACGGCGCGGCCCGCATCGTGGCGAGCGAACTCGGCGCGCGGCTCGGCGGGCGGCAGGTGGTGGTCGAGCACAAGCCCGGCGCCGGCGGCGTGCTCGGCGTACAACTCGTGACCAAGGCGCCGCCCGACGGCGACACGCTCGGCGTCGCCGCAAGCGGCGCGCTGCTGCTCAATCCGAACCTGCCGAAGGATCCCGGCCCCGATCTGCTGCGCGGTCTGGCGCCGGTCGCGAAAATCCTCGACATCGCGATCGTGCTGGTCGCGCACCCCACGTTGGGGCCGAAGTCGGTCAAGGAGATGATCGAACGCTCGAAGACGACGCCCGGCGGGCTCAACTACGGATCGACCGGCGTCAATTCCAGCCAGCACCTGTCGATCGAGCTCCTGAAGAAGGCGACCGGCGCCAATCTGGTGCATGTGCCCTATCGCGGCAGCGCCCCCGCGATCGTCGACCTGATCGGCGGGCAGATCCCGCTGGCGTCCGTCGACCTCACGTCGGCCTATCCGCACATCCAGGCCGGCAAGGCCATCGCGCTCGGCGTGATCGACAGCAAGCGATTTTCCGTGACGCCGGATCTGCCGACCATCGCGGAAGGCGGCGTGCCGGGCTTCGGCCGCGCATCCGGATTCATCGGACTGTTTGCGCCCGCGGGTACGCCCAAGCCGGTGATACGGCGGATCTCCGCCGAGGTGCAGGCGATCCTGGCGACGCCGGCGGCGCAACAGACCGCGCGCGCGCTCACGTCCGCTGCGGCATACCAGGACGAGGAGAGCTTCGGCCGCTTCCTCGCGGACGAATCGGCGAAGTGGAAGGAAGCACTGGCGTCGCTGCCGCAGTAGCGCGACGCCCACGAACAAACTTGGGAGGCAGACGATGAACCGTCCGATGCAACCGATCCTGGACAAGCGCGGCGAGCCGCATGTGCGCCGGTTCGAGGAGCAGCGCTGGCTCCTCGACAACATCATCCGCGCCAACGGCATCGACTGGGACCAGCCGCGCTCGCTCTACCTCAACGCGCCGTGCGGCAACGAGGCCAACGCCGATTTCGCCGGCATCCGCGAGCGGGTGAAGAAGATGGCCGACATCGGCCCGGCCTTCGAGGCAGTCGCGCGCCGGCGCGAAGCCAAGGCCAAGACTGCCGAGGAAGCGGGCCACAAGGTGACCGCGCGCGACAATTACTTCATGGCGGCGATTCACTGGGGCGCGGCGCAGTGGCCCTATGACCAGAACGACGAGATCAACATCGCCTACAACAACAAGAAGCGCGAGTGCTACGCGAAGTATGCGGCGCTCGCCGACCGTCACGTCGAGGCGGTCTGGGTGCCGTTCAAGGACAAGGCGATCCCGGCCTGGTTCCACCTGCCGCCGGGCTACCAGGGCGGCCGCATTCCGGTGGTGATCGCGGTCCCCGGCATGGACACCTACAAGGAGACGCAGGTCGCGCTCTACGGCGACCGCTTCCTCAACCGCGGCATGGCGGTGCTGACGATCGACGGACCGGGCCAGGCCGAGGCGCCGATGATCGGCGTCCATTTCTCGGTCGAGAACTGGGCCGCCACCGGCAAGGCGCTGGTGCGACTGGCTCGTTGCGCGCCCGGAAATCGATCCCGAGCGCATCGGCGCCTCGGGCATCAGCTTCGGTACGTTCTTCGGCACCATCCTGACCGCCAACGAGCCGCGGATCAAAGCGTTCGCCGCCATGTCGGTGTGCCACGAGCCCGGCTGCCACACGATCTTCCAGGAGGCCTCGCCGACCTTCAAGAAGCGCTTCATGTACATGTCGGGCATCACCGACGAGGCCGAGTTCGACCGTTCCGCAAGACCATCACCTGGGAGGGCCACGCCGAAAAAATCCGCGCGGCCTATCTGTGCGTCGCCGGCGAATGCGAGGAGCTCTCCCCGCTCGAGCATTCCGAGCGGCTGGTGAAGACGCTCAAGGGGCCGAAGCAGATGGTGGTCTACCAGGAATCCCGCCACTCGGTCGGCAACGTGCCGGCCGCCAATCTCGGGCCGTTTCCGCCGATCCTGGTCGCCGACTGGCTCGCCGACCGGCTGGCCGGCAAGCCGTTTGCGAGCGAGCGCTGGTTCGTGCGCTCGAACGGACAGATCGACAAGCAGTCGCTCTGATCGTGCACGCCTTCACGCCCGCCGAGCGACGCCTGATCGCCCGCCTGCGCACGCCGGCGCTCGTGCAACATTTCCTCAACCGGCTGCCGTACAACACCGAGCCGCAGCGCGGCGGCACGCTGCGCAGCTTCCGCCAGGTGGTGCGGCACCGCACCGCGCATTGCCTGGAGGCTGCGCTGTTCGCCGCCTGCGTGCTGGAGCAGCACGGCTACCCGCCGCTGCTGCTCACGTTCGAGTTGGTCGACGGACTCGACCACGTGCTGTTCCTCTACCGCACGCGCGGCGGCTGGGGCACGGTGGCGCGCTCGCGCGATCCCGGCCTGCACGGGCGCAAGCCCGTGTTCCGCTCGCTGCGCGCGCTGACCATGAGCTATTTCGACGCCTATATCGATCCGACCGGCTGCATCACCGGATTTGCGTCGTTCGATCTGCGCACGCTCGGCGACTACGACTGGCGGTTCGCGCGCAGGAACATGTGGAAGGTCGAGCGCGTTCTCATTGACGTCAAGCACAAGGGCGTGCGCGTGCCGCGCAAGCGCGTCACGCGGATGCGCGCGCGCTATCTGGCCTATCGCGCAAAATACGGCAAGAAGCCGCTGTTCTATCGCGGCCGCGAAAAGTGGACGGAAATTCCGGAAGAGTTTCGCTGACGACGGCGTCCGCGCAAAATCCGCGCCGGGCCCCATACAAACCGGAAAAAATGCGCTAATTTCCCGGCCGGCCGCACACATAAACCAAAAGCGGCCAATGAAGGAGGATCCATCCATGTCTGCAATGCTGTACCGGCTGGCCGGAGTTGGGCTGGCCT
This sequence comes from uncultured Alphaproteobacteria bacterium, assembly GCA_963749815.1. GTDB lineage: Bacteria > Pseudomonadota > Alphaproteobacteria > Rhizobiales > Xanthobacteraceae > VAZQ01. The sequence goes on along the minus strand of CAVVON010000010.1, from coordinate 144,675 downwards.
GCGTTTTCGTTCCGACCGCCAACGCTCAGCTGCTCACCGTCAAAGCCCTGCCTGCCGGCATGGCGGTGACGATGGCGCAGGAAGCGATCGCGGTCTGCAAGACCAACGGCTACAACGTCTCCGCGACCGTGGTCGGCCGTGGCGGCCAGGTGATCGTGCAGATTCGCGGCGACGGCACCGGCCCGCACACCATGGAGAACAGCTTCAAGAAGGCCTTCACGCGCGCACGTTCCGCATCCCGTCGGGCGAGATGGAAGAGCGGCTGAAGGACAATCCGCAGATGGGCGCGCAGTATCTCACCGGCTTCACCACCGCGCGCGGCGCGTTGCCGATCAAGGTCGGCGAGGAAGTGATCGGCGCACTCGGCGTCTCCGGCGCTCCGGGCGGCGAGAAGGACGAGGCCTGCGTCGAGGCCGCCATCAAGAAGGTCGCCGACCAGCTGAAGTGATCAGCTGATCGCTGCACGCTCCTTCCCGTTCGTCCCCGCGAAAGCGGGGACCCAGCGCTTCTCAAGAACTGGGTGCCCGCTTTCGCGGGCACGAACGGAGAGCGATTCGCCTCGCTGGATCACGCCTGGACAAAAATTACGGGCTCCAAAACACGGGCTCTCAATGACCTCTCTGGCTCACACGTTAGCGGCCGTTGTGGCGTCCACTGCCCTTTCGGTCTGCACGCTCACCGCGAACGCCCAGACCTACCCCGAGCGACCGATCCGCGTGATCGTGCCGATCGCGGCCGGCAGCGTGACCGACGTGATCATGCGCGCCACCGCAGCCGAACTGGCGCCGCGCATCGGGCAATCGTTCGTGATCGAGAATAAGGGCGGCGCGAGCGGCATTCCCGCCGCCCAGGCGTGTGCGCAAGCGCAGCCCGACGGCTACACGCTCTGCCTCGTCTATCACAACACCCTCTCGATCAATCCGCTGATGTTCACCAAGCTGCCCTACGACGCCGGCAAGGATTTCACGCTCATCACCAATCTCTATCTCCTGGTCGAGGCGCTGTTCGTGTCGAGCGCGATCAACGTTACCTCCGCCGACGAACTGAAGAACTATGCGCAGGCCAACCCGACTGCGCTCAACTACGGCACGCTCGGTCCGGGCTCGAACCCGGAGCTTTTTCTCTATTGGATGAACAAGAACTGGAACACCAAGATCGTCGGCATCCCCTATCGCGGCGGCGGGCCGATCGCGCAGGCGCTGGTCGCGAACGAATTGCAGATCGCCAAGATGGGGCTCGGCAATTTTCTGGGGCTCATCGACACCGGCAAGATCAAGCCGATCGCGGTCGCCGCCGCGCGCCGCTCCAAGCTCATTCCCGGCGTGCCGACCTTGGCGGAGGCGGGCATCGATTTTCCGCCGTTCGGCTGGTGGGGGCTCGCGGGACCGAAGGGCCTGCCGGCGCCGGTCGTCGACAAGCTCAACGCCGAGTTCGTGAAACTCTACCGCGAGCCGAAATTCGTCGAGTATCTGGAGAAGCAGGCGGTGCTGCCGGCGGCGGGCACGCCCGCGGAGTTCGCCGAATTCCTCAAGGCCGACCGCAAGGCGGCCGAATTCCTGATGCAACTCGCGAACAAGCCGCCGGAAGACTACAAGCCGCCGCAGTAGCGCCTACGCCACCGCCAGCCTGCGGCTCGGCCGCAGCATCAGCCACAGCACGATCGCGGCGTTGAGCAGGTTCCAGATCAGGCCGTTGAGGAAGGCCGCCCGGTACGAGCCGGTGTGGTCGAAGATCACGCCCGACATCCAGCCGCCGAGCGCCATGCCGAACAGCGTGGCCATCAGCACGATGCCGACCCGCACGCCGACTTCCTTCGGCGAGAAGTATTGCCGCACGATGATCGCATACATCGGCACGATGCCGCCCTGGAACAGCCCGAACAGCGCCGAGATGATGTAGAGCGACACCAGACCGTCGAACAGGAGATAGAGGAACAGCGCGATCCCCTGCAGCACCGAGCCGATCAGCAGCGTCGCCGCCCCGCCGATGCGGTCCGCAACCAGTCCGGACCCGATGCGGCTCACGATGCCGAAGGCGAGCATCGCCGACAGCATCTCGGCGCCGCGCGCCGGCCCGTAGCCGAGGTCGCCGCAATAGGCGACGATATGGACCTGCGGCATCGACATCGCCACGCAGCAGGCGAGACCCGCGACGCAGAGCAGGACCATCAGCGCGTTCGGCGAAATGCCGAGATTGCGCGCGGGACCGGTGCTCGCCGCCTCCGACAGCGACACGACCGGGTGCGCCGGTGCGCGCCGCCGCAACGCGAAGATGAACGGCAGCGTTGCCAAGACGCAGAACACGCCGACGCCGAGATAGGCCAGGCGCCAGCCGTCGGTTGCCATCACGTGTTGCAGCACCGGCGGCCACAGCGCACCGCCGATATAGTTTCCGGATGCCGCCATCCCGACCGCGATCCCGCGGTGACGTGCGAACCATTGCGACATGTCGGCCATCAGCGGCCCGAAGGTCGCCGAAGCGCCGACGCCGATGAACACATGCATCAGCGCGAACGTGAACGGGCTCGAAGCCAGCGACGCGCCGACATAGCCGGTGCTGAGCGCCAGGCTGCCCAACACGATCGCGGCCACGAGGCCGAAGCGGTCGCACAGGCGTCCCATCGCCACGCCGCCGAGCGCGAAGCCCATCATCGCCAGCGTGTAGGGCAAGGAGGCGTCGGCGCGGGCAATGCCGAAATCGGCCTGCACGAACGGCAGGGCCACCGGCATCGACCACATGCCGACGCTGCCGATGGTGCCGACCGCCACCGCGAAGCCAAGCCGGCGCCAGGCCGCCGGCGAGTTCGATCTCGCTGGCGTGGCGATCGCGCGAATCCGTGAAACTGCCCGGCAACGAGTTCACGACGCGGACCTCTCACGGCCCGCCGGTGCCGTCAACCCTGCGCGGCTCATGGCAGCAGCGTGCGGCACGAGACATTGCGGCGCACAATGACGCCGGACGGCAATACCGGCTGCCACGCCTGCCAGTAAAGAAAGCCTTAAGGCCCTGCCGCTAGACTGCGCTCACGGACGTGGTCCGACTGGGGATGAGACCGTGAGCGAGCGCCGGAACACCACTCGTCAGAAAAGCTTTCTGCGCGGCTGCATCTATTTCAACAACCGCCGCAGCGCCGTCGACTGCCTGATCCGGGATATTTCGGATACCGGCGCGCGCGTGATCTTCTCCGCGGCCGTCCAGATCCCGGACGTGGTCGATCTCTACATTCCGCTGAAGGAGCAGACGCTGCGGGCCATCGTGCAATGGCGCCACGGCGACGAGGTCGGCGTCGCGTTCGATGAGGCTGCGCGGGCGCCAGGTCCGCCGGCCGCGACCGACGCCATGGACCTGTCCGAGCGCGTGAAGAAGCTCGAGGAAGAGATCGTCGCGCTGCGCAAGATGCTCAAGCGGCTCAAGGGCGAGATCGCGGGCGGCGCCGACAACGAGGCGGCCTAGTCTTTCGACATCGCGGGCTTTCGCCGCGGCGTGCCGCGTCCTAGAACAATGCTGCCCATCCGGCATCGCATTCGACAGGACGGACCATGCCCGACATCAAGATTTTGAATCCCGACAGCCTCGGCAAGCCGCTCGGCCAGTATTCGCAGATCACGCGGGTCAAGGCCTCGGAGTTCCTGTTCATCGCCGGCCAGGTGGCGACCGACAAGGCCGGCACGATCGTCGGCACCGACGATTTCGACGCCCAGTGCACCCAGGTGTTCGCCAATATCGAGGCCGCGCTGAAGTCGCAGGGCGCAACCTTCGCCAACATCGTCGAATTCACGACCTATCTCGTGCATTCGCAGGACATCCCGAAATTCATGAAATTCCGCCAGCGCGAATTTCCCCGCATGTTTCCGAACGGCGCCTATCCGCCGAACACGCTGCTGATGGTCGACCGCCTGGTCGGCGAGCCGTTCCTGATCGAGGTCGCGACGGTCGCGGCGCTATAGCCGCGGCTCGCGCCCGGTTGGATCGGGCGCCGAAACGTGCTGATCTTGACGTCCCTCCGCAGCGGACCGCGCCGACATGACCGACCATCGCCTCGAGCCTGCCCCCGAGACCGTCCACTGGGGCTTTTTCGACGCCAACCTGCCGCCGCGGCTGACCATCGACAGCGGCGAACGCATCACCATCTCGTCGGCCTCGGGCACCCGCGAGTTGATGCCGCCGCCGCCGCTCAAGGTGCCGGCGCAGCTGCGCGCGGTGCAAGAAAAGGTCTCGCCCCGGCTCGGGCCGCACCTGTTGACCGGACCGGTCGCCATCAAGGGCGCCAAGCCGGGCCAGGTGCTCCAGGTCGACATCGAAAAGATCGAGCCGTTCTACGACTGGGGCTACCACATGGTGCGGCCGCTCGCCGGCGCCCTGCCCTACGATTTCCCCGAGCCGCAGCTCATCCACATCGTGCTCGACCGCGCCCGCAAGGTCTGGACGCTGCCGTGGGGACAGGAAATTCCGTGGGCCGCATTCTTCGGCGTCATGGGCACGGCCCCGCCCGTCGCCTGGGGCGCGATCTCGACCGCGCCGCCACGTCAGAACGGCGGCAATCTCGACAACAAGGAGCTGGTGGCGGGCACCACGCTCTATCTGCCGATCTTCGTCGAGGGCGCGCTGTTCTCCTGCGGCGACGGCCACGGCGCGCAGGGCGACGGCGAGGTGTCGATCAACGCGATCGAGACCGGGCTCACCGGCACCTTCCGCCTGACCGTGCGCGACGACATGAAGCTGGTATGGCCGATGGCGGAGACGCCGACCCACATGCTGACCATGGCGTTCGACCCCGACCTCGACGACTGCGTGGTGATCGCGCTGCGCTCCATGATCGACCTGATCTGCGCGCGCTCGAACCTCGACCGCTACCAGGCCTACACGCTGTGCAGCCTGGCGGCCGACCTGCGCGTGACGCAGGTGGTCAACGGCAACAAGGGCATCCACGTGATGCTCGACAAGAAGTACTTCGCGCGCGTGTGAGCGCGCGTTTTCGGGCAACCATCAAAAGACAAGGGAGACCAAGATGGCAAAGGCTTACTGGGTGGCGACCTATCGCTCGATTTCCAATCCCGATGCGCTGGCGGCCTACGCCAAGCTCGCGGGCCCGGCGATCCAGGCGGCCGGCGGGCGCTTCCTGGCGCGCGGCACCGCCGCCAAGGCCTACGAGTCGGGCGTCGCCCAACGCGTCGTCATCATCGAGTTCGACAGCGTCGAGAAGGCGGCCGCGGCGCACGACGGCGCGGGCTATCAGGCCGCGCTGAAGGTGTTCGACAAGGCCGCCGAGCGCGACCTGCGCATCGTCGAGGGGCTGTAGCGCCTCCTCCACCGCGCGACGGCGGCTCTTCTTCCCTCGCCCCGCACGTGCGGGGAGAGGGAGCGCACCGCCGTTGCGGCTTCCGCCTCGGCAATGTCGCTTACGGCTGCGCCTGCCAGGCCTTGAAGTCCGCGTCCGACACCGTCGGCAGCTTCTTCACGAACGCGACGATCGACCAGATCTCCGCGTCCGGCACGCCGGCGAGCTTGAAGCTCGGCATGCCGGTCATCTTGATCCCGTTCTTGATCACGTAGAACAGCTCGGCCGGGGAGCGCTCCGGCGCGACCTCCTTGAGGTCGGGCGGGCCGGGGTTGAGCCCTTCCGAGAGCTTCGCCCATTCGGCCCCCGGTCCACCGTGGCAGACCACGCAGCCGTAGGTCGCATAGGCGCGCGCGCCGGCGCGCACCGTCGCCACGTCGTCGAGCGAGCCGGGCGGGGTGTCCTTGGCGTGGCGGGCGATCGAGGCCTGGCGCACCTTGACCAGCGCCCAGTTGACGACGTCGGGGTCGGCCTCCGTGGCCGCCACGTTGAAGAAGCCGAGGAAGAAAAATCCGGCCGCCGCAATCCCGACCGCGATCGCGACAAAGCCGATCAGTGCGAGCAATATTTTCATGGATGCCTCCGCTTGCAATCCGCCGCGGCCAGCCTAGCGCAATCCGGGTGAAAAGAAACGGCAGGCGGCATGGCGACGGAAACACACCGGGCATGAAAGAACCGCAGAGCCTGTGGATATCGCCCGCGGCGCGCAGCTTTGTCGTGAGTGTGACATGCCCTTCGCGCTATCGACATGGCACGTCATTTCTCCTCCTCTCACCGCGACCGGCCCGCCATGATCATCCCGCTCGACATCGCCGTGTGGCTTGCCGCCGGCGCCGTTTTCTTCGTCTTCGTCGTGGCGCTCGCCGCCGACTGAGCGGAGACGGCCGCGCGCGGGCTTTCGGCCCTGACACGCTTGTTCGGCACGCCGCCGCGAGGCTAATCTCGCCCGCGGAGGTGTCGCCATGCAGGTTTTCAGTCTGATCGCCGAGCAGCAGTGGAATCCCAAGAAGCACGTGGAGAAGGTCCTCGGCGAACTCGGCGAGGGCGACTTCACCGTTGCCTGCTGGGAACCGGGCCAGGTGAGCCCCAATCACTGCCATCCCGACTGCACTGAAATCTATTTCTGCTTCTCGGGCGGCGGAAAGATGCGCACGCCCAGGGAGACGGTCGATGTCGTTCCGGGCGGCTTCGTGGTGCATCCGCCGGGCGAGGTGCACGAATACGTCAATGGACCGCAGCGCACGCTGCTGTTCCGCGTCCGCTACGGCGCCGACATGGCGACCCGGTTTGTCGGCTGGCCGAGCAATCCCGAATTCAAGCAGGACCCGCGCGACGCCGAGTACTTTCGCGCCCATCCGTCGGCTTGAGCCTGCGAGCCCCCTCCCCGCCTGACCCGCGCCGGCATCCGCCGCGCGCCCGATCCGATCTGACCCTGGGTGTTGCATGAAAGAGAACGTAAAGCGTGTGTTCTATGTGCGTGCCGTGGCGCATCCCTGTTTCCTGGAAATCATCGCCAAGCGGCCCGAGATCCGGATCGACAAGGTCGAGAACGATGCGTCCGACGACGCCGCCATGCCGGTCCTGTCGGCCGCGCACGCCTACCAGATCGGCTCGGCGCGCGACGAGCTCAACCCGCGCTTCCACATGCGCCGCGAGCTGATCGCCAGCATGCCGAACCTGCTGGTCGTCTCCACCACCGGCGCCGGGTTCGACACCGTCAACGTCAAGGACTGCACCGAGGCCGGCGTGCTGGTGGTCAACCAGACCGGCGGCAATGCCGAGGCGGTGGCGACCCACGTGGTCGCGATGGTGCTGGCGCTCTCGAAACAGCTCGTGCAGGTCAACCATTCGCTGCGGGCGGGCACCATGCGCAGCCGCACCGACTACATCGGCACCGATGTGCGCGACAAGACCATCGGCATCGTCGGGCTCGGCAATGTCGGCCGGCGGGTGTCGAACCTGTGCGGCACGCTGCTCGGCATGCAGGTGATCGCCTGCGATCCCTATCTCGACGCGGCCACCATGAAGCGAACGCGGCGCCGAGAAGGTCACGCTCGACGAACTGCTGCGGCGGGCCGATTTCGTCTCGATCAACTGCCCGCTCGACGATGACTCGCGCGGCATGATCGGCGCCCGCGAGTTCGCGCTGATGCAGCCGCATGCCTATTTCATCAACACCGCGCGCGGCTTCATCCACGACGAGCGGGCGCTCGCGGATGCGTTGCGCGCCAAGCAGATCGCGGGCGCCGGCGTCGACGTGTTCGACAAGGAGCCGCCGCCCAAGGATCACCCGCTGCTCGCCTTCGAGAACGTGATCGCCAGCCCGCATACCGCAGGCGTCACGCGCGAGGCGCGCGCCAACATGGGCAAGATCGCGGCCGAGCAACTGATCGCCATTCTCGACGGCGGCCGCCCGCCCCGCATCGTCAATCCGCAGGTCTGGCCGGCCTATGCAAAGCGGTTCGAAGCGGCGTTCGGGGTGCGGCCGGAGTGAACCTTCTCGCGGTACCCGCCTTCGCGGGGACGCCTCACTCGAACATCCGCTCGCCCATCAGGTCGATCATCTGGCGGGCCTTGGTGACGGTGAAGTTCGCCGCCTCGTCGAGCGAGACGTGGCTGTCGGCGCGGATGAAGCGGTGCTCCTTGCGCACGCCGGCGACCTCCTTCTCGATGGTGCCGGCCACCTGGTATTTGTCGCCGTCCTTGAACGGCGCGGCGCGGATGGTGAAGCCCTTGTACTCCACCGGCGCGCTTTCCTTGGGCGCGGCCGGGGCCGAAGAGCCGCCGAACAGGGTTTTCCAGAACGACATGGATGAAGTTTAGCAGGCCGAACGGCGATCGTCTCCCGGCATTCCGGGCCGCACGCGTGCTACCACCGCCACCGGTCGTCCCGGCGGTAGCGCCGCGGCTCGGGCTCGCCCCAGGCCGGGTTGGTATTGCAGAAGCCGCGGTTGCCGCTGATCACGTTCGGCACGCACGCTTCGATCGTGCGGTAGTTGCAGTCCCACACCACGTTGCCGCCGCCGACATTGGTCACCGCGCACCAGCGTTCGCGGCCATAGGCATGGCTCTCGGCGACGGAGCAGCATGTCGCCAGCGCCGCAATCGCCGCCCCGATCAGCGCCTGTCGTTCCGGTCGCATGCTCGTCTCCTGTTCTCAGGCGCACCAGTATAGATCAAATCCGTCCGCGGGTTGGACGAAATCGGATCGCGGGGACGCGCGCATGCCCCACAAAACTTCTCCACATCCCGTGCAATTCTACCCTCCCGGTTTCCGCTTGTTTAAAGCCATACTGACATGGTCCGCAAACCTCATTGCACGGGAGCGAAACCATGAAGCATCTTGTCGTCGCGCTGGTGCTCGTTACCGCCGCGACCGGAATGGCCCGCGCGCAGGATCCGGCGATCCCCGATCTGCGCGGCACCTGGACCGGCAAGGGCAAGGCGATCGTATACGGCAACCTCAGCCATCACCCGGGCGCGCAGACCGCCAGCGATCCGCCGCGCGTGCGCGACGTCGAGGCCACCCACGTGGTGGAAGGCCAGGAGGGCCGGCTGGCCTGGGGGCGCTCGTCGACCGCGGTCGCCGACACCAAGGAGCCGTTCGCCTGGGCGATGACCAGCGACAACCGCTCGATCGTCGGCGCCGACCTCGACGGATATTTCCGCATCACCATGATCACCCCCGACCGGATGGAGAAATGCTACGTCCACAACGGGGTGAGCCCGACCCGCTCGGTGGTCGCGACCTGCTACATGATGGAGCGCAAGCGCTAGCCGCACCCGGCACGCACTTGCGGTTTTATTCCACGGTGCTCCGCGGTCACATTCGCGCGAGCAGCCATGTCCTCGTCATCGCCGTCCGCTAGTGTCGCGACAACGGGCGAGGAATGATGAAAGAGCTTCCTGAATTGCATTCGCTTTGGGTCGGGCCGCGGCTGTCCTGGCTCGAACAATTGTGCGTCGCGTCCTGGCTGAAGCACGGCCATCGCGCCGTGCTGTGGACCTATCAGCCGGTCGCGGACGTGCCGGCGGGCGTCGAGCTGCGCGACGGCCGCGAACTCCTGCCCGAGGCGGCGATCACCTATCATCGCTTCTCCGGCAGCGTGTCGCTGTTTTCCAACCGGTTCCGCTACCATCTCCTGCAACGGTATCCGGTCACCTGGATCGATATGGATGTCTTCCTGTTGCGCCCGCTGGCGGCCGCTTCGCCGCATCTGTTCGGATGGGAAGCGCCCGAATCGATCTGCAGCGCGGTGCTGCGGCTGCCGAGCGGCTCGCCGGCGCTGCGCGACCTGATCGCGCTCACCGGCGCGCGGGTGCCGGTGCCGCACTGGTGGCCGCTCAAGGACCGCATCCGGCAGCGCCTGCGCGGGCTCGCCGGCGCGCACCAGGCGGCCGAGGACATGCGCTGGGGCACCTTCGGCCCGCGCGCGCTGACCGAGACCCTGCGGCGGCACAAGCTCACCGGCCTCGCGCTGCCGCGCGACACCTTCTATCCGCTGAACTGGGAGGAGACGGCGCTGCTGTTCGAGCCGCCGCACGTGGTCGAGGCGCAGCTCAGCGCCGGCACGGTGGCGGTGCATCTGTGGTCGTCGGGCGGCTTCACCGCGACCGAGGAGATGAAGGCCAAGCGCCACGCACCGGTGCCGCTGGCGAGCTGGATCGGCCGGCAGTGCGAGGCCTACGGCATCGACCGCGGCCAGGGATTGGCGCACGCGACCTAGCCCGGCTAATCTGCTCCGCTCCCGCCCGCCGCCATCCGCAAAGGGAGCCGCCATGCCCAAAGCCTACTGGGTCACCGTCTATCGTTCGATCTCCGATCCGGACAAGCTCGCGGCCTACGCCAAGCTCGCGCCGGGCGCGATCGCGCCGTTCGGCGGACGCTATCTCGCGCGCGGCACCGCGGCGCATGCCTACGAGGCCGGGCAGAAGGAGCGCATCGTCATGTCGGAATTCCCGAGCGTCGAGAAGGCGAACGCCGCCTATAACAGCCCGGCCTACCAGGAGGCGCTGAAAGCGCTCGGCAACGGCGCGGTGCGCGATATCCGGATCGTCGAGGCGGTGGAATAGCTCACGCAGACGTGTGACAGCGTGTTTGGCGCTGCGGCCGCCTGTTGCGTAAGCTGACTTGAACGCGCCGAACCGCTGGAGGAAATCATGCGCCTGACCGGACCGATCGCACTCACGCTCGTACTCCTGCCCGTGCTGGCGGCGGTGCCGCTGGTGACGGCGCATTCGGAGAACGCGGTGCGCATCGACGCGCCGGCGCGCGACCTGCCGGCGGCGGAGGGATTGCAGACCGCGGTGATCGCGGGCGGCTGCTTCTGGGGCATCCAGGCGGTCTACCAGCACACCAAGGGCGTGACCAACGCGGTGTCGGGCTATGCCGGCGGCACCAAGGAGACGGCGGACTACCAGTCGGTCAGCTACGGCCGCAGCACGCACGCCGAGGCGGTGCTGGTGACCTACGATCCGCGCGTCGTCTCCTACGGAAAAATCCTGCAGATCTTCTTCTCGGTCGCGCACGACCCGACGCAACTCGACCGCCAGGGGCCCGACACCGGGCCGCAATACCGCTCGGAGATTTTCGCGCAGGACGACGCGCAGCGGCAGGTCGCCCGGGACTACGTCAAGCAGCTCGATGCCGCGAAGGTGTTTCCGCGGCCGATCGTGACCAAGATCGGCGACGCCAAGGCTACGTTCTATCCGGCCGAGGACTATCACCAGGACTACGCCATCAAGCATCCCTACCAGCCCTACATCGTCATCAACGACGCGCCCAAGGTCGGGAACCTGAAGACGATGTTCCCGGACCTCTACCGCGAGCAGCCGGTGACGGTGGCGCAGGCGAAAGCGGGCGGCTGAGTACGGGCCCGCGCCCGTTCGTCCCCGCGAAGACGCGGCGACGATCCTCGCCGGCCGTCGAAGCCAACTCTCAGCGCGGCGGACCGCGCTCAGATGTGCGAAAATATTCGCCCGACGAGCCACGAGGCGAGCGCCGCTAGCCGCGCTCCCGTGAAGAAGCCGCGCAGAACCTTGTCGCACGGTCGACATCGGACCAGACTGGTCCAAATCGGCGAAATCGTGCTCCCCTCCGGTGCCCTTGATGGTGGAGGGCATTCAATTCTCCCAGCCGTGCCGATGATCAGTAGCGCGCCCGGAATGGTAGCGCGTGTTCGCACCGGCTCGTCCACGAGACGCCGGCGGCTGTGCATGACCAATGCTCCGCGCCCAGCCGTAGAACTGCCGCGACAGCGTCGGCGTGTAGGTTCTCTTCCGCCTAGGCTACTCCGGACACCTACGCCCCCGCCTTCACCCCGGCACCGCCTTCGCCAGATACTCGATCGCCGCGGCGGTGCCGCCCTTGCCGTGCGGGATGCCGAGCGCCGAGAGGCCCATCTCGACGACGCCGAGCGTGCCGAGCACCATCGGCGCGTTGACGTGGCCCATATGCGCGATCCGGAAGCCCTTGCCCTCGAGCGCGCCGAGCGCGCGGCCGAGCACCACGCCGCATTGGTTGCGCGCAATAATCGACCAGCGGCTGCACGCTGATCCCGTCGCGCGCGACCACCGCCGTCACCGTGTCGCTGCGCTCGGCGGGCTCGGCGATGTTGAAGCCGATCGCCTGGCCCTCGGCCCAGGCGCCGACCGCGCGGCGCGTCGCTTCCGCCAGCAGGCGGTGGCGGCGGAACACGTTGTCGAGGCCTTCGGCGAAAATCATGTCGAGCGCGGCGCGCAGGCCGAACAGCAGCTGCTCCGGCGGCGTGCCGCAATATTTGTGGTAGTGCACGTCGCCCTCGCGGAAGGTCCAGTCCCAGTACGGCGTGCGCAGACCGGCCTTGGCGTGCGCGGCGCGGGCGCGCGGCGACGCGGCGGCGAAGCCCAATCCCGGCGGCGTCATCAGCCCCTTCTGCGAGCCCGCGACCGCGACATCGACGCCCCAGGCGTCCATCTCGAACGGCATGCAGCCGAGCGAGGCGACCGCATCGACCATGAGGAGCGCGTCGTGGCCCGCGGCGCGCACGGCTTCGCTGATCGCCTTGATGTCGTTGACCACGCCGGAGGCGGTGTCGATCTGCGCGACCAGGATCGCCTTGATGGCGTTGCTGCCGTCCTGCCTGAGCCGCGCCGCGACGGCTTCGGGCCGCACGGCGCGGCGGACATCGCCCGCGAGCACCTCGACCTCGCAGCCGAGCATCTTCGCCTGCTCGCCCCAGCCGATGGCGAAGCGCCCGCTTTCCAGCACCAGCACCTTGTCGCCGCGCGACAGCACGTTGGTGAGCGCGGCCTCCCAGACGCCGTGGCCGTTCGCGGCGTAGATGTAGGTGCCGCCCTTGCGTGCGGAAGATTTTTCGCAGGTCCGCGAGCAGGCTGTCGGTGAGCGCGACCAGCGGCCCGGAATAGATGTCGACCGCCGGCCGGTGCATGGCGGCGAGCACGGCGTCGGGAATGACGGTCGGACCCGGGATGGCGAGGAATTCACGGCCTGCGGCGACGGACATGGGGGGCTCTTCGAGAAGCGATGCGGAAAGACGTGGGTGCGAGGCCATGCCTAGCACGTTGCTTGCGTCCTGGCCATCACGATTGTCGAGGCACCGATTCATGCAGTGCGATGATCGCGCCGGACGCCGGAGAAGCGAAGATCGCCGGCCATCTCGGGCCGCGGCCCGGCATGACGACTGGTTGGTGGCGCGCACGCGCTCAGTTGTCGAGGAAGCTCCGCAGCTTCCGGCTGCGCGACGGATGCTTGAGCTTGCGCAGCGCCTTGGCCTCGATCTGGCGGATGCGCTCGCGCGTCACCGAGAACTGCTGGCCGACTTCCTCCAGCGTGTGGTCGGTGTTCATGCCGATGCCGAAGCGCATGCGCAGCACGCGCTCTTCTCTCGGAGTGAGCGAGGCGAGCACCCGCGTCGTGGTCTCGCGCAGGTTCGACTGGATCGCGGCGTCGATCGGCAGGATCGCGTTCTTGTCCTCGATGAAGTCGCCGAGGTGACTGTCCTCCTCGTCGCCGATGGGCGTTTCGAGCGACAGCGGCTCCTTGGCGATCTTGAGGACCTTGCGGACCTTCTCCAGCGGCATGCCGAGCTTCTCGGCCAATTCCTCGGGCGTCGGCTCGCGGCCGATCTCGTTGAGCATCTGGCGCGAGGTGCGCACGATCTTGTTGATGGTCTCGATCATGTGCACCGGGATGCGGATGGTGCGCGCCTGGTCGGCGATGCTGCGCGTGATCGCCTGCCGGATCCACCACGTGGCGTAGGTGGAGAACTTGTAGCCGCGGCGGTACTCGAACTTGTCGACCGCCTTCATCAGGCCGATGTTGCCTTCCTGAATGAGGTCGAGGAACTGCAGGCCGCGGTTGGTGTACTTCTTGGCGATCGAGATGACGAGCCGCAGGTTGGCCTCCACCATCTCCTTCTTGGCCTGCCGCGCCTCGCGCTCGCCCTTCTGCACCATCTGGACGATCTTGCGGAATTCGCCGATCTCGAGCCCGGTCTCGCCGGCCAGCGCATGGATCTGGCCGCGGTGCTCCTTGATCTTGTCCTTGTCCTTGGCGACCAGGTTCTTCCAGCCCTTGGCGGCGAGCTTGGAGACGCGGTTGAGCCAGCGCGGATCGAGCTCGGAGCCCTGGTAGTTGCGCAGGAAGTCCTCGCGCGAGACGCCGTGGCTCTCGGCGAGCCGCATCAGGCGGCCTTCGTAGCCGACCAGCCGCTTGTTGATGTCGTAGAGCTGCTCGACCAGCGAATCGATGCGCGCCTGGTTGAGCCGCAGCGACTTCACCTCGGTGATGATCTCGTCCTTGAGCTTCTTGTAGCGGCGCTCCTGCGCGGGCGAGAGCGAGTCGTTGCGCAGCTGGTTGGCGATGTCCTGGTCCTGCAGCTTGCGCAGCCGCTTGTAGGTGTCGGCGACGTTGTCGAAGGTCTCGACCACCTTCGGCTTGAGCTCGGCCTCGATCGCGGCGAGCGACAGCGAATTCTCCATGTCGTCGTCGTCGAAGTCGCCTTCGGCGACACCCTCGGGCTTGGCCTCGCCGTCCTCGCCCGCACCCTCCTGCGCCACCTTGAACGGGGTCGCGGTCGCGGGCGCGGCCGGCGGAGCGGGCGTCTGCGCCAGCCCGTTCGGGCCGACGGCGACGGCGCCGGGCTGCGGCACCACCGGCTGGCCGTCGGGGCCGATCACCGTCATCGGCGCGTTCTTGGCGTCCGGGCCCGCATAGGTGGCTTCGAGATCGATGATGTCGCGCAGGAACACCTTTCCTTCGTTGAGCTCCTCGCGCCAGATGATGATGGCCTGGAAGGTCAGCGGGCTCTCGCACAGCCCTGCGATCATGGCCTCGCGGCCGGCCTCGATGCGCTTGGCGATGGCGATTTCGCCCTCGCGCGAGAGCAGTTCCACCGAGCCCATTTCGCGCAGATACATGCGCACCGGGATCGTCGGTGCGCTCGGCCGGCTCCTTGGCCTCGGACTTGGCCGGAACCTTCTGCTGGACCTCGACCAGTTCGCCGCCCTCGGGCTCCGGCTCGTCGTCGGCCTCCTCGCGCTCCTTCTCCTCGTCGTCGGTCGCCTCTTCGGTTTCGACGACGCTGACGCCCATCTCGGAGAACATCGCGAGCACGTCCTCGATCTGCTCGGAATTGACCTCCTCGGAGGGCAGGACCGCGTTGATCTGGTCCATGGTGACGTGGCCGCGCTTCTTGGCGGTGCGGATCAGCTTCTTGACCGCCGCATCCGACAGGTCGAGCAGCGGCGCGGTATCGGACGTCTCGGCAGCCTCCTTCTCGGGGGCCTGCTCGTCCTTTTCCTTCTCTTTTTCCTTGACCGCCGCTGCCTTGACCTTGGTCGCCATACCGTCATCTCCTGAAACGCAGGCCCGCGGGGGAACCGCGGACTGAAAACAAACACCCCTACCCTATGCGGGGAGAATCGATCTCCCGATCGACCCTCGGCCGCCCGCACTTCGACCCGATTCGGGCCGCCGGAGTGTCGTCGGGGCGGCTTAAACCCCGATTAACCCTCTAAACGGCCCAAACCCGCGGACAACGCCCCGGTTTCCCGGTGCCCGCCGCTACTTCCCCCGACTTAGACCGTCCCGGCCGTCCGGCCGGACGAGCTCCCAAAGCCTTCGATCACCGCCTCGGTCCCATCGAGGACCGAGAGGCGAGCCTTGACGTCCCGCAACCAGGAATAGTTGGCCTCGGTGGTGTCCCGGCCCAAGGCCTGCTCGGCGTCTTTGAGCTCCTTAATTAAGGAATGCCACTGCCGATGCAAGGCGATCAGCTGCCGCCAGGTCATCAGCACATCGTCGGCGCCGGCCTCCTGACCGGCCCCCCAGACCGAAACCGTGGTGATCGCCTTGGCGACGCGGGCCGAAAGCTCGCCAAACCCGCGCCGGGCGAGCTCGGCGACCATGGTTTCGCGGTCGGGCGTGCCGTCATGGGCGAAAATGTCGATCAGCGCGCCCTTCAGCTTGGCGGAGTCGGGATGCCGGAATTCGACCGCCGACAGTTCCTCCAGGTGGTCGTGCAGCAGCCAGGGGTGGTTGATCGCGGCCTGCAGGATCAGCGCCTCGCGGCGCGGGATGGCCGAGCGGTAGCCGCGCAGCATCGGGCTGGCGGCAAGCTGCGGGCTCACCACCACGTACGGATCGCCGCCGGCGATCGCCGGCCGCCCGCGCTCGCTGCCGCGGCGGCCTCGCGACGCCGGGACGCGGCGGCCAGCCAGTGCCGCCGCGGGAGCGCGCGTCGCCGCGGCGATCGTTGCGCCAGGCCTCCTTGCCCCAAGCCTGCTTGCGCCAGCCCTCGCGGGCAGGCGCGCGCGCGCCGGCCTCGAACAGCTGACGCAGCCGGTCGCCGAATTCGCGGCGGTAGTATTTGCGCACGGTCTCATCGCCGACGGTGTTGAGGACCTCGCCGAGCCGCGCCTCGAAGGCGGCGCGGCGCTCCGGCGTATCGAGCGGGCTCGCCTCGGTCTCGCGCATCCACAGCACGTCGGCGAGCGGGCGCGCGGCGCCGATCACCTCGGCGATCGCCTCGCGGCCGCCGGAGCGGTACAGATCGTCGGGGTCCTGGCCCTCGGGCAGGCTCGCGAATTTGAGGCTCTTGCCGGGCTTGAGCAGCGGCAGCGCGATGTCGACCGCGCGAAACGCCGCGCGCCGCCCCGCGCCGTCGCCGTCGAAGCAGAGCACCGGCTCGTCCGCCATCTTCCAGATCAGCGCGAGCTGATCCGCGGTGAGCGCAGTGCCGAGCGGCGCGACCGCCGCCTCGTAGCCCGCGCGCACCATGGCGATCACGTCGACATAGCCTTCGACCGCGACCACCGGCGCGCCCTTGTGCGCGGCCACGCGCGCCGCCGCGATGTTGTAGAGCGTGCCGCCCTTGTGAAAGAGCGGCGTCTCCGGCGAGTTGAGATACTTGGCCTGCGCGTCCTTCTCGAGCGCGCGGCCGCCGAACGCGATGACGCGTCCGCGAATGTCGGTGATCGGAAACATCACGCGATCGCGGAAACGGTCGTACGGCACCGGGATGTCTTCGCCCGATACCAGCAGTCCCGCCTCGATCATGTCCTCGACCGAAACGCCCTGGCCGCCGAGGTGCTCCTTGAGCGCGAAGCGCTCGCCCGGAGCATAGCCGATGCGGAACTGCAGCTGCGTCGCCGGATCGAGCCCGCGGTCGGCGAGATAGCCGCGCGCCTTGGCGCCGTTGCGCGACGCGAGCGTGGCCTGGAAGAACTGCGCCGCCAGCTCCGCGACGTCATTGAGCGTGCGGCGGTGATGCTCGCGCGCCTCGTCCTCGTGCGAGACCTTGGGCAGCGGCACGCCCGCCTCGCCCGCGAGTCTTTCGACTGCCTCCGGAAACGTCAGCCCCTCGGTCAGCATCAGGAAATCGAAGATGTTGCCGTTCTTGCCGGAGGAGAAATCGAACCACATCGACTTCTGGTCGTTGACGAAGAACGACGGCGTCTTCTCCTTGTTGAAGGGCGACAGCCCCCTCCACTCGCGCCCGGCCTTCTTGAGCTTCACGCGCCGTGCCCACGACTTCCGAAACCGGAAGCCGCGCGCGCAGCTCGTCGAGGAATTGCGGTGAAAAACGCATGGGTTGCGCGGGCCGGGACCGAATCGCTTTGGTGGATGATAGCGGGCAATGAGACCCGCTATCGTGACCCGGGCATGGCGGGTGGAATATCGCCGCCACAGGCAAGGCTTTTCCCACTTATTCACAGGGCGCGGCGTCGATCGGTTGCACAGCCCGGCACCGTGGGCCGCTGCCCCTAAGCCATTGGCGGCATGTGCGATTGTGATCGCCTGCGGCGCGACAGGCCGGGGAGCAGCCGCTAGAATGGACGCAACCAACAGAAACTTTCAGGAGAGAAACCCCATGAGCGACGAATCCAGCTTCACCCGCCGCGGCATGATCGCGGCCAGCGCGGGCCTGGCGGCAACCGCCGCAGCCGGTTCCGCACAGGCGCAGGCGCCGACCTTGTCGAAGACCTTCGTGCTGGTGCACGGCGCCTGGCACGGCGGCTGGTGCTGGCGGCGCGTCGCCGACCGGCTCGAAGGCAAGGGCCACAAGGTGTTCGCGCCGACGCTCACCGGCGTGGGCGAACGCTCGCATCTGCTCAGCAAGGACATCAACCTCGACACCCACATCACCGACATCGTCAACGTGTTCAAATGGGAGGACCTCAGGAACGTCTGCCTGGTGGTCCATTCCTACGGCGGCTGGCCGGGCTCGGGCGCGCTCGAACAGATCGGCGACCGGGTCTCGTCGATCGTCTGGCTCGACGCGTTCAAGCCGGAAAACGGCCAGAAGGGCATCGACTACGCCTCCGAATTCAGCCGCAAGGCCTTCGAGGAGGCGGTGGCGAAGGGCGAGCCCGGCCGTGGGCCGCCAAAGGCCACGGCCTTTGCCGTCGTCGACGAGAAGGACCGCGCCTGGGTCGATTCGAAGACCACGCCGCAGCCCAACGGGGTCGCGGTGCAGCCGATCAAATTGACCGGCGCGCGCGACAAGATCGCCAAGAAGACCTACATCCGCGCCGCGAAATATCCGCAGGCCGCGTTCGACAAGGCGCTGGCGGAATGCAAGGCCGATCCGTCTTGGAAGACATTCGAGATCGCGACCGCCGGTCACGACGTGATGGTCGATGCGCCCGACTGGCTGACGGAACGGATCCTGGAAGTGTCCTGAGCGCGAGATGGGCAGTTCGCCGGACCATTCGCGGCGTGCGATCCTCGGTCTCGCCGCCGGCGGGGCCCTGATGAGCATGGCGGGCGAAGCCGAAGCACAGACCCGGACGTCAGCGAAGACCTTCGTGCTGGTGCACGGCGCCTGCCACGGCGGCTGGTGCTGGCGGCGCGTCGCCGACCGGCTCGAACGGCAGGGCCACAAGGTGTTCGCCCCGACCATGACGGGCTTGGGCGAACGCTCGCATCTTCTGAACAAGGACGTGCGGCTTGCCACCCACGTCGCCGACATCGTCAACGTCATCAAGTGGGAGGGGCTCGGCGACATCGTGCTGGCCGGGCATTCGTATGGCGGGGTCGTGATCTCGGGCGTCGCCGAACAGGTGCTGCCGGCGATCGGCTCGATCGTGTTCATCGATGCGCTCATGCCGGCGAACGGCTCGAGCATCGCGGACCATTCGGGCGCAGCATCGCGCGCCGAGATGGCCGCCGCACTGGCGCGCGGCGAGCTTGCGCTCAAGCCGCCGCCGGCCGCGGCATTTCGCGTGAACCGAAACGACCGCGCCTGGGTCGACGCGATGATGACGCCGCAGCCGATCGCCACCATCACCGACACGATCGCGCTCACCGGCGCGCGCGAGCGGGTGCCGAGGAAAACCTACATCCGCGCGGTAAGGCATCCGCATCGCGAGTTCGACAAGGCCTACGCGGCCTGCAAGGCCGACAGATCCTGGAAGACCTTCGAAACCGCCAGCGCCGGTCACGACCTGATGGTCGATGCACCGGACTGGCTCACCGAACGGCTGCTGGAAGCGTAGGGAATGCTCTCTCCGCTCGTGCCCGCGGACGCGGGCACCCCAGTTCTTGCCCGCTTTCGCGGGGACGAACGGGGGCAAGGCCCGGTTCCGGCCCCCAGGTTTGCCAGACTCTCGTCACATTGCGCCGCTATTCGCGCCTGTGGGCCGGCGGGGGTACGCCGGGAGGGGAAGTCTCGATGCAGCCGAATATGTACCGCGTGCAGCTCTGGCCGAACGGCCGCTGGGACCGCCAGCCCTGGCGCGTGGTGGTCGCCAAGAGCGACGCCGAGGCCGCCTACAAGGCGACCGGGGAGTTCCTCGAAAAGGCCGATGACGACGACCGCGGCCTGCGCGTGAAGCTGCGGGCGCGCGTCATCCGGGCCGGCGCCGGCCAGCCGATCGCGTTCTATTCGGCCTGAGGGCCGGTTCCCACAAATTCACTGCGGCTCGAAGCCCGCGTCCTTCACCACCTGCTGCGCCACCGCGCGGTCGCGCTTGATCTCGGCCGCAAACTCCTCGGGCGTGTTGACCGCCGAGACGAGACTGCGGGCGGTCAGATGGCGCTCGCGGAAGCCCGGATCGCTGACGATCGAGGCGATCTCCTTGGCGAGCTTGTCGACGATCGGCTTGGGTGTTCCAGCCGGAGCAAAGAGCCCGTACCAGCTGCGCGACGGCGGGCCGTTGTAGCCGACCTCGGTCAGGAGCGGCACGTCCGGGAAGTTCGGCGAGCGGATGTTGTTCATCATCACCAGCGGGGTCATCTTGCCGGCCTTGATCTGGCCGATCACGTTGCCCTCGCCGAACAGCGCGATCGGCGTCGCGCCGCTGAGAATGGAGTTCACCGCCTCGCCGCCGCCCTTGAACGGCACCCGCACCCAGTCGGCGCCGCGCTCCTTCTTGAGCGTCTCCATGTAGAGGACGAGCGGCGGGCCCGGCGCCAGGTAGCTGAGCGTGCCGGCCTTCGCCTTCGACAGCGCGATCAGATCGTCGACCGTCTTCACCTTCAGGTCGGAATTGACCACCAGCATGTGGATCAGGTGGAACAGATTGGTGATCGGCACGAGCCCGGTCTCGGGATCGAACGGCAGCTTCTTGAACAGGAACTGGTTGTAGGCCATCGCATCGGCGTTGGTGATGCAGATGGTGTAGCCGTCGGGCGCGGCCTCCGTGCAGGCGCGGGTGCCGACATTCATGGCGCCGCCCGGACGGTTGTCGACGATCAGCGGCTGGCCCCAGCGCTTGTGCAGTTCCTCGCCGAGCGCGCGTGCGAACAGGTCGCTCAACCCGCCGGCGCTGGTGGTGGTGATGACCTTGATCGGCCGCGTCGGATAGTCCTGCGCGGCGGCGAGCGGCGGCAGCAGCGAGGGCGAGCAATACGGCAAGCAGGGACGAGCGCACGGGCGTTTCCTCTTTATTGTATTTTGTTGTGGCGGAACCCTAGAGCATCACGGCGTCAGGCTGAAGCGCCGATGTTGCCGCAGCGGCGATGCCCTTCACCCTCCCCTGGAGGGGGAGGGTGCAAGCCGGAAGCAAGCCGAGCGATTGAGGCTAACCCAGCCGCCAGCCGTCGGCGGTGAAGTGGAACAGCCGCTGCACCCGGAAGTAGCGCGCCGAGCGCGGCTGCGTGATGCCCCAATGGTCGCCGCGGCCTTGCGGGAACTTCCAGTAGTCCGAGCCGCGCGGCACGTAGCTGTCGTCGATCTGCAGCACCTCGGCGGTGTACTCGATCGGCAGTTCGTCCGGACCGCAGAAATAGGCGAACACGTTGTCGCCCGGCCCGTGGCGGCCGGGGCCCCACTCGATCGGATAGCCGTTGTCCTTCATGCGGCCCATGCCGCGCATGACCGAGTCGAACTCCGGCATCTCGAACGCAACGTGATTGAGCGTCGGCAGGTTGGTCTTGGCGAGCACGATCGAGGAATGATCGGTGTTGGCGCAGTGCAGGAACCAGAGCGGCGCATTGTCGTCGATCACGCGAAAGCCGAGCGTCTCGGTGAAGAAGCGCAGGCTGGCATCGAAGTCCTTGGCGTTGAGGTTGACGTGCGCGATCTTGCGCGGCCGGTCGGCGACGTCCTGCGCGTCGGCATGGTCGGCGGCGTCGCAGACGAAGGCGAGGTTGCGGCCGTCCGGGTCCTGGCAGCCGAAACCGTAGCCGCCGCCGTCGGCGGCAAGCCTGGCCGGCGCGCTGACGGGGCGTCCGGTCGCAACGACCGCGCGATGCAGCGCGTCGACGCCGGCACGATCGGCCACATCGAACACCAGGCGGACGAGCGCGGGCTGCGGCCCGCGATGCAGCCCGACGACGTGGTGATAGCCGGCGGTGCCGCGATAAAGCCTGGCGCCGTTCTGCGACGGCACCGGCTTGAGGCCCCAGACGCTCTCGTAGAACCGGCCGGCTTCCTCGAAATTGGTCGCGACCAGCTCGACGCTGCGCACGCCGCGGATCGACGCTCTCGGCACATGCTCAGCCCCCGGAGAGCAGCGACTTCACCAGGCCCGAGGCCTTGCCGAAATCCATCTTGCCGGCATAGCCGGTCTTGAGCGCGGCCATCACCTTGCCCATGTCCTTCACGCTCTGCGCGCCGGTCGTCTTGATCACCTCGGCGATCGCGGCTTTCGCTTCCGTCTCCGACATCTGCTGCGGCATGAACGCCTTGATGATCTCGATCTCGGCGCGCTCGCGGTCGGCCAAGTTCCTTGCGGCCGCCCTTGTCGTAGATCTCGACCGATTCCTGGCGCTGCTTGACCATCTTCTGCAGGATGCCGAGCACGTCGTCTTCGGTGAGCGGCTTGTCGATGCGCCCCGGCTCGATCTCGGCGTTCTTGAACGCCGCATTGGCGAGCCGCAAGGTCGAGACGCGGTGCTCCTCGCGCGCCTTCATGGCGTCCTTCAGCGCATTGTTGATGTTGTCGCGGATCGTCATGGTCTTGTTCTTTCATGGCGGAATGCGCGGTCCGTTTGCGCCAGCGCTGCACCGCGATCAGCGCCCACGCCCCTTCGACCAGCCGAACGGCCACGCCCCTGGGCAAACCCGTAGATCGAGGCCAGCACGCAGGCGGCGGCGAAGGCGAGAATGTAGGCTGGATTGCGGTCCTCCAGCGCATAGAACAGCAGCATCGCCGTCACCGCGCACAGGCCGAATGCAGCGAGCCAATCCACAGTATCTCCGGCCTCTTTGACGGCGGCGGGACCGGCGACTATGTAGTCGGCTCATGAGCGGCAAACAAGACGATTCCGGCTGGTCGGAGCCCCAACCGACCGCCCTGCTGGTGCTCGCCGACGGCACCGTGCTGGAAGGGTTCGGGCTCGGCGCGGCCGGCCACGCCGTCGGCGAAGTCTGCTTCAACACCGCGATGACCGGCTATCAGGAGATCCTCACCGACCCCTCCTATGCGGGACAGATCATCACCTTCACGTTTCCGCATATCGGCAATGTCGGGGTCAACGACGAGGACATCGAGACCGTCAACATGGCGGCGACGCCGGGCGCGCGCGGCGTCATTCTGCAGACCGCGATCACGCAGCCGTCGAACTACCGCGCCACGCGCCACCTCGACCAATGGCTGAAGGCGCGCGGCGTCATCGGCCTCTCCGGCATCGACACCCGCGCGCTGACGAGCCTGATCCGCAGCAAGGGCATGCCGAACGCGGTGATCGCGCATGCGCCCGACGGCAAGTTCGATCTCGACGCGCTGAAGAAAGAAGCGCGCGAGTGGCCGGGCCTGATCGGCATGGACCTGGTGCCGATGGTGACGTCGGGCCAGCGCTTCACCTGGGACGAGACTGCCGTGGCAATGGGGCAAGGGCTACGGCCTGCGCGAGAACGGCGAGTTCCACGTGGTCGCGATCGACTACGGCATCAAGCGCAACATCCTGCGGCTGCTGGCGTCGGCCGGCTGCAAGGTGACGGTGGTGCCGGCCACGACCTCGGCCGACGACATTCTGGCGCTCAAGCCCGACGGCGTGTTTCTGTCGAACGGCCCCGGCGATCCGGCGGCGACCGGCCAATATGCGGTGCCGGTGATCAAGACCATCGTCGAGAACAACATCCCGACCTTCGGCATCTGCCTCGGCCACCAGATGCTCGGCATCGCGCTCGGCGGCAAGACCATGAAGATGCACCAGGGCCATCACGGCGCCAATCATCCGGTGAAGGACCTCACCACCGGCAAGGTCGAGATCACCTCGATGAACCACGGCTTCGCGGTCGACAAGGACAGCCTGCCGAAGAACGTCGAGCAGACGCATGTGTCGCTGTTCGACGGCTCGAACTGCGGCATCGCGCTCGCCGACAAGCCGGTGTTCTCGGTGCAGTACCATCCCGAGGCCTCGCCCGGCCCGCGCGACAGCCATTACCTGTTCGCGCGGTTCGTCGACATGATGCGCAAGCGGAAACGGGCATGATGATTTGTCGCGCGAGCGCGAGGCAGCAGTGGCGCTGAGACCAACCTGATGGACGCAGACAGCAAATCCCCGCGAACCTACGGCGTGGTGCCGGTCGAGACCGCGGCGACGATGGCGGGCCTCGATCTGCTCAAGGGCATGATCGCCGGCCGCTTCCCGGGGCCGCCGATCACGCAGCTGCTCGGCTTCGATCTGGTCGAGGTCGAGGAAGGCCGCGCCGTGTTCGCGGGCACGCCGCGGTTCGAGCATTACAACCCGCTCGGCACCGTGCACGGCGGCTACGCGGCGACGCTGCTCAACTCGTGCATGGCCTGCGCGGTGCACTCGACCCTGCCGAAGGGCGTCGGCTACACCACGCTCGAGTTCAAGATCAGCCTCACCCGCGCGATGACCGCCGACACCGGCGAGGTGCGCGCCGAGGGCAAGGTCATCACCACCGGCCGCCGGGTCGCGACCTCGGAAGGGCGGCTCACCGACGCGAACGGCCGGCTGCTCGCACACGGCACGACGACCTGCCTGGTGTTCGAAATCGCGAAGGGGTGACCGGCGAGGCGGCGAAGGTCCGGCAAGCGCCCACCGCGTTTCGCCGTGACAACGACGCGTTAATCACGACCGACATTCGTGGAACTCCGCTGCGCGCATTGATCTTTGTTATGTTCTTGGCCGGCTTTCTTCGCAGAAGCTGGCGCCTTTAAGGGTTCGTTCACGGGACGATCCCTAAACAAAAGAGTTGACCCTTGCGCCGCGGGCGGGGACCGGCACCATGACCATCATGACCAAGCGCTCCGCGCCGATCGCGCTGATGTTCGCGGACGACGGCTCGATCCCGAACAATCCGCGGCTGCCGTTCCTGGTCTATCGCGGCGCCGTCGATCTCTCCGGCACGCCCGATCCCGAAGCGGTGATCGAGAAGAGCTTCGCCCGCAACGGCTGGGGCGGGCTTTGGCGCAATGGGATTTATCCCTACGTTCACTATCACTCGATGATCCACGAGGCGCTCGGCATCGCGCGCGGACGCGCCAAGGTGCGCTTCGGCGGCGAAGGCGGTGAGGTGCTCGACATCGCCGCCGGCGACGTGGTGGTGCTGCCGGCCGGCACCGGTCACCAGTGCCTGTGGGCTTCGCCCGAACTGGTGGTGATCGGCGCCTATCCGAAGAGCGGGAAATACGACCTCTGCCGCGGCAGCAAGGCCGAGCACGCCAAGGCGATCGGCCGCATCGCCAATGTGCCGCTGCCGGACAGCGATCCGGTGCTGGGCGAAGACGGTCCGCTGATGAGCCTGTGGCGGCACGGCGCCGCGCTCTAGCGTTCCGGGCTACGCGCCGCCGCGGAAGCAGGAATAGCCCCAGGGCGTGCACTTGAACGGCAGGTGATAGTGCTGGCGCGGGTCGGCGATGCCGAACGCGTAGGTGACGACATCGAGGAACGGCACCGCCGGCAGCGCGACCTGCTCGGCGCGATAGTAGGCGCCGACGTGAAACACCGCCTCGTATTCGCCCGCGGCAAGCATCGCGCCGAGCGCCGGATCGTCGAGCGTGCCGTTCGCCGATATTTTTCCGGCCGCAAGCGGCCGCCGTGCGCCGCCGCCGAGCGCATACACCTCGACGCGCATCCCGGCCGCGACGATCCCGCGCGACACATCGACGACGTGGATGGACATGCCCGGCATGCTGCTCCTCACCGCATCTGGCTGGTCAGGCCGGCGAAGCGCTCGGCGACCAGCATCAGGATCAGCGTGAAAATGACGATCAGACCCGAGACGGCGGCGGTGCGGACGTCGAGATTGGTCTCGATCTGCTGCCAGAGATGGATCGGCAGCACCTCGGTGCGCTCGTCGGCGAGAAACAGCGACACCGGCACGTTGTCGAACGACGCCATGAAGGCGAGGAAGGCGCCGGCGCCGACGCCGCGGCCGATCAGCGGCAGGGTGACGCGGCGGAAGGTCATCGGCGTGGCCGGCGCCGAGGCTCGCGGACGCATCGAGCAGCGCCGGATCGAGCTGCGTCAGCGAGGCGAGCGTGGTGCGCAGCACGAACGGCACGCACACGACCACGTGGCCGAGCACCAGGAACGGGATGCTGGGCCGCAATCCGAGCTGATAGATGAAGACCAGCGCGGCAAAGCCGAAGGCCAGCGCCGGCAGCAACAGCGGCGACATGAACAGCATGTCGAAGGCCTTGGCCCAGGCGCTGCGCGAGCGCGCGATCGCCAGCGCCGCCGCGGTGCCGAGCACGGCGGCAGATGAGCGTGGTCCAGAACGCGACCACCAGGCTGGTCCAGGCCGCCTGCTGCATCTGATCGGCGTCGAGCAGCGCGACGTACCAGCGCAGCGACAGCCCGTCGGGCGGAAACCGCAGCGACTGCGACGCCGTGAACGAGGTCAGCAGCACGATCAGGCTCGGCCCGACCAGGAACACCACCGCGATCGCGGTCAGCGTCAGGAACGCGATGCGCAGCGACGCCGCTTCCCAGTCGATGGTGGAGCCACGACCTTGCATCTCAGGCCCTCGCCTCCGGCGTCACGCGGGTGAGCAGATTGAGCAGGAACACCACGATCAGCACCGCGAACATGAAGATCACCGAGATCGCGGCCGCGAACGGCCAGTTGTTGGCGCCGATCGCCTGCTGATAGATGTGCAGCGGCATGTAGACGAGCCGCGCGCCGCCGATCAGCGTCTGCGTCACGAAGGCGGTGACGCTGGCCGAATAGGTGAGGATGCAGCCGGCGATCACGCCGGGCAGCGACAGCGGCAGCGTGATCTTCCAGAGCGTGCGCCACTCGCCGGCGCCGAGCGCGCGCGAGGCATCGGCGAGGTTCGGGTCGGTCTTCGACATCACGGTGAGGATCGGCAGCACCATCAGCGGCATCTGCACCTGCGCCAGCACGATGACGACGCCGAGCTCGGTGAAGAGCAGCCGCAGCGGCTCGCTGGTCAGCCCGAGCCCCATGGCGATCTGGTTGAGCACGCCCTGCCGGCCCAGGATCACGATCCAGGAGAAGGTGCGCACCACCACGCTGGTCATGATCGGCAGGATCACCAGGAACAGCAGCACCGCCTGCCAGCGCGCGCTGGCGCGCGAGGCAGATCCAGGCGATCGGATAGCCGAACAGCAGGCACAGCAGCGTCGCCTTCACGCCGAGCAGGATGCGTCGCCCACAGGATCGAGTAGTTGAAGGAGTCGGTGAAGAACTTGACGTAGTGCGCGGCGGTCAGCTCGTGCATTCGCGCGTCGGTCGACAGCGACAGCGCGATGAGGACGCACAGCGGCGCGACGAAGAACGCCACGAACAGCGCCGCGAGCGGCAGCACGAGCTTGATGTCGGCGGATTGCATGAAGCGCCTTGCTCTGACCCTCATCCTGAGGAGCGCACGCAGTGCGCGTCTCGAAGGATGGCCGCCTACAGCTTGATCTCGCGGTTGAACCGCTCGATCAGCGCGCCGCGCTGCGGATTGAGCTTCTCCCAGTCGAACGAGCGGACCTTGGCGAGATCGGCGTGGCTCTTGGCGATCGATTGCGTGATCGCGCCTTCGAGCTTCACCTTGCTGTTGGTCGGGATCACGTCATAGGGCGGCTTGAGCATCGCGGTCTGGACCGCCGGATCGAGATGCGTGTCGATATAGGCGGCCGCGAGATCGGGCTCCGCGGCGTTCGCCACCACATGCATGCTGGTGGTCCAGCCGACCGCGCCGGTGGCCGGGATCGCGAGCTCGACCGGCACGTCCTTGCCCTTGAGCGTCTGCACGAAGTTGAAGTTGTAGGGCGCGATGTCGATCTGCTCCTGCTGCCAGAGCGTCGCGTAGGCGCCGAGATTGGCGCCGATCGCGCCGACATTCGGGCAGCAGCTCGCGCAGCGCCTTGAAGGCCGGCTCGAAGTTCTCCTCGTTGCCGCCGCGCAGCCGGTTGATCTCGGCCAGGAACGCGATGCCGAGCTGGCTGTTGAGCGCGGTCAGGCCGACGCGGCCCTTGTATTGCGGGTCCCAGAGCGCGTCCCAGCTCTTCGGCGGCGTCTTGATCTTCTTCGGGTTGTAGCCGATGCCGATCACCTGCATCGAGATGCACGGGCCCCACTTGTCCTGGAACTCCGGCAGCAGGTCCTTGTAGTTGCGGCGACTTGGCGCCGGATACTCGACGATCAGCCCCTGCTTGGCGGCGTCGAGCACCTGCGGCCGGTCGAACAGCGCCACGTCGAACGGCGGCTTGCCGCCCTTGGCGGCGGTGAGGCGCGACAACTGGTCGTTGCCGAGCAGGATCGACTGCGTCACCGAAGCGCCGGTGCGCTTGGTGAAGGCGGGCGCGAGAAACTGCCGGTGCGCCTCGTTCCAGGTGCCCGGGAAGGTCGCGGCGACCAGCTGCTTGCCTTGCGCCGCCGACATCGACGGCAGCAGCGCGGCCGCACCGAGCGCGGCCCCGCCCCCGAGCAGGTCGCGGCGGCTGATGCGATCGGTCATGGTGTTCTCCCTCTGGTCATTGCGCTTCGGCGTGAAAGACATGGCAGGCGGCGGCCGAGACCGGCGCGAAGTGGACGGTGCTGCCGCTCTCCAGCAAGCGCCGATTGGGCTTCGCGCGCCTGATTGATCTTGATCGAGGTGCCGCCGGGAATTTCCACGTCGTAGACCACATGCGGACCGAGCGGCATCACCATCTTGACGGTGCCGGCGAGCGCCGCGCCGTTGCGCCGCCCGCTCGACGCGCCATTGCTCCGGGCGCACCGACACCAGCACGTCCATGCCCTTGAGCAGCGCGGGCGACGAGGCCGCCCGCAGCATGCCGCTCGCGATCTGGACGTCGCAGCCGCCGGCGTCGACGTTCACGAGCTTGCCGGGGATGAGATTGGTGGTGCCGACGAACTGGTTCACGAACAGGGTCGCGGGATTGTCGTAGATGTCGGTCGGCGAGGCCACCTGCTCGATGCGGCCGCGGTTCATCACCGCGATGCGGTCGGCCATCGACAGCGCCTCCTCCTGGTCGTGGGTGACCAGCACGGTGGTGATGCCGTATTCGCCGATGCAGCCGCTTGACCTCGATCTGCATGTCGAGGCGCAGATTCTTGTCGAGCGCGCCGAACGGCTCGTCGAGCAGCAGCACCTTCGGATCGATGGCGAGGCAGCGCGCCAGCGCGATGCGCTGCTGCTGGCCGCCGGACAACTGCCGCGGCAGCCGCTCGCCGAACTGCGTCATGTGGACGAGATCGAGCATCTCGTCGACGCGCGGTCGCGATCTTGTCGCGTCGGCCAGCGATGCGCCTGCAGGCCGTAGGCCACGTTCTGCCGCACCGTCATGTGCGGGAACAGCGCGTAGTTCTGGAACACGATGCCGACGCCGCGCTGGTTGGCCGGCAGGTGGTCGACCGCGGCATTGTCGAACAGCACGCGACCCTGGGTCTGCCGGATGAAGCCCGACATGATGCGCAGCAGCGTCGACTTTCCGCAGCCCGAGGGCCCGAGCAGCGCCACCAGCTCGCCGCCGCCGATGTCGAGCTCGACGTCGCTGACCGCGACGAAGTCCCCAAAGCGATGGGTGATGTGGTCCAACCGCAGACGGTGACCCGTCGCCGCCATGAATTCTACCTGCGCAATGCTCTTTTTCTTAGCCAGTCTATTTGGTGGGCAAAATCGGCGAAAGCGCAATGTTTCAGCGCCGGCTGCCTGACGCATGGGCTTGCGGGCAGGCATTTCGGCAAACGATTGCGGGCGTCGCGGCAAGCCGTCGCCTCGGGCTGCCTTACTCGCCGACGATATTGTTCTGGCGGATCACCTCGCCCCAGCGCTGCGCGTCCGCCTTGATGATCGCGGCGGTTTCGGCGGGCGTCGTCGCCATCGGCGCGATGTTGATGGCGCGGAATTTCTGCTGCACGTCGGGCAGCTTCAACGCCTCGATGGTCGCCTTGGCGATCTGATCCTGCAATTCGGGCTTGAGCTTGGGCGGCGCGACCATCCCGTACCAGACACCCGAAACGAGCGCCGGCAGGCCGGCTTCCGCGGTGGTCGGGACGTCCGGCAGTTCGGCCGCGCGCGTCTTGTCGAGCACCGCGAGCGCACGCACGTTGCCGGCGCGGATCAGCGCCAGCGAGCCGGAGATGTTGCCGAAGAACAGGTCGACCCGGCCGCCCATCATGTCGTTCAGCACCAGGGTTTCGCCGCGATACGGCACGTGCACCATGCTGGTGCCGGTCATGGTCATGAACATGTTGGCGGTCAGGTGCGGCGTATTGCCGGCGCCCTGGCTGCCGTAGACGAGTTTTCCCGGATTGGCCTTGGCGTAGTCGATCAGCTCCTTGACCGAATTCACCGGCAGGTCCTTGCGCACGATCACCAGGTTCGGCACCGAGCCGAAGATGGTGATGGGGACGAACTCGTCGGCCTTGTAGCTGAGAGGTTCTTGTAGAGACTCTGGTTGATGGCGATCGGCGGCATGGCCGACATCAGCAGCGTGTGGCCGTCCGGTTCCGCATTCCACACCGCCGCGCCCGCGATGTTGCCGCCGGCGCCGGTGCGGTTCTCGATGATGACGGGCTGACCCCATTTGGTCTGCAGCTTCTCGCCGACGATGCGGGCGATCACGTCGTTCGAGCCGCCGCCCGGATAGGGCACCAGGAATTTCACCGGCTTCGACGGAAACCCTTGCGCGGCCGCCGGCGTCGCGCCGAGCGCCGCCGAAATAACCAGACCAAGTGCTGCAGCCAGCCGGACCATCGCTTCCTCCGTGCGCTCAAGCGCGCAAGTCTAGATGAAAGCACCGCGCGCGGTCACCGCGACACCTTGCGACACCGGAAGGAAGCGGGCACTGTCGCGCCCGCGACGTGCGGGGCAGCCGGGGCAGACGAAATGGGCGACTGGATCGCCTTCTGGGATTCCGAGCATTCGATCTACGTCAATGCGCGCCACCGCGACGTGCACTACCGCACGGTCGCGCAGGACATCGCCGCGCATGTTCCGCAAGGCGCGGCCGTGCTCGACTACGGCTGCGGCGAGGCGCTGCATGCCGGCATCGTCGCCGCGAAGGCTGGCCGGCTGATCCTGTGCGAGGCGGCGCCGAAGGTGCGCGCCTCCCTCGCCACGCGCTTTGCGGGCGACGCGAAGATCGCGGTGCGCGCGCCGGACGAGGTCGCGGCGCTCGCGGATGCCTCGCTCGACGTGGCGGTGCTGCATTCGGTCGCGCAATATCTCACGCCCGGCGAACTGAGTGCGCTGCTCATACTGTTTCACCGATTGCTGCGACCGGGCGGCACGCTGATCGTCGGCGACGTGATCCCGCCGGACGTATCAGCAGCCACCGACGCGATGGCGCTGCTGCGTTTCGCGGCGGCGAACGGATTCCTCCTCGCCGCGCTGACCGGTCTCGCCCGGACGCTGGTCTCGGACTACTGGAGCCTGCGCACGGGGCTCGGACTGGCGCGCTACGGCGAGGCCGAGATCATGGCGGCGCTGACCGCCGCGGGATTTGCGGCAAGCCGCGCGCCGAACAACATCGGACACAATCGCGCGCGCATGACGTTTCTGGCGAAGCGGGTTTAAGGCCGTCGGCGCGCGTGCCACGCCTCGCCCGCGCTCAATTCGGCTGGATGCCGGCGGCGCGGATGACCTCGCCGTAGCGCGCATGATCGGAGGCCAGCAATGCGCGGAACGCGGCGCTGTCGCCGTAGCCCGGGGTGAAGCCGACCTTCTCCATCCGCTCCTGCACCTCCGGCATCGCGACGATCGCCTTGATCTCGCGGTCGAGCCGCTCGACGAGCGGCTGCGGCGTCCTGGCCGGTGCGGCGAGACCGAAGAAGATCTGCACGTGGAAGCCCGGCAGGCCGCTCTCCTGCATGGTCGGCACCTGCGGCAGCGACGCTTCGCGCTCGGCCGATGCGGTGCCGAGCACCTTCACCTTGCCGGCCGCGACGTGCGGCATGACGGCGACCGGCGTCGCCCAGATCATCGGGATCTGGCCGCCGAGAATGTCGTTGAGCGCGAGGTTGGTGCCGCGATACGGCACGTGGGTGATGTCGACCTTGGCGATGGCGTTCATCATCAGCATGGCGAGGTGATGCGGCGTGCCGACGCCGGGCGTGCCGACCGAGAGCTTGCCGGGAGCGGCTCGCGCCTGCGCGATCACCTCCTGCGCGGTGTTGGCCGGGAACGACGGATGCCCGAACAAGAGCAGCGACGAGGTCGCGACCTTCGCGACCGGCGCGAAATCCGCGACCACGTCGAACGGCACGCTCTTGTGCAGCCACTTGTGCAGCACCGACGAGGTCTCGATCAGCAGCAGCGTGTTGCCGTCGGGCGCGGCCTTGGCGACGCTGTCGGCGCCGACCACGCCGCCCGCACCGACGCGGTTCTCGACCACGACCGGCTGCTTGAGCCGCTCCGCGAGCTTCTCGGCCATCAGGCGTCCGATCGCGTCGACGCCGCCGCCCGCCGCGATCGGCACCACCAGCGTGATCGGGCGCGGCTGGGTTGCGCCTGCGCGGGCGCTGCAAGGCAAAGCGCCGCCGCCGCGAGCATGAGCGTTCGCACGACGCGCATGATTGTCCTCCCGGACGCGGCTTGTTGTTGTGACTTGTTGTGACGGACGGTAGCCCGCTGTCCCGACGCGGGCAATCTGCCGCCTACCAGCCGGAGCCGCCGCCACCGCCACCGCCGCCGCCGGACGAGCCGCCGCCGCTGCTGCCGCCACCGGACGAGCCGCCGCTCGAGCCGGGCGGCGTCGAAGCCGATGCGATCGTGGTGGAAAGCTCGCTGCCGATGTGATTGGCGAACGATACCGGATCGTTGGCGATGTCGCGGTTGCCGGAATACCAGCTCGACGCCGCGTAGCCGGCAGCCGCGCCCGCGGCCGCCGCGGCGAGCACGCCGGCAAAGCGCTTGGCCCAGGTGTTCTCGACGTCGAGCGCGACCGCATAGGGCAGGAACCGCTCGAACAGCTCCGGCGTCTTGTCGGGCGGATTGAGATATTCGAGCCGCTCCTCCTCGGCGACGCCGAGATACTCGCGGAAGCCGTCGATCTCGTCCTTGACCTTGCGGCCCGCGACGGTCGGCGCCTGCAGCCAGGCGAAGGCCAGCACCGCGAGGAAAGCCAGCACCGCGGTGAGGACCACCGGCAGGAACGAGAAGACGCCGTGCGTGTTGAAGAACGTCACGCCGAGGCCGATGGCGAGCGCCACCGCCACGACGATGACGGCGGCGACGAGGCGGCCGGTGGCGCCGGCATGCGCGCGCCAGGCGGACTGCGCCAGCCCTGCGGCGAACATCACCGGCAGCACCGGGATCAGCAGACCAGCGATGGAACCGGCGACCTGATCGGACGGGTAGGTCTGCGCCACGGTCACCACCGTCGCAATCACCGCGACGATCGCCAGCAGCAGGCCCAAACTCGACCACAGCAAATTGTTGGCGAACAGCTTGCCCTTGTAGGCGCCGACCAGCACCGCTTTCAGCGCGGCGCTGGCTGCGCTGATGCGCTCGTGGTTGGTCTGCGTCAGCGCCAGCGAGCGATCCGACTGGAACAGCGCTTTTTCCAACCCGGCTTCCGCCGCGCCGACCGGCTTGCCGCCGGAATTGCGCGTGACCGTGCTGATCTTGCCGTGATCGGAGAGCTTGAGATGGCCGTTGACGCCGAGCTCGATGATGGCGGCGGTGAAAGCGCGGTTGTCGAAGCCCATCTGGTCGACATAGCGCACGCCCGCAGCCGACATCCCGGCCGGCGGACCGAACAGCGGAATGATCGTGCCCTTCGGCGGATCGCGGCCGACCAGCATCCAGGCGACGAGATAGTAGAGGCCGGCCAGGATCAGACCGATGAGCGAGACCGCCAGCGCCTGGTTGTCGGCGAGCAGCCACTGCGCCTGCTGCGCGGCGCCGGGCGGCGTCACCACGCCCTTCTGCCAGGCGGCGGCGACGGTGAGCCCATTGTTGGGCGGCAGCGGCCGGGTGGTGCGGAACACGATCCGGCCCGGCTGCTGCTCGACGATCGCGCGCGTCCTGTCCGCGCGCGCCCTGCGGCCCGGTATAGATCGCGGTCTGCTTGAACGTGCACCTGTTCGGGGAGCGTGATGCGGGCTTCGGCTTCGTCGATCGCGAAGGTCCAGCCGGTGCCGGTCGCGTTCCAGTAGAGCTCGTCGAAGTCGGGGAAGAATCCGATCTGCCGCGTGGTGCGGTAGCGGATCACGTAGGTCGTGCGGCCCGGTGTTGAGCAGACGGTCGGCGCTGCCGATGCGCACGCGCACGCCGTTCGACAGGCGCTCGGTCGTGTAGCTCTCGGCGGCGCCGTCGCGGGTGACGGAGAGGACGTCGAAGCCGACCTCGACCTTGCCGCCGTCGCGGCGGCGGTAGTCGGTCGGAAAGTCGCGCAGGATGCCGCGGCGGATGTCGCGGCCCTCCGCCTGCACCGCGATGGTTTCGGTGACGGCGAGATCGCCGTTGCGCTCGACCGTCACGTCGCTGACGAAGCGCGGTGATGCGCTCGACCGCACCGGCCGGCGCAAGCGCCGACAGCAGCAGGAGCGCGGCGATGGCGATGCGGCGCAGTCATGATTGTCGGCGCCCGGGAAGGTCACCTGCGGCGCAGCGCGCCTCGGCGCGGTCGTCGAGCTCGAAGAACGGCTCCTCCTTGAAGCCGAGCGTGCGGGCCAGCAGCACGTCGGGAAACGACTGGATGGCGATGTTGAGGTTGCGCACCGCGCCGTTGTAGTAGCGGCGCGCCATCTGGATCTGGTCCTCGATCTCGGCGAGCTGGTGCTGAAGCTCGAGGAAATTCTGGTTGGCCTTGAGGTCGGGATAGGCCTCCGCCACCGCCATCAGCTGGCGCAGCGAACCCGACAGCGCCCGCTCGGCCGCCTCCTGCCCGCCCACATCGTTGGCGGCGATGCTGGAGGCGCGGTGCCGGGTGATGTCCTCGAACAGGCTGCGCTCGTGCGCGGCATAGCCCTTCACGGTCTCGATCAGGTTGGGGATGAGGTCGGTGCGCCGGCGCAGCTGCACGTCGATGCCGCTCCAGCCCTCGCGCACGACGTTGCGCTGACGGACCAGGCGGTTGAACACATAGATGCCGTAGAGAACGATCGCGGCGGCGATGGCGGCAATAATCCATTTCATGGGGGAATTCCGGTTTGGGCCGTTCGCGGTGATGGTCGGGACGCAAAGGCGTGCCTGCCCCAGGCCGAAGGACCAGAGGCAATGTGGAATAGTCGCCGCACGACCTCAACCGGTTCACCATCGAGCGTGACCGCGAGTTTCCGGGGAAACCTCGTATTTTCGGGACTTTTTCCCGGAGCTGCGCCCTTCCCTGCCGGGTGATTCTGGTCTAGAGCGAGCCCGCGCGCGGGGGCACGCTCCGCCGGCGCAAGCCCGAAGGACGCGCGGCAGCGCGCCCTTTTTTTGTGCCCAAACGGCACCGATATCAGCGAGCGAAATGCCCAAGCGGACCGACATCTCCTCGATCCTGATCATCGGCGCAGGCCCGATCGTCATCGGGCAGGCGTGCGAGTTCGACTATTCGGGCACCCAGGCCTGCAAGGCGCTCAAGGAAGAAGGCTACCGGGTCATCCTGGTCAATTCCAATCCGGCGACGATCATGACCGATCCGGATCTCGCCGACGCCACCTATATCGAGCCGATCACGCCCGAGATCGTCGCCAAGATCATCGAGAAGGAGCGCCCCGACGCGCTCCTGCCGACCATGGGCGGGCAGACCGCGCTCAACACCGCGCTGTCGCTGCGCCGCATGGGCGTGCTCGACAAGTTCAACGTGCAGATGATCGGCGCCACCGCCGACGCCATCGACAAGGCGGAAGACCGCGAGCAGTTTCGCGACGCGATGAAGAAGATCGGGCTCGACACGCCGAAGTCGTTTCTCGCCAACGCCTCCGACCTCAAGCAGGCCGATCGCGACCGTTATGCGCAGGCGCTGAGCGAGATCGCGGCGTCGGACGCCGCGCCGGCCGAGCAGGCGCGCCAGCGCGCCGCCTTCCAGCGCGAGTGGGACGGCGAGGATCAGGAGCGCAAGAAGCGCTATGTGTTCCGCGCGCTCGGCGAGGCGATGCTGGGGCTCGCGGAGATCGGCCTGCCGGCGATCATCCGGCCGTCGTTCACGCTCGCCGGCACCGGCGGCGGCGTCGCCTACGACCTCGACGAATTCATCCGGATCGTGCTCGAAGGCCTCGACGCCTCGCCCACCAACGAAGTGCTGATCGAGGAATCGGTGCTGGGCTGGAAAGAGTACGAGATGGAGGTGGTGCGCGACAAAAACGACAACTGCATCATCATCTGCTCGATCGAGAACGTCGATCCGATGGGCGTGCATACCGGCGACTCGATCACGATCGCGCCGGCGCTCACGCTCACCGACAAAGAATATCAGATCATGCGCGACGCCTCGATCGCGGTGCTGCGCGAGATCGGGGTGGAAACCGGCGGCTCGAACGTGCAGTTCGCGGTCAATCCGGCGGACGGGCGGCTGGTCATCATCGAGATGAACCCGCGCGTGTCGCGCTCGTCGGCGCTGGCGTCGAAAGCCACCGGCTTCCCGATCGCCAAGGTCGCGGCCAAGCTCGCGATCGGCTACACGCTCGACGAAATCGCCAACGACATCACCGGCGGCGCCACGCCGGCGAGCTTCGAGCCCACCATCGACTACGTGGTGACGAAGATCCCGCGCTTTGCGTTCGAGAAATTCCCCGGCGCGGAGGCGACGCTGACCACCTCGATGAAGTCGGTCGGCGAGGCGATGGCGATCGGCCGCACCTTCCAGGAGTCGCTGCAGAAGGCGCTGCGCTCGCTGGAGACCGGCCTGACCGGGCTCAACGATGTGGTGATCGAGGGCGTCGGCCAGGGCGACGACCTCAACGCCATCCGTGCCGCGCTCGGCACGCCCTCGCCCGACCGGCTGCTGCAGGTCGCGCAAGCGATGCGGCTCGGCCTCACGGACGCGCAGATCCACGCCGCCTGCAAGATCGACCCGTGGTTCCTGGCGGAAATCCGCGGCATCGTCGAGACCGAGGCCGAGATCAAGCAGAAGGGCCTGCCGGCGACCGCCGGCACGTTCCGGCGGCTCAAGGCGATGGGCTTCTCGGACGCGCGGCTCGCGATGCTGACCGGCCACAGCGAGGCCGACGTGACGACGCTGCGGCGTTCGCTCGGCGTGCGGCCGGTGTTCAAGCGCATCGACACCTGCGCGGCCGAATTCGCCTCGCCGACCGCCTACATGTATTCGACCTACGAGACGCCGTTCGCGGGCGTGCCGGCGAACGAGGCGCGGCCCTCCGAGCGCAAGAAGGTCGTCATTCTCGGCGGCGGTCCCAACCGGATCGGGCAAGGCATCGAGTTCGACTATTGCTGCTGCCACGCCTGCTTCGCGCTGAAGGAGGCGGGCTACGAGACCATCATGGTCAACTGCAATCCGGAGACGGTGTCGACCGACTACGACACCTCGGACCGGCTCTATTTCGAGCCGCTCACCGCCGAGGACGTGATCGAGATCATCGACACCGAACAGTCGAACGGCACGCTGCACGGCGTGATCGTGCAGTTCGGCGGCCAGACGCCGCTCAAGCTCGCGGACTCCCTGGAGAAGGCGCAGATTCCGATCCTCGGCACCTCGCCCGACGCCATCGACCTCGCCGAGGATCGCAACCGCTTCAAGCATCTGCTCGACAAGCTCGGGCTGCGCCAGCCCAGGAACGGCATCGCCTATTCGGTCGAGCAGGCGCGCCTGGTCGCGGCGGATCTCGGTTTCCCGATGGTGGTGCGGCCGTCTTACGTGCTGGGCGGGCGCGCGATGCAGATCATCCGCGAGGAGGAGCAGCTCAACGGCTACCTGCTCGGCACGCTGCCGGAACTGGTCCCGCACGACGTCAGGGCGCGCTACCCGAACGACAAGACCGGGCAGATCAACACCGTGCTCGGCAAAAATCCGCTGCTGTTCGACCGTTATCTCTCGGATGCGGTCGAGGTCGACGTCGACTGTCTCTGCGACGGCCGCGACACCTTCATCGCCGGCGTCATGGAGCACATCGAGGAGGCCGGCATCCATTCGGGCGATTCCGCCTGCTCGCTGCCGCCGCACAATCTCAAGCCCGAGGTGGTGGCGGAGCTTGGCCGGCAGACGCGCGAGCTTGCGCTCGCTTTGCATGTCGGCGGGCTGATGAACGTGCAGTACGCGATCAAGGGCGGCGACATCTACGTGCTCGAGGTCAATCCGCGCGCGTCGCGCACCGTGCCGTTCGTCGCCAAGGTGATCGGGCTGCCGGTCGCCAAGATCGCGGCCCGCATCATGGCGGGCGAGCCGCTCAAGAGCTTCGACCTGCAGAGCGCCCGCTTCGACCATGTCGGCGTGAAGGAGGCGGTGTTCCCGTTCGCGCGTTTCGGGCCGCAGGTCGACACCCTGCTCGGCCCGGAGATGAAATCGACCGGCGAGGTGATGGGCATCGACCGGTCGTTCGAGATCGCCTTCGTGAAGAGCCAGCTCGGCGGCGGGGCCCGCCTGCCCAAGCAGGGCACCGTGTTCGTCTCGGTCCGGGACGACGACAAGCCGCGGCTGCTGGAGGCCGCCCGGACCCTGTCGGACCTGGGTTTCAAGATCATCGCCACCTCCGGAACCCAGCGCTTCCTAGGGCAAAACGGGGTCGCGGCCGACCGGATCCTGAAGGCCTCCGAAGGGCGCCCCAACGTCGTGGACGCCATCAAAAACGGCCAGGTTCAGCTGGTTTTCAATACCACCGAGGGGGCCCAGGCGCTTTCGGACAGCAAATCCCTGCGCCGCGCTGCCCTCTTGCATAAAGTCCCCTACTACACCACTCTTTCTGGGGCCGTCGCCGCGGCGCAAGGTATCAAGGCCTATCTCGGGGGTGACCTCGAGGTGCGCGCGTTGCAGAGCTATTTCGGCGGCAAGGGCTGACCCCGGTACCGGGTGGCTCGTCGCAGACGGTACGAAGTTTGGGACAGGTCTAGGTCGCGTGGCCGGAGCGGTTCGGCCCGCGATCAGAATTATTGTCTCTCGAATAGACTGGAGGCTTGAGACCGATGGACAAGATCCCGATGACTGCCGCGGGCTATACGACGCTCGAGAACGAGCTCAAGCACCGCCAGCAGGTGGAACGTCCACGCATCATCCAGCAGATCACCGAGGCGCGCACGCACGGCGACCTTTCGGAGAACGCGGAGTATCACGCCGCCAAGGAGCAGCAGTCGCTCAACGAGGGCGCGATCGCGGAGCTCGAGGACAAGCTGGCGCGCGCCGAGGTGATCGACGTCTCCAAGCTGTCGGGCGAAACCATCAAGTTCGGCGCGACCGTGACCCTGGTCGACGAGGACACTGACAAGAAACACGTGTGGCAGATCGTCGGCGAGCCGGAGGCCGACGCCAAGCAGGGCAAGATCTCGGTGGCCTCCCCGCTCGCGCGCGCGCTGATCGGCAAGACCAAGGGCGTCAGCGTCGAGGTGGTCACGCCCGGCGGTGCCAAGGCCTACGAGGTCAAGAAGGTCGAGTGGCGCTAGCGCGCTGACCTAGCGCCGCATTCTTCCGCTCCTGCCTGCGCCAAGCGGGCACCCAGTTCTCGTCAAGTGCCGGGTCCCCGCTTTCGCGGGGACGAACGGACCCGAGATTCGGCCGCCGCGAGATTGTCGAACACTTGGCGCAGCGAGCGCTTGAGCACCGCAAGGTCCTTGGCCGGAATGCCCGCGCCGGCCGCGCGCTCGAGATCGAGCGCGATCGGGATCAGGCGTTCCACAAGGCCGCGGCCCTTGGCGGTGAGCTCGATCAGCACCTCGCGGTTGCTGGTCTTTGACCGCGTGCGCAACACCAGCCCGTTCTGAACGAGCCGGCTCACCAGTCGCGACAGCGTCGACACGTCGATGCTGGTCATCTTGGCAAGATCGATCAAGCGCTGCCCGCCGTCGTTCGAGAGCGCCGCGAGCACGCGCCACATCGCGATACTCAGGCCGTGCTTGACCAGAACGCTGCCGGTGAAGTTGACCGCCAGCGCCGTGCCGACGCGATTGACCAGGTACGGCAGATAGCTGCCGAGGTCGAGATGGGGGCGGCGGGTCACGTCAGTCTCCGGCTCCGATGGGCATCGCGGTTCTATGGCAGCAATGCTGTCCCGATCTAGCGCCTTTTTTTATTGCATGGCAAACAATTGCATTTGCAATAATTATCCTTGCGTGCATACTTTAACCAGCAAGATGGCGATAACGCCACGGGCTGACGGGAGGATGGCTATGGGCGTCCAGAACAATTCCGACCGCATCCAGACCACCCACATCGGCAGCCTGCCGCGGCCGCATGCGCTGCTCGACATCATGAAGGCCAAGCTGAACCAGCAGCCTTACGACCAGAGCGCCTATCAGGCGGCGCTGGCGGCGGCGGTCAAGGACAGCGTGCGCAAGCAAGCCGAGTGCGGCATCGACTTCGTCACCGACGGCGAGTTCTCCAAGCCCGGCTTCTTCACCTACATCCAGGAACGCATCGAGGGATACGAGGCGCGGCCAAACCAGAAGCGTGTAATGTTCCAGCAGGAAGTGGCGGCCTTTCCCGAGTACTACGCCGAGTATTTCAAGCAGGCGATGATGGGCGGCGCGCTGGTGCCGCTCACGCCGGTGGTCTGCGTGGGCCCGGTGAAATATCGCGGCGAAAAACTGGTCCAGACCGACATCGACAACGTCAAGGCGGCTGCGAAGGCGGCAGGCATCCCCGACCATCACGTGTTCCTGCCGGCGACGGCGCCATCGGGCGTGGGCACCAACGAGTACTACAAGTCCGACGAGGAGTACTTCCACGCGCTCGCGGGCGAGATGAACAAGGAATATCGCGCGATCGCGGCGGCGGGCCTTCTGGTGCAGGTGGACGACCCGTTCCTGCCGGACATCTTCTTCGAGCCGGGCCTCGACGACAAACAGAAGAAGCGGCGAGCGCAAATCTATGTCGATGCCACCAACCGCGCGCTCAGCGGCATCCCGGCCGAGATGGTGCGCTTCCACACCTGCTACGGCATCAACGAAGGGCCGAGGCTCTACGAGGCGGCGCTCTCCGACATCATCGAATACGTGCTCAAGATCAACGCCGGATCGTTCAGCTTCGAGGCCGCGAACCCGCGCCACGAGCACGAATACCATCTGTTCGAGCGCGTGAAGGTGCCCGCAGGCAAGGTGCTCTGCCCCGGCGTCATCACTCACGCCAGCAACATCGTCGAACATCCCGAACTGATCGCGGAGCGCATCGTGCGCTTCGCCAAGCTCGTCGGCCGCGAAAACGTCATGGCCGGCGCCGACTGCGGGTTCTCTTCGCAGGCGCTCTACCGCACCGAGGTGCACCACACCGTGGTGTGGGAGAAATTCAAGGCGATGCGGCAGGGCGCCGACATCGCGACGCGGATGCTCTGGAACTAGCGCGAGACGGGAGGACGGCATGGACTTCGGCTATTTCACGCTCAGCGACAACCACTACGACAACAACACCCGCACCGCGAACCAGTTCGTCTCCGACATAACCGCGGAGGCGCTCTATGCCGAAGAGCTCGGCATGCACTCGGCCTGGATCGGCGAGCATCATTTCAATTCGCTCGGCGTGCTCTCGTGCCCCGACCTGGTGCTGGCCTATATCGCGGCCCGCACCAAGCGGATCAGGCTCGCGCCGGCGGTGACGGTACTGCCGCTGCACCATCCGATCCGGGTCGCCGAGCAGTGGGCCTCGCTCGATCTCCTCAGCAACGGCCGCGTCGATTTCGCGGTCGGGCGCGGCTACGACCGACGCGAATATGAGCCGTTCCACGTTTCGTTCGAGGACAACCAGTCGATCTTCGAGGAAGGCCTCGAAGTGGTGCAGAAGCTGTGGGCGGCGGAGGGCCGGATCTCGCACCACGGCAAGCATTACTCGTTCGACGACGTGCGCATCACGCCGAAGCCGGTGCAAAACCCGATCCCGGTCTATGTCGGCTCGTTCTCGAAACCCTCGATCGAGCTGGCCGCCCGCCTCGGCTGCGGCCTGATCGTCGCGCCGTTCGCCGCCGCCATCAGCTACGGGGGGCTGCGCCAGGTCGCGGACCTCTATCACGAAACCTGCGCCAAGCACGGCACCACGCCGGGCCGGCTGATGTGCAGCTACTTCACGCATTTTGCCGACAACAAGCAGCACGAAGACGCGCAGCGCGCCCGGCAGATCCGCTACTACCGGGAGTGCGTGATCGGCGCCCTGCCCGGCGATCCGGCGACCGCGCCGCCAAGCTACCGCTACTTCATCGACATGGTCGCCAAGCTGAAAGCCGCGCGGCCCGAGGATCTGACCGAGAACTCGGTGCTGATCGGCTCGCCGGCCCGCATCACCGACACGCTGAAGAAGGTCGAGGCCGCGGGCTTCTCGGAGGTGATCCTCTACGTCAATGTCGGTCTCAAGCCGCACGCGCAGGTGAAGGACGAGATGGCGCGCTTCATGTCGGAGGTGGCGCCGGCGTTCGGCCGCGCCGCGGCAGCGGAGTAAGCGGGCTGAAGCTCGCCTCCGGCGCGGCCAGGTTCGAAGAACCAGGCAGCGAGCTACCGCTTGCCTTCCATCGGCACCATGGCGGCGTCCTTGGAATTGCGCAGCGTCAGCGAGGTCTTGACGTTGCGCACGTTCGGCGCGCCGGTGAGATCGGCGACGAAGGCCTGGAAGGTCTTCAGGTCGGGCGCCACGCATTTGAGGACGAAGTCGATCTCGCCCGACAGCATCCAGCACTCGCGCACCAGCGGCTCCTTGCGCACGAAGTCCTCGAATGCCTTGAGATCGGCCTCGGCCTGGCTGGAGAGATGCACCATGGCGAACACGGTGACCTCGTAGCCCAAGAGCTTCTCGTCGAGCAGCGCGCGGTAGCCCTTGATGAAGCCGGCCTCCTCCAGCGCCCGCACCCGGCGCAGGCAGGGCGGCGCCGAAATCCCGACCCGGCGCGCAAGCTCGACATTGGTGATGCGGCCGTCGTCCTGAAGCTCCTTCAGGATATGCAGGTCGATGGCATCGAGACGGGTGGCCACGGGCGCTCCTTTCCGTGCATTCTTAGCCGTCTCTCCGCCTCCACGAAACATTATTGCGCGATCGGTGGTGTTTAATTACCTAAAATCTCAATCCAATTCACAAGTCTGTGGCGTGCTGATCTGCATATCTTGCATGGCTCGGGGAATGCCCTAGATTGGGGCGTCACGGCGATGCGCAGCCCGGCTGGCGCGCCTCCCCCAACAAAACCCCACAAGGGCTTCCAGATGGGAAAAGCCATCCACGGCAAGGTCGTCATCATCGGTTCCGGTCCGGCCGGCTACACGGCCGCGATCTATGCGGCCCGCGCCATGCTCGAGCCGATCCTGATCGAGGGCATCCAGCCCGGCGGCCAGCTCACCATCACCACCGACGTCGAGAACTATCCGGGCTTCGCCGACGTCATTCAGGGCCCCTGGCTGATGGAGCAGATGCGCAAGCAGGCCGAGCACGTCGGAACCAAGATTGTCGCCGACCATGTCGGCAAGGCCGACCTGTCGCAGCGGCCGTTCCGGCTCGAGACCGACAGCGGCGACATCTATCTCGCCGACGCGCTGATCATCGCCACCGGCGCCCAGGCGCGCTGGCTCGATCTGCCGTCCGAGCAGAAGTTCAAGGGCTACGGCGTGTCGGCCTGCGCCACCTGCGACGGCTTCTTCTACCGCAACAAAGAGGTGATCGTGATCGGCGGCGGCAACACCGCGGTCGAGGAAGCGCTGTTCCTCACCAACTTCGCCAGCAAGGTCACGGTCGTGCACCGGCGCGACAGCTTCCGCGCCGAGAAGATCCTGCAGGACCGGCTGTTCAAGAACCCGAAGGTCTCGGTGGTCTGGGACAGCGTGCTCGACGACGTGATGGGCCACGAGAATCCGCTGAAGGTCACCAAGGTCCGCCTGAAAAACATCAAGACCGGCGCGCTGAGCGAGCGCACCGTCGACGGCGTGTTCATCGCCATCGGCCACACGCCCGGCCTCCGAACTGTTTACCGGACAGGTCGAGATGAAGGGCGGCCGGCTACATCAAGACCGCGCCGTCCTCGACCGCAACGTCGGTGCCCGGCGTGTTCGCGGCCGGCGACGTGACCGATGATGTCTACCGGCAGGCGGTGACCGCGGCCGGCCAGGGCTGCATGGCGGCCCTGGAAGCAGGGCACTTCCTGGCCGCGCACGCCG
Source organism: uncultured Alphaproteobacteria bacterium (assembly GCA_963749815.1). Classification (GTDB taxonomy): domain Bacteria; phylum Pseudomonadota; class Alphaproteobacteria; order Rhizobiales; family Xanthobacteraceae; genus VAZQ01. Next base: position 100,799 of record CAVVON010000010.1, on the reverse strand, counting down.
AAACGCGCGCGGCTGCCGAGTGAATCCCCGCCCCGCTTCGGGCGCGAGGAGAAAGCGTATGGGAATGGATTGGGACAAGCTCAAGGTCTTTCACGCCGCCGCCGAAGCAGGCAGCTTCACGCATGCCGGCGAGCAGCTTGGGCTGTCGCAATCGGCCGTGTCGCGGCAGGTCTCGGCGCTGGAGCAGGAGCTCGGCGTCTCGCTGTTTCACCGCCATGCGCGCGGGCTGATCCTCACCGAGCAGGGCGAACTGCTGCATCACACCGCCCACGACGTGTTCATGAAGCTCGAGGCGGCGCGCGCCAAGCTGACCGACAGCAAGGAGCGGCCGAACGGCGATCTCAAGGTGCAGACCACGCCGGGCATCGGCGTGCACTGGCTCACGCCCAGGCTCGGCGAATTCATCGACCTTTATCCCGACATCCGCATCACGCTGATCACGTCCGACGAAGAGCTCGACCTCGCCATGCGCGAGGCCGACGTGGCGATCCGGCTGCGCCAGCCGACGCAGCCCGATCTGATCCAGCGCAAGCTGTTCTCGGTGCGCTTTCACGCCTATGCGTCGCCCGACTATCTCAAACGCTTCGGCACGCCGAAGACGCTCGAAGACCTCGACAATCATCGGCTGCTGCTGCTCGGCGGCACGGTGCCGAACTATCTCGAGAACCGGCGCTGGCTCACCGAGACCGGCCGAGACGGCAAGGGACCGCGCGCGCCGGTGCTGACCATCAACACCATCCTGGGCGTCATGCGCGCCTGCCAGCGCGGCATCGGGATCGCGCTGCTGCCGGAATATCTGGTGGAGGAGAACGGCGGGCTGGTGCAGTTGTTCGGCGAGTCCGAAGGCATCGCGCTCGACGCCTATTTCGTCTACCCGGAGGAGCTCAAGTCGGTCGCGCGCGTCCAGGTGTTCCGCGATTTCCTGGTGGCGAAGGCGCAGCGCTGGCATTTCTGAGAGCGTTGCTTCCCGGGAATACCACAACTGCTTGCGACCCCCGCATGGCTGGCATGCGACCCATTGTATTGTCTAAGGAAATTCGACCGGCATACTAGCAACACTGTCGGCGCCCGGTTGCCCATCCTCCCAGATTGCAATCGATAAGCCGGCAGCTGTTCCCCTCTGGAAGGTGATTGTCGGCCCCCGCGCCGGCAAACTGTAACCCGGACCCGCAAGGGTCCGGTTTCTTTTGTGCCACACCCGCTGGGCGCGCGGTCCACACCCGCCAGAAGGCCGCTTGCGAAAGAGTATTGCTCCCGTTAACCTGTGGCGCGTAATGAATGCACGGCTGCCGTTTCTTTCGGCAGCTACATCTAGGGAAGAATGCCATGGCCTGGACCACGCCGACCCTCGTCGAAATCTGCATCGGCCTCGAGATCAACGGCTACCTGCCGGCCGAGTTCTGATCTCGCCGCACTCCCGCTAGTCCCGGATGGGACGCCTAACCGCCATCGTGCTCGGCTCGGCGGCGGGCGGGGGTTTTCCGCAATGGAATTGTCGTTGCCCGGTGTGTCGTCTGGCTTGGTCAGGCGACGCGCGGGTGCGTGCGCGTACGCAGGCGAGCCTTGCGGTCTCGGGCAATGGTGAGGACTGGATCCTGGTCAACGCCTCGCCGGACCTGCGCCGCCAGTTGAGCGACGCCCCGGCTCTGCACCCGCGCGGCGAGACGCGCGGCAGCCCGATCAAGGCGGTCGTGCTCACCGGCGCGGAGATCGACCAGGTGACCGGCCTGCTCAGCCTGCGCGAGCGCGAGCCGTTCGCCATCCACGCGACCGCCGCCACGCTCGCCGCCGTCGCCAGCAACACCATGTTCAGCGCGCTCGATCAGGTCACGCGATACGCCGTGGTGCCGGGCGAAGACATCGCGCTGCCCGGCGGGGTGAGCGCGCAGCTCTTCATGGTGCCCGGCAAGGTGCCGCTCTATCTCGAAGGCGAAAATCCCGAAACCGCCATGGAAAGCGCCGCCAATGTCGGCGTCGAGATCGCCGCCGGCGGCGCACGCATCCTGTTCATCCCGGGCGCAGCCGCCGTCACCGGCGCGATGCGCGAGCGCCTCGCGCGCGCCGACGTGGTGTTCTTCGACGGCACGCTCTATCGCGACGACGAGATGATCGCGAGCGGCACCGGCGCCAAGACCGGGCGCCGCATGGGCCACATGCCGATCGAAGGCGGCTCGCTCACCGCGCTCGACGGTACGCCGGCGCGCCGCATCTTCGTGCACATCAACAACACCAACCCGATCCTGATCGACGGATCGCCCGAGCGCCTCGCGGTCGAGCGCGCGGGCTGGGAGGTCGCCGAGGACGGCATGGAGATCGTGCTGTGAAGCTCATGACGGCGGCACGAACTGGAAGCTGCGCTGCGCGACATCGGCGCACGGCGCTATCACCGCCTGCACCCGTTCCATGGGCTCCTGCACAACGGCCAGTGCAGCAAGGGCCAGGTCCAGGCCTGGGCGCTCAACCGCTACTACTACCAGGCGATGATCCCGGTGAAGGACGCGAGCCTGATCGCGCGCTGCGACGATTCGGCCCTGCGCCGCGAATGGCGCAGCCGCCTGGTCGACCACGACGGCGAGACCGAGGGCGACGGCGGGATCGCGCGCTGGCTCAAGCTCACCGACGGGCTCGGGCTCGATCGGGATTACGTCGTATCGCTCACCGGCCTCCTGCCGGCGACGCGGTTCGCGGTCGAGGCCTATGTGCATTTCGTGCGCGAGAAGTCGCTGCTCGAAGCGGTCGCGTCGTCGCTGACGGAGCTGTTCTCGCCGCAGATCATCGGCGAGCGCGTCGAGGGCATGCTCAAGAACTACGATTTCGTCAGCGCCGAAACGCTCGCCTATTTCTCCAAGCGCCCGCCGCAGGCCAAGCGCGACAGCGATTTCGCCCTCGACTACGTCAAGCGCAACGCCCGCACTCCCGAGCAGCAGCAGGCCGTGCTCAAGGCGCTCGAATTCAAGTGCAATGTGCTGTGGGCGATGCTGGACGCGCTGCATCACGCCTATGTGGCGCCCAAGCACGTGCCGCCCGGCGCGTTCGTGCCGAAGGACTAAGTGTCAGCCGCCCTTCTCGATCTGCCGCACCACCGGCCACCAGAGTTCCTGCTCGCTGCGGATGAACGCGCCGGTCGCGGCCGGCGACATCGGTCGCGGATAGGACGCCAGCGTCTCGAACCGCTTGATCACGTCCGGCATGGTGAGCACGGTCCGCAGGTCGGCGTTGACCTTCTCGATCACGTGCGCCGGCGTGCCGGCCGGCGCCATCAGCGCAGGCCAGCCGTGCGACTGGAAGCCCGGCACGGTCTCGGCGATGGTCGGCAGGTCCGGATAGTTTGGCAGCCGCTTCTCGGACGCGACCGCGATCATCCGGATCTGATCGCCTTGCAGGCCCGGCGCGAGCCCGGCGAGACCTTCGAACATGATCGGAATCCGCCCGGCGATCACGTCGTTGAGCGTGGCGGATGCGCCCTGCGCATGAACGAAATTCAGCGGAACGTTCGTGCGCGAGCGCAGCAATTCGCCGGTGAGATGCGACTGGCTGCCGCGATTGGTGGCGCCGAACAGCATGCCGCCCGGCGTCTTCTTCACGAGTTCGAGCACTTCCGGAAGCGTCTTCGCCGGCACCGATGGATTGACCGCCATTCCGATCGGCTGCACGCCGATCAAGCCGATCGGCGTGAACGCGGTGTTGAGGTCGATCGGCATCTTGCCTTCCTGCAGGATCGGCAACACCGTGTAGGTCGACGCCTGCGTCATGTAGAGCGTATAGCCGTCGCGCTCGACGGTCGGCGCGGCCGCCGCCTGCGCGGCGATCAGGCCGCCCGCGCCGGGGCGGTTCAGGATCACGATCTGCTGCTTCCAGATCTGCGACAGCCGGTCGGCCACGACCCGCATCAGCACGTCGGGGCTGTTGCCGGCCGCCGCCGGCAGGATGATGGTCACCGGCCGCGACGGGTAATCCTGCGCTTGCGCGGCCGGGCTGAGCATCAACGTGAGCAGACCGCCGGCGATCAGCCGGAACCGGAATCCAAGCACGCGCATCGCAGCCTCCTTCGCCGGCGGTGATATTGGAACTTGCGGACTTTCGCGCCGCAATTGTCGTATAACACGAAGGACTCCGCAGGCCACATGCGGCATGGAGGTTCGATGACCGAAGGCGCTTCCGATCGCATCCGATGCCACGCCGCGCTGCCGCGCGGCGTGCGGCTCACGCACAACGAGGCGCAGGGCGGCTGGGTGCTGCTCGCGCCCGAGCGCGTGTTCAAGGCGAACGACATCACGGTCGAGATCGTCAAGCGCTGCACCGGCGAGGCGACCTTCGGGGCGATCGTCGACGATCTGGTGAAGACCTTCAACGCGCCGCGCGAGCGCATCGAGGCCGACGTCACCGCGCTGCTGCGCGGGCTCGCCGACAAGCGGCTCCTGGAATTGTGATGGCGAAATGGCGGCCCGGGCAAACGGTTCCACACCCCTGCACTCCCCGCTCGGCCTGCTCGCCGAGCTGACGCACCGCTGTCCGCTCGGCTGCCCGTATTGCTCGAACCCGCTCGCGCTCGAGCCGCGCACCGACGAGCTCGACACCGCGACCTGGGCGCGGGTCTTTCGCGAAGCCGCGGCGCTCGGCGTGCTGCAGGTGCATCTTTCCGGCGGCGAGCCCGGCGCGCGGCGCGACCTCGTCGAGATCACCAAGGCTGCGCACGAGGCCGGCCTCTACACCAACCTGATCACCTCGGCGGTCGGGATCACCGACAAGACGCTCGGCCTCCTGTCGGACGCGGGCCTCGACCACGTGCAGGTCTCGATCCAGGACAGCACGGAAAAATCGGCCGACCATATCGCCGGCTATGACGGCGCGTTCGCGCGCAAGCGCGCGCTCGCGGCCGAGGTGGTGCGGCTCAAGCTGCCGCTCACGGTCAATGCGGTGATGCACCGCGCCAATATCGCGCGCATCGGCGACATGGTGGAACTGGCGCTGTCGCTCGGCGCGACGCGGGTCGAGATCGCGCATGTGCAGTATTACGGCTGGGCGCTGCGCAATCGCGCGCAGCTGATGCCGACGCGCGAGCAGGTCGAACTGGCAACCGGCCAGGTCGCGGCATTGCGCGAGCGCCATCACGGCAAGATCGTCATCGACGCGGTGGTGCCGGACTATCACGCGCGCTTTCCCAAGCCCTGCGTCGGCGGCTGGGGCCGGCGCTCGCTCAACGTCACGCCGACGGGCAAGGTGCTGCCCTGCCACGCCGCGGAGACGATCCCGGGGCTCGAATTCTGGAACGTGAAGGACCATTCGCTCGCCGACATCTGGGCGAACGCGCCGGCGTTCAACGCCTTCCGCGGCACCGCCTGGATGCAGGAACCCTGCGCGAGCTGCCCGAAGCGCGAGCAGGACTTTGGCGGCTGCCGCTGCCAGGCCTTTGCGCTCACCGGGGATGCGGCGGCGACCGACCCGGTCTGCCACCTTTCGCCTAGCCATGCGCGAACCGCAGAGCTGGCGGCGGTCCATTCCGACGAGCCCTATGCCTATCGCCAGATGTAATTTGAATTTTCCCTCCGCCGGCCGCGATTTTCGATTGCGCGGGATCGGTCGGATGGTCGAAAATGCCGTTCAAGGGGCTGGCCCGCCATCGGGCCTCCAAAAAAGCTCAACGCAACTCTCAGGGAGGAATGCATGACCACACACCTGCGCTACCGGCGCACCATCGCGCTCGCCGGCGTCTTCGGGCTGCTGACCGCCACCGTGGCGCTCGCGCAAATGAGCCCGCTCGACAAGTCCAATCCGTCGCAGAGCGGCCAGGACAACAACCTCAAGCCGATCGCGACGCCGCCGACCGTCACGCCGCTGGAAAAAATCCCGGTCGACAAGATCAAGCTGCCGGCCGGCTTCAAGGCCGAGATCTGGTCGCACGGGCATCCGGGCGGCCGCACCATGGTGATGGGCAACAAGGGCACCATGTTCATGGGCTCGCGCATCATCGGCCGCGTCTATGCGCTGACCGAGAAGGACGGCAAGCGCGAGGTCAAGACGCTGCTGTCCGGCCTGACGCAACCGAACGGGCTCGCCTTCAAGGACGGCTCGCTCTACGTGTTCGCGATCAACAAGGTCTATCGCTACGACAACATCGAGAACAATCTCGACAATCCCGGCACGCCGGTCGAACTGACCGAGAAGTACAATCTGCCCGACACCGTCCACCACAATTGGAAATACGTGGACTTCGGGCCCGACGGGAAGATGTACACGCAGGTCGGCGCGAACTGTAACATCTGCGAGATCAATCCCGGCGTCCACGGCCAGATCCGCCGCTACAACGCGGACGGCTCGGGCATGGAGATCGTCGCCCGCGGCGTGCGCAACACGGTGGGCTTCGACTGGCACCCGGTGACCAAGGAGCTCTACTTCACCGACAACGGCCGCGACTGGGCCGGCAACGGCGGTCCGGAGGACGAGCTCAACAAGATCGCGAAGGGCAGCGGAAGGCGCGTTCTACGGCTTCCCGTATTGCCACGCCATGGGCATCCCCGATCCGGACGTGAAGAAGCCGAATGCCTGCGCCGGCGTCACCATGCCGATCGCGCTCACCGGGCCGCATGCCGCCGGCCTCGGCATCAAGTTCTACTCCGGCAACATGTTCCCGGCGCAGTACCAGAACCAGGCCTTCATCGCGCGGCATGGCTCGTGGAACCGCGAAAACAAGTTCGGCTATGACGTGGCGCTCGCCCGCATCCAGCCGAACGGCACGGCCAAGATCGAGCCGTTCCTGACCGGCCTTCTCGACAACGGCAAGAACGAGTTCTACGGCCGGCCGTCCTACATCTTCATGATGAAGGACGGTTCGATGCTGGTGTCGGACGAGTTCAACGGTGCGATCTTCCGCATCTCGTACGGCCAGCCGAAGCAGGCCAGCAAGCAGTGACGGCTTGACGTTCGCGTTCGCAAATTGGTGGCGGCCGCCGGCCCTCGGGCTGGCGGCCGTTCTCGTTTGTACCGGCCCGGGACTTGGCCAGACGCCCGCCGAGAAGCTCCAGCTGTGCGCCGCCTGCCACGGCGAGGACGGCAACTCCAAGATACCGGACATTCCCTCGCTCGCCGGCCAGCCGAAATTCTTCGTGCTCAACCAGCTGTTCCTGATGCGCGAAGGCGTGCGCAAGGTCGAGGCGATGGCGGCGATCGTGAAGGACCTCAAGGATCCCGATCTCGAGGCGCTCTCCGACCATTTCTCCAAGCAAGCGCCGAAGCAAAGCGACGAGGCGAGCGATCCGGCGCTGGTGAAACGCGGCGGGGAACTCGCCGAGACCAAGCGCTGCGTGTCCTGCCATGGGCCGACGCTCGGCGGCCAGGAGCAGGTGCCGCGGATCGCCAAGCAGCGCGTCGACTATCTGATCCTCGCCATGAAGGCGTTCCGCGACGGAACGCGCACCGGCGCCGACACGATCATGGGCGCGCCGGTCGCCGGATTGTCGGACGCCGATCTCGCCGCGCTCGCCCACTACGCGGCGTCGCGCTGATTTTTTTCGTCGCCGCGGTTCTCAGATCCAGCGCGGGCATGACGTTCGCGTGACCTTTACGGCGAATTAATCGCCCGTGCTCGAAAGAATTTACGAGGCTGCCGCAGCGAAAGCGCCGCTGCACGGGCGCAAGTGCAGCGCGGCCGCATGCGAGCCGCTTACGACAAATTTCTTTGCGCGAAAAACGCTCTCTTTCCATGCTGCAATCGGGAGCGACCTCGACCAATGACCGACAAGAGAGCGCAAGAGTGACCAAGCTGATGACAGCCGCTGCAGCGGCGGCGTTGATTCTGGTTTCCGCTTGTCCGATGAGGCGAGCGCGGGCAAGCGGGTGAGAGTGACGGTCGCCCCGCAGGCTACGTGCTGGGCGAGCCGGGCGCGCGCTGGGGCGACATGTGCTGGGTTCCGTCCGGCCCGTTCGTCGCGAACTTCTACTACTACGGCTGGTGGGCGCCCTGCGCCGACTGAGAGCCGATCCCCCCGATCTCAAGCATTCGCAGGGCCGCCGCAGCGATGTGGCGGCCCTCGCCGTTTTCAGCGGATCGTCACGCCATCTCGATCATCGAAACCGAGGCTGGCGCGGCATTGCGCGAGGCCCCCTGTCCCCATAAACAGTGACGCCCGCGGCAGACGCCGGCGGGGCGGGACAGCGGAGCGGCACGATGAGGCATCTGACGATCGGCGGACTGGAATTGTCCGCGATCGACGAGAACGAGGCCGACACGAAATACATCTTCGACGAGGTGTTCGGCGCCGAAATCTACCACCATGAGAAATTCAACCTGTCCCGCGAGTCGACCATCCTGGACGTCGGCGCCAATATCGGCATCTTCGCGATCTGGGCGCACCGCAAGTACAAGCCGAAGGCGATCCAGTGCTACGAAGCGAGCCCGCGCACCTATGCGTGCCTTGCGGACAATGTCGCCCGCCTGATCGATCCGGGCGTGACCGCCTGCCGCGCCGTCAACCGTGCGGTCGCGAGCGCCAGCGGCCGCAAGCTGACCCTGCATCAATCCACCCGTGTCTCCGGCATCAGCACGCTGCTCGAACCGGGCGCGGTGCCTTGGATCGGTGCGGCCTCGGCGAAAGATCAATTGGAGACCCACGAGGTCACGACCACGACGGTGTCGGACGAGATCAAGGGGCTGGCCTCGGTCGATCTGCTCAAGGTCGACGTCGAGGGCTATTTCATGGAGGTGCTGAAGGGCATCGCCGATCCGGACTTCGCGAAGATCAAGGCGATCGTGCTGGAGGTCGACTACCTGCCGGAAACCGGCATCCGCGCGAGCGACGCGGAGAGCCTGCTGCAGGCCAAGGGCTACCGCACCGATTGCCTCGACCGCTCGCAGGACAACAACCTGACGTTCTACGCCTGGCGCGATTGAAGTATTGGCGGGATCGAAGTAGCCGGCCGCCGCCCGCAACACCAATCCACACAAACGCGATCGGCACGGCCTTGCGGGCCGTGCCGATCTAGAACGTCGAAGGCTCAGCGCTTACCGGATGATCGGCTGCGGCAGGGCGCCGGTGCGGGCGGGCGCGGCCGGCTTGCGCGGGGTCGATCCGGCGACCTCGTCGCGCTTGCGCTCCTGCGCCGGTTCCACGATGCCGCGCTCGCTCTTGATGGCGGCGATCGTGCGGCTGTCGAGGCTGTAAACGTCACGCCGCATCTGCAGCTTGCCCGCCATGGTCGACCGAGGCCGTCTGGTAGGTCAGGTGCACCCAGATCGTGTACGGCTGGATCTGCAGGTTCTGCTCGGCGCCGCCGTACATCCGCTTGATGCGCTCCGCGGTCCAATGCTCGTTCGGCCGCGCGATGTTCATCAGCACCTCGGCATACTTGGCCGGATCCTGCACCCGCATGCAGCCATGGCTGTAGGCGCGCACGTCGTGGGAGAAGTAGCTCTTGTCCGGCGTGTCGTGCTGGAACACCGAGAAGCGGTTGTTGAAGTTGAACCGCACCCGGCCGAGTGCATTACCCTCGCCGGGCGGCTGGGTGATCGTCACCTCGCCGCCATTGTTGGTCACGCGCAGACCCATGCGCTCGAGCACCGTCGGGTCCTGCGCCAGCGCCGGCAGGTACTCGTTGCGCACGATCGACTGCGGCACGGTCCAGGTCGGATTGACGGTGATGAACTTCATCGTCTCGCTGAGCAGCGGCGTCGCCATGCCGGGCTTGCCGATGACAACCTTCGTCGTCCACACCTGACCGCCGTTGTGCATCACGGCGAGCGTGAAGTCCGGCAGGTTGACCATCACGTGGCTCTTGCCGAGGTCGCGCGGATACCAGCGCCAGCGCTCCATGTTCGCCACGATGGTCTCGATCTGCCCCTTGGCGCCGGACTTGCGGAGGTCGGCGAGCGCCGCCTTGAGCTTGCGGTAGGGCTCGTTCTGCGGGCTGTAGATGTCGAGCGCCTTGCCCGCGTCCTCGGCGGCCGCGACCTTGCTCAGAACATCCGCCGGCTCCGGCGCGGCCTGCGGCAGCTCGATGTTCTTGCTCACGCGGGTATAGGGGAAGCGGCCGGCCTGCACGTGGCGCGCATAGGTCAGCACCGCATGGGTCAGCTTGAGCTCGGCCTCGGCCAGAGCGGCAGCGGCGCCGGCAAACGCCGGGGTGCGGTAGTCGCCGGCATCGAGGCCGTCGGCATCGGCATTCTTCAGACGGGCGATGGCGGCCCGGGCGCGGGCGTTCTCGGCACCGTCCGTGATCCAGAGCGGCGCGAGGTTGCGGGCCTGGTAGAACGCCTCGACCGCGGCGCGCTCGCTCTTGCTGGCGAACAGCTTGTCGGCCTTGGCGGCCAGCAGGTCCCGGATGCCCTCCGCGACGGCGCGGTCGGCCGGATTGAGCGCGGCCAGCGGATCGGGTGTGACAGCCGGCTCGATGGCGGCGGCGGGGGTAGCCGCCGGCGCGACCGGGGCTGCGAACTCGACGGCGCCCGGGACGGCCTTCGCATCGCTCGCCGGGGCGGCGGTCGCGGCCGCGATGGCCTCGAACGCCTGCTCGACCACCAGGCCGGCGGGGGGCGTCGGGGCGACGGAACTGCTGTTCTTCGCCATGCTGACCAGCGGCGCGGCAAGGATCAGCGCGACGGCGGTACCGGTGAGGATCTGGAAACGGCGATTGAGCATCGGGAACTCCCCTGGATGGGCCTTTCCCGGCTTCAGGCAAAGTGCGGCCGTTGCTCGCCAAGACGAGCCAACCGGGCGCCGCAAGCGCCGAAAGTCAGGACGGAACGGGTTTAAGTCCGATCAGGGCGACCATGGAGGCCCGAAGGCCCCGGTCATTGCTGGTAAGCAGCCTCTGATGGCATGACGCCCCTATCGGACCGCCTCCTGCCAACCAAGTCCCCGGCAGAAGGCCTCTCAGATCATTAGTCGCGCGGGGGGTGCCAAAGGTTCAAACGGCCCGCCCGGTTCAGGCTGCCGCCTCGGCAGGGCTAAGACACGTTGAAATGGGAACCGGCGGGTGGCGCGGCCCGCCCATACCCGACTACCGGGTTTGCGTGACGCTCGGGCCCGAACACGGACCATTCGCCCCGCCCGCCGTGGCCGGCAGCCGCTACGACCGCCTGATCTTGTCGAGGCCGCCGACCCGGCCGATGACCTCGTTGGCGCCGATCGCGATCACGAACAGGATGATCAGCAGCGCGTACATCTGCGGCATGTTGAAGATGCTGTAGGCCTGGATCACCAGAAAGCCGATGCCGCGGTTGGACAGCTTGGTCTCGGCCAAGAGCGTGCCGATCAGCGCGACGCCGAGCCCCAGCCGCACGCCGTTGATGACCGGGTGGCGCATGGCCGGCAGATAGATCTTGGTCACCATCTGCCAGGTGTTGAGACGGAAGCTGCGGCCGACCTTGATCAGCACCTTGTCGATCTCGCGCATGCCGCCGGCGACATTGAGCGCGACCGGGAAGAAGCACGAGATCGCGCCCATCGCGACCTTCGAGCCGGGCCCGACCCCGAACCACATGATCATGATCGGGAAGAAGATGATCTTCGGACACGGACCGAGATAGTAGAGATAGGCCTCATAGGCGCGCGACATGAACTTCGAGCCGCCCAGCACGATGCCGACCGCCATACCGGCGAGGCAGCCGATCACCATCGCGATGCCGATCTCGTAGAAGGTCGTGTAGAGGTGGAAATAGAACGTCGGGTCGATCAGCGTGACATAGAGCGACTTGCCGATCGCGACCCACGACGGCACCACGTCGCGATAGAGCCAGCCGGAGGCGGACAGAAGCTCCCAGATCGCCAGCACCACGACGATGATCGCGACGCGCACCTGCGTCACGGGGGAGATCCGCGACCATAGCGGCTTCTGCGCCGGCAAAGTCAGTCGACCGGTCTCAGCCATCGCTCGAGCCTTTCCATCAGGATGAACACGCAGACGCTGACCAGGATCACGAACAGGATCGACGCATAGGTGCCGGCGAGATCGTAGCGCTCGGCGAGCTCGTTGATAAGCTGCCCGAGCCCGCCGAAATTGATCAGGAACTCGACGCCGACGATGTTGATCAGGGAGAAAATGAGCCCGAGCCGCAGCCCGACGAAGATGGTCGGCAGCGCCGCCGGGAACAGGATCTTCCAGAACTGCTGCGAGGGCGTGAGGTTGAAGCTGCGGCCGACATTGATGAGGACGCGCCGGGTGGCCGAGAGCCCCTCCAGCGTCTTGAGGATGATCGGGGCGAGCCCCGCGGTGAAGCCCATCATCACGATGGTGAGCGCGCTCCTGCCGAAGATCACCAGATAGAGCGGATAGGCCAGGACGATCGGCGCCGCCGCCACCGCCGCCACCCAGGTCTCGGTCGCCATCCGCAGCAGCGTATAGCGGTAGAGCAGAACGCCGCCGCCGACCCCGAAGATGATCACCAGGATGCAGGCCGAGAACGCCTCGCCGGCGGTGAGCAGGAAGCGGTTGAGCACCTCTTCCTCGGTGATCACGCGCGGGATCGCGCCGACGATGTCGGAGGGCAGCGGCACGATGAAGCGGTTGATGCAGCCGCGCTGGATCAGCGCCTCGATCAGGATGAAGAAGCCGACGAAGGTGCCGACGCCGAGCAGCCAGGCCACGTAGCGCGGCGTCTCGACCCGCGACAGATACATGCCGAGCGAGCCTATGAAAACCGCAAGCGCCGCCGTTCCGACCAGCGCGGTCGCGAGCGTCACGTAGTTGGCATCGTTGAACTTGCAGACGAGCGCCGTCATGCCGAAGACCTGGTCGATCAGATCCTTGCGCGCGAGCATCGCGGCGATCAGCAGAAACGACGCCAGCGCCACGATGCCGAGCGTCCGCGGTGACAGCCGGCCTCGGCCGAGCGCAGCGGCCGCGCTCATCGCTTATCGCCCTCGCGCAGCTTGGAGGCTTCCTCGTCCTTGAGGCCCTTGGTCGCCTCTTCACGGAGATCAGCCCAGATCTGCGCCACGTAGCGGCCGAACGCCTCGCTCGACACGATCTCGGACGAACGCGGGCGCGGCAGCTTGATCTCGACGATGCGCTTCACCCGTCCGGGCCGATAGGTCATCACCACGATGCGGTCGGCGAGTTGCACCGCCTCGGTGATGTTGTGGGTGATCAGCAGCGTGGTCTGCTTGAGCTCCTGCTGGATCTGCAAGACCTTGTCGCCGAGCAGGAGCCGCGTCTGCTCGTCGAGCGAAGCGAACGGCTCGTCCATCAGCAGGATCTTCGGCTGCGCCGCCAGCGTACGCGCCATCGAGACGCGCTGGCGCATGCCGCCGGAGAGTTCGGCCGGGTAACGGCGCTCGAAGCCGTCGAGGCCGACCAGCCGCACGAAGTGCTTGGCGCGGTCGTAGCGCTCGGATTTTCCCATGCCGGCGACTTCGAGCGGGAACGCCACGTTGTCGATCACGGTGCGCCAGGGAAAGGTCAACTCCTCCTGGAAGATCATGCCGATCGACTTGTGCGGACCGGTCACCGTCTCGCCCGTGACCTGCACCGAGCCCTCGTAGCCGTCGGTGAGCCCGCCGATCACGTTGAACAGGGTCGACTTGCCGCAGCCGGAGGGCCCGATCACACCAAGAAATTCGCCGGGCATCACGTCGAGCGAAACGTGATCGACGGCAGTGAGCACACCGTCAGGCGTCTCGAAACGCTTGACGATATCCTTGACCACCAGGATCGGGCTCGCGGTCGCGGCCTTGGGCGCGCCCGCGTCGGTCCGTTCCGATGGCATGGTCACGGCAGCCATGGTGCTGTCCCGCCCCCTCGTTTTCGGCCGATCCGCCTTGTACGGCACGGGTTTAGCCCGTCTGATCGGCCCGCTCTGGATGCGATTGGCTATAGCACATCCGGTTTGGGGTGGGCACGACGTCCCTGGAGCGCGATTATGTCGCTGGGGACGTCTTTACCCCTGCTCCGCCTGCATCTGCCGGCCGGCGCGGCGGCACCAGTTTTCCCAGGCTCGGTTGATGCCGTAGGGCCCGGTGCGCTCGGAGACCTTGTCGACCTCGCCGGAGGTGAGGAATTTGACGTCGCCCATGTCCATCGCCTGCTTCTGCAGCCGCGCGTTGGCCTCGAGATAGACCGAGATATAGACCGCGTGCCGGATGTTCTTGCCCGCCACGGTTGCACCATGGCCGCGCATCAGCGCGGTGGCGCTGGGGCCCATCAGTTTCGCGAGATCGCGCCCCATCGCCATGTTCTCGACCAGCAGCGCGGTGTCGCCGAACTGGTCGTGCGAGTCCCAGACCGGCACCTCGTGTCCGATCGAAGCGCCCATGTGGTAGATCGGCTTGATCTTCTGGCCGGTCACGCCATAGGGGATCACGCTTTCGCTGTGGTTGTGCACGACGGACATGACGTCGGGCCGCGCCTCGAAGAGCGCACCATGGATGAAGCGCTCGAGATAGGGCGCGCGGCCCTTGGCGTCGACCGGATCGCCCTCCAGCGTGAACTCCATGATGTCGGCGGCCTCGATGCAGTCGGGTGCACGCGAGCGCGACAGCAGATAGCGCTGCGGATTGTCGGGATGCCGCACGCTGATATGGCCGAAGGAATCGACGATATTTTCGCGCGCGAGGATGCGGTTGGCGGTGACGAGCTCCTCGATCAGGTAGGCGAGCGTGGGCATGCGGTTTCCTTTGTTATTTCCTCAGCGCGCTTTTTCCGCAGTCATGGCCGGGCTTGTCCCGGCCATTCCGATTTAGGGGCGCACAGTGCCCTCCTAAGCGGGATGCCCGGCACAAGGCCGGGCATGACGGCGGAGTATTTTTCAGAGAATAAAACTCACCGAACCGAGCGTGCCGAGCTCGTGCGCATCGATCAGCACGCGCCGCTCCTTGATCTTGAAGCTGTCGCCCGAGCGGCGCAGCAGATGGCGGTAGCCGCCGACATATTCGCGGATGCGCTCGTAGCGGCGGAAGCGGTAGCAGACGAAATTGGCGCTGACGCCGATCAGGTCGCCGTCGGCGCGAGACGATGCGCACGTTCGAGATCATGCGGCGCGTGCGCGACTTCGGATATTCGGCGTGGCAGTTGGGATCGTTGATGCGGATCACGCGCTGGCGGATGCGCTCGCGGTCGTCAGCCACCAGGAACAAGGTCGAGCGGTGGTCGCCGTCGAGCTGATCGTTCGGCGGCACGTAGTAGCAGGCGTCGTCGGTGAGCAGCTTCTCCCACTCGTTGAGCTTCCATTCGTCGAGCAGCGCCGCCTCGTGGTAGAGGAAATCCTCGACCTCGGCGCGCGTCACCACATTGCGGGCCGCGACCGTCATGCGTCCGCTCCCATCAGCTCGTTCCAGCGCCGCCAGAAGATGCGCAGGTGATGCTCGTCGCTGTTGAGCTGCTCGCCCTCCTTGCCCATGCCGCGCGACATTTCCGACCAGCGGTCCTCGTGCCAGTTGGCGAGCCCCTGCTGAACCAATTCCAGCGCCTCGACGTCGTCGGGCGTGGCGAAGCCGCCGGGGCCGTAGAAGGTCAGAAACGCGTCGAGCCGGCGCGCCCGCGCGCTCTCGCTTTCCTCCGCCGGGCCGAGCGCCCAGGCGGTGACGTGCATCTTGTCGGGGCCTTGCGGGTAGAAGGTGCGCACGGTGACCGAGGAGCCGTCGTTGATGACCAGGTTCGGGAAGATCACCAGGTTGCGGTTGGTGTCGGCGACGCGATTGGCGCGCTCCGGCCCGAGCCGCGCGACCAACTCCTGGCGGATGGTATCGATCTCGGCCTTGGCGGGCTCGCCATAGAGCGGGATCCACTTCGCCACCGGCCGGCCGCGGAAGTTGATGTTGTCGGTGGTGAAATGGCCGTTGCCGAGCTCGACCGCCTTGCCGCGGGTCGGAAGAATCTGCCCGGAGTCGCGCGGCGGCGGCTCGATCTTCACGCCGGAATTGGCCATGAAGTTGAGCCAGGTCGAGTGCGTCGCCGGCAGGTGGTAGTCGTCGACGCTGTTCTCGACCATCAGCTTCCAGTTGGCGGCGACGTCGTATTCCTGCACGCCGGCGATGATCTCCATCTGCCCGGACGGCGACTGGTCGATCACCAGGTCGATGTAGTCCTTGGCGTGCGCGAGATAATCGATGAGCAGCTCGGCCTCCTCATCCAGGTTCATGAACCAGAACCCGCGATACTCCTCGAACCGCGCCGGCCGCCGCAGCCCGTATTCCTGCTTGTCGAAATTTTCCGCATAGGCGTCGTCGCCCGGCACGCCGACCAGCGCGCCGTCATTGCCGTAGGTCCAGCCGTGATAGATGCACTGGAAGCGCCGCCGGTTGCCCTCGCGCTCGGTGCAGACGAGGGCGCCGCGGTGCCGGCAGGTGTTGAACAGGCAGTGGACCTGGCCCTTCTGGTCGCGGCTGAAGATCACCGGCCGGCCGCCGACGCGCCGCGAGCGAAAATCGCCCGGGTTCTTCAACTCCGACGCGTGGCCGACATAGATCCAGCAGCGGGCGAAGATGCGCGACATCTCCTTGCGCAAGATGTCGTCGGAAACCAGCACCTCGCGGTCGAGCAGGAAGGTTTTTCGCTCGCGGTCGTCGATGATGTAGGAGCGGACGGACATTGGTTGGCTTTCGTTGCGGGCGCCCCTGCCCTGTCGCCGCAGGGTACATGGTCGGGCAAAACGCGGTCAATTCGGGACTGCCTTTATCTGCCCCGCGCCTCGTCATGGCTGGGCTTGACCCAAGCCGCCTTGATCTGGCGTAAAGCGTCCGGAGAAGAAGAAGGGTCTGCCGGCGCCCGCCAGGCAACCACCAACACGGAGAGTTACGACCTCATGGCCGATGGTCCTATTCCGGTCTGCGCCACCGCCGACCTCCCGCCCGGCAGCGTCAAGAGCTTCGACGTCGGCGACGAGACGGTCGCCCTCTACAATGTCGACGGCGAGTTCTACGCCACCCACGCCTATTGCACCCATGCGATCGCCAATCTCGGCGATGGCGTGCTCGACGGCGACATCATCGAGTGCACGCTGCATTTCGGCGCCTTCAACGTGAAGACCGGCAAGGCCATCCAGGCGCCCTGCTTCACCGACCTGAAGACCTACAAGACCGAGGTCAAGGACGGGCAGGTGTATGTGGATTTGAACACGCCGGCGCCGACGGCGGGGTGAGGCTGCGGCGCGCTGCCTAAGCCGTCACTCCAGCCCGAGGAAATACCGCCACTCGCTGCCCATGTTGTCGTCGGTGACCGGCGGCAGCCCGGCGGTGCGGGCGAGAATGTCAGGGCACGGCTCGATCGGACGCTCCACCGAGCCCGCCGGACCGGCCGTGAGGCTCGCCTCCATGCCCATGAGCTGATCGAGCACGACGCGATCTTCGGGGCGGCGCGGGTCGAACACCGGCTTGCCGTCGATGCGATAGGCTTCGAGCGTGCGCCGCCAGCGTGCGAAATCCCAGAGGACCGGGTCGGACGACACCACCATGTGGTTGGTGAAGCGTGCGCCGTGCGCAAAGCCGAGGCAGCCGGTGCGCTGCACGCGGTCGGCGCCGGTGGTGTTGTAGAAGAAGACGCCACCCGGCTTGAGATGCTCCTTGATCAGCGCAAGGAACTCGGCCGAGACCAGGTTGGTCACGTTGGCGCGGAAGTGCCAGGTGGTGTTGGAGACGATGGCGTCGAACTTTTCGTCCGGGTTGAGGTGCAGCCAGCGCCGGCCGTCGTCGGTCACCAGCGTGACCTTGGGATTCTTGAGGATCGAGGCCACCTCGGGCTCCTGCGCCACCAGCTTGACGTAGCCCGGGTTGATCTCGACCACGGTGAGCGACTGCACGTCCGGATTGCTGGCGATCACCTGCGCCCAGGAGCCCGACGACAGCCCGATCATCAGCACGCGGCGCGGCGCCGGATGGAACAGGCTCAGCGCATACGGGCGGATGATGCCGTTGCCGTCGTGCTTGAGATCGGTGTTGAACTTGCCGTCGTACATGCCGTGGCCGAACACGGTGCCGTCGGCATCGACCGTGATGATGCCGCTGCGATTCTCCAGCACCTTGACGAACGGCTTGGCCTGCGCCGAGCCCTTCCACTGCAGGTTTTCCAGCACGTGGCCGGCAAAGGACGGAATCGCCACCAGCGCCGCGGCAGCGAGCCCACCGGCCAGACCCGCGCGCAGAAGCTTCTGCCAGCGTGGGATTTCCAGCGTCCCGACCAGCAGCGCCGCGCAGATGAGCCCCATCACCACCAGCGTCACCGCGATGCCGACGAGGCCCATGATGTCCATCAGCACGAAGCCGGTGAGGACGGCGCCGACTGCCGATCCCAGGATGTTGGCGAGATAGAGCAACGCCGTGTGCATCCCGGCGCGACCGTCGGCGGCGATCCCGAGCTCGGCGAGATACGGCAGCAGCGCGCCCCAGGCGCGCGCCACGAAGAACACCATCAGCATCGCCACGCCGATCACGCCGCGGTCGAGCCAGGCGAGATGGCTGACGAGCGGCAGGAACAGGATGCCGAGCAGGTTGGCGGTCAGCAGGCTGCCGGCGGCGCGGCGCATCGCCTCTTCGCGCGACAGGGTGGCGCAGTTCTCGCCGGCCTGGCGCGATCCGGAGGCGACGCCGACCAGGAACGCCGACAGCGTCGCGGCGAACGCGGTCGCGCTCGAGCCCGACGCGTAGGACACCGTGCGGAAAAAGAAGATCTCGTAGGACAGCGACACGAAGCCGCCGGCCGCCGCCAGCGCCAGCACCGCCTTGAAGCCCATCGCCGGCACGCGCGCCAGGCACGATGGCGGCGCATCCGGCACCGCGAACGTGGCGGCGGCCCGGTCGCGCCAGTGCGCCGCGAGCGCGCCGACCGCCACCGCGGCATTCATCGCGACCGCGACCAGCACTGCGCCCTGCATGCCGAGGAACGGGAACAGCACCACCGTGGCGAACAGGCAGGCCGCGCCCGCGCCCAGCGTGTTGACGTAATAGAGGAGACCGACCGCACCGCCGACATTGCCGGTGCGGCGCACCAGATGGCTGACCAGGAGCGGCAAGGTCGCGCCCATCAGCAGCGTCGGTACGATCACCAGCGCCAAGGTCACGGCGGCGGTCGCGATCAGCGGCAGGCCCATCGTGAAGGCGCCGACCGTATCGAAGATCATCAGCGAGACGAGGCCGAAGGCGCCGGTCGCAAGCTCGATGACGGCAAGCAACGGCAACAGCGCGACGCCGCGCTGCTTGGAGAGCCAGCCGCCCGCGATGCTGCCGATCCCGAGCCCCAGCATGAACGCGGTCACCACGATGGTCACCGATTCGATATTGACGCCGAAGATGCGGAACAGCGCCCGCTGCCAGGTGAGCTGGTAGATCAGCGCCGGGAAGCCGGAAAAGAAGAACAGGACGCACAGCATGCGCGTCCACAGCGCGAGCCGGTCGGCTGCTTCGCTGCGATTGCCGCTGGTGGTGACGTCGAGGGTGGTCATCGATACGCCGGATACAGGACCGGGTATCGTAGCGACGGAGTTCTACCCGACCCTCAACACCCGCCGCACAGGCTCGATTCCCGAACGATCACGGGGCCTTGCGGCCCCGTGCGGCAGGGTGAATTTTGCGTATCCTCGGCGCGAACGCGCCTCAGTGCTCCTGCTTGACGCGCGGCGGTCCCATCAGCACCGGCTGGAACAGCACCGCCGCCGCCATCGTGCGTGACCAGCGCCAGCGCCATCAGCTTGCCCATGCTCGACGTGCCGGGATGGCTCGACAGCCACAGGCTGCCGAACGCGGTCGCGGTGGTGCAGGCGCTGAAGATCACCGCGCGCGTCAGGCTCGACTGCAGCAGGTCGGTCTGCCCGGCCCGCCACGCCATGATGTAGTAGATCTTGAAGGCGACGCCGACGCCGAGCAGCAGCGGCAGCGCGATGATGTTGGCGAAGTTGAGCTTCATGCCGAAGATGACCAGAGCTCCAGCGTCACGACGCCGGCGAGCAACAGCGGAACGAGCGTCAGCAGCACGTCGCCGAAGCGGCGCAGCACGATCCAGAGCAGGATCGCGATCGAGACCGAGCGCCCAGAAGCCGGCCTCGATGAACGCCTTGATCACCGTGCGGCCGGACTCCAGGATCGAGATCGGCCCGCCGGTGGCGTTCGGCTCGACCTCCTGCACCGCGCGCGCGAACTGGCGCAGCGTCTCGTTGTCGTTGGGATCGCCCTTCGGCAGGATCTCGATCTTGGCGCGGCCGTCCTGCGTGATCCAGCCGGCGGCGATCTCGGGCGGCAGCGTTTCGAGCGATGACCGGCTCCGCCTTGCAGGTAGTTGCGCAGCTCGTCGAGCGCGGTCGTCAGCGACGTGATCATCGACGCCTGCGCGCGCGTGCGCAAATCCTCGTCTGCCGTCGGCGAGCTTGGTGACGGCGGCGGCCAGGCGCTTGGCGGCGACCGCGCCGGGGCCGTTCTGGGCATCGCCGGTCTGCGCTTCCACCGCCTGGTTGAGATTGACCACCGCGGCCTTCAGCGCCGCGACGTTGTCGGCGTCGGTCGGCGGCTTCTTGCTGGGATCGGGCTGCAGCGCAGGCCCGAGCACATCGGCGAGCTGCTTGATGGCGCCGAGCTTGGGCTGCTGATCGACCGGCACGAAATTCTCGACGATCTTCACGCGCCGCGACTTCCGGCACCTTCGCGAGCTTCTCGGCGTCCGCGCGCGCCGCCTCGTTGTTGGGTGCGAGCACGAAGATCGAGTTGGCGCCGAGGTTCGGATCGTTGCGCAGCGTCCAGGAAGGTCGCGACCGACTCGACCTTTGCGCTGCGCAGATTGAGCGGGTTGAAGTCGAACTGCAGGAAGTAGAGCAGCGGCAGACCGGCGAGCGACCACGAGCGCCGGTGCCGACGATCACCGGAATGCGGTGGCGCTCCATGAAGCGGTCGACCGGCGCCAGCGCCTTGTAGCCCATCTGGCGCCGGCTCGCCCGGCGGCTTCAGGATCGTCAGCAGGGCCGGGATCACCGTGATGCTGGTGATGAACGCGACGATCATGCCGAGCCCGGCGATCTGGCCGAGCTCCGACACGCCCTTGTAGTCGGTCGGCAGGAAGGCGAGGAAGCCCGCGGCGGTCGCCGCGGCGGCGAGCGTCAGCGGCGCGCCGACATCTTGGCGGTGTTGATCAGCGCCTTGTGCAGGTCGGGCTCTTCGTGACGCTCGGCGCGGTAGCGCACGCTGAACTGGATGCCGAAATCGACGCCGAGGCCGACGAACAGCACCGCGAAGGCGACCGAGATCAGGTTGAGCGCGCCCACCATCGCCAGGCCGAGCGCCGTGGTGATCGAGAGGCCGACGATCAGGCTGATGAACACCGCAACGATGATCCGCGACGAGCGCAGCGCCAGCCACAGGATGGTCAGAACGATCAGCGATGGTCGCCGTGGTGTTGACGACGGCGCCCTCCTGCACGGTGGCGAATTCCTCGTCCGCGATCGCCACCGGACCGGTGAGGCGAAGCTGGGCGCGATAGACCGTGTCGAACTTGAGGTCCTTGGCGGCCTGGCGGATGGCGTCGGTGGCGGCCTGGCCGGGCATCAGCGCCGAGAAGTCGAGCACCGGCCTGATCTCGATGAACCGGCGCTTCTCGCTCTCGGTCGCCGGCCGGCCGTTGAGCATTTCGTGCCAGGAGAAGCTCGCCGGCTTGCCGGCAATGACGTCCTCGAAGGTCGCCGCCACCAGGTTCATGGTCCCGGCGATGTCATCGAGCGTGTAGTGCTTCATCTTCACGCCGATCAGGCCGTAGTTGAGGGCGGTGGTCAGCCCGCGCAGATTTGGGTCCTGGGCCAGCGCCTGGATGACGGGCTTGGCCTCGCCGAGCTTGCGCGCCGTGGTGATGACCTGCTCGGCCGGCAGGAACAGCAGGCCGTTCCTCTGGAAGAACTGGCCGCCGCCCGCTTCCATCATGAATTTGAAGAGCTTGGTGTCGCCCTGCAGCTTTTCGATCAGCGCGGACGTCGCCTGGGCGGCCAGTTCCGAGGTCGGGGCGTCGATCACCGCCAGAATGGACTCTTCCTTGACCGGGAACGACTTGTCGAACGCCGCCTCGCGCTGCCGCCAGGGCAGCTCTTTCGAGATCAGCTTGTTGACGTCGGCGTCGATGGCGAAATGGCGGTGCGCATAGATGCCACAGACCACAGCTAGAAGTACTGCAATACCAATAACTTGCACAGAATAACGAGTGCAAATATCGACAATCGCGGTGACGCTCTTCCTAAGCATGCCTTGTCCTGGGGGTTATCCAATGCGGCTGGGGAGGCCTGGAATCGTGGAACCGAGCTGGCGTGGCGGCGGAATATCAGGCAATTCAGCGCCTTGACAACGATTAACTCCGTAATGCGGGCACGTTGCTTAACCCGCGCAGCGGCCGGCGGCCCACTCCGCCTGAAGTCTCTGTTTCCCCGGTACCGCGAATTCTCTAGTGTGGGTAGATTACGCGCCTGCGAAAAGCCAGGGGGCTTATAGCTGAATGTCGACAGTGCCTACGCCGTTGCTAGATACCATCAAATCTCCAGAGGATTTACGTGCTTTGCCGGAAAAGTCGCTCCGGCAGGTGGCCGATGAGCTGCGCTCGGAGACCATCAGTGCGGTCGCCGTCACGGGCGGCCACCTGGGCGCCGGGCCTCGGCGTGGTCGAACTCACCGTCGCGTTGCACTATGTGTTCGACACCCCCAGGGACCGGCTGATCTGGGACGTCGGGCACCAGGCCTATCCGCACAAGATCCTGACCAACCGGCGCGACCGCATCCGCACCCTGCGCCAGGGCGGCGGGCTGTCCGGCTTCACCAAACGCGCCGAAAGCGAGTTCGACCCGTTCGGCGCCGCCCATTCGTCGACCTCGATCTCGGCCGGGCTCGGCATGGCGGTGGCGCGCGACCTGACCAAGCAGAATCACAATGTCGTGTGCGTCATCGGCGACGGCGCGATGTCGGCCGGCATGGCCTACGAGGCCATGAACAATGCCGGCGCGATGGATTCCCGGCTGATCGTCATCCTCAACGACAACAACATGTCGATCGCGCCGCCGGTCGGCGCGCTGTCGGCCTACCTGGCGCGTCTGGTCTCCGGCCGCACCTATCGCTCGGTGCGCGAGGGCATGCATCATCTCGCCGAGCACCTGCCGCCGTTCCTGGAGCAGCGCGCCAAGGCGATGGAAGAGTATGCCCGCGGCCTCGTCACCGGCGGCACGCTGTTCGAGGAGATGGGCTTCTACTATGTCGGCCCGATCGACGGCCACAACATCGACCATCTGATCCCGGTGCTGCAGAACGTGCGCGACGTCCAGGACGGTCCGATCCTGGTCCACGTCGTCACCCAGAAGGGCAAGGGCTACGCGCCCGCCGAAGCGTCCGACGACCGCTATCACGGCGTGGTCAAGTTCGACGTCGCGACCGGCAAGCAGGCCAAGGCGAAATCCAACGCCCCCTCCTACACCAAGGTGTTCGGCGAAAGCCTGGTGAAAGAAGCCAAGAAGGATCCGCGCATCGTCGCGATCACCGCCGCGATGCCGTCGGGCACCGGCGTCGACATCTTCGCCAAGGCGTTTCCCGAGCGCTCGTTCGACGTCGGCATCGCCGAGCAGCACGCGGTGACGTTCGCGGCCGGGCTGGCGACCGAAGGCTACAAGCCGTTTGCTACGATCTATTCGACGTTTCTGCAGCGCGCCTACGACCAGATCGTGCACGACGTGGCGATCCAGCAATTGCCGGTGCGCTTCGCGCTCGACCGCGCCGGCCTGGTCGGCGCCGACGGCCCGACCCATGCCGGCTCGTTCGACCTCGCCTATCTCGGCTGCCTGCCGGGCTTCGTGCTGATGGCGGCTGCCGACGAGGCCGAGCTCGTCCACATGGTGGCGACGCAAGTTGCGATCGACGACCGCCCCTCGGCTTTGCGCTATCCGCGCGGCGACGGCGTCGGCGTCGAAATGCCCGAGTTCGGCGTGCCGCTCGAAATCGGCAAGGGCCGCATCCTGCGCGAGGGCAATTCGGTCGCGCTGCTGTCGCTCGGCACCCGGCTGTCGGAATGCCTCAAGGCGGCCGAGACGCTCGCCGCGCGCGGCCTGTCGGCGACGGTGGCGGACGCGCGTTTCGCCAAGCCGATCGACATCGACCTGCTGCTGCGGCTCGCGCGCGAGCACGAGGTGCTGGTCACGGTCGAGGAAGGCGCGGTCGGCGGATTTGCCGCGCAGGTACTGCAGGCGCTGGCCGAACACGGCGTGCTGGATCGCGGCCTGAAGGTTCGCTCGATGGTGCTGCCGGATCTGTTCATCGACCAGGACAGCCCGATGGCCATGTATGCCAGGGCCGGCCTCGACGCCAATGCCATCACCGCCAAGGCGCTGGAAGCGCTGGGCAAAGACGCCAGAACGGAACGAATCCAGACGACGCGTCCTTAACCGTCGGATTGACGTATCTGCTCAGGTGGACCAAAAAGTCGGAATAACAAGTCGGGGTATCATGTCAGTTCCATTCCTGAAGGAAATGCGCATCGGCGCCTATCTGCTCAAGCAGAAGCTGATGGGCCGCAAGCGCTATCCGCTCGTGCTGATGCTCGAGCCGCTGTTCCGCTGCAACCTCGCCTGCACCGGCTGCGGCAAGATCGACTATCCGGCGCCGATCCTGAACCGGCGGCTGTCGGTCAAGGAATGCCTCGACGCGGTCGACGAGTGCGGCGCGCCGATGGTGGCGATCCCGGGCGGCGAGCCGCTGATCCACAAGGACATCGGCGAGATCGTCAAAGGCATCGTGGCGCGCAAGAAATTCGTCTCGCTTTGCACCAACGCGCTGCTGCTGGAGAAGAAGCTCGATCAGTTCGAGCCGTCGCCCTACCTGTTCTTCTCGGTCCACCTCGATGGCATCAAGAAGCACCACGACAAGTCGGTGTGCATGGAGGGCGGCTTCGAGAAGGCGATCGCCGGCATCAAGGCCGCGAAGGCGAAGGGCTTCATCGTCAACGTCAACGCCACCATCTTCGACGGCCATCCGGCCGAGGACATCGCGGCGTTCCTCGACCTCACCGAGGAACTCGGCGTCGGCGTCTCGATCTCGCCCGGCTACGCCTATGAGCGCGCGCCCGACCAGGAGCACTTCCTGGGCCGCCGCAAGACCAAGGATCTGTTCCGCAAGGTCTTCGACTTGGGCAAGGGCAAGAAGTGGAACTTCATCCACTCCGGCCTGTTCCTCGACTTCCTCGCCGGCAACCAGACCTATCACTGCACGCCCTGGGGCATGCCGACGCGCAACATCTTCGGCTGGCAGAAGCCGTGCTATCTGCTCGGCGAAGGCTACGCCAAGACCTTCACCGAACTGATGGAGACGACCGACTGGGACGCCTACGGCACCGGCCGGTATGAAAAGTGCGCGAACTGCATGGCGCATTGCGGCTACGAGCCGACGGCGGCGTCCGCCACCATCGCGCAGCCGCTGCAGGCGCTCAAGGTCGCGCTGTTCGGCGTGAAGACCCAAGGCGAGATGGCGCCGGAAATCCCGCTCGAGAACCAGCGGCCGGCCGAATACATCTTCTCGCGCCACGTCGAGCAGGAGATGGCGGCGATCCACGCCAAGGCCGACGGCCGCGCCGCCCCGCCGATGGAAGCGGCCGAGTAGACGGCTGCTCCCCTGCCCGCTCGCCGCTGGTCCCAAGGAAGCCGATGAGTTTCGAGATCGAGAGAAAATTCCTGGTGTGCGGCGACGCCTGGCGGCAGCTCACAACCAGTCAAACGCCGATCCGGCAAGCCTATCTGGCCTGCGACGGCAAGGCGTCGATCCGGATCCGCATCAAGGACAACAGCACCGCGACGCTGACGGTCAAATCCCGCCCCGTCGACGTTCGCCGGCTCGAGCTGGAATATCCCATTCCGGTCCTGGAGGCCGAAGCGCTGATCCAACTCCGGCAGGGCTTGGTGATCGAGAAGGTGCGCCACGTGGTCCCTTGGGGCGACCTCGCCTGGGAGATCGACGTGTTTTCGGGAGAAAATGCCGGTCTGATCATCGCGGAAATAGAGTTGCAGCACGAAGACCAGCACGTCGACCTGCCCGGCTGGATCGGCGCCGAAATCACCGGCCAGCGCGCGTACTACAACAGCGCCCTGGTGGAACGCCCGTTTAGCACCTGGTCAATCGGCGCGGATGCGGCAAGCCGGGTCGCGCCGTAACGGCCCGCTAAGTTCCGTTACCGCTTGCCGGCGTCACATCCCGTACGCCACCGCCCGCGTATTGCCGCGCGTGAGATTGCGGTAGCGCGCCAGCGCCCACAGCGGAAAGAATTTCGAATAGCCGTGATAGCGCAGGTAGAACACGCGCGGAAATCCGGTCGCGGTGTACTCGCGGCTCGTTCCAGAAGCCGTCGCTGCCTTGCGTCTCGGCAAGATAGCCGATGCCGCGCGCGACGGCGGGATGATCGACCTCGCCCGCCGCCATCAGGCCGAGCAGCGCCCAGGCGGTCTGCGAGGCCGTGCTCGGCGCCGTCTCGTAGCCCCGGTAGTCGAGCTTGTAGCTTGCGCCGTCCTCGCCCCAGCCGCCGTCCGCGTTCTGGATGCGCACGAGCCAGTCGACCGCCTTGCGCATCTCGGGCGCCGAATGGCCGACGCCCGCGGCGTTGAGCGCGCACAGCACCGACCAGGTGCCGTAGATGTAGTTCATGCCCCAGCGGCCGTACCAGCTGCCGTCGGGAAGCTGCGTGCGCTGGAGATAGTCGATCGCGCGCTTCACGTCGGCGTGTCGGTGCTTCGCCGAACTGCGCCAGCATCGAGAGGCAGCGCGCGGTGACATCCTCGGTCGGCGGATCGAGCAGCGCGCCGTGGTCGGCGAACGGGATGTTGTTGAGATAGGCGATAGTCGTTGTCGGCGTCGAACGCGCCCCAGCCGCCGTTCTTGCTCTGCAGGCCGTAGATCCATTCGCGCGCGCGCGCGATCGGCGCGCGGAAATCGGCGCCGGCGTCGATGGTCTGCAGCCGGTCCATCGCCATGGCGACCACCGCGGTGTCGTCGACGTCGGGATAATGCGGGTTGGCGTACTGGAACGCCCAGCCGCCCGGCCGCACGTCCGGCCGCCGCGCCTCCCAGTCGCCTTTGACGTCGAGGATCTGCTTCGGCACCAGCCAGTCGAGCCCCTTGCGCACCTGCGCCAGCGCGCGCGCGCCGCCGGCTTCGAGCAGCGCGTGGCAGACGAGCCCGGTGTCCCAGACCGGCGAGACGCAGGGCTGGCAATAGGCTTCGTGCGCGTGCACGCACCAAGAGCTTCTCGATCGACTTGCGCGCGATCGCGCGCTGCGGATGATCGGCCGGATAGCCCAGCACGTCGAACATCATCACGCTGTTGGCCATCGCCGGAAAGATCGCGCCGAGCCCGTCCTCGCCGTTGAGGCGCTCGCTGACGAAGGCGAGCGCACGGTCGATCGCGCGCTGGCGCGTGCGCTTCGGCATGTAGCGGCTCGGCCGCGCGCAGCAGCGCGTCGGTGACGCGAAAAGAACGCGAACCACTCGCGCTTCTGCTGCGGCGCGCGCGGCGGCGGACCGAGCTTGGCCGGCGGCTCCACGAACAGCTCGTCGATGCTGACGCCGAGCGGATTGCGCGCGCGCGGCTTGCGCGCCATCAGCACCAGCAGCGGCACGATGACGGTGCGGCTCCAGTACGAGATCTTGTCGAGATGGAACGGAAACCAGCGCGGCAGCAGCATGATCTCGACCGGCATCACCGGCACCGCGCGCCACGGAACGAAGCCGAACAGCGCCAGCAGCATGCGGGTGAAGACGTTGACGTTGGCGGCGCCGCCGCGCGCGCAGGATCGCCTCGCGCGCGCGCCGCATGTGCGGCGCGTCGATGTCGTCGCCGATCATCTTGAGCGCGAAATAGGCCTTCACGCTCGCGCTCATGTCGAACTCGCCGTCGTGGAACAGCGGCCAGCCGCCGTGCGCGGCCCTGGATGCGGCGCAGATAGACGCCGATCTTGGCTTCGAGCTCCGCGTCGACCGGCTCGGCCGAGATAATGGCGCAGCAGCACGTATTCGGCCGGGATGGTGGCGTCGGCTTCGAGCTCGAACACCCAGTGGCCGTCGGCCCGCTGCATGGCGAGGAGCGCATCGGCGGCCGACGCGATGCTGCGGTCGAGCTTTTCTGGAGGCAGCGGCAGGTTGGTTTCGGCGGGCACGCTGGTCATTCCATTATTGCCGTCCGGCGAGATCGGCCGCCCGGTTGCCGGACCGGATCGCTCCTTCGATGGTCGCCGGCAGGCCGGTCTCGGTCCAGTCGCCGGCCAGGACGAGATTGCGCCACGCGGTCGCGGCGCCCGGGCGCTTGGCATCCTGCTGCCGGCGTCGCCGCGAAGGTGGCGCGGCGCTCGCGCACGATCTGCCACGGCGGCAGCGCGTTGGGAAGGCCGGCGACGGCGGCGACCTCGCTGCCAGATTGTCGCCGCCAGCTCCTCGCGCGGCGTATCGAGCAGCCGGTCGGCGGCGCTGATCGTGACCGACAGCCGGCCGGGGAAGGCGAACAGCCATTCGGTGGTGGCGTTGATCACGCCGATGATCGGCGGCAGACCGGGCGGCGGCGCGATCCGGAAATGCGCGTTGACGATGGCGCGGAACTCGGTCGGCGTCGTGAGCTCCGGCACGCAGCGCGCCGGCCACCACCGGCGGCACCGCCAGGATCACGGCATCGCTCGTCCCCAAGCGCGACGCTTCTCGTCGCCGAAGTCGAGCGCGGCGACTCGCGCGCCGTCGAAGTCGAACGCCGCGCAGCCGGTGGCCGAACCGCACGGCGGCGTTGTGCTGCGCCAGGAATGTCAGCGCCGGATCGATGAAGGCCGAGCCGAGCCCGTCGCGCGCGATCAGCGGCCGGCAGGCCTTGCCGCCCTTCACCAGCGTCTCGCGCACGATCGCGCCCGCGAGCCTGGCGCTGCGCCTCGCGCGGATCGGTGTTGAGCGCGGCCAGCGAACAGCGGCTTCGCCAGCCGCTCGTAGAGCGGGCCGGCGCACGCGACCGTGTCGCCGATCGTCTTGTCCTTGCCGGCCCACAGGAGCCGCGCGAGCGCGAGATAATCGCGCGGCGCGCGTGCCCGGCACGCGGCGGTCGGCCTTGAAGATCCACCACGGCAGGCGGCCCTCGTTGATGCGCAGCGTCCAGCGCGCGCCGCTGGCGAGATCGACGAAGGCGAAATCCGCGCCGGGCGGCCCGATCAGGCTGTTGGCCGCGCCGATCGTGCGCAGATAGGCCAGCGCCGCGTGATTGCCCGACAGCAGCAGGTGATTGCCGTTGTCGATCACCATGTCGAGCGCGGGATCGTGATAGGAGCGGCAGCGTCCGCCGGCCTGCGCGGCCGCCTCGTGCACCGCGACGGCCTCCCCGCGCGCTGCGAGCCGGACGGCGGCGGAGAGCCCGGCGAGGCCGGCGCCGATGATGTGAATGGTGCGCGGCATCAGACGACGGCGTTCCGCAGGATGATCCACAGCAGCCGCGCGCGCGGAATGCGGATCCGGGCGCGCGGCGCGACCAGCCGCGCGCGATCAGGCTGT
The DNA here is from genome assembly GCA_963749815.1 of uncultured Alphaproteobacteria bacterium. Lineage (GTDB taxonomy): Bacteria > Pseudomonadota > Alphaproteobacteria > Rhizobiales > Xanthobacteraceae > VAZQ01. Next base: position 71,376 of record CAVVON010000010.1, on the reverse strand, counting down.
CGAGGATCAGCCGGTAGGCCTCGCCCATGATGCGCGGCGCGCGCACGGTGCGGCGTGCGCTGCGCGCCATGATCGCGTCGGCCTCGGCGAAATGCGCGCGGGCGCGTTCCGACCAGCTTGCCGCAGGCGCGCCGACGTGCGGGCTCGCCAGCACGGTCGCCGGATCGGTCGCCGCTGATGCCGGCCTCGCTGAGCGCCTCGCGCGGCAGATAGAGCCGGCCGATGGCGGCGTCCTCGTCGAGGTCGCGCAGGATATTGGTGAGCTGCAGCGCGCGGCCGAGATGATGCGCGAGCGCGATGCCGTCGTCCTCCGCCATGCCGAAGACGCGCACCGAGAGCCGCCCGACCGCGCTCGCCACCCGGTCGCAGTAGAGATCGAGCGTCGCGAGGTCGGGCGCGCGGATGTCGGCGACGACGTCCATCTCCATGCCGTCGATGACGGTCGAGGAAATCCTCGCCGCCGAGGGCGAATTGCCGCACGGGCTCGGCGAGCCCCGCGACGCGCGCGGCCGGCGTGCCGCCATAGAGGCGTCGATGTCGGCGCGCCACTGGCCGAGTGCGGCGCGCCGCTCCGGACGCGGGCCGGCCGAGTCGGCGATGTCGTCGACCTGCCGGCAGAACGAGTAGATCTCGAACATCGCCTCGCGCTGCGCGCGCGGCAGGATGCGCATGGCGGTGTAGAACGAGCTGCCCGAGGCCCGGGTGGCCGCCGCCATCTCCTGGCTGTCTGCCGCGGGCGACACTCACGCGCCCTGCGGTTTGTGCGCGCCGTTGAACGCGCGCCCGACGCGATTGCGCGCGCCCCTGAGCAGGCCGATCAGCCCCAGTCCGGCGAAGCCGGCCTTGCCGAGATGCACGCGCTCGCTCAGCGGATCGCGCGTGCTGCAGCAGCTCGACGAGATGTTCGCGCGAGCGTCTGGATGACCGCGACTTCGAGCGCGAGGCGCGTGTCCTCGATGCTGGCGGAGAAGGGCGTGCTGTCGTCGCAGCAGCGTGTCGCGGTGCGGGCGGCGAGCGCGCGGATGGCAGCGCGCAGCGCCGGCGAAGCTTGCGCGGCGCCGAGCTCCTCGACCGTGGCGCCGGCCGACGCGAAGGCATCGAGCGGGATGTAGACGCGGTCGAGATCGCGGTAGTCCTTGGCGCAGTCCTGCAGGTGATTGATGATCTGCAGCGCCGCGCACAGCGCGTCGTTGGCCGGCCAGGTCGCGCGGCTCTCGCCGTGCACATCGAGCACGAAGCGGCCGACCGGCATGGCCGAGTAGCGGCAATAGTCGATCAGATCGTCCCAGTCGCGGTAGCGCAGCTTGGTCACGTCCATGCGGAAGGCGGTGAGCAGGTCCTGGGCATGGCGCGGCGACAGTGCGCGCTCGGCGCAGCTGCCGGCGCAGCGCGACGCCGACCGGGTTGTCGTCGTCCTTGCCGAGCAGCGTGGCTTCCAGCTGGTCGAGCAGCGCGAGCTTCTCGGCCGGCTGCAGCGTCGCGATGATCGGCGATGTCGTCGGCGATGCGCACGAACTCGTAGAACGCCAGGATCGGCGCGCGATGGCGCGCGCTGATGAGCCGCGAGGCGACGGGAAAATTCTCGTCCCGGTGGCCCTTGCCGGAGCGCAGCTTCGGCGGCGGTGATCATCTTAAGGTCCCGACAGATTGGCCTGCGCGCGGCCCTTCCACCTTCCGCCCCGGCCGCGCGCATATTGATAGGCGGAATCGAGGGTGAAGATCATATAGGCAGCGCGATAGCGGGCAGCGCGATGCCCCACAACGGCGACAGCCGGTAAAACCGCAGCGTCGGCTGGAACGCGAGCGCCATCATCAGCCAGGCGGCGGCGCCGATGAATTGCGGCGCGCCGGTGCCGAAGAGCGCGAGCAGCGGCGGCGCCAGATAGGTCAGCGCCATGCCGAGCACGGTGCCGGCGAGCAGCAGCGGCGAATAGTGCAGCTGCGCATAGGCCGAGCGCGCCACCATGCGCCGGATGTCGCCGAACGTCCGGATAGGGGCGGATGCTGTGCACGCGGCTCGGTCAGGCCGAGCCAGATCGGCCCCTGCGCCTTCAGCGCGCGCGCGAGCGCACAATCGTCGATCAGCGCGCCGCGGATCGCCTCGATGCCGCCGGCCGCGCGCGAGCGCATCGGCGCGCACCAGCATGCAGCCGCCGGCGGCCGCCGCGACCGCGCTGTGCGGGCGGTTCACCCAGGCGAACGGATAGAGCATCTGGAAGAAGAAGATGAAGGCCGGGATGTAGGCGCGCTCGGCGAGGCTCTCGCAGCGCAGCTTCACCATCAGCGAGGTCAGCACCAGGCCGCTCGCCTCGCGCGCGCGCGACGAGGCGCGCCGCGCGAGTCGGGCGCGTAGCACGATGTCGGCGTCGGTGAGCAGGAGGTAGTCGGGCGGCTGCGGCAGCGCCATCGCGGCGTCGATGCCCTGCTTCAGCGCCCAGAGCTTGCCGGTCCAGCCGGCCGGCAGCGCGCGGCCGGTGACGACATGCAGCCGGTCGGCATGGCCGGCCGCGGCGCGGCGGGCGATCTCGGCGGTGCCGTCGCTGCTGTCGTCGTCGACCAGGATGATGCTCCATGCGCCCGGATAGTCCTGCCGGAGGAGCGAGCCGATGCTGTCGCCGATGACGTCGGCCTCGTTGCGCGCGGGAACCACCGCGGCGATGCGCGGCCACGCCGATGGCTGCGCCGGCGCCGTCTCGTCCCGCTCGGTAGTGAGCCAGAAGGCCCCCCGGGCGAACAGGAGATAGAGCCAGATCAAAAGCGCAATCGAGGCAACACCTAAGGCCAGCACGCGCCTGCAAACCCTCCGATTTCGATCTTGCCGCCCCTGCGGACCGGGTCTTCCTAACCCTGCCCATAAAAACAGTTCAACATATTCAATGAATTGGGCTAGGAAAAGCTGGACGGCCGCAGGCCTCTTGGTAGGGTCCGGCTGGTTCCAAGCGAGAACGCATGGCCCGTAGCGACGCTGTGAAAAAAGGCATGGATGTCGAGGCGATCTTCCAGGATCGCCTCGCGCAGGTTGCCCATGACACCGAAAGCCTGCTCGACCGTCTGCAGTCGGCTGAGCCGGTCGACGGCGAGCGAGCGCGCCCCAAGCGGCTGCTGGACGCCATGCGCTATGTCAGCCTCGGCGGCGGCAAGCGCTTCCGGCCGTTCCTGGTGGTCGAGTGCGCCGACCTGTTCGGGGTGCCGCGCGGCAACTCGCTGATGGCGGCGGCGGCGCTCGAATGCGTGCACTGCTACTCGCTGGTGCACGACGATCTGCCGGCGATGGACAACGACGATCTGCGCCGCGGCCGCCCGACCGCGCACAAGGCGTTCGACGAAGCGACCGCGATCCTGGCGGGCGACGGCCTGCTCACCTTCGCGTTCGACATCCTGGCGCGGCCCGAGACCCATCCCGATGCCGAGGTGCGGCTCGAGCTCGTCATGGCGCTGGCGCGCGCATCGGGGCTCGGCGGCATGGTCGGCGGCCAGATGCTCGACCTTGCGGCCGAAGGACGCTTCGGCGGCACGCCGGAGACGCTCGGCGAGACCGAGGTCAAGACGCTGCAGGCGATGAAGACCGGCGCGCTGTTGCGCTTCGGCTGCGTCGCCGGCGCGATCCTGGGGCAGGCCGGCACGGCCAAGTACGCCGCGCTCGATCGCTACGGTTCGGTGCTCGGCGAAGCCTTCCAGATCGCCGACGATCTGCTCGACCTCGAAGGCGATCCGGCGCTGGTCGGCAAGGCGACCGGCAAGGATGCCGCCGCCCACAAGGCGACCCTGGTCGGCGTGCTCGGCGTCGCGGCGGCGAAGCGCCGGCTCGAGGCGCTGGTGGCCGAGGCGCAGACCGCGCTGGCGCCGTTCGGGAACGATGCCGACGTGCTCAAGGCCGCGGCGCGCTTTGTCGCGACGCGCAGCGCCTGACCGCCGCGAGCGGCGGTTTGAGGCAGGAATGTCGGGGGAAATGGTACAGCTGGGTGGCTTCGAACCACCGACCTCCGGTTCCACAGACCGGCGCTCTAACCATCTGAGCTACAGCTGCACACGCTCACAAAAGCGGCGGGAAACTAGGAGCAAAGGCCCGTTTTAGCAAGCGGCGCCGCAGGCTCCGGAATTTCCGCAATTCCTGCTTTGGTCGTGCGGCCGGCCGCCCGAGTTCAATTTTCGGCGCGGCAGGCCCTAAAATGCAACAAGCCCGGGCGGATGCCCGGGCTTGCGTTTGATTTTGCGGGAGCCGCCCTGCGGGCGATCAGCCGACCTTCTTGAACACCTTGGTGACGCTCTCCTTGACCGGCTCGGCGGTCTCGGTCGCGACCTTCTGCGCCAGCGCGGTGAGGTCCTTGGTCTGCGCGGTAACAGATCTCGAACTGCTTGCGCGCATGCGCGGTGGCGAGTTCGACCATTTCAGAGAACGACTTCACCGTCATGAGCTTGGTGGCGAAATCGAAGCTCGCATTGGCGTTTTCGCGCGCCGCCTCGATGAACTTGAGGCCGTAGTCGGACGCGCCCTTGCTGGCGGTCGCGTAGGTATCCTCGATCACGTCGGTCGCCTGTTCGGCGGCGACCTTCATCTTCTCGTAGTTTTCCTTGGCCTGCGAGACGCTCTTCTCGGCCATCTCGCGGAACGCCGCGGGGACTTCCATCTTCGGCAGCTCGAATTTCGGCATTTCGAACTTCGGGAGTTCGAACGCGGACGACGAATAGGGCTTGGATTTGGAGGTGTATTCGATGGTCTCGGACATGACACAGATCCTCGTGTTTCGGGCAGCCTCCAACGCACGGGCGGAGGCGTGCCAATGGGCTGATGACAAAAATATAGGTATGAAAATGGTGCAATGCAATAGAAAATATTGCATTGCACCATAAGGCCTGGCGACCGTCCCCGTCCCGCAGGCCGGGGCCGCGGCTAGAATTTCGGCGTGGTCGCGTCCTTGGCGGCCTTGGTGGTGCTCTCGCCGAGCTCCTTGGCCTGCTCGGAGAGCGCCTGCATCTGGGTGCGGACGTAGTCGGCCTGGAGCGCCATGACTTCCTGGAAATCCTTGGCGCGCACCAGCTTCTGCGCGAACTCGAACGAATTGGCGATGTTGCGCTCGGCGAAGGTCACCGCCTTTTCGGTGACCTCCATGGCGCCCTTGCGGGCGGTTTCGGCCTGGCCCTCGAACGTGCTGACGGCCTTGTGGGCGGCGGTGATGAAGCCGTCGAAGGCCTGCTTGGCCTGTTCGACGCTCTTTTCCGCAATCGAGCGCATTTCGGGCGGAATTTCGAACCGGTCGGCCATCTTGCTCTCTCCCATCGGGGCCGATCATTGCAACGATCGGGCTTGAGGTCGCTGCCAATGATTGTGACCATGCGACCCGCTGTTGCAATAGCATAAGCACTGTTGCGCCAGCGTCATTTGCTCCAGATCAAGCGCCCGGTTCACCCCGGACGCACAGCACCTGCCCTTTATCGACGTCGAACCGGCCCTTTATCGACGTCGAACCGACCCTCGAGGACTGCCGAACATGCGTATCGTCGACATTCGAGAATGCGCGATTCCTCTCAAATCGGAGCTGCGCAATTCGAGCTTCGATTTCTCCGAGATGACCACCTCGGTGGTGGCGGTCATCACCGACGTCATCCGCGACGGCAAGCCGGTCGCGGGCTTCGCCTTCAACTCCACCGGCCGCTACGCCTGCGGCGCGCAGATGCGCGCCCGTTTCATCCCGCGCATTCTGTCGGCCGATCCGAAAACGCTGCTCGACGACACCGGCGACAACCTCGATCCCGCGAAAATCCTCGCCGCCATGATGCAGCGCGAGAAATCCGGCGGGCATAGCGAACGGTCGGTCGGCATCGGCACCATCGAGGTCGCGGTCTGGGATGCGGTCGCCAAGATTGCGGAGCAAGCCGCTGCATCGCCTGCTGGCCGAGCGCTACAACGGCGGCAAGGTCGCGAGCAAGATGTTCTGCTACGTCGGCGGCGGCTGGTACTTCCCCGGCCAGACCATCCAGGACCTGCAGGACGAGATGCGCCGCCATCTCGATGCCGGCTACACCATGGTCAAGATGAAGGTCGGCGGCGCGCCGCTTGCCGAAGACGTGCGGCGGCTCGAAGCGGTCAAGAAGGTGCTCGGCAATCAGGGCGAGCTCGCGGTCGACGCCAATTCGAAATTCTCCCGCGACGAGGCGCTGGCTTACGCGAAAGCGCTTTCGCCGTTCAAGCTGCGCTGGTTCGAGGAGCCGTGCGACCCGCTCGACTTCGGGCTGCTCGCGGAGATCGCCGAGGTCTACGAGCCGCCGCTCGCCACCGGCGAGAACCTGTTCTCGACCCAGGACGTCGAGAACCTGGTGCGCTTCGGCGGCCTGCGCGCCGAGCGCAACGACGTGATCCAGATCGACCCGCCGCAGGCCTACGGCATCGTGCAATACGGCCGCACGGTCACGATGCTCGAGCGCTACGGCTGGCCGCGCACCGGATTGTTCCCGCACGGCGGCAACCAGATGTCGCTCGCGATCGCCGGCGGCTTCGGACTGGGCGGCGCCGAATCCTATCCGGGCGTGTTCGGCGCCTTCGGCGGCTTCGCCGACGACGCCAAGGTCGAGAACGGCTACCTGCCGCTGTCCGACCGGCCCGGCATCGGCTTCGAGGGCCAGGCCGCGCTCTACAAGATCATGCGCGATCTGGCGGGCTGATGGGCAAGGGATATCTACCGGGAACGAAGAGCCCCAGATCTCGGTGCGCGCATCATTCTCAAACCGGCCGGTGTACCGGCAGGCGGCTTCTGCGTTCATTCGCTTCACGCAGCAGAGCGAGGATGAAGGGGCTGAGTTTCCCGTAGATATCCTCGATCGAATCGATCCGCACCGAACGGCTGAAAATTCCGCTCACATCGGCCTTGATCGGCACGCCAATGATCTCGACGTTTCTCTCTGCCTCGAGGAAGGCAACGACGTCACGGAAATGGCGCCCCGTAAAATAGCTGATGTCGTCACCTTTCTTGCTCAGATATGTGCCGCTGGGCTCGCCGTCGGTGACGACGAACATGATCCGGCGTTTGGCGCGGCTCTTCTTCTGCCGTTCGTAACACCACAAGGCGGCTTCGCCGTCGTAGCCGAAATAATGCAGGCCCGTGTGCAGGATGGAGCACAGGCGGTGCACCGTTGACAAATTGTGGGGTTCCTCGCGCGTCTTGAAGACGACGTAATGCATCGGACGATTGCGGCCGATGACATCCGGGACGGTCTCGCCGGTTGTCGTGTGCCCGATGATTTCGATCGGGACTTCACCCCTCGTCAAAAAGTCGCTCAAACAGTCGGCGATCATGTAGGCCAGCCGATAGCGGCCATCGACCTGCATGGAGCAGGATAGGTCGAGCAGCAGGGAGGCGATCGTTTCCTGCTCTTCTTGCGCCTCTTCGATCAATTCCATCTCGGGTGGGCTGCTGAGGGGATCGATGACCTTTTGAGTCAGATGACCGAGAATGATTCCGCCTTGGTCCGCCGGGATCCAACGCATGGTCGATTTCTTCGGCCAGGTCTCCCTGGCATACCGAAGCCATGACCTGCGCGCTTTCGCGAGTTCCTGCCCGTGCTGCTCATACAGGTCCTTGATCGAGGCAGGTACGGTCCACACGCGAAATTCGCTGGCCCTGGTGATGCGATCGACGACGGCTGCCGAAGCAGCACGATAATAGTTGAGCTTGGGCCGCGCTCGACGCTTTGTCTTTCGTTGCAGACCCGGCGCCCGTTTTTTGGGGGCTTTGTCCTGATCTTGATTCGTTGTGTCGGATTTTTCCGGTAGCGGGCCGCCGCGGATAGCGCGGATTTTTTCTTTCATCTCGCGATAGCTGAATACGGTTTCGTCCGGCTCCTCCTGGAGCAGCGGGAAAAGCCCCGCGACGACTTCATTCAGATCGCCCAGTTCGCCGAAGGATTTGGCGAACTGCCGTCGCTTGTCGTAGATGCGCCGAAGAAGCTTGGCGGATTCGGGCGATCTTCTCGATATTCCAAAAATCCGCTCCTCAGTCAGCAGAGGCTCCAGCGCAGCCGTTGCGGCGGCCAATGCGGGCATGGCCTCGCGCGCCGCGCGCAAGACGATGAGAAAGGCCTGCAAATCATAATTGACGATTTCCGGCTCGGATGTGCCGAGGAGATAGACGTGCAGCGCACCGAGATTTTGATGAATGCCGGCATAGTCCCGGTATCTGCTTTGAAGGAACGCCGCATAGCCGATGACATCGATGCCGGCATCGAGCATATGGGCCGGCTCCGAATGGGCCGGTCTGATGGCCGCGAGAAATTCATTGTCCAGAAAGCGCAAGGCAATCGCCCGCAGATCATACAAGGCGCTTTCGGCTTTCGGGTTCGACGGAATGACAGGCAGAAACCCGACAGAGCTGTCGCTCTTCAGCCCGGCCAGGTTTCGCAACACGCCTTGCGGATTGGCCAGCCTTCGTTTTTTGGCATCGCCAGGCATCATTCGCCTCGGTTACTGCGCCGTCCAAGACCAGCGCACCATTGCGGCTTCGACGACCCCGGCTAGGCGCGCCGGATGACCGCCGCCAGCCGCCTCGTGAATGTCGACGATGCGATGCGGCGAAGCGTGGATGCCGTAGGTCTTGAGCGGCGCACCGCCCAGCGCGCGGAACCAGTGCTTGACGCCGGGCGGCATCACCAGCGTCACGCCGGGCTTCATCGCGATCAGCCCGTCGTGCCCGTCGATCCAGGCCTCGCCCTCGCCGGACACCACCGTCAGCGCTTCCATGTAGGGATGCGAGTGCAGCGGCGTCCGATAGCCCGGCGGCGAGGTCTGCAGGCCGAGCCGGAACGGGGTCGAGCCCTCCGCATCGCCCACCAGTGTCTGGTAGGTCGCGCCGCCATTGAACGGCTCGCGGGTCACATCCGAGTGCTGGACGACGGGCAATTTGGCCTCCTCCGGCTCGTCGCTGCGAAATATGCCGCAAGCAGCCGCGATCGTCGATGGCCGCAAAAAGCGAAAGGCCCGGGCAACCGCCCGGGCCTCGCTGAGGTGTGGGAGAAGGATCGATCAGTAGCTCGCAACCACCGCCTTGCCGCCGAAGCGCCAGACCAGTTCGGAGCGGATGGTCTGCTGGTAGTGAGTGGACCGATCGGTATAGCCGGTCGCCCCGACCACGCCGCAGACGCCCGGACCGGTGCTGGCGCAAACGATGCCGTTGTTCTGGCCGTTGCTGTATTGCGCGAAGCGATACTCGGTCTTCCAGAACAGACCCGGCAGGAAGCCGATAGCGTACTCGGTGCCGCCGCCGATGAACCAGCCCGACAGGTGTGGGACGGGAGGGTCAGGCCGGTGGTCGCGCCGATCGGGCCGCCGCCGACGTTGGTGGCGAAGGTGAAGTTGGTAGCGTCGAACCGCGCCTGCGTCCAACCGAAGGAGACGAAGGTCAGCATCTGCGGCAGAACGCTATAGCCGAGTCGGCCACCGAACGACCAGCTGACCTTCTCGTTGAGGACGCCAATCTGGCTCACTGCGAGCCCGCTGATCCGCTCGTTGTAGTCGCCCTTCGCCCGGCCCAGTCAGCCGTCGACGAACGCACCGATCACCCAAGCGGAGCCGATCTGATAGTCGCAGCCGAACTGCCCGGTCGCGAGCCATCCTCTGCCGCCCGCCGTGCCATTCGGTTGTTGAGCGCGCCGGCCGGATCGTACACGTCGTGCTCGCGGTTCCACATCTTGTAGCCGAAACCCGCACCGACGTAGCACCCGGTCCAGGTGTAGACCGGCGGCGGCGGCGAGTAGGACTTCACCGGCATGTCAGCCGCAATCGCGGGTGCCGACACAAGCGCGGCCGCCGCAATCAAGCCTTGGAGAACCTTCTTCATCGGTAGACCCCCTGTTTGGAATTTGCCCAGAACGCAGATTAACTCAGCCCTAACCAAAAAGCTGTTGCAGGAAGGCCACGCATCACCGAATAGCGCTCAGCTTTTGGGCAGTTTTGAGCAATAGATGCGCAGTCAATGACCGTGACGGCAACAAGTGTTGCAGGAATACATCGCAGTTTGATGGGTGCGGGCGGATTTCGGCGCGCTTCCTGAGTCGCGGCGAATCGAATCGCTCGTGGGTTAAGGTTAGCCAGCCTTTCGATCGGGCCATCGTCGGCCCGCAATGGACGCCGCACGCCGCCGGTCCTATGAATTTTCGACAATAGGTAGACGATGCCTACGATTGGGCCGGAGCGAGGGTGCGGCGGCGTGATGAGCTCTTCCGATCTCCGGCTGGCATTCCTGGATGACGAGCGGCTGTCCGCGCTCGCCGTCGGCGCGCTGCCGGCGTGGCTGTGGAGCGTCGACGCGGCGCGCATCCTGTGGGCCAATCCGGCCGGCGCGGCGGTGTTCGGCGCCGCCACCTCGGCGGCGATCGCGACGCGCCGGTTCGACGCCGGCCAGCCGGCCGCCGTCCAGATCGCCGAGCTTGCGGCCAAGATCGTGGAAGGCGAGGCGCCGCAGGTCGAGCGCCTGCGCGGCTTCGGCGCCGGCATCGGCCGGGCGCTGCCCTGCGCCTGCTCGCGCATCGCGCTCAACGGCGGCACGGAAGGCCTGCTGATCGCCGCGACCGAGCGCGCCGGTCCCGAACTTTCGCTCGACGAACGGGTGGCTCGCCTGTTCGCCGGCTGCGAGGCGCCGCTCGCGGTGTTTTCGCCGGACGGCAAGCTGATGCACGCGACGCTCGCGGCCGACGCCGCGTTGCGACGGCGCGCGTTCGCTGGCGGCGCTGGGCGTGGTGGCGGCGGGCAGCGATGCGCTCCGGCTCGGCCATGCGCAAGGCGCCACCGCCTACGGGCCGGTTGCGATCAGGCGCATCGGGCACGATGCCGCGACCGTGCTGGTCGCCGACTTCGCCGTGCGCGAGGGCGCGACGCCGGCCCCGGAAGCACTCGTACACGGCGACGCAGCGCTCGCCCCGGCCGCAGCGCCTCCGCTAACACCTCACGAGCTTGCAGCCTGCCGGGGAGCCGCCCGGCGACCGCCGCCATCCGCTGCGGTTCGTCTGGCAGATGGACATCGACAATCGCCTCACGCTCGATTTGCCCGAGTTCGTCGGACTGCTCGGTCCGCGCACGGCGGCGGCGCTCGGGCGGCCGTGGTCCGACCTGGCGTCGGCGCTTGCGCTCGATCCGGACGGACGGGTGGCGCAGGCGATCGCCAGCCGCAACACCTGGAGCGGGCTCAACATCGCCTGGCCGGCCGACGGCAGCACCGAGCGGCTCACCGTCGAGATGTCGGGACTGCCGGTGTTCGACCGTGACCGGGCGTTTCGCGGCTACCGCGGCTTCGGGGTCTGCCGCGATCTGGCGCGGCTGTCCGCGCTGGCGCGCCTGCGCAACGAGGCCGCGCCGCTGGCGGTGGCCGCGGCTGCCGCAGTGACGCGCGACGAGCCGGCCGTGCCGCCTGAACCGGTCCCGCACGCTGAACAAATCCCGCAGCCCGAAGCGATCGTCTCGCCGCCTCCGGCTACGCCGCCGCCGCCCGCCCCGGCGCTGAGCCCGCTCGAGCATCATGCGTTCCGGGAGCTGTCGCGGCGGCTCGCGCAACGGCTGAGCGCCGGCAACGCCGACGCGGCGCGCGATCTCGACGACGAGATTCCCGAGTTTGACGAGACCGACGGCCTCGCCGCCTCCGCGCACGACGTGCGCACCATGTTCAACCGGCTGCCGGTCGGCGTGCTGATCTATCGTCTCGACCATCTCATCTATGCCAACCCGGCGTTCCTGCACGCGGTCGGCCACCGCAGCCTCGACGAACTCGCCGAGGCCGGCGGTCTCGACAGCCTGCTGGTCACGCCCGCGAGCGAGAACGTCGACGAGGCCTCCGGCGAGCCGCTGGCGCTGACGATCGAGCGCGAGGACAAGGACCGGATCGACGCCGAGCTGATCCGCATCGACTGGGAAGGCGAGATGGCGCACGCGCTGGTCACCAAGTCGCCGGTCGCCGAGTTCACGCCGCCGGTGCTGGCCGCGCCGGCCGCCGCCGGCCACCATGCCGACAGTGCCGAACTCGCCGAGCTGCGCTCGATCCTCGACACCGCGACCGACGGCGTGGTGATGCTCGACCGCGCCGGACAGGTGCGCTCGGCGAGCCGCAGCGCCGAGGCGCTGTTCGGCTACGAGGCCGGCGAGTTCGCCGGCAAGAGCCTGTTCGATCTGCTGGCGCCGGAATCGCACGATCTCGCCGCCGCCTATCTCGACAGCCTGCGCGACGACGGCGCGGTCGCCAGCATGCTCAACGGCGGCCGCGAGATCATGGGCCGCGTGCGCCAGGGCGGCCTGATCCCGCTGTTCATGACGCTCGGCACGGTCGGCGACAGCAAGGACAAGCTGTGCGCGGTGTTCCGCGACCTCACCCAGTGGAAGCGGACCGAGGAGGAGCTGATCGCGGCCAGGCGCCAGGCCGAGAAGACCTCCGCCGCCAAATCCGATTTCCTCGCCAAGGTCAGCCACGAGATCCGCACCCCGCTCAACGCCATCATCGGCTTCTCCGAGGTGATGATGGAGGAGCGGTTCGGGCCGGTCGGCAACGAGCGCTACCGCCAATACCTCAAGGACATCCACGTTTCGGGCGGGCACCTGCTGTCGCTGATCAACGACCTGCTCGACCTGTCGAAGATCGAGGCCGGCAAGCTCGATCTCACCTTCGCCAATGTCTCGCTCAACGACCTGACCCAGCAATGCGTCGCGATCATGCAGCCGCAGGCCAACCGCGAGCGCGTCATCATCCGCACCGCGCTCGCGCCCAAGCTGCCGCAGGTGATGGCGGACGCGCGCTCGGTGCGCCAGATCGTGCTCAATCTCCTGACCAACTCGATCAAGTTCACCGGCGCCGGCGGCCAGGTGATCGTCTCGACCGCGCTCAAGGACGACGGCGAGGTGGCGCTGCGCGTGCGCGACACCGGCATCGGCATGAGCGAGAAGGATCTGGAAACCGCGCTCGAGCCGTTCCGGCAGGTCGCGACCGCGGCGCGCCCGGGCGGCACCGGGCTCGGGCCTGCCTTTGACGAAGGCGCTCGCCGAAGCGAACCAGGCGCGCTTCGCGATCAAGAGCGCGCCGAAGGAAGGCACGCTGGTCGAGGTGGCGTTCCCGGCGAGCCAGGTGCTGGCGGGCTGAGGCGTTCCCCGCCCGCGCGGCGGCCATCGGCCTGCTGCTGGCCTCGTCGCAGTCGAAAATGGCCATCGCGACAGATGCAGATGCTCTGAGCTTACGTCTGCTTTCGGGGCATTGCGGAAGTCGGCCAACGACCGGCAAGAGCCGACCACGACGCGAATGACCCACAACGATCAAGCAAGGCTCACAGTCGTGGCGTTCACGAACAAAAAAGCCGGCAACTTCGAAGTTGCCGGCTTTCCATTTGAGCGGCCCGATAAGTCGGACCCACTTGCTCAGCCTTTTCAGCCCTTCTGGATCTCGACGCCGGACCCGGTGGCCATGTCGACGCCGCGAGTGTCGCGCAGGAAGAAGAACCCGACGACAAGCGTCATCACCGCCACACCGATCGGGTACCAGAGGCCGGCGTAGATATTGCCGGTCGTCGCCACGATCGCCGTCGCGAGCAGCGGCAGCATGCCGCCGAACCATCCGTTGCCGATGTGATACGGCAGCGACATTGAGGTGTATCGGATCTTGGTCGGGAACATCTCGACCAGGAACGCCGCGATCGGGCCGTACACCATGGTCACATAGATCACCATGATGACGAGGAGCAACTCGGCCATCACCCAGTTCGACCTTGGCGAGATCGGCCTTGGCCGGATAGCCGGCGGCAGCGAACGCAGCGTTCCACTTCGCGGCATCGAAGCCTTCGACCTTGGTCGAACCGATGATCAGGTCGACCTTGTCGCCCGCGCCCGGAGCCGGCTGCTTCGTGAAGGAGACGCCAAGCTTGGTGACGAAGTCCTGCGCCCGGTCGCAATTCGTGAACTTCGACCACGGACCCACGAAGATGTGGAAGTTGCAGGTCGCGGTGTCGGCCACGACCGTGACTTGGTTCTTCTGCTGGAACTCCTCGAGGGCAGGGTTGATGTAGTGCGTCAGCCCTGCGAACAGCGGAAAGTAGGTCACAGCCGCGATCGCGCAACCCGCCAGGATGATCTTCAGCCGGCCGATCCGGTCCGACAGCCAGCCGAACAAGATGAAGAACGGCGTGCCGATCACCAGCGAAAGCGCGATCAGACTATAGGTAGCGACGAAATCGAGCTTGAGCGTGATGACAGGAAGAACAGGGCGTAGAACTGCCCTGTATACCAGACCACACCCTGGCCGGCCGTGGCGCCAAGCAAGGCCAGCAGCACGTATTTGTTGTTCGGGTAACGGAAGAAGCTCTCGGTCAGCGGCGCCTTCGAACCCTTACCTTCTTCCTTCATCTTCTGGAAGATCGGTGTCTCGTTGAGCTTGAGACGGATGTAGACCGAAAACACCAGCAGGATCAGCGAAACCAGGAACGGAATGCGCCAGCCCCAGTCGAGGAAGATTTTGGTGTCCATGTAGACGCGGCAGATGCCGATCACCACCAGTGCAAGAAAGAAGCCAAGCGTCGCAGTGGTCTGGATGAAGCTCGTGGTGTAGCCGCGTTCGTTCGGACGGGAGTGCTCCGCCACGTAGGTCGCAGCGCCGCCATACTCACCGCCAAGGGCGAGGCCTTGGCACAGGCGCAGGATCACCAACATGACCGGCGCCCACCAGCCGATGAGCGCATAGCTCGGCAGCAGACCGACCAGGAACGTCGCCATGCCCATGACAACGATGGTGACGAGGAAGGTATATTTGCGGCCGACGATATCGCCGATGCGGCCGAAGATCAGCGCGCCGAACGGGCGCACCAGGAAACCGGCGGCATAAGTGGCGAAGGCCGAAAGCAGAGCGGCCGTGTCGTTCCCTGGCGGGAAGAACAATGAGGCGAAGAACGGAGCGAGAGTTGCGTAGAGATAAAAGTCGTACCATTCGAAAACGGTGCCGAGCGAGGAAGCGAAGATGACGAATTTTTCGTCCTTCGTCATTCCGTAGTCCCGCGCCGAACTTTGCGCCAGCGTTGTCATGAGCGTTCGTCCCTTTATTTGAGGGGAACGGCGAGCATACGATGGTGGGGATTCCTCGCCGCCCCTGGTGGGCGACCTTAGGCCGTTCCGGGAAGTTCTTGAATCGAATGAATTCTGATGTGACTTGATTGATGGGGCGCTTGATTCTCGATGGAGCGCCCGATGTGGAAACCTGAACACCGCGTTGCCGCAGACCGCAGTGGCCTTCGTTACCCGAGCGATTTGACTGACGCCGGATGGGCGATTGTGGGGCCCATGATCCCACCCGCACGGCACGGTGGTCGCAAACGCTCGGTGAACGTGCGTGAGGTGCTGAACGGGATCTTCTATGCGCTTTGGACCGGCTGCCAATGGAAGGCTCTTCCGAAGGACCTGCCGCCGAAGAGCACGGTTTACGACTATCTGGAACTGTGGAACTGGGACGGTACGTTGGAGCGCATCCATCATGCCCTCTACGTTGCGGTGCGCGAGCAGGCGGGACGTGAAGCCAGCCCAACGGTGGCGATCATCGACTCACAAACCGCAAAGGGCGCTCGAAAAGGGGGTCTTGGCTTGATCCTTCGGGCTACGACGCGGGCAAGAAGGTCAAGGGTCGCAAGCGGCACATCCTGGTCGACTCGCTGGGCCTCTTGTCGAACGTTGTCGTTCATCCGGCCGACGTTCAGGACCGTGACGGCGCTTTCCTGCTGTTGCGCCGATCGCGACGACTGTTCCCTTTTATCAAGCGCATCTTTGCTGACGGTGGCTACGCCGGGAAGAAGATGGCGCTTGTTGTCTGGCGCACCGGTGCGTGGAGACTGGAGATCGTGAAGCGGACCGACGTTGCCGGCTTCGAGGTCCTGCCCAAACGATGGATTGTTGAAAGAACGCTCGCTTGGATCAGTCGCAACCGCCGACTGGCTCGTGACTTCGAGCGTTACGCCACAACCGTTGCCGCATTCGTCCGAATTGCAATGATCCGCATCATGCTCAGGCGGCTTGCTGCAAACTCCTCCGTCATGAATCCAAACTTCTCGGATGGCTCAGGAGAGACTGGTTCACTGTCGCTAAGTCACTTTGTCTTACTACGAAAGTAGTACAGCCTAACTCCATGACACGAAATCATTTTTGTGAAATTCTAGCCCATTCAACGTGTCGCGAAATCGGATGCCACCCTGGCTATTCTATAGACGCATGATGGCAAGCCGTCCCAAACAGCAACCTCGAACGCTCAAACCAAAAGTTAGCGCGGCGCGAGCTAGAGCCTTGGCTATGCAACGTGAGCGCTGCATGGCAGTCATCAATACTTGCAACCAAAACGCTCCTCAGGCGGGAGCCTTTCATCAGAAGGCGTATACTTTGCTGACGCGCGAGTGGATAAAAGCTGACTGGCGCGGGCGCGAGCAGATATTGCGTACCGTGAGTTGGCTCTTGCGATTAGAGCTTCTGATTTGATGAAGCAGATTTGAAAATGACGATCAATGCTATCTTCCTCATATTTATCACCATCGTGGGTGCTGCGGCCGGTTTCGTGCTTGTAGCAATGCCGGAGGCCCGCAACTTGCGCATCTCACCGTATTTCTGGGTCTTGATCGGCATGGCAATTTTTGAGGTGCTTGCCTATGCGCACGGGAGAGGCGCCACCGGGACAACCTTGCAAACAGAATATCGATTGCTGGGTTTCGTAGTAGCAGTTGTTCTGATGGTTCTAATCCCTTTCCTTGCAGACTCTCCGGGGGCGTCTGTTCTAAGATGACGTAGGACGCGACGAGTAATAAGTTTGATCGCGGTCTGGAAAATTGTTGTTGGCGCGGGCATATTGCCCGCATGTACCTTGGCCGTTTGCAACATATTTTGGTCGCGTTGGGCTTCGTCGGCCTGTTTGCGATCCTTTGGTTCGCCTGACTAGGGCATCTAAGCGCCAGGCGTTTTTGTGCGGCACATAAGTCTCTGGTTAGCTTCGACCCGCATTTTGATCCTCTAATGTCCGCAACCAACTGTGGGCTGATCCCAACGTCCCCTGGCCGCCGTGGATTGCTATTCGGTTTGGTCAAAGGTGCTGCCCTCGTAATGGTGTTGCCAAGCAGCAATAGCGTCCCGGCCTAGCCCTTGGCGAAATGGTCCGTTGCGCTGAATGGAGCACACGGCGGCGCTTGGCCAAAAATTGAACAAGCCTGTTGACGAAAATCAAAGACGGGCGACGCTGTATGGTCAGCTTTGGAAATATGGAAACCAAGCTGTGCTGATTGGAATTTTTGCAGACATTCATGCCAACCGTCAGGCTTTCTGTGCCTGCTTGGCGCAAGCTCGGACCAGCGGTGTCGAGCGGATCGTACTGCTCGGCGACTACGTGGGTTATGGAGCCGATCCCGAATGGGTTGTGACAACAGTCATGGAGCTTGTTGAGCAGGGCGCCGTTGTTGTGCAGGGCAACCATGACAGCGCCGTTGGCAATCTACGCGAAGATCTCAATGTCGAGGCTCGGGTCGTCATCGAATGGACTTGCGGCGAACTTGGACAACCCCAGCGGCAATTTCTCGCAAACCTGCCGCTTATACGGCAAGAGGAGGATCGCTTGTTTGTACATGCCGAGGCGAGCCGGCCAGAGAAATGGAATTATGTGCAAGGTGTTGCAGAGGCACGCCGCAGCATCGTGGCCACATCCGCACACATAACCTTTTGCGGCCACGTCCATAGGCCCGCGCTTTATTGCATGTCCGCCACCGGCAAAATGACCGCGTTTACGCCGACAACCGGAATTGCGGTGCAATTGCTCCCGGGGCGGCGATGGCTCGCGGTTCTCGGATCTGTAGGGCAACCTCGAGATGGCGACTTGGCGGCGGCCTATCTCATTCTGGATACGGATCGGCGCGAGGTGACCTACTGCCGCGTTCCTTACGACATCGAACAGGCCGCTGCAGCGATAAAAGAAAAGGGCTTGCCGACATGGTTGGCCGAACGACTTTTTCTGGGGGCATAGGCTGTGGTCAAAGCGTCACTTAAGCCAGGCTCGGTTATGGACGGGTTCCAGATTCGAGGAATGCGTTCACCGGGGGGGCATGGCAACGCTTTGGCGTGTCTCGCGCCCCGGCTCGACGATGCCGATGTTGATGAAGGTGCCAATCATTAGCGAAGGTGAAGATCCAGCCGCAATAGTCAGTTTCGAAATGGAGCAGATGATTTTGCCGCGACTTTCCGGAGTTCACGTCCCGAAATTCGTCGCCGCAGCCGATTTCTCGGTGCAGCCCCACATCGTGATGGAGCGCATCGCCGGCGAGACGCTCTACAAGAGGCTTCCCGAGTTGCCTGTGTCCTATGCCGAGGTGGCCGACATTGGTACGAAGGTCGCAACGGCGCTAGATGATCTCCACCGGCAACATGTCGTCCATCTCGATATCAAGCCGAGTAACATTATGTTTCGTCCGACGGGCGAGGCCGTTCTTATCGATTTCGGGCTATCCCACCACGACCAACTCCCGGACCTGATGCAGGAAGAGTTTCGTCTGCCATTTGGCACTGCTCCATACATGTCGCCCGACCAGCTTCTGGGCATTCGAAACGATCCGCGGAGCGACGTGTTCGCACTGGGTGTCTTGCTCTATTTCTTTTCCACCGGCGTGCGCCCGTTCGGGGAAAGCGAGACCATGCGCGGCATGCGGCGGCGGCTCTGGCGCGACCCGGTGCCTCCGCGCCGTCTCCGAAGCGACTATCCGGCATGGCTGCAGGAAATCGTGCTGCGTTGCCTTGAGGTCCCGGCTTCCTGGCGCTATCCGACGGCCGCCCAGCTCGCCCTCGACCTGAGCCATCATGACCAAGTCAAATTGACCACTCGATCCGAACGTCTGAAACGCGACTCGCCGAGCACCGTATTGAGGCGTCGCTTCAACAAGGATTTGACCTGGCCGGAGACCAAGACAGCGCCCGCGGCCCAGCTTGCTTTGGCGCCGATCGTTGCCGTCGCAATCGATCTTGAAGAAGACTCTGCGTCAATCAACGAAGTGTTGCGGGTGACGGCGACAGGAGTTCTCGCGACGCTTCCGGCGGCGCGCATTGCATGCCTTAATGTTCTGAAGCAAAGCCGGATCACCATCGACACCTCGCTCGACGAGCACGGCCACAACAAACACATCGACCGCATGGTGGGGCTCAAGCATTGGGCTGCGCCGTTGAAGCTGGAGGGGGGTCGTCTTACGGTGCATGTAATCGAGGCAGTCGATCCCGCTTCAGCCATCATCGAATTTGCGCAAGCCAACCGCGTCGATCACATCCTGATCGGAGCACGGCAGAATTCTGTGCTGCGAAAGCTACTGGGGAGCGTGTCCGCAAAAGTCGCGGCGGAGGCCCCCTGTACCGTGACCGTCGTCCGCCCGACTTACCTTCGAGAATCTGAGAAGGCGTTATCAAGACACGAGATTGCTCCTGATGACGCGATGGCTTAGCAGCTTAGCTTCGGTACTCCAATCACCGACGAATAGACCGGTCGCCGCTTAGCTGGAACGAGCACCATTTCCGGTTATGATGACCTAAGCGTACCTGCCGCCACGAGGGAGGGTCACCATCAAAATCGGAAGCCATGCGGTGACCCATCGTAGTCGCTATATTCGCTCGCCCCAAGATCACAAGTTGGCGGACTTATGCAGCGGGTACTGTTGGCAGCCGTGGCTCGCTGCCTCTGGATGGGCTTATGAACAGTCGTATGAGATCGCTTCAACCAATTCGAAGCGATAGCATAGACGTCTCCGCATTGGGTTTGAGTTCTGAGCCCCAACAAGTTGCAGGGAGGCCGCGACGGCGATGTCGGGGCTTCTCCTTTTGGGTGGGCAGTTGCCGCTCATTTCCTCTGGGTCTTCCACAGGTACAGCGCATAAAGCACGAACCCCACTGCGAAGATGGGCATCCATGGTTGAAAAGGAATCCCAAGAAAGGTGAATGAGGTTACCAGAAAATCCATTGCCGTCGGCCTCCGTTGGTGGCCTCGTCATTACCGGCCTGGTGTCCTCAACGGTATCATAACCAATCGGGGTCGCGCTTGTTGCCGTCCCAAGAAGGCGCTGATGTAGCTTCCTGGCCCTTCGCGACATTTCGCGGCGACGCAGCAATTCGGTCGCTTCTCTAATCGGCCGTTTGGGGTCAAGCGCTTTCAGACTATCCACCACTAGCAATGTCGATGTCGCTCACGGGCTCGTGCTTCTCTTCGGAATCGGCACCAAGGCCCTTCCATCATGGGATTCGAGGACGAGGCGGAACAATCTATCGGACGGCCTTGCCGTTAGACGAACGGCAGGTCCAAGCGACCGAGCGAACTCACCTCATCCATCGTCCCGCGAGGGACATCATTCCACCACTGGTGGAACTCGAGTTTCCTCCTATCGGATCTGATCTGGTACGGCTTTCATGCGACTGCCGTACCTGTTCCCGGGTCCAGCGGAACTCGGTGCCGTCGACCCAGATGCGGTGCATGATCACGGCCAGTCGACGGGCGAGCGCCACGATCGCCTTCTTCATCCCGCGGCGCCTGGCGATCTGCATCGCCCAGGCCTTGAGCCAGGACCATTTCTTTGAACGCAGCATGGCCTGAGCCGCCTCGTAAAGCATGATCCGCATCATCTCGTCTCCACAGCGCGATATTCTGCCGTCCCAATCCACCTCGCCCGATTGATACTTGGCGCACGTCAGCCCAAACACCGCCCCGACGGACTTGGATTTGCGGAAGCGAGCCGGAATGTCGACGGTGGCGCGATAGGTCAGCGACACCACCGGGCCGACACCGGGGGTCGTCATCAAGCGCTGGCACACCTCGTCATCCCGGACGATGGCCAGCAGGCGGCGATGCAGGATGACGATCTGTTCGCGCAGCACCCGCCGGACGATAAGCATCGGTTCGACCAGCGCCGCCAGGTCGGGGAGGTTCTCGACAAGTTCCCTGATCCGCGCCTCGAACCTCACCTTCCCAACCATGCCGACCTTGAGGCCGAAGTTGCGCAAGGTGCCGCGCAGCTCGTTCTCAATGGCGATGGCCTTGGACTGCAGCAACTGGCGATGGGTCAGCAGCATCCGCAGTTTCTGGCTGCGTAACGTCTTCACATGCACCGGACGGTAAAGCCCAACACGCATCATCTGGGCGATCCCGCGCGCGTCGTTGCGGTCCGTCTTGTTGATCTGCGCCTTCAACACCGCACGCATATGCCGCGTCTCGACACAGATCACCGGTAAGCTCCGCTTCGGCGAGCGCGCTGTAAAGCCATTGCGACAGCGGTCCTGCTTCCAATCCAATTCGCTTGAAGCGGTAGGCGGGATTCTTCAACACCGCCAGCAACGCTTCAGGCTCGCTCGCCACCTTTACTTCACGAACGATCTTGCCCGTGTCATCCACAATGCAGACGCTGGTCTCCTTGACCGAAACGTCCAATCCAGCAAAATGGTCCATGCTGCGCTTCTCCTTCTGATGCTTGAGGCCCGTCACAACGGTGACCTCGTTTCACCATCAGCCTGAAGCGCAGCACCCAAATTCTTCAGCTATCCACAAGCTGCCGGCCGATTACCCCATCTTTCGGAGCCAAGCGGACATTCAGCGAGCCGCGCTTACCAGAACCGGATTGACGAGGACGCGCCTTAGACCAAAGTCTGTTCACCTTGGCCGGCCTACCGGCGCTATGCTGCTTCCCATCGGCCGCTTGGTTTCCAGCAAGCGGTGAACGCCGATGCAACGACGCACGTTCCTGACGACGCTCGCGGGCGCCACCGCCTGGCCGCTGCTGGCGCGCGGCGCAGAGCGGCCGCCGCTGCCGGTGATCGGATTCCTCAACGGCACCGCACCGGACCCGTTCCTGCGCCGGGTGGCGGCGTTCCGCGAGGGCCTGGCGCAGTCGGGCTATGCCGAGCGCGAGAACGTGGCGATCCAATATCGCTGGGCCAACACCGAGTTCGGACGGCTGCCGGAGTTCGCCGCCGATCTGGTCGCCCGCCGGGTGGCGGTGATCGCGGCGACCGGCGGCACCGACGCCGCGCTCGCGGCCAAGCGGGCGACCTCGACCATCCCGATCGTGTTCGGCATCGGCGGCGATCCGATCGGTGTCGGCCTGGTCGACGATCTCCGCCGGCCGAGCGGCAATCTCACCGGCATGACCTTCGACGTGTTCTCGCTCGCGCCGCGGCAGCTCGAAGTGCTGCGTGAGCTGATCCCGGGCGTTGCGACCGTGGGCGTGCTGGTGAACCCTGCCAATCCCTATTCGCAAACGCGGGCGAGCGTGGAGCAGGCGGCCAAGACCGTCGGCATGCAGGTCCTGGTCCTCGACGTCAGCGATCGGATCGGTTTCGACGCCGCCTTCAGGACCCTGGTCGAGCGAAAGGTCAACGCGCTCATGATCGGCGCCGATGCCTATCTGGCAAGCCAGCGCGAGCAGATCGTCGTGGCCGCCGCGCGCTACGGCGTGCCTACGATCTACCAGTTCCGGGAGTTCGTGGATGCCGGCGGCCTGATCAGTTTCGGCAGCAGCATCACCGATGGTTATCGCCTGATCGGCAGCTATACCGGCCGGATTCTCAAGGGCGCCAAGCCCGCCGACCTGCCGGTCATCCGGTCGAGCAAGTTCGAGCTGGTGATCAATCGCCAGACCGCCCGCATGCTCGGCCTCACCGTGCCGCCATCACTGCTGGCGCGCGCGGACAAAGTGATCGAGTGAGCGGTGTCGAATTCGGCCGCGGTTCTGCCCGCCCGCAACCCAGCAGTGCACCGGGCGCCGCCCCCCATACGCATTGCCGCCGGAATTGGATAGACTTATCTGCCGGGCGATCTTGACCGCGGCGTGACCCCTCAGGTCCATGCCGGCGACACCATGAGGTGACGGCAGCCATGACCCGCGTCATCAGTTCCATGCTGGCGCTTTCCGCGCTGGCCATTCTCGGCGCCGCCTCTGCGCTCGCCGCCGAGCCGGTCGATCTGCTGCTGGTGCTCGCCTCCGATGTGTCGCGCAGCGTCGACCATCCGAAATTCCTGCTGCAGCGCGAGGGCTATGCCTCGGCGATCTCCGATCCGCAGGTGCTCGACGCCATCAAGACCGGCGCGCAGCAGAAGATCGCCATCTGCTTCGTCGAGTGGTCGGGCTTCGGCGCGCAGAAGCTGGTCATCGGCTGGAGCAAGATCGACGGTTCCGCAGCGGCCCGCAAATTCGGCGACCAGCTCTTGGAGCTGCCGCGCTCGTTCGCCGACCGCACCTCGATCTCGGGCGGCATCGAGTTCTCCTACGCGCAGTTCGAGGGCGCGCCGTTCGAGTCGCAGCGCCGCACCATCGACGTCTCCGGCGACGGCACCAACAATGCCGGCCGCGACGTCAAGCTCGCGCGCGACGAGGTGCTCGCCAAGGGCGTGGTGATCAACGGGCTGGTGATCCTGAGCGACCGGCCGGTGCCGTGGAATGCCGAGCACACCAATCCGCCGGGCGGCCTCGGGAAATACTACCAGGACAATGTGATCGGCGGGCCGGGCGCATTCGTGCTGGTGGCGGAGAATTTCCAGTCGTTCGGGCGCGCGATCGTCAAGAAGCTGATCGCCGAGATTGCCTCGCTCAAGTCGCCGCGCCCGGTCTACCTGCGCTGAGGCGGCTTGCCGCATGGCTTGCGCGGCCGCCTGCGGCCGCGATTGCCGCATGCGCCCAATCGCGCCGGGCGATCAACGGCTAAACCCGTTGTTTCGAACCCTTCCAGACAAAGCCCAGACTGGAATAGTTCCAAGATATTGAATTCTCAGAGCTAATCCATTTGACGCGGCGCCGGCCCCGCCCCTACCAGAAGCGCCAGCCGGCTGGGGCGACGAACCAGACAGCCGCCAGGGCTCGCGCCCTGCCAACAAGAGGAATTCCCATGCACCAACTCACCAGGCGCGCGCTGGCGCGCACCGCCATCGCAGCAAGCGCCGTCATCGCCGGCACCGGCTGGGCGCTGGCGCAGTCGGGCGAGGTCAACGTCTACACCTATCGCGAGGCGCAAGCTGATCCAGCCGCTGTTCGAGGCCTTCACCAAGGACACCGGCATCAAGGTCAACGTGATCTCGGCAAGCTCCGGTCTCGAGCAGCGCATCAAGACCGAAGGCGCGAACAGCCCGGCCGACGTGCTGCTCACGGTCGACATCGCGCCGCATCGAGGAAGCGGTGCGCTCCGGCATCACGCAGCCGATCAAGTCCGACGTGCTCGACAAGGTGGTGGCGCCGCAATACCGCGATCCCGAGGGCCACTGGTACGGCATCTCGATGCGCGCGCGCGTGGTCTATGTCTCCAAGGAGCGCGTCAAGCAGACGGCCATCACCTACGAGGAACTCGCCGATCCGAAATGGAAGGGCAAGATCTGCATCCGCTCCGGCCAGCACATCTACAACAACGCGCTGTTTGCGGCGCACATCGCGCAGCACGGCGAAGCCAAGACCGAGGAATGGCTGCGCGGCCTCAAGGCCAATCTCGGCGCAGAAGCCGTCGGGCGGCGACCGCGAGACGGCGCGCGACGTCGCGGCCGGCAAGTGCGACATCGGCGTCGGCAACACCTATTACTGGGCGCTGATGCTCAACAAGGAGCCGGACCGCAAGCCGTGGGCGGAGGCCACGCAGGGTGATCCTGCCGACGTTCGAGGGCGGCGGCACGCATGTGAACCTCTCGGGCGTGGTGCTGGCGAAGAACGCGCCGAACAAGGCCAACGCGATGAAGCTGATCGAATGGCTCGCCGGCGAGCACGCGCAGCAGATGTACGCCGACATGAACTACGAATATCCGATCCGGCCGGGCATCGCCCTCAACCCGACCATCGCCAGCTACGGCACGCTCAAGGCCGATCCGATCCCGCTGTCGAAGATCGCCGACTACAAGAAGGCCGCGGCCAACCTGGTCGACAAGGTCGGCTTCGACAATTAACGACAGCCCTTCC
The DNA here is from genome assembly GCA_963749815.1 of uncultured Alphaproteobacteria bacterium. Lineage (GTDB taxonomy): Bacteria > Pseudomonadota > Alphaproteobacteria > Rhizobiales > Xanthobacteraceae > VAZQ01. The sequence continues at coordinate 46,455 of CAVVON010000010.1, read as the reverse complement.
GGCCTCATGCTGAGGAGCCTGCGAAGCAGGCGTCTCGAAGCACGAGGCCGCCCATCCTTCGAGACGGCCGCGCCGCGGCCTCCTCAGGATGAGGGCGGGGCTCAGGTCATGACGGCTGCAAATCCAACGGCCGGCCCGTGCTGCAGCACCGGCCGGCCCGTTCGCATTGGCGCTGGCTGTCGGCCGCGCCGCCGCCATCGCCGTGCTGGCCGCGCTCGTGGTGCTGGCGCCGCTCGCCGGCCTGGTGGCGCTGTCGCTCGGCGATGCCGGCGACATCTGGGCGCATCTGATCCGCTACGTGATCCCGACCGCGCTGGTGCAGACCGCGCTGCTGCTCGCCGGCGTCGCGGCGGTGACGCTGGTGCTCGGCGTCGGCACCGCCTGGGTCGTGACCACCTTCGCATTTCCCGGCCGCGATACGCTGACCTGGCTGCTGCGCGCTGCCGCTCGCGATCCCGACCTACATCGTGGCCTACGTCTATGTCGACATTCTCGACCCGCTCGGGCCGCTGTACCGGGCGCTCGGCGCGCTGCTCGGCTGGCATTCGGCCGCCGACTCCTGGTTGCCGAGCGTGCGCTCGCTCCGCGGCGCGATCCTGGTGATCGGCTTCGTGCTCTACCCGTACGTCTATCTCGCCGCGCGCGCGATGTTCCAGACCCAGGGTGCGCTCTACGCCGAAGCCGCCCGCATGCTCGGCGCGCAGCCCGTTCGCGCTGGCGCGCCGCATCACGCTGCCGCTGGCGCGGCCGGCGATCGCGGTCGGGCTGGCGCTGGCGCTGCTCGAAACCCTCAACGACATCGGCGCCAGCGAATATCTCGGCGTGCAGACGCTGACGCTGTCGATCTTCACCACCTGGCTCAACCGCGGCAGCCTGCCGGGCGCGGCGCAGATCGCCTGTGTCATGCTGATCGATCGTCGCGCTGCTGGTCGCGCTCGAACGTTACGGCCGGCGGCGGCGCGACGTCGCGACCGCGGTGCAGGACGCCCGCCTCGCCTCGCGCATCGTGCTGCATGGCCCGGCGCGCTGGATCGCCGCGGCGGCCTGCTTCATCCCGGTGCTGTTCGGCTTCCTGCTGCCGGGCGGCTATCTGGTGCGCGAAGCGATCGTGCGCGGCCTGATCGCCGGCTTCGATCCCGACCTGGTGCGCCATGCGCTCACCACCGTCATGCTGGCGACCAGCGCGACCGCCATCGTGCTGCTGCTCGGCTTTTCGGCGGTGGCGGCGCTGCGCTACGTCAAGCATCCGCTGGTGACGGCCTGCGTCAACGCCGCCGGCATCGGCTATGCGATTCCCGGCACCGTGCTGGCGCTCGGCCTGCTCTCGCCGCTGGTGCTCGTCGACGAGGGCCTCAACGCGCTCACCCGCGCCGCCGGCGGCAGCGGCGTCGGCCTGGTGCTGGCCGGATCGTCGCGCAGCGGTGGTGATCGCCTATGTGATCCGGTTCCTCGCCATCGCGATCGGCTTCGCGCAGGCGGGCTTCGCGCGCATCGCCAGCGAGTTCGACGACGTCGCCCGCCTGCTCGGGGCCGGGCCCGCGCGGATGGCGCGCACCATCCATCTGCCGCTGGCGCGGCCGGCGATCTTGCGGCGCGGCGCTGCTGGTGTTCGTCGACTGCCTCAAGGAACTGCCGGCGACGCTGCTGCTGCGCCCGCTCAATGTCGAGACGCTCGCGACCTACATCTATCAGTTCGCGACCCGCGGCAGCTTCGAGGACGGCGCGCTCGCCGCGCTGATCATCGTCGCGGTCGGCATCCTGCCGGTGATCCGGATCACCCGCTATGCGGATGCGGCGGCCGTCGGAGGGCAAGCGGCCGCATAACCGCCGCCCACCAGGCGATTGCGGCTTTTGCCGCAGCGCGGTAGAAAACGCAGGCCGGGACGTGAAGGGCGGGTGCCAAAGTCCCGCGGCATCGCCATCAGACGACATGAGGCTGGTATGAAGAAGGTCTATCCCGACGCGCGCGCCGCGCTCGCCGGTCTCCTCAAGGACGGCATGCTGATCATGGCCGGTGGCTTCGGGCTGTGCGGCATTCCGGAGACCCTGATCCTGGCGATCCGCGACTCGGGCGTGAAGAACCTCACCATCGTCTCCAACAATGCCGGCACCGACGGCATGGGGCTCGGCCTGCTGCTCGACACCCGGCAGGTCAAGAAGATGATCTCGTCCTATGTCGGGGAGAACAAGACCTTCGCCGCGCAGTTTCTCGCCGGCGAACTCGAGATCGAGTTCAACCCGCAGGGCACGCTCGCCGAGCGCATCCGCGCCGGCGGCGCCGGCATCCCGGCGTTCTTCACCCGCACCGGCGCCGGCACCTTGATCGCGCAAGGCAAAGAGGAGCGCGAGTTCGACGGCGACCGCTACGTCATGGAGAAGCGGCATCGTCGCCGATCTGTCGATCGTGCACGCCTGGATGGGCGACAGCGAAGGCAACCTCGTCTATCGCAAGACCGCGCGCAACTTCAATCCGATGATGGCGACCGCCGGCAAGATGACGGTCGCCGAGGTCGAGCACCTGATGAAGCCCGGCGAGATCGATCCGGACCACATCGTCACGCCGGGCGTCTACGTCAAACGCATGATCCACGTCCCGAATGGACCCAAGCACATCGAGCAACGCACCGTGCGCAAGCGTCCCGCGCCGGCCGGAACCGGAGAGGAGGTCTAGCGCATGATCCCGAAAAGTGGGGACCGGTTTTCGGACAAGATCATGCGCAGACCAAAAGCAGTCTCAGACCCAAACTAAAGGAGGGCTGGCATGCCCTGGACCCGTGAACAGATGGCTGACCGCGCGGCGAGAGAGCTGCACGACGGCTTCTACGTCAATCTCGGCATCGGCATCCCGACGCTGGTGTCGAACTACATCCCCAACGGCATGAGCGTGCAGCTGCAGAGCGAGAACGGCATGCTCGGCTTCGGGCCGTTCCCCTACGAGGGCGAAGAGGATCCCGACCTGATCAATGCCGGCAAGCAGACCATCACCGAGCTTCCGACCACCAGCTATTTCTCCTCGGCCGACTCGTTCGCGATGATCCGCGGCGGGCACATCGATCTGTCGATCCTGGGCGCCATGCAGGTGGCCGAGAACGGCGACCTCGCCAACTGGATGATCCCCGGCAAGATGGTCAAGGGCATGGGCGGCGCCATGGACCTGGTCGCGGGCGTGAAGAAGGTCGTGGTGGTGATGGAGCACTCGGCCAAGAACGAGGCGAAGCTCCTGAAGAAATGCACGCTGCCGCTGACCGGCGCCGGCGTCGTCGACATGGTGATCACCGACCTCGGCGTCTTCACCATCGACAAGAAGGGCGGCAGCGGCATGACGCTGGTCGAGCTGCGCGCCGGGCGTCACGCTCGACGAGATCAAGGCCAAGACCGAGGCCACGTTCAAGGTCGCCAATAGCTGACGCGCGGGCGGTCTCCGGAACACGCCGACCCGCAGGAAAGGCCGGAAAGACCGGCCTTTTCGCACGGTGGTGCGGCCACGAAAGGGTCACAGATCGGTTCCAGGTTGCGGCCTCATTTCCCCTCGCTATAGTTCGTTTCGGCCTCGTGCCGAACTGCTTGAGAAAGACCTTCGTGACCGCGCCCGTTGGCATCAAGCGCCTGGTAATCGCCGTTGCGGCTGTGCTCGCGGTGGGCGCCGGAATTCTCATTTCGCTGTCGCTGTTCATGCCGGCCGAGAGGGTGCGCGCGGCCGTGCAGGCCGAGATCCGCGCCGTCACCGGGCTCGATCCGGTGCTGCGCGGCGACGCCTCGGTCTCGCTGTTTCCGCGCGGTGCGGTGCGCTTCGAGGACGTGCGGCTCACCGACAGCAGCACCGGCAAGCCCGCGCTCACCGCCGAGCACGTGGTCGCGCGGCTGCGCTTCTTTCCGCTGCTGATCGGCCGCATCGAGATCGCCGACGTGCTGCTGGTGCGGCCGACCGTCACCATCGTCTTCAATGCCGACCGCACCTCGAACTGGTCGAACCACATCGCGGCGCTGGCGCGCAACCTGCAGGCCGAGCCCAAGCGCGGCGACCTCGTTTTCGGAAATCAGGATCGAGGACGGCGACATCGTGCTGCGCGACGAGGCCTACAAGGTCGTCGAGACGCTGTCGAACGTCGACTTCTCGCTGGCGTGGCCGTCGATCTCGCGCAGCTTCGCCGCCACCGGACGCTTCTCCTGGCACGACGAGGCGATCGACACGACCTTGAGCCTCACCGATTTCGCGGCCGCGCTGCGCGGCGACCGCTCCGGCCTCAAGATGCGGCTGTCCGGCACGCCGTTCAATTTCGCCTTCGACGGCTATCTCAGCCACCGGCCGACGCTGCGCATGGAAGGCACGCTCGCGGTCGACTCCGCCTCGCTGCGCGACACCTTGCGCTGGGCCGGCCAGAAGCCGCTGCCCGGCGGCGGCTTCGGTCCGTTCGCGCTCAAGGCGCAGACCAACGTGGCCGGCACCACCATCGGCCTCTCCGGCGTGCATATCGAGCTCGACGGCAATATCGGCGAAGGCGTGCTGACGTTCTCCAACGACGGCCGCCAGACGCTGCAAGGCACGCTCGCCGCCGAAGTGCTCGACCTGACGCCCTATGTCTCGACGGTGCGGCTGCATGGCCAGCGGCGAGCGCGGCTGGGATCGCAAGTCGATCGAGCTCGACGGCTTCGAGGGCGCCGATGTCGATCTGCGCCTCTCCGCCGCGCGCGTGAACGTCGCCAATGCCCGGCTCGGGCGCACCGCCGTCGCCGCCAATCTGCGCGACAGCCAGCTCAGCGTGGCGATCGGCGAGTCGCAGGCGTTCGGCGGCGTGGTCAAGGGCACGTTCGGGCTCGCCAAGTCCAAGACCGGCGCCGACTTCAAGGCCCAGATGCAGTTCATCGACGTCGACCTCGACCAGACGCTCGGCGAGATGTTCGGCATCCGGCGGCTCGAAGGCAAAGGCAATCTCAGCGTCGCGGTCGACAGCACCGGCGCCAGCGTCTTCGACCTGACGCAGGCGCTCAACGGCACCGCCAGCCTGATCAGCCGCAAGGGCGCGCTGACCGGCATCAATGTCGAGCAGGCGCTCAAGCGCATGGAGCGCAGTCCGCTGTCGCGCGGCGGCGGCGATTTCCGCTCGCGGCAAGACCGCCTACGACACGCTCGCCGTCGATCTGAAGATCGTCGAGGGCATGGCCAGCGTCGACAGACATCCGCATCGAGGGGCCGACCCTGCGCATCCAGCTCTCGGGCTCGGCCTCGATCCCGGACCGCGACCTCGATCTGCGCGGGCACGGCGAGCCTGATGTCGAACGCGACCAGCGGCGGCGGCGCGATGGCGCCCTACTTCGAACTGCCGTTCATGGTGCAGGGCGCCTGGGACGATCCGCTGACGCTGCTCGACGCCCACAGCCTGATCGAGCGCTCCGGCGCGGCGCAGCCGCTGCTCGATGCGCTGCGCAAGCACGGCGCGCCGGACGCGGTGCGCAATGCGATCGACCGGCTGCTGCCGGGCGCGATGCCGCGCCCCGCCGCCGCCCCGGCCGAGGCGAGCCCGCCGGCGACGGCGGACAAGCCGAAGGAAACCGAATACGCCCCGGCCGCGGCCGGGACTGCGCCCGCCGCCGAGCCGAACTAGCCTTGAGGGAGCAAGCCTCTCCGGTCATCCCCGCGAAAGCGGGAATCCAGTCCTGCCTCGTAAAAAGTGCTGGGTCCCCGCTTTCGCGGGGACGAACGGACTAGCCGAACCTGCGCTCGCGCAAATCGTCTATCATCGCGTGCGAATCAGAGCGAACGCCCGCGGTGACGAGGCCGGGATGTTCTTTGTCCTGCGGACATTGGTGAAGGTGGCGATCGCCTCGCTGATCGTCGGCACCATCCTTGCGCATTTCGGCGTCACCACCGACCACCTGATCAAGGCGATCGGGCTGTCGCAGGACCAGATTCTGGAGCTGGCGCAGCGCGGCCTCACCTGGGCGCTGCCGAACCTGCTGCTCGGCTCGCTGGTGATCGTGCCGGTGTGGTTCCTGGTCTACCTGTTCCGCCCGCCCGGCACCCGCAGCGAATAGCCGGTCACACCGGTGCGGGCGTCAGGCGCCGCCCGCTCGCGGTCGTGGCTGTGGAACTTGCCGAACAGCGATGCGGCCACGATCGCGACCGCGACGATCGCGATCATGATCGTGCAGATCGCGTTGATCTCCGGCTTCACGCCGAGGCGGACCTCCGAATAGATGCGGATCGGCAGCGTGGTCGCGCCCGGCCCGGTGGTGAAGCTCGCGATCACCAGGTCGTCGAGCGAGAGCGTGAAGGCGAGCATCCAGCCCGACGCGATCGCCGGCGCGATCAGCGGCAAGGTCACCGTGAGAAAGGTCCGCAGCGGCGGGCAGCCGAGATCCATCGCCGCCTCCTCCAGGCTCGTGTCGAAGGTCAGGAGCCGCGACTGCACCACCACGGTGACGAAGCACAGCGGTGAGCGTCGTGTGCGCGATCGCGATGGTCCAGAAGCCGCGGTCGACGTCGAGCGCGACGAACAGCAGCAGCAGCGAAAGCCCGGTGATGACTTCCGGCATCACCAGCGGCGCATAGACCATGCCGGAGAACAGGATGCGGCTGCGGAAGCGCCCGTACCGCACCAGCGCGATGGCCGCGAGCGTGCCGAGCACGGTCGCCGCCGTCGCGGAGAGCAGCGCCAGCCGCAGCGTCACCCAGGCGGCGTCCAGCATGGCGCGGTCGTTCCAGAGCTCGACGTACCAGCGCGTCGACCAGCCGCCCCACACCGTGACCAGCCGCGAGGCGTTGAACGAGATAGATCACCAGGATGACGATCGGCAGATAGAGGAAGGCAAGCCCGAGCGCGACCGAGACGACGTTGAACCAGGAGGCCCTGCGCATGGTCAGCGCCCCTCCTCGAGGCTTTTGCGTCTGCATCTGCTGGTAGACCACGATCGGCACCACCAGCAGGCACAGCAGCACCACCGCGACCGCCGACGCGACCGGCCAGTCCTTGTTGACGAAGAACTCGGTCCACAGCGTCTGGCCGATCATCAGGCTCTCGGAGCCGCCGAGCAGATCGGGGATGACGAACTCGCCGACGATCGGAATGAAGCAGAGCAGCGCGCCGGCGATCACGCCGGGCACCGACAGCGGCAGCGTCACCAGCCAGAACGCCTTCCACCGCGGGCAGCCGAGATCGGCGGCCGCCTCGATCAGGCTCTCGTCCATCTTCTCGAGCGTGGCGTAGATCGGCAGCACCATGAACGGCAGATAGGAATAGACGATGCCGATATAGATCGCGGTGTCGGTCGAGAGCCAGCCGGGCGGCGTGTCGACGATGCCGAGCGCCAGCAGCACCTGGTTGAGCAGGCCCTCGCGCTGCAGGATGTTGATCCAGGCGTAGATGCGGATCAGGAACGAGGTCCAGAACGGCAGCACCACCAGCATGAACAGCACCGGCTGCCAGCTGCGCGGCGAGCGCGCCATGCCGTAGGCGAGCGGAAAGCCGATCAGCAGCAGCAGCGCGGTGGAGACGGCGGCGACGGTCAGGCTCTTGAGATAGGAGTCGAGATAGAGCCGGTCGGAGAAGATGAACGCGTAATTGTCGAACGACAGCGCGCGGAAGAACTGCTTGACGCCTTCGAGCCCGGCCGACGGGATCGAATGCCGGAACATAGGGCGGCTGCGCGATCGCGGTCTGCGACAGGCTGATCTTGAGCACGATCAGGAACGGCACCAGGAAGAACACCGCGAGCCAGGCATAGGGGATCAGCAGGACGAGCCGCTGTCCCCAGGTGCGCTCGCGCGTTCGCGCTTCACTCATCTTCGCCACCCGTCGCGGCGGTGCGGTCTCCCCTCCCCCCGCGCAGCGGCGGGGAGGGGTCGGGGGTGGGGGGCCGCTTCGTGCAACAGCGGCGCCCCCCACCCCGCTCGCTTCGCTCGCGACCCTCCCCACCGCTTCGCGGGGGGAGGGTTGCTGTGGCCCTGCTGTCGCTCATGACATCACTATTCATCGCGTCAGCACCACGCCCGCGTCATTGGTCCAGGTGAGCCAGACGCGATCCGCCACATTGATGCCCTGCTCGGTGCGCCGCGCGGTGTTGGCGACCGCGGCCTTCACCACGAAGCCGCTGTCGAGCCGCACCTTGTAGAGCGAGAGGTCGCCGAGATAGCCGATGCTCGCCACCTGCCCCGGCACGGCATTGCCGCCCGCCGCCGGCGGCTCGCGCACGATCCGCACCTTCTCGGGCCGCACCGCCAGCCACACGGTATCGCCCGGCTTGCGCGCTCGACCGCGCGCCGCGCAGCCGCCCGGCCGCCGCGCATTCGATCAACGTGCCGTCCGGGCCCTGCTCGACCGCGCGCCCCTCGAACAGGTTCACGTCGCCGATGAAGTCGGCGACCCAGCGCGAATTGGGCTGCTCGTAGATTTCGGGCGGCGTCGCAACCTGGATCAGCTTGCCGCGATCCATCACGGCGATGCGGTCGGCGACCGTCATCGCCTCCTGCTGGTCGTGGGTGACGATGATGAAGGTCAGCCCGAGCCGCTCCTGCAGGTGCATCAGCTCGAACTGCGTCTCGCCGCGCAGCTTCTTGTCGAGCGCCGCCATCGGTTCGTCGAGCAGCAGCACGCGCGGCCGCTTGACCAGCGAGCGCGCCAGCGCAACGCGCTGGCGCTGGCCGCCGGACAGCTGATCCGGCTTGCGTCCGCCGAGGCCGTCGAGCTTGACCATCGCCAGCATCTCGGCGACGCGCGTGGCGATCTCCGCCTTGGGCAGGCCTTCCTGCTTGAGCCCGAACGCGATGTTGCCTGCGACGGTGAGGTGCGGGAACAGCGCGTAGCTCTGGAACATCATGTTGACCGGCCGCCGGTAGGGCGGCACCGGGACGATGTCCTGACCGTCCAGCAGGATGCGGCCGGCGTCCGGAGTCTCGAGGCCCGCCAGCATCCGCAGCAGCGTGGTCTTGCCGCAGCCCGACGGCCCGAGCAGCGCGAAGAACTCGCCCGCGAAGATGTCGAGCGACACGCCCTCCACGGCGGCGGCGCCGCCGAACTTTTTCACGACCTTGTCGAAGCGCACCAGCGGCTGCGCCGCCGGATCGGCCCAGGGCGCGAACACCGGCGCAGCGTTGCGTATGTCTCGATCGTGTTCCGAGTAGCCGCCGCGTTCCGCCATGCGGCCACGCTAATGGAGCGCGGTGCCCGCTGTCGACTCCCCTTCCCCGGCAAGAGGAAGAGCCGCTCGGATGGATCTCGCTATGGCGCAGCGACGACGACGCCGTCGGCGAGCTTGCCCATCCGGTCGATCGCTCGCTGCGCAAAGCCCGATCCCTTCATCTGAACGACGAAGTTCTTGTAGAACTCGGCCACCGCTGCGCTCGAACCCTTGGGATAGCCGATCGCGATCGGCACGTCGTAGTAGCTGCCGGGCAGGATGCGCGAACCGGGCAGCGCCGGCTGCGCCTTCGCCAGCATCGGCACCACGTGGCTGAAGGCGTCGGCCTGGCCCGCGGCGATCAGGTCGGTCGCCGGCTTGGTGGTCTCGACCGGGACGCGCAGCATGGTCGCCTTGGTGATGATCTTCTCCAGGTGCTCGCCCTGCGCGCTGCGCGCCGGCACCACGATGCGCACGCCGGCCTGGTCGATCTCCGGGATGCTCTTGATGGCCGAGGACGCCGGCACCAGAAAGGTGGTGCGCAGTCCGATCAGCACCGGCCCGAAATCGAAAGCGGCCGAGCGGTCCTTGGTGATGCCGATGAACGTCACGTCGATCCTGCCGGTCTTGAAGGCGTCGATCATCTCGGCCGGATTGTGAATCGGCACGAGCTCGCTCGGCACGCCGGCGCGTTGTGCCAGCTCGATCCCGAGCTCGGGGCTCCAGCCCTTGAGCGTGCCGCCGTCCTCAACCGCGAAGTACGACAGCATCAGCACGCCGACGCGCAGCTTGCCGGTCGGCGCAACCTGCCGGCCGATATCGGCCTGTGCGCCTGCCGGCGCGGCCGTGCCGGCCATCACCGCGAACGATAGTGCAAGCGAAGCGAATAGCGAGCGACGCATGGCATTCCCTCCCATCGATCATTTTTTCGCAAATGGCTTTTTTGGCCGGCGCAGGCCACACGACTTGGCCGCCCCTTTTACACCACAAGCAGCCAAGCCGCCTGCATCACTTGGCGGAAAATCGCCCGATGAGTGCCGTGAAACGCCGTCAGACCAGGATCGTGCCCGGCGGCGGCGGGGCGGCCACCGGCTCGGTGACCGGGTCGGCAAATGATCGTGCGCGGCGCCGGGCCGTAGTAGCTACCGACCTGGACGATGGCGCGCGGCTTGGCGAGGATCGAAGTGAGGCGATCGAACAGCGCCTTCGCCGACACCGGCTTGACCAGATACTCGTTGACGCCGATGCGCGAGGCCTCGACCACGCGCCAGCGCTCGCCGTGGGCGGTCAGCATGATGATCGGCACCTCGGGCGTCGGAAACACGCCGGGCGTGCGCACGATCCGCACCAGCTCGGAGCCGTTGAGCAGCGGCAGCTCCCAGTCGAGGATCACGACGTCCGGCACGATGGTGCGGATCGCCTCGAGCCCGGCGATGCCGTCGCCGGCCTCGTAGACGGTCTTGACCCCGATATTGATCAGGAGATTGCGCACGATCTTGCGCATGTAGGGGCTGTCGTCGACGACGAGAATGCTGAGCGAATGAATCGCCGCCTCGATATCGGCCTTGGTCAACGACAACATGTTACGCAACCCGCCCGGCGGACCGCCGGCGCGCGCATCTGAGCATGCGGGCCTTACGGCGAGGTAAAGCCGATCTCCGGCGTCTGCCGGCGCTCGCTCCCGATAGAAGGAGAAATCTAAGATGGGCGTTCTACGGCTGAACGCGCCGTTAACGTCCGGCTGACCGCATCGCGCCAGCCCGCCCATTTGCGCGCGCGCGTGGCTGCGTCCATCTGCGGCTCGAAGCGCCGCTGGCGCCGCCAGGTGGCGGCGAAGCCGGCGAGGTCCGGGCACACGCCCGCCGCATAGCCCGCGAGGTAGGCGGCGCCGAGCGCGGTCGTCTCCATCACCGCCGGCCGGTCGACCGGCGCGGCCAGGATGTCCGCCACGAACTGCATGGTGACGTCGCTCGCCGCCATGCCGCCGTCGACCCGCAGCACGGTTTCGGCCGTCTGCGGCCAGTCGGCGCGCATGGCGTCGAGCAGATCGCGGGTCTGGTAGCCGACCGCCTCCAGCGCCGCACGCGCGAGTTCGCGCACGCCCGCGTTGCGGGTGAGGCCGAAGATCGCGCCGCGCGCCTGCGCGTCCCAATAGGGCGCGCCGAGGCCGACGAAGGCCGGCACCAGATAGACCTGCTCGGCCGGATCGGCCGCCGCGGCGAGCGCGTTCACGTCGGGCGCCGACGCGATCACCTTGAGCGCGTCGCGCAGCCATTGCACCGCCGCGCCGGCGATGAAGATCGCGCCTTCGAGCGCATAGGTGCGCTTGCCGCCGAGCTGATAGGCGACCGTGGTGAGGAGCCGGTTGGCCGAGAACACCGGCTCCGTGCCGGTGTTCAGCAGCGCGAAGCAGCCGGTGCCGTAGGTCGCCTTCATCATGCCGGGCGTGAAGCAGCCCTGCCCCACCGTCGCCGCCTGCTGATCGCCGGCGATGCCGAGAATGCGGATTTTTCCGCCGAACAGCCCGGTCACGCCGAATTCGCCGGCGCTGTCGCAAACCCGCGGCAGCATCGCCATCGGCACGCCGAACAGCGCGCACAGCTCGGCATCCCATTCGCCGCGCCGGATGTCGTAACAGCAACGTGCGCGCCGCATTGGTGGCGTCGGTGGCGTGCACCGTGCCGCCGGTGAGCCGCCAGAGCAGGAAGCTGTCGATGGTGCCGAACGCGAGCCGCCCGGCCTTGGCGGCGTCGCGCGCGCCCGCGACATGGTCGAGGATCCAGGCGATCTTGGTGGCGGAGAAATACGGATCGAGCACCAGCCCGGTGCGGCGCGCGACGAAGGCCTCATGGCCCCGTTCGCGCAAGCGCCGCGCAAGCGTCGGCGGTGCGCCGGTCCTGCCAGACGATGGCGTTGTGGATCGGCCTGCCGCTGGCGCGGTCCCAGACGATCGTGGTCTCGCGCTGATTGGTGATGCCGAGCGCGGCGATGCCGCCCGCCGTGACGTCGGCCTTCGCCATCGCCGAACGCACGGTCGCGACCGTGCCGGCCCAGATCTCCTCCGGATCGTGCTCGACCAGGCCGGGCGCCGGGTAGTGCTGCGCGAATTCCTGCTGGGCGCTGGCGCGCGGATTGAGCGCGGCATCGAACACGATGGCGCGCGTCGAGGTGGTGCCCTGGTCGATGGCGAGGAGATGGTCCGGCAAGTGGCCCCCGCGGCGCGCAAGCGGCGCGCAGGACCGCCAGCGATCAGTTGATGAATATCACATGATTCGACGAACGGTCGACCGCCGACGGCGCCGCCGCCTGCTTCACGCGCTCGGCCTCGAGCGCGTAGCGCGCAGTCTCCGGCTTGTAGCTGTCGGCCTCGGGCTTGTAGCTCGAAGCCTTGCGGGGCTCCGGTCCGTAGTAGTCGCCGCGCCGCACCATGACGCGCGGCTTGGCCAGCACCGAGACGATGCGGGCCCGCAGCGCGCCGCTCGACACCGGCTTGAGCAGGAACTCGTGCACGCCGAGGCGCACGGCCTCCATCACGCGCGAGCGCTCGCCGTGCCCGCTCAGCATGATGAGCGGCACGTTCGGATAGGGAAAGCTCACGGGCGAACGCACCCGGCGCACGAATTCGGCGCCGTCCATGCCGGGCATCTCCCAGTCGAGCAGCACGATGTCGGGCGCGATGTTGGCGATCGCGTCGAGCCCGGCTTGCCCGTCGTTGGCCTCGTAGATCTTGGTGCAGCCGATCGCGAGCAGCAGCGTGCGGATGACCTTGCGGGTATAGTGCTCGTCGTCGACGATCAGCACCTTGATCGCACCCATCAAGGTCCGGATTTCCTTTTCCATCGCGTCCATGTGCCGCTCCGTCAGTCGCGTGCGCAGGCTCGGTGCGCCGCACCATCCGACGGCCTTAATAAATCATTGTCGCGCTACCATGCGGTGAAGCCGATCGCTAAAATTTTATCGAGCGCGCGCTTTCGCCGTGCTGGCGGGCATTGGTTGTACAGGCAATCTCGCGCCGTGGTTAATTTCGCCGGCTAATTTTTAGCGGACCGGCCATCAATTCGCGCCGCCGTCCGCAGCGCGCGTCATGAACCATGCCAGGCTCTCGCGCTGCTCGCGCGAGAAACGCAGGCCGAGCTTGCTGCGCCGCCACAGCACGTCGTCGGCGGTCTGCGCCCATTCTTCCCTCATCAGGTAGCGCACTTCCGCCGCCGTGAGATCGGCGCCGAGCCAGGGGCCGAGATCGTCGGCGGTCTTCGCAGCGCCGAGCACGCGCGCGACCCGCGTGCCGTAGGCATCGACCAGCCTCCGGACGTGACCGTCGGCGAGAAACGGCCAGGACGCTTTCGTCGCCGCGACCAGGGCCTCGACGCCGTCGTGCGGAAAGTCGCCGCCCGGCAGATGCGAGTTCGCCGTCCAGGCCGGACCGGCCTTGACGATGGGCGCGAGCTTCTCAAGCGCGTGCTCGGCGAGCCGGCGGTAGGTCGTGATCTTGCCGCCATAGACCGTGAGCAGCGGCGCCGCGCGCTCGTCGAGCGTGAGCACGTAGTCGCGCGTGGTGTCCTGCGCCTTGCTCGAGCCGTCATTGTAGAGCGAGCGGATGCCGGCGAACGACCAGACCACGTCGGCCGGCGCGATCTGGGTGCGGAAATATCCGTTCGCCGCCCCGCAGAGATAGTCGATCTCGTCCGTTTCCGGCGCCACGCCCGACGGATCGCCGGTGAAGCCGCGGTCGGTGGTGCCGATCATGGTGAAGTCGCGCTCGAACGGCAGCGCGAACACCACCCGGCCGTCGGGCGTCTGGAAGATGTAGCCAGCGTCGTGGTCGAACAGGCGCGGCACCACGATGTGGCTGCCCTTGTCGAGGCGCACATGCATCGGACGTGCGATCCTTCAGCACGCCGTCGCCGAACATCCCGAGCCACGGTCCGGTGGCATTGACCAGCACGCGGGCGCGCGCCAGATCGCGCCGGCCGCGCACGTCGAGCACGAGCTGCCAGACGTCGCCGCGCTCGGCGCCGATGCAGCGGGTGCGGGTGCGGATGACCGCGCCGCGCTCGGCCGCGTCGCGCGCGTTGAGCACCACCAGCCGCGAATCGTCGGCCCGGCAGTCGGAATATTCAAAGCCGGTGCCGAAGCCGCGCTTGAGCGGCGTCCCGGCCGGATTGTGCGCGAGATCGAGCGTGCGCGTGGCCGGCAGGATCTTGCGGCCGCCGAGATGGTCGTAGACGAACAGGCCGAGCCGCAGCATCCAGGCCGAGCGCAGCCCCTGCATCACCGGCAGCACGAACCGCATCGGCCGGATCAGGTGCGGCGCCATCCGCAGCATCACCTCGCGCTCGATCAACGCTTCGCGAACCAGCCTGAACCAGCCGTGCTCGAGATAGCGCAAGCCGCCGTGCACCAGCTTGGTCGAGGCCGAGGACGTGCCGGAGGCGAGATCGTTCTGCTCGACCAGCAGCACGCGCAAGCCCCGCCCGGCGGCGTCGCGCGCGATCCCGGTGCCGTTGATGCCGCCGCCGATGATGGCGAGGTCGTAGTCGGCCATGTCGTCCCGCCGATGCCTGCCTGCTGATTCGAACGTCCGAGCATGGCGCGCCTTGCCGGCCGCGCTCAAGCGGCGGATGATGCGAAGCGTTGGATCAAGGGAGAAGCCCGATGGATTTTCGCGACCGCCACGTCGTCATCACCGGCGGCACCGGCGCGCTCGGCACCGCGGTGGTCGGCGCGCTGGTCGAGGCCGGCGCGGTCTGCCATGTGCCCTACATTCATGCGGGCGGAAGCCGAGCGCTTCGCGCTGCGCGAGCATGCGCGCGTCAAGCTCGTCGCCGATGTCGAACTCACGCAGGAGGCGGCGGTCGAGCGGTTCTATGCCGGCATCCCGAGGCCTGTGGGCCTCGATCCACCTGGCCGGCGGCTTTGCGGCGGCGCCGGTGACGCAGACCAGCAAGGCCGACCTGATGAAGCAGATCGAGATGAACACCGTCACGGCGTTCCTGTGCTGCCGCGCGGCGGTCGGCGCGATGGCGAAGACGGGCGGACGCATCGTCAACGTCGCGACACGGCCGGCGCTGGAATGGCGGCTCGGCGGCGGCATGGTGGCCTACACGATCAGCAAGGCCGCGGTCGCGGCGCTCACCGTGGCCTTGGGCGAGGAGGTCGCCAGGCAGGACATCCTGGTCAACGCGGTCGCGCCGGTGACCATGGACACGCCGGCGAACCGCCGCGCCATGCCGGATGCGGATTTTTCCGCCTGGACCAAGGTCGAGGACGTGGCGGCGACGATCCTGTTTCTGGCCTCGCCGGAGAATCGCGTCACCCGCAGCGGCGTGTTGCCGGTCTACGGCAGGGGTTGACGTCTCGCCGCGGCACTCCGTCCCTTCCCTCTCCCCTTGCGGGAGAGGGTGCCCGAGCGGAGCGAGGGCGGGTGAGGGGTCAGCGTAAGCGGCAGCCTCCGACCCCTCACCCGGCTCGCGCCTGATGGCGCTCGCCACCCTCTCCCACAGGGGGAGAGGGTTGCACCGAGTGCTTGGGAAGGAAGATCAATCCGCCATCGGCACGATGTCGCGGGCGGGCGCGCGGACGAGCTTGGTCACGGCGCTGGCGGCGACCACGGCGCGGTGCTGCGCATAGGCCTCGTGGTTCTTCTCGATGTCCTCGAGGTCGTAGAGATAGTTGACCATCAGCCCGAACGACTGGCGCAGGCCCCGCTCCGAGGTGTCGGCGAGGAAGTTCAACCGCTCGAGCCGCGCGCCGTTGCCGAGATGGAAGCGCGCGACCGAATCGACCGGCGAGCCGCGCTCGTTGCGCGCGCGCAGATAGTACCAGGACGCCGCCCGCATCAGCGGCTCCTCCACCATCTCGGCCGCCGCCTCGTCGCGCCACCAGTCCGGACGGTCGAGCGCGGCAAGCGCCGCGCCATCCTGTTCGGTGATCGCGCGCGAGTTGTCGGCGCGCAGCTCGCGCCTGAGCCAGGCCGCGAAGTTCGGCGCCGGCGACAGCGTGACGAAGGTCGAGAGCCGCGGCATCTCGCGGCGAATGTCCTCGACCACCTGCTTGATCAGGAAGTTGCCGAACGACACGCCGCCGAGCCCGCGCTGGCAGTTCGAGATCGAGTAGAACACCGCGGTATTGGCGCGTTCGGGGTCGACCTCCTCGCGCTTGTCCGACAGGATCGAGGCGATCGAGGCCGGAATGCCGCGGGTGAGCGCGACCTCGACGAAGATCAGCGGGTCCTCGTTGAGCGCCGGGTGGAAGAACGCATAGCAGTGCCGGTCGGGCGCATCGATGCGCGCGCGCAGGTCGTTCCAGTCGCGGATCGCGTGCACCGCCTCGTGCTGGATGATCTTCTCGAGCAGGATCGCCGGCGTCGACCAGTCGATCCGGCGCAGCACCAGGAAGCCGCGGTTGAACCAGGACACGAACAGATGGACGAAGTCGCTGTCGACGGCGACGAGGTCGTCGCGGTGCGCCATCGCGTCCATGAGCTGCTCGCGCATAAGCACCAGCGCGGCGGTGCCGCCCGGCGCCAGATTGAGCCGGCGCAACAGCTCCTGCCGGCGCGGCTCGGAGGCGCGATGCACCGCGGCCACGGTGTCGTCGCTGGGCGCGGCCTGCCAGGCGGCGATGGCGGCCTGCAGTTCGTCGTTGTCCGGGCCGAATTGCGTGGCCAGCGCCTCGAAGAAGGCGATGCGGGGACCGGTGGTGAGCGCGAAGTAGCGGCCGAGGATCTCGCGCGCCAGCGCGACGCCGGAGGCTTCGCCGCGGCCCGACAGCAGCTCCTCGCACAGCTGGACGAGGCTCGCGGAGCGCTGCTGGGCGACCTCGCGGCGGTCGCGGGTGCGGTCGATCAGCGCGCGGCCGCGATCCGCGATGGTCTGCAGCATTTCGCCGAAGAAGGTGGTGCTCACGAAGTCCGAATCTTTCGCCCTGGCGATCAATTAGATAGTCATCTCATGACGGAATAACAAATCGTGGTAAATCGGGGCGGCCGCCGGCCCTGGACAAGTTTGCGCCAACGGGCGACAGAAGCGGCGCTTTTTTTGGGCTGCGGCGCGACGCCGCGACCCGCAGAAGGGAGTGTTCCATGCCGGGGCCGTTGGCCGGACTACGTGTGCTTGAGCTTGCCCGCATCCTGGCCGGGCCCTGGGCAGGGCAAATTCTCGCCGATCTGGGGGCCGACGTGGTCAAGGTCGAGCGCAAGGGCGCCGGCGACGACACCCGCGGCTGGGGCCCACCCTTCGTCGAGGGCGCCGACGGCAAGCACCTGGGGGCCGCCTATTTCCACGCCACCAACCGCGGCAAGCGTTCGATCGAACTCGACTTCGAGAGCGACGAGGGCAAGCGCCTGGTCCGCAAGCTCGCCGCAAGGTCGGACGTGCTGATCGAGAACTTCAAGGTCGGCGGGCTCGCCAAGTTCGGCCTCGACTACAAGAGCCTCGCGGCCGAGTGCCCGCGGCTGATCTACTGCTCGGTCACCGGCTTCGGCCAGGACGGTCCGTACGCGGCGCGCGCCGGCTACGACCTGATGGCGCAGGGCATGGGCGGCTTCATGAGCCTGACCGGCCTGTCCGAACCGACGCGAGCGGGCGTGCCGGTGTCGGACATCTTCACCGGCGTCTACTCGGTGATCGGCATCCTCGCGGCGCTCGCGCAGCGGGAGCGGACCGGCCACGGCGGCTATGTCGACTGCGCGCTGGTCGATTCGACGGTCGGCGTGCTGGCCAACCAGGCGCTCAACTACCTCGTCTCCGGCAAGGTGCCCGAGCGCATCGGCAACTCCCATCCCAACATCGTGCCGTATCAGGTGTTTCCGGTCGCCGACGGCTACATCATCATCGCCACCGGCAACGACAGCCAGTATGCCAAGCTCTGCGGCGTGCTCGGCCAGCCGGGCCTCGCCCAGGAGCCGGCCTACAAGGACAACTCGTTGCGGCTCGCCAACCGCACCGGGCTGGTCGAGCGCCTCTCCGCGCTGACGTCAAAGTTCCAGAGCGCCGATCTGCTGGCCAAGCTCGAGGCGGTCGGCGTGCCGGCCGGTCCGATCAACGCGCTCGATCAGGTGTTCACCGATCCGCAGGTGGTGCACCGCGGCATGCTGGTGAAGCCGCACAGCGCGGCGGCCAAGGGCGGCAGCATCCCGGGCGTGCGCACGCCGATCGTGATCGACGGCAAGCCGATGGCGAGCGAGCGCCCTGCCCCGCGGCTCGGCGAGCACAGCGCGGAAATCCTGCGCGAGATCGGCGAGGCTTAGCGCCGCCGGTAAGGCTATTTCCCCGGTCCCATCACCAGGTCGGAGAAGCCGGTCGCGATCTCGGGCACGAAGCACATCACCACGACCGCGAACATCATCAGCCCGACGAACGGCATCACGCCCCAGACCACGTCGGCCAGCGGAATGTCCGGCGCGATGTTCTTGATGACGAAGATGTTCAATCCCACCGGCGGATGAATCAGTCCCATCTCCATCACGATCGTCATAACCACGCCGAACCAGATCAGATCGAAGCCCGCCGCCTTGAGCGGCGGCAGGATGATCGGCGCCGTCATCAGGATGATCGACACCGGCGGCAGGAAGAATCCGAGCACGACCACCATCAGCAGGATCGCCGCCAGCAGCACCCAGCGCGAGAACTGCATATCGACGATCCACTGCGCCGACGATTGGCTGATGTGCAGGTAGCTCATCACGTACGAATAAAGCAGCGACATGCCGATGATGAACATCAGCATGGTGGATTCGCGCAGCGTGGCGACCAGGATCGGCTCCAGGTCGCGCGGCGTCCACACGCTGTAGATGACCGCGATCAGCACCAGCGCGAGCACGGCGCCGAGCCCGGCGGTCTCCGACGGCGTCGCATAGCCGCCGTAGAGCGCGATCATGACGCCGGTGAGCAAAATCACGAACGGCAGCACGCGCGGCAGCAGCGCGAACTTGTCGCGCGTCGACATCGTATCGACGCGCAGAAGCTCCGATTCCGTGCCGCTACTTTCGTAGAGCGCCTTGGCGTGGCGATATTCGCGGCGATATTTCCACGTCGCGTAGGCGGCAAACAGCGTTACCAGAAACAGTGCCGGGCCGATCGCGGCGAGAAACAGCCGGCCGAGCGACTGCTCGGCGGCAACCGCATAGAGAATCATGGTGATCGAGGGCGGCAACAGGATGCCGAGCGTGCCGCCGGCGGCGATGATCCCGGCGGCAAAGCCGCCGGAATAGCCGTGCTTGCGCATCTCGGGAATGCCGGCCGAACCGATCGCCGAGCAGGTGGCGGGCGACGAGCCGGCCATCGCGGCGAACACCGCGCAGGCGAACACGTTGGCGATGCCGAGGCCGCCGGGAAACTTGTGCAGCCAGGCATGCAGGGCGCCGTAGAGATCCTTTCCCGCCGGCGAGCGCCCGATCGCGGCGCCCTTGAGGATGAACAGCGGGATCGACAGCAGCGTGATCGAGGCCATCTCCTCGTAGACGTTCTGCGTGATGGTATCGACCGACGACGACGGCATGAAGAAGATCATGAACACCGTCGCAACCATGCCGAGCGCGAACGCGATCGGCATGCCGATGAACATCACCAGCGAGCGTTGCGGCGCCGTAGAGCAGGCCGATCGACAGAACGGTCATGAAACGGCTTTCCGCCGCCGGAGTTCGGCGACGATCTGAAGCAGCAACTGGATGCTGAGCAGCGTCATGCCCACGGTCATGAGCGAGTACGGAATCCAGAGCGGAGGACCCCAGGTCGATCCGGAATGGAAATTGTCCACCACCGCCTCGTGCAGCAGCGTCCAGGACTTCCAGGCGAAATAGCCGCAGAACGCGAGGCTCGCGATATCGACCAGCAGGACGCGCACCCGGTTCACCCTGGGCGAAAGCAGGCCGACGACGGCTTCGATCGCCACATGGCCGCGACGCGCCTGGATCGCGGCGGCCGACATGAACACCGCGCCGACGATGCAGGAACACCGACGTCTCGTCCTGCCAGTCGGTCGAGAAATGCAGGAAATAGCGGGTGACGACACTGTAGGTGAGCACGCACGACGGCGACCACGAGCGCGATCGACGAGACGATCACGACGACATAATTGATGGCCGCGAGGATGCGGTCGGGCAAGCTGGCGGCGTCCGCCGCCGGGCTCTTCGGTCTCGATCAGCTCAAGGCCGTGGGACACCAGAGTGCTCCGCCGCGGTCAGGAGACGTGGACGTCCTCGGCGAGCTTGATCAGTTCGGCCGACGTCGCGGTCTTCCCGGCGTAGTCCTTCCAGGCGGTATCGCGCGCGATGGCGCGCCACTTGTCGACGATGGCATCGTCGAGATCGAGCACCTTGGCGCCCTTCTTGCCATAGACCTCGGCCACGTTCTGGTCGTCGGCCATGGCTTCCTTGGTGCCGAACTCCTCCATCTCGGCGCCGATCGCCATGATCGCCGTCCTGCTGGTTCTTGGGCAGCGCGTCGAAGATCTGCTTCGACATGATCACCGGCTCGAACATGAACCAGTATGACTTGCCGCGGCCGGTGGTGAGGCTCTTGGCGACTTCTTCCAGCCGGAACGAGATCAGGCTGGTGGAGGAGGTGATCGCCGCGTCGCAGGCGCCGGTCTGCATCGCCGCGTAAAGCTCGTTCGAAGGCAGCGACAGCGTCGAAGCGCCCGCGGCCTTGAGCACCATGTCCATCTCGCGGCTGCCGCCGCGCACCTTCATGCCCTTGGCGTCGTCCGGATTGACGATCGGCGTCGAGCGGCTTGCGACACCGCCCGCCTGCCAGATCCACGACACGATGACGACGCCCTTGTCGGCCAGGAACTGCGCTGAACTTCTGGCCGACCGCGCGCGGTCTTCCAGGCGGCGCCCTGCTTGTAGGAGCTGACCAGGCCCGGCATCAGGCCGATATTGGTTTCGGGCAACCTCGCCGCCGGCGTACGAGATCGGATAAAGGCTCAGGTCGAGCGCGCCTTTGCGCAAGGCAGAGAACTGCGCGACGGTCTTCATCAGCGACGAGTTGGGATAGACCTGGACGCCGAGCGCGCCGTTGGTGCGCTTCTCGAGTTCGGCCGCGAACCTGCGGCAGAGGCGGTCGCGGAAGTCGCCGTCGTCGATCGTGCCGCCGGGGAACTGATGGGAGATTTTCAGCATCTTCGCCGGTGCGGCCGACCCGAGCCGCGATGCGGCGATGACGGCGGGCGCGGCGACCGCGCCAACGAGAATATGACGTCGGCTGATGGTCATTGGGTGTCCTCCTTGGGGGCGTTTCTGTCGAATTTGACAACCATGTGACGGCAGAACCCCAGCCTTGTCAAAGACAAGTTGGGTTTGGACAGCGAACAATCGACGCAGCCAAAAACGCCGGGCCGGCGTCTTTTTGCAGTGCGGCAAGAGGCAAACGAACGCGCTTTCCGCCGTCGGCCACTCAGTCGCGCGGCGAGCCCTTGCGGCAACCGGCCGAGCCGTGCGCAAATCGTGCGTCGCCGGACCAGTACGGGAGCGAGCGTTGATTCGATCATGCGCCATCATCCTGGCGACGGCGCTCGCGGCCACCGCCGCCGCGGCGCAGACCGCCGAATGGCCGGACCGGCCGGTGCGGCTGGTGGTGCCGTTTCCGGCCGGCAGCTCGACCGACATCGTCGCGCGCATCCTGGCGCAGCGGCTCAGCACGCGGCTCGGCCAGCAGGTGGTGATCGACAATCGCGGCGGCGCGAGCGGCAATATCGGGGCCGACGCCGTCGCCAAGGCCGCGCCCGACGGCTACCACGATCGGCATCGCGACCGCGAGCACGCACGCGGTCGCCGCCAGCCTGAGCGTCAAGCTGCCGTACGATCCGATCAAGGATTTCGCCCCGGTCGGGATGATCGGCGGCCAGCCCTATGCGCTCGTGGTCTATCCGGGGCTCCCTGCCCGCGACGTCAAGGAACTGATCGCGCTCGCCAGGGCCAAGCCCGGCACGCTCAACTACGGCTCGGCCGGGATCGCGAGCCTCGCGCATCTCGCCACCGCGCTGTTTGCCAACATGGCGGGCATCGAGATGACGCACGTGCCGTACAAGAGCTCGGCGCAGTCGATGACCGACATGATCACCGGGCGGCTCGACATGCAGTTCGCCACCATCGCGCCGAGCCTTCCCAACATCCGCGCCGGCCAGTTGCGCGCGCTGGTGACGAGCGGCGCAAGCCGTTCGGCGGCGCTGCCGGAGATACCGACCGTGGCGGAAGCGGTGCTGCCCGGCTACGAGGCGGTGCTGTGGGTCTCGATCGTGGCGCCGGCGGGCACACCCGCCGCGATCGTTGCGCGGCTGAACCGCGAGATGAACGAGATTCTCGCGTCCCCCGAGGCCAAGGACTCGCTGGTCGCACAGGGCATGGAGCCGGAACCCGGTCCGCCCGAGGCGGTCACCCAGCGCATCCGCGCCGACACCGAGAAATGGCGCGCCGTGGTGGCGAAGGCCGGCATCAAGCCGGAATGACGAGGTCTATCCGCGTCATGCGCGGACTTGATCCGCGCATCCATCGTCTCGCGAAGAAAGATGGATTGCCGGGTCAATGCCCGGCAATGACAGTCGAAAGATTTCCCTCAAATCAGACATCCTCTAAGATACCCGAAGGTCCGCGGCAACAGACGGACCATCGGGAGGTCGCCATGCGCTTCATCATCGCCCTGTTTGCCTTCGCGTTCGCGTCGCCGGTGTTCGCGCAGGACGCGCCGCAGTTCCGCCCCGAGCCGTTCTGGCCGAAGCCACTGCCGGAAAACTGGATCCTCGGCCAGGTGTCCGGCATCGCCGTCGACAAGAACGACCACATCTGGATGGTGCACCGGCCGGCGACGCTGCTCGACGACGAGAAAGGCGCGATGGCGAACCCGCCGCAGACCAAGTGCTGCAAGGCAGCGCCCGCGGTGCTGAAGTTCGACACCGACGGCAACCTGCTCGCGTCCTGGGGACCGGTCGCCGGGACACTGGATCAAGAACGAGCACGGCATCCACGTCGACGCGGCCGGCAACGTCTGGGTCGGCGGCAACAACGACGGCGACCAGATCCTGCAGTTCGCGCCCGACGGCAAGTTCATCCAGCAGATCGGCAAGGACGACGGCAGCAAGGGCTCGAACTCGACGACGCGGCTCGGCCGTCCGGCGCACATGATGACCGACGACGCGGCGGGCGAGATCTACGTGGCGGACGGCTACGGCAACCGCCGCGTGATCGTGTTCGACATGAAGACCGGCGCCTACAAGCGGCACTGGGGCGCCTACGGCACCAAGACGCCGATCGACGACAAGCTGCCGGCCTACGATCCAGGCGCGGCGCCATCGGCGAGCTTCAACAACCCGGTGCACTGCGTGCGGCTGTCGAACGACGGGCTGCGTGTATGTCTGCGACCGCACCAACAACCGCATCCAGGTGTTCCGCAAGGACGGCACCTTCGTGAAGGAGTTCCGCGTCGACGCCGCAGACGCTATCGAACGGCTCGGTGTGGGACCTGGTGCTGTCGAACGACCCGCAGCAGAAATTCATCTTCGTGGCCGATGGCGCCAACGGGCAGATCAGCACGATCGCGCGCGAGGACGGCAAGCTGCTCACGCAGTGGGGCCGTCACGGCCGCCAGCCCGGCCAGTTCAAGTGGGTGCACAACATGGCGATCGACTCGAAGGGCAACCTCTACACCGCCGAGGTCGGCTTCGGTCGCCGCGTGCAGAAGTTCGTGGCGGCGGGGCCGGCGGTAAGGTGAACGCTCCGTCCGTCCTCATCCTGAGGAGCGCCCGCAGGGCGGCGTCTCGAAGGATGCAGTGAGGCGCCAATCTGGGCGGCCTTCGTGCGCTTCGAGACGCATTGCTTCGCAACGCTCCTCAGCATGAGGCCGGGATCGAGCACGAGCGATGACTAACTCACCGCCAGCGGCGCCAGCGCGTCGATCTCGGTGACCACGTCGATCACCACCGGCCGGTTGGCCTTGAGCGCCTGCTGCATCGCCGGCCCGAGCTCGGCGGCCTTCTCCACGCGAATACCGAGCGCGCCCATCTCCTCGGCGATGCGCGCGAAGTTGCGCCGGCTGAAGTGCCACATCTCGTGCGCCTTCTCGGTCTGCTTGCCGCCATAGACGCGATCGAAGCCGCGCTTGGACTGATTGCCGCTCGAATTGTTGTTGACCACCGTGACGGCGTTGATGCCCCAGCGCGCCGCGGTCTCGATCTCGGCGATGTGGTACCAGAAGCCGGCATCGCCGGTGAACGTCACCACCGGCCGCTCCGGCGCAGCCGCACTTGGCGCCGAGGCCCGCCGGAAACGCCCAGCCGAGATGGCCGGCGCTGCGCATGTAGCTCTGCGACGGCGTGCGCAGATCGTACATGCCGCCCATCCACATGCCGGCGTGGCCGGTGTCGACCACCACGATGCCGTTGTCGGGCACGTGCCGGGTGAATTCCGCGCACATGCGCTCGGGGCGGATCGGCGCCGCGTCCGAATTGAGCATCGGCTCGTATTTGGCGCGCCACTCCTTGCAGATGCCGTGCACCTCGTCGATCCAGGCCTTGCGCTTGCTCGCGCTCGCACGATCGGCGAGCGCCACCATGCGCGCCAGCGTCACCTTGGCGTCGCCGTTGACGCCGGCCACAAGCGGATAGTTGCGGCCGATCGCCTCCGGGTCGATGTCGATCTGGATCGCGGCCGTGCCGATCTTCGGCACCGCCCAGAAATGCGTGGTCATGCCGCCGGTCTCGCTGCCGATGAAGCAGACGAGATCGGCGCGGTTGACGACGCGGTTGGCGCTCTCGCGCGAATAGGTGCCGACCACGCCGACCGACAGCGGATGCACGCCGGGGATCGAATCCTTGCCGTTGAGCGAGGTCGCGACCGGGATCTGCAGCGCCTCGGCGAGTGCGACGAGTTCGGCGCCAGCGCCGGACGCGCGCACGCCGCCGCCGGCGACGATCACCGGCCGCTCGGCCGCCTGCAGAGCTTTCAGCGCAGCCTTGACGCTGTCGTCGTCGGGCGCCGGCCGGTACGGCGGCACGCGCGCGAACTGCGGCTCGCACAGCGGCTCCATCTCGCCTTCCTCGCCGTCGACCTGGCCCTCGTTGCCGCGGAACTGCAGATGCACCGGCCCCGGCGTGCCGGAGGTCGCAACCCGGAACGCCTGCCGCACCATGTCGGGAAAGCGCGTCACGTCGTCGACCGTGGCGTTGAACTTGGTCACCGGCTCGAACGCCGGCACGTCGTCGATCTCCTGATAGACCTTGCGGAACTTGGTCTTCGGATCGCGCCCGCCGGTCATCGCGATCACCGGCGAATGCGCGAGCCAGGCGTCGCGCAAGCCGGCCGCCAGATTGAGCGCGCCGATCACCTGCGCGGCGCAGACGCCGGGCTTGCCGGTCGCGCGCGCATAGCCGTCGGCCATGTAGGCCGCGGCCTTCTCGCCGTGGACATGCAGCCGCTTGATGTCGGTGCGCGTCTCCATCACGGCGAAGGTCTTGCGCAGCACCGCCGGCACATGAAACACGTGCGTGACGCCGTAGCCCTTGAGCATGTCGGCGAGGCATTCCGCCCCGCTCATTTTGCGGTTGTGTCCGAGCATCATGTGCGGTGGTCCTGGCTGTCACGTTGAGGTGAGGCACGGTGTCATCCGCCCGCGAAGGCGGGCGATCCAGACTCTTGCCCCGCAAGTCGGGCGCTGCGGATGCCCGCTTTCGCGGGCACGACAGCCGAGAGACGGCGACATCAATTCTGAAACACCGCCACGGCGCGGATCGGCGAGCCGGTGCCGCCGCGGAACTTCAGCGGCAGGCCGATGAACTGGAACTCGCCCTGCCCGAGCAGCGCCTCCAGATTGCACAGGCTCTCGATATGCGTGATGTCGAGATCGAGGCAGGCCTTGTGCACCAGCGAGTTCACCTTGCCTTCCGGCCCGGGCCGCATCGAGTCGATGCCGAAATGCACGATGCCCTGCTGGGCGAGCCACTCGGTCGCCTCGACGTTCACGCCCGAATTGTCGGTGGAATATTTCGCGGTCGGGAACGTGCGCTCGTGATGGCCGGTGCAGAGCAGCACCGTGCCCTTCTTCGGGATCGGCACGCCGGCCTTCTTCACCGCCGCATCGAGGTCGGCCGGCGTGATCTCGGCGCGCGGCGCAATGTGGCGCAGGTCGATGCAGATGCCCGGCACGATGCAGTATTCGAGCGGATATTCGTTGATCGGGGTGGCGTCCTTGCCGAAATGGCGCGGCGCATCGATATGCGTGCCGCCGTGGTCGGGCATCGAGAAGAACATCACGCTGTTGCCCTGGACGTTGCCGGACTCGGCGAACGCCTCCTCGTGGGTCTTCCAGACGCCGTGGATGATCGGCGGCTGCCCCGGATAGCTCGGCGTGCGGTGGTAGAGCTCGCGGCTGAGATCGACGATGCGCATATTTCTTGCTCCCTTATTGGCGCTCGGCGGTGACACTACCCGCCGCCAACCCCCGCGACAACGCCCGGTGAGACCCGCTACAAAGGCCGCCCGCCTCCCGCCAGCCCCAGAGCGTTCGCATGAAAACCAGCACCGACCGAATCCTCACCACCCACACCGGCAGCCTGCCGCGGCCGAAGCCGCTGATCGATCTCATCCTGCGCCGGGAGAAGGGCGAGGCGATCGACGCCGCGGTGTTCGAGGCCGCGACCGCGAAGGCGGTGGACGAGGTGGTGGCGCAGCAGGTCGCGGCCGGCGTCGACATCGTCAGCGACGGCGAGATGAGCAAGCCGTCCTACACGACCTACATCCGCCATCGCGTCGAGGGCATCGCGCCCGACCCGCGCGCCGCCGAGAAGGGCCGCGACATCATGATCGGGCGCGATCTGCTGGCGCATCCGGATTTCGCCCGGCAGCGGCAATTTCGTCGCCACGGCGTTTCCCGGCTGCGTCGGGCCGCTGCGCTACAAGGACCGCAGCGCGCTCGACCGCGACCTCGCCCACCTCAAGGCGGCCGCGGCCAAGTCGAAGCCGGCCGACGTGTTCATGACCGCGCCCTCGCCCGGCATCCTGACGCGCTTCATCATCAACCTGCACTATCCGACCGAGGAAGCCTACGTCGAGGCGCTCGCCGAGATGATGAAGACCGAATACCGGGCGATCGTGGAGGCGGGCTTCGTGCTGCAGATCGACGCGCCGGACCTGGGCTCGGCGCGCAACAACCAATACCGGCACCTGAGCGACGACGAATTCCGCACCAAGATCGCCGAGCGCAACATCGCGGCGCTCAACGGCGCGATCGAGGGGCTGCCCGCGGACAAGCATGCGGCTGCACATTTGCTGGGGCAATTACGAGGGCCCGCACACCCACGACCTGCCGGTGACCAAGATCATCGACATCGCCTTCAAGGCGCGCGTGCAGGCGATCAGCATCGAGGCCGCCAATCCGCGCCACGACCACGAGTGGGAGGACCTGAAGGAGATCAAGATCCCCGACGACAAGATCCTCATTCCGGGCGTGATCGATTCCACCACCAACTTCGTCGAGCATCCGCGGCTGGTGGCGCAGCGGATCGGCCGCTACGCCGACATCGTCGGCCGCGAGCGCGTCATCGCCGGCGTCGATTGCGGCTTCGGCACCTCGGTGCGCACCGAGCCGATGGTGGTGGACAGCATCGTCTGGGCGAAGCTCGCCGCGCTCGGCGAGGGCGCCGCAATCGCCAGCAAGCGGCTGTGGGGCGCGCGCGCCGCCTAGGCCAGGATATCGACGACGCTAGCGGGCGGCGGATTCTGGGTTGCGGGAACCGGCGCGACCGCCGCATCGGCTGCGCCGCATCGGCCGGCGTGGCGGCGTCTCGGCTGACGGCGAGCGCGCCGCCGAAGACCACCGCAGGCGAACGATCCGCGCCCTGCGCGCCGCCCGCCTGACCGCTCTCATCCGGCTTGGGATGCGGGTCCTTGCCCGAGCGCGCCTTGGCGGCGTCGCAGGAGCTGTAGCAAAGATAGCCGTTGACGACCGAAACCGACACCACGCCCTCTACGCGTCCTCGCGCTCCAGCAAACGCCGCGCGCGTAAACAAATCGCTACCGGCGGGCCGCCCTCACGGGAAGTTGAGCCCGCGGGGCGTCAGGGCGGGTTGTGGCGGGTCGGCTGGGCCGCGAGCGGCCGCCTGATCAGCCAGGTGACCGACGCGAAGGCCCCGACCCACGAGCCCGCGGCGGCGAACGCCACGTAGAGCGGATTTTCCGTGTAGCTGATGACCGCGAAGGCGGAGAGCAGATACCAGATCGCGCTCCAGTTGGCGGCGCGGATGCGGTGCCGCGCCACCACCGCGGCGTTGAAGAAGACATAGGCCGCGTCGGTGACGGCGGTCGCGGCGAACACGCCGAGCGCGATTGCCGGACTGACGGCGAGGCTGAAAGCAAGGTTCATGCGGCTGCTCCAGATTTCAGAAATCAATCGGAGCGGCTGCCGGCCCGGCCGAGCGAGACCCACTCCCAGATCACCACCACGATCAAGACCGCATTCGCGCCGGCGAGCAAGGCGAGCGGCGTGGCGGCGGCCGCCGCCGGAATGAGCAGCACCAGCAGGCCCAGCCCCACCAGATGCGAGAGCGGCAGATTGCGCGCCGACAGCCGCTTGAACAGCGCGTTGCCGACGAGATAGAGCGCCGGTCCGGCCAGGATCGCCGCCGCGGTCGCCGCCTCGGTATGGCCGCCGGGATGATGCAGCACCAGTTCGTCGCCGACCGCGGCGACGATGATGCCCGCGACGATCGAGAATGTGGATGTAGGTGTAGCCGCTGCGCGCCAGGCGTCCGGGATCGTCGGACGACGCGATGTGCCGGCTGGCGCGCTCGGCGCCGATGTTGAAATAGACCGCCCACATCGCGACGCTGCCGGCAAAGGCGACGAAGAACGCGATAGCGGCGTTCCGGGTTCCAGGTCAGCCCGGCGAAGGTCGCGCCGGTGATCAGGATCGACTCGCCGAGCGCGATGATGACGAACAGCGCGCAGCGCTCGGCCATGTGGCCGCCTTCGACGTCCCAGTCCGCCGTGGTCGAGCGGCCGAGCCGCGGCACCCAGAAGCCGACCACCGGCGCGACCGAACTCGATGCCGACCGCAACCGCCCACAGGACCAGCCGCGCGGAGCCCGCGACGCAGCAGCCCGCGATCCAGAACGGCCACGGACGCCGCGTGCCAGATCGTGATGCGCAGGAAGTTGAGAAAGTTGCCGTGATCGTGCCGGCGCAGCGCCCACAGCATGAACAGGTTGCGCGCCGCCTGCATCGACACATAGGCAAGCGCGAACGGTACCGCCCGATCGGCGAAGGCCTTCGGGATCGACGCCGACAGCACGAGCCCGGCGAGCATCAGCGCGAACAGCAGGAGCCGCACCGACGCGCGATCCGGGTCGAGCCAGTTGGTGATCCAGGCGGTGTCGATCCACGCCCACCAGACCGCGATCATCAGCAGCGCGGTCTGCAGCGCGCCGAGCGGCGTCAGGTGCTCGAGCAGGCTGTGCGAGAGCTGCGTGATCGCGAACACGAACACCAGGTCGAAGAACAGCTCGACATAGGTGACGCGATGGTGACCGTGCTCTGATTTTCCCCGCAGATGATTTGCGCGCGCCCCCAGCATTCAGTTTACCGGTCGCATGAGATCCCGGATCGCGCCTCGGCGCGTCCGGGATGACAGCGTCGCTGTCACTTGATCGCCAGCGGATTGGTCGGCGAGCCGACCGCGCCGGTGATCGGGATCGCGGGCGCGACGAACAGGAACTCGTAGACCTTGTCGGCCTCGCAATCGTCGGCGAGTTCCTTCAGGCTGAAGATCTCGCCCATGGTCATGCCCATGATCGGGATCGTGATCCAGTGCCAGGGCTGGTTGATGCCCTCGGTGTTGTTCGGCCGCACCTCGCAGCCCCAGGTGTCGCTCGCGAGCGCCGCCAGTTCGGTGCGCTTGATCCACTCCAGCGTCTCGAACGCGAAGCCCGGCGCATCGCCGCCCGGATAGCCGTCCCAGCTTCCGGCCTTCTGGCAGCGCTCCATCTGGCCGGTGCGCACGATCACGTAGTCGCCGCGCTTGACCTCGACCTTCTGCTTCTTGGCGGTGTTGTCGAGATCGTCGCAGGTGATGCCGTAGCCGTCGTCCAGCGACTCGACGCCCTTGTAGCGCGCCACGTCGAGGAACACGCCGCGGCCGACCATCTTGTTCTTGGTCTTCTCGATGCCGCACTTCTGCGCGCCCGCCGACGTCACCTCGCGGCAGTCGTAGCCGTTCCACATGTAGTTCTCATAGAAGATGTGGCCGAGCCCGTCCCATTGCGTGCCGCATTGCAGCGGCATGGTCACCATGTCGTCGGCGGCGCGGATGCCGCGCTTGTCGAGCACGCCCGAATAGGCGTCGGTGCCGGTGCGGATCATGGTGTGGATCGGATTGGTGCGGCCCATCGCCGGGTAGTTGCTCTTGGCGCCTTGTGGCCCCGTGTGGTCGAAGTTGAGCGCGAGCGAGATCACCTTGCCCTTCTTGACCAGGCGCGTGGCCGCGACGATGTCTTCCGCGCTCGTATAATTGAGCGTGCCGATCTCGTCGTTCGGACCCCATTTGCCCCAGTTCTTGTACTTGTCGGCGGCTGCGCTCATGTCCTGGCGCGTCAGTTTCCTCGATGACATGGTGTTGCGATTCCTCTTCTCGACGTGTTCTTGACGTGCGACCGGGCGCCGCGACCGGTATTTTGTCGTTGTGTCCGATCGCGTTCGCGAGCGAAGATACGCCACTGGCACCGCAGAATGCCAGGGGAGGACGCCATGAAAGCGAGACTGCGCGCGCTGGTCGCCGTGCTGGTGCTGTTCGCCGCCGATGGCGCACTGGCGCAGAATTATCCGAACCATCCGGTCAAGATCATCATTCCATTTCCGGCGGGCGGCGTGACCGATCTCGCCGGACGGCTGATCGCGCAAAGACTGTCGGAACGGCTCGGCCAGCAATTCTACATCGAGAATGTCGGCGGCGCCGGCGGCAATCTCGGCATGGCGCAGGTCGCACGCGCGCCGGGCGACGGCTACACCATCCTGCTCGCGTCATCGAGCGTCGTCGTCAATCCGAGCCTCTACAGCAAGATGCCGTTCGACGTCGAGAAGGACCTCATCCCGGTCACCAAGGCCGGCGGCTCGCCGAATTCCTGGCTGGTCAATCCGAATTTCCCGGTCAAGACGATGCAGGAGCTGGTCGCGCTGATCCGCAAGGAGCCCGGCAAGCACAGCGTCGGCTCGCCCGGCGCAGGCACGACGCCGTCGCTGTCGATCGAAATGCTGCGGCTGCGATTGGGCCTCGATTTCGTCGTGGTGCCGTTCGCCGGCGGCGGCCCGATGACGCAGTCGCTGCTCGGCGGCCACGTTTCCGTCGTTGCCGGCGCGATCGGCAATTCGATGAACCTGATCAAGGAGGGAAAAATCCGTGCGCTCGCGGTCACCTCCAGGAAACGGCTGGAAACGGCGCCCGACGTCCCGACGCTGGAGGAGACCGGCATCAAGGATCAGGAAGCCGAAACCATGACCGGCGTGTTCGTGCCGGCCGGCACGCCGCAGCCGGTGGTCGACCTGCTGCAGAAGGAGATCGCCGCGATCGTGAAAGCGCCCGACATGAAGGCGCGCCTGCTCGAGCTCGGTATCGTGCCGGAGGGCGACACCTCGGCGGAATTCACCGCCTACGTCAAAGCCGAGATCGCCAAGTGGAAGAAAGTGATCGAGGACGCCAAGATCAGCAAGATCTGACGCAACGCCGAACCGGAGAAGCCTGACGTGCCGACCATCATTCGCGTTCTCGCTATCCTTCGCCGTGCTGTTCCTCGGCACGGCCGCATCGGCGCAGCCTTATCCCAACAAGCCGGTCAAGCTGATCGTGCCGTTCCCGGCCGGCGGCCCGGCCGACCTGATCGCGCGCATCGTCGGGCAAAAGCTGTCGGAGGATTTCGGCAAGCAGTTCTACGTCGAGAACCATTCCGGCGCCGGCGGCAATCTCGGCGTCGGCATCGGCGCGCGCGCACCCGCCGACGGCTATTCGCTCCTGGTCACCAGCCAGGCCTTCGTCATCAATGCGAGCCTCTACAAGTCGCTGCCGTACGATCCGGACAAGGACTTCATGCCGATCACGCGCATCGCCAACACGCCGAACGTGATCGTGGTACACCCGTCGGTCCCGGCCAAGACCGTCAAGGAACTGGTTGCGCTCATCCGCGGCAACGATCCGAAATATCACAGCTACGCGCAGCCCGGCCTCGGCACGCCATCGCATCTCTCCGGGCGAGCTGTTCCGGCTGTCGGAAAAGCTCAACTTCACCGCGGTGCCGTTCGGCGGCGGCGGCCCGATGATCCTGTCGGTCGTGGCTGGACACACGCCGATCGCATTCTCATCGCTGGCGCCGGCGGCGCAGCAGATCCAGTCCGGCAATCTGCGCGCGCTCGCGATCACCGCGGAGAAGCGGGTCGAGAGCCTGCCGGATGTGCCGACCATGACGGAGGCCGGCTTTCCCGGACAGGTCGGCGAGACGCCGATCGGCATCCTGGCGCCGACTGGCGCGCCGCAAGAGGTCATCGACATCATCCACCGCAAGATCACTGCGATCATCGCGCAGCCGGAGATCAAGCAGCGGCTGTCGACGCTCGGGTTTTGCGCCGGTCGGCGACACGCCGGCGGAATTCGCCGCGACGCTGAAGGCGGAAGGCGTGAAGTGGGCCGAGGTCATCCGCCAGGCGGGGATCAACCTGCAGTAGACAGGCGCAGCCCCGCGCGCTCGAGCCGCGGCAGCACCTCGGCGCGCAGATAGGGCAACTCGTCGGCGAAATTGACCAGCGACACCGCGATCCCGGTCAGGCCGGCCTTGCTCAATGCAATGAGCTCATCTGCGACATGATCCGGGTCGCCGATGATCGGCAGCCCGCTGTTGCCGTGCGCGAAGTGCATGCGCTGGCGCTGGAACTCCTCGGCCGGCATCGCGTCGGGCCGCACCCCGCGCATCGCCAGAAGATTGTCGACCGCCGACCAGTCGGCCTGCTCGACCACCGTGTAGTGATGGTACTCCTCGGCCTCCTTGCGGGTCGGCCGGCAGGTGATGACGCCGACCGTGAACACGCTGATGTCGCGGCTGTGGCCCGACGCTGCGGCTTTCACCTCGGCCACGCGCTGCGCGGTCTCCTCGACCGAGACGCGCGAGGCCTGCATGAAGAAGGCATCGCAGTTACGCACCGCGAAGGCGCGCCCGGTCGGCGACGCGCCGGCGTTCATGATTGGCGGCTGCGTTCCGCCATAAGGCTTGGGATAGGCCCGCACCGATTTGAGCTTGAGGAACTCGCCGTCGAAATCGAAATGGTCGCGGTCCGACCAGATCAGCTTGATGACGTCGATCCATTCCTGCGCGTAGCCGTAGCGAACCTCGTGCTCGCGCTGCTTGACGCCAAACATCTCGAATTCGTCCTCGTTCCAGCCGACGACGATGTTGAGGCCGAAACGCCCTGCGCCGATGTGATCGGCGGTCACCATCTGCTTGGCGGCGATCACCGGGTGGAACAGCGGCGCGTGCACGGTGCCGAACACGGTGAGACGTTTGGTCGCTTGCAGCAGGCCGCAGGCCCAGGTGATCGTCTCGAGCGTGGCGCCCTGGTAGTCGGTCTCGCCGCCATACCCTTTCCAGCGCCCGATCGGCAGCATGAAGTCGATGCCCGCTTCATCGGCCATTTGCGCGAGTTTCAGATTGTCGGCCCAGGTTCCCGACCAGCGCTCCGGCACCTTGGTGACGTTGCGGCCCGAGGAACAGTTGGCACCGAACAGCCCGAGCTTGAGCCTGTTGCCGCCGTCGAGCAGCGGGCGGCCGCCGTGGGAGGAGTTTGCTTTCTGCACGATTATCCCTCAGGCTTGGCGACGGCAGGAATGCCCAATGATCGGACGGCCCGCTTGAGCCGCACGACAATAAAATGCGCAGGGAGGATACCGTGCAAGCCATCATTCGCGGATTCGCCGGGCTTGTCGCACTGGCCGTCGCCGGGCCGGCATTCGCCCAGAGCTATCCCACCAAGCCAGTCAGGCTGATCGTCCCGTTCGCCGCCGGCGGCCCGACCGACGTGATCGCGCGCGTGGTCGGACAGAAGCTGTCCGAGACCTTCGGCCAGCAGGTCGTGGTCGAGAACGTGCCCGGCGCCGGCGGCAACACCGGTGTCGCCATGGTCGCAAAGGCGGCGCCTGACGGCTACACCATCCTGGTGGTATCGACGGGCTTCATCGTCAATCCGAGCATGTACGCGAAGGTGCCGTACGATCCGATCAAGGATTTTGCGCCGATCACGCTGGTTGCGGCTTCGCCCAATGTGGTCTCGATCAATCCGAACGTGCCGGCGAAGTCGTTCAAGGAGCTGATCGACCTGATCAAGGCGAGTCCCGGCAAGATGAGCTTCTCACAGCCGGCGACCGGCTCGACGCCGCATCTCGCGGGCGAGCTGTTCAAGCTCAAATACAACCTCGATCTCGTGACCGTTCCGTTCAACGGCGCGGCGCTGGCGATCAACTCGACGCTCGGCGGCCACACGCCGATCGCCTTCACGGCGCTGCCGCCGGCGATGACCAACATCCGCGAAGGCAAGCTGCGCGGAATTGCGCTCCTGAGCACCAAGCGCTCGCCGTCGGTACCTGATGTACCGACCAACATCGAACAGGGCGTCCCCGATCTCGAAAGCGACACGCTCACCGGCATTGTCGCGCCCGCGGGCACGCCGAAGGAGATTGTCGAGCGCTGGCGCAACGAGATCGTCAAGGCGGTCGCGGTACCCGACGTCAAGCAGCGGCTGGAGACGCTGGGATTTTCACCGGTCGCCAACACGCCGGAGGAGTTCGGCGAACGGCTCAAGACCGAGATGGCGCGCTGGGCCAAGGTCGTCCACGACGCGCACATCAAGGCGGACTGCCGAGGGAGAACAGCCGATGCATTCGATTTTCCGATTCTGCAGCAGCAATAGGAGTGGCGCTCGCCGCCGCCAGCCCGGTCCTGGCGCAGGGCTATCCCGATCATCCGGTCCGGATCGTCGTGCCGTTCGCACCGGCAGGGCCGACCGACGTGGTCGCACGCATGATCGCGTCGAAGCTGTCGGAAAAATTCAAGCAGCAGTTCTACATCGAGAACCTCGCCGGCGCCGGCGGCAATCTCGGCATGGGCAACGCCGCGAAGTCGGCACCGGACGGCTATACTATCCTGTTCGTGTCCTCGAGCTATACGGTCAACCCAAGCCTCTATGCCAAACCGTCGTACGATCCCGACCGCGACTTCATCCCGGTGACGATGGCGGCGACCTCGCCGAACGGGCTGTTCGTCAACCCCACCATCATTCCGGCGAAGACCGTGATGGAACTGGTCGAGCTCCTGCGCACCAATCCGGGCAAGTACACCTTCGCCTCGCCCGGCATCGGCACCACTCCGCATCTCAACAGCGAATTGTTCAAGCACACCTTCAAGCTCGACTTCTCGCTGGCGCCGTTCCAGGGCGGCGGACCCTCGATCCAGTCGGTACTAGCCGGTCACACGCCGATCTGCTTTCAGGCGATCCCGCCGGCGACGCCGTTGGTGCAGGCCGGCAAACTGCGCGCGCTCGCGATCGCCGACAAGAAGCGTGCGCCTGCCCTGCCTGACGTGCCGACGCTCGAAGAGTCCGGAATCAAGGACCAGGACGGCGAAACCATCCAGGGCGTGCTGGTGCCGGCTGGGACGCCGAAGCCAATCGTCGATCTGCTGCAGATGGAGATCGCCCGCATCGTCGCGCTGTCGGACGTGAACGAGAAGCTCAAGGCCATCGGGCTCGAACCGAAGGGCATCTCTTCGGCGGAGTTCGCGACCTACATCAAGACCGACATCGCGAAGTGGAAGAAGGTCATCACGGACGCGAAGATTCCGCTGATCGGCGGCTGAAAGTCGCGCGGCCCGCCGAGCGCGGGCCGCTCACTTCGCCACCAGGCTCTCCAGAGTCGGACACGGCCGCCGTTCGGCGGGAATCTCGTAGGCCTGGTAGTTGCTCTTGTCGACCACCGCGGTCTTGGCCATCACTTCCTTCGGCACCGGCTGCTTGCGCAGCGTGCGGATCGCGATCTCGGCGCCGAGGCAGCCCTCGACCAGGCCGTTGTAGTCGCCGCTCGCGAGCATGTCGCCGTTCTTGATGAACTCCACCGCCTCCTTGGTGGCGTTGATGCCGGCGACCAGCGGCAGCTTCACCTTGGCTTCCTTGAATGCCTCGATCGCCCCGAACGCCATCGCGTCGTTGGCGGCGAGCACGCCGTCGACCTGCGGCGGCGGCTTGAGCTTCAGCATCGCCTTGAACAGCTCGTTCGCCGGCGGCCGCGCATACATCGCGTTCTTGGAGAGCGTCACCTTGATGTCCGGGAACTCCTTGAGCGCGTCCTTGAAGCCGCGCAGCCGCGTCGGCGCGGTCGGCACGGTCTCGGGCCCTTCCAGCACCACGACGTTGCCCTTGCCGCCGAGCGCCTTGAACAGCGTGCGCGCGGTGTCGAGCGCGATGCTGTAGTCGTCGCTGCCGACGAAGGCGACCGCATCGCCGCCGGCGAGCCGGTCGCCGACATTGACCACGGGAATTCCGGCCGCCGTGACCTTCTGGATCGCAGCCGTCATGGCCTTGACGTCGACCGGCGTGAACACGAAGGCGTCGTGCTTGGACTTGATCCCCTCCTCCACCAGCGCGGTCTGCTGCGGCACATTGTCCGGGGAGGTCGGGATGTAGTTGATGACGGTGAAGCCGTTCGCCTTGGCGACCGCCTCCGCGCCCGCCCGCACCGAGCGGGCGATCGGGTTGCCCGCGCTCTTGGTGAACACTCCGAGCGTTTCAGCCTCGACCAGCGTGGCTGAGCATGAAATCACGCCGGCAATCGTGGCTGCGCGGCAGGCAGCGGACGGCTTCATCTTGCTACTCCCGGTGAGCACAAACGAGCTTAGACAGCCGATCTATCTTGCCACGGCGGCGAACTGGCCGCCATCGACCGGACGGCTCGGCGGGCCCTGCGATTGCCAGATGTTCCCGGTATCGTTGCCAGCTTTTCGGGGTGCCGCCGGAAATTTAAAATTGCCAAGCAAGTCAGGCGAGATAAAATCCCGCCCTGGCAGAACAAAAACCACATGGCGCAGCCGGATTTCAGC
This sequence comes from uncultured Alphaproteobacteria bacterium, assembly GCA_963749815.1. Taxonomy (GTDB): domain Bacteria; phylum Pseudomonadota; class Alphaproteobacteria; order Rhizobiales; family Xanthobacteraceae; genus VAZQ01. The sequence continues at coordinate 9,234 of CAVVON010000010.1, read as the reverse complement.
CGGTCGCCCAAGCAGTCGGAATCGGGGGGCGCCGATGGACATCATCTCCGTCAATACCTTTTGGACGATCTGGCTCCTGGTTCACCTGATCCTGGCGGTCGCCCTGCTCGGCGCGCTGACCCATCAGGCCGTGGCCGTCGTCATGCCGGTGCGCAAGCTGGCCGGACCGGGAGGCTTCGTGACGCGATTTCGCGCGGTCTCCGGCGTCGGTTACGCCACCGCAGTGTGCGTGCTCTGGGTCCTCACGTTCATCGTGGGTTCGTACATCTACACGAAGTATCGCATCTACATCCGCATTCCGATCGAGCAGGCCCAGTTCTGGAAGACGCAAGGCTTCTTCGACTTCAAGGAGCATGTCGCAACGATCGGCCTGACGCTCCTGCCGGCCTACTGGTTCTTCTGGAAGAATGCCGAGAAGCCGGAATACGACACGGCGCGCAAGATGATCACCGTGTATCTCGCGCTGGCGTGCTGGTTCCTCTTCGTGGTCGGCCACGTCCTCAACAACGTCAGGGGCTTTGGATCATGAGCATGCCCACAGCGACCGGGAGAACGGCGGCGGCAGCATCGTCCCTGGCGACGTCATCCAGGTTCAAGACCTTCGCGATCGCGTTCGCCATCGTCGGCCCCGTGATCTACCTGATCTGTCTGTTCTTCAACTGGCCGCTGTTCACCTTCCACCCGGCGACCAACCGCATCGCCTGGGGATGGGAGGCGGCAAGAAGCGGCGAAGGGCCGAACATGACCTGGTACGGCTGGACCGCCATGACGCTTCTGGTTGGAAGCATCGTGAGCTTCCTCGCCACCCTGCTCCCCGAGAACGTGACCAGAAGGCTTCCGCTCGTTCTGACCTGGCTGATCCCGTTCCTGGCAATTCCGTTCCTGGCTTGGGATCTCAGGCAATGGTGGTTCCATCCGTAGAACGCCGGTGCGCGCAGCAGACATCGGCCGGAGAAGGACCGTGGTGTTCAGGCTCGACCTCGCGGTGATCGTCGCCTCGGTTGCGGGCGTGCTGCTTTGGATCGAGCACGGACATCGCACCGATATCGCAACGCCGCTGGCCGGAGCATTTGCGGCGTCCGCCGGCGCGGTATGTCCCGACCACGAGAATGTTCCCTACGGTGCTGACTGCATTGTGTTCATGCAAGGCGAACGCGCACCCGACGTTCGCCGGCCGGTGAACATCGTGGCGGTCACGCCTGCGGCATTGCCCGGCGCGCCCGGCCCCTCCTGCCCTTCCAACAATGAAAACGCGCCCTACAGCGCGGATTGTCTCAGGTTCATGTCCGGCTGGTTCTGGCAGCCAAATAATTGAACCGCCATGGAGCGCGCCATCCGCGCCGAGAGGCGCGGGCACGTAGAAATGCGCCCCTCGATAGGCTAGAAATGCCTCCGGGCCGGCGGCTTGCAGACGTGCCGCGGCCATCGGGAGGTGCCGGATGAAATCGCTCGGTCGGCGCGGACTGATCACAGGCGCGGCAATCGGCCTGACCTGCATCCTGTCGACCGCGCTGTGGGCGGGCGGCACCGGCTTCGGCGACGACGACGATTTCAACGCGGACGACGGCCGCGCCTATTTCGGCTTCGTCAAGGACACCAACGGCTCGACCATGCCGGACGCCAAGGTGACGCTGACGGTGAAGGACCGCGGCGGCGTGGTCACCCGCACCGACGCGCTCGGCGCCTACAAGGTGCCGGGCTTCGGCAAGGAGGTCGATCCCAAGGACGTGACGGTCGCCTGCGACAAGCAGGGCTACAAGCAGGTCCGCATCAACCAGCGCATCCCGCCGCTGACCGCGGACCTGAAGATCCCGATCGAGACCGAGTGCGTCCTGCAGCGCGGCTGAGCATGATCCCGGCATGCGGGGGCCGCCTTCTGGCGGCGGTCCTGGCGCTGGCGGCGATCGCCGCAAGCCCGGCCGCCGCGCAGACCGCGGTCGACCTGCACCTCGTGCTCGCGGTCGACGCCTCCGGCAGCGTCGATCATTACCGGTTCGAACTGCAGAAGCGCGGCTACGTCGCGGCCTTCCAGCATCCGCGCGTGCTCGAAGCGATCCGGTCCGGGCCGAACCAGTCGATCGCCACCATCATGCTGCAATGGACCGGGCCCGCGATGCAGGTGCCGGTCACCGGCTGGTCGCGCATCGGCGACACCGAGAGCGCGACGGCGTTCGCCGCCGCGATCGACCGCGCGCCGCGCCAATTGTTCGGCGGCGGCACCTCGATCAGCGGCGCGATCGATTTTTCGGCGGCGCTGTTTGCGCGCAGCGCCTTTCGCGGCGGCCGGCGCGTCATCGACATCTCAGGCGACGGCTCCAACAACCGCGGCCGCCCGGTGACGCTGGCGCGCGACGAGGCGGTGGCGGCGGGTATCGGCATCAACGGTCTGCCGATTCTTGCGCTCGAGCCCGATCTCGACCGCTACTACCAGGACCACGTGATCGGCGGACCCGGCGCGTTCGTGGTCGCGGCCAAGGATTTCGAGACCTTCGGCGAGGCGATCCTGAAAAAGCTCGTGACCGAGATCGCGAGCGGCGATCGCACGCGCACCGCCCGCCTGCCCCGCTAGGCCGTCTGCGTGCGGAACTTCCACCCCCACCCGACGTTGTTGAAATCGCCTTGCTTCAGGCGGGACGACGACGGAGATCCAGATGGCCCAGGTCATTACGCGCTGCCGGCTGACCGGTCATTACATGTTCATCGCGATGGACGTCGACCCAAAGGAGTTCGGCAATGCGCGCGGGCCGTTCACGCGCCAATTCTGCCCGTTCTGCACGACCGAGCATGTCTGGCACAAGGAAGATGCAAGATATTCCTGCGGGCAAAGACCGAAATCGGCCAAGGCGTTCAGCGCGCGAGCTGACGGCGCGAGCGTAAGTTGTCAAAGAGATTGCCCCAAGCGCGCAAATCTCTGAATGCGTCCAATCCCGCCTGACATTCCTCTCAGCGCGCGCGATCGTCTCCTGCGTATCTCGTGCGCTTGAAATCTCATATTTCGTCCGAATAAATTGTTTTAGCCTTTACGGAGGTATGACAGTTCAGGAGGGCGACTATGGGTTGGGAATTTTGGTTTACCGCATCCATCGGCGTGATCTGCATCGGCTTAGGATTGGCCTATCTGTTCAGTCCGCGATTCTCAAAATGGGCACTGGATAGCACCTCTCAGGGAGCAATGTGGAAGCGGCTCGTCGGCGAGCAACGGGCTCCGCTTGTCGCCAAATTTGTGTTCTCGCTTGTCTCGATCGCGGTCGGCGCGTGGCTGATCTACAGCGCCTGGACTGGACAACGCCCGTTCTAGAATCACGCGGCCGGAATCGACACACCTGACAGCTCGTGCTGAAGCGCTACAGCCCGAGCGTCACCTCGGCCCAGCGGATCACGGTGCGGCTGTTGAGGAACTCGATCACCGCGGGCTCGATCGCCGCAGGCGTGTCACGGCCGATGACGGCGGTGGCGACGATGGCGTCGCAGCGGTCGTTGAAGCCGACCGACAACCCGGAGGTCGCGCGCCCGCCCCCGATCGAAAACATCCGGCTGCGGCCCTTCATCCAGGCGACCGAGATCTCCCGGCCCGGCGCCAGCGGCGCCGCGGCCTGTTCGAACAGATCGAGGTCGCCGATGCGATCGAGCTCGGCGTCGTCCGACACCCCGGTCGTGCAGTTGCAGAAGCCGATCTTGGCGCGGATGTAGACGCTCACCTCGGTGCCGCAGTCGGCGGCGCTGCAGCGATAGGCCTTGCCCTTGCCCCACTGATCCATCGGGAACGGCCACGCGATCTCGGTCCATACCGGCTGTGTCGACTTGCCTGCGTAGTGTGCCAACCGGCTCCACCCGAGCGCCGCCGCGGCGACCACCCCGCCGAGCGCGAAGGCCACCACGGCGACGAGCGCGGTCTTCTTCCACATGGGACTGGCGCGACCCGAAGGCCCGGTCCTAGTTGCTGCTCAGATATTGCCTGGCGGCGGCAACCTCCGGCCGGTCCGACTTGCCGTCGCCGACCATCGCCACCAGTTTCTCGTAGTTCGCTTTCGCCGCTGTCCTGTCGCCGAGCTTCTCGGCGGCCTTGGCGGCGCCGAGGAAGCCGCGGAAGCGATTGGGCTCCTTCGCCTTGCTGGCCTCGAACGCCGCCAGCGCTTCCTTGGCCATGCCGCGCTCGAGCAGCATCTCGCCATAGAGTTCACGGGCCGGCGCCAGCGGCCCCGGCGTCACCGGCGACTTCTCGGTCTTGTCCTCGGCGTCGGCCGCGGCGCTCAAGGTCTTGAGCGCCTCGTCCTGGTTGCCCTGCGCGAGCAGCATCCAGGCGGTCGCGACCTGCCTCTGGATGTCGACCTGCTCGGCCCAGTAAGCGTCCTTCTCCTCGCGCAGCTTGTCGCGCAGTTGGGTGAGCTTCTCGATATCGACCTTGGCCGCTTCGGGATTGCCGGAACGTGCGGCGCCGACCGCGCGCGCGAAGTGGCTGATCGCGTCGACGAATGCCGCCGTGGTCGGCCGCACCTCGAGCGAGGACGCGCCCTTCCAGTCGCCGCGTTCCATCATGTAGCGCGCCGGGCTCGCGGCGATCGCGAAGATTGAGCCGCGAATGTTCGGGTTGTAGTTCTTCGAGGCCAGCATGTTTGCGACGACCTCGCGGGCCTCGTTGTCCTGCGCGAGCTGGAGGTGGGCGTAGACCATGTAGTCCTGGCCGTGCAGCTGGTCGCCGATCGACTTGTCCGCCTGTGCGGCCTTCACCGAAGCGATATTGGACGAGATCGATTCCCGCCAATAACCGACGCGGGTGTAGATGTGGGACGGCATGTGCTGCGCGTGCGGCGCGGCCGGCGCGATCTTGGCGTAGCGGTTCGCCGCGTCGAGGCCTTGCAGCGCGGCTTCCGGATAGTCGTAAAGGTGGATGAGATAGTGCGTGACGCCCGGATGCTGCGGCAGGCGCTTTGAGATCGGCTCGAGGATCGCGGCGCCCTTGCGCTGCTGGGCGTAAGTCTTGTCGGCCGGGTCGGCCGAGGTATTGAGCGTGATCGCGTAAGCGATCTGGGCCTCGTCGTCGTTCGGATACTTGGCCGCGAGCTTCTCCATCGCGCCGAGATAGGCGCGGATGCGCTGGCGATGCGTGAGCTTGTCGTAGTCGACATACATCAGCGCCAGCGCGTCGATGTAGTCGCGCTCGCGTTCGGTCTTGGCGCCGACCTGCTTGGCCTTCTGGATCGCCGCCAGGCCCGGCGCGAGATTGGGCTGCGGGATCGCGGCGTGCGGATTGTTCAGCAGCGAGAACGCCACGCCCCAGTAGGCCATGCCGCAGGCCGGGTCGGCCTTCGCGACCTCCTCGAAGATCTCCTTCGCCGCGGCATACCAATAGGAGTGCTGGTAGCGCATGGCGCGATTGAAGCGGCGTTGCGCGGTGTCGTCGCAGGAACTCTCGAAATTGACGTTGCCGAGCTGCTGATCGACGTCGCTCTGGCTCAGGGTTGTGCGCGGATAGGCGGTAGCGAGCGCCGCTGCACCGGCCGCCGCAAGGACGACTGCTTTGCGCATGATCCGTTCTCCGGTTGATGAGCGTTCGACGGTTTCGAGCGTGAGGCGATGTTACGCCAACGCGGCGCGGCCGAACAGGGCCGCCAATTGTGGGGCGCAGTGGCAATCGCCGGTTGCGGACAGGAATGACGAGGCACGACATCCTGATATTGCTCAAATTCGTCAGTGAACAGCCGCGGCCGGCTCACTTATCGGCGCCTCGGGCTTCGCCCGATCAGGCAGCACCAGCCGCGCCAGCGTCGGAATCACCAGCAGGCTGCAGATCGGCGACAGCAGCATGCCGCCCACGATCACGCAGGCGAGCGGCTGCTGCACCTGCGAACCGATTCCGGTCGAGAGCGCGGCCGGGACCAAGCCGATGCAGGCCGAGAAGCCGGTCATGAAAATCTGCCGCATGCGCGTCTCGGCGGCGTTGATAATGGCAGTCTCGTTGTCGAGGCCTTCCTCGACGTTGCGGCGGATGTAGGAGACGAGCAGGATACCGTCCATCGCCGACACGCCGAACAGCGAGATGAAGCCGACTGCCGCCGAGACGCTTGCATTGAGACCCGCAACATAGAGTCCGAGAATGCCGCCCGCCACCGCGAACGGGATGCCGGCGAGCGCCAGCATGCTGTCGCGGACTGAATTGAACAGGCTGTAGAGCAGCATGATGATCAGGATTAGGCTCAATGGCACGATGAGCGCGAGGCGCTTCTTGGCTTCGACCAGCGCGCCGAACTCGCCGGTCCATTCCATGCGATAGCCTGGCGGCATCGGCACCTTCTCGCCGATACGCTGCTGCGCCTCGGCCACGGTCGAACCGAGATCGCGCTCGCGCACGCTGTATTTGAGCGGCACGAACCGCTGCGAGTTCTCGCGGTAGATATAAGCTGCCCCGGTTTCGAGCTTGACTTCGCCGAGATCGCTCAGTGCGATGTAGGCGGTCGGCGCTTTCGGATCGCTGTTGGGCAACGCCACCGGGATTGACCGGATAGCGTCGACGTTGCGGCGGTACTCTGGTGCAAGCCGCACGGTCAGCGCGAAGTTCATCTCGCCTTCGTAAACCTTGGTGACCTCCTGACCGCCGATCGCCGCCTGCACCACCGCGTTGATGTCGCTGACCGAGAAGCCGTAGCGCGCCGCTTTTTCCCGATCGATGCGGATCACCAGATTGGGCTGACCGAGAAGATTGAACGCCGCCGGATCGATGACGCCCGGCACCTCGCCGATCTCGATCTTCAACGACTTCGACAGTCGCTCCAATTCGGCGAGATCGCTTCCGAAAATCTTGATCGAGTTCTCGCCTTTGACCCCGGACACCGCCTCCTCGATGTTGTCCTGGATGTATTGCGAAAAATTGAAATCGATACCGATGAACTCGCGGTTGAGCCGCGCACTCATCTGCTTGACCAGCGCCTCCTTGGTCAGGCCCTTCGGCCATTGGTCGAACGGCTTGAGCGGAACAAAGAATTCCGCCAGGAACGAACCATCTGGATCGGTACCGTCGTCGCCGCGGCCCTGCTCGGAGAACACGGTCTGCACCGGAGCGTAGCTCCTGATGACGTTGCGGATGTTCGCAACCGTATTCACGCCGGCCTCGAGCGTGATGGTCGGCGGCATCACCGCGCGAATCCACAGATTGCCTTCCTCGAGCTTGGGCAGGAACTCGGTGCCGAGCCGCGCTCCCATGAATGCGGCAAAGCACAGGAATCCGAGCGCGGCCAGCGCAAAGATCCGGTAATTGCGCACAGCAAGACGCAGGACGCGTTCGTAGACCCGGCGGATCGTCCGCACGATAGCGGTCTCCACGTCCTTGACCTTCGCGGGCAGCAGGATCGACGACAACACCGGTGTCACGGTGAACGTCGCGATCACCGCTCCGATCAGGGCGTAGGCGTAAGTCCGCGACATCGGACCGAAAATCTGACCCTCCACCCCCTGCATGGTGAACAGCGGCAGGAAGGCCGCGATCGTGATGATCACCGAGAAGAAGATCGCCTTGTCGACCTCCACAGCGGCCGTGAGGATGCGGCGCAGCTTGTCGGTCAGATATTCCTCAGGCACGGCCGTTTCCGCCGGCTCGTCGTGCGCGAGATGGCGAAAGATGTTTTCCATCATGATGACGGTAGCATCCACGATGATGCCCAGGTCGATGGCGCCGACCGAAAGCAGGTTCGCGGATTCGCCGCGCAGAACCGTGATGATGACCGCCAGGAACAGCGCGACCGGTATCGTCGCAGATACGATCAGCGCGCAGCGCAGATCACCCAAGAATACCCATTGGATCAGAAAGATCAGCGCGATCCCGAACAGCATGTTGTGCAGCACGGTCTGCACCGTGATCGCGATCAAATCGCCGCGGTCGTAGAACGCATCGATGTGCACACCGGGCGGCAGCGAGCCGTCGCTATTAATGCGCGCCACGGCGGCGCGCACCCGCTGCACCACCTCGGAGGTGCGTTCGAACTTCTGCATCAGCACGATGCCGGTGACGATGTCCGTAGTATCGTCGCGGCCGGCCATCCCGAGCCGCGGCGTGAAGCCGATCTGCACTTTCGCCACGTCCGAAAGCAGCACCGGCACGCCGCCCTGCTGGGCGAGCACGATGTTGCCGATGTCCTTGAGCGAACCGACCACCCCGATGCCGCGCACGTTGACCGACTGCTCACCGATCGCGATGGTGCGGCCGCCGACATTGGAATTGCCGGTCGAAATGGCGCTGATGATCTGCGGCAACGCCAATCCGTACGCCATCATGCGGTTGAGGTCGATTTCGGCTTGGAACTCCTTGGTCTTGCCGCCCAACACCAGCACATCGGAGACGCCCGGCACGATGCGGAGTTTGCGCTCGACTACCCAGTCCTGCAGCGTCTTGAGCTGTGTGACGTCGATACGGGCGGCCCGCGCAGCTCGTAACGGAAGATCTCGCTGATGGTGCCGGCAGGCGAAATCACCGGCTGCACGCCAGCGGCAACGCGGCATCCCGCAGGCGGTTGATGGTCTGCTGACGCACGAAATAGTAGTCGCGACCATATTCGAACTGCAGACGGATGAAGCTCAGCCCATAGACCGTGTTCGATCGGATGAAGCGCAGTCCGGGCGTGCTGGCGAGCGCGATCTCGATTGGAATCGCGACATAGCGCTCCATCTCCTCCGGCGATTGACCGCCGCGCTGGGCGATCACCTCGATGATCGGCGGTGCCGGATCCGGATAGGCCTCGATGTTGAGCGACAGGAAAGCCACATAACCGAGGCCGAGGAACGCCGCGAACGCTACCAGCACCAGCGGACGCCGGGTCAGGCAGAATGCAATCAGGCTCCGCAGCATGGACGGCCCCTGGCGCGTCACGTGGTCATTGCTTCCATTCGTTGTCGACGAAGATCGCACCGTGCTCACGACCCGCTCCCACCGGAGCCCGTTGCGAATTTCTCGAACGCGGTCCTCCTGTTCCACGCCGATCCGAACCAGGCGCCGCTCGAACAGCATCTGCTCCTTCTCGACCCAGACGCTGGCGACGTCGCGCTCCCGGATGACGGCGGCGACCGGAACGGCCTGCATCGGCTGGTTTTCGCCGGTCGCGATCCGGAAACTCGCAAACATTTCGGATTTGAGCGCTCCGTCCGGATTCTGATCGGAGCGCACGATCAGCCGGCCGGTCGCGGCGGGTATCGGACGCGGCGTCGATCGCCGTGACCCGCGCCTTGAATACGCGATCCGGCAGCGCT
>CAVVON010000009.1:0-316399 GCA_963749815.1 uncultured Alphaproteobacteria bacterium | reverse complement strand
AATGATCGCTGAGGTCACGTGCGTCTCCAAGCCGTGGACGGTAAATCCGATGGTAGTCACCGAGGTGCAGGATTACATCGCTGCCGGCCAGTTTCGCGGCGGCGAGCAACTCATGGATCTGCAGCAGATTACGAAGCCCGGGACTCTGCTCGCGTTCCTTGAACCGCTCTACGCTGGCGGGCTCGACGGCATCACGCCCGGCAGTAGTTGCATCGCCAATGCCTATTCGAACAACCACGACATCATTGTGGCGCCAGATACGGGCACTATGAGACGCACCGCTCTGCACGTTGTCGATGCGCTTGGCCTCGTCCACGCCTTAATCTTGCGGCTTCAGGCCTTAATTCTCCCATTCAGCGTTCTTGTGTTCGCTGGACACTAAAGAAGCAATTCCTGAGATGATCTCCTCAGCAACGCTGAGGCAACGACTGAAAGGCAGCGAAGCGGCAAGCGATTGCGCCATACCGAGGTTTAGTGCGGATGCTCCAAGGTGCAATTTCAACCGATGAAAGCTTTGCCACACTGGCTGCACCCGGCGCCCCAGCGTCCCCCGACTGAATGACGCGGGCTAGCCCCGCCTCGGGACAGTCCCCGTTCCTGGAGGCGGGGCGTCGGCTATCTGAGGACTAAGGGCGGGCGCGCACTGCCGGATTGGCTCGCAATCACAGCGGCCATTCGGCTGACTTTAATTGGTTCCAAAACTCCCTATAATTCAAGGGTAGTCGCGCAGACGCTTGCCGCGGGGTACAGGTGGAAACGTTTTTGCTTGTACTTGCGGCGGTCTTTCCAGTCGTCAACCCACCCGGGTCGGCGCTTGTATTCCTAGAGTCTCACGCAACGTGCTACGGCGGAAACCCGTCGCGTCCTTGCGCGAAGGGTCGCGCTGAACTCATTTTTCGTGATGGCTGGATCGCTGCTGCTCGGCACTTTTGTGCTGAGCATCTATGGCATCTCGATTCCAATTATCCGCGTGGCCGGGGGGATCATCGTCGCGGCGGCGGGTTGGAAACTGCTCAACGAAGGCAGCCAAAAGAAAACCGGCGACGCTTTGGAGGTGGAAGAGGGCGACTATCGCGGAATCGCATTCTATCCCTTGACATTGCCGATCACGACCGGGCCAGGCACGATCGCGGTGCTGATCAGCCTGGGCTTCGGCCGATCGCGGCAGGCTAACACCGCAGATGAGCTGAGCAACGTACTGATAATCCTGCTGGCGTGCGTTACGATCTCGGCGGCCATCTACATTTGTTTTTCCTATGCGGATCGGATCGAGAAACTGCTCGGCCGGGCTGGCACGGATATCGCGGTACGGCTGTCGGCATTCATCTTGTTCTGCATCGGAGTGCAAATTCTTTGGACTGGGTTGAGCGAATTGTTATTGACGCTGCCGTTGCGATAAACTGTTAAGCTCAGGCGGGCGCAGGGCCTATTGCGGCCGCTCGGCAATCGGCTGCAGCCGAGGCGATCCCAAATAGGACTGGGCTTCATGACTGCTGCGCGCAGGTTCGAGTTAAATCCCAAACTCGCAGCGCACTCCTTCGGGCGCGAAGACAAGATCGACCGAACCGCCGAGCTCCTTCGGAATCAGATCGCGAATGAGGCTGACGCCGTATCCGTATTCGGGTGAAGCCGGAACGGCCGGGCCGCAAGAATCTCGCGCCACGAGATCGTCAGGTTTGCCGCATCGTCACGAAGCACGCGGCGCCAGTTGATTTCAACCCGCCCGTGGGGGGTCGATAGCGCGCCGTATTTCGCGGCGTTCGTCGGCCAGTTCATGGAACACCATGGCCAAGGTTTGGGCGACCGCGGGTATCAGCGCGACGCTCGGGCCTTCTATTGTCGTGTTCGTATCGGACCCATAAGGCGAAAGCTGATTGCGGACCAGGTCAGCCAGGTCGACGCTGCGCCAACGATTGCGACTGAGCAGCGAATGCGTATCGGCCATGGATTGAATGCGCCGGTCGAGCGCGCGAATGTAATCGTCGAGTGAGCTGCTGCCTTGACGCGTGTGCATGGCGACGACAGAGACCCGAGCCAGCAAATTCTTGACGCGATGGTCGAGTTCGGCGATCAGCTGGCTTTGCTGCTCTTCGGCCCGCTTTCGTTCGGTCACGTCGAGCGTGAGGCCTTTGATGCGCAGCGGACGCCCCTCCGGGTCGAACTCGGCCTTGGCGATCTCTTCGAGCCAGATCGCCCTTCCGTCCGGGCGCTCGAAGCGGAAGCTGACGTCATAGGCGGGATTGTCGCGGCTGATGCCGCGCACCAGTGCCTTGAAGCGCTCGCGGTCGTCGGCGTGGACCCGCGTCAGGAAGTCATCCACGGAAAAAACGTGTTGCGGGTCGAACCCCAAGATCTGCGCCGCGTTCGAGCTGCGCTGCGACGACCCGGCGCCGACATCCCAGACGAACGCCGTGACGGCTCCCGCGGTCAGCGCCTCTTGCAGGCTGGCCTCACTTTCGGTGAGGGCGGCCTCGCTTCGGCGGCGCTCGGCGAACAGTGCAGCAAGGACGTAGGCGCACAGGGCGATCGCCAGGATGCTGGCTTGCGCGGTCAGCACGCGATCAGCCATCGCGAGCCCGGGATCGCCGAAGTAACCGACCCCGACCGTCGTGGTCCAGACGATTGCGATGGTGATGATGAAGGCCGCCGCCGCGGCGAAGACCGGCCGGCAGCGCGCCGCAATCCACAGGAGTAGCGGGAAAAGCAGCGCGATCGGCACCACCGTCTTCCACGGCGCCGGCGGAAGTACAATGACGACGACGCTCATGACAAGCAGCGCCGTCAGGGCCAAAGAGCCTTCGAGGGGCTCGCTCTGCGCCGACGGCTCGCGTGATGAGGTCGCGAGCCCAATGATGAGCGGTGCAACCGTGATGATGCCGAGGGCATCGGAGGCAAACCAGTTCTGCCAGGTGACGAAAGGCGACGTCGTCCCGCCGTGGAAGTAGACGAACCCAAGGGTGCCGCCGACCCCGGAGATGGCGGTTGCGACGATCGCCGAGGCTATCAGTCCCAGCACATTCCGCAGCCGGTTGAGACTGAAACCGGAGCCGAAGTAGTGCTCGACCAGAGCTGCCGTCAGAACGGCCTCTCCTGCGTTGCAGAGGGCGAAGACGATGGAGCTCCAAAAATTGCGGTCGCCCAGCATATTGGCCAGGATCGTTGCGGCCATCGTCCCGACCACAACGGCCAATCGTGCGCTCGGCCCGAGAACGATCAGGGCGCCGGCCGCGATACCGGCGGCCGGCCAGAAGACTGCCACGCCGTCCGGCGTGAGCAGCGAAAGACTGAGCTTCGCCGCCAGCATATAGAGACTGCCGAGCAGGACTGCGACCCAGATCGAGCTGATCCACCACCGCATCCGGTCGGCGGCGTCGAGCCCCAAAATGGCGCTCATCGCTTCTGTGGTATGTCGCGGCCCCAGGCGCATGATCTATTGTAGCGAGTGGCGCGAAGTCGATCACAAGGCTCTTGCAGGTGCGGACATTATTGATATTGAGAAGCCGGAGACAAGCCCGGATGGTGCAGCCGGGCGAGAACGAACTCGAAATAGGTCGAGCATCCGGTCCGGGCTAGGAGGAAAAAGCGAATGAAAGCAGCTTTCATTGAACGGTTCGGCGGGCCGGACGTCTTCCAATATGGCGAATTGCCCGATCCGGTTGCCGGTCCGGGCGAAGTGGTCGTCGACATCGTCGCCGCGAGTGTCAACGCCGCGGACTGGAAGGTGCGTCTCGGCGAATACAGGCACACGAAGTTTCCGCTGATTCCGGGGCGCGATTTTTCCGGCGTGGTCAGCGCGGTGGGCGATGGCGTCAGCGATATTGCGGTGGGCGATGCCGTGTTCTGTGTTTGCGAAGCCGGCCAGGAGGGCACCTACGCGGAGAAGATCGCCGTCAAGGCGGCAATCGTCGCCAAGAAGCCGAGCGCCTTATCGCACGTCGAGGCGGCCGCGCTGGCGCTCACGGGCCTCACCGCCTTGAGTGCGATCGAGGATACGCTGAAGCTGCAGCGCGGCGAGACGATCCTGATCCAGGGCGGGGCGGGGGGTGTCGCCGGGTTTGCCATCCAGCTTGCCAAGCATATCGGCGCCCATGTGGTGACAACCGCGAGTGCGGCGAACCATGACTATGTCAAAAGCCTTGGCGCCGATGAGGTCATCGACTACAACGCGCGCGATTTCACGCAAGCCGTCGCCAATTGCGACGCGGTGTTCGACACGGTCGGCGGCGACGTCGCGCAGAAATCCTTCGCGGTGCTCAAGCCGGGCGGCCGCGCGGCCTTCATCGCTTCCGGCGCGCAGGCGCCGAAGCCGCAACGCGCCGACGTCACGGCGCTGCGGCCTCCCGTCGGACGCGCGCGCCGGCATCTTGAACGGATCGTCGAACTCTACCAGGCGGGCGCTGTCCGCCTGCCCGAGATCAAGCTCTATCGCCTGTCCGAAGCGGCCGACGCCCACCGGCTGAGCGAGTCGCGCCACTTCAGGGGCAAGCTGATCTTCCAGGTTCGCTGAGCGGCACGCTCCGCGGGGTGGCGGCAGGATCGAGGCCGTCTTCGGTAGCAAGATCACGAGCCGGAAAGGCGGTCCTGGTACACCGACGAGCGGGGGCTAGGCGGAGCGGCCGAACCATTCGAAGTGCTGGCCGGGCGCGGGCTTGCGGTGCAGGTAGCGGCCATTCGCCTTGGCGACGATCTTGCCGTCACGCGCGACGATCTTGCCGCCCTTGATGGTCGCGACCGGCCAGCCGCGCAATTTCTTGCCTTCGAACGGCGAGAAATCCGACATTCCCAGCAGATCTTCGGCGCGCACGACGCGCTCAAGCTCGAGATCGACGACCACCAGGTCGGCGTCGGATCCGACCGCGATGGTGCCCTTCTGCGGATAGATGCCGTAGACGCGCGCCGGGCTTCGGGTCGCGCGCTCGACCAGGACATCGAGCGGGATGCCGCGCAATCTGCCGTAATGAAGCAGCGCCGGCAGGTGCGTTCCGAGCGCCGGGAGGCCGGGCCGCGCGCCGTGCAGGCCCGCCTCCGGCCGCTTGGTCGCGCGGACGCGCGAGGTGTTGTCGGTGCCGACGGTATTGATCGAGCCCTCCAGGAAACCTTCCCACAATGCGGTCTGGTGCTCCGGCGTGCGGACCGGCGGCACCATCTTGACCAGGAAGCCGTTCGGATCGTGGCTGTTGATGCCGAGATAGGGCGTCGTGGTCTCGACGGTGAAGCGCGCGCCGGCGCGCCTGGCGGCCCGCACCACCTCCAGCCCTTGATGACTGGAGAGATGCACCACGTAGAGATGCGCGCCCGCGAGCTTGGCCAGATAGACCGCGGTCTGGATCGCCAGCGCCTCGGCCACGGCCGGGTGCGCATCCTCCCAGTCGGCCAGCGTTCCTTGCGGTTTGCGGGCGACGAGGTCCTGGCGGGCGCGGTCGATGAGCGCGCCGGTCTCGCAATGCACGCACACGACCGCGTCCGGTCCGAGCGACGCCACCGCCTTGAAGCCCTTGAGCAGGACGTCGTCGGTCACCGATTTGACGATGCCCGGCATCCCGGACATGTAGAACTTGAACGACCGGATGCCGAATTTTTCGGCATAGCCGGGGATTTCCTCGATCTGCTGCTCGGTGAAGATCTGCGGGTGGAAGACGGAGTCGACGTAGCTGCGCTCGTCCATCGCCTTCTGGAACCCCGGCAGATGGTCGTAGTAGGAGTTCTTCCAGGCTGCGCAAAAAAATCCCGATCGTCGTGACACCGCCGAGAAGCGCGGCCCGCGTTTCGGTTTCGGCTTCGCTTTCGTACGATTGCTCGTTGCCGATATGGGTGTGCGGATCGAAGATGCCGGGCAGCACCGTCCGCCCGGTGGCGTCGTAGGTCTCGTCGGCGGGCTGTGTCAGATGTTCGCCAAGCGCGACGATCTTGCCGCCCGCCATTCCCACGTCGGCCTTGATCTGTCCGACGCCCGGAATGACCAGCGTGCCGTTGCGCACGAGCAGATCGAGCCGTCCCGAGCGATCCGTGGTGCCTGTCATGGCTCTGCTCCTTGATCCTTGCTCTGGTGGCCATTGCGATCGGGCACGCTCGCCGCCTTAAGACAGCAATTCCCGCGTCAGCGTCGAGCGTGCGACCTCGCGGCCGTCCTTGAACACGTGCCGGCGCACCGGCTGTTGGCGAAGCGCCTCGTGCACCGACGGCGCATCGACGACGACAAGGTCGGCTCGGCAGCCGGCGGCGATGCCGTAGTCGGTCACGCGCGCGGCCTTGGCGCTGTTGACCGTGATCATGTCGGCGACCTGCTCGAGCTCGTGCGGCAAGGTCAGCTGCGCCACATGTGCGATCATCGACGCGCATTCGAGCGGGTCTGGCTTCCCGAATGGATAATAGGGATCGTTGACGTCGTCCTGCGCGGTGACGACATTGGCGCCGCGGGCCAGCAGCTCCTTGACGCGCGCGATGCCGCGGCGTTTCGGCTCGCGGTCGATGCGCGCCGAGCACACCAGATTGATATGCGCGTTGACCGAGATGGTGACGCCGGCGGTGGCGACCATGTCGACGATCTTGGCCGCATAGACGTCGTTGTAACCCGCCATCGCCCCGCAATGGCTGGCGGCGACGCGGCCCTGGTAGCCTTCGCGCATGGTCTTGAGCGCGAGATATTCGAGGCTGCGCGAATTGGCGTCGTCGGTGTCGTCCACCAGCATGTGGATGTCGAGATCGTGCCGCTGGGCGATGGCGAAGCAGATGTCGATGTGCCGGCGGGCATCTTCGTCAGTGTATTCATACCACGGCAGCCCGCCGACGATTTCGCAGCCTTCCTTGACGGCCTCTTCCAGAAGCTCGGCGGCGCCGGGGTCGCGGGCAATACCCTCCTGCGGAAACGCCACGACTTGGATGCGGCAGTAGCGCTGCATCTTTTCGCGCGCCAGCAGCAGGCCGCGCGCCGCGCGCAGGCCGCCGATGGTTCCGACATCGGCGAACAGACGGAAGAACGTCGTGCCGTTCATGACGCCGACTTCGATCGCGCGCACGGCGCGCGCCGCGACCTCGGCAGGATCGTAATTGCGCTTGAAGTCGTTGGTGATCTCGATCGCCTCGGGCAGGGTGCCCGATTGGTTTGGGCGCATGATTTCGCCGAGCAGGCATTTGTCGGCGTGGAAATGCAGGTTGAATAGTCCGGGCAGGACGAGGTTGCCGGAAGCGTCGATTTCCCTCGCCGCTTTGGCAGGCAAACCGGCGCCCACCGCCGAGATACGCTTGCCCTCGATCGCGATATCGACGGGCTGACGTTGCCCGCGGACGCGGGCATTGCGGATGATGAGACTCATCGTGATGGCCTTCCCTCTACCCGCTTCATTGGCTTGTTACCTGCGGCTGGCTGCGGTCATGCCTTCAATTTCAGCAGCGATGTCGGCGGTCTGGTGGCAGAGCTTTGCCATGTCGGCGGGGGCAAGCGCGACCCGGTCCAGGAAGGCGCGGCCCTTGGCGTTGGACGAATAGGGGTAGTCGACCGAGAACATGATGCGGTCGATGCCGAATGTCAGCAGCGCCGCGAGCAACGGCGGTTCGCTGAACACGCCGCTGGTGGTGATCCAGACCTGGTCGAGAATGGTCCGGCTGATCGACCGCGTCAGGTGGTCGGAGTCGAGCGCGGAAACCTCGTCGATGCGGGTGAGCATCACCGGCAGCATTTCGCCCATGTGGCCGATGATCAGCTTGAGCTTGGGGTGCTTGTCCAGGGTTCCCCTCATCACCAGGCGGAGCACCTGGATCGCCGTCTCCGAATGCCAGCCCCAGGCGGCGCTTTCGAGCACGCGGCTCGCGCCGGGCGGCAGATCGGAGTAGTAGGCCTGCCGCACCGGCTCGGGCGGCAGGTGCGGATGAATGTAGATCGGGACGTCGAGCTCCACGGCGGCCGCGAGCAGACCATCGTAACTCGGATGATCGAGGAAGCGGCCCTCGGTCGTGCCATTCGTCAGCGCGCCGACGAAGCCCAGCTCCTTGACGGTGCGCACCAGTTCGGCAGCGCAAGCGTCGGGAGTTCTGCATCGGCAACACGGCGAAGCCGGCAAACCGGTCGGGGTGGCGCGCGCAGGCCGCCGCCAGGTGATCGTTCATCTCGCGGGCGATGGCGATGCCGTCCGCGCCCGCCACGAGATCGGGGCCGGGGCCGTTGTTCGACAGCACCTGCACCGTGATGCCGGCCTCGTCCATGGTCTTGAGACGCTGCTCGCCGATCTCGGGCAGGAGCTCGAGCGGATTCGCACGGTTCACCGGCGCCTTTCTCGGCCGGTAGCCACGGCGGCTGATGATGTCCGGATCGATGCGGCGGACCAGGGCCGGGACCGTGAAATGTTCCTCAAGCGCAACGACACGCATGCACGGTTCCCTTCGATTGTTCTGGTGAGGTTGGTCGCGGTGCGGACATTCTCGCCGTCATCGGATTATCGTACAAGACCGTCGCCATCGCGGACCGTCCGCGTGGCGCGGGCCGCCAAAACACCCTGTTTGTTCTCTGACATGCTTGCGGCGGGAGGGTCGGGCGTGAAATTCAGGATGACAATGGCGCTGCTCGGTCAGGTTGCGCCGCCGGCGGCAGACCGAGCGCGCGTGCCCGCGAGGCCTATTCCTTCACGGCGCCGGTCATCGCCGAGACATAGTGCTCGACAAAAAACGCATACAGGAAAACCAGCGGCAGCGAGCCGACCAGCGCGCCCGCCATCAGCGAGCCCCAGCGATAAATGTCGCCATCGACGAACTCGTTCACGATCGCGACCGGAACGGTCTTGCGCTGCGTCGACGAGATGAAGGTCAGCGCGTAGATGAATTCGTTCCAGCACAAGGTGAAGCAGAAGATGAAGGCCGAGATCAGCCCTGGAATCGCCAGCGGCAGCACGATCTTGGTGAGGATCTGCCAGCGGCTGGCGCCGTCGATCAGCGCGCACTCTTCGAGCTCGAACGGGATGGTCTTGAAGTAGCCCATCAGCAGCCAGGTCGAAAACGGAATCAGGATGGTCGGGTAGGTGAGGATCAGCGCAAACGGCGTGTCGAACAGGCCGTACTGAAAGACGACGGTGGCGAGCGGGATGAACAGGATCGACGGCGGCACCAGGTAGGCGAGGAAGATGGCGCCGCCGACCCACTGGGCGCCCCGATAGCGCAGCCGCACGATGGCGTAGGCGGCCAGCACGCTGGCGACGATCGACAGGATGGTCGCGCAGACGGCGACCATCATCGTGTTCCACAGCCACAGCGGATAGTGGGTTTCGAACAGCAGCTTGTAGATGTGCTTGAAGGTCGGCGTCCAGGTCCAGAACGGATTGTAACGATTGAGATCGAGCAATTGGTCGTCCGGCTTGATGGCGGTCAACGCCATCCAGTAGAACGGAAACAGCAGCACGATCAGGATCACCGACAGCGGCAGATAGAGCGTCACGAGGCGGCGCGGCAGCGTCTGCAGGTAGCTCATGCCCTCCGAGTGATCGGGACGCCCGGCGGCGGCCAGCACGCGCTTGGGGTCGGCGAGCTTGGGGGCGAGCGCGTCAGTCATTGCTCTCGCCCTGCTGCCATTTGCGCCGCTGCAATCCGAACCACGAGATCAGGATCGCGGCGAGCAGGAACGGGATCATCGCGGTCGAGATCGCGGCGCCTTCGCCGAGCTGCCCGCCGATGATGGCGCGCTGGTAGGAGAGGGTGGCCATCAGCTGGGTGGCGTTGACCGGCCCGCCGCGCGTCAGCACCCAGATCAACTGGAAATCGGTGAAGGTGAACAACACCGAAAACGTCATCACCACGGCGATGATCGGCGTGAGCAGCGGATAGGTGACGTAACGGAACATCTGCCAGCGGGTCGCGCCGTCGATGGTGGCGGCCTCGTACAGCGACGGCGACACGGTCTGCAATCCGGCGAGCAGCGTGATGGCGACAAACGGCACGCCGCGCCAGATATTGGCGAAGATCACCGACCAGCGCGCGTTCCAGACATCGCCGAGGAAGTCGATATTGGATGAGATCAGGCCCAACTGCCGCAACGACCACGAGATGATCGAGAATTGCGAATCGTAGAGCCACCAGAACGCGATCGCCGACAGCACGGTTGGAACGATGAACGGGATCAGCACCACCGCCCGCAGCATCGCCTTGAACGGCAGATTCTCGTTCAGCAGGATCGCGAGATAAAGCCCGACCGCGAATTTCACCACGCTGGCGACGCCGGTATAGAGCAGCGTGTTGAACACCGACAGCCAGAAGGTGGTGTCGTCCCACAGCCACTCGTAGTTTTCGAGGCCGACGAACTGGCCGACACGGCCGATGCGGGCGTCGGTGAGCGACAGCCAGACGCCGAGGCCGAGCGGATAGGCCAGGAACAGGATCAGGAATGCCGCCGCCGGCAGCATGAACCAGAAGCTCAGCCAGCCCCGGTTCACCTTCAGCCGCTCCCACGCGGTGCTCGCGCGCGGCACTTGCCTCGGAACGGTCGTCTGCGCGACGGCGGTCATTGTGGCGTCCGATCTCCGGGCGTCATGGCCGGGAGAAGCCCGGCCACGACGTCCGTGCCGAAGTCAGCGGTAGATGCGCTGCAATTGCCGTTCGGCGATCCTGATCGCCTGCGGCGCTTCCTCTCGTCCCGTCACGTAGCTCGCGAACATGTCGAGGACGATGAAGTCGCCGATGGCGGCGGCCGCCTTTTCGCCGACCGAACCGAGTCCGCCCGCCGTCAGCGAGCGCTTGGCGACGTCCCGGTAGGGCGTGCGCTTGGGATCGGCGGTCCAAACGGGATTGGCGTCATAGGCGTTGAGGCAGTGGCTGAGATAGCCCTCCGCTGCCGCCATCCATTTGTTGAACTGGTCGGCCTCCAGCATGAATGCCATCAGCGCCTTGCAGGCATTCGGATACTTCGTGTGGTTCATCGCCATCAGCGGGAACGCCAGGTGCAGCTCGGTCGGCTTGCCGATGGGCCCGATCGGGAAGTAGGTGTGGTCGACATCCTCGGCGATGTCCTTCTTGGTCGGATCCTTGCTGGCGGCGACGTAGATCGAGATGCCGTTGTTGGTCCAGTGAATCTCGCCGGCCAGAAACGCCTTGTTGTTCGAGGCGTCATTCCATGAAGCGGTGCCCGGGATCATTTCCGCATAGAGCGCCTTGGCATAGTTGAGCGCCGCCACGGTCTCCGGCGTATTGATGACGACCTTGTCGTTCTTGTCGACGACGTTGCCGCCGTGCGCCCACAGGCACCAGTGGATCCAGGTGTTGCCGTCGCCGGACGCGTGGCCGAACGCCATGCCGCCCGGCGTGTTGTTGCGCTTCATCGCCTTGGCGTATTCCAGGAGTTCGGCGGTGGTCTGCGGGAACTTCTGGAAACCGGCCTTCTTCATCGACGAGATGCGGTAGTTCATCAGGCTGCCGGTGTAGCAGACCGGGATATCGATCCACTTGCTGCCCGTTCCCTTGCCATAGGCCTCGGCCGAGGGCACCCAGCCGCCGTACTTCTTGCCGAGATAGTCGGCGACGTCGGTGACATCGACGCATTTCTGCGGGAAGAGATGCGGCAGCGAGTAGAGGCCCCAGAACAGGTCGGGCCCGGTGCCGGTGTTGGCCGCGACCGCCGCCTTCGGCTGCACGTCTTCGAACGACTCGCGCGCGATGTTGACCTTGACGCCGGTCGCCTTGGTGAAGGCGTCGATCAGCGCGACGAAGGCGTCGTCCTCCGCCTGAACGAAATATTTCCAGCGCAGCATCGAGAGCTGCGCGCCGGGCTCGGGCTTCCACGGCGCTGTCTGTGCCCAGGCCTTCGCCCAATCGAGCAGGGCCGGGCCGGTCAGCGCGCCGGCCGCGGCTACGGCAGTGCTGCCCCTCACCAGGGTGCGGCGATTAAACATCGTCATGGTCGCTTCCTCCGTTCTGATTTATGCGTTCAATCGTTGGCCCGTCGGCTCGTCAAACAGATGCACGAGCCTGGGGTCGGGTTTGAGCCGGATCTTGTCGCCCGGCTTGAAGTGATGGCGTTCGCGAAACACCGCGGTGACGTCGTCGCCGCCGATCTTGGCCGCGACCTGCAATTCGGAACCGGTCGGCTCGATCACCTGGACCTCGGCCTCGGCGCCGTCGTCGGCGATGACGAAATGCTCCGGCCGGATGCCGTAGACGGCCTGGCGTCCGTCGCTGCCGGCCGGCGCTCCGGCCAGCGGCAGGCGGACGCCGTTTGAGCATTCGAACTCCAGCCGGCCGTTAGCGCGGATCGCTCCCTTGAGAAAATTCATCGCCGGCGAGCCGATGAAGCCCGCGACGAACAGGTTCTGCGGCCGGTCGTAGAGATCGAGCGGCGGCCCGATCTGCTCGACCAGGCCGTCATGCATGACCACGATCCGGTCCGCCATGGTCATGGCCTCGATCTGATCGTGGGTGACGTAGATGGTGGTCGTCGTCAGCCGCTGATGCAGTTCCTTGATCTCGGTCCGCATCGCGACGCGCAGCTTGGCGTCGAGATTCGACAGCGGCTCATCGAACAGGAACACCTGCGGATCGCGGACGATGGCGCGGCCCATGGCGACGCGCTGGCGCTGCCCGCCGGACAGCTGCCGCGGGAACCGGTCGAGCAGGGGAGCAAGGCCCAAGATGTCGGCGGCGCGATTGATCCTGGTCTCGATTTCGGTTTTCGGCGCGCCGCGCAGCTTGAGCGAAAAGCCCATATTGTCGGCGACCGTCATGTGCGGATAGAGCGCGTAGTTCTGGAACACCATCGCGACGTCGCGCTCTTTCGGCGGCATGTGGTTGACGACGCGCTCGCCGATGCGGATCTCGCCCGATGTGATGTTCTCGAGCCCGGCGATCATCCGCAGCAGGGTGGACTTGCCGCAGCCCGACGGGCCGACCAGCACGACGAATTCGCCGTCGCCGACCATCACGTTGACGCCGTGGATGATCTGCACGGCGCCAAACGCCTTCGTGACATCGCGGATGCCGACGGCTGCCATCTGCTCCTCCCGCCGCCCTGGGGCACTCCCGTTCTCGGCAAGCGTCCAGGCTTGACCGGTGGGCTGTTCTCGTTCCCCGAAGGCAGGCTCAAGAGTTTGCCCGTCCGGCCCCGGTCGCGCTAGGTATCCTTTCGAGAATTCTGTCCGGTTTATGGATTATGGCTGTCACATCGCGCTATGCTTGGGCCAAAGCCAAGGTAGGGCATGCCCGCGAGGATCG
Source organism: uncultured Alphaproteobacteria bacterium (assembly GCA_963749815.1). GTDB lineage: Bacteria > Pseudomonadota > Alphaproteobacteria > Rhizobiales > Xanthobacteraceae > VAZQ01. The sequence continues at coordinate 303,220 of CAVVON010000009.1, read as the reverse complement.
GATCTGTCTTTGCTGTCGGTGTGGCAATCGGTGCGCTGGCGGTGACGGCCGCCTGGGCGGCCGATGTCGAAGCCTTTCTCTCCGGCACGACCAGGACCTGCATCGAATGCGACCTCGAGGGCAGGGACCTCAAGGAGCGGTGACTTCAAGCGTGCCAAGCTCGACCGGGCCAACCTGAAAGGGGCCGATCTCAGCGAGGCATCGCTGTTTCGCGCCTCGCTGGTGCGGGCGCAGCTAACCCGCGCCGTGCTCAAGCAGAGCAACCTCAATCTCGTCGACGCGAAGTGGGCGGACTTCTCCGGTGCGACGATGACCGGCGTGCTGCTGTTCGAGGCCGACCTGTCGGGCGGCAATCTCTCGGGCGCGACGCTCGATCATGCGAAGCTCGGCCGGGCGCGCCTCAATCAGGCGAATTTCGCGGGTGCGAAGCTGGTCGACGCCGACCTGCGCGGGGCACGGCTCGCCGGCGCCAATTTCGCCGGCGCCGACATGCGCCAAGTCAAGCTCGATGGCCAGAATATGCGCGGAATGGATTTGCGCGGCGTCGACTTCACCATGGCCGATTTGCCCGAGGCGGATCTGACCGGCGCGGATTTGCGCGGCGCCAACCTTGCGGGCGCCGATCTTTACGGCGCCAATCTGAACTCGGCCGACCTGCGCGGCGCAAACTTCGAGGGCGCGAACCTCAACAGCGCCATCCTCACCGACGCCAAGACCGAAGGCGCCAAATTCGAGGCGGCGATCATGCCGAACGGCCGACGGAACGAGTAGCCGGCGGGCGCTACGGCTTGCGATAGCCGACGTCGGTGATCTCGAAACGGGTCGAACTGTCGAACTGGCCCGGGCGGTATTCGCCGGTCGCGGGGTCGGTGTCGCCTTGCCCGGTCTTGCGGAGCATGCGCGCCTCGATGAACAGGCGGCGCTCCGGCTCGAGCTTGACGCATTGCTGCTTGAGGAAAAATCCGCCGACCGGCGACTCGCCCTCCGCCGGCGGCAGGTCCTTGCAGTCCCAGCCGTCGGGTCCGTAGCGCTCCAGGATCGCGCGGCGCAGGATGTGGGCCATGCGCCGCTCGAACGGCGCCGCACGCGGATCGGTGACGAAGCGGATCTGACGCACGACGCCGGTGCCGTCGAACAGCACCGACAGCACGACGGGATGACCGGCGACCCTGGTGCCGATCTTGCCCCGCGCCAGGCGCGGGTCGTCGACCGCCTTGCTGATATATTCGGCCTCGTCGTCGAAGCGGGCGGAGACCTCGTGCAGGCCCGACGCCTCCGGCCGGCATTTGGCAAAGTCGGTCCATTCGTCGATGCGCTGCCGCGGCGGTCCGCCATTGCTGCCGCAGGCCAAATCGCCGAAGCCGTCGAGCGTCATCGACTTCGCCTGCAGGCCGAGCTTGAGCCCCGGACTTCGCCGGGATCGGCGCGCTGCGCCAGCGCGGGCGCACTCGCGAGCGAGGACTAAGAGCGAACGCCCGGAGGAGGGCGCGGGCGTGACCGAGGATCGTCGCTGCGGTCACTTCTTGTAAGGTTCGCACTGGCGCGTGTCCGTGCCCCAGAAGTCGACGCATTCCTCGTAGGTCGTCGCGTCGCGCCCGACGACCTTGGCGAACAGATATTTGACCACCGCGCCGACCTCGCGCGCCTGCAGCGGCTCGCCCATCTGCGGCATGTTCTTGCCGAGGTCCTCGCGGGTGTAGTCGTAGCAGCGCTTGTCGGTGTAGGCGAACTGGTCGAAGTACGGCATCCCGGTCATCGGCCGGCCGCACTTGATGATCTCCGTCACCTGTTCGGGATTGAGCGCGGTCTTTCTGATCGACAGCGCAATGCCGCCGTAGCCCTGGTCACCCGCACCGTCCCACTTGTGGCAGGACTGGCAGTTCGCCTTGTACTTGAAGATTTCCTTGCCCATCTCGATCTGACGCAGTCGTCCGGGGACGGCGTCTGGCCACGCGAGGGCGTGGTGAGCGCGATCAGGACCAGGGAAACGGCGAGCGCCGACAGGGCGGGAGCGCAAACGCGACGAAGACTGTCGATGATCATGTCCTGCTTTTCGATTTTCTTGGTAGCCGCCCCGATCGGCATCGCCGGGATGACCCGCCGATGCCGTATTGGTTCGGAGGCCGGCACAGGTTGGTGCCGGCCTCGCCTTTGCTTCTTTACTGCGCCTCGAACACGTACAACATCGAGGCCGTCGAGGTGTTCTTGAGCTCCGGCGCATACGCCCAGAGGTTCGGCGGCTGGCGCGAACCGACCAGAACCGCGACGTACTGCTTGCCGTTCACCGCATAGGTGACGGCCGGAGCGTTGATGCCGCTGCCGACATTGAAGCTCCACACCTCCTGCATGGTCTTGGCATCGTGCGCCGAGAACGTGCCGTCGTAGCTGCCCAGGAAGATCAGATTGCCGGCCGTCGCGAGCGCGCCGCTGTAGTTCGGATATTCGAGCTTCAGCCGCGCCTTGGTCTCGCCGGTCGATGGATCGACCGCCTTCAGGCTGCCGTAGAGACGCTCGGTCGTACGGCCGCCGCCGCCGGTGAAGCGCTCGCGCGGCTTCAAGGTGCCGCCCTGATCGACGAAGTCCTTCTGCTCGACCGTTTCGACCGTGTTGCAGCCTTCGATCGACGGGATGTAGAGCAGATTGAGCTCGGGATTGTAGGCGGTGGGCTGCCAGTTCTTGCCGCCGTAGTGTGACGGGCAGAGCCGTTCGTTCGCCTTCGGATTGGCGCGCGAGCCGTGGCTCTTCGGCGAGTACTCCTGCACGTCGGTATTGGGATTGTAGTTGAGCGGCAGGCCGGTCTTCGGATCGAGGCCGGTCGTCCAGTTCAACTGGTCGACGTACTGCTTGCCGAGGATGAACGAGCCGTTGACCCGGTCGAGCGCGTAGTAGAAGCCGTTGCGCGCCGCGTGCACGACCATCTTGCGGTCCTGCCCGTTGACCTTCGCGTTGATGATCGGATGCTCCGAGATCTCGTCGAAGTCGTACGGATCGTTCGGGGTGTACTGATAGCCCCACTTGATCTTGCCGTCGCTCGGGCTGAGCGCGAGCACGCCCGCCGCCCACTTGTTGTCGCCGGGCCGGTATTCCGGATCCCAGTCGGGGCCGGCATTGCCGATGCCCTGATAGAAGGTGTCGGATTCGGCATCGTAGGTGGCGGTTTCCCAGACCGAGCCGCCGCCGTGCTTGTAGCGCTCCTTGCCGTCCTTCCAGCTGTCGCCGCCGAGCTCGCCCGGACCCGGAATGGTGTAGGTGCGCCAGAGCTGCTTGCCGGTGTTGAGATCGGTGCCGTCGATCCAGCCGCGCACGCCGAACTCGCCGCCCGCGACGCCCACGATGCCGATATCGCGAACCACCAGCGGAGCGAGCGTGAGGGTCTCGGCCACCGCCGGGTCCGCCACCTTGCGCTCCCAGATCATCTCGCCGGTCGCCTTGTTGAGCGAGAACAGGCGGCCATCGAGCGAGATCGAGATGATCTTGTCCTTCCACAGCGCCACGCCGCGGTTGTTGACGCCGCAGCAGGCGACGTCACCGGCCCAGGCGCGGTCGGTGGCCGGGTCGAACTTCCACTTGACTGCGCCTTCTTGCCGCTGGTGACGTCGATCGCGTAGACCGAGCCCCAGCCGTCGGTGACGTACATCATGCCGTCTTCGACGATCGGAGTGCGCCTGCAGATTGCCGTGCGGATAGCGGCCGCCGCTCTGGTAGCCGCCGAGAGCGACGGTGAACGCGACCTTCATGTTCTTGATGTTGTTGAGATCGATCTGCTTGAGTTGGGAGAACCGCCAGCCCTCGTAGTTGCCGTGGTGCAGGAGCCAATTGTGCGGCTCCTTGCTGACGTTCAAGGCACGTTCGTGAGTCATGTCGCCCGCGCGAGCGGGCGTAAGCGCGCTCGATAACAGCAGTGCACTGGTCAGCGCACCCGCAAATGCCAGGGTTTTCATTCAGGCTCCTCCCGTGGCCGGTGCAACATGCCCGGCTCGTTCTTGATTTTGCCGGCCCCGCATTGGAGGCCGCGACGCATACTAGCGAAATTCTAAACGGAAGCGTAGGCCCACTTCCATTGAGCGGCAAGCATCGCTGCCTTGCAGGGTTGCCGGGGGCAGCAGCCCGCAACCGATCAGCGTTGTGTGCAATCGGTCAGCTGTTTTTCCTCGATCGAGAAGATTTCCCCGGTTTTGATCTCGATGCTGCGGATAACGCAGGTCCGGCCGCTGGCGTCGGCCAGCTTGGCGTCATAGACCCCCGGCTCGACGCCGGTGATCCGTAGCCGTTCGTCCGGATCGACGGTGCCATCCTTGTCGTTCTTGCATTGATTTTGCCCCCAATTGGCGGTCCCTGTGGGCGCAAGGTAGAATTCGGAAACGACATACCGCGTCAAATTCCAAAAGCGCGTCGGCCGGCCTTCGGCGACCGCGGCCGACGTGGCCGCGGCCGACACGAGAAGCGCGAACACCAGTTTCTGCATGGGTCCACCTGCGATGCGTCGATCGGACAGTCATGTTATCCTGCTTTTCCGACCGGTAACATGCGGTCTCCCGATCTTGACAGGCCACCAGCGTGCGTCACTATCGCAACAACATGATTGATCCCGACGCGGCGGCGCCGGCATGAGCATCGCCACCCGTATTCCTGCGCTCCGCGACGTCTCCGGCGACCGCGTTCCGCTGCTGCGCTGGTTGATCTTTACCGGCGTGACGGTGTTCGGGTTCGTGCTGGCCTGGCATTACGGCCTGTTCCACCTGATGCTGGTGAGCGACAAGACCTACATCTCGGCGATCATCTGCCTGTTCTATGTCGTCACCTGCGTGCATTGCTTCCTCCGCACGGCTGCGATTTCGCACGAACTCGACAATGCGCAGCGCGTGTACGCACTGGTCAGCAGCGGATCGGCCGGCTTCCGGATATCCGGGGACGACGTGGTGATGGCGGACGGGGCGATCCTTCCGCCAGGACAAGTCACGAGCCACATCCGCAATCTGGTTCTCAAGTCGAGGCTCCAGGGTCACGGCCACCTCGACCAGACGCTTCTGCTGCGAGGCTTCGCCGATGCGCTCCGGGGCCCAAGCCAGTTCGGGTCGTTCGCCAGCGACGCCATGATGAAGCTCGGCCTGCTCGGCACGATCATCGGCTTCATTCTGATGCTGGCGCCGATCGCCGGCCTCGATGCCGCCGACCGTGCGTCGGTGAAGAGCTCGATGGGACTGATGAGCGACGGCATGGCGGTGGCCATGTACACGACGCTGTCGGGGCTGATCGGATCGCTGCTCGTGCAGACGCAGTATTACCTGCTCGACGAGGCGACCGCGAAGCTGTTCGCACTCGCGACCAACCTCACCGAGGTCTTCGTCGTGTCCGAGCTGGATCGGGAGCGGGATGGATAGCTTTGGCAACTATCCCTACGAGCGGCGCTTCGACCCGTTCAGCGTCATGCTGTTCAAGGGATTGCAGGTCGTCGCCTTCCTGTTCTTTCTTGCCCTGCTGGCGATGAATCCGGAGGCAAAGTCCGGCAAGATCGACACCAAGGCCGAATTCATCATCACCTTGAGCTGGCCCGACAGCCATCCCGACGATATCGATCTCTACGCCGAGGATCCGCTCGGCAACATCGTCTGGTATCATGTCCGCGAGGCCGGCTTCATGGTGCTCGATCGCGACGACCGTGGCGGGCTCAACAACAGCATTCTGGTGAACGGCAAGCGCATCGCGAGCCCGATCCGCCAGGAAACCGTCAGCATCCGCGGCATCATCGCCGGCGAGTACACCGTGAACGTCAACCACTACCTCGCCACCAGCCGCTCAGCCGGTGCAGGTCTCGGTGAAGGTCGAAAAGGTCAACCCGCAGGTCGAGGTCGTGCACTACGATACGTTCACGCTCGATCATACCGGACACGAGCGGACGGCCGTGCGCTTCCGGCTCGCCGAAGCCGGCAGCGTGCTCGACGTCAACCGGCGGGAAAAATCGCTCATTCAGCTGACCCGCGCGGTCCGCCGCACCGACAAGTAGCCGCACGACCGGAAGCAGCGCCGATGACCTCGACCGTGCTCGCCATTTCCGCCGCCTATGTCGTCATCGGCGTGTTGGTGCTGGCGATCGGGCTGTATTCGCGGTTCCCGTGGTGGGTCAAGGCCGCCGCGATCGTGGTGACGTCGGTCTTCTTCATCGAGGCATTCTTTGCCACCAAGGGTCTGCTCGGCTGGCCGCAATCCGGGTCGCTGCCGCCGCGCTTTCAACTGCTGTGGGTGAGGGTGGTGGAACCCGATCTCAAGACCGGCGACCAGGGCGCGGTCTACCTTTGGGTCGAGGCGGTGGACGAGCGCAATGTGCCGGAGGGTGTGCCCCGTTCCTACCGGCTGCCTTATACGCGTCCGCTGGCCGACCGTTCGACCAAGGCGCGCGATGAGATCCTGCGCGGCCGGCCCCAGCAGGGCTCGGTCGAGGAAATGGAAGGCCAGGAACACAAGGTCGAGGCTGGCGACAAGATGCCGGCCGGCGGCCGGCTGGAAGGCGGCATCGCCGCCCTCGACCAGGATCAGCTCAAACTGCTGGAGCAGGCGCAGCGCGTGCAGTTTGCCCCGATGCAGGGTCCGACACTGCCGCCGAAGGGTCCCTGAAATGCGCGCGCCGGCCGAAATTTGCGCAGCATTTCAAATCGGGCATACTGGCGCGGTGTCCCGGCTGCGGAGGCAGTCACCGTTGCGGCTCGTTCATGGATTGCTGGTCTCGTTCTTCACGCTGGCGTTGGCCGCAAGCCCGCCCGCGCACGCGAAGGACACCGGCCTGATCTTCGTCAGCAACGAAAAGTCGAACAACCTCATCGTCCTCGATCCCAAGACCTATCAAATCGTCAAGGACATCAAGGTGTCCCGGCGGCCGCGCGACATGCATTTCAGCGCCGACCGCAGCAAGCTCTATGTCGCCTGCGGCGACGACGACGTAATCGACATCGTCGACGTGGCGAAGCTCGAGGTGATCGGTAAGCTCGCGACCGGGCCGAGCCCCGAGACCTTCGCGATCGACGAAAAGCGCCGCCGCCTCTACGTCGCCAATGAGGAAGGCTCGACGCTGTCGATCATCGACCTCGACCAGAACATCATCGTGCAGGAGGTGCCGACCGGGGCCGAGCCCGAAGGCGTGTTCATCAGCGAGGACGGCAAGATCCTGTACGTGACGTCCGAGGTCGGAGACCTGGTGCACATGGTCGACGCTGAAAAGGGCCACATCGTGCAGGACGTGGTCGTCGGCACTCGGCCGCGCCGGTTCGCCGCCACGCCGGACGGCAAGGAATTGTGGGTCACGGCCGAGCTCTCGGGCGAGGTCTATATCATCGACCGGGAGAAGTTCACCGTCGCCGGCAAGATCGATTTCCTGCCGCCCGGCATGCGCAAGTCCGACGTCACGCCGGTCGGCATCGCGATGACCCGGGACGGCAAGATCGCCTATGTGACGCTGGGGCACGCCGCGCATGTCGCGGTCGTCGATGTGCCGACGCGCAAGACGCTGAGCTATATCCTGGTCGGCAAGCGCTCGTGGGGCGTGACGCTGTCGCGCGACGAGGCCAAGCTGTTCGTCGCCAACGGGTTTGGCGACGACGTCACGATCATCGACGCCAAGAGCCGCAAGGCGATCATCTCAGTCCCGGTCGGCCGCGTTCCCTGGGGCGTGGCGATCGACGACTAGGCGCAGTTGCTGACCGAAAACTCCCCAGCACGGCGCTTCCTCGACTTACCCTGAGCGGTGTCGTATTATTTGGCGCTTCATCGAAAAGGGTGATGTCATGCGCTGGGTCCATCTGACCGTGATCGTTCTGTTCGCGATCGCCACGGTCTTTTTCGCCATTCAGAATCTCGAGCTTGTCACCATGTCGTTCCTCGGTTTCAGCGCGCGGGTGCCGCTCGCGGTGCTGGTCGCGATCGTCTACGTCGTCGGCATGGTCACAGGCGGCAGCCTCTGGGCGCTGTTGCGCAAGTCTTTCCACGGCTCGCAGATCGCGGGATCGCAATAACGCGCGCGTGCGAGCGAGGACAGCAGTGGCCGAACCTGACCCGAAGAAATCCGCGGCTCGCTCCGAGCACGGCGGAAATCCTTGGGGCCGGCGCGCCATTACGCTGCTGTTGCTGTTGGCGGTGATCGCCACCGGAATTGGCGGTCTTCAGCTCCCGCCAGGAATGGCGGGAGCTGTATCTGAGCTATATCGGCAGCCGCTGATCGTATTCGGGCGATACGCGGCTTCAGGGCTTGACGCGAAACGCCAGGAACGCCAGCGCGACGCCCTGTATCAGCAGAATGATGCCGAACACCAGCGGAACGGCGAGTGCCGCCGAACTCGGCGAACTCAGCAGCAGCAGGCCGATCAGGATGTTGACCACGCCGAGGATGAACGAGGCGGCGCCGCCGCCCTTGAATCCGGCGATCAGGTTCACGCCGCCCATGATCAGCGCCTCGACGCCGAGCACGATGACGATCAGCGTCGGCACCGTCAGCGCGGCGAGCATCGGATGCTTGAGCACCAGGAGGCCGGCTGCGATTCCCAGGATACCGCTGAGCAGCGACCAGAACCAGGGGATCAGGGGATCGACGAACATCTGCACCAGCGACAGGATGCCGGTGAAGAGCCAGTAGAAGCCCAGGAAGGTGACGAGCGCCAGCATGGTCTCGCCGGGCGCGGTGATCAGCATCAGGCCGAGCAGAATTCCGGCGATGCCTTGAAGCAGGATCAGCCACCAGATGCTCGGATGCGGGGTTCGCTGAAGTGCTGCCATGGTCATGACGTCAATCTCCCTTTGCTGTGTGATATTGTTGCGATCAATGAAACGGCGTTCGGACCGGCTCTGCGCCTGAGTGAGTGGGGAGCGGCTGCTGGGCCGCGACCATGCCATATCGAGGGCCGGCTTGAACACCTGCGCGAGCCTCGTCACCTCCGCAATCCCCACAAAGATGGCGCAGCGTCATCCCGGCCCTGACGAAAGCCGATATAGTGCGGTCGTCAGATGGGCCGTTGAGCCGCGGCCGGTTGGCGATCGAGAGGCGGATGCCGGGGTGACATGACGACCGAGCGGGGGGCACACGCGGCGCTGGTGATCATCGCGACGATCGCGGTCTTTGCGGCCGTCTATCTCGCCGGCGCGGTGCTCGCGCCGGTCGCGCTGGCGTTCTTCATCATCGCGCTGGTCTGGCCGTTGCAGAGCCGGTTGCAGGCTTGGCTGCCCAAGCTCGTGGCCCTGGCGATCGTCCTGTTCGTGACGATCGGTGTGTTCCTGGCGTTCGCCTCGATCATCGGTTGGGGCTTTGGGCGGGTCGGGCGTGCGCTGGTCAACGACAGCGCCCGCTTCCAGGCGCTGTACATGCAGGCGATGGAGTGGCTCGAGGGCCACGGCATCGCGGTCGCAAGCGGGATCGCCGAGCACTTCAATGTCGGATGGCTGGTGCGGACGCTGCAGGGCATCACCGGCCGGGTCAATTCGACCGCGAGCTTCTGGCTCGTCGTATTCGTCTACGTGATGCTCGGGCTCCTGGAGGTCAACGATGCCGACCGAAAAGTCCGCGCCATGGAAAACCGGGAAGCCGCGCGCGTGCTGCATGACGGCACCGCGGCGACCGCCGTCAAATTCCGCCGCTACATGCTGGTCCGCACGCTGATGAGCGTCATCACCGGCGTTCTGGTCTGGGCCTTTGCTGCGCTCGCCGGGCTCGACCTCGCGGTCGAGTGGGGCGTGATCGCGTTCGCGCTCAACTATATCCCGTTCATCGGGCCGTTCATCGCAACGATGTTCCCGACTCTGTTTGCGCTCGCGCAGTTCGCGTCCTGGCAGACGGCGCTGCTCGTGTTCGCATGCCTCAATCTCATCCAGTTCGTGGTCGGCAGCTATGTCGAGCCGCGCGTGGCCGGCAGCGCGGTCGCGGTCTCGCCGTTCCTGGTGCTGTTTGCGGTGTTCTTCTGGACCTTCATGTGGGGCCTGTTCGGCGCCTTCATCGGCGTCCCGATCACGATCGCGCTGCTGACCTATTGCGCGCAGCATGCGTCGAGCCGCTGGCTTGCCGACCTGCTCGGCACGCCCAGCAAAGAACCGGCCGCCGTCTCGAAGAGCTGATCAGCCCGCCTGCTCGCCCGCGATGTCGACGCGCTCCGGCGCGAGCAGGCTCACGCCACCGTCCGGCGCCGCCCCCAGATGGAGGATGTGGAAGCAGGTCGGCCGGTCGTTGGTGGCTTCCATGATCGGGGAGGGCGCCGAGACGATGCGCAGCGCGCCACAGGCGCCGACCCAGTCGACATGGCGGTGGCCATGCATGACGACGATCTTTCTGCCCAGCGGCAGCAATTGGCGCACGAACCAGCTGCCGTTGATCAGCGCCGTCCCGATCCGTTCCGACAGCGCCTTGGCGGGCTTCGGATACTCGACCAGGTGATGGTGCAGCGCCACGATCCAGCGCGCCTTGGGAAACTGCCGGACGGCGGCGAGCAGACGCTGCGTCTGTTCGGTCGAGACCAGGCCGAGCGCGTTGGTGAACGAGAAATGCGTCTCCGCGTTGGAATTCAGCAGCACCACACCGAGCCCGTCCTCGGTGTCGGGCGCCAGCACCATCGGAAAGGCGTCGGCCCAGACCTGTGCCAGCTTGAACGAGAGCCGCAGCTTGCCGGTATTGGCGAAAGTTTCGATCGCATACCGGTGTGGCGCGAGTGCTGCTGACAGCGTTCGGCTGAGCTTCTTGCGACGCAGGCTCACCACGTGCGTGCGGTCGCCTTGCAGCGGCGGCGATGATCGACAGCGCGCGCATCTCGCGCAGCCGCTTCTTGGGACTGAGCGGCAGCTCGAGCCGCGCCGGGTTGGCGCGGTCGGCGACGTTGACGTCATGGTTCCCCGGGATCAGCAGCGTGCGCTCCGCCAGCCGGGGATGCGCGGCCAGGGCCGTAAGGAACTCCGCCCATTCGGAGGATCGCCCGGCGTCGGTCATGTCGCCGGTGATGAGGATGATGTCGATCGGCCGCTCCGCATGGACGGCTTCGAGCTTCGTGAACACTTGCTTCAGCCGATCGTTGCCCTTCGGCCCGGCCCGGCCGCTTTCGATGCGGAAACCGTAACGCTCGCCGACAATGTGGAGATCGGAGAGATGCGCCACCCGCCAGGTCCGGCCACCCGGCGGCGGCGGATCGAAGCGGCGCAGGTCATGCGGCTGCGGCATGCTCGCGTCCGCCATCCCCCAAACCAGCGCCGCGGCGGCCATATATGCACTGAGCAGGACCACCGTATTGGCGAGAGCGGGCTTGAGGAGATGGTGCGGTGTCGCCAGGTCCGCCATCTGGCCGATCCAGCGCGTGCTCGGCCACATCAACAGCACGATCACGCCCGCGATTACGCACAGGATCACCGCCGCACCTGCGGCGGTCGCGGCCCGCAGCCAGGCGCGGTCGCCGGCGGTGAGCTTCGGCAGCAGCACACGCTCGAGCAGGTGCCGAAGCGCCTCGCGGCAGAGCGCGTAGACCGGCTGGATCGCGACGGAGTTGAGCGACCAGAAGCCATGCTCGACGGCGCGGAACAGCGGCCGCCCGCCGAACCAGCCGGCCACGACCACCGCCACGAGCAGGAGCAGCGGCAGGATGTCGCCGATCCCCGCGGCGATCTTGGTCGACAGGGTCGCAAGCCAGCCGGTGACGATGAGCGGCGCGACGCCCAGCAGCAGGCCGGGCAGCACGATGAGCAGACCCCACGCTGCGATCAGCTTCGGCAGGCTGATCTCGGCCAGCAGGCTGCCGGCGATGGCGAGCAGCGAGCGCTGCTTGGTGCTGGACGCGTCGTCCTCGACGTCGCCGAGGCGTGGATCGATGAATGGAGTCATGGTTCCGGCAGGAGGACGCAAATCGAGGGACCTGTCTCATCCTACACGGCGGTGTGTCACCTGCGCATGTCGGATGACGAATATTCGCCCGGCCGGCGGCCGGGTGCGGCCGGTTTTGATCCTGATCAATGTTCAGGCGTGAATTTCAGGTGTTAATGCCGCAAAATGCGAAAGGAGGGAGCCATGGACGCCCTCAATGCCGCCTTGAAAATGATCGCGAAGCTTGCGGCCCGGATCGCCAGACGGCCGTCCACGGACTTCGTGTGCGGAGAGTGCGAACGGTGGGAGCGATGCGGCTTGGCCCCGCACAAGGATTGTATCGTGATGGCGGCACAGATCGCGCGCGATGGCGGCCGTCCGGCGCGACATGGCGGGCTGCCGGCCTGCTGAAGCAGGACGCTCGACTATCGAAGCGTCCTAGCTCTTGGACGGGCTGATCAGCCACGCGCCGGCCAGGATGCACAGCGCAACCACGCCGGTGACCCAGGCGAGCCACGTATCCGCGCTCGCCAACGCCGCAGTGGCGGCCCAGGTGATCGAGCAAAAGGCTTCCGCAAACGTCGCCACGCGCGACGACACCTGCCGCCGCCGGAACAGGCTGCGCTTCGCCTGGGCGCGGAACCAAAGCTGAATCTGGCTTGCGGACGCGGCCGCCAGGACGATGCCGGCGGCCGCGATCACGGCGTGCGGCACGGAGAGCCAGGCCAGCGCCACAACGAACGGCAGGAACACGACCGCGATGCCGCCCATGACGGCTTCGAGCTTGGCGCGCACGATCAGGCTCGCCGGAACCGGCGCGGTCGCGATCAGGTCGGGCGCGTCCTCCCCAGAGATCGCCAGCCAGGCGAGCCCGCCGGCAAGCTGACCGGCCGCCATCACCAGGACCGGCACGACCACCAGCAGCGCGCCCGCGCCGTCGTCGAAGCTGCGCGACAGCAGCACGGCAGGCGGCAGCAGATAGAGGACCTGCATCAGCGTCTGCGATGTGAGCCACGGGTCGCGGCAGAGCAGCGTCCATTCCTTTTGCCGCAGCGCGCGCGTCGGTGTCGTCGTGCGGAAGTCGGCCGGCCCGCGGCGGCCGCGGACCGCCATCTTCGGGATGCTGGCGGTTGCAGCCGCGTAGCCGGCAAATCGCGGCGCGAACAGCACGATGGACAGGACCAGCAGGAGCACGCCGATGGCGAGCACGCCGGCGAGCGCCGGCAGGTTGCCCACCATCGCGAGCGCCGGCGCATAGAGCACGCTGCCGGCATCCGGCGCGTGCACGAGGACGGCGTCGGACTGCAACACGTCGAGGCGGGAGAGCGTGCCGTACGAGAGAATGGCGCCGAGCTGCAGCGCGATCACGAAGGCTGCGCCGATGACGGCGGCCACGATCTGGGCGATCAGCCGCGTACGCTTCGGGCCGATCGTGCCGAACATCACGGCCGTCAGCATGACGCCGGCCGCCGATGCCGAAAGCCCCATCGCCGCCGCGACGCCGTAGGCGCACAGCCAGCGCGCGCCGCCCTCGGCCACCAGAACATTGATGAACGGTGCGGCCAGCAGCATCGCCATCAGCGTGACCGAGAGCGCCATGGTGCCGATGCGCACGGCGAAGACCTGGCTCGCTGCGGCCGGCGAGGACAGGATGAGATCGAGGTCGGAGCGCGCGTAGAACGCGCGCGTGACCGACTCCATGGCCTGCGACAGCACCAGCGACCACGACAGCAGCAGGATGCCGGTCATCACCACCAGCGTCGCCTTGCCGGGAGCGGGCCCGATGCCGGAAAAGCGGCCAACCATCGAATAGGCGACGAGATGCATGAACGCCGCGAACACGATCAACGCGATGGCGACCGTGCGGGTGCGCCGGCGGCGCCCGGCCGTCATCATGGTGAGCCAGTCCCGCCAAGCCAGGCGGGATTCGTGCTGCGCGAACCAGGCGAAGGTGGCGGGCGCGCTCACGCGGCGGCGGCCCGTTCGGCGGTCAGGGCGAGGAACGTGTCTTCGAGCGTGCTGGTGTGCTCCCCGGCGAGTTCGCGCAGTTCCGCTAGGTTTCCCTGTGCGATCAGCCGGCCGTTCGCAATGACGCCGATACGGTCGGCCATCCGCTCGGCGACTTCCAGGATGTGGGTGGTCATGATGACGGTGCCGCCCGCCGACACGCGCTCGCGCAGCACGTTCTTGACCTGACGGGCGGAGGCGGCGTCGAGGCCGGTGAGCGGTTCGTCGAGAATGATCAGGCGCGGGTCGTGCACCAGCGCGCCGGCGAGCGCAACCTTCTGCCGCATGCCTTTCGAGAATCCCTCGCAGCGTTCGTGCGCGTGATCGGCGAGGTCGAGCCAGTCGAGCAGTTCGTGCGCGCGCGCGCCGGCCTCGGCCGTCGCGACGCCCCACAGGCCGGCGACGAATTCGAGATACTCGAACGGCGTGAGCCGTTCGTAGATCATCGGCTCGTCGGAGATCCACGCCGTGACCCGCTTGGCCGCAACCGGATCGGCGAGTGCGTCGATGCCGTGAATGGCGATCGAGCCCGCATCCGGCCGCAACAGTCCGGCGACCATCCGCAAGGTCGTGGTCTTGCCGGCGCCGTTGGGGCCGAGCAGCGCGTAGAATTCGCCGGCCTCGATGGTCAGATCGAGGCCATCGACGGCCGGACGATCGAAGCGCTTGGTCAGGCCGCGCACCTCGAGAGCGCACGGCGTTAGGCCTTTGTTCAGCATGCTTCGACGCTCGCGCGGGTCCCTGGAGAGTTCCCGCCCAGCCTTAGCGGGGAGAAGTTTCCCCGCCGTGAACGCGACCCTCCGAATCGGCGTAAAGCGCGGCGCCAAAAGCATAAGGGGGCGGATCGCTCCGCCCCCTGCGTCACATTTCTTGCGCGCGTTCTACTGCACGGTTTCGCCGTGCAGCGCCAGATCGAGCCCTTCGCGTTCGATCTCGACGCTGACCCGCAGCCCGATGGTCATGTCGATCAGCTTGAGGATGATGAACGACACGACGAAGTCGTACACGATGACGATCAGAATGCCCTTGATCTGATTGACCACCTGCACGGCATTGCCCTCGATCAGACCGGCGGTGCCGCCGAAATGCCTCGACCGCAAACACGCCGGTCAGAAGCGCGCCGGTAATACCGCCGACGGCGTGGATGCCGAACGCATCGAGCGAGTCGTCATAGCCGAACATGTGCTTGAGACCGGTGGCGCCCCAGTAGCAGAGGATGCCGGCCGCGATGCCGATCATGAACGCGCCGGCCGGGCTGACGAAGCCCGAGGCGGGTGTGATCGCCACCAGGCCCGCGACCGCGCCCGAGCAGATGCCGACGACCGTCGGCTTGCCGCGCATCATCCACTCGATCAGCATCCAGGTGAAGGCCGCGACTGCGGTCGCGATCTGCGTCACCAGCATGGCCATGCCGGCCTGCATGCCGGCGGTCACCGCCGAGCCGGCGTTGAAGCCGAACCAGCCGACCCACAGCAGCGAGGCGCCGATGAAGGTCAGCACCATGTTGTGGGCGGGACCGGAGTCCTTGCGCTTGCCGAGGCAGATCGCCGCCGCGAGACCGGCGACGCCGGCATTGATGTGCACGACCGTGCCGCCGGCGAAGTCGAGGACCTTGAACCAGGCGTCGGCGTTGCCGGACGCCATGAAGCCGTCGGCGCCCCAGACCCAGTGCGCGACCGGCGCGTACACGACGATCGCCCACAGCCCCATGAACCACAGCATCGCCGAGAACTTCATGCGCTCGGCGAACGCGCCCGCGATCAGCGCCGGCGTGATGATCGCGAAGGTGAGCTGGAAGCAGATGTAGACTGCCTCCGGGATCGTCGGCGCGAGCCCGTTCGGATTGCCGATGCCCTTGGATATGTCGCTCAGGATTCCCTGCAGGAACGCCCGGTCGAGCCCGCCGAGGAACGGCGTGCCGGCCCGGAACGCGAGACTGTAGGTGCACACGAACCACAAGATCGTCACCAGACAGGTGACGGCGAAGCTCGTCATGATGGTGTCGCCGACGTTCTTCTTGCGGACCATGCCGCCGTAGAACAGGCCGAGCCCCGGAATGGTCATCATCAGCACCAGCGCGACCGAGGTCAGCATCCAGGCGGTGTCGCCGGAATTGGGCGTGCACTTCTCCAGTACCTTGGCGTCGCAGGCCGGCGGCGGCGCAGCCGGCGGAGCGGCCTGCTGGGCCGGCGTGGGCGTCTGCGCGGCCGTCATGTCGACGGTCGCGACGCTGACCGCGAATAGCAAGGAGAAGGCCTAAGCCCACGGCCATCAGCATTGAACGCGCGCGATTGTAGAACGTCATGATGTCAGGCTCCTGTCGATTTCTTCGAGGATGGGCGCGGGTTCAGAGTGCGGCTGCGTCGGTCTCGCCGGTGCGGATGCGCACGGCGCGATCGACGCCGAGAACGAAAACCTTGCCGTCGCCGATCTGACCGGTCTTGGCGGCAGTGACGATGGCTTCGATGACGGCATCCGCCTGATCGGAGTTGATGGCGACTTCGATCTTCACCTTGGGCAGGAAATTGACCGCGTATTCGGCGCCCCGGTAGATCTCGGTGTGGCCCTTCTGGCGGCCGTATCCTTTGACCTCGGTGACGGTCATGCCCTGCACGCCGATTTTGGTGAGGGCGTCACGGACCTCGTCGAGCTTGAACGGCTTTATGATTGCGATGACAATTTTCATAGTACGGGTCCCTCACATGCCCCTTTTGGGCCTGCGCTCCCAGTGTGTGCCAATGCACGCTCAAAGTTGCGCCCCCGGGCAACTAGCCGTAGTCAAATCTCGTGCCAGATGAGCGATGTGTCGAAGTGTCGGCAGCAACACAGGAATTCGGCGCGGCCTGGCGATCTGTTAGGTGGTGCGGGAAAGCGCACCGACGGCCTGCTGAAAATGACGCCAATTCCTGCCCGTCCGTTAGGCATCAGCAGTTGCGGCTATTTATTTTTTAGCCAAAACATCGGCTTCGGCGAAGCCTGAAGTAAGCCGGACATCGTCCACGCCGCCGCTATTTCAGGATGACGCTCGGCAGCCACAGTGTCAGCGCCGGAATGTAGGTCACGAGCGCCAGCACGATCAGCATCGGGATGTAGAAGATCAGGATCGAGCGTGAGACCGCCTCCATGCTGACGCGGCCGATCGCGCAGCCCACCACCATCGTCGGGCCGACCGGCGGGGTGAGCAGCCCGATGCCGAGATTGAGGATCATGATGATCCCGAAATGCACCGGGTCGATGCCGAACTGCTTGATCACCGGCAGGAAGATCGGCGTGCAGATCAGCAGCATCGGCGCGAGGTCCATGAACGTGCCGAGCAGCAGCAGCAGCACGTTGACCCAGAGCAGGAAGGTGTACTTGTCGCTCGAGATCGCGACGAAGAACTCGGTCGCATGCGCCGGCACCCGCAGGATCGCCATCATGTAGCCGAAGGCGATCGAGAAGCCGATCATGATCATGACCATGCCGAGCGTGCGCACCACGCGCGCGATCAGCTTGGGCAGGTCGCGCCATTTGCAGTCGCGATAGATGAACATGGTGACGAAGAACGCCCACACGCAGGCGACCGCGCCCGATTCGGTCGGGGTGAATATCCCTGAGAGAATGCCGCCGAGGATGATGCCGATCGTGACCATGCCCCAGACCGCGTCGAGCGCGATCTTGAGCGCCTGGCGCAGCGGCACGACCTCGCCCTTCGGGTAATCGTTGCGGTACGAGATGATGAGCACCAGCACGATCAGCGACAGGCCGAGCAGCAGGGCAGGGATGATGCCGCCCATGAACAGATGCGCGACCGAGATCGTGCCGCCGGCGGCGATCGAATAGATGATCATATTGTGGGACGGGGGGACCAGGAGCGGTTGCAGCGAACCCGAAATGGTGACGTTGACCGCAAACAACCGCGGATAGCCGTTCTTGATCATCTGCGGGATCATCACCGACGCCGACCGCGGCGGTGTCGGCGACCGAGGAGCCCGAAATGCAGCCGAACATGGTCGAGGCGATGATGTTGACCAGCGCCATGCCGCCGCGGATGAAGCCGACGAACACCTTGGCGAGATTGACCAGCCGCTCGGCCATGCCGCCGACCGCCATGATCGCGCCGGCCAGGATGAAGAACGGGATCGCCAGGAGCGAAAAGCCGCTCATGCCGCCCGACACCTTGAGCATGATCGCTTCGAGCGGGATGTCGACGGTGAGCGCGGCGAGGATCGCGGCGAGGCCGAGCGCATAGGCGACCGGCATGCCGAGGAGGCACACCGTCGTGAAGCTGCCGATCAGGACGAGGATGGCCATGGGCGCGCGCCTGCGTCGCGCTATTCGGTCGAAAGCTGGCTGATGGTTTCGGGCTCGGGTTCCATGAAGAACTTCTGCGTCAGCAGGCGCTCGATCACGAACAGGGTGGTGAGCGCGCCGCCGATCGGGATCGGCAGATAGGCCATGCCGGCGGTGATGACCGGAAACTCGGCGATGCTCTGGAACCAGGTGGTCTCGACCAGCTTGATGCCCCACCACAGCATGAACAGGTTGGTGGCGAGCATGCAGATTTCGAGAAACCAGCCGAGCATCTGCTTCGCCTGCGGTCCCAGAAATGCCGGCACGACGCCGACCCCGATATGCAGATATTCGCGATAACAGACGACGGCGGAGAGGAACGACAGCAGGATCATCAGCAGCACCGCCATCGGCTCCGGCCAGGAGGAGGCGCTGTTGAGGACGTAGCGGGTGAAAACGCCGTACGGGACGATGATCGTGATGATCACCAGGCAACTGCCGGCGACGAACAGGCAGGCGGTGTGAATCGCATCCATCGCCCGGATGTATTGCGCTTTCATCCTTCACCCCGGATTGTAGCCGTGAAATCGCAAGAGCCGGCCGGTCGCGCGGACCGCGCCGGCTCTCTGCCTCAGGCGGCAGGACGGATCATTTCACGTCCTGAATGCGCTTGATCAGCGCGGCATGCTGGGCGCCGTACTTGTCCCAGACCGGCTTGACGGCGGCCTGGAACGGCTGGAGGTTCTCGACCTTGTTGATCTCCGCGCCCGACTCGCGCATGTGCTTCATCGATTTCTCTTCCATCTCGTACCAGAGCTTGCGCTGATCGAGCTGCGCCTCCTTGGCCGATTTCAGGATCAGCTCCTGGTCCTCCTTGCCGAGCGTCGCCCAGGTCCGCTTCGAGAACACCAGGATTTCCGGAATCATCAGGTGGCTGGTGAGCGAGTAGTACTTGGCGTAGCGATAATGCTGGCCGGTGTCGTAGCTCGGATAGTTGTTCTCGGCGCCGTCGACCACGCCGGTCTGCATCGCGTTGACGAGCTGGTCGAAGCCCATCGCGACGCCGTTGCCGCCGAGCGCATTCATGGAATCGACGAACACCGGATTGCCCATCATGCGGATCTTGAGACCCTTGAGATCCTCGACCGATTTCACCGGCTTCTTGTTGTTGTAGACGTGGCGCGTGCCGGCATTCATCCAGCAAAGTCCGATCAGGCCCGAGGTCGGATGATCGGTCAGCCGCTTGAGCAGCTCGGTGCCGATCTCGCCGTCGATCACCTTTTCCATGTGAACGTCGTCGCGGAACATGAACGGCAGGTTGAAGACGTTGAGCTCCGGCACCATCGGTCCCATCGGCCCGACGCTGACGCGCGCGATCGCGAGCGCGCCGACCTGCGCCTGCTCGATCATCTCCTTTTCGCCGCCGAGCTGCATCGACGGATACATCTGGACGCTCAGGCGTCCGCCGGTCGCGGCCTCGAGCTTCTTGCCCATGCGCACGACCGCTTCGACGGTCGGGTAGCCGAGCGGATGCACGTCGGACGCCTTCAACACCACCTTGGCCTGCGCGAAAGCCGGAGCCCGCAGGCCGCCCGCCAGCGCGCCGAGCGCAGAGAAAGCAGTCAGACCGAGCATGGTGCGGCGATGCATGGATATCCTCCCTTGGCTGATCATGCCTGATTTCGTCTGGGCTCCTTGTGCGCGATCGACGCGTTGATCGGGCCGGAGCCTCGTGCTATCAAGTTATCATATCATATGATGACTTTGGCGGAGGGGGTGTCAAGCGCGATGGGCAAGGCGGCCGCCGGAAATCTGTCAATTACCAAGCCGCTGCCGCCGCCGCGTTCGCTGGCGCATGCGTTGATCGCGCGGCTCACCGCCGACATCACCAGCGGCAAGATCCGGCCGGGCGCGAAGCTGCCGACCGAGCAGGAGCTGATCGCGGCGACCGGCGTGAGCCGCACCGTGGTGCGCGAGGCGGTCGCGGCGTTGCGCGCCGACGGCCTCGTGGTCACCCGGCAGGGCGCCGGCGCCTTCGTGCCGGAGAATGCGCGCCGGTCCTTCCGTGTCGACGTCGATCAACTGTCGTCGCTGCACGAAGTCATCGCCATCATGGAGTTGCGCACCGGCATCGAAGTCGAGGCCGCGGGCCTCGCCGCCGATCGCGCTTCGCCCGCGCAGGTGCGCAGGATCGTCGAGTGCCTGGAATCGATCGACGGTGCGCTCATGCGCGGCGAGGACGCGGTCGATCAGGATTTCGCGCTCCATTGCAGTATCGCGGATGCCACCGGCAATCGGCAATTTCGGGCGCTGCTGGAGCATCTGGGGCGATTCATCATCCCGCGCCAGACGATTTCGGGCGGCCCCGGATTGCCGAGGCGCGTCTACGGCGAAACGTTCCAGGAAGAGCATCGCGAACATCGTGCGGGCGATCCGCAACGGCGCGGTGGCGCCGGCGCGCGCGGCGATGCACCGGCACCTGCTCAACAGCCGCAAGCGCTACCGGGCCTACGCCGCCAAGCTCGGTCACGCGTGAGCGCCCGGAGTCTCGGCAACAGCATGCAAACAGTCCTGGTCACGGGCGCGGCAGGCGGCATCGGCACCTGGCTGCGCAAGCTGCTCAAGGGCGCCTATCCGGCGATCCGCTGGAGCGACATCAAGCGGCCGGCCGATCTCGGCGCCGACGAGACGTTCGTTCAGGCGGACCTCTCGGTGATGAGCGAGGTCGAGAAGGCGGTCGCCGGCGTGCAGGGCATCGTGCATCTCGGCGGCTACTCGGTCGAGGGGCCCTGGGAGACGATCCTCAACAGCAACATCGTCGGCTGCTACAATCTGTTCGAGGCGGCGCGGCGCCACGGCGTCGAGCGGGTCGTGTTCGCGTCGTCCAATCACGCGATCGGATTTTATCCGCGCCAGCGCCGGATCGGCACCGACGATCCGGTGCGGCCGGACTCCCGCTACGGCGTCAGCAAGGCCTTCGGCGAGGCGCTCGGTTCGCTTTACGCCTACAAGCACGGGCTGCGCGTGACCTCGATCCGGATCGGCAACGTGAGCGACGTGCCTGCCGACAAGCGGCGGCTGTCGATCTGGATTTCGCCCCAAGACCTCGTGCAGCTCATCCGCATCGGGCTCGATCATCCGGATATCCGCTGCGAAATCTTCTACGGCGCGTCCGACAATGCCCGCGGCTGGTGGGACAATGCGGCGGCATTCCGCTTCGGCTACCGGCCGCAGGGGCGCGCCGAGGATCACAGCGCACAGGCGCTCGCCGCCGATGCCACGCTGCCCCACGACCCGGTCGGCGAATGGTATCAGGGCGGGCCTTATTGCAGCGACGAGTTCGACGGCGGCATCGAGCGCGCGCCGGTCTGAAGCGGCATCGGCGCTCGCAGCGTCAGCAGTCGCGGCATCAGCGCTCGCGGAAGGTGCGCGCGATCTGCTCCTCGAGCGGCTTGAGGAAGAACCGCAGCGGCGTGCGATCGTGGGTCTGGATGAAGGCCTCGACCGGCATCAATTGCGGTCATTGCTGATATAGGGGCGAGGCTCAACTGGCAATCTTCCAAATCCGCGCGATTCAACCCGCGCCGAACGGTCGAATTTTGGCTCTTTGGAGTTAAAATTCTACGTCCCGAGGGGTGGCTGCTGCGCTGCAACCGGCCGTTCACCCGCGCCCGACGCTGACATAGCTGAAACCCTTCGCCGCCATGTCGTCCGGCCGGTAGATGTTGCGCAAGTCGACCACGATCGGGCTTTTCATCGCCCGCTTGACGCGGCCGAGATCGAGCGCGCGGAACTGGTCCCACTCGGTCAGGATCACCATCGCGTCCGCCCCCGCTACGCAGGCATAAGGATCGGACACCGTCTCGAGCTTCGGCAGGAGCTTCTTCGCCTCGCCCATGCCGTGCGGGTCGTAGGCGCGCACGCGCGCGCCATGCGCCACCAGGGCCGGTACGATGACCAGGCTCGGCGCCTCGCGCATGTCGTCGGTGTTGGGCTTGAAGGTCAAGCCCAGCACCGCGACGGTCTTGCCGGCGAGCGAGCCGCCGCAGGCCGCCACCACCTTTCCGGCCATCGCGTGCTTGCGCGCATCGTTCACCCCGATCACCGCTTCGACGATTTTGCTCGGCGCACCGTAGCGCTGGCCGATCGCCGCGAGCGCCGCCGTATCCTTGGGGAAGCACGAGCCGCCGAAACCCGGTCCGGCATGGAGGAATTGCCGGGCGATGCGCCGGTCGAGCCCCATGCCGCGGGCGACCTCCTGCACGTCGCTGCCGCACTTCTCGCACAGGTCGGCCATCTCGTTGATGAAGGTGATCTTGGTGGCGAGGAAGGCGTTCGAGGCGTACTTGATCAGCTCGGCGGCGCGGCGCTTGGTGAACAGGATCGGCGTCTCGTTGATGAACAGCGGCCGGTAGATCTCGCGCATCACCGCGCGAGCGCGCTCATCCTCGGTGCCCACCACCACCCGGTCGGGATGCTTGAAGTCCTCGATCGCAGCGCCCTCGCGCAAGAACTCCGGATTGGAAACCACCGCGAAGTCGGCATCCGGCCGCGCCGCGCGAATGATCGCCTCGACCTCGTCATTGGTGCCGACCGGAACGGTCGACTTGGTGACGATCACGGTGAAGCCGTCGATCTCGGCGGCGACCTCGCGCGCGGCCTCGTGCAGGAAGGTCAGGTCGGCGAAGCCGTCGCCGCGCCGCGACGGCGTGCCGACCGCGAGGAAGATGGCGCTCGCCGAACGGACCGCCGCGGTGTCGGTCGCAAAGGCTAGCCGGCCGGCCGTGACGTTGCGTTCGATCAGCGCGTCGAGCCCTGGCTCGAAGATCGGCGACGAGCCGCTCTTGAGCTGCGCGATCTTGGCCTCGTCCTTGTCGATGCAGGTCACGTCGTGACCGAAATCGGAAAAGCATGCGCCGGAGACGAGCCCCACATAACCTGTGCCGATCATCGCAATGCGCATGGGAGGTCAGGGTCCTTCAAGATCGGCTGCGGTCTGAACGCACGACTCGCCCGCGGGGCAGCTTGATGTCCCCCATATGGGCCTGCCAAGAAGATTCTGTGACAGTCTTATCGGCCATCGCGCGCCGGGTAAATGCCGGGGCAGGCGCTATTCGCGGAACGCTTCTTCCCGCTTTTTCCGGATATTGGGGAGCGCCACCGCCAGCAGCAGCGCGGCCGCCAGCACCAGGAATCCGAGGCTGATCGGACGGCGCAGGAAGACCGACCAGTCGCCCTCCGACAACACCATGGCGCGGCGGAAATTCTCCTCCAGCATCGGCCCAAGTACGAGACCGAGCAGGAGCGGCGCCGGCTCGCAATCGAGCTTGCGGAACGCGTAGCCGATCACGCCGAACACGGTCATGACCAGGACATCGCCGACGCTGGAGCTCAGTGTGTAGGTACCGACGCAGCACAGCACCAGGATGCTCGGAAACAGATAGACATACGGGACCTGCAGCAGCCTCACCCAGATCCCGATCAACGGCAGGTTCAGGATCACCAGCATCACGTTGCCGATCCACATGCTGGCGATCAGGCCCCAGAACAGCGCGGGCTGCTTGGTGATGATTTCCGGACCCGGCTGGATGCCGTGCACCATCATGGCGCCGATCATCAGCGCCATCAGTGCGTTCGGCGGAATGCCGAGGCTCAGCATTGGAATGAAGCTCGCCTGGGCGGCGGCATTGTTGGCGGATTCCGGGGCAGCGACGCCCTCGATCGCGCCGCGGCCGAACCGCTCGGGCGTCCGGGAGACTTTCTTTTCGAGGCTGTAGGCGGAGAACGCCGCGATCGTCGGCCCGCCGCCCGGCAGGATTCCGAAGATCGTCCCGATCACGGTGCCGCGCACCATCGCGGGAAACGACTGCTTGAAATCGGCGGCGGTCGGCATCAGGCCGCTCACCGGCTTGGCCGACATGCCGGCAAATGCCGCGTCCTCGAGATTGACCATGATCTCGGCGAGGCCGAACAGGCCCATCGACAGCGGCACGAATCCGATCCCGTCGAACAGGATGTCGAGACCCATGGTCAGCCGGTATTCGCCGGTCGAGACGTCGGTTCCGACCACGCCGAACACGACGCCGAGCACGATCATGCCGACGGCCTTGAGCACCGAGCCGTGCGCCAGCACGACCGCCGAAACGAGGCCCAGCAGCATGACCGAGACGTAGTCGGCCGACTGGAACAGCAGCGCGATCTTGGCGAGCGGCGGCCCGCCGACCGCGATCAGCAGGGTCACGACCGAGCCCGCAAACAGCGACCCGATCGCCGCGATGGCGAGTGCCGGCCCGGCGCGGCCTTGCAGCGCCATCGCGTGACCGTCCAGCACGGTGATGACCGAGGAGGTCTCGCCCGGAATCTTGACCAGGATCGCGGTGGTCGAGCCGCCGTACTGCGCGCCGTAGAACACGCCGGACAGTGTGATCAGCGCGCCGACCGGCGTGAGCCAGAACGTGATCGGCAGGATCATCGCCATGGTGGTGAGCGGGCCGATGCCCGGCAGCACGCCGATGGCGGTGCCGACCACGCAGCCGAACAGGCAGAGCCCGAGGTTCTGCCAGGTCAGCGCGATGCCGAAACCCATGACGATGTTCGAGAACAGGTCGAGCATGTCAGAACGCCGCCGGCCACAGCGGGATCACGATGCGCAGCGCGTAGACGAAGGTCCCGGCGATCGTGGCAATCAGGATCAGGCATAGCAGCAGGAGGGGAAGGGGCCGAACATTGCCGGTCGCAAAGCGCGCAAGCACGGTGGTGATCGCGAGCGTCAGCACCAGGCCGAGCGGCCGCAGCAGCAGCGCAAAGGCCAGCGACGCCGCGGTGATGAAGACGAACGGCCGCCAGCGCCAGGGTTCGGTGGTCTCACCCTGGCGTAACGCCGATATCAGCGCGAGCCCGGCGCCAAGGACGATCAGCAGCCCGCACACGAGTCGGGGAAAATAGCCTGCTTCCATGGCACTGGCGGTGCCGGCTGGCAGCGCGCGTCCGAGCCAGAGCCCAAGCAGCCCGAACGCCATGAACAGCAGGCCGGAGAGAAAGTCCTTGCTGGCGAAAGCGCGGCCCATCGTCCCACGTTTTGATTGCGCCTTGCCGCGGACAGCCCCGGGTCGCGGCAGGCGCGATTGCCGTGCCGCCTATTTCTGCCGCGCCTTCACCAGGCCCGCATCGAGCAGGATCGGATAGAGCGCCTCGTCGTCGGCTTTCCATCGTTCATAGGTCGCCTTGCCGTCGGCGGGCTGAACGACGAATCCGGCCTGCTTCGCCTTGGCCTGGAATTCCGGATCGTTCAGGACCGCGATGATGCTGGTTTCGAGAAACCGCAGCCGGTCCTCCGGAATGCCTTTCGGTGCGATCAGGCAACGCCAGGTGCCGACCACGGCATCGAAGCCCTGCTCGCGGAAGGTCGGCAGATCGGGCGCGAGGAAGTGCCGCTCGGTCGATGACACGCCAATCAGCTTGAGCTTGCCGGATTTATGCTGCTCGATCGTGTCGGGGACCGGCACTGTGCCGGAATCCACCTCGCCGGCCATAACGGCGGTCACGGTGGGTCCGTAACCGGCATAGGGCACGCGGGTCACTTTGAAATTGAGCATTTTTTCGTAGAGCGCGATCGCGATATACGAGGCGCCGCCCGGTTGGTCGTTGCCGTTCTTGATCTTGCCCGGATTGGCGCGCGCCCGCTCGACGTATTCCTTGAGCGAGCCGATCCCGCTCGCGATGCTGACCTGCAAGGCGCTCGGGATCCTCGCCGAAGAAGGCGACCGGCTGCATCTCTTCGATCGTATTGGCCTGGGCGTTCATGTAGGGCAGCGCGATGCCGCCCGACGAGAACATGCCGATGGTGTAGCCGTCGGGTTTGGCGTTGACGATCTCGCGGTGGCCGATGGCGCCGCCGGCGCCGGGCTTATTGAGCACGGCCACCGGAACCTTGACCCGCTTGCTCAGCGCGTCCGCCAGAAGCCGCATGCTGATGTCGCTGCCGCCACCGGCCGGCCAGGCGACGATCAAGGTGATGGGTTCGGACGGAAAGGTCTGCGCCTGCGCGGTTGGGGCGGCAGCGGCGATGGCCGCGGCGGCGAGACCGCCCGCCGCCAAGGTGAGAAGATTCCTGCGTTTCATCGCATGTCTCCGATGTTGATCGCGCGGACCGGTTCGAACCGGCGCATAAGGTCAAATGATGCGCTTCAGGATGAAGCAATTTCCGTGCAACGCAAGGACCCGATCCGCGCCGGGCGCGCGCTATTCCACGAACTCCCGCATGACCTCGAGTCCGAGCGCGCAGTTTTCCGCCGTACCGAGAAGCCCCAGCACCGGCTCGCGGAGCCCCGCGTCGATGAAATCGCGCAACCTCCTGGTGCAATGCTCCGGGCTGCCCGCGATCGCAAAAGCCTCGACCGCTTCGTCCGGTACCAGCGCAGCGGCGGCGGCGATGTCGCGTTTGGCGATCGCCGCCATCACCGCCTCCTGATCGACAGGGATGCCCGACGCCTTGATGTTGGCGGCGAGGAATTTGTTGCGCATGACGAATGCGAGCTTTTGACGCACGGCCTCGACGGCTTCCTTCGGCTGCCGTGACGTGCCGAAGAACAGGTAGCCGGCGCGGCGGAATGCCGAAAGATCGCGCTTGTCCCTGGCGGCGCCTTCGGCGCAGAGCGCGAGCGATTGCTTGACGGAGTCGGTCGAGAGCCCGGCGGACAGCACCACGCCGTCGCCGATGCGGCCGGCGAGCCGCAGCATGTCCGGCCCCATGGCGGCGATGTAGACCGGGATCGGCGCGCTCGGCTTGAACGCGAGCCGCGCGCCGGAAAGCTTCACGAAGTCGCCTGCCATGTGCACGGCTTCGCCCGACCAGAGCTTGCGCATCGCTTCGGTCAGTTCGCGGTTGGCGCGCACCGGCTTGTCGACGGCGTGACCGGATTCCTGCAGGAACAGCGGGTTGCCGGTGCCGATCGCGACCGCGACGCGGCCGGGCGCAATCTCGTCGAGCGTGGCGAGCGCCATCGCGGTCGGCGTCGGGTGCCAGAGATACGGGCTCACCGCGGTCGGCACCAGCATCGGTCCCGGCGCCTTGATGGCGAACGCCATGCAGGTGGCGATCGCCTCGCGGTAGCCGAGATGCTCGGCGACCCACAGGCTCTTGGCCCCGGCCGCGACCGCGCGCTGCGCCAGCGCGACAGCTTCGCCGGTGGTGACAAATCCATCGAACGCCACGCCCACGCGCACCGGCACGGTTTTCACTCCCTCAACCGACCTGGATGAGCTTGTCGTTCGGCGTGATCGCGCCGGTGATCGCCTCGAAGCCGGTCGGCGTGATCCGGTACATGTCCTCGACGTGGAAGCCCATGCGGCCCGGGATCATGTACAGCGGCTCCATCGTGCAGGTGATGTCGGGCTCCAGCACGACCGTGCGGGTATCGGTGATGTAAGGCTCCTCGTGGATGGTCTGGCCGATGCCGTGGCCGAGGAACTTCAGGGTCGGCTCGATATTGCGGTCGCGCAGGTATTTGACATAGGCGCGGTAGAGATCGGCGACCGCGGTGCCGGGCTTGAGCATCGTCTTGCAGGTCTCGCGCGCGCCGATCATCACGTCCCAGATGTCGCGCTGCTCCTTGGTCGGCTCGCCCAGCACGGCGGTGCGGGTGACGTTGGAGCGGTACTGCTTCATGTCGCCGAGGATCTCGATGCGGATGACATCGCCTTTCTCGATCGCCTTGTCGGTCGGCGTGCAGTTGGTGATGCCGCTGCGGATGCCGGAGCCGACCTGGCACTTGAGGCCCTCGCAGCCGCCCTCCAGCATCTTGTTGCCGATGATCTGCGCGACCGTCTTCTCGGTCATGCCGGGCTGGATCGCGCGCAGCACCTCGCCGGCGACGCGGTCGGTGAGTTCGCCGACCTCTTTCAGGATGGCGATCTCCGCGGCGGTCTTGATCATGCGGGCGTTGAAGTAGAGATCGCGGCAGGGGACGAAGGTGGCATTCGGCAGCCGCTCCTTGAGGCGGATGTAATCCTGCGCCGGCATGTAGTCGAGTTCGATGGCGATGCGGCCGGAGGCGGCGCCCGCTTCGGTCAGCGTATCGGCGAGCACGTCGGCGGGGTCCTGCGTGAACTGGTTGTAGGAGCGGATGTCCGAAAAGCGGGAGCGCTGCTTCGCCAGGTTCTCCTCGACATTGACGACGATCTGCGCCGAGAAGCTGTCGCCGGCGATGATCGTGATGGTGCGGCGGAAGCGGTTGCTGGCATGGCTCGGCACCAGGAAGCCCGCCGTATAGGTGACGTTGTCCTGGGAGAAGGCGATGAGCGCGTCGCAGCCGGCCTGCCGCATGGCCGTTCGCAGCTTGCGCAGGACCTCGTGTTCCATGGGCATTCCTTTCAGGCGCCTTGTTCGACGAATTTCAGGAGTTCGGCCGGCGACTTTCCGGCGACGCCGAGCTTCTCGAGCGTCAGCCCGTCGCGCGCATAGTCGATGCCGACGGCGAGGCTGGTGATGTGGACGAGCGCATCGATGGTCGGCGTGGACACGCCGGCGAGCCGGCCGAGCGCGGCGATCGGCACCAGCCCATAGCCGACATCCTCGTGGACGTAACGATGGTCGAGCGAGGAGGGGGACTTGATGGTCTTGTTCGGCTCGCTCTCGATGCAGGCGCGGGAGATGTCGCCGCTGTCGCGCGCTTCCTTGGTGGTGAGGCCGGCCTCGTAGAACACGTCGAGAAACGGCCGCGCCGGGATGCCGAGCGCCTTGGCGACCGCGAGCCGTTCGGTGTCGACCGCCGCGGTGACGCGCCCGACCGCGTCGGTGAAGCCCTCGCGGTAGAACAGGAAGTTGCCGCCGGTGTGCTGGATCCAGCCGGCATTCATGATCATGCCTTCGGGATGGAAGATGGCGTTGAGGTTGGACAGCGCGGTCTCGATCACGCTCGACGCCTGCTGGATCTCCGGATAGAGCGGCTTGATCAGCGCGAACAGCTCGGCGGCGTGCTTGCCGGGCAGCGCCGCGAACCGCAGCCGCTTGGTGTAGCTGTAGATGTTGACCAGCGCCGGGCCTTCCATCCGGGTGATGTAGGTCAGCGTCACCGTCTCGCAGCTTCGCACCGGGCCGCGATAGCCGGCGTTGCGCAGCTCGTGCAGGAAGTGCAGGCCGCCGCCGGTGTGGCCGGGATTGATGAAGATCGGCTGGCTGCCGTCGATCAGCGGCGCGAGCGCGCGGGCGTAGTGCTCGTGCGCGACCGAGGGGACCACCAGCATGATCAGGTCGGCGCCGCGCACCGCTTCGGCCACGTCGGTGGTCATCAGGTCGATCGGCACCAGGCCCTGCGCGATGCCGCGCAACTCGATGCCGCCCTGCGCGCGCAGCGGCGCGAGCGCCTCGGCGCGGCGCGCGTGCAGGCGCACCGAGTAGCCGCGCTTGCCGAGATCGGCCGCGGCCGCGCAGCCGCCGTGTCCGGCGCCGAGGACCGCAACCGATTTCACTGCCATTTCGCGTTCCGCGTGCTGGATCTTGAACGAGCGGGAGATCATGGGGAGCGGTGGCGGGATGTCAACGCTGCCCGGTCCGCAGCAAGGTCAGCGCCTGCGTTGCGCTCATGCCTGCAATTCCCATGCGGTCGAGCGTCAGGCCTTCGCGCCGGTAAGGCCGCGCGGCGACGATCGAGGCGATCTCGATCACGGCGTCGGCGTAAGGCGTCGACACGTTGGCGAGCCGGCCGAGCTCGGCGATCGCGACCAGGCCGTAGGGGATGTCCTCGTTGAGGAAGCGGTGGTCGATGGTCGCAGGCGCCTTGATGAAGCGGTTGGGCTCGCTGTTGTGAAAGACGCTGTAGGCGGTGCCGCCATCGCGCCCGGCCGCATTGGTGTAGCCCATGCGGAAGAAGAATTGCGGCAGGCGTTCGATGTCGACGCCGAGCCCGGACGCCACCGCCACCCGCTCGGCATCGAGCGCGTCGATCAGGCGGCCGACGCTCGGCGTGATGCCGTCGTAATAGTGGTGGTAGTCGCCGCCGGTCGACTCCACCCGGCCGATGTTGAGCAGGATCGCCGGCGGATGGTGAACGGCGTTGGTGTACGGGAACACGGTGTCGAGCAGCGTGGGCCGCGGCTGGATCTGCGGGAACACCGGCCGGATGCTCTGCGAGGCTTCGTGAATCCGGTCGCCCGGGAAGGCCGCGAAATAGAGAATCTGCGCCGCGCGCGTGATCTTGATGCGTTGCGGCGCGCTCTTGCGGCAGATGAACGGCAGGCTCGAACTGTCGCAATAGGTGCCGAGCCTGCCGCCGGCCTTGCGGATGGTGTTCGGGATCAGCAGCACCGTGTGGCCGGGCGCTGCCATCACGAGTTGTTCCTCGTCGAGATGCGGCGCGATGGTGCGTGCGACATCCTCGTGCGCCTGGGTCGGCGCCATGATCAGCACCAGATCGGCGCCGGCGATCGCCGCGCCCGCGTCGTTGGTGATCAGCGCAAGCTTCGCGAAGCCCTCGCCCAGCGCGCCTTCGTATTCGATCCCGCCAATCGCGGTGAGCGGCTCGGTGGTGCCGGGGCTGCGGCCATAGAGGCGGATGTCGAAGCCGCGCTGCGTGAGTTGCGCCGCCGCCGCGCAGCCGCCGTTGCCGGCGCCGATGATCGCGATGGTCTTGACCGGTGTTGTCATCAGCCGATGCGATATTTTGCGATCTTGGCCTCGTCGACCTCGATGCCGAGGCCCGGACCGTCCGGCACGTAGAGCTGCCCGTTCTCGTAGCGGAACGGCGTCTTGATCAGGTCGTCCATGTATTTTCGGCCCGCGATCTTGGTCACTTCGATTTCGGCGGTCGAGGTCACCGGGAAGGTGCCGGGCAGGGAGATTTCGGGCGACGACACCGCGAGATGCAGGTTGGCGGCGCAGCCGATCCCCATCTCGGCCGAGCCGTTGATGTCGCAGGGCAGCGCCGCCGCGCCCGCGACTGCCAGGAGCCGCTTGGCGCGCGAAAGCCCGCCCGGCTTGGTGTAGTAGACCGACAGCATCTGCGCGGCGTCGAGCCGCACGATCTCCAGCACGTCCTCGGCGGTCCAGGAGCTTTCGTCGGCCATCACCGGCACGTTGATGCGCTTGCTCACCTCCGCCATGGCGCGCAGGCCCTCGACCGGCTGCTCGGCATAGACCAGGTCGTATTTCTCCATCGCGCTGATGACGCGCACCGCCTCGCGCCAGGTCTTGTAGCCCTGGTTGGCGTCGACCCTGATCTTGCCGGCCGGACCGATGGCGCCGCGCACGGCCGCCACCGTCTTGATGTCGCGTTCGGCCTCGATGCCGATCTTGACCTTGATGGTGGTGATGCCTTCGGCGATCACCTCCGCCGCCTCACGCGCGGCCGCGTCCACGTCCATGAGCCCGATGCTGTGGGCGAGCACGGCGCTGTCGCGCACCTTGCCGCCGAGCAGCTGGTAGACCGGCACGCCGTAGATCTTGCCGATGGCGTCGTGCAGGGCCACGTCGACCGCGGCCTTGGCGTAGGGGTAGCCGCGCAGCGCGCGGTTCATCTTCGTGTGGATTTGTTCGATCTCGGTGACGTTGTGGCCGACGATGGCCGGAATCAGCATCTCCTTGAGCGCGATCGCCGTCATCTTCGGCGCCTCGCCGTAGCGGGTGCCGTGGTCGCCGCCCCAGGTCGGAATCACCTGCGCCTCGCCCCAGCCGACGATGCCGCTCTCCAGTTCGAGCCGCAGCACCGCGTAGCCGTGGCCGATCGGCGTCGTCAGGCCGACCCAGTTGTGCGGCCGCCGGATCGGCAGGGCGACCAGGAAGACCTCGCCGCCACGGATTTTGAGGCTCGATGCGCTCATCTAGATCACGCGCTCGTGCGCGACGCCGCGGCAGTCCATCTCGTATTCGAGCTCGTTCACCGGCGGCCGGGCGTAATGCCAGGTCAGGCCGGAGCGCGCCGCGCCGCGCCGCACGATCTCGTCGGCGAGGAAGGGATGGAGATCATGCACGGTGTAGACCTGCGACGCGGTGGTGTCGGCCCAGGCCAGGCCGAAGGCCGCGAGCCGGCGTTCCATCTCGCCCAGCACGTAGATCGCCTTCTCGCGCATCGCGTCGGGGCTGGTTTCGCCGCGCCGTATGGTGCGCTCCTTGTAGCTCGCGCCGCCCTCGCGCGCCTCGCCGCTGCCCGCGATCACGAAGCTCGGCGCCGTATCCTTGGTGGCGACCGTGAACGAGAAGGCGTGGAACGACGGCTCCGGCGGCGGATCGATCTCGGGGCAGACATTGCTGCGGGCGACCGGATTGGTCTTGCCGTCGAAGATGCCCCACTTCTGCAGCGTCACCACGTAGATCTCGTTGAACGCACGAAAGCCCTGCTCGGTGAACGGCGCGGGCGAGCGCAACTCGCAGGCGCAGAACGAGGTCAGCGGCCGGCCGGCATCCTTGATCGCCTGCTCGATCCGCTCGAAGCCCTGCTTGAGCGGCACCGGCGTGCGGAACCGCACGCGCTCGACGCCGTAGCCGGGCATCGCCGCTGCGCCGCCGGAATACTGGAACACGGCCGGAATGAAGCGATAGTTGCCTGCGGCGAAGTCCGCTGCGCCAGCCATTCTGGTTCTCCCGGCGATTGCCCCGATCGTTTGCAATTTTCCGGCGCGTGAATGAAATTGTCAAAGCACAAGGAGTTGTCGGATGCGCGATGTTCTCGGCTGGCGCAGGAAATTCGGCGTAATCGGGCCGTCGACCAACACCATCGTGCAGCCCGATTTCGAGATGATGCGGCCGCCGGGCGTCACCAACCACTACAGCCGCATCTTCACGCCGAACGCCCAGGCGGTCAGCAACGACACCTTCAAGGCCGGAATCGAGCTGATCGGGCGACAACGTGCTCGATGCGGTGCGCGGCGTCATGACCTGCTCGCCCGACTACCTGGTGATGGGGATGTCGTCGGTGACGTTCGTCGGCGGGGCGAAGGGCGCCGACGAATTCCGTCGCCGGGTCGAGCAGGAGTCGGGCGTCGGCGTCACCATCGGCTCGCATTCCTGCACCGCGGCGTTCGCGGCCTATGGCGGGATCAAGCGCATCGCGTTTCTGTCGCCGTACTATCCGGTCGCGAACGCCGAGGTGGCGCAATATTTTCGCGAGAGCGGCTACGAGGTGGTGCGCGACTTGTGTCTGCAGTGCAAGAGCTGGACCGGGATCGCGGAGGTGACGCCTGAGGAATTGCGCCCGAAGCTGTTGCAGCTCGACGGTCCGGATATCGATGCGATCATCCAGGTCGGGACCAATCTGAGCATGGTGAAGCTCGCGGCGGTGGCGGAGCAATGGCTGAAGAAGCCGGTGATCGCGATCAACACCGCGACCTACTGGCACGCGCTGCGCGCCAACGGCATCACGGACAAGATTCAGGGATTGGGGCGGTTGTTGGAGGAGTTTTGAACGGCTTCAACCTTGCTTCCCATCAAGCGCGTAGCGCCCATCCTTGAGCCGCTGCAGGCGACCGTCGGCATAGAGCTTGTCGAACACGCGCAGCACCTCGCGGCCGTCGCGGGTGCCGAGCGACGCCATCAGTTCGAGGAAAGTCGCGGGGCCCTGCGCCAGCGCGGCCTCGACCGAGGCGCGCTCGCGCTGCGGCATCTGCGGCGCATGCGGCACGGTGAACTCGACGCTGTCGCCCTTGCCGAACGGCTTGGTGCAGTCGAAGCCGCCCTTGGCGCCGGTACGCGCGCCATGCAGCGACGGATCGAGCGGCACGCAGCGGAAGCCCGACGCCACCACGAAATCGCGGTCGGCCTGGAAGCGCGTCGCCAGCGCCCAGTCGATCTGCTCGTCGGAAAAAACGTCGATGTCGTCGTCGACCACGAACACGTGCTTGACGTCGCCCGAAGAGGCGAACACCGCCGCGATGGCGTTGCGCGCCTCGCCCGGATTGCGCTGCCGCAGCGACACCCGCACGTTGTACATGCCGCCCGACGAAGCCGTGCAGCAGACCGCGATCGGCTCGCGGATCGCCTGTTGCAGGATGCTCCAGATCGCCGCCTCGGTCTTGGCGGCGCCGAGCTGCGCGGTGTCGGTGTAGCCCAGCCGCGCGCCGCCGATGCCGACGGTCTGGAACAGCGCGTCGCGCCGCCGCGTGATGGCGGTGAGATGGAACACCGGATTGTTCTTCAGGAGCCCGTAATAGCCGATGTATTCGCCGTAGGGTCCCTCGGGCTCCACCAAGCCCGCGCTCGTCGAGATAGCCTTCGAGCACGAACTCGGCGTCGGCCGGCACCTTCACGTCGACGGTCGCGCATTTGACCACCGGCACCGGCGCGCCGCGCACCGCGCCGATGACGTCGAGTTCGTCCATCGGCGCCGTCGAGGCGACCGCGGCGAGGAAATCGGTCGGGTAGCTGCCGACCGCGAACGCCACCGGCAGCCGTTCGCCCTTCGCCACCGCCTGCTGATAGAGCACGCGCAGATCGCTCGGCGCATTGAGGTCGACGCCGGCGGCGCGCGGCCCGCGCAGCATCATGCGGCGGCAGCCGATATTGGTGAGGCCGCTCTTGCCGTCGCGGGCGTAGTCGATGCTGGCCGAGATGTAGGGCGCGCCGTCGAGCCCGTGCTGGAGATGCACCGGCAGCGTGGTGAGGTCGGCGTCCGCGCCGGTCTGCACGACCTCATGCACCGGCGCCTGCGAGGAGGGGACCTCGATCGGCGCATGCGGTTTCTGCAGGCGCTCGCGCAGCACCTTGGGAAACCCGGCCGAGTCGGTGCCGAGCGCGGCCGCGAGCCGGCTGCGCGAGCCCATGACATTGCCGACGAGCTCCGCCTTTTCCGGTCCGACCGCGCGGAACCAGACCGCCTTCGGATTGCCGTCGAGCACGCCGGCGACGTCGATCAGGTCGATCGGCGCATCGTGGACGACGCACTCGTCCTGCTGGACGAGTTTCTCGACGAAGCGGCGCAGGCGGAATTTCTCGGTATCGACCTGGGTCATGGGAAGCCTGTCTCAGTCCTTCACGAACCGGTAGCGGAAGCGCGCGCCGTCGGCCTCGATGCGGCCGGCGGTCGGCGCCGGAAAGTGGATCGGCATCACCAGCGTGTCGCTGCCGGCGTATTTTTCCAGGAAGCGCCGGCGCGACTGCGCCGCCAGCTTCGGGTCCCAGCAGAAAACCGTCGACCAGTCCGGCTCGCGGCATTGCACCGCGTGGTGCATCATATCGCCGGACACGATCGCCTCCTGTCCCTTGGAGCGGATGTGCACGCAGCAATGATGCGGCGTGTGGCCCGGCGTGACCGACAGGAACACGGTGTCGTCGAGCGAATAATTCTCGTCCACCAGCACGGCGCGGCCGGCCTCGACGATCGGCTGGCAGTTCATGCGCCACACATTGGGATCGTGCACATAGGGCGGGCCGCCGGCGGCGGCCTTTTCCCAGTGCTCGTATTCCTTGCGGTGGAAGATGTATTTCGCGTTCGGGAAGGTCGGCACCCAGCGGCCGTTTTCGAGCTTGGTGTTCCAGCCGGTGTGGTCGATGTGCAGATGAGTGCAGAACACGTAGTCGATCGCGTCGACCCTCAGGCCCAGCGCCCGGAAGCCGTCGAGCCACGGCTTCTTCGGGAAATCCATCGGCGGGCCGTAGCCCTTGTCTTCGCCGGTGCAGGTATCGACCAGGATGGTGTGATGCGGCGTGCGCACCACGAAGGTCTGATAGGTGACGATCAGCATGCCGGACGCCGGGTCGTAGACGATCGGATCGAGCTCGGCGAGATGCTGGTGGCCGACGACCGGGTCCCAGGCGGGGAACATGGCCTCCGGCTTCCGCCACGGCCCATGCCGCTCGATGATGCTGCTGATCGTCACGTCGCCGATCTTGGTCTGGCGCATTCCAAAAATCCCCTTTCCTTGGTCCCTGCGGCGGTCCGCGAACGGTAACACGCCGTCCGCGATTGCGCGCGCCCTCTATTTCGCGTGCCGCTTGACGAAGTCGACGATCATCGCGAGCGCCTTTTGCGAGGCCGCCGAGTTCGGATCGCGGCTGACGAAGGTGTGCGGCTCGCCCGGAAATTTCTCGACATGGATCGTTCCGCCGCGCTTGCTATAGGCCGCGGCGAAGCGGTCGGCGGAATCCGGCGGCAGGTTGTCGTCATTGGTGCCTTGCAGCAGCAGTGCCGGCGGCAGCCGCAAATCCTCGCCGCGCTCGAGCGCAAGCTGCGGGCTGCCTTCCGCCATCGCCGCCTCGTCCTGCCAATAGGCATGATGGGCGTCGATCAGCCGCTGGTTGCCGCGCTCCTTGACCATGCGGTAGCGCGCGTGCGGATCGGCGACCGGCCAGCAGACCACGACAAATGGCACCGTGGCGTCGGGTGAGCTTTTGGCCGTGCCGGGCTGCTGGAGTTCGACCCCCGCATAGCGCGGATCGGCCGGCCGCATGATCGCCAGCAGCAACTGGTGTCCGCCGCTCGAGGTGCCGAGCGCGCCGATGCGCGCCGGGTCGATGCCGAACGCCGGCCCATTGGCCTTGAGCCAGCGGATCGCGAGGTTCACGTCGGCGACCGACGCCGGATATTTTTCGTCGGGCGGCATGCGGAAGTCGATCGCCATGACGGCGACGCCATTGGACGCCAGCGCCTCGTGGATCGCCTTGTTGGTCGTGCGGTCGTTCGAGGTCCAGCCGCCGCCATGCACCTCGACCACGCCCGCGAACGGCGGCGCCGATGCCGGAAGATAGAGCCGCGCCAGCAGTGGGCGCGTGCCGTGGCTGTGATAGGCGACGTCGACGACGCGGTAGGGAATGGCGGACATGGCTCTCTCTTGCTTCTTCGTTGTTCTGGATTATCGGACTTGAACAGGGACGGGAACCAGGGTCCTCGGACTGTGCGCGAACCCTCGGGGCATACTCTTATCCTTCTTGTATCCTTCTTGCGCATCGCGCCCAACCCACCTTGCCATGGCCCGCGCCACCAGCGTGTCGCATTGCGTTTGCGGGCCATTTCCCGGAAACTGCCGGCCGACATGCCGGACAATCCCAATCAGCCCGCGATCGCCGCGGAGGGCGCGAGCAAGCTGTTCCTCGACGGCGCCGTCGTGGCGTTTCACCAGTTGACGCTGCAGGTGCGGCGCAACGAGATCATGTGCGTCGTCGGTCCTTCGCGGCTGCGGCAAGACCACGTTCCTGCGCTGCATCGCCGGCCTCACCGACCTGAGCAGCGGCAAGCTCCTGGTGCAGGGCGCGCCAGTCGCCGGTCGCCCGCCCGACGGCGTGGCGATGGTGTTCCAGCATTTTGGCCTGCTGCCGTGGAAGACCGTGTACGACAACGCTGCGTTCGGGCTCGCGATGGCGGGCGCATCGCGTGCGGAAATCAAGGAGCGGGTCACGCACTACCTCGATCTGGTCGGCCTGACCGGCTTTGAGACGCATTATCCCTACCAGCTTTCCGGTGGCATGCAGCAGCGCGTCGGCTTGGTGCGCGCGCTCGCCATGAACCCCTCGGTCCTGCTGATGGACGAGCCGTTCGCGGCGCTCGACGCGCAGACCCGCGAAATCCTGCAGGAAGAGTTGCTGCAACTGATGGAGCGGCCGGACGAGCGCAAGACCATGGTGTTCATCACCCATTCGATCGACGAGGCGATCCTGCTCGGCGATCGGATCGCGGTCATGAGCGCGCGGCCCGGCCGCATCAAGGAAGTGCTCGACATGCCGTTCGGCTGGCCGCGCGAGCCCGACGGGGTGCGCGCCCATCCGCGCTTCACCGAGCTTCGCCAGCACATCTGGCACGAACTGCATTCCGCCAAGCCCCGGCAGACCCGGGCGCCGAGGGAAGTCGCGTGACCGCGCTCGAGCAATCGCACGGTCCGCTGCCGGAGACGGCGGTCGCCGACGACCAGGCGCGCGCCGAGCGGGTCGCCGCCGAGCGCCGGCACCGGCGGCAGTTGACCAATCTCGTCATTCGCCTCGTGTCGCTCGCCGTTGCGCTCGGGCTGTGGGAGCTGGCGGCGGCGCATGTCGATCCGGTGCTGTTCACCTCGCCCAGCAAGGTCGCGGTCGCCGCCTATCACATGATCCTCAGCGGCGAGCTGTGGACCTATCTGTGGCCGAGCCTGGTCGTGCTGGCGATCGGGTTTGCGCTGGCGGTGGTGTTCGGCATCGGCATGGGGTTGCTGCTGGCGCGGTTCTGGGTGCTCGATGTCGCGCTCACGGTCTACATCACGTTCCTCTATTCGATCCCGTCGGTCGCGCTGGTGCCGCTGATCGTGCTGTGGGCGGGCTTCGACATGACCGCCAAGGTCATCATCCTGTTCCTGTTCGCGTTCTTCCCGATGGTCATCAACACCTATCAGGGCGTGAAGTCGGTCGACCCGAAGCTGCTGGAGGTCGGGCGCGCGTTCCGCTGCTCGGAAGGCCAGTTGTGGGCGAACATCGTGATCCCGGCGGCGCTGCCGTTTATCGTCACCGGCCTGCGCCTCGCGCTCGGCCGCGGGCTGATCGGCATGGTGCTGGCCGATCTCTATACCGCGATCTCCGGCATCGGCTACCTGATCGTGCGCACCGCCTCGACCTATCAGGTCGACAAGATGTTCGTGCCGATCGTGACGCTCGGCCTGATCGGCGTGACGCTCACGGCGCTGCTGCGGCTAGCCGAGAAGCGTGTCGCGCCGTGGACCGTGGCCTCACAGGACGACTAGACCGGCGGAAAGCAAAGGTTTGAGGAAACGCCCATGCCGAACCAATGCCGTTTGATTTGTGGCACGGCGCTCGTTGCCCTGGCGGCGCTCACGCCGCAAGACGCCAGCGCGCAGACCTGTCCAACCATGCGCAAGATCAGCATCGGCGTCTCGGTCGCGCCGCCGAACGTGGTGCATACCTCGCCCTACGTGGCGAAGGATCTCGGCTTCTTCGCCAAGCGCTGCATCGAGCCCAACATCATCCAGTTCGAAGGTGGCCAGTCGGCGACCTCGGCCGCGGCCGCGGTGCAGGGTACCGCGATCGTCAGCGTGAGCGATGTCGCGATCGGCCGCGGCCTGAAGGTGCAGCAGTTCTGGGGGCTCGCGCCGCGCATGCCGCAGGCCTACATGGTGTCGCCCGACGTGAAGACCGCGGCCGACCTGAAGGGCAGGCGGCTCAGCGCCACCGGCGGCGGCGTTGGCGGCTTCAACTGGCGTATGGGCCGCGAGGTGCTCAGGACCGCGGGCCTCACCGTCAACGATGCGCAGTTCATCTCTTCGGCGACTGCCGGCCGGCTGCCGGGCCTGATCTCCGGCCAGATCGACGGTGTGGCGCTGCATCCTGAGGACGTCTATCTCGCCAAGAAGCAGAAGCCCTCGCTCAATCTCCTCGTCCAATTGGTCGAACTGATGCCGAACCACATGTTCAACGCCTATGGCGCTTCGCTCGACTGGATCGCGCGCGACCGCGCGCTGCTGCGTGACACCGCCGCCGCCATGATTGAGGCGAACCGGGCGATGTATCGCGACCGGGACAAGGTGGTGCCGACGATCGTGAAGGTGACCGAGAAGCCGAAGGAAGCGGTCGAATATTCGATCGATGTTCTGACCAAGCACTGCATCTGGTCGATCAACGGCGGCTTCGATCCCGTGCGCACCCAATGGTCGATCGACAACAGCGTCGAGAACGGCGACATCGAGAAAGACAAGGCGCCGAAGGTCGAGCAGGTCGCCAACCTGGCGCTCGCCAAGGAGGCGGTCGAAGCCGCCGGCGGGCCGGTGAGCATCGGAAATTGCAAGGATTGAAGGTTCGGAGAACGAAGCGCCATGAACATCCAGACACCGCTGCCGAAAAGCCATCAAACCTGGGATGAGGTGCGCACCAAGCTCGACCAGAATGCGCCGTTCTCCAACATGTACGACACGCCCTATTACCGGGACGCGGTCTACGACCATTATTCCAAGGCCGAGTACGCGCGTCGCTACGCGTCGCTGCGCGACAAGATGCGCGAGCACAAGCTCGACGCCGTGATCGTGCCG
The DNA here is from genome assembly GCA_963749815.1 of uncultured Alphaproteobacteria bacterium. Classification (GTDB taxonomy): domain Bacteria; phylum Pseudomonadota; class Alphaproteobacteria; order Rhizobiales; family Xanthobacteraceae; genus VAZQ01. The sequence continues at coordinate 263,202 of CAVVON010000009.1, read as the reverse complement.
GGCGGCCCCAGCCACTGGAGCTTCGGCGGTGGCATGCAGTGGCTCACCGGCCACTGGGAGTGGCACGCCATCGCCTCATACGTGGTGGTGCCGCTCGACGGCGAGCCGACCCTGGTGTTCTCGATGGGCGGGACGCATTGCGAGGCGGCGCGGCGCGAATGCGCCAATGCGCTCACCGACGTGCGCCACAGCCGCAGCGGCAAATATGCCGAGGTCATGGTCGAGCGGCTCAAGGAGCTCAAGCTCGAACGCGGCCGCATCGGGCTGATCGAAGTGGACCCGCGCCACAGCGACTATCTACCGGTCAACCAGTACAACGTGCTGCGCAAGTCGCTGCCCGAGGCCGAACTCGTTTTCACCAAGGGGTTCATGCACGAACTGGTGGTGGTGCACAGCGAGGAGGAGTTGCGCTGCGTGCGCAAGGCCGGTGTGCTCTGCCAGCGCGCCATGGAGGCGATGATCGCGCGCGCCAAGCCCGGCGTGCCGGAATACGAACTGCGCGCGGCAGCCGGCGCGGCCATCATGGACGGCGGCGGCGATATCGACTTTCTCATCATCGGCACCACGCCGATGGCCAACCCGGCGATGGTGTTCGGCAATCCGCGGCCCTCGCACCGCAAATTGCAGAACGGCGACATCGTCAACATGGAACTTGCCGCCGGCTACAACGGTATGTCGGCGCAGATAGGCTCACCGATCACGCTCGGCGAGCCGACCGAGATGGTGCGCCGGTTCTGGGAGGACATCACGCTGCCCGGCTACCGGAAGATCGTCGCCGAGATCAAGCCGGGCAATGCCACCGACAACATGCGCCATGCGGCGAAATTCTTCCGCGACAAAGGCGTGCAGTCGCGTCCGACCCAGGTGCACGGCATCGACATCGTCACCGACAAGCCGCACGTGTTCGCCGAGCGCACCGAGTCCGACGAGATCGACAAGATTCTCAAGCCCGGCATGATCATCATGGCCGAGCCCAATCCGATCACCGCCGACGGGCTGTTCGGAATCTTCCTCGGCCACACCTTCATCGTGACCGGGAGCGGCCACGAGGTGGTCGACGCATTTCCCCTGGAGATCGCCGTCGCGCCGTGTTGAGCGCTAACGAGCTTTCACGCTCTTTCCACGTCATGGCCGGGCTTGTCCCGGCCATCCCGCTTAGGGAAGCAGTGTGCCCCTCCAATCGGGATGCCCGGCACAAGGCCGGGCATGACGCGGAGAGAGCGCCTACAGCCGCTTGATGTTCGCCTGAACGATGATGTTGCGGAACATCGGCACTTCCCTGGCGATGCGCGCCGCGTGACCCTTGCCGTCGAGCGCGGTCACCTCGAAGCCAGACTTGGTCAGCTTCTCGCGCATGTCGGGCTTGTTGAGCACCTCCAGGGCGATCTTCTCGAGCCGCGCCACGTTCTCCGGAGGCGTCTTCGCGGGCGCCATCAGCGCGGTGTAGGTGTCGAACACGAAATCCGGGTAACCCGACTCGAGCATGGTCGGAATCTCCGGCAGGTCGTGCCAGCGCTTGGCGCCGGTGACCGCGAGCCCCTTGACGGTTCCGCCCTTGATCTGCGGATGCGCGGGCGCGAGCACTCCAGAGGAGAGTTGCACCGTGCCGCTGATCAGCGCCTTGAGCGCGTCGCCGCCGCCCGCGAACACCACGGTCGCCATCTTCTGCAAGCCTTCGCGCTGCTTGAGGACCTCGGCCTGCAGCATTGGCGTGGTGCCGATTGGCGGGGTCGAGACATTGAACTTGTCCGGATCCTTCTTTGCGAGCGCGACGAATTCCTTCATGGTCTTGACCGGAAGGTCGGGCTTGACCGCGAACACGTGCGGCGACACCCCGCATTCGCAGATCGCGGCGAAATCCTTGAACGGATCGTAGGGTAGGGTCTCGTAGAGGCCCGGGTTGACCGAGAACGCGCTGGTTGAGAGCAGGACGGTGTAGCCGTCGGGTTCTGCGCGCGCGACCTGGCCCATGCCGATATTGCCGCCGGCACCGCCCTTGTTCTCGACCACGAACGTGCTGCCGGTCGCCTCCTGCATCGCCGCCGCAACGAAACGGGCCATGATGTCGGATGGGCCGCCCGGCGTGTTCGCCACCAAGATCTTGACCGGACGCTCGGGATACGCCGCGAGTGCCGAACCGATCCTCAGCAAGGCCGGCGCCGAAAGGCCTGCGGCGGCGGCTCCGGCCACCTTGATGATGCTGCGTCGCGTCGGCGTGCGGTGATTCTTCCCGGCATCGGCCATGGGGCGTCTCCCTGCCATTATTGGTGTAAGTCCACCATGCTAGGAACTTGCCGCTGGTGCCGCAACACGCCGATATCGCGACATATCGGCTCGAATTGACGTGTTTCGGGTGCCGACATTGCCATGTGGCGCCCGCGCCACGGTCAATATTTTTCCTTATTCGTTCATAGAGTGTTGATCAGGCGATCGGGGGATCGCGTCGGGGATTCGGGGACGTCACTCACCACACCTGCCTGTCTTGTTTCGCGCAATGGCGCAGACGCCGTCGTTGGTTCGACGCGTTGGCGCCCGGCAGGATGTCGTCGGATGAGCGGCTAGTCGGGGGAGCTTCAGCTTGATCGCACAAACCGCCAGGTTCGTACGGTATCCGCGCGTATCGCATCAGTTGCTATCGTTTGATCTGCCGTGTGTGTCCCGTTCGGCGGCAGTTGCGTTGCGCGTCGTCATGGACCAGAGCGGCCCGTTCTGGATCGGGGCCGGTGCGATCACCGCGGCGCTCATCATCTTCGGTACCGTCAATCACAAGCTTCCGCGGCAAGCGGCCGCAAGCCTCGAGCCGATGCGGATCGCCAGCCTCGGTCCGGTTAGCCGCGAGACCGTGTCCGTGGTCTATCGCGGCGCCGACCAGCGCGAGACATTCGCCGAGCGTTGGGGGCCGATGCCGTTCGAAACCGCCGCCGAAAGCACGGTGGGCAATGGCAATACCTCGGTCGTCGCCAAGGGCGTGCAGACGTTCCGCCTCGCCAGCGCCGGGCGCGATGACATCACCTTCGCCAGCGCTTATGCGCCGGCCGCGCCGTCGGGCGGATTTACGCTGGCTTCGGTCAATCCGCAGCCGGTGCTGACCGACAGGTCGATGAGTCCCGAGGAAGCGAAGGCGCTCGGCAAGATGGATGAGGTCGAGCGCTATCTCTGGGAAGTCTATCTGCGCGCGCCGACCAAGAAGGACGGCTCGGGCGACTTCACCTGGAAGGATCCGGCGGCGGCCCAGCGCTTCGGCGTGTCGATGCCGGCCTACGTGATCACGGGCATGGATCCGGATTTCCGCGAGCAGCTCTATCACATGGGCAGGGCCATGGACGCGGCCGGCATCAAGTGGGCGATTCTGAGCGCCTTCCGCGACGACTACCGGCAGACGCTCGCGTCGGGCTTTAAAGCCAGCCCGCGCAACTCCCTGCATGGCGGCAGCGCGCGCACCGGCGGTTACGGTCACGGCCGCGCCGTCGATGTGACCGGCTCCGAAGGCAATGCGCAGGAAGTCTGGAAGTGGATCGACGCCAACGGCGCCAAGTACGGTCTGCACCGTCCGATGCGCGCAGCCGATCCGCCGCACGTCCAGTCGACGGGCGATTGGCGCAAGCTTGCCCAGGCGCTCAAGCAGGCGCGCATCCGGATTGCGCAAGTCCAGGGTGACAAGCAGGCGACCGCGGCGAAGCCGTCGAAGGCCGTGGCGAGCGCGGCGCGCTAAAGCTGCCTGGCTCTACGCTTCGTGATTGACGATGAAGTAGTCGGGTGGCTCCGGCCCCCACAGCGACAGCGAATCCGCATTATCGTGGTAGCCGCCCGGCCAGTCCTGCCGGGCCGCGATGTAGTCGATGTCCGCTGAATATTCGGCGAAGCTGCCCCACGGGTCCTGCACATAGTGGAAGTAGTTCGACCCGAGGACGTGGCGGCCCAATCCCCAGCCGCGGGTATGACCCTTGTCGGCCATGCGGGCGGCGCCGATGCCGATTTCGTCCACCGATCCCATGTCCCAGCTGCAATGGTGGAATCCGGCCGCGGACGATTGCGCGAACGCCAGGATGTGGTGGTCGCTGCCGTGCATGCCGTGCATGAACGCCACCGCGTCGGTGCGGTCCGACAGGCAGAGCCCGAGATTTTGCGCATAGAACTCCAGCGCCCGGTCGAGATCAGGCTGGAAGATCAGCACGTGTGACAGCCGGCGCGGCCGGATCGTCGGCGCCTTGCCGCGGGTCGGCGCGCCCGGCACGCCTTCGGCGGACGACAGCCACGGGCCGGACAGCTTGCGGTCGGGTGATGATTTCGGCGCCACGCGCACCTCGATCAGCACGCCCGCAGGATCGCGCAGCCAGAAGCCGTTGCTCTCGAAGCCGTTCGGCGGACAGACGATCTCGACCTTGTTGGCCTCGGCGCGCGCTTTGAGACGCAGCAGATCGTCGGGGAAGCAGGCAAACGACAGATGATGCAGTTTCTTGCGCGGGCCCTCGACGATCGTGCCCCAGCGTTGCTCGCCGCTGTAGGTTCGCAACGCCAGCGCGTTGCCGTCCTCGCGTACTTCGAGGCCGAAGTCGCTGTAGAAGCGTTGCGCGGGCTTGAGATCGGGCACCGTCAGGGTGAAATGGTCGAGCGAATGCACACCGATCGCGCTCTGGTCCTTCTTGGGTGCGATGTATCCTCGGTTCGCCGTCATGAACCTCTCCGCTGGAGCATGCGATTGACGTGACTACGCTCCGATCCGCTCCTCGGCGCGCGCCGGCTGGCTCTTGGCCCGGATGACCGGCTGGTTGTCGAACACCATGGTCGCGGCCGCGGTGTTCGAGATCGGGATGTGATAGTTGCGGTGCGCCTCCGTCACCTTGCCGGTCAGCGCGCCGCGCATCGCCACCCAGTTCAGCAGCTCGACCCCCTGCGCGCCCGCGAGTTCCACGAGCTGCGGGATCGAGTAGCGCGTCAGCGCTTCCGGATTGCGCACCAGCTCGGTCATGCAGATTTCGTCGAACTCCTTGTTGATGAAGCCCGCGCGCTCGCCGTCGAGTTGATGCGACAGGCCGCCGGTGCCGACCACCATGACCTTGAGATCGGCGTCGTACGATTCGATGCCGCGCCCGACCGACTGGCCGAGCTTGAGGCAGCGCGCCACCGACGGCAGCGGATGCTGCACGGTGTTGATCGAGATCGGCACGATCCGCACCGGCCACGGCGCTTCGCCCGGCCACATCAGCGACAGCGGAATGGTCACGGCGTGATCGATCAGCATCTCCTGGCAGACGGTGACGTCGAACTCGTCGTTCACCAGTTGCTCGATCAGGTGCCACGACAGCTTGGCGATGCCGGCCGCCGGCTTCGAGACCGGCAGGCCCCAGCCTTCGTCCTCGTTGCGGTATTCCGGCGCGGCGCCGACCGCGAAGGTCGGCAGCTTGTCGAGAAAGAAGTTCAGGCCGTGGTCGTTGTAGAACACGACCACCACGTCGGGCTTCTTGCGGGCGAGCCAGTCGTGCACGAAGTCGAAGCCCTTGAAGAACGGCCGCCAATAGGGATCGGCCTGCAGGTTCTTCGCGATCGCATTTCCGATCGAGGGGACGTGCGTGGTGCCTAGACCGCCAACGATCTGTGCCATTGTTACCTCCCAGCCGCGACCAGCTTGGCCTTGAAGTCGGCGACGCTCATGCCGGTCTGCTGCGCGCCGATGTCCTGCACGTTCAATCCGAAGATGCCCGCGAGCTTGGCGAGGTAGTAGACGTTGCCGCCGGCCGCGATCAGCTTGAGCACGTTGCGCTGGCGCACCGCCTCGCGCTGCTCGGACGTCAGCCCGTATTTGGCGCAGTAGGCGTCTTCGTCCTTGCGGAAGGCGATGCGGTTCTCCGCGCGATTGAAGGAAAAGCACATGCGATTGAGCGCGAGGCCCTTTTGCGCCTGATCGCCGTCGAACAATGTCGTGCCCGGAATATTGTGGTGCCGCATGGGCGTCCTCCCGGCCATTTTGTTACACTTGTAACCATCATCCCGGGTCATGGCGGCGGCATTGATCTGGATCAAATCCCGCCTGCCGCGCATGCAAGGGCCGGTCTGGCACGGCCGCCGGATTCATGCTCTGAAACGGGCCTCGCCCGCTTCCCCTCCACCGCGGTCACCCGGCCATTCCTGTGCTCACACCGACTGAATCCACCAAGCTCATTCCGGCCGCTGCACTGCGCGGTTTTCTCGATGACGTGTTCCGCGCCTGCGGCATGTCCGAAGCCGATGCCGCGACGGTCGCGGGCGCGATGCTGGAAGCCGATCTCACCGGCTCCGATGCCCACGGCGTGTTCCGGCTCGCGGGCTACGTGCGCCAGCTCAAGCGCGGCGTGTTCAATCCGCGCGCCAAGATCAGCGTGATCGAGCGCGGCCCGGCGACCGCGCTGATCGACGGCGACCAGGGCCTCGGCCATGTGGTGATGACGCATGCGGCGAAGCTCGCGATCGAACTGGCGCGCGCCTCGGGCGTCGGCTGGGTCGGCGCAAAGCGCTCGAACCATGCGGGCGCCGGCGCGATCTACGCGATGATCCCGGTCGAGCACGGCATGGTCGGCGTCTACGGCGCGCAATCGAGCGTCCAGCACATGGCGCCGTGGGGCGGCACCGAGCCGCTGCTCGGCACCAATCCGCTGGCGGTCGCGATTCCGGCCGGCAACGAAGCGCCGGTGGTGCTCGACATCGCCACCTCGGTGACCTCGAACGGCGCGATCCGCACCCACCAGCTCGAGAAGCGCCCGATGCCGGAAGGCTGGGTGATGAACCGCACCGACGGCTCGCCGATCACCGACCCGAGCCGCATCAACGAGGGCACATACGTGCCGATGGCGGAATACAAGGGCAGCGGGCTCTCGATCATCATCGGGCTGCTTGCGGGTCCGCTCAACCGCGCCGCGTTCGGGCGCGATGTCCGCGATTTCGCCGCGCCGGAAGGCTCGGGCGAACCCAATGTCGGGCAGTTCGTGGTGGCGCTCGATGTCGCTCGCTTCCTGCCGCTCGAAACATTCAAGGCCGAGATCGACCGGCATGTGCGCGATCTCGCGGGTTCGCGGCCGCTGCCGGGCGGCGAAGTGCGCGTGCCGGGGCAGGGGCGGGTTGCGCGCCGCGCCGAGCGCGAGCAGACCGGCGTGCCGCTCTCGACCGTGCTGCTGGCGCAGGTCGACGACGTGGCCAAGTCGGTCGGCGTGACGCCGCTCAGTGCGCGATCATGACCGAAGCCTCCTCGCCCTTCTGGCGGTTCTCGTTGCGGTTCTACCGCGCGCCGAAGGTCGCGGACGCCTGCATCGCGCTGCAGGACGGCGCCGGCATCGACGTCAATCTGCTGCTGTTTCTGCTGTGGCACGCGACGCGCTCTCATGCGCTCACCGCCGCCGACGTCGCCGCGCTCGAAGCGCGCATCGGTGCCCTGGCGCGACATGACGGTGGTGCCGCTGCGCAATGTGCGGCGCGCGCTGAAATCGCCGCCGGCGCTGGTCGAGGCCGGCGCCGCCGAATTGTTCCGCAGCAAGATCAAATCGGTCGAGCTCGAGGCCGAGCGATTGCAGCAGGAGGCGATGTACGGCCTCGCCCGCGACAGGCTGCTCGGCCGTCCGGTCGCCTCACCGGAAGAAGCCGCGCGCGCCAACGTCGCCGCGTATGCGGCCAATTGTACGAAACCCTTTCCCAAGCCCGCAGTCGAAACCCTGCTCGCAGCGTTTGCAGCGCTCGAGCCAAAACCGGAGGAATGACCATGGATCAGGACATGTACAACACCGGCCTTGCGATGCGCCGCAAGGTGCTCGGCAAGGAATACGTCGATCGCGCACTCAACAATGTCGACGACTTCAACCGGGATTTTCAGCGCATCGTCACCCAGTACTGCTGGGGCGAGGCCTGGGGCGACAAGACGCTGTACAGAGCGCGAGCGCTCGATCCTCAACCTCGGCATGATCGCCGCGCTCGGCCGGATGGAGGAGTTCCAGACCCACGTGCGCGGCGCGCTCACCAACGGGCTCACCCCGAAGGAGATCGCCGCGGTGATGACCCAGATCGCGGTCTATTGCGGCATCCCCTGCGGCGTCGATTGCTTCCGCCACGCCAAGCCGGTCATCGACAAGCACAAGGGCGGCTGAGCCGCGATTGGCTGGCATGTCCCGGCCGAGCGAAGCGAGCGCCGGGACAGGCCCCGGTCGCAATAGACAAGCTGGGTCCCGGGTCGCGCGCTTCGCGCTGGCCCGGGACACGGTTGTCCGTTCGCGCCCCGCCGGTTCCAGCAACTGTAGAATTATCAATCTGTTAGTCATCTTTGGCCGTTAATTTCCCTTGGCTTCGTCTTGAATGTGCCTTGTTCCTGGGTGATCCAAAACGGGATGAGGGGACTGGCGTCTGCCAGCCAGGGGAGTGGGGATGATCGTTCGCGCAGCGACCGCTTTTGCGGCCTTTTTCATCGTCTCGGGAACCGGCATGGCGCTGGCGCAGTACTACCCGGCGCCGCCGCCCGGCTATCGTCCGCTGCCGCAGGTCGTCGCCGAGGATGACGACATTCCGGTCTACGACCCGCCGCCCGGCTACCGGCGCATGGGCCCCGGCGTCTACAGCCGCCCGGTGCCGCCTTCCGAGGTCGATGCCTATCCGGTGGTGCCGAACCGCCGCTACCAGGCCGGCCCGCCGATGCCCGCGCCCGAGCAGGACGCCTACATTCCGCCGCCGCCCGCCGGCTTCATCTATCGCGAATCCGCACCGCCGCCCGGCTACGGCCATGCGCCGGTGACGGCGCAGCCGCAGCCGCCAGCTTATCCGGCGCCGCAGCCGCAAGAGGCTATCCAGCAGGGCTACCAGCAGCCGCAGCAGGGCTACCAGCCACCGCCGCAGCAGGGCTATCCGCAGCAGGCGGCTCCGGCGCCGCAGCCTGGATCTCAGGATCCCAACTATTCGCTGCAGTCCGGCTACTCGCGCCCCGTCGGCGCGCCCGCAGCGCGGGCGTACGAGCCGCCGGTCGAGGACGGCTTCCGTCCGCCGATGCCGATCGGCCCGAGCCAGGCGATGCCTGCGCCCGGCGGCCACCAGCCAATGACACCGGGCCCCGGCCTGCAGCAGCCCGCCGGCGCGCCGCAGCAGGACGTCACCGGCAACGTGCGCGGCGATCCGCGCATGGCGTCGCTCGGACCCGACTATCAGCCCGAAACCGGCCCGCGCAAGACGCTGCCGCCGCAGTTCCAGCGCACGCTGGTCGACTACCGCACCAAGGAGCCGCCCGGCACGCTCATCGTCGATACGCCGAACACCTACCTCTATCTCGTGATGCCCGGCGGCAAGGCGATGCGCTACGGCATCGGCGTCGGCCGCGAAGGCTTCACCTGGACCGGCGTCGAGAAGGTCACGCGCATGGCCGAGTGGCCGGACTGGAATCCGCCGCCGGAGATGATCGAGCGCCAGCCGTACCTGCCGCGCTTCATGGCCGGCGGCGAGACCAATCCGCTCGGCGCGCGCGCGCTCTATCTCGGCAAGACGGTCTACCGCATCCACGGCACCAACCAGCCCTCGACCATCGGCACGTTCGTGTCGTCGGGCTGTATCCGCCTCACCAACGAGGACATCCAGGATCTCTACACCCGCGTAAAGGTCGGGACCCGCGTCATGGTGCTGCCCGGCAAGGCGCCGGCGACCGCGCAGGCCGCGCCGCCGCAGCAGTACCAGGGCCAGCCGCTGCCGCCCCCGGTTTCGGTGCGGTAAAGCCGGCCCGTCAGCCGAATCGTCGAACTCGAAATGGCCGGACCTGTTCCGGCCATTTCCTTTTGGCGGCCGCGAGCGCCGCCGTTAGGGGAACGTTGCCCCCGCCTCACGGAAAATTTTTCGCCAAACCGCACTCCATTACCCATAAGTCCCCTTTTTTTTCGTCAAATCTCCGCCACAAAGTCGCCACCGTCTTTCCATGAGGGGCCACTCGGCGTATCCTGGGGTCCTGGTCAGTGCCCCCCACGCTGACAGATTTATGGAGAGTGCCCCATGATCCCCCACCTTCGGCCTGCCTGCTTTGCGCTTGGGCTGGTCGCCATGGCCACACCGGCCGCCGCCCAGACCTGGGTTTATGAGAACGGATCGCGCTGGAATCCCGCCGGCGCGCAGGTCTACACCGCCCCGGAATACGTCGCCCCGTCCTCGCGCACCGTCATCGACCGCACCGTGATCCCGCAGGGTAACGGCCTCCGCCCGATCGTGCGCGAACGCGTGGTGACCGACACCTACAACACCACCGTGACCGCGCCGCTCGCCGCCGCGGCGGCAGTGGACGCGTATGCTTATGTGCCGCCAGCGAGCTATGTGCCGGCAGCGACGTATGCACCGGCAGTGGCTCCGGCCTACAGCTACAATTACAACTACAATCGGCCGCTCGACGATCGGTACTACTATGGTCCGCGCTACACCGAGACCGTGGTCGACGTCGACACGTATACCTACGTGCCGCGGCGGGCGCTCCCGGTAACGCGCAACTATGCCTACGGACCGCGGGCAGCGACTGAAGCCTACGCCTACGTGCCGAACGGCGCCGCCGGTCCGCGTCTGGTGACCACGACCACGCTGGTACGCGATGCGGCCTACTGCGCGCGCCGCTACCGTTCGTATGATGCGGTTTCCGGCACCTTCCTCGGCTTCGACGGATTCCGCCACGCCTGCCCGTAAAGTGACGGGCGGCCGTTCGCGCTGACGGTCGAAACATCCATGCCGGCGAGGCCTCAGGCCCCGCCGGCATTTTCTTTTTTGCGGCCGGCGGGCGGCCAGCTGGCGACCGGCCGTGCCGCTCACGGGTTTTCCGCCTGCCAGCGACCGTCGGGTGGGCAAAGGCGCGATAGCGCCGTGCCCACGGCTTATGGCTTTCCGAAAAGACGTGGGCTTCGCTGCGCTCAGCCCATCATTCGAACAAGTGGCCCGGAACGCGCCGTGCCTGCGCATCCGAGAAACGCTATCTTCCGCGTATGTCGCGATACCGGCGCGCCAAAGTCAAAGGCGGCACGTTCTTCTTCACGGTGACGCTCGCGGATCGTTCGAGCGATCTGCTGGTGCGATATGTCGAACGTCTGCGGCGCGTCTACAAAACGGTTCAAGAGCGCCGCCCGTTCGAGACGGTTGCGATCTGCATCCTGCCGGATCACCTGCATGCGATCTGGTCGCTGCCGCCGGACGATGCGGATTTTTCCGCGCGGTGGAGCGTCATCAAGAGCGGTTTTACGCGCGGGCTTGACGACGAAGCGCCGCGGACTGTCAGCAAGGTTACGAAGCGCGAGCGCGGTCTATGGCAGCGGCGCTACTGGGAGCATGCGATCCGAGATGACGCCGATTTGGCGCGACACGTCGACTACGTTCATTTCAATCCGGTGAAGCACGGCCTCGCGGCGCGCGTGGCCGATTGGCCGCACAGCAGTTTTCATCGCTATGTGGAACGGGGGGCGCTGCCGGCGGATTGGGGCGGTGATGTGCGAGATATTGCCGGAGCCTTCGGCGAGCGTTGAGGTGGGCACGGCGCGTTCCGCGCCTTTGCCCACCCTACGCCCTGCAGTTGAGCGAGTACTCGGATTGAGCGAAAGCGAAATCCGGGGCGGATTTTTCAGCCGATTGGTCGCTCCCGCATTCGCTTCGCTCATGCGGGCTACGTGCTTATCAGTTCGGGATAATCGCCAAAATAAGTCACGGCGAAACAGCGAAAGGCCCCAACCTTTGCAGGCTGAGGCCTTTCACTGTGACGATTGTCGCGTCATTGCGACGAGGCTGGAGATTACCGGATCGTTCGGCCGTGGCAAGATACCGCCGGGCGATTGCCGCCCCGGTGTGGCTTAGAGATTACATATGGCGCGTGGTTTGCCGCGCGCGCTACTTGAACAGCTTGTCGGCCGCGGTGATCAGGCCGATGTCGGGATTGGCCCGGCAGAACTCGCCGAGCTTCTTGGCGTTGTCGACGAAGCGGTCGGTATCGATGATCGGCGGCGCGGTCTCCTCGCGATAATAGCCGTCGAGCCAGGTGAGGATCAGCTTGATCTCCTCGTCGCCGCTCGCCTGGAATTGCTTGCAGGTCCTGGTGGACAGATCGATCGTGGTGGCATTGGCGCCGGCCAAGGCCAGCATCAGAATTCCCGCCGCAGCGGTCATGCGTTTCATCGCCCTCATCTCCTGAAAAGAAGACACCGGTAGGAGATTAGCAGGCCCGCGGCCCGCTCCGCAGTGATTTTGGCGTAAAAACGGGGCACGCCCGCACCCGGGAAACTCTTTGGAGAGGCCGCTGCCCCCTCCCTGACCCTCCCCCGCAAGCGGGGGAGGGAACCGAGAGAGCGGGGAGGCACGGAGAGAGTCTGTGTTACTCCATCACCCGCACCGGCTTGCCGTCCAGAAAGCCGCGGATGTCGTCGACCACGCCGGCGAAATAGGCGCGGTAGTTCTGCGACGCCACGTAGCCGAGATGCGGCGTCAGCACGACGTTGTCCATCTTGCGCAGCGGATGGTCTTTCGGCAGCGGCTCGACGTCGAACACGTCGAGGCCGGCGCCGGCGATCTTTTTCTCGCGCAGCGCCGCGAGCATCGCGGCCTCGTCCACGATCGGGCCGCGCGAGGTGTTGATCAGGTAGGCCGATGGCTTCATCAGCGCGAACTCGGCGGCGCCGACCAGGCCCTTGGAGCGCGCCGACAGCACCACGTGGATGGTGATGAAGTCGGACTGGCGGAACAGCTCCTCCTTGGAGACGTAGCCGACGCCGGCTTCGGCGGCCTTTTCGGCGGTGAGGTTCTGGCTCCAGGCGATGGTCTTCATGCCGAAGGCCTGCGCGATCTTGCACGTGCGCTGGCCGAGCTTGCCGAGGCCGAGCGTGCCGAGCGTCAGCCCCTCGAGGTCGGGGCCGATGGTGGTCTGCCAGGCCTCGCCCGCGTGCATGCGGGTGTTTTCGTAGCCGATGCGGCGCGTGAGCTCGAGCATCAGCCCGATGGCGATGCCGGACGTCGGACTGCCGACCGCGGGCGTGCCGCAGACCGTGACGCCCTTGTCCTTGGCGGCGGCGCTATCGATCGAGGCGTTGCGCATGCCGGTGGTGATGAGGAGCTTCAGCGCCGGCAGCTTCTCGATCACGGCGCGCGGGAAATCCGGTGCGCTCGCGCATGGCGACCACGATGTCGAAGCCCTGCAGCGCCTTGACGACGTTGTCCGCCGAGCCGAGGTGGTGGTCGAACACCTTCACCTCGACGTCTTTCGAGATCTTGGACCAGTCGGCCGATTTCAGGGCGACGTTCTGGTAGTCGTCGAGGATCGCGCAGCGGTGCATGGGTAGGGTCCGTGTTGGCCGGAAGGCGGCGGGGAGGGGTGTTCCTATAGCACACGCAAACCGGGGCCCGCCGCAATGGGGCTGCGGCTGATGGGGGCGGCGCGCTGCCGTATGACTGGATGTCGATGAAGGGCGAGGCGGCGCCGCGAGTCCCCTCTCCCCACTGGGGGAGAGGGTGGCGAGCGAATGCGAGCCGGGTGAGGGGGTTACCGCTGTTCGAGAGAGTTGTAACCCCCTCACCCCAACCCTCTCCCCCAATGGGGAGAGGGAGCCCGCTGCCCGCGTGGCGGGATTGGGGCAATGCGCGGAGTCCGCTGACGCGTGCACAACCACGCAGCGCGCTGCGGTCAGATCGGAACTGAAGAGGAGCGGCTTACCGCGCCTTGATGCGGGCGAGCGCCGGGACGCCGGTCATGCCCTCGTAGGAGGCGTGGGCCGGGCGGTGCTTGGCGTTCCAGGCGGGGCCGGGGCCGCGCATGTAGTGCTGCTCGGGCCGGTAGGTGTCGAACAGGGTGCGGGCGAGGTCGTGGAAGAAAGCCGAAACGTCAGCGGCGACGCCGGGCGCTGTGCGCCGCTGGGCCGAGGCTCTGCTGATCTTTCGCTTCGAAGCCATGACACTCTCCGGATCGGCGCTCGATTCTGCCGGGTCCCGTTCGCCTGTTCGTCGTGCCACGTAGGGCGCGGGTTCACTAGCCAATTTGCGGCACAGTTTGTTAAAATGCGGTAGGAATTCGCCACCGATTTCCACTTTGCCGTCCCCCGTTGCCCAAAAGTTACGGTCAGCCTTAACGGATGGATGCACGGATGCATCGCATTCGGGGTCATGATTTTGTGCTGAGTTAGCCCTAATCGCGCCTTGTCCCCGCGCGCGGGCAACGCTAGATCAGCGCGGCTCCCCGAAACCGGCGCTGTTGCAGTGCTCAAAACCATGAGGGCAGGGCGATATTATGGCCCGTCAATTCATCTATCACATGCAGGGCCTGACCAAGGTCTATCCGGGCAACCGCAAGGTCCTGGAGAACATCCACCTGTCGTTCTATCCGGACGCCAAGATCGGCGTGCTCGGCGTCAACGGCTCCGGCAAGTCGACCCTGCTGCGGATCATGGCCGGCATCGACAAGGACTTTAACGGCGAGGGCTGGGTCGCCGAAGGCGCCCGCGTCGGCTACCTGCCGCAGGAGCCCGAGCTCGATGCGTCGAAGAGCGTGCGCGAGAACGTCATGGAGGGGGTCGCCGCCAAGAAGGCGCTGATCGACCGCTACAACGAGATCGCCGCCAACTACTCGGACGAGACCGCCGACGAGATGGCCAAGCTCCAGGACGAGATCGAACTCGAAGAACCTGTGGGACCTCGATTCGCAGGTCGACCTCGCCATGGAGGCGCTGCGCTGCCCGCCCGACGACGGGGTGGTGGAGAAGCTGTCGGGCGGCGAGCGCCGCCGGGTGGCGCTGTGCCGGCTATTGCTGGAGCAACCGGAACTCCTCTTGCTCGACGAGCCGACCAACCATCTCGACGCCGAGTCGGTGCACTGGCTGGAAGGCCACCTGCGCAACTATCCGGGCGCGATCCTGATCGTGACCCACGACCGCTACTTCCTCGACAACGTCACCGGCTGGATCCTCGAGCTCGACCGCGGCAAGGGCATCCCCTACGAGGGCAACTATTCGTCCTGGCTGGTGCAGAAGCAGAAGCGGCTGGAGCAGGAGGGCCGCGAGGAGGCGGCGCACCAGCGCACGCTCGCCCGCGAGTCGGAATGGATCGCGGCCTCGCCGCGTGCCCGGCAGGCGAAATCCAAGGCGCGCTATCAGCGCTACGAGGAACTGTTGGCGAAGGCCAACGAAAAGCAGACCCAGACCGCGCAGATCGTCATCCCGGTCGCCGAACGGCTTGGCCAGAACGTCATCGACTTCGATCAGCTCCGGAAGGGCTTTGGCAACAACCTGCTTGATCGACGATCTCACCTTCAAGCTGCCGCCCGGCGGTATCGTCGGCGTCATCGGGCCGAACGGCGCGGGCAAGACCACGCTGTTCCGCATGATCACCGGCCAGGACAAGCCGGACGCCGGCACCATCAAGGTCGGCGAATCGGTGCAGCTCGGCTATGTCGATCAATCTCGCGATAGCCTGGACGGTAAGAAGAACGTCTGGGAGGAAATTTCCGGCGGCCTCGACCAGCTCATGCTCGGCAAGCGCGAGGTGAACTCGCGCGGCTACGTGTCGGCGTTCAACTTCAAGGGCGCCGACCAGCAGAAGAAAGTCGGCCAGCTCTCCGGCGGCGAACGCAACCGCGTGCATCTCGCCAAGATGCTCAAATCCGGCGCCAACGTGCTGCTGCTCGACGAGCCCACCAACGACCTCGACGTCGATACGCTGCGCGCGCTCGAGGAGGCGCTGGAGGATTTCGCCGGCTGCGCGGTGATCATCAGCCACGACCGCTGGTTCCTCGACCGCATTGCGACGCACATTCTCGCCTTCGAGGGCGAAAGCCACGTCGAGTGGTTCGAGGGCAACTTCCAGGATTACGAGGCCGACAAGATGCGGCGGCTGGGCACGGATTCGGTGATCCCGCACCGGATCAAGTACAAGAAGTTCTCGCGGTAGCATCCGATCCGAGATGATGGCCTAGTCTTTCCGCTCATGCCCGCGCAAGCGGGCATCCAGTCCTTGCTGTGGTTCCTTCAAGCGCTGGGTCCCCGCCTTCGCGGGGACGAACGGCAGCGGGCGCACGCGCATAGCGGCTAAGCGCCGCGATTGCCTCGATTCCCGCGCGCCGGAATGCGATAGGTAACGCCCTTGCCAGCGGGAGGGCCGCCGTGGACATCAAGCGCATTCTCACCTTCACCGACGAGGTCGCCCACGAGGCCGGGCGGGCGGTGTCGCCGCCGCTGCGCAAGGTCGCGGTGGTGGCGGTGATCGACAACCCGTTCGCGGGCCGGTTCGAGCCGGATCTCGGCGCGCTCACCAAGGCCAGCGAAGCGATCGGGCGCACGATCTGCGAGCTCGCGGTGCTGCTCCTCACGCCGCATGCGCCGGAGAGCTACGGCAAGGCCGCGGTGATCGGCATGGCGGGCGAGCAGGAGCACGGCGTGGCGATGCTCACCACCGTGTTCGGCAACGTGATGCGCGACGCCGCCGGCGGCGGCAAAGCCTGGATCTCGTCGATGACCAAGCGCGCCGCGCCCGGCGCCACCATCGACATCCCGCTGGCGCACAAGGACGCGCTCTATGTACGCTCGCATTACGACGGCATCACGTTGACACTGCACGACGCGCCGCTGCCCGGTGAGATCGCGGTGATCTGCGGCTATGCCAGCCGCGGCCGTCCGCACCACCGCGTCGGCGGCCTCGCCAAGGCCGATATCAAGGGCCTCGACGGTTTGACCTGATCGGTAGGCGCGGCTACCCGGCGACTCGCCAGGTGCGCTTGCGCGAATGGGACCGAAGGTTCAGCGCGGCCGTGCCGGATTGAAGATCAGCAGCTCGGCCGACAGGCTCGCCGGCAGGTCGTCGAGCTCCGCGTAGAACGGCTTGAGCCAGCCGAAATGCCCGGCGCTCTCGCGCGCCAATTCGAGCGCGGTCTCCTCGATCAGCCGGAAGAACGTCACCGTGGCGCCGACCGCGGCGGCCGCCGGCAGGTCGGCCGGCAGCGGCGCGGGCGCCGGCTCCGATCCGCTCTGCACGACGGTCTTGGCCATGAACATCAGGATGTCGCGGATGGCGAACACGAAGTCGTGCATCACCATCACGGCCGAGGAGACGTTTTCCGGGCCGTGCGGGAAGCTCTGGTAGAGCTTTTCCGCCGCGCGCAGGCGGAAGCCCAGATACATCTCGATGTTGGAGCTGAACTGGATCGAGCTCAGGTTTCCGATCTCGGTCAGGATCGGCTGCGCCAGCCGCACCATCCGGAACGCGCCCTCGAAGCTCGCGTCCGGCGCCGCCGCCAGCGTGGCGAGGCGCGCCCAGGTCGGCGACTGCGCCATGATGGCGTCGTGCTTGGCGAGGAACTGCTCCATCCGCGCCATGCCTTGCAGCGTGAAGGCGCTGCGGCGGCTTTCGACCGCGAGGCGGATGCTCTCGGCCGCGATGCCGAGCTCGAGCCAGCTCATCCCGATCGGCGAGCGCGACAGCTGGAACGCGGTGACGTAGTCCTGCATCGGACGCCGGATGCCGGCTTCGTCCGCGGCGGCGATCAGCGCCGGCTGCGCGCGGTAGAAATAGTGGCTGAAGCGGCGCATCTCGCGCAGGTCGACCTCGTTGCTGACGCGGACCGCGTGACGGGCCATCGCGTAGCGGGTGCTGCCTTCGATGGTGAGCGGGAAGGTACGCGTGCCGTCGCTGAAGGAGCGGAAGTAGCTGTTGAGGAGGGCGCTCGCGGGTGGCGCCTTCGCGACCGTGGCGTCGACCTCGTCGAACAGGCGGCGCGACCAGGCGTCGATGTCGTAGGTGGTCGCCACGATCTGCTTGAAGTTCCAGAGCGCGTGGCGGCGGTATTCGACCGCTTGCAGCGCGCGCAGCACGACCAGGCGGATGATGTCGATGTTCCGGAGCACTGCGACGACGCGCTGCTCGTCTTCGCGCCGGTTGAGGTCGAGCCCGCGGGCGGCGAGGTGGGCGCGGGCGCTGGCGGTATCGTCGAGCCGGCTGCGCAGCCGGTTCATCGCCTTGTCGAACTTGCGCCCGTCGAGATCTTGTTCCGGTACGTAGGACTTTTGCACTTGGGCAATGAACGACGCAAAGCTGCCCGCTTCATTGGTAAAGCTGTTAGTCCACGGCATGTGACCCCCCGATCGCCAAGCCCGGCACGTCAGCGAAGTGTGATTCCCCTCACGCTTCGCCCCTGGTGAAAGGATACGGGCGGGCAAGGCACATTTGTGACGCGATCGTGGCGGAGAAGGGGTCAACCGGCGGGCGTCGATTCGAAGCGCCTGGAGCTGCAAGGGATGGGAATGACCGGCCGACGTTTGCCAATTCTGTTCAAACTGGCCTTCGCGGTGACGCTTGTGGCGGGCTTTGGCCGGCCCGCTGCCGCCGCCGATCCGGCGTTCCACAAGTGGCTGGAGGGGCTCTACCCGCAGGCGCAGGCCATGGGCGTGTCGCGCAAGACGTTCGATGACGCGATCCGCGGGGTCGAGCCGGACATGACGCTGCCCGATCTCGACCTGCCGGGCCGGAACGTGCCGTCGCGCGGGCAGGCCGAGTTCGTGCAGACGCCCGCCGACTACGTCAAGGAAAGCTCGATCGCGCGGCTCGCCGAGCACGCCAAGAAGCTGTCGGCCGAATACGGCACGACGCTGGCGGCGATCGAAAAGCAGCTCGGCGTGCCGGGCAACGTGCTGCTGGCGATCTGGGGGCGCGAGACCGATTTCGGCCGCTACCGTTTGCCCAAGCCCGCGATCACGGTGCTGGCGACGCAAGGCTACTACGGCAAGCGCAAGGACATGTTCCGGCAGGAGTTGCTGTACGCCTTCAAGATGCTGGAGGAGGGGCACGTCAAGCTCGCCGACATGCGCGCGTCCTGGGGCGGCGCCATGGGGCTCACTCAGTTTCTGCCGTCGGAATTCTACAAGCACGCCGTCGATTTCGACGGCGACGGCAAGAAGGACATCTGGAACTCGGTGCCGGACGCGCTCGCGTCCGCCGCGCAGCAACTCGTCAACAAGGGCTGGCAGCGCGGCATGCGCTGGGCCTACGAGGTGCGCGCGCCGCAGGGCATCGATTGCACGATGGGCGTGCCGGAGGTGACCAAGCCGCTCGGCGAGTGGCTCAAGCAAGGCTATGTGCCGGCCCATGGCCGCAAGCCGACCGCGGCGGAACTGGCGGAGCCGGCCTCGCTGCTGCAGCCCGAGGGCATCTACGGGCCGTCGTTCCTGACCTTGAAGAACTACTACGTGATCAAGGACTACAATTTCTCCGATCTCTACGTGCTGTTCGTCGGCCATCTCAGCGACCGCATCAACGATCCGCGGCCGTTCGAGACGGCCTGGAGCAAGGGCGCGCAATTGCGCAGCACCGAGGTCGAGAGCATGCAGAAGACGCTGACCAAGCTCGGGCTCTACAAGGACAAGGTCGACGGCAAGGCCGGCATGCTGACGCGCTCGGCGGTCGGCGCCTATCAGAAGGCGAATCACCTCAAGGTCGACTGCTGGCCGACCGCCGCCGTGCTCGGCCACATGCAGAGCAAGCGCTGAGCGCTTCCTTCCCTCGCCCCGCGAAGCGGGGAGACGGCTTGAGCGCGATCTACGGTTTGCCCCTCGGCCACAACCCTCTCCCCGTAGAACGGGGCGAGGGAGCGCGCCGCCTCTGCGCAGAAATCGTTGACGCTTTCCACAACGAAAAACCCGGCGGGATGACCGCCGGGTTCGTAGTCGTGAACAGAGGATCGTTGTTATGGGCAGAAGAAACGCGGACGGCTCCACCCGATCGGGTTGCCGTAGGCGTCAAACGCGACCGGCCTGCGCGCCCAGTAGCCGCCCGGGCAGCCGACCGGGGCCGCGACCGCGTAGCCCGGATAGACCGCATAGCCCGGCTGAACCACATAGGTGGGACCGTACGAATTGGCGACTGCGCTGCCGACGATGGCGCCGGCGACGAAGCCGCCGACGATGGCCGGAGCAACCCAGCCGCGCCGCTGCGCGGATGCGTCGGTCGCCGAACCCACGAGCGCTACGGCAAAGGTTGCCGCCGCGAGAATCGAAAGAATGGCCTTCTTCATGCGTGTCTCCTTGAAGCGCACGGCCGCGGCCGAACGCGCGAGGGTTAGATTTGTGAGATAGCCCCGAATGGCCCGAGCCCCGTCCCCCAAATTGAGCCGCGAACAATAGGGCCAATTAATTTGTCGGAATTGCGGAGATTCCGGCCTGCCGCCGCGTGCCACAAAAATGCCGGCATCGCTGATCGCGACGCCGGCATTTTTTACGCTGCGATAGCGATGGCGCGGTGTGCTGTTACTTGCAGCCCACGCTACGCACTCTGCGCAAGCAAGGGTCGTACGCGCGCGCATAGGGATCGACATAGACCTCGTATTGCACCGGACCGGGGGTGAAATAGAAGACTCGGGCGGGCGCGTAGACGGCCGGCGGGTAGTAGGATGGCTGCGCCACCACCGCGCCACCGACCATTGGGCCGGTCCAGGGACCATCGGCGGAGGCCGCAGTCGGCACGGCGAGTGCCGCAACAAGGACGGTAGCGGTGAGGATCTTCTTCATGGCGTTACTCCACGCAACAAACTCGAACAGTCGACGGCCCGCGCCACGGAATCATGCGCCCGTATGGTGAACGCCGAGTGAAGATCGCGGCATCTCCCGCCCACGGGTGCGACGCATGCCGGTGATCCTCGGTATCGCATCGCTGATCCTGCTGGCGGTCATATTCGGCCCGCAGTGGTGGGTGCGCCATGTGCTGACGCGGCACGGCGTCGACCGGCCGGATCTGCCGGGAACGGGCGGCGAGCTGGCGCGCCACCTGCTCGATCAGGCGGGCTTGCAGACGGTCGCGGTCGAGGTCACCGACCTCGGCGACCACTACGATCCGGAAGCGCATGCGGTGCGGCTCCTGCCGCAGCATCACGACGGACGCTCGATCGCGGCGGCGGCGGTGGCGGCGCACGAGGTCTCGCACGCGCTCCAGCATGCGCGCGCCGAGCGGCCGTTCGCGCTGCGATTTGCGCTGGTGAAGCGGGTCGCCTGGATCGACCGGGTCGCCAGCGCCGTGCTGCTGCTGGCGCCGGTGGTGTTCCTGCTGGTCAAGGCGCCGGTCCTGCTGGTGCTGCAGATCGTGCTCGGGATTCTGCTGCTGGCGATCCGGGTGGTGGTGCACCTGGCGACCCTGCCGGTCGAATTCGACGCGAGCTTCGGCAAGGCGCTGCCGACGCTGGAGCAGGGCGGCTACCTGGCGCCCTCCGACCTGCCGGCGGCGCGCAGCGTGCTGCGCGCGGCGGCCTGGACCTATGTGGCGGCGGCGCTGGCGACGCTGCTCGACGTGGCGCGCTGGCTGCGGGTGCTGCGGTTTTGAGCGGGGCGGGATCGCCGGGGCGAAGCCTGGCGCGGTCTGGTGAACCGGAGTTCCCGCCGGGGCGACCAATGGGCATAAGGCCACAACGGCCACTCACCCGGAGGGAACGCCCATGACCATCAGGATCGCAACGTTCGTGCTGGCGCTTGCCACTCTCGCGCTCGGCACGGTTTCGCTGCCCGGCACGAGCGAGGCAGCGCGGCGCCTGCGTCGGCAGCGTGAACTGCAACAAGCCGCCGGTCTACAAGGGCACGCGTCACTGCTACTATCTGCCGACCGTGAGCAACGGCAGCGTCACCGGCGTGCAGCGGGTCTGCAGCTGGTACTGAGCGCTAGTTGAACTTCAGCCCGGCCGCCTTCACCAGCGCGATGTTGGCCTGGATTTCCTTCCGGATCAGGGCGTCGAACTCGGCCGGCGACAGCGGCAGCGGTTCGATGCCCTGCGGCGCGAACTTCTGCTTCACCGCCGGCAGCGCCAGCGCCTTCTCGGTCTCCGCCCGCAGCCGCTCGACGATGTCGCGCGGCGTCTTCGCGGGCACGAACAGCCCCATCCAGTAATTGTAGTCGCTGTCGGCAAAGCCGGCCTCGATGGTCGTCGGCACGTCCGGCAGCGCCGCCGAGCGCTTCGGCGTGCTGACCGCGAGCGGCAGGAGCTTGCCCTCGCGGATGAAGCCGAGGCACGACGAGACGCCCATGCAGGCGAAGTCGACCCGCCCGGTCATCACCTCGGTGATGGCGTCGGGTCCGCCGCGGAATGGAACATGCGTGGCGCTGAACCCGGCGCTGACGCGGAACCGCTCGGCCGCCCAGTGGGTCGCGCTGCCGACGCCCGCGGAGCCGAACGTGACCGGGCGGGATTTCGCGGCGGCGGCGAGTTCCTGCAGCGTCTTGATGCCCTTCTCGGGCGCGATGATCGTGACGTTCGGCACGGTGCCGAACGGGATCACGGCCGAGAAATCCTTGGCGGTGTCGTAGGCGATGTTCGGATAGGCGGCGGGCGCCGCCGAATGCGCCGACGCCTGCACGAGGATGTTGTGGCCGTCGGGCTCGGCCTTGGCGACCATGGCGGTGCCGATGGTGCCGCCGGCGCCGCCGCGGTTCTCGACCACGATCGGCTGGCCGAGCTGGGACGACAGCGGATCGAGCACGATGCGGCCGACGATGTCGAGCGTGCTTCCGGCCGTGAACGAAATCATGGCGCGGATCGGCCGTGCCGGCCAGCTCTGCGCCGCGGCGCTGCGGGCCACGGCCGGCATCGCGAGCGTGGCGGCGGCAAGATGAAGGAATGTCCGGCGGCTGGTCATATTTTTTTGGATCCTCTTGCTTCGATCGCTCGGCCCCACCCCTGACCTCTCCCCGCAAGGGGAGGGGAACAGACCGAGCGCGCGGCATCGGTCTGCCTGGTCGAAGCGATCAGCTAGCGCGTGGCGGCGCCGGCCGGTGCCTTGAGCGTGAGCTTCTGCATCCCGGCGTTGGTCTGCGCGATGTAGAGGTTGCCCTTGGAGTCGGTCGCGATGTGGTGGCCGGCGCCGAGCTGGCCGGGGACCTGGATCATGCCGGCAACCTCGAGCGACTTGCGATCGACGATCGCGATGCCTTTGTCGGCGCCGACATAGAGGAACTTCTGCTCCGGGTCGTGGGAGAACGCGAGGTTGCGCGCAAAGCGGGCGTCGGTCCTGATCAACTGCTTCAGGAACTTGCCGTCGCCGGTGAAGGCCTGCAGCCGCCGGTTCTCCCGGTCGGCGAGATAGACGGTGCCGTCCTTGGCGACGCGGATGGCGTGCGCGACGTTGAAATGCGCCGGGCCCTCGGCGTCCGGGAAGGTCTTCGGCGACACGATCTTGCAGCTGTCCTCGCCGCCCGGCGGCTTGCCGAACGCGCCCCATGTGCGTTTGAACGCGCCGGTGTCGGCGTCGAACACGATGACGCGGTGGTTGCCGTAGCCGTCGGCCACGAACAGCTCATTGCTCGGCGCGTGCACCCAGGCGTCCGCCGCGCGGTGGACGTTGACGGTATCGGCGTCGCCCTTGCTGGCGTTGCTCTTGCCGATCTGCAGCACGAACTTGCCGTCCTGCGTGAATTTCAGATAGGCGTCGTCCGCAACCGGCTTCAGTCCGGTCAGCCCCGACTCCGGGCAGTTGTTGCCGCCGATCCAGACGAAGCCCTTGGGATCGATGTGGATGCCGTGCTCGCGTTCGGGCCAGTCGTAACCGGCGCCGGCGCCGCCCCAGGCCTTCACGAAATTTCCCGCCGGATCGAACACCACCACCGGCGGCGCGGCCTTGTCGGCGTCGGCGGGCTTCAAGGTGCGCGGCCGGTGCAGCAGCCAGACGTTGTCCTTGGCGTCGATCGCGAAGCTCGACGCGTCGCCGAGCTTGAGCTGCGGCGGCACGTGCGGCCAGGACGGCGTCGACCTCGAATTGCGGCAGGCCGTTCTGCTGGGCGGCGGCCGGCGTGGCGAACACGGTGATTGCGGCGATCGTGACGGCGAAGCGGACGATTGAGCTGGGCATGGTTTTCTCCCGACGCGGACTCTTGGACGGTCCGCCGTCGCCGCTAGAGTAGCGCAACCGAGGCACGCGAAATCGGCCCGGAAGGGGTTTCGCCTCACGCCGGCTGCGCGGGGATCGGCACCTCGTGCACCTTCATGCCGAGCGCGACCGAGGTGTAGTAGCCCAGCAGCACCAGCACCTCGGCGATGCCGTCGCGGCCGACCGCCTGCTCGATCTCGGCGAATTCCGCATCCGTCATCTTCTTGCCGCCCACCAGGTTGGTCGCAAAGGCGTGCACGCCGCGCTCGTGCGGATCGGTGAGCTTGGGGTCGCGGCCGGCGAGGATGGCGTCGATGATCTCCTGCGAGAGCCCGACCTCCTTGCCCATGCGGATGTGCGCCTGCTTGACGTATTCGCCGTTCCAGTGGTTCGCGATCACCAGGATGCCGATCTCGACCTCGCGCGGCGTGAGCGAGCCCTTCTTGTTGAGATAGGTGCCGATCGTCTCCATGCCGCTCGCGACCTTGGGCGAGTGAATCCAGATCTTGTAGGGCCCGAGAATGCGGCCGCGCCCGGCGGTGAGCTGCTCGAACACGGTGGTCTGCTCGGGCGTGAGCTTGTCGTTCGGGATCTCGAGGATGCGGTTCATGGCGGTGGGCTGTCCTGAATTTTGGGCGAAGAAGTGGGCCGCGGGTGGGACGACCAGAGTAGCCGGGATGGAGTGCGAGGGAAATCGGGGATAGGCTTTGCGCAAAGAAACACGGGAGGACTGCGTGACCCACTTCATGATCGACCGGCGTACCGCTCTGATGGGCTCGAGCGCGCTCGCCGCCGCCGCGCTGCTGCCGCGCCGTGCGCATGCGCAGGCCGCCGCGCTGCCGGCGCGCGGCGAATTCGTGGTGCGCGGTGCGTATGTGCTGACCATGGACGGCGCGCTCGGCGATCTGCCGGCCGGTGACGTGCACGTGCGCGACGGCGTGATCGTGGCGGTCGGCGCGAATGTCGCGGCGCCCGGCGCCGAGGTGATCGACGGCCGCGGCACCATCTGCATGCCGGGCTTCGTCGACACCCACTGGCACCTCTGGACCACCGCGCTGCGGCCGCTGATGCGGCTCGACGAACCCGCCCGCGGCTATTTCCCGGTGACCTCGCGGCTCGGCCCGCACATGCAGCCGCAGGACAGCTACCGTGCCGTGCGGCTGGGCCTCGCCGAGGCGCTCAGCGCCGGCATCACCACCGTGCACAACTGGGCGCACAATGTGCGCAGCCCCGCGCATGCCGACGCCGAGATCGCCGCGATGCGCGACAGCGGCCTGCGCGGCCGGTTCGGCTACGGCACGCCGCAGGGCGCGCCGAACGAGCAGCCGATGGACCTTGCCGATCTTGCGCGCGTCAAGCGCGAACTGGCGAACGACCCGCTGCTGACGCTCGGCATCGCGTCGCGCAATGTCGGCAAGGATCCGAACGCGATGCGCGGCAACGTCACCATCGAGCTCGCCAAGAAGGAATGGGGCGGCGCGCGCGAATTGGGCCTGCCGATCACGCTGCACACCTCGGGGCCGAGCCCGGTCAAGCTCCTGGAGGAGGCCGGCCTGCTCGGCCCGGACGTGCAGCTCGTGCATCCGCTGCTGACGACGCCGGAGGAGCGCGCCATCCTGAAGGCGCGCGGCGTCAGCTATTCGTCGTCGCCGACCGGCGAGTCGCAGCGGCCGGCCGCCGCGGGCGAGATTCAGATCGGCGAGATGCTGGACGCCGGCGTGAAGGTGTCGCTGTCGACCGACCTCACCGGGACCTACAACTGCGATTTCTTCGTCACCATGCGGATCGCCTACAGCCTGCACCGGCATCGTCTCGGCACGCCGGTGCTGACCAACAAGCGGCTGGTGCAACTGGCGACCATCGACGGCGCGCGCGATCTCGGCATCGACGCCAAGGTCGGCTCGCTGACGCCGGGCAAGCGCGCCGATCTGATCACGGTGCGCACGACCAACATCAACATGCGGCAGATGGGCGATCCGTACGAAGCGCTGGTCGCGATGGGGCAGCCGGCGGACGTCGATGTGGTGATGGTGGACGGCCGCATCCTGCGGCGCGGCGGCAAGTTCGCCGCGCTCGATTATCCGAAGGTGTTGCAGGAGGCCGACGAGTCGGTGGCGGCGATCAGGCAGCGGGCCGGCTGGCCGTGAGTTCTCGCTTCCCTCGCCCCGCAAACGGGGCGAGGGTAGGCCGCCGTCGCGGGAGGACTACCCCAGCGCCGACAGCTTCAGCGTCTCCGACGGCCCGAGCCACACCACGTGGTCGGTGTGATCCTTGAGCGCGTGGCCGGTCTGGGCGTGCGTGAAGACCGTAAGCCCGTTGCGGTGGGTGATCAGCCACGGGATCACCTCGGCGAACTGCCCGGTCTTCACGGTGAGCTGGCAGGAGCCGCGCGGGTGCGGGCCGACCGGGTTGTCGTGCATGCGGCCGATCTTGACGCCGAATGTCTCGCCGGCCGCCTGCACCAGCTTCTCGGCCTGCGCGCGGGTGGCGGCGTCGTAATAGACGTGGGCGTGGTATTCCTGGATCGCGCTCATGCGGGCTACTCCGCGGCCGTCCGCGCCGGCTCGAAGAACCGGTTGCCGGGCCGCGGCAGGCCGAGGTTCTCGCGGAAGGTCCTGCCTTCGTACTCCTTGCGGAAGATGCCGCGCCGCTGCAACTCCGGCACCACCTGGTTGCAGAAGTCCTCGAGCCCGCCCGGCAGATAGGGGAACTGCACGGTGAAGCCGTCGGAGCCTTCGGTCATCAGCCATTCTTCCATCTCGTCGGCGATGGTCTTGGCCGTCCCGATCATGGCGAGACCGTCGCGGCCGCCGAGCCGCTGCGCCAGTTGCCGCACGGTCAGGTTCTCGCGCTTGGCGAGCGCGATGGCGCGCTCGCGGCCGCTCTTGCTGGCGTTGCTTTCGGGAATGTTGTCGGGCAGCGGCCCGTCGGGATCGTACTTCGACGCATCGTGGCCGAGCGCGATCGACAGCGACGCGATGGCGTTGGCGTAGTTCACCAGGCTGTCGAGCTTGTTGCGCTTGGCCTTCGCCTCCTCGACGGTGTCGCCGACCACCACGAAGCAGGCCGGCAGGATCTTGATGTGGTCGCGCGAGCGGCCGGCCTTCTCGGCGCGGCGCTTGACGTCGGCGGTGAAGGCGCGCGCGATCTCGAGATTGGCCTGCGCGGTGAACACCGCCTCGGCGGTCTCGGCGGCCAGCTGCTTGCCGGGCTCGGACGCGCCGGCCTGCACGATCACCGGCCAGCCTTGCACCGGCCGCGCGATGTTGAGCGGGCCCCGCACCTTGAGATATTGGCCCTTGTGGCCGAGCACGTGCATCTTCTCCGGATCGAGGAAGATGCCGCTCTCGACGTTGCGGATGAAGGCGTCGTCCGCCCACGAATCCCACAGTCCCGTCACCACGTCGTAGAACTCGCGCGCGCGCCGGTAGCGGTCGCCGTGCTCCATGTGCTCGTCCATGCCGAAATTGAGCGCGGCGTCCGGGTTGGAGGTGGTGACGATGTTCCAGCCGGCGCGGCCGTTGGACAGATGATCGAGCGAGGCGAAGCGGCGGGCGATGTGGTAGGGCGCGTCGAAGGTGGTCGAGCCGGTGGCGACCAGGCCGATGTGCTCGGTGTGTTGCGACAGCGCCGAGAGCAGCGTGAACGGCTCGAACGAGGTCACCGTGTGGCTGCGCTTGAGCGCCTCGACCGGCATGTTGAGCACGGCCATGTGGTCGGCCATGAAGAAGGCGTCGAACTTGGCGCGCTCCAGGGTCTTGATGGAGCGGATCATGTTCGGGAGGTTGAAGTTCATGTCGGGCCAGGCGCCCGGATAGCGCCAGGCGCCGGTGTGGATCGAGGCCGGACGCATGAAGGCGCCGAGATGAAGCTGGCGTTTTGCGGCATGGGAATCCTCGTTCGGGGTCGAGGTCGAAGCG
The DNA here is from genome assembly GCA_963749815.1 of uncultured Alphaproteobacteria bacterium. Lineage (GTDB taxonomy): Bacteria > Pseudomonadota > Alphaproteobacteria > Rhizobiales > Xanthobacteraceae > VAZQ01. Next base: position 235,463 of record CAVVON010000009.1, on the reverse strand, counting down.
ATCTCGCACCCGAATATAGGGTCGCCGGCAATTTAGGGAAGCGCGCGCCTGCCTAGCAGGTAGGCAGAACGGATTTTCTCAGCAACGCCTGCGGTGAGGGCAGGAAATTCTTGCCCTCACCGCCGCGGTGGAACGCCGATACGTGCCGCTTACAGCGGCCTGATCTCGACCTTGCGGAATTTCACAGCCGGGGTCTTGTCCTTCACGGCGCCGTATTGGAGCGCAATCCGCCCTTTCGCGAACTTGCTGTCCTTGGCGCCGTCGACGGTCTTCTGGCCGTTGAGGATGACGATGAATTCCGGACCCTTGGCGGTGATGTCGTAGGTATTCCACTTGCCGCCGGCCTTCGGCATCGGAGGCGTGATGCGCGATCAGCCCGCCGCATGGGCCATTGGGGCGAGGGACGGCCGGCGTGCGACGAAAAACGTATCGCCATCGCTCCCGGCGCTGCGTAGTATTCAAAAAAATGCTCCCGGGAGGAGACCTGCCATGCGTCTGACGGCTATCGCCGCCGCGCTCACGTGCGCCATCGGAACCGCTGCCGCGCAGGACTATCCGGCGCGTGCCATCACCGTCGTGGTGCCGGCCGCGGCCGGCGGCCCGACCGACACGATTGCGCGCGTCACCGCGCAGGGCATGTCGAAGGCGCTCGGCCAGCAGATCACCATCGAGAACCTGGGCGGCGCGGGCGGCACGCTCGGCACCACCCGCGCGGCGCGCGCCGAGCCCGACGGCTACACGCTGCTGATCTATCACGTCGGGCTCGCGACCGCGGCCACGCTCTATCGCAAGCTGCCCTACGACACGCGCACCGCCTATGCGCCGGTCGGCCTGATCAGCGACGCGCCGATGACGTTCATCGGCCGCAGCGATCTCGAGCCCAACACGCTCGCCGAACTGATCGCCTACATCAAAGCCCGCAGCAGCAGCGGCAAGCCGGTCACCGTCGGCAACGCCGGCATCGGCTCGGCCGCGCATCTGTGCGGCATGCTGTTCCACGCCGAGACCAAGGCGGCATTCACGGCGGTGCCCTATCGCGGCACCGGCCCGGTGATGAACGACCTGATCGGCAAGCAGATCGACATGGCCTGCGACCAGGCCACCAACACCACCAATCCCATCCTCGCCAAGCAGGTGAAGCCGTACGCGGTCACCACCAAGGCGCGGCTCAAGGCGCTGCCGGACGTGCCGACCGCCGACGAGGCCGGCCTGAAGGGTTTCGAGCTCAGCGTCTGGCACGGCGTGTTCGCGCCGAAGGGCACGCCGCCGGCGATCGTGCAGAAGCTGTCGGTGGCGCTCCAGGCCGCGCTCAAGGACCCGGACCTGATCGCCCGCTTCGCCGCCATCAGCACCGACACGGTCTCGCCGGATCGCGCGACGCCGGAGGCCGCGCAGCGCACCTTGCTGGCCGAGATCGACCGCTGGGCGCCGATCATCAAGGCTGCGGGCGAGTATGCCGATTAGCCGCATGGCGATGGCGGCCGTTCGCGGTAACGACCCGCAGGGTCCAATAAACGAAAACGTCACGGAGGGAATGCCATGAGCACGATTGGGCGCCGCGGATTCATCGCGGGTGCGGCTGCATCGAGCCTTGCGCTCGCGACCAGGGCGGGCGTGGCGGAGGAGGCGTACCCGAACCGGCCGGTCCGTTTCGTGGTGCCGCTGGCGCCCGGCGGCGCGATCGACTTCATCGCGCGTCAGGTCGGCGAGGTGCTGTCGCGCTCGCTCGGTCAGCAGGTGGTGGTCGAAAACCGCACCGGCGCGGGCGGCACGCTCGGCATGGACCTGGCGATGAAGAGCCCGCCCGACGGCTACACCATCCTGATCACCAACGACAACGCGGCAAGCGCCCCGCACATCATGAGCCTGGCGTACGACTACACCAAGGAGCTGGTGCCGGTGTGCTACCTCGGCCGCCAGTCGCAGATCCTTGCGGTGCATTCCACGCTCGGCGTCAAGACCGTGGCGGAGCTCGTCGCCCACGTGAAGGCCAATCCGGGGATGGGATTTGCCACCTCGGGCGTCGGCAGCAACCAGCATGTGGTCGGCGAATGGTTCGGCAAGGTCGCCGGGCTGAAATGGGATCACGTGCCTTATCGCGGCGCCGGCCAGGCGATCAACGACCTGATCGCCGCGCATGTGAAGATCGCCTTCCTCGGGCCGACGGCGCTGAAGCCGCACTATGATGCCGGTACGCTGCGGCTGTTGGCGCAATCGGCGTCGAAGCGCGCGCCGACTCTGCAAGAGGTGCCGACGCTCGAAGACGCGGGCTACAAGGGCCTCGTGCTCGATGCCTGGTACGGGGCGTTCGTTCCCAAGGGCACGCCGGCGCCGATCATCGCGCGGCTGAACGCCGACATGAACAAGGCGCTCACCGATCCCAAGCTGCTGGAGAACTTCACCAAGGGCGCGGTCGAGCCGATCGGCGGCAATGCCGAGGACTTCGGCAAGCTGGCGCGTGCCGATTCGGAAAAATACGCCAAGCTGGTGAAGGAGCTGGGGATCAAGACCAACTAAGCTTAGCGGCCGCCGGTGTCCTCGACCGAGGTGTCCGGACGGTCGCTGCCGCGCGCGGTCTCGGTGTGCCACTTGCCGCTCTCGTCCTCGTACTCGATCGCTTCCGTGTGCCCCGGAACGCGCTGCTCGGCGGCGGCGCGGCGCGCCGCCTTGAGCGCGGCGTCGTGGGTCGGAAACGGTTCGGAGAACACGCCGTCGACGGTGTAGGCCCAGCCGTCGTCGTGCCGGACGATCCGATAGGTGACGTGGGTCATGGCTCTTGGTTCCCGGATGAAGCGCGCGAGGTCGTCAGCCTAGCACCGAGCGATGCTGCTGACACCTGTGTAACGAGGCATCGTCCGCGACATTGCAACCGCTGGCGCGGGCGCGCATTTCGTGAACAATAGGGCCCGTTCAACCAGCAAAAATCGTCCGAGGAAGCGCATGGCCATTTCACGCCGAAGCCTCGTCACCGCCCTTGCCACCGCGCCGTTCGCATCGCTCCTGCCGCGCACCGCGTGGGCTGCCTATCCCGACCGGCCGATCCGGCTGATCGTGCCGTTCGCCGCCGGCGGCAATGCGGACTTCGTGGCGCGGCTGGTGGGCGAGGGCATGTCGCACGCGCTCGGCCAGTCGATCGTGGTCGAGACCCGCACCGGCGCGGGCGGCAGCCTCGGCGCCGCGGTGGTGGCGAGCGCGCCGGCCGACGGCTACACGCTGCTCACCGGCTCGAACGGCCCGCTCACCGTCAATCCGTTCGTGCAGGCCAAGCTCGGCTACGATCCGCTCACCGATTTCGTGGCGATCGGGCTCGCCAGCGTCACGCCGCATGTCATCGTGCTGCACGACAGCACGCCGGCCAGGACCGTGCCGGAGCTGATCGCACTGTCGAAGAAGCAATCGGTGACGATCGGCACCTCCGGCGTCGGCAGCGCCACCCACATGACGCTGGCGCGGTTCAATGCGGCGACCGGCGCCACGCTCGCGCACGTGCCGTACCGCGGCGGCGGCGCGCTGGTGCCGGACGTGCTGGCCGGGACGATTGCGGGTGCGGTGACCGAAATGTCGACCGCGCTGCCGCACCATAACCAGGGCAAGGTCCGCATCCTTGCGGTCGCCTCCGCCAAGCGGTTGCCGCAGGCGGCCGACGTGGCGACCATGATCGAGGGCGGGGTGACGGATTTCACCGCCGCGAGCTATGTCGGCGTGCTGGCGCCGGCCAAGACTCCGCCCGAAGTCGTCGCGCTGCTGGAGAAGGCGATGATCAAGACCATGGCCGACAAGGCTGTGCAGGACAAATTCCTCGCCAGCGGAGCGGAACTCGTGTCGGGTGCGCTGCAGACCTCCAAGGGCTTCGGCGATTACATCAAGGACGAATACGCGCGCGCCAAGGAGGCGGCGAGGATTGCGGGGCTCAAGCCGGAATAACAAGAAACGGCAAGATCACGAAGAAGGATCAGGAACGGCAACGAGGGGAGCGACGAAAAGAAGCAAGATCTGGGAGGATCACATATGCCGACAGGCGCGGAGGGACGTGCAGGCTTTCGTTCGATCGGAACGCGGAGTGCGTGGGCTGGAGTTGCAATCGTCGCGGCCGGTTGTCTGCTGCTAGGAGGAGCGCAGGCCGAAGACAAATATCCCTCCAGGGCGGTGCGCATGATCGTGCCGTTCTCGGCCGGCGGTCCGACCGACATCGTCGGGCGCGTGATGGGCGCCCGGATGGCGGAGCTGCTCGGCCAGCAGTTCGTGATCGAGAACAAGGTCGGCGCCGGCGGCAATATCGGCGCCGACATGGTCGCGAAATCCGCGCCCGACGGCTACACGCTGCTGGTGTCGACGGTATCGACGCACGCCATCAATCCGGGCCTCTACAGCCGGATGCCGTACGATCCGGTGCGCGATTTCGCGCCGGTCTCGCAGGTCGGCGTCACGCCGACGCTGCTCGGCGTGCAATCCGTCGATCCCCGCGAAGGACGTCAAGGAGCTGATCGCGCTGGCGAAGGCCAATCCGGGCAAATACAGCTACGGCTCGTCGGGGCTGGGCTCGATCCTTCATCTGTGCGGCGAGCAGTTCAAGGCGGCGGCCGGCGGGCTCAACATCGTGCACGTGCCCTATCGCGGCTCGGCGCCGATGATGGGCGATCTGGTCGGCGGGCAGATCTCCATGGCGTTCGACGCGACGCCGACCGCGCTGCCGCAGGCGCGCTCGGGCGCGATCCGTGCGCTCGGCGCCGGCATGGCGGAGCGGATGCGGGCGATGCCCGAGCTGCCGACCTTGCAGGAGCAGGGGCTCAAGGGCTTCGAATGCTACACCTGGAACGCGATCCTGGCGCCGGCCGGCACGCCGCCGGCGGTCGATCGAGGTGCTCGCGGACGCGATCAAGAAGTCGCTCGCCGACGAGGCGGTGTTCAAGCGCCTGCAGGAGGCCGGTGTCGATCCGACGCCGGGCCGCACGCCCAAGCAGACCGAGGACTTCATCAAGGCGGAGCTCGCCAAGTGGGCGCCGATCATCAAGGCGTCGGGCGCGAGGGTGGATTGAGCGGAGCGCCCGGCACACTCGCTACTGCGCTTTGATCCCGGCCTTCTGCACGATCTCGGCCCACGTCTTGAGCTCGGTCGCGACGTCGCGCTGGAACCGGTCGCCCGGAATGCTGGTCGGCTCGAAGCCGAGCTGGCCGAGCTTCTGCTTGATGTCCGGCATGGCGGCGACCGCGAGGATCGCCTCGCCGAGCTTCTGCGCGATCGGCTTGGGCGTCCCGGCCGGCACGAAGAAGCCGTTCCACACCGTCACCGTCACGGCCGGGTAGCCGGCCTCGGCGGTGGTCGGCACGTCCGGCAGCGCGGCGGCGCGCTGAGGCGTCGTCACTGCGATGCCCTTGAGCTTGCCCGACGCGACCAGCGCGACCGCCGGCGGCAGCGTCACCACCGCGGCTTCGATCTGGCCGCCGAGCGCTCCGGTCAGCGCCTGCGCGGCGCCGGGGAACGGGATGTGCTCCATGCGCGCATTCTCGATCGCGGTGAACAGGTGCTCGATCACCAGGTGCGGCACCGAGCCCATGCCGGGCGAGCCGTAGTTGAGCTTGCGGGTGCGGGCGAGCGCGACCAGGTCCTTGAGCGAGGCGGCGGGGATATCGGGGCGCGTCACCACGATCACCGCCTGCGGCGCGGTGCTGGCGATCGCCTGCAGGTCGCGCACGATATCGAGGCCGGTGGCGGGGTTCATCACCTGCGCGACCACCATCGAGTTCGATGCGACCAGCACGGTGTAGCCGTCGGGGCTGGCGGCGGCGACCTGCTTGCCGGCGATGGTGCCGGAGGCGCCGCCGCGATTCTCCACCACCACCGGCTGGCCGAGCATCGGCGCCATCTTGTCGGCGAACAGCCGCGCCACCGCGTCGACGCCGCCGCCCGGCGGAAAGCTCACCACCAGGCGGATGGGGCGCGACGGGAAATTGTCCTGAGCGGGCGCGGGCGAGGCGGCGAGCGCCGCCAGCACGGCCAGTGAGAGCGCGAGCGTTCGGTTCATGATCGTCCCCGGCGGAGGATGTCCGATCCTACGCGCTTTGGGCCGACTGCCGGAATGGGAATTCGGCCGTCCGGAGCGCGGCCCGCGGGCGGGCTATTTCACCGCGATCACGTTCTCGGAACCCTGCGCGCCCATATAGACCGCGAGAATGCGCACCGGGGTCGTGCCGTTGTTGACGCCGAAATGCGCGACGTCCATCGCCTCCATGAAGGCCTGGCCTTGGCGATAGGTGCGCGTGCCATGCGTGCCGTAGTCGACGGTAAGTTCGCCCTCGAGGATGTAGGCGAACAGCGGTACGCCGTGCTTGTGCTCGATGGTCCTGGCCCCGGGCGCCAGCACGATGATGGAGCCGGTGATCTGGGCGGGACCGGTGGCCGGATAGCGCAGCGGCTCGCCGACGATGCTGGTGCTGGCCGAAAGGAGCGGCGCGGCCGGGTAGTTCGCGGCGTCCTGCGCCGGCGCGGGCGATGCCAGCGCGACCAGAACGAAGGCCGCGGCAGCGAGGCGATGGACCATGGGGGCGTCCTCATTCCGGCAGCAGCGAACGGGCGGCGCCCGCAGCGGGCCGAGGCGAAGCGCGCGAAGCCTGCCCTGGTTCGCAAGGCTTGTCACGGACAGCGGTCGCCCGCGGTGTGGACTTCAGTCGGTCCGGCGATCGCCGCGAGGTACCCGCGCGCCAGTCCACGTCGGCGACAGACGCCGCGCGGATTGCTTCGCCTCCAGCAGGACGTGCAGGCCGGCGATGACCAGCGGGATCAGCGCGAGGATGATGAGAGCCTGAAGATCGTAGGTATCCATCGCCGACACCAAGCAAGGTGCGTGCCATGGCGCGAGCCTCTGCCGCAGGTAACCTGATGCGGAACCGCCGTCAGCGCGCCTGACCGTCCTCGAACTTGCGATGCAGGATGTCGCCCAGAGTGACGTACTGGAAGCCGTTGAGTCGGCCGATCGGGTCGAGCTTCTTCATGTCGATATAGCCGCCGGTCATGCAGGCGGGATCGACGTGGAAGAACACCACCTCGCCGATCACCAGCGGGTGCCGGTTGGGGCCGAGTTCGAGCACGCGCTCGAGCTTGCACTCCAGGTGAATGGGCACCTCGGCGACGCGCGGCGGTCTGATCTTCACCGACGGCATTTTCGTGAGCCCGGTCGCGTCGAACTCGCATTCCTCTTCGGGAATCCCATTCGCCGAATTGACCATCTCCTTCCAGACCGGCGCGGTCACCACGTTGACGCAGAATTCGTTGGTCTCGCGGATGTTCTTGAGCGTGTGCTTCTCGCTGCGATCCGGGTTGCGCGCGATGGTGAGCGAGATCATCGGTGGGATCACGCACACCACGGTGAAGAACGAGAATGGCGCGAGATTGGTGACGCCCGAGGCGCTCACGGTCGAGGCCCAGCCGATCGGGCGGGGCACCACCGCACCGGTGAGCAGCCGGTAGACCGCGCGCGGCTCGATCGCCGCCGGGTCGTATTCGAGGTAGGGCGGCATCGGTCGGTGCTCCTGCGGCGGGCTGGCGGTGCCCGAGATGATGGCAGGGCGGTGCGGGGCGCGCAACGCGCGCTCGCTTCGCCGCCGCGGCGGCGCTTCGCGGTCGCTTCTCCGGATGCATTCGTGCTATGCACGCGGATCACAGGAGACGACATGGCGGATCATTCGAAGAAGGATAGTGCCGAGTTCAAGAAGGCGCAGCGCGCCGAGGACGGCAAGAAGGCGATGGCGGAATACGAGGCCGAGGCGATCGCGGTGCGGGCCAAGACCGAGCGCCTGCGGGCACTGCGGCTCGCGCGCGAAGCCACCCAGCCGCCGGCCCCGGTCAAGGCTCCGGCCGCCAAGAAAAAAGGCGCCGCCAAGTCGGGCAAGGCGCCGGGCGCCAAACTGGCGGACTGGCTGGACGATCAGGCCAAGAGCGGCCGCAAGAGTTAGGCGGGACGCGTCGGGGGCTGCGCGCAGCCAGCCCCAACAGGTGATCACCGCGTTCCGCTCGCCCGAGGGAGTGAGCCATGGTCATCGCCACCCGTGTCCTCGTCTTGCGCGGCGAGTCCGGCGACGTCGAGGTGCCGATCCGAATCTTCGCGCCCGAGTACGAGGGAGGATTCCACCGCTGGGCGTGCCGCTACGAAGTCCAGTGGCCGGACGGGATATTCAGCAGCGAGGCCTACGGAGAAGACGGCGTGCAAGCGATCGAGCTTGCCTTGCAGAAAATCGGGATCGAACTGTACGTCAGCGACGAACATAAATCGGGCAGGCTCGGCTGGGGCGAGCCCGGTAACGGCTATGGATTTCCAGTGGCCAAGACCGTGCGCGACCTGTTGGTCGGGTATGACAAGCAGTTTTATGGCGCGTAGCGCCCGGCGCTACACGTTCGCCTTCCCGTGACGCAGGAGCTTGCGCGCACCCGATACCGCGAAGCCGATGGTGGCGAGCCAGCAGATCAGCGCGCCGAGGCCGAACGCGATGCGCGCGATCGAGACGTTGAGCGCGCCGCCGAGGAACGGGATGCCGCCGGAGAAGTAGCGCGCATCGCCGCCGATGGCGACCCACGAGCCCAGCATCGCGAACGCGGCGAACAGCACGACGCCGAACAGATACTGCGCGGCGCGCATCCAGCGCGGCGCGTCGCGGGCAGTTCGCCGGCCGCATTGGCCCGGCCGAACGATTGCATGAGCGCGGCAGCGCCGGCGAGGAAGAAGACCAGTCCCACCAGCAGCACGATCCAGAGCGGTGCGTGCAGATTGCGCGGCCCGCCCGGCACCGGCAGGACCGCGAGCCCGACCAGGGTGAAATAGAGGCCGATCGCGGCGGAAGCGACGATGCCGATCCAGCGCATCTCTCGGGGTGTCGCCTGCTCTGGCGCGCTCATGGGCGGTCCTTGCGCCCAAGGCATAACAGGCGGCGGTTGAGGGGAGGTTACCTCCGCGGCGGCAATGCCGTAGATTGGGTTTCCGTTGTGTTGAGGGGCTGCGCTTGATCTACATCACCGAAATGGCGTTCGCGGACCCGTCGCGGCTTGCGCAATGGCATGCGCACTACCTGCGCAACATCGCCAACCTGCAGACCGTGCCGGGCTTCCTGGCGTCGCAGCGGTTCGAGTCGCTCGCCGGCACGCGGTCGCCGTTCGTGGCGATGCACGAGATCGCCTCGGCGGACGTGTTCGAGAGCGCGATCTACCGGCAGCGCGGCGGGCGCGCCTCGAACGGCGAATGGCAGACGCTCATGACCGACTGGCACCGCAACCTCTACAGCGGCCTCGATGCGACGCCGGAGGTCGCGGACGGCGCGTATCTCCTGTTGGTCGACGAGAAGCGCGAGGTCGCCGAGCGCGAGATCGCGCTGCCGCCGGGCGTCCGCGTGCATTGGCTCACGCTCGTCGGGCTCGACCGGACGATCCCGCACCGGGGCATCGCGGTGCTGGATGATGCGGCCGCGATGCTGGCGGTCGCCAAGACGGACCCGCGGGTGAAGATCTTCAAACCGATCACCAAGAAAATCCGCCAGACCGCGGTCGTACAAGCGGTCGTACAATAAGCGCACGCCGCGCGCGCGATGCGCGGGAGGAAACGCCAATGCGAGGACCAACACCGTTCGCGGCGAAGCTCGCCGTTGCGGCCGCGCTGCTTCTGCTCGCGCAGGGCGCGGACGCGCAGCCTTATCCGAGCCGGCCGATCCGCCAGATCGTGCCCTATGCGTCGGGCAGCGCCGCGGACGCGCTCGCCCGGGTCGCCGGCGACAAGCTCGGACAGGTGCTCGGCCAGCCGGTGGTGATCGACAGCCGCCCCGGCGCCAACAGCATCGTCGGCGCCGAGGCGGCGGCGCGGGCGGCGCCCGACGGCTACACCTTCGTGCAGCTCAACGATGCGGCGTCCGCGCTCAATTTGGCGCTCTATCCGAAGCTGCCCTACAACACGCTGAAGGATTTCGCGCCGCTCACGCGCGCCGGCAGTTTCGCGATGGTGCTGGTGGTGAACCCGTCCGTTCCCGCCAAGACGGTCGAGGACTATCTCGCCTGGGCGCGTGCCGGGCGCGACATCAATTTCGGCTCCGGCGGCGTCGGCAGCGCCCAGCACGTGCTGATGGAGATGCTGATCAGCGCGACCGGACTGCACCTGACGCACGTGCCGTATCGCGGCGTCATCCCGGCGATGAACGACGTCGTCGCCGGGCACATCCCGACCATGGTGGTCGGGCTCGCGGGCTCGCTCGGCGCCATCAACTCGGGGCTGCTGCGCGCGATCGCCATGACCGGCCCGAACCGCGCGGCCGAACTGCCGGACGTGCCGACGCTCGCCGAGAAGGGGATCGCCGGGTTTCCGGCCGAGCCGTGGACCGCGTTCTTCGCGCCGGCGGCGACGCCGGCGCCGATCCTTGCGCGGCTCAGCGGCGGACTGGTCGAGGCGCTGAACGACGCCGGCGTGCGCGACAAGCTCAAGCCCGTGATGGCGGTCGAGACCAGCACGCCCGAGGCGCTGCGCGCCATGGTCGAGCGCGACGTCGAGCGTTACGGCAAGCTGGTGCGCGATGTCGGGATGAAGGCGGAGTAGCAGGACCAGCCGCTAGCGAACATGCTCCAGCCATGCCGGCGGCGCCGCGCAGACATGATGCGCGCCGGCGGCGAGCAGTTCCTCCCTGCTGCCGTAGCCATAGAGGACGCCGACGGCGGTCATGGCGTTGTTGCGCGCGCCGATCATGTCGTGGCTGCGGTCGCCGATCATGACGGCGCGCGACGCGGCCACGGCCGTCGCGTCGAGCGCATGGCGTAGTAGCTCGGTCTTGTCGGCACGGGTGCCGTCGAGCTCGGCGCCGAACACGCGGTCGAAATAGCCGCCCAGGCCGAAGTGCGCGACGATCCGCTCTGCGTAGACGACCGGCTTGCTGGTCGCGACGAACAGCCGGTGCCCCGCGGTCTGCAACGCGGACAAGGTGTCGGTGACGCCCGCATAGATATCGTTCTCGAACAGGCCGACGTCGCCGAACCGCTCGCGATAGAGCGAGACCGCCATGGCGGCGCGGTCGTCGCCGCCGAGCATCGTCCTGAAGCTCGCATGCAGCGGCGGGCCGATGCACCAGGTCAGCTCGTCCGCGGACGGCACCGGATGATCGAGCTTGCCGAGCGCATATTGGATCGAGCGCGTGATGCCGAGCTTCGGATCGGTCAGCGTGCCGTCGAGGTCGAAGAAGATCGCGGTCATCGGCGTCTCGCCTACGATTTGCTCACCGCCTCGTGGATGGCGCGGCAGTGCCGCACCATGTTGCCGTGCGCCACCACGAACTGCTTCAGCGGCGTGTCGATCGGATAGAAATAGATGTTGGCGATGAAGCCGTAGATGGCGGCGTCGATGCCGGTCGGCTTGGCGCCGTGCACATAGCCGTCCGCCGGGAATCAGGTTCGCGAGCACGCCGAGGTCGGCGAGCCCGCGCGCCATCGCGGCGTCGGGCTCGTAGCGGCCGATGCCGGCAAAGTAATAGCGCTGCGCGTTGTACTCCTTCGCCTTGATCAGGCTCGCTTCGGTCAGGGCCGGGTGCTGGCGCATCAGCGTGTCGCGGAACGCCGGCCAGTAGCGCTCGTCCTTCCAGCGCGAATACGACATCACCCAGTAGAGGTCGTCGAGCATGCGGTCGACCAGCAGATTGGTGTCGCGCTGCGCGGCGGTGAGCCCGGCGTCGATCGTCAGGCGGTACTTGCGCACGAGATGCGCCAGGATGGTGTCGCTGTCGCCGATGATCTCGCCGTCGTCGTCGATGTAGGGCAGCTGCCCGCGCGGCGCCTTCGCGGCGTCGAAGATGTGCTCGTGCGCGAACGGCACGCCGGTGAGCTTGAGGAAGGCGTAGACCTTCAGCCCGTAGCCGTTGTTGTCGGCGACGCCGCACAGTTCCGGCCAGGAATAGAGCGTGAGCATGCGATTTCCGGTCCGCGCTATTTCTTCAGCAGCGCGTCGCGCTGCTTGGTGAGCCGTTCCAGCTCCTCGGTCTGCTGCGCGATCCGGTCGGCGTTGCGGTCCTCGTCCTCGGCGCCCGAGAATGCCGCCGCCTGCTCGATCAGCTGCCGGATGTTGTCGCGCGCGATCGCGATGCGCGCTTCGAGTTCGTGAAGCGAGAGTGAACCGCCGTTGCTCATCGTGTGCTCCTTCAGGCCGGCCGCGCGGACGGCGGGATCGCGCCGACCGTAGCCCGGATCGGGCGCGAGCGAAATCGGGGGCCTGTGGAGTGTCCCGGAGGCCGCTTCCGCTCCCGCGCGGCCGCTTGCTAAGATCGGCGCCGCATCATTCAGGAAAAATCCCGATGGCCAGACGACCGAGCGATCCACGTTACGCCGCCGAGGCGGCGTTCAAGGCGGCGACCGCGCCGAAGCCCTTGGAGGCGGCGCCGAAACCGCCCGCGGTGCCGGGCGTCAAGGAGACGGTGTCGCTGCGCCTCGACCGCGACGTGCTCGACTTTTTCCAGGAGGACGGCCCGGGCTGGCAGGAGCGGATCAACGCCGCGCTGCGCAAGGCCGCGGGGAAGTGATAGGGGCGGGGAGTAGCCTGTAGGGTGGGCTAAGCGAAGCGAGCCCACCCTACTTGTTGTGGCACGTGGGCTCGGCGCTTCGCGCCTTAGCCCACCCTACGTTGGCTCGCCAGGCGCGTGATTTTGGAGACGACATGTCGACCGACAAACGACCGGATATCTGCCGGGCGATCCGCGCTACGGGCTGAGCGGGGAGGCGCTGAAGGACTACTACCGCAAGAAGGCGGCGCAGTGGGCGATCTACTGCTGGGACAAAGCGGGCGCGGCGGAGGCGCGGCGCGCGCTGCTGGCGGAGCAGAAGCGCTACGTCCAAAATTTCGGCGAGCGCGTCATCGGCTACGGGCACTTCGTGTCGGACGACGGCCGCGACACGCTCGGCACGTCGTTCTTCATGCAGCTTGACGACCGCGCGGCGGCGGACGAATTCGTCGCCAACGAGCCGATGAGCAAGGCCGGCGTCTTTGAGCGCGTCGACATCCACCGCTGGTCGAACAGTTTCGGCAAGCGCGCGGCCGACTATAAGCGCAAGGGGCTTCAGCAGTTCCTGTGCACGGGACCCAAGACCGGCACGCCGGAGTTCTTCCGCGCGCACCTGCACGCGCACGAATCCTACTTCGCGTCGTATGGCGGAAGCTTCATCTTCCGCGGCCCGCTCCGCTCGGCCGACGGCGCCGACAATATCGGCACCGCGCTGCTGCTCGAACTGCCGGACCGCGCGGCGGCGGACAGGTTCTGGAACGAGGAGCCGTTCGCGAAGAACGGCGGGTATGCGAGGGATGCGCGGATCGTGCGGTGGGTGTTTGGGGATTGAGAGGCAGCAAGTAGGGCGCGATGCGCTTCTCTTCTTGCGCCTGACACTCGCGTTAGCAATGTATGCGCTCGACCGGATATCGCCTCTTGCCGCCGGCTACTTGTTGCACCCGGCTCAGTTACGAGCGCGTAGGGCGCAATAAGCGAAGCGCGTTGCGCCAATCAAGATGATCGCGTCCGGCGGCAAGAATTGGCGCAATACGCCTTCGGCTATTGCGCCCTACGCGCTGCTTTACCATTTGCGCCGTGACCGTAGCTCGCATTGAACGCAGCGAAATGCGGGGGCGTGAAAGGCTCCGCCCCGGATTTCGCTTCGCTCCATCCGGGCTACTTGTTACTTGTCGGGAAGAAATGCGCGAGCGCGGTGTTATGCGCCCGGCGTCACGCGCCCGGTGTCACGCCTTTGGCCTTGAACACCGCGACGGCCTCCGGCGATTTCAGGAAATCGACGAAGGCCTGCGCCGCGGCGGCGTTGGGCGCTGATGCCGCGACCGCGCCGACGAACACCAGTTCGCTGTTCAATTCGGCCGGGAAGGGGACCGGCGGCTCGAGGCCCGGCGCGCTCAGCACATGGGTGAGGAAGATGCCGTATTGGGCGTCGCCATTGGCGACGGCGGACACGATTCCGGCGGGATTGGCCTGCGGCTTGAGCTTGGGCTTCATCGCCTCGGCGATACCGAGCTTCTCGAACGTCTTCATCACGAAAGCGCCCGAAGCGCTTTCCGGGTAGAGCGTGTAGGACTGCGCCTTGAGCATCACGTCCTTGAATTTCTCCGCCGTGGATATGTCCGGCTTCGGCGCGCCGGCCTTCACCGCGACGCCGTAACCGACGCGGGCGATCGGAACGGGCTCGGCGAATTTGGCGCGCGCCTCGGCGTTCTTCATCACCTCGATTGGGACGAAGCCGGCGTCGAATGGCGCACCGGACGTGGCCTGCCTGATCAGCTCCGGCGTGCCAGCGAATTCGATGGTGAGCTTGTGGCCGGTCGATTGCTCGAACTTCGCCGTCAGCTCCTTCATCGGCCCGGTCATCGAGCCGCCGGCGAGGATTTTCAGCTCGGTCGCGCGTGCGGCCGGCGCCATAGCGAGCGCCAACGAAATCGCGCTCGCGATCAGAAACTTGTCCATGTGTTTCCCCCGGCTGGCCCGTTACAGCGCCTTGTTGCTCTCTTTGACCTTGTCGGCGTCGAGATAGACCTCGCCGCCCATCTTGCGGAACTTGTCCGACATCTCCGCCATGCCGGCTTCCTTCTCATTCAACGTCGCCGCATAATCCCGCACGTCCTGCGTGATCTTCATCGAGCAGAACTTCGGCCCGCACATCGAGCAGAAATGCGCGACCTTGTGCGCCTCCTTGGGCAGCGTCTCGTCGTGGTATTCGCGCGCGGTGTCGGGATCGAGCCCGAGGTTGAACTGGTCCTCCCAGCGGAAGTCGAAGCGCGCGCGCGAGAGCGCATCGTCGCGCAGTTGCGCCGCCGGGTGGCCCTTGCCGAGGTCGGCGGCATGCGCGGCGATCTTGTAGGTGATGACGCCTTCCTTGACGTCGTCGCGGTTGGGCAGGCCGAGATGCTCCTTCGGCGTCACGTAGCAGAGCATGGCGCAGCCGAACCAGCCGATCATGGCGGCGCCGATGCCCGAGGTGATGTGGTCGTAGCCCGGCGCGATGTCGGTGGTGAGCGGGCCCGAGCGTATAGAACGGCGCCTCGCCGCACTCCTTGAGCTGCTTGTCCATGTTGATCTTGATCTTGTGCAGCGGCACGTGGCCGGGGCCCTCGATCATCACCTGGCAGCCCTTCTTCCAGGCGATCTGCGTGAGCTCGCCCAAGGTCTCGAGCTCGGCGAACTGCGCGCGGTCGTTGGCGTCGGCGATCGAGCCGGGGCGCAGGCCATCGCCCAATGAGAACGACACGTCATACTTGCGCATGATGTCGCAGATCTCGTCGAAGCGCTCGTAGAGGAAGCTTTCCTTGTGCCGCGACAGGCACCACTTGGCCATGATCGAGCCGCCGCGCGAGACGATGCCGGTGACGCGGTTGGCGGTGAGCGGCACATAGGCGAGCCGCACGCCGGCGTGGATGGTGAAATAGTCGACGCCCTGCTCGCACTGCTCGAGCAGCGTGTCCTTGTAGCACTCCCAGTCGAGCTTGACCGGATCGCCGTCGACCTTCTCCAGCGCCTGGTAGATCGGCACGGTGCCGATCGGCACCGGCGAGTTGCGCAGGATCCATTCGCGGGTGTTGTGGATGTTGCGGCCGGTGGAGAGGTCCATCACCGTGTCGGCGCCCCAGCGGATCGCCCACACCATCTTGTCGACTTCTTCCTCGACCGACGAGGTGACGGCCGAGTTGCCGATATTGGCGTTGATCTTGGTGAGGAAGTTTCGGCCGATCGCCATCGGCTCGAGTTCGGCGTGGTTGATGTTGGCCGGGATGATGGCGCGGCCGCGCGCGACCTCGTCGCGCACGAATTCCGGCGTGACGAACAGCGGCACCGAGGCGCCGAAGCTCTCGCCGTCGTTGCGCGCCCATTCGGCGCGGTCGAGCTGCTTCTTGCGGCCGAGGTTCTCGCGCTCGGCGACGTAGATCATTTCCTTGGTGATGACGCCGCGCCGCGCCCATTCGAGCTGGGTGATCGGCGCGTCGCCTGTGCCGCGCAGCGGCTTCGGCGTGTTCGGGAACGCGCGGGCCAGATGCTTGCCGGTGGCGTTGCCGTTGTCGATCGGCTGGATCGGACGGCCGTCGTATTCCTCGACGCCGCCGCGCTCCTTCACCCACTCGATGCGGGCGCGCTTGAGGCCCTGCTCGACGTCGATCGCGACGTCGTTGTCGGTGTAGGGGCCGGTGGTGTCGTAGACCGGGAGCGCCGGCTCGTTCGGATCCGTCAGCGCGATCTCGCGCACCGGCACGCGCAGGTCGGGCGCGCTGTCGGGCTTCGCGTAAACCTTGCGCGAGGCCGGCAGCGGGCCGGTCGTGACCTTCGGCGTGGCGAGATCGGATTGGTTGAGCGGCTTGTTCATGGCGTGCTCCCTTTCAGGATGCGGTTGTTAGCGGAAATAGCCGAAGTAACACAGGACGACACCGACGACGCCCCAGACCGCGCCGCCGATGGTCAGGCCGAGCTTATGGCGCAGCACGGCGCGGCCCATCTTCTCGGTGCCCTGCGGGCAGACGATGCGCACCGCGCCGCCGAACGTCGCGAGCCAGCCGAGGATGGTGATGATGACCGGCCAGTCGGCGGCCCAGCGGTTGTGGGTGTTCACCACCGCGAGGCCCGCGGCCATCGACAGGATGCCGGACAGGTAGATCAGCGCGCGGCTCTTCAGGAACTCCTCGGCGAGCATGCGATAGCTCTGCGCGTTGACGAACAGGCCGACCGCGACCGCGATCAGCACCGGGCCGATCAGCCGCGCGAGAAATACCGAGTTCGACATGAGCGGTCCTGTCCCTTCGCCGGCATGACCCGGATCAGGTTCAAAGGGTCCCCGCGGTATACGCCAGCGGGTCTCTCAGCTCCTTGACCGGAGCTCCCCTCGGAACAGCGCTAATGTAGGCCCGGTGCGGCAGGTGTCAACGCGATGACAGGCCATTTTTGGAATGGCTGTGCGCTGGATTCGCTGTTCCGCCAGTGCGTTGCGCCCGGCCGGCCGGGAGCCGCAGGCGGCATTCAGCGCCGGCTGGTATAGGTGGCGAAGCGCTTCTTCAAATCCGCATAGCGCGCGGCGTCGGTCACCAGCCGGCGATAGCCGCGGTCGATCTTGTAGGACGACAGCGGCTGCAAGCCTTCGGGCGGCGGCACATCCGAGCGCGGCGAGAAGGCGCCTGAGCGGCTCTGCTGCTCCGTGGCGAGATACCAGGTGAGATAGAGCTTCGCCGCATTGGGGTGCGGCGCATCCTTGAAGATCGCCGCCCCCACCAGGAAGATCGGGGTGTCGTCCGCTTCGGAGAACACCGGCGCGATCGGCTTGCCGTCGCGCTTGAGCCGCCAAGTGGTCGAGGTCGAATCGAAGGTCGCGGCCTTCTCGCCGCCGGCAATCGCGTTCGACACCGTCTCGTGCCCGGTGGTGACGAAGGCCGGCTTCTGCGCGAGGTACTTGTCCATGTAGTCCCAGCCGTACTTGCCGACGATCAGATTGAAGATCGCGAGCGCGGCGTCGTCTTCGGCCGGGTCGGTGGTGATGAGCTGGCGTTCGAAGCGGGCTTTGAGAAAATCGAGCGCGGATTTGGGCACGTCGGCTGCCGGGACCAGATTGGTATTGTAGGCATACACGATGGTGTTGACGCTGACCGCGGTGAACGCGCCGTCCTCGTCCTTGTAGGCGGGATCGATCTTGTCGGAGCCCTCCGGCTTGAACAGCAGCAGCGCGCCCTGCTGTTTCCAGCGCGCGAAATCCTGGATGGTCTGGAGGATGGCGAGGTCGGTTTCCATCCGCCGGTCCGCAAGCTGCTGTTCGATTTTCTTGCTGAGTGCGGGGCTCAAGCCACCGGTCAGGCTCACGGTGATGCCGGGGAAGCGCTGCTGAAAATCCCTGACCCAGCGGTCGTGCGAGCCGGTGGGTCCGGCGCCATAGAGCACGACCGTCTTTTCGAGCTTGGCTTTCGCATAGAGGTCATCGAGGCTTTCGGCGCTGGCCTGTCCGGCGCAAACGACCAGCGATGCAGCGCCGAACGCGAGCGTTCGCGGCAGCCGTGCGGACAGGGCGATCATGGGGGTCTCCCGAGTTCTGGTCCCGGCATTCCTGGCCTCTCCGAGCATCGCGCCTGCCGGGCGACCCATTGCCAGGACTGAGGGAGTTTACCGAAGTTTTGAGTTCCCTCCATTGCCGAAACCGGGAAAACTCGCCGCGCCGGAGGAGTGAAAGCCATGCATCGAGATCGTTCCGCGTTCGACCGACGATCGTTCCTGGGCGCGAGCGTGACGGCGCTCGCGGCGGCCAGCAGCGGCGCGCTCGCGCAGCAACCGCCGTCCGTACCGAGGGCGAGGCTCAGCGAGCTGATCGCGCAGTTCGTCGCCGGCTTCGACCTCAAGGCCGCGCCGGAGCGCGCCATCGCGCAGGCGCGCACCGCGTTCGTCGACACCGTGGGCGTGACCCTGGCGGGCAGCCAGACCGAGGTGGCCAGACGCGTCTGCGACATGGTGCGCGCGGAAGGCGCGGCGCCGGTGGCGTCGGTCGTCGGCCAGCCGTTGAAGACCTCGCCGCAGCTTGCGGCGCTCGCCAATGGCACAGCGTCGCACGCGCTCGATTTCGATTTCACCTATACGCAGGGGCAGCTGGTTGCGCCGGTCATTCCGGCGCTGCTCGCGCTCGCGCAAAGCACCGGCGCGACGCCGGCCGAGACGCTCGCCGCCTTCATCGCCGGCTTCGAGGTGATCTCGCGGCTGAGCCGCGCCAATCCCAACCACAACGGCGGCGGCTCGTGGCACGGCACCAGCACGATCGGAACGATCGGCGCGGCGGCGGCCTGCGCGCGGCTGCTCAAGGCGCCGGCTGCGGCGATCCCGGACATTCTCGGCATCAGCGTGTCGCTCGCCTCCGGCGTCAACGCCAATTACGGCACCATGACCAAGCCGCTGCATGCCGGGCAGGCGGCGCGCAACGCCATCATGGCGGCGGAACTCGGCCGCCACGGCTTCACCGCGAGCCCGACCGCGATCGAGGGCCGCGGCGGCTTTGCGGCGGCGTTCGCGCGCGGCCTGCAATGGCAGCCCGGGGCGTTCGACGATCTCGGCCCGCAATACGATCTCGCGGAGCGCGGCATCCAGCCCAAGCGCTATCCCTGCGGCGGCGTGATCCACAGCGGCATCGACGCGGCGCTCACGATCCGCGAGCAGCTTGGCGCGCGGGTCGCGGATATCACCGGGATCAAGGCCGGCATTTCGAAATACGCCCAGAGCCGCGCCAGCGAGCAGTACCCGGCCAATACCGAGGCGGCGAAATTCAATCTGCAATACGTCGTCGGCTATGCGCTGGCGCACGGCGTGCCCAAGCTCGCGTCGTTCGACGAAGCCGCGCTCAAGGACGAGCGGGTGAAGACGCTTGCCCGGATGGTGTCGGTCGCGCTCGATCCGGAATTCGCCGACGTCACCGGGCCGGAGTATCCGACGCGCCTGGCGGTTACGCTCAAGGATGGGACGACGATCGAAAAGCTCGTCGTCCATGCCAGCGGCAGCCGGGAAAATCCGATGTCGCCGGCGCAGATGCAGGAGAAGTTTTTCGATTGCGCGGCGCAGGCGGTCAGCGCCGATGCGGCGAAGACCATCTTCGCGATGCTGTCCGGTCTTGGCGAGCAGCCGTCATTCGCCGGATTGTGGCCGCTGCTGCAACGCGGGTAATCGCGAGCCTCAAAAGACCGAACGCCGGCTCCCCGATTGGGCGAGCCGGCGTTGGTGTCCTGAGTCAGTCTGTACGCGACGCGGGTGGTGGGTACGCTACTAAACTTCAGTTGATCCGGGGGCCGGCGGTGCCGGCGCGGCGCTCGCCGCTGATCGGCATCACGACCACCTTGGTGCCGACATGCACGCGGCTGTAGAGGTCGGTGACGTCCTCGTTGGTCAGGCGGATGCAGCCGGAGGAGACGCGGCTGCCGATCGTGCCCGGGGCGTTGGTGCCGTGGATGCGGTAGACGGTCGAGCCGAGATACATGGCGCGCGCGCCCAGCGGGTTGCCCGGGCCGCCGGCCATGAAGCGCGGCAGGTAGGGCTGGCGCTGCAGCATCTCTTCCGGAGGAGTCCAGTCCGGCCACTCCTGCTTGCGGGTGATCGTCTGCGAGCCCGACCAGGTGAAGCCTTCGCGGCCGACGCCGATGCCGTAGCGCATCGCCTTGCCGTTGCCGAGCACGAGGTAGAGGTAGGTGTTGGGCGTATCGATGATGATGGTGCCGGGCGCCTCGCTGCTGCGGTAGTCGACGATCTGGCGGCGCAGGTCGCCGCGGGTCGGAGCCGCATCCTCGTCGGCCGGGGCGTAGGCCGGGGCCTGGATGGCCTGGCGCTGCGAGTTGCGGCCGAACAGCTCTTCGAACGGGTTGGCGGAGGCCGAGGCGGCGAAGGTCGCGACCGCGATGGTGGCAACCGCGGTAACGGCGGAAATTTTGCTGAAAAGGTTCATGTCACGTCCCCTGTGATCCTGACCATTGGTCGGATGGCGGGGCGTTTCGGTTCAAAATCGGCTGAGAAATTTTGTTTCAAGCCGTGATCGACGCATCCATCTATATGATATTATTGAATTAAAATTCTTGATCTGGCGGCCGGGTCAGCCATGCTGACCGGTATTTGAGTGCTCTCCGTTCACGGCTTTGGCGCAGGTCAGCAATGCAAGCCGGCCCGGCCGGGGCTCCCGTCAGCGCTTCCGGGCGGCGTGCCAGCCGACCATGGCGTCCGGCACGGCATCGATCGAGGCGAAATACGGCTTGATGTCGAGGAGCGGCGTGCCGTCGAGGCAATCGAGGCCGACGACCTTGAGGCTGGTGCCCTCGATGCCGACAAGCCGCACCACGCTCATGGCGATCGGGTTGGGGCGCGCCGGCGAGCGCAGCGAGAAGGTGCCGCGCTGCTTGCCGTAGTGCGCGGCACCTGCAGGACGAGGTCGCGCCGCGACTGGTCCATCCAGTAGAGCACCACCAGGTGGGTGCAGCTCTCGACGTTCCGAAGCGCCTCCGCCCAGCGCGGATCGAGCTCGATCGTGCAGACTGCCTGCGATCCGCGGGCGTTCTTCGGGCAGTCCTTGCGCTCCTTCCAGGGCGTGCGGATGCGGCCGATGTAATAGAGCGAGGCGTCGAAGCGCTCCGGCAGGGGCGCCGCCACCTCGCCCTCCCAGATGCCGAAATCCTTGTCGCTCACCACGGGATCGCTCACGGCGGACCTCATTCATGCGGGGCCGGCGGCGGATCGTGCCGCAGTCTCACGCTGTCATGCCCGCGAAAGCGGGCATCCAGCAACACATAAGAAGCGGATCGCCGCTTTCGCGGCGATGACGGTCGCTGACGACAGCGCCAAGGCGCTGCCCACCAGGGCCTTGAAAACGCCGCTTAAACGTATAAAGATATCTTTATATAAATCGCGATAGCGTCGCTTTCGGCCAAATCAGGAACGCTGCCCACTCGATGTCTGCCCAACTGCCATTCGCTGAACTCAACGGCGCGCTCAAGGCGGCCGGCGAGGCCACGCGGCTGCGCATTCTGGCGCTGCTGGCCGAGGCCGAGCTGACCGTCTCCGACCTCACCGACATTCTGCGCCAGTCGCAGCCGCGCATCTCGCGCCACCTGCAAGCCTGCTGGCCGAGGCCGGGCTGGTCGAGCGCTTCCGCGAGGGCTCGTGGGCGTTCTTCCGCCTGGGCGAGCGCGGCGGCACGGCCGAGCTCGCGCGCGAGCTGATCGCGCGGCTCGATGCCGGCCGACCCGACGCTCGCGCGCGACCGCGAGCGGCTCGCGGCGGTGCGCGCCGCGCGCGCGGCGGCGGCGCAGGCCTATTTCCGCCGCCACGCCGCCGAGTGGGACCGCATCCGCAAGCTGCACGTCGCCGACGACGCGGTCGAGGAGGCGATCCGCGCCGCGCTCGCCGACCGGCCGTTCCGCTCGCTGCTCGATCTCGGCACCGGCACCGGCCGCATGCTCGAACTGTTCGGGCCGGGCATCGAGCGCGGGCTCGGCCTCGACCTGTCGCTCGACATGCTGGCGCTGGCGCGCGCGCGGCTCGACCGCGCCGGCCTGCGCATTGCAGCGTGCGCCAGGGCGACATCTACGATCTCGCGCTGCCGCGCGATTCCTTCGACGTCGTCATCATCCACCAGGTGCTGCACTTCCTCGACGACGGCGCGCGCGCGATCCGGGAGGCGGCGCGCGTGCTGCGCCCGGCCGGCCGGCTGCTGGTCGTCGACTTCGCGCCGCACGATCTCGAATTCCTGCGCGACGAGCACGCCCATCGCCGGCTCGGCTTCGCGGCCGAGACGGTGACGCAATGGATGGAGGCCGCCGGCCTCGACGTGATCGCTGCAGGAAAGTCTCGCGCCCGAGCCGGACTCCGACGGCAAGATCGCGGTCTCGCTCTGGCTCGGCCGCGATCCGCGCATCCTGATGGCGGCGCCCGGCGCGCGCGAGGTCGCGTGATGAGCGCCGAGCCGCGCGCCAGCCGCTTCGTCCAGACGCGGGCGGCGAGCGCCGCATCCGCGTCTCGTTCGAGTTCTTCCCGCCGAAGACCGAGGAGATGGAGAAGACGCTGTGGGAGTCGATCACGCGGCTGGCGCCGCTGCGGCCGAACTTCGTCTCGGTCACCTACGGCGCCGGCGGCTCGACGCGCGAGCGCACCCACGCGACCGTCAAGCGCATCCTGGCGGAGACCGCGCTGACGCCGGCCGCGCATCTCACCTGCGTCGCCGCGACCCGCGACGAGATCGACGACGTGATCCGCAGCTACTGCGCGGCCGGCGTGCGCCACATCGTGGCGCTGCGCGGCGATCCGGTCGGCGGCGTCGGCGAGCGCTACGCGCCGCATCCGGGCGGCTACCAGAACGGCGCCGATCTGGTCGCCGGCATCAAGCGCATCGCCGATGTCGAGGTCTCGGTCTCGGCCTATCCGGAGAAGCATCCCGACTCGCGCGACGTCGAGGCCGACATCGACATGCTCGAAGGCCAAGGTCGATGCCGGCGCGACGCGCGCCATCACCCAGTTCTTCTTCGAGAACGACCGCTACTTCCGCTATCTCGACCGCGTGCGCGCGCGCGGCATCGACGGTGCCGATCGTGCCCGGCATCCTGCCGGTGCAGAACTTCAAGCAGACCAAGAGTTTTCGCCGCGCGCTGCGGCGCGTCGGTGCCGGACTGGCTGGCCGAGCGCTTCGACGGCCTCGACGACGATGCCGCCACCCGCAAGCTGATCGCCGCCGCGGTCGCCGCCGAGCAGGTGCTCGACCTGGTCGATCGCGGCGTCACCGACTTCCATTTCTACACCATGAACCGCGCCGATCTGGTCTACGCGGTCTGCCATCTGCTCGGCCTGCGGCCGGACGTAAAAGAAGCCGCATAAGACAATGTCTGCGCTCCGTCAAAATAACCTCAACCCGCGCGCAATCCCTCCGCCGCCTCGCGCGCCGAGCGCATCCTGGTGCTCGACGGCGCCATGGGCACCATGATCCAGGAGCTCAAGCTCGACGAGGAGGGCTATCGCGGCGCGCGCTTCGACGCCTGGAACCGCGAGGTGCGCGGCAACAACGATCTGCTGATCCTGACGCAGCCCGACGCGGTCCGCGACATCCATCTCGCCTATTTCCGCGCCGGCGCCGACATCGTCTCGACCAACACGTTCTCCTCGACCGCGATCGCGCAGGCCGACTACGGCATGGCAGGACATCGCCCACGAGCTCAACGTCGAGGGCGCGCAGGCTCGCGCGCGCGGCCGCCGACATCGCGCAGAACGAGGACGGCCGCCCGCGCTTCGTCGCCGGCGCGATCGGGCCGACCAACCGCACCGCCTCGATCTCGCCCGACGTGTCCAATCCGGGCTTCCGCGCCGTCACCTTCGACGAGCTGCGCGCGGCCTATGCCGAGCAGGTGCAGCGGCCTGATCGAGGGCGGCGCCGATCTGCTGCTGATCGAGACCATCTTCGACACGCTCAACGCCAAGGCCGCGATCTACGCCATCGCCGACGTCACCGAGGCGCGCGGCGTCAGCGTGCCGGTGATGATCTCCGGCACCATCACCGACCGCTCGGGCCGCCTGCTGTCCGGCCAGACGCCGGCGGCGTTCTGGAATTCGGTGCGCCATGCCGCGCCGTTCTCGATCGGGCTCAACTGCGCGCTCGGCGCCAAGGAAATGCGCGCGCATATCGCCGAGATCGTCGCGCATCGCCGACACGCTCGTCTGCGCCTATCCGAATGCCGGCCTGCCGAACGAGTTCGGCCGCTACGACGAGAGCCCGGAATTCATGGCGGAGCTGCTCGGCGAGTTCGCCGACGCCGGCCTCGTCAACATCGTCGGCGGCTGCTGCGGCACCACGCCCGAGCACATCCGCGCCATCGCGCGACGCGGTCGCGGGCAAGGCGCCGCGCGCAGGTCCCGGAAATCGACGCCGCTGCTGCGGCTGTCCGGGCTCGAGCCGTTCACGCTGACGCCGGAAATTCCGTTCGTCAATGTCGGCGAGCGCACCAACGTCACCGGCTCGGCGAAGTTCCGCAAGCTCGTCACCGCCGGCGACTACGCCGCCGCGCTCGACGTCGCGCGCGACCAGGTCGAGAACGGCGCGCAGATCATCGACGTCAACATGGACGAGGGCCTGCTCGATTCCGAGAAGGCGATGGTGACGTTCCTCAATCTGATCGCCGCCGAGCCCGACATCGCGCGCGTGCCGGTGATGGTCGATTCGTCGAAATTCTCGGTGATCGAGGCCGGCCTCAAATGCGTGCAGGGCAAGGCGGTGGTGAACTCGATCTCGATGAAGGAAGGCGAGGCGGCGTTCATCGAGCATGCCAGGATCGTGCGCCGCTACGGCGCCGCCGTCGTGGTGATGGCGTTCGACGAGCAGGGCCAGGCCGACACGCTCGAGCGCAAGATCGCGATCTGCAAGCGCGCCTACGACATCCTGGTCGAACGAGGTCGGCTTCCCGCCGGAAGACATCATCTTCGATCCGAACATCTTCGCGGTCGCGACCGGCATCGAGGAGCACAACGGCTACGGCGTCGCCTTCATCGAGGCGGCGCGCTGGATCCGGCAGAACCTGCCGCACGCGCATGTCTCGGGCGGCGTGTCGAACCTCTCGTTCTCGTTCCGCGGCAACGAGCCGGTGCGCGAGGCGATGCACTCGGTGTTCCTCTATCACGCCATCAAGGCCGGCATGGACATGGGCATCGTCAATGCCGGCCAGATGGCGGTCTACGACGATCTCGATCCGGAACTGCGCGAGGCCTGCGAGGACGTGGTGCTCAACCGCCGGCCGGATGCGGCCGAGCGGCTGCTGGCGCTCGCGCAGAACGCTTCCGGGGCCACGGCAAGGAGAAGAAGGAGGCCGATCTCGCCTGGCGCGAATGGCCGGTCGAGCAAGCGGCTGTCGCACGCGCTGGTGCACGGCATCACCGATTTCATCGAGGCCGATACCGAGGAAGCGCGGCTAGGCGCCGAGCGGCCGCTGCACGTGATCGAAGGCCCGCTGATGGACGGCATGAACGTCGTCGGCGACCTGTTCGGCTCGGGCAAGATGTTCCTGCCGCAGGTGGTGAAGTCGGCGCGCGTGATGAAGCAGGCGGTCGCCTATCTGATGCCGTTCATGGAGAAGGAAAAGAAGCGCGGCAGCTCGCGGGCGGCGCGGCCGAGCGCAGCTCCAACGGCAAGATCGTGATGGCGACCGTCAAGGGCGACGTGCACGACATCGGCAAGAACATCGTCGGCGTCGTGCTCCAGTGCAACAATTACGAGGTCATCGATCTCGGCGTCATGGTGCCGGCGGCGAAGATCCTCGAGACCGCGCAGGAGGAGAAGGCCGACATCATCGGGCTCTCCGGCCTGATCACGCCGTCGCTCGACGAGATGTGCCATGTCGCGGCCGAGATGGAGCGGCAGGGCTTCGACCTGCCGCTGCTGATCGGCGGCGCCACCACCAGCCGCGTGCACACGGCGGTGAAGATCCATCCGAACTACCGGCGCGGGCAGACGGTCTACGTCACCGACGCGAGCCGCGCGGTCGGCGTGGCGCAGAGCCTGATGTCGGCGCAGGCCGCGGCGCGGCTACGTCGACGGCATCCGCGCAGGAATATGCCCGCATCGCCGCGGCGCATGCGCGCGGCGAGGAGCAACAAGCAGCGGCTGTCGCTCGCGGACGCGCGCGCCAACGCGCTCAAGCTCGAACTGGTCGGGCAACTACGTGCCGCCGCGGCCGAGCTTCCTCGGCACGCAGCGTGCTCGAACGATTATCCGATCGCCGAGCTGGTCGACTACATCGACTGGACGCCGTTCTTCGCGACCTGGGAGCTGACCGGCAAATTCCCGGCGATCCTCGACGACGCCAAGTCGGCGCGGCCGCGCGCAGCCTGTTCGAGGATGCGCAGGCGATGCTGCGGCGGATCGTCGACGAGGGCTGGTTCAAGGCCGAGCGCGGTGGTCGGCTTCTGGCCGGCCAATGCCGACGGCGACGACATCCTGGTCTTCGCCGACGAGACGCGCAGCGACGCCGATCGCGACGCTGCACACGCTGCGCCAGCAGCTCGCGCGGCGCGAGGGCCGCGCCAATGTCGCGCTCGCCGATTTCGTCGCGCCGCGGGCGAGCGGCCTTGCCGATTACATCGGCGCCTTCGTGGTCACGGCCGGCATCGGCGAGGACGAGGTCGCCGAGCGCTTCAAGCGCGCCAATGACGATTACTCGGCGATCATGGTCAAGGCGCTGGCCGACCGGCTGGCCGAGGCCTTCGCCGAGCGGCTGCACCAGCGGGTGCGCAAGGAGTTCTGGGGCTATGCGCCCGACGAGACGCTGCGCAACGACGAGCTGATCGCCGAGAAGTATCGCGGCATCCGCCCGGCGCCCGGCTATCCGGCGCAGCCCGACCACACCGAGAAGGCGACGCTGTTCCAGCTGCTCGATGCGCGAGCGGCGGATCGGCGTGAAGCTCACCGAAAGCTTCGCGATGTGGCCGGGCGCGTCGGTCTGCGGGCTCTATTTCAGCCATCCCGAGAGCCACTATTTCGGCGTCGGCAAGATCGAGCGCGATCAGGTCGAGGATTACGCCCGGCGCAAGGGCTGGACGATCGCGGAAGCGGAGCGCTGGCTCGCGCCGATCCTCAACTACGATCCGCTGGCGGCGGCGAGAACGGCGGCGGAGTGACCCCCAAAAAGCCAGACACCGGAGAGGGGGTTCTCCGGTGTCTGAAATTCTCGCCGCTTTGCGAGCTTGGAATCTGGCGTTGTCCTTGGGAACCCGAACTCAAAACGCTCCGATCAGGATCGCACCGACGAACGCGAACACCGCGAACACCGCCAGCACGTTGAGCCGCAAGGCAAGGTCCACGTCACACTCCTTCGTGGGGTTGAATTGGACAAAGCGTAGCAGAACCGCATGACAAGCAGACATTACAAATGTTGTGCAGTGCCGAAATGAATTTGGCCATAGTCACGTGCGACTTTCCAACACCATGATATTTCTAGATAAAATTACTGATTTTATGACTTTGATGGGCCATAAATGTCGCCGGCAAGACTTGTGTGATGGTGTGGATATCGCGCGAAACTCTTCGGTGGCCGCGACTATACGTAATAGTACCTGACCTTTGATAATAACCTGCCTTTAGCGCAAGAACCGCTCGAGACACGCCGCGGTCGACAGCATCAGGCGGTTCCGTCGATGCGCGTCAGGATGCGGTCGGTCAGCCGGCGGGCCGCGGGCATCACCAGGTAGCCGGTCGCGGCCGCGATCGGCCAGGCGATGAAGTAGGCCTTCATCCACTGCACCACGAAATCGGATGGCAGGCCGAGATTGATGAAGGTGGCGATCAGCGTGACCATCAGCACCATGACGCTGGTCATCAGCACGATCAGGATCAGTCTGGCCTTCCGCGGCATGGTCGAGATTCCGGCGCTGTCGTTGATCTGCTCTTCTTAACCATACCCGCAGCCACACGCCAGCGCCGCCGTGGCGCCCGAATGTTTTGAAGAGTCGTTAACAAACTCGGCCGCATTGTCCGCGTCATGGCGTGGGGAGTTCGCTGGTATCTCGTCGGCTCCGTCGTCCTTGGCGTCCTCGGCATGCTCGCGGGTTGCAGCGGTGGCGGCTTCTTCGTCGAGCGTGAAGCGTGGCGGCACGAGGCCGAGATGCAATGCCTCGCGAGCGGCGCCGTCAAGGAAGGCGTCAACATCGTCCGCGTCAAGGCGATCAAGGGCCCCGGCATGTGCGGGGCCGATTTCCCGCTCAAGGTCGCGGTGCTGAACGAAAGCTCGGTGCTCGGCTATACCGACGAGGTGCGGCCGCCGGGCGCGATTACGGGTTCGACGCAGCCGCGCTGGCCGAATGATGCGCCGCCGGCGGGCGGCTCGCGCGTGGAGTCGTTTCCCTCGCGCTTCGGCTCGTCGGTGCCGCGCGTGGTCCCGCAGCGGAGCGAAGCCGACGGCCCGCTCTCGCTCAGCCCGCCGAACACGGTGACCGGCACCACCGCGCCGCCGGACAACTACGATTTCCGCAAGCCCTATGGCGCTTCGCCGCCGCCGTCAGCGCCGCCGCAACGCACGACCGGCGGACGCGAGCCGCCGCCGGGCAGCCTCGATCTTTCGCCGGTGCCGATCGAGCGCCGCCGCGTCATCGACGCGCAGCCGCGCCGCGGCTATGAGCCGCCGCCGGCTACGCGCACGCCGGCGCGCGTCGAGGCGCTGCCGCCCGAGGTGACGGTGCGCGCGCCCAGGCGCGAACCGGAACGCGAGCAGCCCGATGACGACGAGCGCGGCCGCATGCGGCCGCCGCCGCCGCTCGGTCCCGCGCGCGACGCCACCGGCTCGATCGCGCCGGTCGCCGTGAGCCCGGCCGCGACGCTGGCCTGTCCGATGGTGTCGGAGCTCGAGCGCTGGATCGCCAACTCGGTGCAGCCGGCGGCGATGCGCTGGTTCGGCTCGCCGGTCGCCGAGATCAAGCAGATCTCCGCCTATTCCTGCCGCGGCATGAACGGCAATCCGAACGCGCGCATTTCAGAGCACGCCTTCGGCAATGCGCTCGACATCGCCTCGTTCACGCTCGCCGACGGCCGCAAGATCACGGTCAAGAACGGCTGGCACGGATTGCCCGAAGAGCAGGGCTTCCTGCACGACGTGCAGGGTGCGGCCTGCGACCAGTTCAGCACGGTGCTGGCGCCGGGCTCGAACGTCTATCACTACGATCACATTCACGTCGATCTGATGCGGCGCGCCGGCGGACGGCGCGCCTGCAACCCGCACGCGGTGCCGGGCGACGTCGTCGCTGCGCGCGCCGGCGGCGGCCGCTACGCCGGCAAACGCGATCCCTCGACCACCGGCTCGGTCAATGCGCGCGCGGCCAAGCGGCCCGGATACAGCGCCGACGAGAGGCGCGAGCGGACGCTGCCGCTCGCCGAGCCCGGCAACGACGGCGAAGATGACTGACGTGTGACACGTGCCTGCGCCGGCGAATCCGAGCGATTCGGTTGAACCGGCGGCAAGGTTAATCCGACCAAGCCACGGATGCCGCTGCGCCGGGGCCCCGGCGGGTAACGGTTTCTTTTGAAACCGTTGCTTATTGGGCCCTTGCGGAGGCATCGGCCGTCTGCGACACCATGCGGCACCTCTTCAAATGCCGAGATGGCATACCAATATCAAGGGCCGGCCCAACCGGCCTCCAAGGGAGCGACACCATGAAATTCTTCAACGTTCGTCCGCTGTTCGCGATGTGCGCGATCCTGGCGGCGCTTGCGTTCGTCGTGACGGATGCGGACGCTCGCGGCGCACGCAGCGGAAGCTCCGGCAGCCGCGGCACGCACACCACGTCGACGCCTCCGAGCACCGCGACTGCGCCGAACTCGGCGAAGCCGATGGAGCGCACCATGACGCAGCCCGGCAGCCCCAGCACGGTCGGCCGCACCGGGACCGCTCCCGGCGCCGGCGGCTTCTTCAACCGGCCTGGCTTCATGGGCGGGTTGATGGGCGGTCTGCTCGGCGCCGGCCTGTTCGGCCTGCTGATGGGCCACGGATTTGGCGGCGGCCTCGGCGGCTTCGCGTCGATCCTCGGCCTGATGCTGCAGATCGGCCTCATCGCGATCGTCGGCTACATGATCTGGACCTGGTGGCAGCGCCGCCAGCAGCCGGCGATGGCTTCTGGCCCGATGCTGCGCGACTACAATCCCGGCAGCGGCAATGCCTCGTCGATGGGTTTCGGCGGCGGCTCGGCAGCGCCGGCGCAGCCGGCAGCAGCCGGCAGCGATGAGGTCGGCCTCACCGGCGACGACTTCAACACCTTCGAGCGCACGCTCGCCGACGTGCAGACCGCCTACGGCAAGGAAGACCTGCACGCGTTGCGCGGGCTGGTGACGCCCGAAATGGCCTCGTACTACGCCGAGGATCTGGCGGAGAACACGAGCCGCGGCGTCGTCAACCACGTGTCCGACGTGAAGCTCGAGCAGGGCGACCTCGCGGAAGCCTGGCGCGAAGGCGACGTCGACTACGCCACCGTCGCGATGCGCTACACCCTCAACGACACGATGGTCGATCGTGCCTCCGGCAAGGTGGTCGAGAACCTGCCGGGCGAGGCGACCGAAGTGTGGACCTTCATGCGCGTGCGCGGCGGCAAGTGGCTGGTGTCGGCGGTGCAGCAGACCTAAAGCGCCGATAGCGAAGCAAGCATCAATGCGAAATGGCCGGGCTCGTCCCGGCCATTTTATCTTCAGTCCGGCTTCCCGTATCCGCCCGCAGTCGGCGTCTGGATGATGATCGCCTCGCCGGCGTCGACCACGGTGGCGTCGGCGCCCTTGAGCCGCTCCATCGTGCCGTCCTTGCGCCGCACCCAGTTCTCGCCGATCTGGCCGTCCTCGCCGCCGGCCATGCCGAACGGCCGGACGCGGCGGTGGCCGGACAGCACCGTGTATTCCATCTTCTCGAGGAAGCGCATCGTCCGCCGGATGCCGTCGCCGGCGTTCCATTTTCCGCGTCCGCCCGAGCCCTTGCGGATGTGGAAATCCTCCAGCACCACCGGGTAGCGGAACTCCAGAATCTCCGGATCGGTGAGCCGCGTGTTGGTCATGTGCGTGTGCACGGCATCGGTGCCGGGAAAGCCCGGCCCCGCCGGCGAGCCCGAGCAGATCGTCTCGTAATACTGATACTTGGCGTTGCCGAAATTGACGTTGTTCATCGAGCCCTGCGCCGCCGCCATGGCGCCGAGCGCGCCGAACAAAGTGTCGGTCACGAACTGCGACACCTCGACATTGCCGGCGACCACGGCGGCCGGATAGCGCGGCGCCAGCATCGAGTCGTTCGGGATCACGATGTGGATCGGGCGCAGGCAGCCGGCGTTCATCGGGATATCGTCGTCGACCATGACGCGGAACACGTAGAGCACGGCGGCGCGCGTCACCGGCTCGGGCGCGTTGAAATTGGTGGCCTGCTGCGGCGAGGTGCCGGTGAAGTCGACGGTCGCCTCGCGCTTTGTCTTGTCGACGGAAATCTTGACCGAGATCACCGCGCCCTGGTCGATCTCGTAGGTGAACGAGCAGTCGTGCAGCCGGTCGAGTACGCGCCGCACGCTTTCGTCGGCGTTGTCCTGCACGTGCTTCATGTAGGCGTGCACGACCGGCAGGCCGAACAGCGCCACCATCTTGTGCAGTTCCTGCACGCCCTTCTCGTTGGCGGCGATCTGCGCCTTGAGGTCGATGCACGTTCTGCAGCGGATTGCGGGCGGGATATTTCGCCTTGGTCAGCAGGTCGTAGAGCTCCTGCTCGCAGAAGCGGCCGCGGTCGACCAGCTTGAAATTGTCGATGTAGACGCCTTCCTCCTCGATCGAGGTCGCGAGCGGCGACATCGAGCCCGGCGAGATGCCGCCGATATCGGCGTGATGGCCGCGCGAGGCCACCCAGAACAGGATCTCGCGATTGTCCTTGTCGAAGACCGGCGTGCAGACCGTGATGTCGGGCAGGTGCGTGCCGCCGTTGTAGGGCGCGTTGAGCAGGTAGACGTCGCCGGGCGCGATCCTGCCCTTGTTCTCGCGGATGATGGTCTCGACCGCGCGGTCCATCGAGCCCAGATGCACCGGCATGTGCGGCGCGTTGGCGACCAGCGTCGCGTCCGGTCCGAAGATCGCGCAGGAGAAGTCGAGCCGCTCCTTGATGTTGACCGAATAGGCGGTGTTCTGCAGCGACACGCCCATCTGCTCGGCGATCGACATGAACAGGTTGTTGAACACTTCGAGCATCACCGGATCGGCCTGGGTGCCGATCGCGTGTGCGCGCGGCAGCGCCACCACCCGCTCGAGCACGAGATGGTTCTTCGCCGTGATCTCGGCCTGCCAGCCGTGCTCGACCACGACGGTCTGGTGCGGCTCGATCACGATGGCGGGGCCGGGGACCTTCTGGCCGGGCGCGAGCTGACTCGCGCGTGAACACGGCGGCGTCGTGCCACTTGCCGCCGGAATAGAAGCGGGTGGTGCGGGCAGGGGCGGGCAGCGCGGCCGCGGTCGTCGCGGCGACCGGTTCGGAGAATTTCGCGCCGCCGCCGACCGCTTCGACCGACACCGCCTCGACCACGAGCTGCTTGGTCTCGTCGATGAAGCCGAAGCGCGCCTTGTGCGCGCCTTCGAACGCGGATTTCATTGCCGCCAGCGTGCCCGCCGGCACCACCAGCGCGGTATCGGTGCCGGCGTAGCGGATATGGGCGCGCACGTGCACGGTGATGTCACGCTCGGGCACGCCCTGGCCGGTCACTTCGCGCCGCGTATCGTCGCCGAGCTTGCCGCCGATCGTCTCGATCGCCTTGAGCGCGGCGTCGCCGAACGGCTCCTCGATCGCCTGCTGGCGCGTGGCGCGGATATCGGCGAGGCCCATGCCGTAGGCCGAGAGCAGCGACGAGAACGGGTGGATCAGCACCTTGGTCATGCCGAGCGCGTCGGCGACCAGACACGCGTGCTGGCCGCCGGCGCCGCCGAAGCAGTTGAGCGCGTAGCGCGTGACGTCGTAGCCGCGCTGCACCGAAATCTTCTTGATCGCGTTCGCCATGTTCTCGACCGCGATCTTGATGAAGCCGTCGGCGACTTCCTCGCCCGTGCGGCCGTTGCCGATCTCGCGCGCCAGCTCGGCGAACGCCGCGCGCACCGCCTCGGCATCGAGCGGCTCGTTCTGCTGCGGGCCGAAGATCTTCGGGAAGAAATCCGGGATGAGCTTGCCGACCATCACGTTGGCGTCGGTGACCGCGAGCGGGCCGCCGCGGCGGTAGCATTTCGGTCCGGGATTGGCGCCGGCGCTGTCGGGCCCGACGCGAAAGCGCGCGCCGTCGAAGTGCAGGAT
This sequence comes from uncultured Alphaproteobacteria bacterium, assembly GCA_963749815.1. Classification (GTDB taxonomy): domain Bacteria; phylum Pseudomonadota; class Alphaproteobacteria; order Rhizobiales; family Xanthobacteraceae; genus VAZQ01. Next base: position 202,170 of record CAVVON010000009.1, on the reverse strand, counting down.
CGAGCCGCCGCCCGCCGCCACCGTGTGGATCAGCATCATCGGCGCGCGCATGCGCACGCCCGCGACCTCGGTCTCGAACGCGCGCTCGTACTCGCCGTCAAAGTGCGACACGTCGGTCGAGGTGCCGCCCATGTCGAAGCCGATCAGCCGGTCGAAGCCGGCCTCGCGCCCGGTCTCCGCCATGCCGACCACGCCGCCCGCCGGACCGGACAGGATCGCGTCCTTGCCCTGGAACAGCTCCGCGGCGGTGAGCCCGCCCGACGACATCATGAACATCAGGCGGATGCGGTCATCGGTCTGCGAGCCATGCAGATCGTCCGACACCGTCGACACGTAGCGCCGCAGGATCGGCGACAGATACGCATCCACCACCGTGGTGTCGCCGCGGCCGACCAGCTTGATCAGCGGCGAGACCTCGTGGCTCACCGACACTTGCGCAAAACCCATGTCGCGCGCGAGCTTCGCCACCGCCTGCTCGTGCGCGCGATAGCGGTAGGCGTGCATGAACACGATCGCGACCGCCATGATGCCGTCGGCCATCGCGCGCTCGAGCTCGGCGCGCACGGCCGCGAGGTCGAGCGCGCGCTCGATCGTGCCGTCGGCGCGCACGCGCTCGTCGACCTCGACCACGCGCTCGAACAGCATTTCGGGCTTGATGATGTGCTTGGCGAAAATCTTCGGCCGCGCCTGGTAGCCGATCTGGAGCGCGTCGCGAAAGCCCTTGGTGGTGAGGAGGAGCGTGCGCTCGCCCTTGCGCTCCAGCAGCGCATTGGTCGCGACCGTGGTGCCCATCTTGACCGCACCGATGCGGCCGGGCGGGATCGGCTCGCCCTTCTTCAGTCCGAGCAGGTCGCGGATGCCCTGCACGGCGGCGTCGCGATAGGCTTCCGGGTTCTCCGACAGCAGCTTGTGGGCGACCAGCGAGCCGTCGGGCCGCCGCCCGATGACGTCGGTGAAGGTGCCGCCGCGGTCGATCCAGAAGTCCCAGGTTTTTGCCTCAGCTTGCATCCGACGCCCTTCGCCACCGCGCACGTATGTCTTCCAGCCGGTGATGTCATTCCCGCGCGAGGATTTCAATGATCCGCAGAGTCGCTCGATCTGCTTTACCTGTCCGCCGGATAGGCGGCGGGCCTGTTCATGGTCGCTGATCTTCGTGCTGATGATGGTGCTTTCGGCCGGCCGGCCGATCGGCATCAACATCCCGGCCGGCGACGATATCGTCGCCTGGTGCATGGTGGCGATGTCGTTTCTCGGCCTCGCCCACACGTTTCGCCACGGCGAGATGATCCGGGTCGGGCTCCTGATCGACCACATCACCGGCCGGCGCGCGCTGGCTGATGGAGATCGTCGCGCTGGTCATCGGCTGCGCCTTCATCGGCTTCTTCGCCTGGCACGCGGTGCGGCATGACCTACGACTCCTGGCGCTTCCACGACATGTCGCAGGGCGTGCTGGCGGTGCCGCTGTGGATTCCGCAGCTCGGCTATTGCGGCGGGCTGGTGATCCTGTTGATCGCCTTTGTCGACGAATTCTTCCACGTCGCCGCCGGCAACGCGCCGCGCTACGAAAAGCCGAAGCCGCAGACCGCCGAAGAGGTCGTCGAGCACGCGATCCAGAGCGGGGTGTAGAGCCATGCGCCTCGCTGGATTTTTGCGGAGCTTGCCGCCGGCTCGTTCGTGGGCGCTGCCCGATGATGGATCTTCTCCAGATCGCCGCGGTGCTGCTGGTCCTGCTCGCCGTCCTGCTCGCGGGCGGCGTCTGGATCGCGATCGCGCTGATGGCCTGCGGCTGGGTCGGCATGCAGTATGTCGGCGGCAACATTCCCGGCGGGCCAGGTGCTGGCGACCACGATCTGGGGCAACAGCGCGTCGTGGACGCTTGCCGCGCTGCCGCTGTTCATCTGGATGGGCGAGATTCTGTTCCGCACCCGCCTGTCCGAGGAGATGTTTCGCGGCCTCGCGCCCTGGCTCAACTGGCTGCCCGGCCGCCTGATGCACGTCAACGTGCTGGCCTGCGGCATCTTCGGTTCGGTGTCGGGCTCGTCGGCCGCGACCTGCGCGACCGTCGCCAAGATCGCGCTGCCGGAACTGAAAAAGCGCGGCTACGACGAGATGGTGTCGCCTCGGCTCGCTCGCCGGCGCCGGTACGCTCGGCATTCTGATCCCGCCGTCGATCACCATGGTGGTCTATGCGGTGCAGGCCAACGTCTCGATCATCCAGGTGTTTCTCGCAGGCTTCCTGCCGGGCTTGCTGGTGATGGCGCTCTATTCCGGCTACCTGGTGGTCTGGTCGCTCGCTCAATCCGGACAAGACGCCGCCGGCCGATCCGCCGATGCCGTTTCGCGAAAAGCTGCGCGAATCCGCCAAGCTCATTCCGACGCTGCTGCTCATCCTGCTGGTGTTCGTCTCGCTGCTGCTCGGCTGGGCGACCGCGACCGAATGCGCCGCCTGGGGCGTGCTGGGCTCGCTCGCGATCGCGTGGTGGCACGGCTCGCTCAACTGGGAGTCGTTCTGGCACGAGCGTGATGGGCGCGACGCGCGTCACCTGCATGATCATGCTGATCCTCGCCGGCGCCTCCTACATGTCCACCTCGATGGCCTATACCGGCATCCCGCAGGCGCTCGCGACCTGGGTCGACAGCCTCGCACTGTCAGCCCTTACGCGCTGATCGCCGCGCTCACCGTCATGTACATCGTGCTCGGCACCGCGCTCGACGGCATTTCGATGATCGTGCTCACCACCGCGGTCGTGATCCCGATGATCAAGCAGGCCGGCTTCGACCTGGTCTGGTTCGGCATCTTCGTCGTGCTGGTGGTCGAGATGGCGGAAGTGTCGCCGCCGGTCGGCTTCAACCTGTTCGTGCTGCAGACCATGAGCGGCAAGGATTCCAACACGGTGGCGCGCGCGGCGCTGCCGTTCTTCTTCCTGCTGGTCGTGGCGGTTGCCATCATCACGGTATTTCCTGATATTGTGATGGTGCTGCCGCGGATGGCGTTTCGCACGCGTAGTTCAAGGAGAGACCAATGATCGATTTGCGTATGACGCTTGCTGGCGCTCGCGGCCGGCACTGCTTGCGTTTGCCGCGCCCGGCCGCGGCGCAGACCAAATGGAACCTGCCGGCGGCCTATCCGATCGACAATCCGCACACCGTCAATCTCACGACTTTCGCCAAGGACGTGGCGGACGCGACCGGCGGCAAGCTGCAGATCACCGTCCATGCGGCGGCTTCGCTGTTCAAGGCGCCGGAGATCAAGCGCGCGGTCGCAGACCGGCCAGGCGCAGATCGGCGAGGTGCTGATCTCGATCCACGAGAACGAGGATCCGATCTTCGGCATCGACGTCATCCCGTTCCTCGCGACCAGCTATCCGGCAGTCGCAAGCAAGCTGTGGGCGGCGACGCGAGCCGGCGATCGAGAAGAAGCTCGCGGCGCAGGGCCTGATGCGTGCTGTTCGCGGTGCCATGGGGGCCGCAGGGCATCTACGCCAAGAAGGACATCAACACGGTCGAGGACATGAAGGGCCTGAAGTGGCGCGCCTACAATGTCGGCACCGCGCGCATCGCCGAACTGGTCGGCGCGCAGCCGGTGACCATCCAGGCGGCCGAACTGCCGCAGGCGCTCGCCACCGGCGTCGTCAACGCGTTCATGACCTCGGGCTCGACCGGCTACGACAGCAAGGCCTGGGAGACGCATGACGCACTTCTACGACACGCAGGCCTGGATCCCGAAGAACATCACCTTCGTCAACAAGGCGGCGTTCGACGCGCTCGACAAGCCGACCCAGGACGCGATCCTCAAGGCCGCCGCGGTCGCCGAGACGCGCGGCTGGAAGCTCGCCGAGGACAAGGCCGGCTGGTATCTCGAACAGCTCAAGGCCAACAAGATGAAGGTGCTGCCGCCGAGCGCCGCGCTCAAGGCCGGCCTGCAGAAGATCGGCGAGCAGCTCACCGCCGACTGGGTCAAGAAGGCCGGGCCCGACGGGCAGGCGGTGGTCGAGGCGTACCGGAAGATGTGAGCCGGTGACGCGCGCGCACACGAGGGCGTTGACGTCACGCGCGCTGCCGACGCGGCGAACGGTCGTGACCGGCGCAATCGCGGCACCCGCGCTCATGCTGCTGTCGCGGCGCGCGGGCGCGGCCGAGCCGGTCTCGCTCGGCCTCGTCAACACCATCGGCGATGCCGGCTTCTTCATCGCCGAGGCGAGAGGCTACTTCGCGGCCGAAGGCATCGCGGTGAAATTCCTGCCGTTCACGTCGACCTCGAACATGATCGCTCCGCTCGCCTCGGGCGAGCTCGACGCCGGCTCGGGCGCGGTCTCGGCCGGGCACTACAACGCCAACGAGCGCCAGATCCCGCTCAAGTTCGTGGCCGACAAGGCGCGCAATGCGCCGGACCTGAGCTTCCAGTCGATCGTGGTGCGCAAGGCGCTGATCGACAGCGGCGAGTTCAAGAGCTTCGCCGACCTCAAGGGCCGCAAGTTCGCCATTCCGGCGCCCGCGAGCGTCGGCGAGCAGTCGATCCTCAACGAGGCGCTCAAGCTCGGCAAGCTCACGTGGAACGACGTCGAGCGTGCCTTCATCGGCATCAACGAGCAGGTCGCGGCGTTCCGCAACGGCGCGCTCGACGCCAGCGTCATTTCCGAGCCGCTGATCTCGATCATGGCGAAGCAGGGACTGACCGCGCGCTTCGCCACCGTCGGCAGCTTCTATCCCGACCAGCAGGCGGCGGTCGTGTGCTACGGCGCGCCGTTCCTGACCAAGCGCCCCGAGGTCGGCAGGCGGTTCGCCAAGGCCTACATCAAGGGCGTGCGCGACTACAACGATACGCTCAAGGACGGCCGCATCGCCGGGCCGGGCGCGGACGAGGTGGTCGGGATCATCGCCCGCTATTCGGTGACCAAGGACCAGGACCTGATCCGCTCGGTGATCCCGGCGGCGCTCCATCCCGACGGCGATATCAACGCCGAGGCGCTGGCCAAGGACCTCGCCTTCGTCCGCTCGCTCGGGCTGGTGAAGGGCAACATCTCGGTCGCCGACGTGGTCGACATGTCGTTTGCCAAGGCGGCGGTGGCCGAGCTCGGGCCCTACCGGAAGCGGGCGGGCTAAGGCGGGGCAGGCGCGGCCAGCGACGCTTTGTCACGAAGGGTTTTTCACGAAACTGTCATCCTCGCCGCCGCAAATTCTGCTAAAGTGTAAATGGGAGCGCACGCCTGGGGCCATTTTGGCGGTACCGCTCCTGGGGCCTTGTGCCATGACACTGTTGAGATCTGCGGCCTTCGCGGCCGGCGCGGCTATTGCGCTGGCGTGCGGACCGGCCTGTGCGCAAAGCGGCGCGGCGTGGAAGCTGCCGTCGGCCTATCCGGCCGACAATTTCCATAGCGAGAACCTCGCTTTGTTCGCGCAGGACGTTGCCGCGCAGTCGGGCGGCAAGCTCACCATCACGCTCCATCCCGGCGCCTCGCTGTTTCCGGCGCCCTCGATCAAGAGCGCGGTGCGCATCGGCCAGGTGCAGGCCGGCGAGGTGCTGATCTCGCTGCACGACAACGAGGACGCCATGTACGGCGTCGACGTCATCCCGTTCCTGGCGACGAGCTACGACGGCGCGCGCAAGCTGTGGGCCGCCTCGAAGCCGGCGATCGAGCAGAAATTCGCCGCGCAGGGTCTGATGACGCTGTTCGCGGTGCCGTGGCCGCCGCAGGGCATCTTCGCCAAAAAGGAGATCAACCAGATCGCCGACATGAAGGGCCTGTCGTTCCGCACCTACAACACCACCACCCAGCGGCTGGCGGAGCTGATCGGCGCCTATGCGGTCAACATCCAGGCCGCCGACCTGCCGAGCGCGCTGGCGACCGGGTTGATCAACGCCTTCATCACCTCGGGCGCCACCGGCTACGACAGCAAGGTCTGGGAGACGATGGGCTATTTCTACGACGCCCAGGCCTGGATCCCGAAGAACGTCACGTTCGTGAACCGCGCCGCATTCGACGCGCTCGATGCCGACACGCGCGCGGCCGTGATCAAGGCCGCCGCCGCCGCCGAGACGCGCGGCTGGGCGATGTCGCAGGACAAGACCAAGTGGTACCTCGACCAGCTCACCGCCAAGGGCATGAAGGTCGCGGCGCCGAGCCCGGCGCTGAAGAGCGGCCTGCAAAGCGTCGGCGATCAGCTCACCGCCGAATGGCTGGTGCGGGCCGGCGGTGGCGGCCAGACGGTGATCGCCGGCTACAAGGCGAAGTGAGCCGCCGGCCGGACCGCAATGCGCGGGCGCGAGGGCAGCCCTGCCTTTGATCTAGATCAAAGCCGCCGGCGGGCGTGCGTGGCCGCCTTCCCGTATCAACGATTCAACAACGGCGCCAAAGCCGCCACACGGGGAGGGTTTCATGTCGCCGGCCATTCATCCACGGCTCTCGCACTGCGGCATCTACGTCAAGGATGTCGGCAAGCAGGTCGATTTCTATACCCGCGTGCTCGGCCTGGTGGTCAGCGACCGCGGCGTGGGCGGCCAGACGCGGAACGAGTTTGCGTTCCTGACCGCCGGTCCCGATCATCACCACCAGGTCGTGTTCATTTCCGGGCGCGAGCCGCAGGGCGCCACCACCGTCAACCAGCTCTCGTTCAAGGTGTCCGGCCTCGACGAGCTCAAGGCGATGTACCGCCGCGCCCGCGACGCCGGGGTGAGCGTGTCAGCGCCAGATCAGCCACGGTAACGCGCTGTCGATCTATTTCTCCGACCCCGAGGGCAACGGCATCGAGGTCTACATGGACACGCCCTGGTACGTGCCGCAGCCGCACGGCGAGCCGATCGACCTCGCCCTGCCCAGCGAAAAGATCATGGCGGACGTCGAGCGCCACTGCCGCGAGACGCCGGGCTTCATGCCGCTGGAAGCGTGGAAGGCCTCGCTGGCGAACAAGCTGGAAGGCGCGCGCGGCTTCGACGGCGGGAGGACGGCCATGATGAAGCTCGCCGTGATCGTCTGGATCGTTGTCGGCACGGTGTTCGCCGGAGCCGCGGTCGCGGCGGTGCTGACGGTTCCGAGCCTCGCCTCCGAGGCGCTGCGCTATCTGCCGGTTGCCGGCATCGGTGGATATCTCGTCGCGATGCCGGTAGCATGGCTGCTTGCGCGCCGGATGACCGGTCCGGCCGCGAGGCAGCAATGATCTTACGCCTTTTGTCCTTAGCAACCTTGCTTGCGGGCGCGGCCGCGTTGCCGCCGGCGCGCGCGCAGGACGGCGACGTGCAACAAGGCCTCGCCTTGGCGCAGCAGCAGTGCGCGACCTGTCATGCGATCGGCCGGGGCAGTGCGGCCTCGCCGAATGCCAAGGCGCCGGCGTTCCGGACCATCGCCGCCGTCCCAGGCATGACCGCGCTGGCGCTCGGCGTGGCGCTGCGCACGCCGCACCGGGAGATGCCGAACATCATCCTCGAGGATCGCCAGCGCGACGATGTGGTCGCCTACATTCTAAGTCTGCGCGCGAACTGAAGCTCAATCCGCCGACACGCCGCTGGCTTTGATCGGGCCGGACCACTTGGCGATCTCGCCCGCGACGAGCTTTGCGAAATAGTCCGGGCTCCTTCGCTCCGGCGCGGCGATCTCCTCGCCAGACGCCTTGAACCGCTCGCGCACCGACGGCAGGTCGAGCGCGGCGCTCAGCGCCTGGTTCAGGCGGCGCACGATCGGCTCGGGCGTGTCCTTGGCCAGGAACAGGCCCTGCCAGACGGTGACGACGAAATCGAGGCCCTGCTCGCGCGCGGTCGGCACGTTGGGAAGGATTGCGGTGCGCGTCGCCCCGGTGGTGGCCACGGCCTTGATCAGGCCGCCGTCGATCTGCGGCTGCGAGGTCGAGGGCGAGTCGCAGACGTAATCGATGCGGCCCGCGATCAGGTCCTGCATCGCGGGGCCGAGCCCGCGATAGGGCACGTGCAGGACATCGACCCCCAGCGCCGCGTTGAGCAGGATGCAGCTCACATGCGAGGCCGAGCCGGCGCCGGCCGAGCCGTATTTCACGGTTGCCTGGTTTGCCTTCACGTAGGCGACGAACTCGCCCATCGTGTTGGCCGGTAAATTCTTCGGCGTGATGATGGCGCGCGGCGCCTCGACCACCAGGCCGAGCATGGTGAAGTCGGTGAGCGTGTTGTAGGGCGGCTTCTTGTAGAGCGCCTGGCTCCAGGCATGGGTGCCGCTGTTGCCGATCACGAACTGGCTGCCGTCGGGCGGCGACTTCGAGACCCGCAGCGAGCCGACGGTGCCGCCGGCGCCGACCGGATTTTCCACCACCACCGACTGGCCCAGCACCTCGCTCATGCCTTGCGCGACGATGCGGCCGGCGACGTCGCTCGGCCCGCCGGCGGCGAACGGCACCACCATGGTGAGCTGTCGGGGGAGGTTTTGCGCGGCGGCGCTGCCGGTGAGGATGAGCGTTGCGCACAAGGCGGCTGCCGCGGGTAAGCCGCCAATTCTGGATTTGTCCATCGATGTCATCCTGTTGGATTGCGCCCGGCGAGCCGTTCGAAACGTAGAGGGGATTGCCCGGCCGTTCAAATTGGTGGGGGCCCGGCGGTTTCCCGCCGAGCCCCCTTAATGCATCAGCCAGCCTGTAAGCCGGGTTTTGTAGGGCGGGAGCTTGCGCCCCCGCGTGACGGCCATTCCTCTGTGACGCCGGTTGCCCGGCGCCTTACAGCAACCTACCCGGACGGCAGGATCCGGATATCGATCCCGGAGCTTGCGCCCCGCGCCGTCCCTATTCGGTCTTGCTCCCGGTGGGGTTTACCGTGCCGCCGATGTTGCCATCGGCGCGGTGCGCTCTTACCGCACCGTTTCACCCTTACCGCGGCGGTACGCGACACGCCGCGGCGGTCTCATTCTCTGTGGCACTGTCCCTAGGCTCGCGCCCGCCGGACGTTATCCGGCACCGTACATCCATGGAGCCCGGACTTTCCTCCCGCGCCGCCTTTCGGCATTGGCGCGAGCGGCCGTCCGGCCGACTGACGCATTACAAATAGGTGTGATTGCCGCGGCAGTCAAAGGTATAAAAAGCGGTTCATCGTTCGGCCATGGGGGTTTCAGTGAAGCACATCATACGGCATCGATGGGACGTGGCGCGCCGCGTCAAGGATGCCTTCGATAGCAACGTCCATCGACTTAACCTTTCAATGAAGCACAAGGACGCTCAGGATAACCCTCAAATTTTTATGTACTCGGCCGGCTTGGGCACGTCAGGAACAACCTCGAAATACAGTGCGGGAATTTTTGCGGAGGGAATTGATGAAAGCATTTTGCAGGCCTATATCAATCTCTGCTCCAACTATGAGCCCGGAGACAAGATCTATTTGTTCGGATTTTCGCGCGGCGCCGTCGCCGTGCGTGCGCTTTGCAGCTTCATCCGCCATTCGAGGCTATTGAAGTCATCGTCCAGTTTTATGATCCGTGAGGCATGGCATCATTTCATCAGAACGGTGAATGATCCCAACTACAATGCGAGGTTCGAGCCTCATACGCACCAGAATGTCGAGATCGAATTTCTGGGTGTGTGGGATACCGTCTACGGTCCGGTGCTAAAGGCGCAAATGTTCAGGCGGTTCCGTTTCGAGGATCTCGTCCCGGAAAGAAATGTACGGCATGCGGTGCAAATTCTGGCGATTGACGATCGAAGGTGGTCATTCGCGCCCGTGCTCTGGACCCAGGAGGAACCGAAGAACGACGCGCCGGAGCGCACGGTCGAACAGATTTGGATGCCCGGCGTGCACTCCGATGTTGGAGGAGGGTCGGATGCGTCTTTTCTTTCGACCCTGAGTTTGCTGCTGATGATCGACAAGCTCGCTCAGTGGTGTCCGGAAGTCGCGTTCGAAGAAGATTACATCCGGAAGCAATTAATCGGCCGCCTCGAGCTGGAGGACACCAAGATCGTGGTCAACTACGAGCGCCATCGGATGTCGCCGTATTCCTGGGTGGATCGGCCGAGAAAGATCGGCGGAGATCATACTTTTCACAGGGAGCATCCCATCACAAAGCACCTGCGCGATAGGCAAATCGAGGTGCGAAAAGGAATTGACTACTACATGCCGGGCTACAGGATCGACGCTGGTGCGCCCCAATTGGAGGAAATTAGCTTCGAGGAGACCTCTTGGTACAAGCGCGAGGTTGTCCCTATCGTGGAGAAAAAAGTCCGTCGATTGCAATCTCGGCCCAGGCCCGGCGGCGAGTTGTGAAAAGGCCGTGACAGACAGCGTGCCGCAAGTTCAATCGACTACGCCCCGTCGGCCTTCTCGGCCTGTTCGCGCTTCTCGTCGCGCAGCGCCACCACTGCCTTGAGCGTGGCCAGCGACGAGACATCGAGCACCCCGTCGACCCGCTGCGGACGGAAATGGCGCTGGAAGGCGGCGAGCGCATCGCGCGTGGTGCCGTCGAGATAGCCGCTCGTGCTCACGCCATAGCCGAAATTGGCGAGCAGCTTCTGCAACTCCTCGATGGTCGGATCGGTATCGCCCAGGACGAAGATCGGGCCGGTCTGGTTGAGCGGCGCCGGCGGCACCCAGAGTCCGATCCTGGAGTTCGAGAGAATCCGCCAGGGAAACTTCTCGCCCGGGTCCTGCTTGCGCGCCGGCGCCACGTCCGAATGCGCCAGCACGCGATCGGGCGGCACGTTGTGGCGCGTCAGGATGCTGCGGCAGAGCGCGGTCACGGCCGCGATCTGGCGGCGCGGAAACTCCGGATAGCCGTGGTCGTGCCCCGGATTGGCGATCTCGATCCCGATCGAGCACGAATTGATGTCGGTCTCGCCCGCCCAGGACGACGTCCCGGCGTGCCAGGCGCGGCGCGCTTCCGCCACCAATTGGATGATGTGGCCGTCCTGCAGGACGACATAATGCGAGGAGACTTGGGCGGCGGGATTGCACAACAGCCGGATCGCGGCGTCGTTGTCCGGCATGCCGGTGTAATGCAGCACGATCATGCTGGGCGCAACGCCGCCCTTGCGTTCGCCATGGTTCGGCGACGGCCGGACCTCGGCGACCACACAGGAATTGGGGCGCAGCTCGGACACAAGCGTAACCATTACGCGGCACACACACTGTACGCGTTGACACAAATCGACGAGACGTACGCACCACGGAAGAGATCGTCGCGGCGAGCGGACTTCGATTGTGCAGAAAGGGTGCGCCCAAACAAGCAGAAGCGGGCACAGCGGTGGACGGTTTGCGGCGATTGCGCGGCGAGTGTTGCCGGCCTGCCGCACCTGGCGCGTGGAGTGCGCTTTTCGCGACACGGGGAAACGAATTCTTCATGAAAAATCCGGCGGCCCGGGCTCTTGCGAGCCGCAGACCGCCGGACTTGGGACGCTTGCTGTCCCGCTACTCTCGATTACGCCACACAGGTCGTTAGCGCGCCGGCGGCGTCGCCGGGGCCGGCCGCGGCGCCATGCCGGTGGTCGGCGAGGACGGCGCCGAGGTCTGGCGGGCGGGCGCCTTGTAGTACTCGAAGTCCGCCGCCTGCTTGAGCTGATCCTTGGTCCACGCGACCTTGAGCTTGACATTGGTCGGATCGCCGTTCGACGCCGCGGCCGTGCTGGCCCCGGTGCTCGCCGGAACCGGTTGGAATGCACTCAAGTCGATGGCGACGTTCTTCTCGCCGATGCCGAGAAAGCCGCCGACGCCGACGATCAGGCCATCGATCTTGCCGCTCCTGTCGAACAGTACGTCGACCACGTCGCCGATATGCGCGTTGTCGGGGCCGAGCACGTCCGTGCCCTTGAACTTCGAGAACACCCACTGGTCGGGCGCCTGCGCGGCGATGAATTTCGGGCTGCTGATCGGGGCAGCATTCATGGCGGGATTTATCGCCGGCGGATTGGCCGGCGGGTTCGCCTGCGCGAACGCGCCCGACACCGTCAGCGCGCCGATCGCCGCCGAGAGCATGAGTGGCTTGAGCATTTCGATCCTCCAAAAGATTTCATGATGCGAGGAAGGGCGCTGCCTTTCGCGCGGAGCGCTTTCCCATGCGCGGTCAACGCGCAAGTGCAGCAGGTGTTCCCAATCACGCGCGATTTCGCGAATTGGAACCGTTTGCAGCCGCCTCGCGCCGAAAGCACATTCTGGTGCAGCGAGAGCAGTAATTACCGATCATTCGCCCGTCTATGAAGCCGCGGAATACGACACCATCCGCGATCAACTCAGTCCCTGCGCCGTGATCCTCGGTGACAACAGTCACGCCACCACGGCGCTGGCCGAGTTCTCCGAGCGCAGCGGCCGCCGTTTCGTGTTTTTTTTCCGAACGGCCGAAGGATCACTGGTATCCGGGCGACGGGATCGGAATCTCGCTGCCGGCCGCGTGAGCGCCGCGCGGTCCAGCCGCCGTCCTCTGACAATTTGATCGGCCAAAACCCGCCTGTCGCGGTCCGGTTCGCGGTCAACCATTCCTTAAGCGGGGCCACCGTTAATGAGCGGTTGAGGGTTGACTAACCAGGACGCAACGGCGCCCTGGAGTTCCATTGACGCCCAGTTAGTCCCATGATAACCCATGAAATCCCAAACGCTGGGGCGGCCTCCAAAACCGCCGGAATAGGGGATGCGTGGGCTGGCAGGGCCTTTGTGCCGCGAAGGCTTCTGCCGGCCCTCGCCCTACCGGCGGTGGGCCAAGCGCCAGGGTGGTTCCAGGGTCGTCATGGATCGGTTTGTGTCCCATTACACCTTGCGGCTCGATGCCAAGGGCCGGGTCTCGATCCCGGCGCCCTTCCGAGCGGTGCTCGCCCGCGATGGGTTCGAGGGACTCTACTGCTATCCGACGCTCGACCGGCCGGCGCTCGATGCCGGCGGCAACGCGTTGCTGAAGGAGATCGAGACGCTGATCGAGCGCTATCCGCCCTATTCGGAGGAGCGCGAGCAGTTTTCGGCGGCGCTCTACGGGACGAGCGAGGTGCTCAAGATCGACGGCGAGGGGCGGGTGATGCTGACCGAGCCGCTCAAGACTCACGCCGGGATCGCCGACGAGGTGGCATTCGCGGGTCTTGGCCACAAGTTTCAGATCTGGGAGCCCAAGCGCTTCCGCGCGGAACTCGCGGAGGCCACCGAGATGGTCCGCGCGCACAGGAAGCAACTGGGTTCCTCAGGTGCGGCGGGAAAACCGCCTGGAGCACGGGGATGATGACGGACCGCGACAGCAGCTGCTCTGCTGTCGCCGGCGGACCGGCCCGTCACGTTCCCGTGCTCGGCCGCCCCGTCGTGGACTGGCTTAAGCCGCGCGACGGCGGCGTCTATATCGATGCAACCTTCGGCGCCGGCGGTTACACGCGCGCCATTCTTGCGGCGGCAGATTGCAAGGTCATCGGAATCGACCGCGACCAGACCGCGATCGCGCTCGGCGCCGATCTCGTGCAGGCGTCAGGCGGCCGTCTGACGCTGGTCGAGGACCGGTTCTCCAATCTGGAGGCGGTGGCGCACGCTTGTGGCCACGACGCGGTCGACGGGATCGTGCTCGATCTCGGCGTCTCGTCGATGCAGCTGGACGAGGGCGAGCGCGGCTTTTCGTTCCGCCTGGACGGTCCGCTCGACATGCGCATGGGCGGCGCCGGCCCGAGCGCGGCCGACGTGGTGGCGCGCGCCTCCGAGCGCGATCTTGCGGCGATCGTCGCGACGCTCGGCGAGGAGCGGCATGCGCGGGCGGTGGCGCGCGCGATCGGGCGTGCGCGTGCCGAGGCGCCGATAGCGACCACGCGGCGCGCTCGCCGGGATCGTCGCGCGCGTGGTGCATGTGCGGCCGGGCACGATCCATCCGGCCACCCGTACGTTCCAGGCGCTGCGGCTGTTCGTGAACGAGGAACTCTCCGAGCTTGCGCTGGCCTTGCAGGCGGCCGAGCGGGTGCTCGCGCCGAACGGACGCCTGGTGGCGGTCAGCTTTCATTCGCTCGAGGACCGGATCGTCAAGACGTTCCTGGCCGAGCGCGGCGGGCAGGGCGGTTCCTCGCGCCATCTGCCGGAGGTGAAGAAGGCGGCGGCGACGTTCCGCATTCTCACCCGCAAGCCGATCGTGCCGGACGAGGCCGAGATCGCCGCCAATCCACGCGCGCGCTCCGCCAAGCTGCGTGCCGGCGAGCGTACCGATGCGCCGACGCCCGAACGCTCGATCGAGGCGCTGTTGCCGCGCCTGCCGTCGCTTGCCGAGGTCATGGAGGCGCGGCGATGATGCGTCTCCTCCACATCCTCGTCATCGCCGCGCTCGTGCTGGCCGCGGCCGATGTCTACAAGATCAAGTTCGAGTCGGCGCGCCAGGCGCAGCGCGTCACCAAGGTCAAGCTCGAGATCAGGCGCGAGCTTGACGCGATCGCGGCGCTGCGCGCCGAATGGGCCAAGCTCGACAGCCCGGCCCGCCTGCAGGAACTGGCGAAGCGGCATCTCGCGCTCAAGCCGCTTGAGGCGCGCCAATTCGATCGTCTCGACAATCTGCCCGAGCGGCCGGCCGATCTGGTGCCGGGCGACGAGCCCGATCCGATCGGAATGGTGCTCGCCAACCCGGCCCTGATCGACCGCGCCCCGACCGGTAGTTTGCCGAAGCAGAAGCCGCTGCCGCCAGTCGCCGACGCCAACCCGCCTGCGGCCCGGAGGTGATGGCGTGAACGCGACGGCCGACACAGTCGCAGCCATGCCGCCCGGGGCGAAGGAGCCCTGGCGCCGGCGGCTCCTGCGCACGCTGCTCTACGGCAGCAACGTCGACCGCGCCGCCAAGGCGCGCGCCCGCATCGGCCTGGCGATGCTGATGTTCACCATCGGTTTCTCGGTGATCGCCGGGCGGCTGGTGATGTTTGCGGCCTCGGAGAACCACAATCTGCGGAAGGTCGCCGGCCAGGACGCCGTCGCTACCGCGCGCCCCGACATCCTCGACCGCAACGGCCAGATTCTCGCGACCGACGTGCGCACGCCCTCGCTGTTCGGCGAGCCGCACCGGATCATCGACGTCGACGAGGCGTCCGAACTGCTCACCGCCGTCGATCCCGGAGCTCGACGCGCCGGAACTGCGCGAGCGGCTCGCGTCCCGGCGCCGGTTCGTCTGGCTCAAGCGCGAGATCACCGCCAAGCAGCGCACCGAGGTTCACCGGCTGGGTCTGCCCGGCATCGGCTTTCTGCCCGAGAACAAGCGGGTCTATCCGAACGGCGCCGAAGTCTCGCACGTGATCGGTCACGTCAACATCGACAACCAGGGCATCGCCGGCATCGAGAAGTGGCTCGACAAGAACGGCCTCGCCGACCTGCACATGGCGGGCCTGGCGACCGACCGGCTGCAGAAACCGGTCGAGCTCGCGGTCGATCTGCGCGTGCAGCACGCGCTGCGCGATGAGCTGATCGCCGCGCGCGAGAAATTCAAGGCGATCGCGGCGGCGGGTCTCCTCACCGATGTGCGCACCGGCGAGATCGTCGCCATGGTGTCGGTGCCCGACTACGACCCCAACAATCCGCGCGAGGCGCTCGATCCGACCCGCATCAACCGGCTCACCACCGGCGTGTTCGAGATGGGCTCGACCTTCAAGGCGCTGACGCTGGCGATGGCGCTCGATTCCGGCAAGTACACGCTGAAGTCGATGCTCGATGCGCAGCCGTCCGCTGCAATACGGCAAGTTCACCATCCACGACTACCACGCGCAGAACCGCGCGCTGTCGCTGCCGGAGGTGTTCACCTATTCCTCCAACGTCGGCACCGCGCGCATGGCGGTCGGCGTCGGCGTCGAGAACCACAAGGCCTTCCTGCGCAAGATGGGTCAGCTCGACCGGTTGCGCACCGAATTGCCGGAGAGCGCCGAGCCGCTGGTGCCCAAGCGCTGGATGGAACTCAACACCGTGACGATCGCGTTCGGGCACGGGCTCTCGGTCGCGCCCTTGCAGGCGATGATGGCGATCGGCGCCCTGGTGAACGGCGGCCATCTCATTCCGCCGACCTTCCTCAAGCGCAGCCCGGAGGAGGCGATGAAGCTCGCCAAGCGGGTGATCAAGCCCGACACCAGCGAGAAGATGCGCTACCTGATGCGGCTCAATGTCGAAAAGGGCACCGCCGGCAAGGCCGACGTGAAGGGCTACTATGTCGGCGGCAAGACCGGCACTTCCGAGAAGGTGGTGATGGGGCGCTATTCCAAGACCAAGCTGCTGACGAGCTTCACGGCGATCCTGCCGGCCGACCAGCCCCGCTATGCGCTCCTGATCATGCTCGACGAGCCGCAGGCGACGCCCGAATCCCACGGCTATGCCACCTCCGGCTGGAACGCGGTGCCGGTCGGCGGCGCGGTGATCGCGCGCGTTGCGCCGCTGCTGGGGCTGGAGCCGCGGTTCGAGCTGGCGCCGTCCGAGAAGCTGATTTTGGCGACCGCTGGGCGGTAACGGGCAGTCATTCCGGGGCGCGGCGAAGCCGCGAGCCCGGAATCCATCGCTTTCTCGATGGCTACGGCTGTTTCAATCATCGCGATTCATGGTTATGGATTCCGGGCTCGCGGGCCTGCGCCCGCGCCCCGGAATGACGCTGCGCTCATGAAACTCGCCGACCTGCTCACCGTCGATGCCGTCAGCGATGTGCGCCTGGCCGCCCGCGAGGTGACCGGCGTCAGCGCCGACAGCCGCGCGATCAAGCCGGGTGACGCATTCGTGGCGATCGCGGGCGCCAAGGACGACGGGCTGCGCTTCGTCCCGGCCGCGGTCGCGGCCGGTGCTGCGGCCGTGATCGCCGAGCGCGTGCCGCCGGCGCCGCTGCCCGAGGGCGTGGCCTTCGCGCGCGTCGCCAACGCGCGGCGCACGCTCGCGCTGATGGCGGCGAAGCTGTTCCCGCGCCAGCCCGAAGTCGATCGCGGCGGTCACCGGCACGAGCGGCAAGACTTCGGTCGCGGCCTTCACCCGCCAAATCTGGGCGGCGCTCGGCGCGCAGGCCGCCAGCATCGGCACCATCGGGCTGGTGACGCCGACGCGCGAGGTCTACGGCTCGCTCACCACGCCCGATCCGGTCGCGCTGCATCGCCAGCTCGACGAATTGGCCGGCGAGGGCATCACGCATCTGGCGATGGAGGCGTCCTCGCACGGGCTCGACCAGCATCGCCTCGACGGCGTGCGGGTGTCGGCCGGCGCCTTCACCAATCTCAGCCGCGACCATCTCGACTATCACCCGACGCTGGAAGCCTATCTCGCCGCCAAGCTGCGGCTGTTCAGCGATCTGGTCGTGCCGGGCGGCGCCGCGGTGATCGTCGCCGATCATGAGCATTCCGACGCGGTGATCGCGGCGGCCAAGCAGCGGCGGCTGCGGCTGCTCACGGTCGGCAGCCGCGGCGAGGGCATCCGCCTGAAGCAGACGCGCATCGACGGCTTTGCGCAGGTGCTCGATGTGGTTCACGCTGGCAACAGCTATACGATCGGTCTGCCGCTGGTCGGTGCGTTCCAGGTCGAGAACGCGCTGACCGCCGCGGGCCTCGCGATCGCGACCGGCAGCGAGCCCAAGGCGGTGTTCGCGGCGCTCGAACACCTCAAAGGCGCGCCGGGCCGGCTCGATCTGATCGGCGAGAAGGACGGCGCGCCGGTGTTCGTCGACTACGCCCACAAGCCCGACGCGCTCGCCAAGGCGCTCGAAGCGTTGCGGCCCTATGTCACCGGCCGGCTGGTCGTGGTGTTCGGCTGCGGCGGCGACCGCGATGCCGGCAAGCGGCCGATGATGGGGCAGATCGCCGCGATGCTCGCCGACCGCGTCATCGTCACCGACGACAATCCCCGGAGCGAGGAGCCGGCAAAAATCCGCGCGGCGATCCTGGAGACGGCGCGCGGCGCGATCGAGATCGGCGACCGGCGCGCGGCGATCAGCGCGGCCGTCAACGATCTACAGCGCGGCGACGTGCTGCTGGTTGCCGGCAAGGGCCATGAAACCGGCCAAATCATCGGCAAACAGGTCTTGCCGTTCAGCGACCATGAGGCGGTCGCCGCCGCGCTGGGGAAGGGCGCAAAGGGCGCATGAGCGACCTCTGGACCGTTGACGCCATGGCGAAGGCGATGCGCGCCGAGCGAACCGGTGCGCTGTCCGCGTCGATCACCGGCATTTCCATCGACACCCGCACCGTCAAGCCAGGCGAAGCGTTCTTCGCCATCAAGGGCGAGGCGCGTGACGGCCATGACTTCGTGCCGGCGGCGCTGAAGGCGGGCGCGGGCGTGGCGGTGGTGTCGGCGGCCAGGCGCGAGAGCTTCGCCAAGGATGCGCCGCTGCTCGTCGTCGCCGACGTGCTCGACGGCTTGCGCGATCTCGCCCGCGCGGCGCGCGCCCGCTCGCAGGCGCAGATCGTCGGCGTCACCGGCTCGGTCGGCAAGACCAGCACCAAGGAGGCGCTGGCGCTGGCCTTGGGCAAGGACGGCCCGACCCACGCGTCGGCCGCCTCCTACAACAATCATTGGGGCGTGCCGC
This sequence comes from uncultured Alphaproteobacteria bacterium, assembly GCA_963749815.1. Classification (GTDB taxonomy): domain Bacteria; phylum Pseudomonadota; class Alphaproteobacteria; order Rhizobiales; family Xanthobacteraceae; genus VAZQ01. Next base: position 183,769 of record CAVVON010000009.1, on the reverse strand, counting down.
TCTCGCTCGCGCGCTGTCCGCAAAGCGTGCGTTATGCCGTGTTCGAGATGGGGATGAACCACGCCGGCGAGATCGAGCCGCTGACCAGGCTGGTGCGCCCGCATGTTGCGATCATCACCACGATCGAGCCGGTGCACCTGGAATTTCTGGGCTCGCTCGAAGCCATCGCCGACGCCAAGGCCGAAATCTTCGCGGGGATCGAGCCCGGCGGGGCCGCCGTGCTCAACCGCGACAACGGACAGTTCGCCAGGCTCGAACAGGCCGCCAAGGCGGCGGGCGTGGCAAACGTCGTCTCGTTCGGCGAACACGCCAAATCCGATGCGCGTCTCATCAAATGCGCGCTGCAGGCGGACAGTTCGACCGTGCAGGCGCACATCCTCGGCGCCGACGTGACCTACAAGGTCGGCGCGCCCGGCCGCCATCTGGTGTCGAACTCGCTCGCCGTGCTGGCGGCGGCGAAGCTCGCCGGCGCCGATCTGGCGCTGGCGGCGCTGGCGCTCGCCGATCTGCAAGCCGGCGAGCGGGCGCGGCACGCGCGTCACGCTCGACCTGCCGGACGGTCGCGCGCTCCTGATCGACGAGAGCTACAACGCCAATCCCGCGTCGATGCGCGCCGCCATCGCGCTGCTCGGGCAGGCCGAGATCGGCCCGCGCGGCCGGCGCATCGCGGTGCTGGGCGACATGCTGGAGCTCGGGCCGCAGGGCGCCGACCTGCATCGCGGGCTGGCCGAGGCGGTCGAAGCCCAGGCCACCGACCTGGTTTTTTGCTGTGGTCCGCTGATGCGGGCGCTGTGGGACGCCCTTCCCTCCGAGCCGCCGGGGCGGCTATGCCGAAACCTCAGGCGCGCTCGAACCGCAAGTCCTCTCCGCCATCCAGCCCGGCGATGCCATCATGATCAAAGGTTCGCTCGGCTCCCGGATGGCGCCCATCGTCAAGGCGCTTGAAAGCCGTTATCGCCGCGCCGCGCTCACCGCGGCGCCCGCCCAAGGCTGATCCCATGTTCTATTGGTTATCCGGGTTCTCGGACGCGTTCGGCCCGCTCAACGTGCTGCGCTACATCACGTTCCGCACCGGCGGGGCGATGATGACGGCGCTGATCTTCGTGTTCCTGTTCGGCCGTACCATCATCAACTGGCTGCGGCGCTTGCAGGGCAAGGGCCAGCCGATCCGCGAACCGATGGGCCGCACTCGCACATCGTGTACCAAGAGCGGCACGCCGACCATGGGCGGCCTGATGATCCTGTTCGGGATCGTCAGTGGCACGCTGCTGTGGGGCAACCTGACCAACTCCTATGTCTGGATCGTGCTCGGCGTGACGCTGAGCTTCGGCGCGATCGGCTTCTACGACGACTACCTGAAGGTGACCAAGCAGACATCATGCGGGCGTCGTCGGGCGAAGCTGCGGCTTGGGCTCGAGATTCTGATCGCCGCTGCAGCGTGCTACGCCTTCATGACGCTCGGCAGCCAGCCGTTCGCGACGCTCGCTCACCTTTCCGTTCTTCAAGGAGATGGTGCTGCCGCTCGGCTGGTTCTTCATCGTGTTCGGCGCCTTCATCATCGTCGGAGCCGGCAACGCGGTGAACCTGACCGACGGCCTCGACGGCCTCGCGATCGTGCCGGTGATCATCGCCGCGTTGAGCTTCGGCATCATCTCCTACCTCGCCGGCAACGCCTTCTTCGCCGACTTACCTGCAACATCCATTACGTGCCGGGCACCGGCGAGCTCGCGGTGCTGTGCGGGGCGGTGATCGGCGCGGGGCTCGGCTTCCTGTGGTTCAACGCGCCGCCGGCCTCGATCTTCATGGGCGATACCGGCTCGCTGGCGCTCGGCGGCATGCTCGGCGCCATCGCGGTCGCCACCAAGCACGAGATCGTGCTGGCGGTGATCGGCGGCCTGTTCGTGCTCGAAGCGGTGTCGGTGATCGTGCAGGTGATCTCGTTCAAGCTCACCGGCAAGCGCGTGTTCCGCATGGCGCCGATCCATCACCATTTCGAGCAGCTCGGCTGGACCGAGCCGCAGATCGTGATCCGGTTCTGGATCATCGCGGTCGTGCTCGCGCTCGTCGGGCCTCTCGACGCTGAAGCTGCGGTGATGATCCCGGTCACGCACCTTCGCCGGCAAGAAGGTCGCCGTGTTCGGGCTCGGCGGCTCGGGGCTGGCGAGCGCCAATGCGCTCTTGGCCGGCGGCGCCGACGTCATCGCCTGGGACGACAGCGCCGAGATCGTGGCGCGGGCGACGGCGGCCGGCATCCCGACCGGCGATCTGCGCGACATCGACTGGTCGCGCGTTTGCTGCGCTGGTGCTCGCGCCCGGCGTGCCGCTGACGCATCCGGCGCCGCACTGGACGGTGGGCATGGCGCGCAGCGCCGGCGTCGAGGTGATCGGCGACATCGAACTGTTCTGCCGCGAGCGGCGGCTGCGCGCGCCCGACGCGCCGTTCGTCGCCATCACCGGCACCAACGGCAAGTCGACCACCACCGCGCTCATCGCGCACCTGCTCGCCAGCGCCGGCTACGAGGCCCAGATCGGCGGCAATATCGGCACCGCGATCCTGTCGCTCGAACCGCCGCAGACGGGCCGGGTGCACGTGATCGAGTGCTCGTCCTATCAGATCGATCTCGCGCCCTCGCTCGATCCTTCGGTCGGCATTCTGCTCAACGTCACCGAGGACCATCTCGACCGTCATGGCACGCTCGACCACTACGCGGCCGTGAAGGAGCGGCTGGTGGCCGGCGTGCAGGCCGGCGGCACCGCGATCGTCGGCGTCGACGACAAATGGTGCGCCGCCACGGCCGATCGCATCGAGCGCGCCGGCAAGCGCGTCGTCCGCGTTTCGGTGCGCCGGCCGCTGCCGGACGGGCTCTACGTCGAGGCCGAGCAGATCATGCTGGCCGCGGGCGGCACCGCGCGCGCGATCGCGCGCCTCGGCGGCATCGGCTCGCTGCGCGGCGTGCACAATGCGCAGAACGCCGCCTGCGCCGCGGGCGCGGCGCTCGCGCACGGGCTGTCGGCGGAGCAGATCCAGGACGGGCTGCGGTCGTTCCCGGGGCTCGCGCACCGCATGGAGCAGGTCGGCCGCATCGGCCGGGTGCTGTTCGTCAACGATTCCAAGGCCACCAATGCCGATTCGGCCGCGCAGGCGCTGGCCTGCTTCCCCGACATCTTCTGGATCGCCGGCGGCAAGCCCAAGACCGGCGGGCATCGTCGACGCTGGCCGGCTTCTTCCCGCGCATCCGCAAGGCCTACCTGATCGGCGAGGCGGCGGCCGCCTTCGCGGCCGACGCTCGAAGGCCATGCGCCGCATGTGGTCGCCGGCACGCTCGAGCGCGCGGTCGAACTTGCGGCGCGCGATGCCGCGGCGTCCGACGTGCGCGAGCCGGTCGTGCTGTTGTCGCCCGCCTGCGCGTCGTTCGACCAGTACCGCAATTTCGAGGTGCGCGGCGACGCGTTCCGCGAACTGGTGCGCAAGCTGCCCGGGCTGGCGCCGGCCTAGCGGGGCGTCTTCCGGCCGGCCCGTTAATCTCCTGTCAACCGCCGCCATGCACGACTGGGGGGTCGAAAGCCGCTCCGGGGGGAGCCTGATGGTCTCGCGCGTCGAACGCACGCCATTTGCGCGCCTGGTGGTGGACGGTCGACCGCCTGATGCTGGCGGCGCTTCCTGGCCCTGATGCTGGCCGGGATCGTGCTGTCGCTCGCCGCCAGCCCGCCGGTGGCCGTCGCGGCTCGGGCTCGAGCCGTTCTACTTCGTCAACCGGCACATGATCTTCCTGGTCCCGGCGATCGCCGTCATGCTGGCGACCTCGTTCCTGCCGCGCGCGGCATATCCGCCGGCTGGCGCTGGTCGTGTTCGTGGTGAGCCTGGCGCTGGTCGCCGCCACGCTCGTCTTCGGCGCCGAGGTCAAGGGCGCGCGGCGCTGGATCGTGATCGCTCGGCGTCAACATCCAGCCGTCCGAATTCCTCAAGCCCGCCTTCGTCATCCTGGTCGCCTGGCTGTTCGGCGAGACCGCGCGGCGGCCGGAAATGCCGGCGAATACCATCGCGCTTGCGCTGCTCGGCGTCGCCGTCACCGGCCTGGTGCTGCAGCCGGACTTCGGCCAGACCATGCTGATCGCGCTGGTGTGGGGCGCGCTGTTCTTCCTCGCCGGCATGCGGCTGATCTGGGTGTTCGGGCTCGGCGACGGTCGCGGCGGTCGGGCTCGCGGCGCCTATTTCACCATCCCGCACGTGACGCGCCGCATCCAGCGCTTCCTCGATCCAGGCTCCGGCGACACCTTCAACATCGACCAGGCGCTGGAATCGTTCTGGCGCGGCGGCTGGTTCGGCCGCGGCCCGGGCGAGGGCACGGTCAAGCGCATCCTGCCCGAGAGCCACACCGACTTCGTCTTCGCGGTCGCGGCCGAGGAGTTCGGCATCGTGCTCTGCCTCGTTCTGGTCGCGCTGTTCGCGTTCATCGTGCTGCGCGCGCTGCGCCATGCGCTGCGCGACGAGGACCCGTTCGCGCGCTTCGCGGCGGCGGGGCTGGCGATCCTGTTCGGCCTGCAGTCGGCGATCAACATGGCGGTGAACCTGCATCTGATGCCGGCCAAGGGCATGACGCTGCCGTTCATCTCCTATGGCGGCTCGTCGATGATCTCGCTCGCCTATGGCATGGGGATGCTGCTCGCGCTGACGCGCGAGCGTCCGCGCGCGCAATTGCTGGCGAGCCCGCGGCGAACTGGCCGCGGTCGCGAGCCCGGCCTGATGGCGACGGGCGCCGCGCCGCTCGTGCTGCTCGCCGCCGGCGGGACCGGCGGACATCTGTTTCCCGCCGAGGCGCTGGCCGAGGCGCTGGCGCGCCGCGGCGTCGACGGTCGATCTCGCCACCGACGAGCGCGCCGAGCGCTACGGCAAGCGATTTCCCGCCCGCGCAGATCCACGTCATCGCCGAGCGCGACCGTGCGCGGCCGCGATCCGATCTCGCTGGCGCGCACCGCAGCGCGCTCGGCGCCGGCGCCGTGCAGGCCTATCGGCTGCTCGGGCCGCATCAAGCCCGCGGCAGTGGTCGGCTTCGGCGGCTATCCGACGGTGCCGCCGCTGCTGGCGGCGACGCTGCGGCGCATTCCGACGCTGATCCACGAGCAGAACGCCGTGATGGGCCGCGCCAACAAGCTGCTGGCGGCGCGCGTCAGCGCGATCGCGACCAGCTTTGCCGGCGTGCTCGACAGCCGATCCGGCGCTCGCCGCGAAGGCGACGCGCACCGGCAATCCGGTGCGGCCGGCGGTGATCGCGGCGGCCGCGCACGCCGTATCGCGCCGCCCGACGCGGACGGGCCGCTGCGCCTGCTGGTGTTCGGCGGCAGCCAGGGCGCGCGCATCATGTCGGACATCGTGCCGGCCGCGATCGAGCGGCTCGATCCGCAGTTGCGCGCGCGCGTCGCGATCGTCCAGCAGGCGCGCGAGGAGGACCTCGCGCGCGTGCGGACATCTACGCCCGCGCCAATGTCGCGGCCGAGGTCGCGCCGTTCTTCGCCGATCTGCCGGCGCGCATCGCCGCGGCCATCTGGTGGTCTCGCGCTCCGGCGCCTCGACCGTCGCCGAACTCGCCGCCATCGGCCGGCCGGCCATCCTGGTGCCGCTGCCGCATGCGCTCGACCAGGACCAGGCCGCCAATGCCGGCGTGCTGGAGCAGGCCGGCGGCGCGATCCGGCTGCGCCAGGACGACTTCACGCCCGGAGCGGCTCGCGGCCGAGATCAGCCGCGCTTGCCGCGGCGCCGCAAAAGCTCGTAGCAATGGCCGCGGCCGCCCGCTCGCAGGGCGCCGCTCGACGCCGCCGAGCGGCTGGCCGATCTGGTCGTGCAGGACGATGCAGGAACGAGGATGACCGCGCATGAAACTGCCGCGCGACATCGGTCCGATCCATTTCGTCGGCATCGGCGGCATCGGCATGAGCGGCATCGCCGAGGTGCTGATCAATCTCGGCTACACGGTGCAGGGCTCGGACGCCGCCGACAGCGCCAACGTCAAGCGCCTGCGCGACAAGGGCGTCGAAGATCGCGGTCGGCCATGCCGCCGGCAATCTCGGCGACGCCGAGGTGGTCGTCGTCTCGTCCGCGATCAAGCGCGACAATCCGGAACTGGTCGCGGCGCGCGCGCAAGCGGCTGCCGGTGGTGCGCCGCGCCGAGATGCTGGCCGAGCTGATGCGGCTCAAGCGCTGCGTCGCCATCGCCGGCACGCACGGCAAGACCACGACCACCTCGCTGGTCGCCGCGCTGCTCGATGCCGGCGGCTTCGATCCGACCGTGATCAACGGCGGCATCATCAACGCCTACGGCACCAATGCGCGGCTCGGCGCCGGCGACTGGATGGTGGTCGAGGCCGACGAGTCCGACGGCACCTTCCTCAAGCTGCCCGCCGACGTCGCCATCGTCACCAATGTCGATCCCGAGCATCTCGATCACTTCAAGACCTTCGAGGCGGTGCAGGAGGCGTTCCGCGCCTTCGTCGAGAACGTGCCGTTCTACGGCTTCGCGGTGATGTGCACCGACCATCCGGTGGTGCAGCAGCTGGTCGGCCGCGATCGAGGATCGCCGCGTCATCACCTATGGCGAGAACCCGCAGGCCGACGTGCGGCTCGTCGATCTCGATCACGCCGATGGGCAGTCGCGCTTCTCGGTGCGTGTTCCGCGATCGCGCCGGCGAGACCGTGCACGAGATCGACGGCCTGACGCTTGCCGATGCCGGGCCGCACAACGCGCTCAACGCCACCGCGGCGATCGCGGTCGCGCGCGAGCTCGGCATCGGCGACGAGATGATCCGCAAGGCGCTGGCGGGCTTCGGCGGCGTGCGGCGGCGCTTCACCCGCACCGGCGAATGGAACGGCGTGCCGATCATCGACGACTACGGCCATCATCCGGTCGAGATCGCCGCGGTGCTGCGGGCCGCGCGCGAGTCGACCAAGGGCCAGGTGATCGCGGTGGTGCAGCCGCATCGCTATACGCGGCTCGCCTCGCTGTTCGAGCAGTTCTCGCACCTGCTTCAACGACGCCGACACCGTGATCGTCGCGCATGTCTATGCGGCCGGCGAGGCGCCGATCCCGGGCGCCGACCGCGACGCGCTGGTGCAGGGCCTGCGCGCGCGCGGCCATCGCCAGGTGATCCCGCTCGACGGCCCGCAGGACCTCGCCGCGCATGGTCAGGCGGCTGGCGCAGCCCGGCGACATCGTCGTGTGCCTCGGCGCCGGCAACATCACGCAATGGGCCTATGCGCTGCCGGGCGAGCTTGCGGCGCTCGGAGCGGTGGCGTGATGCGCATGCGCATGACTTCCCGATCATCGTTCCCGAGCTGAAAGCCAAGCTGCCGCGAGCTGCGCGGCCGGCTGCTCGCCAACGAGCCGCTCGCGCCGCTGACCTGGTTCCGCGTCGGCGGGCCGGCGCAGGTGCTGTTCATGCCGGAGGACGAGGCCGATCTCGCCTATTTCCTCGGCGCATCTGCCGGCCGACATTCCCGGTCACCGTCGATCGGGCTCGGCTCGAACCTGATCGTGCGCGACGGCGGCGTGCCGGGCGTGGTGATCCGGCTCGGGCGCGGCTTCGGCGAGGTGAAGGTCGAGCGCGGGCGAGCGCATGCGCGCCGGCGCGGCGGTGCCGGACGTGAAGGTCGCGCGCGCCGCGCAGGAGGCGGCCATCGCCGGGCTCGCCTTCTTCCGCGGCATTCCCGGCGCGATCGGCGGCGCGCTGCGCATGAACGGCGGCGCCTATGGGCGCGAGACCAAGGACGCGCTGATCGAGGCGCGCGGCGTCGACCGCGCAGGGCGCGTGCGCGTCTTCAGCAATGCCGACATGCACTACACCTATCGCCATTGCGGCGCGCCCGACGACATCATCTTCACCGAGGCGCTGTTCCAGGGCGCGCCCGGCGATGCCGAGACGCGATCGCCGCCGAGATGGACAAGATCACCGAGTCGCGCGAGGCGACGCAGCCGATCAAGAGCCGCACCGGCGGCTCGACCTTCAAGAATCCGCCGGGCCACAAGGCCTGGCAGCTGATCGACGCCGCCGGCTGCCGCGGGCTGACGGTCGGCGGCGCGCAGGTCTCGGAGATGCACTGCAATTTCCTGATCAACCTCGGCGGCGCGACCGCGGCCGACATCGAGACGCTGGGCGAGACCGTGCGCCGGCGCGTGAAGGAGAATTCCGGCGTCGACGCTGGAATGGGAGATCAAGCGGATCGGGGTGGCGAAGTAACGTGGTAGTTTGCGGCCATGGCGAAGGATGACCCGATCCTGATCGTCGGCGGCGGGCTCGGCGGGCTCACGACCGCGCTGGCGCTCGCGCGCTACGGCATGCCGGTGCGTGTGCTCGAGGGCGCGCCGGCGTTCGGCGCGATCGGCTACGGCATCCAGTTCGGCCCGAATGTGTTCCACGTGCTCGACCGCATCGGCGTGACCGAGGCGGTGCTCGACAAGGCCGACTCGCCGCCGGCCGTGCTGATGCTCGACGCGCTCAACGGCCAGGAGATCACGCGGGTGCCGACCGGGCCGTCGTTCCGCGCGCGCTTCAAGCATCCCTACATCATCATCCACCGCATCGACCTGCATAACGTGCTGCTCGACGCCTGCCGGCGCGATCCGCTGATCGACGCTCGTGCCGGATGCGATGGTCGCGCGTTTCGAGGATCGCGGCGACCGCGTCACGGTCGCGACCGAGGACGGCCGCAGCTTCGAGGGCGCGGCGCTGATCGGCGCCGACGGCATCCGCTCGCGCACGCGCGCGCAACTGTTCGACGACGGCGAGCCGCGCCGAACGGCTTCATGGCGTTCCGCACCATCGTGCCGATGGCCGACGTCACGGCGGACGTTCAGCGCGACATCGTCGTGCTGTGGGGCGGGCCGGGCTTCCACATCGTGCATTATCCGCTGCGGCACGGCACGCTGTTCAACATCGTCGCGGTGTTCCGCCGCTCGACCCATGTCGGAGCGCGGCGACGTCGCCGCCTACCGGGCCGAGCTCGAGCACACCTACCGCGACGCGCACCCGACGATGAAGGCGTTGCTGGCGATGATCGATCTCGAGCGGCGTCAGGCGGTCGGCGACCGCGATCCGATCCGCCATTGGCACAAGGGCCGCGTCGCGCTGCTCGGCGACGCCGCGCATCCGACCCTGCAATCGCTCGCGCAGGGCGCCTGCATGGCGATCGAGGACGGGCTGTGCCTCGCCGACTGCATCGCCGCTGCCGGCGGCGACTTCGAAGCGGCGTTCCGGCGCTACGAGAACGCGCGTGCGGTGCGCACCGCGCGCGTCACGGTGGAATCGCGCTACCTCTGGGAGGTCTACCACGCGGACGGCATCGCGCGCGACGCCTACTGGCAGATGCTGGGCGAACGCAGCGAGGCCGATACCTTCCAGTGCCTGGCCTGGCTCTATGACGGCTTTGCGTTGCCGAAGAGTCACACTCAACATTGAAATGAGCCTGACTCTCGACGGCCCACACATTCTCGATTCTATTGGCGCTTGGGCGAATCACAGGTCGTCGAGCCGCATGAGCAAGCACGTCGCCGTTCTGATGGGAGGCTGGTCGGCCGAGCGCGAGGTTTCGCTGCGCTCCGGCAAGGCCTGCGCCGAGGCGCTGGTGCGGCAGGGCTATCGCGTCACGCCGCATCGATGTCGACCGCGACATCGCGGCCGTGCTCACCGCGACTCAAGCCCGACGTCGCGCTCAACGTGCTGCACGGCCGCCCCGGCGAAGACGGCACCCTGCAGGGCCTGCTTGAAATCCTCGCGATCCCCTACAGCCATTCCGGCGTGATGGCCTCGGCGGTGGCGATGCAGAAGGACATCGCCAAGACGCTGATGCGGGCCGCCGGCGTGCCGGTGCCCGAGGGGCTCGTCGCCACGCGCTTCGAGGCCGCCAAGCGCCACCTGATCGACGCCGCCCTACGTGATCAAGCCGATCGCCGAAGGCTCGAGCGTCGGAGTTTTTATCGTTACGGAGGATCACGCCCACCCGCCGCAGGAACTGACCCGCGCCGGACTGGAGCTATGGCGAGCGGCTGATCGTCGAAAAGTTCATTCCCGGCAAGGAGTTGACCTGCGCCGTCATGGGCGATCAGGCGCTCGGCGTGATCGAGATCGTGACCGACCGTCAAGTTCTACGACTACGAGGCCAAATACGCGCCCGGCGGATCGAAACATCTACTTCCGGCGCCGGTTTCATCGTTTGTTTACCAAGAGGTCCGCAAGACTAGTCATTGGCGGCGCATCGCGCGCTCGGCTGCCGGGGTGTGAGCCGTGCGGACTTTCGTTACGACGAACGCGTCGAGGGGCGGGGGATTGGTTTGTCTCGAAGTCAATACGCAACCCGGCATGACCGAGACGTCGCTGGTGCCCGAGCTCGCGGCGCATGCGGGGATTTCGTTCGATGAGCTCGTGCGATGGATGGTCGAGGACGCCTCCCTCAACCGCTGAACCGGAATTCGAACTTGCACACGGGCGCTGAAACGAGAAGTTCCACGGCCCGTTTCGAACGGATGCTGGATCATCTGTCGTGGCGTCTGCCGCGCGGCTTCGGCCTGCTGGCGGCGGCGATCGTGATCTTTGCGAGCACGAGCTACGGCGTGGTCAAGGGCGGCCATGTGCCGACCCTCGTCTCGACGCTCGCGGACGCGCGCGACGGCGTCGCCAATCAGGCGGGCTTCCGCATCAAGGGCGTCGCGGTTTCCGGCAACACCCACATGAGCCGCGAGCAGATTCTTGCCACCGCCGGCATTTCCGGATCGAGCTCGCTCGTGTTCCTCGATGTCGAAGGCGCGCGCGAGCGGCTCAAGCGCGCGCCGTGGATCGCCGACGCCAGCGTGCTGAAGCTCTATCCCGGCGAATTGCAGATCGGCATCAAGGAGCGCGAGGCCTTCGCGCTCTGGCAGAAGGACGGCACGGTCTCCGTCATCGCCGAGGACGGCACGGTGCTCGAGCCGTTGACGTCGCCCGCCCTGATGAAGCTTCCGTTCGTGGTCGGTACCGGCGCCGAGCAGCGCGCCAAGGCCTTCCTCGCGCAGATCGACCGCTATCCGAGCTTGCGCGAATTCGTGCGTGCCGCCGTGCTGGTCGGCGAACGGCGCTGGAACCTGCGGCTCAAGAACGGCATCGACGTGCGGCTGCCGGAAACCGGCGTCGAGGCGGCGCTGGAGCGGCTGGTCGCGCTCGACCGCGACAAGAACCTGATCTCGCGCGATATCGCCGTCATCGATCTGCGTCTCGCCGACCGCGTCACGGTCCGGCTGTCCGACCGCGCCGCCGAGATCCGCACCGGCACGCTCAAGGACAGCAAGCCGGCGAAGAAGGGGCGCGAGATATGAGCGCGCTCCAGTACGGCCTGACCCCCAAGATGAAGCCGCTGGCGCTCAAGCGCTCGACCACGGTCGCCGTGCTCGACGTCGGCACCAGCAAGATCGTCTGCATGATCGCACGGCTCAAGCCGCGGTCGTCGCAGGAGACCATGCAGGGCCGCAGCCATTCCATCGACGTGATCGGCTTCGGCCACACGCTCGCGCGCGGCATGAAGGGCGGCTGCGTGGTCGATCTCGCCGAGGCCGAGGCGGCGATCCGCCAGGCGGTCGACCTTGCCGAGCGCTCGGCGCGGCTGCAGCTCAACGCGGTGATCGTTTCGGTCTCCGCCGGCCGGCCGTCGAGCGAGTTGATCTCGGCGACGGTCGAAGTCGCGACCTCCGCGATCGCCGAGCGCGACATCACCCGCGTGCTCGCGGCCGGCAGCCACTATTCCGTGCGCGACGGCCGCGCGGTGCTGCATTCGCTGCCGATCGGCTACGTGCTCGACGGCGCCTCCGGCATCCGCGATCCGCGCGGCATGCTCGGACGCCAGTTCGGCATCGACATGCATGTGGTGACCACCGACGTGTCGGTGGCGCGCAACCTGATGCTGGCGGTCGAGCGCTGCCACCTCGATGTCGAGGCGATGGTGGCGAGCCCCTATGCGGCCGGCCTTTCGGTGCTCGCCGACGACGAGGCCGACCTCGGCGCGGCCGTCATCGACATGGGCGCCGGCACCACCACGATCGCGATCTTCACCAGCGGCCGCTTCGTGCATGCCGACGGCTTTGCGGTCGGCGGCGCGCACGTCACGATGGACCTGGCGCGCGGCCTCAACGCGCGCGTCGCCGACGCCGAGCGCATCAAGACGCTCTACGGCAGCGTGCTGTCCGGCGCTTCCGACGAGCGCGACATGATCGCGGTGCCGAGCGTCGACGCCGACGCCAGCGAAGCGCCGCAATTTGTCCCGCGCGCTCAACTGGTGCGCATCATCAAGCCGCGGGTCGAGGAGATCCTCGAAATGGTCCGCGACCGCCTCGCCAACTCGCCGTTCGCGGCCGAGCCGCGCGGCCGCGTGATCCTCACCGGCGGCGCGAGCCAGCTCACCGGCTTGGGCGATCTGGCGCGACAGATTCTCGGCCGTCCGGTGCGCATCGGCCGGCCGCTCGGCGTCTCGGGCTTGAACGAGGCGGCGAAAGGACCGGCATTCGCCGTTGCGGCGGGTCTGACTGATCTACCCGCAGACGGCGCATCTCGAGCATTTTGAACCGCGGAAAACGCGGCACTCGGCGACAGGAAAGGGCGGCTATATCGCACGGGTCGGACGATGGCTTCGCGAGAGCTTCTGATGACCCTGGAATTCCGAAATACCCCCAGCTCCACGGTTCGGTGGCGGACCGACCCGGCACCAGTGTGACTTCCGCGTCTATGAAGAGGCAGACATGAGCATCAATCTGAAGATCCCCGATATCCGTGAGCTGAAGCCGCGGATCACCGTGTTCGGGTGCGGCGGTGCCGGCGGCAACGCCGTCAACAACATGATCGCGAGCGGCCTGCAGGGCTGCGACTTCGTCGTCGCCAACACCGACGCCCAGGCGCTGACCATGTCGAAGGCCGAGCGCATCATCCAGATGGGCGTGCAGGTGACCGAAGGTCTCGGCGCCGGCTCGCAGCCCGAGGTCGGCCGCGCAGGCCGCCGAGGAGGTGATCGACGAGATCCGCGATCATCTGCAGGGCTCGCACATGGTGTTCGTCACCGCCGGCATGGGCGGCGGCACCGGCACGGGCGCGGCTCCGGTGGTGGCGCGCTGCGCCAAGGAGCAGGGCATCCTCACCGTCGGCGTCGTCACCAAGCCGTTCCATTTCGAAGGCGTGCGCCGCATGCGCGTGGCGGATGCCGGCATCACCGACCTCCACAAGGTCGTCGACACGCTGCTGATCATCCCGAACCAGAACCTGTTCCGGGTCGCGAACGAGAAGACCACCTTCGCCGACGCCTTCGCGATGGCCGACCAGGTGCTCTATTCGGGCGTCGCCTGCATCACCGACCTGATGGTGAAGGAGGGCCTGATCAACCTCGACTTCGCCGACGTGCGAGCGGTGATGCGCGAGATGGGCAAGGCGATGATGGGAACGGGCGAGTCGTCCGGCGAGAAGCGCGCGCTCGCGGCCGCCGAGGCCGCGATCTCCAACCCGCTGATCGACGATGCGTCGATGAAGGGTGCGAGGGGCCTCCTCATCTCCATCACCGGCGGACGCGACCTCAAGCTCTACGAGGTCGACGAAGCCGCGACCCGCATCCGCGAGGAGGTCGACGAGGACGCCAACATCATCGTCGGCGCGACCTTCGACGAGAGCCTCGACGGCATCATCCGCGTCTCGGTGGTGGCGACCGGCATCGACCAGGCCGCCATGGCGCAGCGCCCGGCGGCGACCGCCGAAGCGCGCATCGCCGAGGTGACGCAGAAGCTGCGGACCGAACAGATCCGCGCCGAGCGTGCCGAGGCGGTGCGCCACATGCCGATGGCGACTCCGGTCGCGCCGGCCACGCCGCCGGCGGCAAGCGCGGAAGCGATCGAGCGGGCCGCGCATTCGGCCGTGGCGGCGGCGCTGCTGCCAATGACCGCGGTCGAGGACGTGATGATCCGCCCGATGCCGCAGCCCAAGCCCACCATGTTCCCGGAGGCCTCCGCGCCGCCGGAAGCGATCGAGCCGCCGGCGCCGCGCACCTTCGTGCCGCCGCAGGCGGAGCGCATCCCCAACCGCCCGCGCATGCCGCGGATCGACGAACTGCCGATCCAGGCGCAGCGCGAATATCGCGCCAAGCGCGGCGAGCCGCCGGTCGACCAGGATCAAACCGAGAAGCGCAAGGGCGGCCTGCTGCGCCGTCTTGCGGACATCGGGCTGCGCCGGCGCGACGACGAGGACGAGGACCGGCAACCGCCGGTCGCGCGCGACCTGCCGACCAATATGCGGCCGGCCCGGCCGATGCCCCCCCGGCCGGTCGAGCGGGCGGCTGGTCCGCTGCCGCCAATGCCGAGCCGTCCGCCCGTGGCGCGTCCGCCCGAGGCGCGGGGTCCGGAGCCGGTCTCCGACTATGCCAAGCGGCCGGCCACCCATCAGGGTCTCGACCCGCTCGGCCGTCCGGCCACGCCGCCTGTGCATAACGGCGGGGAGGAAGATCAACTCGAAATCCCGGCCTTCCTGCGCCGGCAGGCGAACTGACGGTCCTTGCCGAAAATCAGCCGGCCCCGGCATCCGCCGCCGGGGCCGGCTTTTTTTCTTTAACAGCTTGAATTTCAAGTTGAATTTGAAGGTCTGGCGACATCCCTGGGTTGTGGCCGGTGGTGTCCGGCGCGCCCTGGCCGTGCTGCAATGCGGCGATTTTGAATACGTGGCGGCGCCCTTTACGGCGGGCTGACGGTAACAGTTGGTAAAAAACCGTGAGTTGGAGAACCGGCAACCCCCGGCTAAGCTGCCAACGCTAAAGGGGTTTTTTGTTGGGGGACAGTGCGGCGTCGATCTTGCCCGCAAGCTTGCTCAGCCATATCCGTGGCAGGAACGCGACCGTTGTCGCCCGCGTGATTAACCGTATGACCGCCGAGATGACGGCGGCGCGGACAGTCGGTGGGACGGTAGTATGAAGGCCGCCAGGCAGACCACGCTGCGCGATCGCACCGCGTTGATCGGTGTCGGCGTCCATTCGGGGTTGCCGGTCACTCTGACGTTGCACCCGGCCGATGCCGGCACGGGTTTGCGTTTCATCCGCCCCGGAGTCGATGGGCAGCGGGCGCGCGAAATTCCCGCTTGCATGGATGCGGTGACCGCCACCGATTTCGCGACCGTCCTCGGCGATAAGTCCGGTCCGCTGGTTTCGACCGCCGAACACGTGCTGGCGGCGTTGCGCGGCCTCGGTGTCGACAACGCGGTGGTCGAGGTCGACGGGCCGGAAGTGCCGATCATGGACGGCAGCGCGGCGCCCTTCGTGGCCGCGATCGACTTGGTCGGGATCGAGACGCTCGATCAACCGAGGCGCTACTTGCGCGTGATCAAGCCGGTCCGCGTCGCCATGGGCGACAGCTACGGCGAGATCAAGCCGAACCCGCGCGGCTTCCGGATCGAGGCGGAGGTCGAATACGACCACCCGCTGGTCGGGCGGCAGGCGTTCGCGGTCGACGTGAAGCCGGACACCTTCCGGCGCGAGCTCGCCCGCGCCCGCACCTTCGGTTTCATGAAGGACGTGGCCGCGCTCTGGAAGGCCGGCTACGCGCTGGGCGCCTCCCTGGAAAACACCCTGGTCGTCTCCGAGAACCGCATCCTCAATCCGGAAGGCGCGCGCTTCCCGGACGAATTCGTCCGCCACAAGGTGCTGGACGCGGTCGGCGACCTGGCGCTCGCCGGTGCCCCCTTGCTCGGCACCTACAAGCAGGTCCGCGGCGGCCACAAGCTCAACCATGCGGTGCTGTGCGCGCTGATGTCGGACCGGACCGCCTGGGTCTGGGTCGAGGACGAGCAGGTGGTTCCGGCGCGCGGGCACGCCGATCTGACGACGCTGGCGCCGGCCTTCGGGCCTGATCTTTCCTGATCATTTGCTGATATCATGCTGATCGGGCTGGCTTTCCGGCGCTCGTGAGGCCGGCCGCTTTGCCACATTCCGGGCGGATTGTCCGCCTAATTTCTTGTGACGGCTGCCGTTTTGCGGTTCCGGCCGGGGGAAGCATCAGAACGCAGGCAGGGATCGGCTTGACGGACTGCGTTCTTGGGGGACGGGCTCTTCTAAATCCATGAATTCGGGTTCTCGCACCGGCGATTGGCTTGGCCGCCCGCGGCATGTGCTGGGGCGTCTCGCCGCGTTGGCGCTGCTCGGCGCCGCGCTCACAGGCTGCAGCAGCCTGTGGGAAGAAAAGATGCCGCCCGACGAGCCCGCCGACAAGCTCTACAACGAGGGTCTCTATACCCTCAACGTGAAGAAGCAGCCCAAGGACGCGGCGAAGAAATTCGAGGAAGTCGACCGCCAGCACCCGTATTCCGACTGGGCGCGCAAGTCGCTCATCATGATCGCCTACTCGAACTACGAGTCCGGCAATTACGACGAGTGCATCGCCGCGGCGCGGCGCTACATCACGCTTCATCCAGGCAGCCCCGATGCGGCCTACGCGCAGTTCCTGATCGGCTCGTCCTATTTCGACCAGATCCTGGAAATCTCGCGCGATCAGGCGCGCGCCGAGAAGGCGGTCGAGGCGCTCGACGAGGTCGTGCGCAAATATCCCAACACCGAATACGCCGTCGGCGCCAAGCGCAAGATCGAGATCGCGCGCGATCAGTTGGCCGGCAAGGAGATGGAGATCGGCCGCTACAATATCGAGAAGCGCAACTACATCGGCGCGATCAACCGCTTCAAGGTCGTGGTCACCCGCTATCAGACCACGCGTCACGTCGAGGAAGCGCTGCTGCGGCTCACCGAGTCCTATCTGTCGCTCGGCATCATCGATGAGGCGCAGACGTCCGCCGCCGTGCTCGGCCACAACTTCCCGGACAGCGTCTGGTACAAGGACGCCTACAGCCTGCTGCAGGCCCGCGGCCTCGAGCCCAATGCCAACCAGGAATCCTGGATGAGCAAGGCGTTCAAGAAGATCGGCGTCGGCTCGCGCGCCTCGCTGTAGCCGGTTCCCGCGTTCAACAAATTACCCACATCGCCGTGGCCGGGCTTGTTCCGGCCATTGCCGTCTCCGATGATGGCGAATCTCGATCCGCCCGGGCAGGTCCGGGCGCGGCCCAGTATTCGGAACCGCAGTCGCCATGCTTTCCCGGCTCTCGATCCGCGACATCGTCCTGATCGACCGGCTCGACATCGATTTCACCTCCGGCCTTGCGGTCCTGACCGGCGAGACCGGGGCCGGCAAGTCGATCCTGCTCGATGCCTTCGCGCTGACGCTCGGCGCCCGCGGCGACGCCGCGCTGGTGCGCCAGGGCGCCGAGCAGGGGCAGGTGACGGCGGCCTTCGATCTGCCGGCCGCGCACGCGGCGCGGGCGCTGCTGGCGGACAATGACATTCCGGTCGAGGACGAACTGATCCTGCGCCGCGTGCAGGTGGCCGACGGCCGCACCCGCGCGTTCGTCAACGACCAGCCGGTCAGCGTCCAGGTGCTGCGCACGCTCGGCGCGGCGCTGGTGGAGATTCACGGCCAGCACGACGAGCGCGCGCTGGTCGACGCGGCGACCCATCGCGCGCTGCTCGATGCCTATGGCGGCCTCGACGACCAGGCCGCCGGGGTCTCGCGGCTCTGGGACGAGCGCCGCGCGAAGCAGGCGGAGTTGGCCGCGCTGCGCACCGAGGTCGAGCGCGCGCAGCGCGAGGCCGACTGGCTGCGGCACGCGGTCGAGGAATTGCGCAAGCTCAGCCCCGAGCCCGAGGAGGAGACCGCGCTCGCCGAGAAGCGCACCGCCATGATGCAGGCCGAGAAGGTCGCGGGCGACCTGCGCGACGCGCAGGAGGCGGTGGCGGGCAGCGCTTCGCCGGTGCCGGTGCTGTCGGCGGCGGTCAGGCGGTTGGAGCGGCGTGCCGCCCAGGCGCCGGCGCTGATCGACCCGGTGGTGAAATCGCTCGACGCGGCGCTGAACGCGCTCGACGAGGCGCGGGGCCAGCTCGACGCGGCGCTGCGCGCCGCCGACCACGATCCGCACGAGCTCGAGCGCATCGAGGAACGGCTGTTCGCGCTGCGGGCAGCCGGCGCGCAAGTACAACGTGCCGGTCGACGGCCTCAACGCGCTCGCCACACGCTATGCGGCCGACCTCGGCCTGATCGACGCCGGCGCCGAGCGGCTCGGCGCGCTCGAAACCGCCGCGCGCGAGGCCGACGGCCGCTACCGCGAGGCCGCCGCCGCGCTGTCGCGGGCGCGGCAGAAGGCTTCGGAGAAGCTCGACAAGGCGGTCAATGCCGAGCTCAAGCCGCTCAAGCTCGAACGCGCGAAGTTCTCGACCGAGATCGTGGTCGAGCAGGCCGCCGCCGGGCCGCACGGCTTCGACCGTGTCGAGTTCTGGGTGCGGACCAATCCGGGCACCCGGCCCGGGCCGATGATGAAGGTCGCCTCCGGCGGCGAGCTTGCGCGCTTTCTGCTGGCGCTGAAGGTGGTGCTGGCCGACCGCGGCTCGGCGCCGACGCTGGTGTTCGACGAGATCGACACCGGCGTGGGCGGCGCGGTCGCGGACGCCATCGGCGTCCGGCTGGCGCGTCTGGCGCGCAAGGCGCAGGTGATCGCCGTCACCCACGCGCCGCAGGTCGCGGCCCGTGCCGGCCGGCACTACCTCATCAGCAAGAGCGCGCTCGACAAGGGCAAGCGCGTCGCCACCCGCGTCGTCGAGGTCGCCGAGGAGCGCCGCCGCGAGGAGATCGCGCGCATGCTCGCGGGCGCCGAGATCACCGCCGAGGCGCGCGCCGCGGCCGAGCGCCTGATCAAGGCGGCTGGGTGAGATGGCACGGCGCGCTTCGCGTGCCAGTGGTGACGGCGCGGCGGAAGCCGCCGTCGAAACGCTGACCGAGAAGCAGGCCAAGGCCGAGCACGCCCGCCTCGAAGCCGAGATCAAGGCCCACGACCAGCGTTACTATCAGGACGACGCGCCGACCGTGTCGGACGCCGAGTACGACGCGTTGCGGCGGCGCTACGACGCGATCGAGGCGCGGTTTCCCGATCTGCGCACGCTGGAGAGCCTGTCGCTGAAGGTCGGCGCCGCGCCGTCGGGCCGCTTCGCCAAGGTGCGGCACGCGGTGCCGATGCTCTCGCTGGACAATGCCTTCAGCGAGCAGGATGTGGTCGATTTCGTCGACCGCATCCGCCGCTTTCTGCGGCTGCCCGAGGACGAGGTCATCGCGTTCACCGCCGAGCCCAAGATCGACGGCCTGTCGATGTCGCTGCGCTACGAGGACGGTGCGCTCGTCACCGCCGCGACCCGCGGCGACGGCAGCATCGGCGAAGACGTCACCGCCAATGTGCGCACCCTCAAGGACGTGCCGCATAAGCTCAAGGGCAGGAATGTGCCCGCGGTGGCCGAGTTGCGCGGCGAGATCTACATGACCAAGCACGCCTTCCTCGAGCTCAACAAGCGGCAGGCCGCGGCCGGCGACACCATCTTTGCCAATCCGCGCAATTCGGCCGCCGGCTCGTTGCGCCAGAAGGATCCCACGATCACCGCGTCGCGGCCGCTGCACTTCTTCGCCTATTCCTGGGGCGAACTGACCGCAGTGCCCGCCGACACCCAATCCGGGATGCTCGACTGGCTCAAGCGCGTCGGCTTCGACGTCAATCCGCTGACCCAGATGTGCCGCAGCGTCGAGGAACTGCTCGCGTTCCATCGCGACATCGAAGGCAAGCGCGCCACGCTCGACTACGATATCGACGGCATCGTCTACAAGGTCGACCGGCTCGACTGGCAGCAGCGGCTGGGCTTCGTCTCGCGCAATCCGCGCTGGGCGATCGCGCACAAATTCCCGGCCGAGAAGGCCACCACCGTCGTCAACGACATCGAGATCCAGGTCGGCCGCACCGGCGCGCTGACGCCGGTCGCCAAGCTCGAGCCGGTCACGGTCGGCGGCGTCGTGGTGCGCAACGCCACGCTGCACAATGCCGATGAGATCGCGCGGCTCGATGTCCGCAAAGGTGACACGGTGACGATCCAGCGGGCGGGTGATGTGATTCCGCAGGTGCTCGGCGTCGTCGGTGAGCACCGCAAGGAGTCGGAGCCGTATGAATTCCCCAAGAAATGCCCGTGCCCTCTGAAGACCCCGGTGGTGCGCGAGATCAACACGGCAGGTGAGCAGGGTGTACGTTTTCGCTGCACCGGCGAGTTCGCCTGTCCCTACCAGAAGATCGAGCACCTCAAGCATTTCGTGTCGCGCCGCGCGTTCGACATCGACGGGCTCGGCGAGAAGCAGATCGAACTGTTCTTCGAACAGGGCTGGCTCAAGGAGCCGGCCGACATCTTCACGCTCGAAGCGCGCAACGCCAAGATCAAGCTCGAAGAGGTGGAAGGCTTCGGCGAGACCTCGGTCGGCAACCTGTTCGCGGCGATCCGCGCCCGGCGGGAGATCTCGCTCGAACGCTTCATCTATGCGCTCGGCATGCGCCATGTCGGCGAGACCACCGCGCGGGCGCTGGCGCGCGCCTATGGCTCGTGGCGGGCATTTCACGATGCCTGCCTGAGCCTCGCCAAGGGCGACGAGGAGACCCGCGCCGAGATGGATAATCTCGACCAGATCGGCGAGACCGTGATCGAGAGCCTCGCGGCCTATTTCGGCGAGGACGCACAACCGCGGCATCGTCGAACGGCTGACCGAGCGCGAGGTCTGCGTATCCTCGACGCCGAGAAGCCGGCGGCGGATTCACCGGTCGCCGGCAAGACCGTCGTGTTCACCGGCTCGCTCGAGAAGATGACGCGCGACGAGGCCAAGGCGACGGCGGAACGGCTCGGCGCCAAGACCGCGGGATCGGTGTCGAAGAAGACCGACTACGTGGTGGCGGGGCCGGGCGCCGGCTCCAAGCTCGGCAAGGCCAAGGAATTCGGCGTCATCGTGCTCACCGAGGACGAATGGTTCGCGCTGATCGGCGAGAAGCGCTGATCCGCACGGTGCGGTCGCGCTTGCTTGTGACGCATCCTGCGCTCGCCTAGACTTCGCTCGACCCATTCCCGCAAGGAGCCCGCGCCGATGTTCTACGACACCGCCAAGAACGACCACGGGCTTCCCTACAATCCGTTCAAGTCCTGCGTGGTGCCGCGGCCGATCGCCTGGGTCTCGTCGATCAGCCATGACGGCATCGTCAACCTGGCGCCGTTCTCCATGTTCAACCAGCTCGGCTACGATCCGCCGATCGTGTGCTTCTCGGGCAGTTGCCGGCCCGGCACCGGGCACATCAAGGACAGCGTCACCAACGCCGAGGAGACCGGCGAGTTCGTGGTCAACATGGCGACCTACGATCTGCGCGAGAAGGTCGCCGCGTCGGCGAAGTTCGTGCCGCCCGACGTCGACGAGTTCGAGATCGCGGGCGTGACCAAGGCGGCCTCGCGCATGGTGAAGCCGCCGCGCGTCTTGGAATTGCCGGTCAACATGGAGTGCGTCTATCACTCGACGCTGACCATTCCGGCGAACCGCCGCGACACCATCCACCGCGTGGTGATCGGCCGCGTGGTCGGCATCCATATCCGCGACGACGTGCTGACCGACGGCAAGATCGACATCGCGAAAATCCGCCCGCTGGCGCGGCTCGGCTACACCGACTACACCAGCGTCACGGAAGTATTCTCGATGAAGCCGCCGGGCGGGGCGGCGGGCATGGTCGGCGAAGCGGTCGCGGAACGGCGCAAGGTCGCGGTTTGAGTGCTCCCTCGCGCGTCACCATCAGACGTGGCCGGTGAGCGCGAGCACGAGCAGGATCAGCAGGATCAGGCCGAGCCCGCCGCCTGGGCCGTAGCCCCAGTTGCGGCTGTAGCCCCAGTGCGGGAGGGCGCCGATCAGCGCGAGAATCAAAATGACGATGAGAACGGTTGTCAGCATGGTGGCGCCCTCGTTCGGGTGAACTGCGTCGGTGAATTGCCAACGCGGGCGCGCGATTAAAGTTCCAAGGTCCTCGTGCCTGGCCGCCGCACCAGCACGAACACCGCGACGCCGGTCGCGATCCCGAACAGCAGCATCTGCAGCAGCATCGGCGTCGCGCTGGTGGCGTGGCCGATGATATGGCCCGAGGTCTGCGCGGCGGCGGCGCCGATCGCCATCTGGATGAAGCCGGTCAGACCGGACGCGGTGCCGGCGACCTGCGGGCGGATGCTGACTGCGCCCGCGACCGCGGTCGGCAGCAGCAGGCCGTTGCCGATGCCGATCAGGACGTGCGGGACGAACAGCGCCGGCATCGGCGAATTGGTGAACGTGAGATAGGCCGCGATGTTGATCAGGCAGCCGGCGATGGTGAGCGCGATGCCCCACCAGATCAGGACGTTGATGGTGTAGCGGCCGGACAGCCGCGAGACCAGGAAATTGCCGGCCATGAAGCCGAGCGCCGGCAGGAAGAACCACACGCCGTATTCGGCCGACGTCTTCCCGAGCATGTCGACGACCACGTAAGGCGCGCCGCCGAGGAACGAAAAGAACGGCGCCGAGCCGAAGCCGGCGCACAGCGCGTAGCCGAAGAAGCGCGGGCTCGAACACAGCGCGCGCATGTCCGCCAGCAGGTGGCTGCGCTCGCCCGGCGCCGGAAACTTGCGGGTCTCCGGCAGCGCCAGCGCGGCCCAGACGAACACCGCAAAGCTCATCGCCGCGACCGCGACGAAGATCGCCTCCCAGCCGAACAGCGTATCGAGGATGCCGCCGATCAGCGGCGCCATCATCGGCACGAATACCACCACCGAGGTGACGAGCCCGATCATCGAGGCGGCGCGCTCGCGCTCGTAGATGTCGCGCACGATGGCGCGGCTGATGGTCTGCCCGGTCGAGGCGCCGAGCGACTGCACGAGCCGCGCCCCGACCAGGCCGGCGATCGACCAGGCGAAGATCGCCGCCGTGCTGGCGAGCGCGGCGAGCCCCAGGCCCGCCAGCACCACCGGCCGGCGGCCGAACCGGTCGGACAGCGGCCCGAACACCAGTTGCGCGCTGGCGAGCCCGGTCAGGTAGAGCGAGATGGTGAGCTGCACATAGGCGGGGTCGGTCTTGAACTTCGCCACCAGCCCGGGGATCGCCGGCACCATGATGTTGAGCGAACCGGAGCTCACCGCCGACATCGCGATCAGCAGCGCCAGCAGCCGCCACGGCGCGCGGCGCGGTGCGCCGCCTACGGGCTCGTTCGGTGGGGTGGTCAAGGGATGGCTAGCTCCGCCCGAGCGGGCGGGTGGCGGCGGCGAGCCAGGCGCGTTCGTCCGCATCGACCAGCGGCGACAGCGTCGCGGCCACGCGGGCATGATAGCGGTCGAGCCAGACCGTCTCGTCGGTCGTGAGCAGCCCCGGCGCGATCAGCCTTTGGTCGATGGGGGCGAGCGTCAGCGTCTCGAATGCGTTGAGCGGCTTCTCGGCGCCGTCGACCTTCGGCCCTTCGACCACCAGCACCAGGTTCTCGATGCGGATGCCGTAGGCGCCGGTCTTGTAGTAGCCGGGCTCGTTCGAAAGAATCATCCCGCGCTTGAGCGCGGTGTTGCCGAGCTTGGAGATGCGCGCCGGTCCCTCGTGCACCGAGAGATAGCTGCCGACGCCGTGGCCGGTGCCGTGGTCGAAGTCGAGACCGGCCTCCCACAAGAACTGCCGCGCCAGCGGGTCGAGCTGCGCGCCGGTGGTGCCGTCGGGAAACACCGCCCGCGCGATCGCGATGTGGCCCTTGAGCACGCGGCTGAAGCGGTCGCGCATTTCCGCGCTCGGCTCGCCGACCGCCACGGTGCGGGTGATGTCGGTGGTGCCGTCGAGATACTGGCCGCCGGAGTCGATCAGGAACAATTCGCCCGGCACGATCTTGCGGTCGGTCTTTTGCGTCACCCGGTAGTGCACGATGGCGCCGTCGGACCCGGCGCCCGAGATGGTGGCGAACGAGATGTCCTTGAGCGCGCCGGTATCGCGCCGGAACGTCTCCAGCGCCTTCACCGCCTCGATTTCGGTCAGATGGCCGCGCGGCGCCTCGCGGTCGAACCAGGCGAGGAAGCGCACCATCGCGGCGCCGTCGCGCGCCTGCGCCGCGTGCGCGCCCGCGATCTCGACCGGGTTCTTCACCGCCTTCATCAGCGCGATCGGATCGCTGCCGCGTGCCACCTTGCCGCCCTGAGCGGTGATCAGCCGCGCCAGCGCGTCCGATGCGGTTGCCTGGTCGAGCCGCAGCGTGCGCTTGAGCTGTGCGAGCGTGGCGAGGTCGCGGGCAAGCTCGGGAGGTTCGCGCACGTCGGCGAGCGCTTCGAGATGGTGGCGCACGTCGTTCGTGAGCTTGCGGCCGTCGACATAGAGCGACGGCCGTCCGACCTGCGGCACGATCGCGAACGAGAGCGGCAGCGGCGTGTGCGCGACATCGGCGCCGCGGATGTTGAACGCCCAGGCCACCGCGTGCGGATCGGAGATCACCAGCGCGTCGGCCTTGAGCTTGGCGACCTCGCCGCGGATGCGCGCGAGCTTGCTCTCGGCTTCCACGCCGGCGAAGCGCAGGCCGTGCAGCGTGACCGGGCCGAGCGGCGGGGCAGGGCGGTCCTGCCAGATCGCGTCGATCGGATTGGCATCGAGTGCCACCAGCGTGGCGCCGGCCGCGGCGCAGGCCTTGGCGAGGCGCTCGGCGCCGTCGACGGTATGCAGCCACGGATCGTAGGCGAGCCGGTCGGCGGCGGAGAGATTTTTCTCGATCCATTCCGCGGGCGGCGTCTCGACCAGATGCGCGATCGCAAACAGCGCCGGATCGGTCTGCTCGCGCACCTGCAAGGTGTAGCGGCCATCCACGAACAGCACCGCGCGGTCCATCAGCACGATCGCGGCGCCGGCCGAACCGGTGAAGCCGGTCAGCCAGGCGAGGCGCTCCTCGCAGGCCGGCAGGTATTCGTTCTGGTGGCGATCGGCGCGCGGTACGATCATGCCGGTCACGCCCATGCGCGCGAGCTCGGTGCGCAGCGCCGCCAGGCGCGCCGCGCTGGCGGCGCGGTCGCTCACGTCCTCGAAGGTCTGGAATCGGGCCTCGAACATCAGGGCAATCTATTGATGGCGGCGTGGGGCGGCAATGCTCCGGGCGCGTGGCAGCCCTGGCTTGCGACATAAAGCTGCCGGGCTGCGGCGGGTGACGAGGGAAAATGTCGCGTGCGCACGCAACTTCGCAACAAGGATTCATGTCGCGGTCACAGGGCGGACATGCGCCCCGACCAGTATGCACGCGCTCACAAAAACGTAGGCTCATTCGCAAGAGTTTGGAGGAAGACCCGGAGGTGTTTCCGACTTCACTGAGAAGGAGAGACACCGATGACCGACGTCACCTATCCCGCCGCGGGCGGAACCATCCCGGTTGCCAAGCGTAAGAGCCGTCTGGCTCGCTTTGTCGATCAACTGACCGAAGCGCGCATGATGCGGGCCCGGCAGGAAATCGCCAAGCACCTGCATCTGGTCCCGCCGGAGCACCGCGAGCGTCTCAGGCGCGAGCTTGCGAACGACGCCGGGCGGCGCGCCTGACGGCCGGCCGGCGCAGCACCAGCGTCATCCAGCCTTCGAGCGGAATGCGGCGCTCCAGGACGAGGCCGCGGGCGCGATAGGCGGCGAGCGCCGCAACGGCCTGCGCGGTGAGCAGGCCGGACAGCACCACGCGGCCGTTGCGCGCCACCACGCGCGTCAGCGGCGTGGCCATGCCGCGCAGCGGCTCGAGCAGGATATTGGCGAGCACGATCGCATAGGGCGCATGGGCGCGGATCGCTCGCGCGCCGAGCCCATTGGCGCGCACGATGGTGACGAGCGGCCCGGCGCGATTGAGCCGCGCATTCTCGCGGGCGATGATCACCGAGCGCGCGTCGATGTCGCTTGCCAAGACCGGCACGCGCAGCGCTCTTGCCGCCGCGATCGACAGCACGCCGGTGCCGGTGCCGACGTCGAGAATTGTCATGCCATTGCGGCGATCCGGGCTGCTTTCGGGTGGCGCGAGTTCCGCGCTTCATGATCCAATCCAGCGCCAGCAGGCATCCGCGGGTGGTGCCGTGGTGGCCGGTGCCGAACGCCAAGCCCGCTTCGATCTCGATGCCGATCCGGTTCGCGCCGATGCGCGCGCGGTCATGCGCGCCGTGCACCACGAAGCGGCCGGCATCGACCGGCTTGAGGCCGGCGAGGCTGGTGCGCACCCAGTCGGTCGGCGCCAGCGTCTCGAATGTCAGCCCGCCGGCTGCCGCCGCTCCGGCCGCCGCGGCGACCAGCGCGCGCACCGCGGCCTCGTCCGGCGGATCGCGGAAATGCACCGCGAGCGACCAGCTCTTGTCCGGCGCCTCGAACGCCGCGATCGCGACCGTGTCGGCGTCGAGGCTTTCGGCGAGCGCGTCGCTGATCTTGCGCACCGTGGCCTGATCGGCCGACAGCCGCCCGACGACGGTGGCGGCGAATGGTTGGTCCGGCATGCGGTCGATCGCCCCCTTGTCCCCGGAATTCTGCACCGACATCGCTGTGGCGGTGGCCGCACAGTCAACAGACGATCCAGGCCTTGTCCACAAGCTTCGCGGCCCGCCATGGCTCCGTTTTCCACAGCATGGAACCCGCCGATACAGGCTTTCTCCACAGACCTGTCCCGCGCTTGTCCACCCTCCCGGCAGGATCGGAAAGCAGGTAGTTTCAGAGGCATAAAGACAAGAATCGAGGGTGGAACGCCAATGCCGGGCTCTGACACGCAGCCTCACCGCTGCGACGATCTTCCATGGGCCGTCATCGCAGCTGCAGCGGAGCCTGCTCCGATCCGCGGGCGCAGATGATCGACGTGCAATCGATCGAAACCAGGCGATCCTGGGTCGTCGCCACGGTCGTGTTGCTGATCATGGCGCTGTCGTTCGGCGCGCCCTGGATCACCGTGGTCGCGCTCAAGGCGATCGCCGCCGAGACCGGCGGCCTGCGGGCGGTGCCGTCGCTATCGAGCGCGCTCGCCTGGATCGGCTACGGCTCGGGCGGCATCGTGATGGGGCAGATCGCCGAGAAGGTCGGCGTGCGCTGGACCGTGACGTTCGGCGCCGTGATGATCTGCGTCGGGCTCGCGCTGTCGAGCCGCGGCGAAACCTGGCAGCTCTATCTCGGCCAGGGTCTGTTCATGGGCTTCCTCGGCATCGGCGGCATGAACGCGCCGTTCTACGTCTATGTCAGCCGCTGGTTCGACCGCCGCCGCGGCGCGGCGCTGGCGCTCATTTCGAGCGGCGCCTATCTCGCCGGGGCGGTCTGGCCGCCGATCTTCGAGCGCGCCATCGCGCTCATCGGCTGGCGCCAGACCATGATTTATTACGGCCTGATGGAACTCGCGATCGTCGTTCCGCTGGCGCTCGTCTTCCTGAGCCGTCCGCCCGAGGAGACGCCGCATCTCCTCGCGTCAGGCGCCGCGCGGTCCGCCCCGCACCGTCATGGGTTGGCCCCCCAATCTGGTCTACGCCATGCTGGCGTTGGGCATTTTCCTCTGCTGCGTGCCGATGGCGGTCCCGCAGGCGCACCTGGTCGCGTTCTGCAGCGATCTCGGCATCGCGCCGACGCACGGCGCCGCCATGTTGTCGGTTCTTCTGGGCGCAGGCTTTTTCAGCCGGCAGTTCTGGGGCTGGATCGCCGACTACATCGGCGGACTGCAGACGGTGCTGATCGGCTCGGCGTTTCAGCTCGTCGCGATGATCCTGTTCCTGTTCACGACCGACGAGGTCGGCCTGTTCGCCATTGCGCTGTTCTTCGGCCTGGGCTTCGGCGGGCTCATTCCGGCGAACGTGCTGGCGATCCGTCAGCTGTTTCCGTCGTCCGAGGCGTCCTGGCGGATCCCGACGCTGCTGCTCGCGAGCGGCACCGGCATGGCGACGGGCGGATGGCTCGGCGGCGTGCTGTACGACCAATACGGTCTCTATGCGCCGGCCTTCATGGCCGGCGTGCTGGCCAATGCGGTCAATTTCGGACTGATCGGCATCCTGATCTTGCGCCAGAAATGGGTTTATCCCCGGCACGCGCTTTCTTGACCGAGCGGTCGCGCCGCTTCACTCTGATGCCGCCCGCTCACCCGGAGGACGCCCATGACCTTCCGCATCGCCGTCGTGCAGCCGATCTGCCATCGCCCGGGCACCGACGAGCAGAACGTCGCCGACGCCGTCCGGACCATCGGCCGCGCCGCCGAAGAGGGCGCGCACTTCGTCTGCTTCCCGGAAACCTATCCGGGTCCGTGGCGCATGCCGGCGCAGTTCGATCCGACCGCCGCAATGGTCGAGGCCGCGGCGAAGCACAAGGTGCATGTGGTGTTCGGCACCATCGAGCCGATCGATGCGAAGGCCGCCACCGCCTACAACCTGATCTGCATGGCTTACCCCGACGGACGTGCGCCTGCGCGCTACAAGCGCACCCATCCGAACGGGCCGTGGATCTATACCGGCGGCAAGGACTGGGAATTCCAATGGGTGGCGGCGGACGAGTTCCCGGTATTCGACACCGTGCATGGCAAGGTCGGGCTCGCAATGTGCAGCGAGGTCTACGTGCCGGAGGTGGCGCGCGCGCTGGCGTTGCGCGGCGCCGAGATCATCTTCATCCCGGCCGGCACCGACAAGGGCAAGCTGTGGGCGACCTGGCGCAACCTGATCTGGTCGCGCGCGATCGAGAACCTGGCGCTGGTCGTGACCACGCAGAACCTGTTCCACCACGGCGAGCGCGGGCTGGCGATGGTGGCCTCGCCCGAGGAGATCGTGTTCGAGAGCACGGCGGCCGGCATGTCGATCGTCGACGTGAGCCTCGACCGGCTGCGCAGGATGCGGGCCGGACGCGACGGGGTCGGATCGTCGGCCGAGTTCGGCGCCAAGCAGGGCGTGCTCGGCCCGCAATGGCAGCGGCCGGAGCTCTACGACCTGATCCATCCGCGGCCGCTGCGCGAAGCCGCGGAGTAGGCTCTCGCGGTCATTCCGGGTTCCCTGCTTGCTCGAGCCCCGGAATGACGCGATGGTTTGCCGCGCCGCTCAGTCCCAGCGCAGCTTGTCCTCGTAGAGATAGAGCGTCGTCACCTTGCAATAATCGACATTGGCGTCGAACTTCGAGCCGTCCGTGAAGGTGATCTGGGTGCGGATGGTGCAGTCGCCTTCGCTGGTGCCGAAGTCCATCTCGAACTTGTCGCCCGGCTCGATGCGGTTGTTGATCCAGTTCTTGCTCCACTCGCCCTCTTCGCGCGTGCGGAACTCGAGCACCGGGTGGTCCGATTTGTTCTCGACGTAGAACACCCATTCCTTCGCCAGCGCGCCGCTCGATGCCAGCGTGGTCGCGGCGAACAACATTCCACTCACAACAAGGCTCTTCATCATGCGCACGGCGGCACCTTTCTCTCTCAGACCGATGCGCAATTCTATATCAAGCCGCGAATGGCAACGCTTCTAAAACTGCGATCCCGGTGCCAAAAATATTTTCGAGGAGATGAAATAATTTTCGCATAAACAGTTCATGCGCGATGCGCGCCCATCGTGTCCGTGCGCGCTAATCCTTCATCGTGCGCCGCTCGATCTCCAGGAGCCGGTCGAGACCCGTCACCGCCATCGCGGCCTTCATCTCCTTCTCGACCTCGCCCTTGGCCATGAACGGATTGGCCGTGCCCTGCGCGAGCGATTCGTAGGACAGCCGCACCGCCTTCATCATGGCGGCGAACGCGCTGCCCGACGAAGCCGCGATGCGGAAGCCGAGCGCGGCGAAATCCTTCTCCTTGAGCGCGAAATCGGCAAAGCCGTCGGGCGGTGCGAACGTCATCAGCGGCGCCGGCAGCCGCTCGCCGATGATGCGCATCTCGTCGGGGCTGCGCGTATACATGAACAGCATGTCGGCGCCGGCCTTCTTGAACGCCTCGCCGCGGCGCAGCGCCTCGTCGAGGCCGCCGAGCCGCCGCGCATTGGTGCGCGCCACGATGACGAGGTCGGGATTGCGTTCGCGCCGCGAGCGCCGCCTTCACCTTCTCGACCATGAACTCGGTCGGCACCAGGTGTTCGATCCCGACATGGTGTTCGACGCGGCGCGGCAGCAATTGGTCCTCGATCTCGATCGCCGCAAAGCCCGCGGCTTCGGTGAGCGCGATGGTGCGCTGCACGTGCATCGGATCGCCCCAGCCGCCGCCGGCGTCGAGGATGATCGGCAGCGGGCAGACCGCGCGCATGTCGACCGCGACCTGCGCCATTTCGGGCAGCGTGATGTTGGCCTCGGTCACGCACTTGTACCAGCCGAGCGAGCCGCCGCTCATGTAGACCGCCTTGAAGCCCGCCGCGGCGGCCATCCGCGCCATGATCGGATTGAGCGCCACCGGCGCGACGATCAGGTCGTTGCCGGCGATCATCTGCTTGAGTGTGGGCAAGTGATGCTTCCTTCCTGCGCAGCTCCATCGTTCGTCATGCCCGGCCGTGTGCCGGGCATCCACGCCTTCCTTCGGATGTTCGACCGCATGCAAGCAAGACGTGGATGGCCGGGACAAGCCCGGCCATGACGGGAGGAGCGTACCGCTGGTGAAACTCAATCCTCCTTCACGCCGCTGGCGCGGATCGGCACCGCCCATTTCTCGATCTCGCCGGCGACGAATTTTCCGAGATAGTCCGGCGAGCGACGCTCCGGCGACGGCACGATCAGGCCGAGCGTGAGTAGCCGCTCGGCGAAGGCGGGATTGTCCATCACCTTGCGGATCGCGGCGTTGAGCTTGTCGACCAGCGCTCGCGGCGTCGATTTCGGCATGAATACCGCGTTCCAGGTGTAGGCGTCGAAATCCTTCAGGCCTTGCTCGTGCGCGGTCGGCAGGTCGGGCAGGATCGGCGAGCGCTCGCGCGTCAGCGCCGCAAGCGCATTCACTCGTTTGGTCTCCAGCGCCTGGCCGACGGTCGAGGCGATGTTGCAGAGATAGTCGATGCGGCCCGCGATCAGGTCGGCGAGCGCCGGTCCGCCGCCGCGATAGGGCAGGTGGATCACCTCGACGCCGATGGTCTGGTTGAGCAGCACGCAGCCGATATGCGACGAGGTGCCGGCGCCGCCCGAGCCGAACTGCATCTTGCCCTGGTTCGCCTTCGCGTAGGCGATGAACTCCTGCAGGTTGCGCGCGGGCAGGTCGCTGCGGGTGAGCAGCACGAGGCCGACATCGGCGATCAGTGCGACCGGCGCGAAATCGGTGGCCGCGTTGTAGAGCGGCTTCTTCGACAGCGTCTGGTTGAGCGCGTGCGTCCCGATCGAACCCAGCACGAACATGTGCCCGTCGGGCGGCCCCTGCGCGACGCGCAGCGAGCCGACCATGCCGCCGCCGCCCGGGATGTTGTCGATGATGACCGGCTTGCCGGTCACGTCGCCGAGATACTGCGCCAGGATGCGGCCGAGCACGTCGACCGGCCCGCCGGCCTGGAACGGCACCACCATGGTGAGCGGCCGCGCCGGCCAGTCCTGCGCGTGCACGCTGCTGGCCAGTGCTCAACAGTGCGGCAATCAGCGCCGCCGCGCCGCGCAGCCATCCGGCCATTTATCCTCCCCGGGCGCTTGACCGTTCGTTGTTATCCAAATCACATATCATCTCGACCGAGCGCAATGGAGATCGTCGATGACGTGGCTGCGATCCGTTTTTGCCTGCCTGTTCGTGCTGGCCGCGACCGCGGCGATCGCAGAAACCTATCCGGCGCGGCCCGTCACCATCATCACGCCATTCGCCGCAGGCAGCCAGACCGATTCCGCCGCCCGCGTCGTCGCGCAGGCGCTGCAGGAGAGCCTCGGCCAGAGCTTCGTGATCGAGAACAAGGCCGGCGCCGGCGGCATCATCGCGGCGCAGACGGTGGCGCGCGCCAAGCCCGACGGCTACACGCTCCTGCTCACCACCAATTCGACGCACTCGGCGATCGGGCTGTTCAAGAGCGTGCCGTACGACCCGGTGAAGGATTTTTCGCCGGTGGCGCGGATCGGAAACTTCCCGTCCTTCGTGGGCGTCAACGTGGATTTCCCGGCCAAGACGATCCAGGAGTTCGTGAGCCACGCCAAGGCCAATCCGGGCAAGCTGTCGTACGGCGTCGGCAACAGCACCGGCCAGATCGTCGGCGAGACGCTCAAGAAGCGCACCGGCATCGACCTGGTGCGGGTCGCCTACCGCAGCAATCCCACCGCCATGACCGATCTGCTCGCCGGCCATATCCAGATGATGGTGCCGGACATGACCACCGGCCTGCCGCAGGTGAAGGCCGGCAAGATCCGCCCGCTCGCGGTGCTGACCAAGACGCGCCAGCCGCTGCTGCCCGACGTGCCGACCCTGCACGAGACCGTCATGCCGGATTTCGAGACGCTGGCCTGGGCCGGCATGTTCGGGCCGGCCGGCATGCCGCCCGAGGTCGTCAACCTGCTCGCCGGCGAGGTCAAGAAGCTGATCGAGCGTCCGGGCGCGGCCGAGCGGTTCTCGTCGGCCGGCGTGCAGGCGCAGTTTCAGGGCCCGCAGGAGCTCGCGGATTTCGTCAAGGTCGAACTGGTCAAGTACGACGCGATGATCAAGGAAGCCGGCATCGAGCCGCAGTGAAGCCATGGCAGGAAAACTGAAGGTTCTGTGCGCGCGCTCGATGACGTCGGCGGTGAACCAACTCGCCGACGAGTTCACGCGCACGACCGGCGACGACGTCGACATCACCTTCGGCACCGTCGGTGCGCTGCAGGCGAAGCTTGCGGCCGGCGAGACCGCCGACGTGATCATCCTCGGCTCGCCGGCGATCGCCAAGATGGAGCAGGCCGGAACGGTCGTGCCCGGCAGCCGGACCGAGTTCGCCCGCACGTCGATCGGCGTCTGCGTCCGCGAAGGCACGACCGCGCCCGACATCTCGACCGCGGAGGCGTTCAAACAGACGCTGCTCGCCGCGCGCGTGGTGGCGATGAGCGATGCCGCGGTCGGCGGCACCGCCGGCGTCTATCTGGTCAGCCTGTGGGAGCGCATGGGTATCGCCGACGAAATCAAGAAGAAGGGCATCCCGCAGAAGAGCGGCGCGGAGGTCGCCTCGCGCGTCGCCGAGGGCAACGCCGACATCGGCCTGACGCTGATGGGCGAGATCGCGCCGATCAGGGGCGCACGCATCATCGGCAAGCTGCCGCCGCCCTACGGCCAGGACACCACCTACGCCGCCGGCGTGATGACCGGCGGCAGCGGACGCGGCAGGGATTTCATCGCCGCGCTGGCGCGCCCCGACACCAGGCCGGTGTGGACCGCGGCGGGCTTCGAATGGGCAGGCAAGGCAAGCTGATGCCGGCGGGCGCGGCGAGCCGTCGTCACCGGCCTGATCGCGCTCGCGCTCGGCCTCGCTCCGGGCGTGGCGCATGCCGTTTATCCCGAGCGTCCGATTACGCTGATCGTGCCGTTCGCGCCCGGCGGGCCGACCGACATCGTCGCGCGCATCGTCTCGACCGCGTTCCAGAAATCGCTCGGCCAGTCGGTGGTGGTCGACAACCGCGGCGGCGCCGCCGGCAACATCGGCATGACGCTCGCCGCGCGCGCCGCGCCCGACGGCTACACGCTGCTGCTCGCCTCGACCGCGATCGCGGTCAATCCGGCGCTGTTCAAGAACCTGGCCTACGATCCGATCAAGGACTTCACGCCGATCTCGGAGCTGGTCAACGCGCCGAACGTGCTGGTGGTGAAGGCGGGCACCGGCATCGACATCGATTGCCGACCTGGTGGCGCGCGCCAAGGCCGCGCCCGGCACGTTCAACTATTCGAGCCCGGGCGCCGGCACGAAATCCCATCTCACCGGCGAGCAGCTCAAGCTGCGCGCCGGCATCGAGATGGTGCACGTGCCGTATCGCGGCGCGGGGCCCGCCGCGATGGCGGTGCTCGAAGGCACCGTGCAGGTCGGCTCGGTGGCGCTCGCGGCGGCCGAGCCGCTGATCAAGGACGGGCAGCTCAAGGCGCTCGCGGTCACCGGCGAGAAGCGCTGGTTCTCGCTGCCGGACGTGCCGACCATGATCGAGGCGGGCTACCCCGGGTTCGTGTCGGACACGTTCCAGGCGCTGTTTGCGCCTGCCGGATTGCCGCCCGAGATCGCGGCGCGGCTCGCCGCCGAAAGCCAAGCCGCGATGCAGTCGCCGGAGGCGGGCGCGCAGGCGCGCAAGGCCGGCTTCGAGATCGTCGGCGGCTCGCCCGCCGCGCTCGCCGCGCGGCTTGCGTCCGAAATTCCGGCGGTCAAGGAACTGGTCGCGCGCATCGGCATCAAGGTGGAGTAGGGCGCCCGCGCGCCTTTGCCGCGTGACGGCCGGCGTGGCCCGGGATATGCATCGCGCTGCGTCGGGAAAAGGAACGTGACATGAGCCGTCTCACACTCGCGATCCGCGTGCTGGCCGGGATTGCGACCGCCGCTCTCATGGTCGCGGCCGCGCAGGCCCAGACCTATCCGGCGAAGCCGATCCGCCTCATCCTGCCGTACGCGCCGGGCGGCATCATCGACACCGCCGGCCGCCACATGGCGACGCGGCTCTCCGAAAGCATGGGCGTGTCGGTCGTGGCGGAGAACCGGCCGGGCGCGGGCGGGGCGGTCGGCGCCGACGTCGCGGCGCGCGCGACGGCAGACGGCTACACCATCCTGCTCACCGATCCGGGCCTCGTCTCCAACCCGACGCTGGTCGCGGACACGCCCTACACGCTCAAGCAGTTCCAGGCGATCTCGATCATCGGCTCGTCGCCGGCGGTGATCGTCGCGACCAACAATCTGCCGGTGAAGACCTTCGCGGAGTTCATCGCCTACGCCAAGGCCAATCCCGGCAAGCTCAACTTCGCGTCCGCCGGCATCGGCACCGCGCCGCATCTCGCCGGCGAGATGATCAAGCTGCAGTCGGGCATCGACATGCAGCACATTCCCTATCGCGGCATCGGCCCGGCCTATCCGGATCTGCTGAGCGGAAAAATCCAGCTCGCGTTCTCCAGCATCGCGGGCGCGGTGCCGTTCACCGCCGACAACCGCGTGCGGCCGATCGCCACCACCGGCATCAAGCGCAGCGCGGTGTTTCCCGATACGCCGACGGTCGCCGAATCCGGCCTGCCGGGCTTCGACGTCGATCTGTGGACCGGCATCTACGGGCCGGCCGGTCATGCCGCCGGCCGCATTGGCGAAGCTCAACGCCGAGATCAACAAGGCGCTCCAGCATCCGGAACTGATGGCGGCATTCGCCAAGATCGGCATCCAGCCGCGCGGCACCACGCCGGAGGAGGGGATGGCGTTCACGCAGAGCGAGTTCGAGAAGTGGAAGAAGGTGATTACCGACGGCAAGATCAAGCCGTAGGCGGATCGCTCGGGAGATCATGATGTTTTTGCGCAATCGTCTGCTCGTTGGTTGTGTCGCGGTGGCCGCCCTGTTCGGCGGCAATGCCTCGGCGCAGACCTCCCGCACCATCAAGATCGTGGTGCCGGTGCCGCCCGGCGCCAGCACCGACTTCGCCGCGCGGCTGATGGGCGACCAGATCGCCCGCATGCAGGGCGTCACGGTCGTGATCGAGAATCGTCCCGGCGCCAGCGGCATGATCGGCACCGAGGCCGTCTCGCGCGCCGCGCCGGACGGCAACACGCTGCTGGTCACCGCCAACACCTACCTGATCGACGCGCAGACCCGCAAAGCGAGCTACCACCCGGTCGAGAGCTTCGAGCCGGTCTGCTATCTGGTCGACTCGCCCGCGCTGTTCGTGGTGAACGCCGCTTCGCCCTACAAGTCGCTCGCCGATCTGCTCACCGACGCGCGCGCCAAGCCCGGCGCGCTCAGCATGGCGAGCGTCGGTCCCGGCACGCACCTTCCAGATGGGCTTTGCGACCATGACGCGCGCCGCCGGCGTCACCATGACCTACGTGCCCTATGCCGGCAGCGCGCCGGCGCTGAACGCCGTGCTGGGCGAGCATGTCACGTCGGCATTCGCGGGCTATGCGGTGGTGGCCGAGCAGGTCAAGGCCGGCAAGCTGCGCGCGCTCGGCACCGCGACGCTCAAGCGCATCGAGCCGATGCCGGAGCTGCCGACCTTCGACGAGCAGGGCTTCAAGGGGCTCACCGTCGACAACTGGTTCGGCGTGATCGCGCCCGCCAAGACGCCGTCCGACAAGCTGGCCGAACTGTCGGCCTGGTTCTCCGCCGCCATGGCGGTGCCGGAGGTGAAGGTGAAATTCGCGCAGCAGGGGCTTTATCCCGGCACGCTGTGCGGCCCGGCGTTCGGCGCGCTGCTGCGCAAGAGCTACGACGAATACGGTCAGGCGCTGCGCGAGGCGGGCATCAAGACCGAGTAGGTGTTCCGAAAAGGAGAAGGGCCGCCCGCGAGGGCGGCCCTTCCATTGTCAAGCCGTAGTCCGGCTTAAACCGTTTGCCCTCAGCGTCAGGAGACGCGAATCCCCTTAGAGGCGAGGATCCAGCTCACGGGTGCCGGCGACTGCGGCGATAGACAATGAGACACTGGATCACCTCCTTTCGGTTGTTGACGACTCGAATAATCTAGGTGCGTCGCCCTGATTTGGGAAGGCGGATTTTTGGGCGCGGCAAAGCGTCCCGAATCGCGATTTTGCCGCAATCGCGGGCCCGCAGTCTGGCGCGCCCGGACGGATGCCACTAAAAATCGAGGTCCAAGACGCGCCAAGAACAACACGACAGGGAGGTTCGAAATGTATGGCCCGCGCCGCTTGCTGGCGGTTCTCGCACTGGTCGCGTTCGCTGTGCCTGGATTGGCCTCAGCGCAGACCTATCCGACCCGCCCGATTCGCATCCTGGTCGCCTTCCCGCCCGGCGGTCCGACCGACCTGGTCGCGCGCGTCGTTGCCGACAAGCTCAAGACCTCGCTCGGCCAGACCGTCCTCGTCGAGAACAAGCCCGGCGCCAACGGCGCGATTGGTGCCGACTACGTGGCGAAGGGCGAGCCCGACGGGCATCTGTTGTTCATGACCACGGCCGGCGCGGTCGTCATCACGCCGCACCTGGCCAAGCCGAACTACGACACCATGCGCGATTTCGCGCCGGTGACCTTGGTGGTGCGCGTCTCCACCATCTGCGTGGTGCGATCTGACTCGCAGATCAACTCCATGAAGGAGCTGATCGCGCTCGCCAAGGAGAAGCCCGGCGCCGTGCCGTTCGCCTCGACCGGCTCGGGCAGCATCCCGCATCTTGCGATCGAGCTGCTGCAGTCCGCCGCCAACGTGAAGTTCCTGCACGTGCCGTATCGCGGCGCGGCGCCCGCCATCAACGATCTGCTCGGCGGGCAGGTGACGATCCTGTGCGCCGACACGCCGGTGCTGTTGCCGCAGATCCAGGGCGGCAAGCTCAAGGCGATCGCGGTGGCCTCGCCTGCGCGCAATCCGACGCTGCCGGACGTGCCCACGCTGATCGAGGAAGGCTACGCCAACACGGCGGCCGACAACTGGTACGGCCTGCTGGCGCCGGCGAAGACGCCGCCCGCCGTGGTCGCCAAGATCCGCGACGCCATGGCGGCGGCGCTCAACGAGCCCGACGTGCGCGCACGCTTTGCGCAGCTCGGCGCCGTTCCCGCCGCCATGTCGAGCGCCGACTTCGGCAAGTTCCTGCAGGAGGAGCTCGACCGGTGGGGCAAGGTGGTGAAGGAAAAGAACATCAAGGAGGATTGAGCGCAGGCGCTCGATCCCGGCAGGGCGGCGGCTAGCTAATGCCGCCTCGCCTGCACCAGGTATCCGTAGATTGTCGTTTCGCCGAGCTGCCTGCAGGCTTCGAGGCGATGCAGGCCTTCCACCAGCACGAAGCGGTCGCCGTCCTTGCGCACCATGATCGGCGTCTGCTGACCCTTCTCCATGATGTTCTCGGCGAGCGCCTTGACCTTGTCCGGATCGAGCTCGGCGCGGCGCTTCACCGGCACGTAGATGTTGGCAATTGGAAACGATTCACGTCGCATCATGGCGTGAAAACCTCTTTCTCCCGCCTGGGGAGGTAACTGCGTGTGTCAAACCCTCGCGGGGCGCATTCCACGCCGGCTCCCGGCGGTTTGCAACCGGCGGCAGCTTTTCACAACACCAGTATGTGATGCAGCCGACACGGTTTCGGCCTATCCTGCGGAACCGGCCACGCTCGCGCGTGTTGCTCCATCGGTCGCTTCCTCCGACGCCCGCAATGCGTCGAGTTGGCGGGCTGGCCGGCGAACTCAAGGCGGGCACTGCAACAGAAGCAACAGAAGAAGGAGAACTGACGATGCGGACCTTGTCGAAATGCCTGATCGCGGCGGCGGCGGCCGGCGCGTCCATGATCATGCCGGCGGGTGCGGCTCCGATCGCGGCGCCCTCATCGCTGCAACAGGCCGTCGCAGCCACGGCCGATATCCAGGTCGAGGCCGTTCAGTGGCGGCGCGGCTGGCGCGGCGGCTATAGGCGTGGCGGCCGCTGGATCGGCCCGGCCATTGTCGGCAGCGCCATTGTCGGCGGCGCCATCGTCGCAACG
Organism: uncultured Alphaproteobacteria bacterium; assembly: GCA_963749815.1. Classification (GTDB taxonomy): domain Bacteria; phylum Pseudomonadota; class Alphaproteobacteria; order Rhizobiales; family Xanthobacteraceae; genus VAZQ01. The sequence goes on along the minus strand of CAVVON010000009.1, from coordinate 145,388 downwards.
CGCCCGTACGGTTACGGGTACTACGGCTATCCGGGCTACTACGACGATTACGCCTATGACCCCGGCTACACCTATGTCGACCCGGGCTATCGCGCCGGACCCGGTGCAGGCGTCGCCTACTGCGCGCAGCGCTTCCGCTCCTACGATCGCGCCTCGGGCACCTATCTGGGCTTCGACGGCATGCGCCATCCCTGTCCGTAAGCACGCGGCACACGCGAATATCCGAAGGGCCGCGCCGCTGGCGCGGCCCTTTGCGTTCGCGAGAATTCCCCTGCGGCGAAAAAGGCGGTAAGCAAAACGCTGCCGCCTTTCTTCCTGTCTTTCCGCCATCACCGTCCCGCCGAACCGCACGCCATGAGCAAGATCCGACGCGTTCTGGTCGTAGGCGGTGGCGTCGGCGGATTGACCGCCTCGGCCGCCTTCGCCCGGCGCGGGGTCGAGGTCGTGCTGATCGAGCGCCGTCCGGCCTTCGACGTGCCGGGCGTCGGCCTCGGCCAGCCCGCGAATGCGCTGCGCGTTTACGACGCGCTCGGCGTGCTGCCGGACATTCTCGCCAGCGGCTTCAGCTACGATCACATGTGCATCTTCGATCCGAAGCGGGAACTCATCGTCCGGCACAAGTTCCTGCTCGGCGACGAACGCATCCCGGCGTTCTGCGCGCTGTCGCGGCTGCGGCTGCATGAGATCCTGCTCGGGGCGGCGGAGCGAGCCGGCGTCGAGGTGCGCCTCGGCCTGACCGTCGGCAAGATCGAAGACGAGCGTGACGGCGTCACGGTCGAATTTTCCAACGGACGCACCGAATCGTTCGATCTGCTCGCCGGCTTCGACGGCATCCGCTCGGCGACGCGGCTGCATCTCGTCGGCACCGCGTTCGCGCCGCGGCCCTCGGGCTACGGCGCCTGGCGCCTGCAGGTGCCGCGGCCCGACTACGTGCGCGGCATGGAATTCCTGCAGGGCATCGGCAGCAAGGCCGGCGCCATGCCGCTCGCCAACGATCTCATGTACCTGTTCCACATTCGCCCGGAGGCGCCGGGCGCCGTGTTCGAACGCGAGCGCTACCCGGAGCTGTTGCGCGAGCGGCTCGCGCAGTACGGCAGCTACGTCGCCGACATCTCCGCCTCGCTCGATCTGAATTCCGACATCGTCTACAGCCCGATCGAGCCGATGATGCTGCCGTGGCCGTGGCACCGCGGCCGGGTCGTCATCGGCGGCGATGCGGCGCACGTGTTTCCGCCGCACCTCACGCAAGGCGCGGCGATGGCGGCGGAGGACGCGTTCGTGCTGGTGAACGAGGTGCTCGCCGGCGACGCACCGGTCGAGGCGCGGCTGATGCGTTATTCGCAGGTGCGCTATGCGCGCACGGCGTTCGTGTATACGTTTTCGCAGCAGTGGATGGAGGAGGAGCAGTCCGTCCGCACCGCCGAAGATCTGGCGCAGGCGCGGGCCGAAATGGCGCTCAATGCGTCGGCGCGCATCGCCGCGAGCGACCGCATTCTCGATACGCGAATTTTCTAGAAGCGATCCAGAATTCGTTCCGCTGCCACGCACCATTTCCATTTCGGCGCGAGAGGCTCTATGAAGGTCGCCCGCCGCCATCGCGACCCCGGACACCCGCGACTCCAGTGACACCGATCGCTCCCTCGCAATTCGCCGGCCGGCTGGCGATGTACGGCCCGGTGCTGCTCGCCGCCGGCGCATTCGCGTTCGCCGACGTGTTCGTCAAGGTCGCGCTCAACGACGGCGCCGACGCACTCACCATCGTCACGGCCCGCGGCGTGCTGGCGCTGCCGCTGATGATCGGCTGGCTCAGCCTGAGCGGGCCGATCGTTCCGCTGACGCCGCGGGCGCGCTGGATTTCCTACGGCTTGGGCATCCTGTTCGCCGGCAACGTCTACTTCGTGATCGAAGCGATCCGGATGATCACGGTGCCGGTCGCGATCCTGACCTATTTCGCCTATCCGCTGCTCACCGGGCTTGCCGCCGCCGCCACCGGCCTCGACAAGCTGACTTGGCGGGGGATCGCGGCGGCGTTCGTGGCATTTCTCGGCCTCGGCCTGATGCTCGGTGCGCATCCGACCGCGCTCGCGACCATCGGCATCGTCGCGGCGCTCGCCGCCGCCTGCTGCCGGGTGGCGTTGCTGCTGATCACGCGCGCGTTCATGCAAAACTCGGACGCGCGGCTGATCACCCTCTATTCGTCGATCTCGACCACGGTGCTCTTTGTCCTGCTGTCGCTGATGCTGATGCATTGGCAGCCGCCGGCGAGCGTGGGCGGCTGGATCGTGGTCGTTACGCTCGGCATCGCAATGACCGCCGGCATCCTCGGCGTGTTCGCCTCGACCGCGCGCATCGGTCCGTTCCGCACCGCGCTGTTCATGAATCTCGAGCCGCCGTTGACGACGATCGGCAGCGCGCTCGTTCTGGGTGAGGTCGTCACGCCATTGCAGGCGTTGGGCGGCGCCGTGATGGTCGGCGCGCTGGTGGCGTTCCAGCTCAGGCGGTGACGGCGCGCCTGCTCGCCGCGACGCAGAAGGCCCGGGGCGCGACGCCCCGGGCCTTTTTGCTGTGTCGTTCAGGTGCCCGCTGTCAGACCCAGCGCGCGGCTTCCTGTTCGGTCGGCAGCCGGCCGTTCGGCGTGAGTTGATCCACCAGTTCCGGCAGTTGCTCGCTGAAGCCCGACAGCAGGTCCGAGCGCGACAGGCCGGTGCGGTGCGACAGCTCGTCGAGCGTATCGGCGCCGAGCGCGCTTTCGAGATCGCGCGGCGAGATCGACTGGTTCGGGCCGGTGCCGATCCATGACTGCGCCGCCTGGCCGTGTCCGTTGCGCTCGAGATCCTTGAGGATGCTGTCGAGGCCGCCGTTCAGGAGCCCGCCGGCGGCCGCGCCGCCCAGGAGGCCGCCGAGGATCGAGCCGAGGTCGCCGCTGCCGGCCTTCGCGGCGCCGGGCTTTTGACCGCCGAGCATGCCGCCGAGCAGATCACCCAGTCCTCCGCCGCCAGCGCCGGCTCCCGGCATGCCGGGCTTGCCGCCCAGGATGCTGCCGAGAATGTCGCCGATCCCGCCGCCCGGCGCGCTTAGCGGTCGAGCCGCCGCCTGGCGGCAGCGATGGCTGTTGGCCGCCGGCCGGCGCGGTCTGCGATTGGCCGAAGCCCTTCATGCCCTTGTAGGCGAGCAGCGCCAACAGGGCCATCATGAGCGGCGACATACCGCCGCCGCCCGCTTTGCCGGGAGGCGCAGGCTGCTTCTGCCCGCGCGGTCCGTTCTGCATGCCGTTGAGAATATCGATCAGTCCCATCACTCACTCCTTTTTTGTCGTCTTATTCCTGTTTCTTGTCGTCGCGACGACACGACAGTCGAAGGTTGACGCTTACAGCCAGCGGCGCGGTCCCGGCGCCGCCGGATCGGACGGCACGCCCGGATCGCGGATGATGTGGCCGACCACTAGCCGGTTCCAGATGAACAGCACGAGCAGCGCGCCGACGGTCGCGCCGATCAGTCCGGCGCCTTGATCGATCTTGTACCAGCCGATGGTCTGGCCGAGCCACGTCGCGATGAACGCTCCGGCGATGCCGAGAATGGTGGTGAGGATAAAGCCTGAGGGATTATTGGGGCCGGGCGAAAGGATGCGCGCGATGATGCCCGCGAGAAATCCGATCACAATCACCCAGATGATATTCGACATCCGCCGCTCCTTTTGTCGCTGTCAGTGGCCGCACGATACACACTTGGCCGAGCAAGGCGAATAGGGACATTGCTGCGCGTTCGTTCAAATAGGATCGAAAATAATTCACGCCACTGTCGTGCTGTGGATTTCCGCAGGATCGATGACGATTTGAGCAAACGCTGGATTTCTTTGCGGTATTCCCCTGCCGCGTCTGGGAAGGGACCGTGAACCTGCTGGCATACCAGGAACAGCGGCTGCGCCTCGCCTTGTCATCGAAACGATAAATGTCCATGCTCAAACAGCCCGACGGTCGGGGCGGCACATAATCCATATCCATAGAGTCAATCGAGGAGGAACGTCATGAGCATTTTCAGCAGCATCGTTTCGGCGATTTTCGGCGGCGGCGCCGGCAGCGTGGCCAAGGCGGCGGCGGGCGGCGGCTCGACCACCGCGCAATCGACCGGCGCATCGTCGGCGCCTTCGGCGGCCAAGGCCAAGCCGATGACGAAAGAGGAAGTCGAGGCGATGATCGAGAAGCTCGCCGACGCGCAGGACGAGGAATACAATTGGGATGTCTCGATCGTCGACCTGATGAAGCTCTTGAAGCTCGACTCCAGCCTCACCGCCCGCAAGCAGCTGGCGCAGGAGCTCGGCTACAAGGGCGAGCTCAACGGCTCGGCCGAAATGAACATCTGGCTGCATCAGCAGGTGATGACCAAGCTCGCCGAGAGCGGCGGCGTGGTGCCCGACAGCCTCAAGCACGCCTGATGATCTGACGCACTGCCGCCGGCGCGCCGTTCGCGGCGCGTCGCGGCTCATTTCATTCATTGGTGCACGGGAGAGAAATCATGGCGCACGATTGGGCCAGCGACGTGAAGAAATACGTTCCCAGTCCGGACGACGCGGCGGTGAAGGGCATCATCAAGCACTGCGGCATCGCGCTGCAGAGCAAGGATGCCTCGTTCGTGGCCTGCACCGACAAGGCCGAGCGCGACCGCGTGCGCGACAGTTTTCTCAAGAAGAAGCTCGCGCTCACCGCCTCCGAAGCCGACCTCGACAAGGCGGTGATGGAGGTGTGCCAGAAGATGCACGCCGAGCGCGACAAGTCGCGGGTCGCGTTCTACTACCTGCTGGCGGAGAAGTACGGCAAGCTCGCCGCCTTCCACTGAACCGCGCCGCGGTGGACAAGCGCCGCCGCGCGGGCGCCGCGCTAACCATTCGTTAACCAAATCGGCCGCAGGCTCGGCGCTCCGCCATCATGGAGCGCCAGGCATGAACGTCATCACGCTCGCCTCACGCAAGGGCGGTGCCGGCAAGAGCACGCTCACCGCGCATCTCGCCGCCCACGCGCAGGCGCAGGGCCAGCGCTGCCTCGTCATCGACGCCGACCCGCAGGGCTCGCTCACGCTCTGGCAGTCGCTGCGCCGCAACGGCGAGCCGCACCTGCAGAGCGCCGCGCAGGGCATCAACCGCCCGCTCGCCTTTGCCTCGCTCGAAGGCTACGACACCGTCTTCATCGATACCGCGCCGACCCTGTGGGTGACGGTGGAGGAGGCGATCCGCGCTGCGACGCTGGTGGTGGTGCCGGCGCGGCCGGGCTTCTTCGATCTCAACGCCGTGCTCGAAACGGTCAAGACCGCGCGCAAGCTCGACAAGCCCTACGCGGTGGCGCTCAACGCCGCGCCGGCCAAGCGCGACGACAAGGAGTCGCCGGTGGTCGCCTCGGCGCGCGCCTTCCTGGAAGGCCACGGCGTGCCGGTGTGGTGGGGCCAGATCACCCAGCGCGCCGGCTATTCGCTCACGCTCGCCGCCGGCGCGAGCGCCAGCGAGATGGCCGCGGAGAACGAAGTGGCCGCCGCCGAGATCGCCGGGCTGTGGTCGTCGATCGCCAGGAGCGTCACGGCGATCAACGCCGCGCATGCCGCGGCCAAGCAGAATGGCGCGGCGGGCCGGGCGGCCTAGCCGCGGTCCCTTCTTTCCGCTCGCCCCCGCGAACGCGGGGAGCCAGTCTTCGCGTTGCCCCTCATTGCAGTTCGAGGCTCGCCGCCGGCCGCCGCGGCGGCTGCGGCCGGCGCAGGCTGCCGACGATGACGCCGCCCGCATCCATCAGCGTGTATTTCGCCGCCGCCACCGGCGTGCCGAACGGCAGGTGCATCCGGTGCGCCGCCGGTTCCATCGTGGCGATCAGGCCGAGGAACAGCCCGGTCACCACCAGCCCGCCCAGCACCGCCTGCGCAGAGTCCTGCTGCATGAATGATCCCCTGTGCTCGCTTGCGCCCGGCGGCAAAGTCCGCCCATTCATGCTGCACTGCAAATCACAAAGCGCGTGTGCCGCGCGTGTGGTTAGCGCGAGGCTTCCTGGGCGCGAAAAAAAGCTGCGGCGGAACTGTGATCGTGCGGAAGGTCCGTCCGGTTTACGCCGCTTTAAACGTAATCCGTCCTGCTTCCCCCGTTTTCCTCCGCCGTGGCCGCACCGTGATCTCCACATCCCGATCGAACGCCGTCAGCATGCGCATCAACCGCTCCACCGAATAACCGCGAAAGCGCCCGCGCAGCACGTTCGATAGGTCGGGCTGGCCGATGCCGATGCGCTTCGCCGCTTCGGTCTGGGTAAGCTTATGCGCCTTGATGAGCGAGTGAAACTGCACGACGATCTGCGACTTCAACAACATCTCTTCGGCGTCGGGCAGGCCGAGATCGGCGAAGATATTGCCGCTCCCGGCCTCGACCTTGATGCGCCGCGCTCCGTTCTTTATGGCTGGCACGCTCATTATTCCGCGGCTTGCGCTTGCGCGCGAAAAGGCACGGCGGCGACCACCGCGCCCACGGCATCCTCTTGAAATTGCCTATCTGATCGCAGCGCATCGATCGTGCGCGGTGGGGGGAAGCCTTTGGAGCCGTCCGGATTTTCCCAATCTTCGGCGGCGAATTCCAAAACCTCGACGGCTTGCTGCATTGCTTCGTCGATAGTGTCGCCAGCGGTCACGACGCCCGGAATGTCGGGAAACGACACTCCGTAGCAACTGTCGGCATCCTTGTGGATGAGCGCGATATAATGCGCCATCACGATCTCCCGCCAGCCAGCCTGCTTAATAGATTTTGTCGACCGTGCCTCTAGGCAAGTCGCGCTTCGCGTGCGGTACGATCACTTGCCGTCGCGAGACGGGATGGACCAATTTGTGATGCGAGCCGCCGACTGAAACCAGCTCGAAGCCATTGCGCCGAAGCCGGGCAACAATATCACGACTGTTGCGGAGCACGTGAGCCCCTCGCTACCTCACACCCGCTCCACAAAACTATCCACCACCCGCTTCTCGCCCGCCTTATCAAACTGGATCGTCAGCTTGTTCCCGTCGACCGCCGTCACGTTGCCGTTGCCGAATTTCAGATGAAACACCCGGTCGCCGATGGTGAAATCGGACACCGCGCCGGTCGATTTGGCGACCAACTCGCCCTCGATGGTGAGCGGGCCGCGGCGGCGGTTGCGCGCGAACGCGTCGCCGGCCTTGCCGCCGCGCGGCCGGCCGCCGGGCGGGGGCGGGGAGCCGGCTGAACTCGGCGTCGTAGTCCGCCGCGTCCTCGCCGAAGCCGTCCTCGCCGAAGCGGCTGCGCGCCGAGCGGGCGCGGTTCGCCTGCGCGCGCTGCCAGCCGGGCGTGGTGTAGCCCGAGCCGAAATGCGTCATCTCGTCGAAGCGCGAGGCGCCGGCGTTGCCGTAGCCCATGTTGCCGAAGCCGCCCTTGGCCTCCATCACCTCGACATGCGCCTCGGGCAGCTCGTCGAGGAAGCGCGAGGGGATGTTCGAATTCCACAGCCCGTGCATGCGTCGGTTGGCGGAGAAATAGATCTTTGCGCGCCGCCGCGCCCGGGTGAGTCCGACGTGCGCCAGCCGCCGCTCCTCCTCGAGCCCGGCGCGGCCCTGGTCGTCGAGCGCGCGCTGGTTCGGAAACACGCCTTCCTCCCAGCCGGGCAGGAACACGGTGTCGAATTCGAGCCCCTTGGCGGAGTGCAGCGTCATGATCGAGACCGCGTCGAAATTCTCGCCCTGGTCGCGGTCCATCACCAGCGAGATGTGCTCGAGGAAGCCCGGCAGGTTCTCGAACTCCTCCATCGAGCGGATCAGCTCCTTGAGGTTTTCCAGCCGGCCGGCGGCGTCGGCAGAGCGGTCCTTCTGCCACATCTCGGTGTAGCCGGATTCGTCGAGCACGATCTGGGCGAGCTCGGTGTGCGGCAGCGTTTCCTTCATGGCGCGCCAGCGGTCGAAGCTTTCGAGCAGCGCGCGCAGCGAATTGCGCGCCTTGGCCTTGATCTCGTCGGTCTCGATGAGCGCACGCGCCGCTTCCGACATCGGGATGCGGCGCTTGCGGGCGTGGTCGTGCAGCATCTGCACGGTGGCGTCGCCCAAGCCCCGCTTGGGCACGTTGACGATGCGCTCGAACGCGAGGTCGTCGGCGGGCGAGTGGATCGCGCGCAGATAGGCCAGCGCGTCGCGGATTTCCTGCCGCTCGTAGAATCGCGGCCCGCCGATCACGCGATAGGGCAGACCGAGCGTGACGAAGCGGTCCTCGAACTCGCGCATCTGGAACGACGCGCGCACCAGGATGGCGATCTCGTTCAGCTCGTGCGGCCGGGGCTCTTCGGTTTCGCCCTGGCCGCCGCCGCGCTGAAGCTGCTCGATCTCCTCGCCGATCGCGCGGGCTTCTTCCTCGGAGTCCCAGGTCGAGGTGACCTGCACCTTCTGGCCGGGCTCGTCCTCGGTCCGCAGTGTCTTCCCGAGCCGGCCCTCGTTGTGCGCAATCAGATGCGACGCGGCGGCGAGAATATGCGCCGTGCTCCGGTAGTTGCGCTCCAGCCGGATAATCTTTGCGCCCGGAAAATCCTTCTCGAAGCGCAGGATGTTGTCCACCTCCGCCCCGCGCCAGCCGTAGATCGACTGGTCGTCATCCCCGACGCAGCAGATGTTCTTGAGCACGCGCGGCACTAGCGTGGCCTCGCCCTTCGAGACGCGCGGCGTGCCGCCGCGCTCCTCAGGGTGAGGGTCAGGCGCTTCGCTGCCCGGCAAACCCTGCTCCTCATCCTGAGGAGCCGCGCGAAGCGCGGCGTCTCGAAGGACGAGGCCCGGGTCGTCCGCCGATGTCGCCTTCTGAACAGCCGGGATGGATGTGACTCTGCCCCAACAGCCGCAGCCACAGATACTGCGCCACGTTGGTGTCCTGATACTCGTCCACCAGGATGTAGCGGAACCGCTGCTGGTACTGCCGCAGCACCTCGGGGTTCTCGCGGAACAGCCGGATGCATTCGAGCAGCAGGTCGCCGAAGTCGGCGGCGTTGAGCACCTTCAGCCGGTCCTGGAAGGCGGCGTAGAGCTTCTTGCCCTTGCCGCCCGCAAAGCTCGCCGCCTCGCCCGCGGGGACTTGCTCGGGGCCTAATCCACGGTTCTTCCAGCTGTCGATAAGCCCAGCTAGAACCCGAGCAGGCCATCTTTTTTCATCGATATTCTCGACTTCGAGAAGCTGCTTCAGCAGCCGGATCTGGTCGTCGACGTCCAGAATCGTGAAATCCGGCTTCAATCCGACCAGTTCGGCGTGCCGGCGGAGCATTTTGACGCCAATGGAGTGGAAGGTGCCGAGCCAGGGCATGCCCTCCACCGCCTGCCCGACCATGGCGCCGACGCGCTGCTTCATCTCGCGCGCGGCCTTGTTGGTGAAGGTGACGGCCAGGATATCGCCCGGGCGGGCGCGGCCGGTCGCCAGGATGTGGGCGATCCGGGTGGTCAGGACGCGGGTTTTGCCGGTTCCGGCGCCGGCCAGCACCAGCACCGGGCCGTCGAGCGTCTCGACCGCCTGCCGCTGTTCGGGATTCGAGATCCGCGAGATAGGGCGCCGAGTGGCCGGCGCGCGCCCGCGCGGCAATCCCGCCCGGCTGCGGGACGGGCGGCAAGTCATTGCGGTCGCGCGGCAATTTGCCCGGCTCGGCCATCACGAATCCTGCTTGGGCCGGCGCAAGGCCAGCACGGCGAATCTCAGCACTGAAGATGGCACTCGGTTGCCGCAAAATGTAGGGGCAAGGCCGGAAAGTTCAGGCTTTTCCAGGCATTGCGATCTTGCGCCCGATCCCCTCCGGCAGCGCGAGCTTGGCGTGCGCGGCCTTCATCCGGGCGAGGTTTGTGGTGATCTCGGGCGGAAACGCTGCGACTTTCTTCGCCGTCATGTCCACGTGTAGCGACATGTTCTCGGACGTGGCCGAGAGCCAGCCCTCGTCGGCATGCCGGAGCTCTTCGAAATAATGCATCCGCTTGGCATCGTAGTCGATGAGCTGGAACGACACCCGCACCGGATCGCCGGAATGAATCTCGCGCAGATAGCGAACATGCACCTCGGCGGTGAACGTGGAATGTTGCTTGGTCTTCAGGTAGTCGAGGCCGCAGCCCAGAACTTCGAACGCCTCGTCGACCGCGCGGTCGAACAGCACGTTGTAGTAGGCCATGTTGAGATGACCGTTGTAGTCGATCCAGGCAGGCTCCACCCGCATCACGGACGAGACGAACGGGGCGGCGGCGAGGGGGTCTGGGCGATCGAGCATGGCCGACTTTACGATGGCGCCCGCGGCGGCGTCCACTTGCGCGCATGCTATTCGACGCCCACCTCAACGCTGGCCCGGACCGTGACGAACCCATGAAGAACATCAGCTGGCTGCCGCCGATCCTGGTCGAGGCGTCCGAACGGCTGGCCAGGGCCATCAACCTGTCGGACCTCGCCGGCTCGACCGTCTGGCTCGCCGTCACCGGGCTCAGCCGCTCCGGCAAGACGGTGTTCACCACCAGCCTGATCCACAACCTCCTGAGCGCGGTCCACAATCCCAACCGCATGCCGCTCCTCAACGTGGTCGGCGAGCGGCGCCTGGTCGCCGCCACCCTCGAAGCCGCCGGAGCGCAGCCGCTGCCGCAGTTTCCCTATCGCCGCAACATCGAGATGATGGCGGGCAATGCCGGCTGGCCGAAGCCGACGGCGGATATCAGCGAGGTCGGCGTCGACATCCGTTTCACGCCGGCCGGTCATGTCGGCCGGCTGGTGAGCGAGCTCAGCGGCGGCGCGTCGACCGTGACGCTGCGCATCGTCGACTATCCGGGCGAATGGCTGCTCGATCTGCCGCTGCTCGGCCAGAGCTATACGGAATGGTCGCGCGCGACGATCGAGCTCTGGCGCAAGGCCGCGCGCGGCGAAATCGCGCGCGATTTCCTCGCGGTGCTCGCCACGCATCGGGTCGACGAACCGGCGAGCGAGGAGACGGCGAAGCAACTGCACGACCTCTACCGCGCGTGCCTGGCCGCCGCACGCGACCGGCTTGGCTTGAGCTTCCTGCAACCCGGGCGGTTCCTGTGCCGCGGCAGCCTGCCCGACGCGCCGTATCTCTGGTTCGCGCCGCTCGATATTCCCGAGGGCGCGGGCCCGCTCGCGCCGCACACGCTCGGCGCGCTGATGGCCGAGCGGTTCGAGACCTACAAGCGCGAGGCGGTCGAGCGTTTCTATGAGGACCATTTCCGCCACTACCGGCGGCAGATCGTGCTGGTCGATGTGCTGCGCGCACTGCTTGCCGGTCGCGACGCCTTTGACGATACGCGCATGGCGCTCGACGCCATCCTCGACAGCTTCCGTTACGGCCATGGCGGGCTGATCGCGCGCCTGCTCAACGGGCCGCACATCGACAAGGTGCTGTTCGCCGCCACCAAGGCCGACCACGTGCCCGACATCCAGCGCGACCATCTCGCCGCGCTGTTGCGCAACATGGCGGCGCTGCCGGCGCTCGACGTCATGAGCAGCAACGCGCGCATGGAGGTGACGGCGCTCGCCTCGGTGATCTCGACCGCCGAGGACACCGAGGAGATCGACGGCCGCCGCGTGCCGGTGGTGGTCGGGCGGCCGGTCGGCGCCAGGAAGCAGTCGAAGTTCTTCGTCGGCACGGTGCCGATCCGGCCGCCGCGCGCCGACCAGTGGGACACGCCGTTCCTCGACGTGCCGGTGTTCGAGCCGCCGGCCGTCGATCCGTCGCCGGTCGAGGGCATCCCGCACATCAACCTCGACAGCGCGCTCGAATTTTTGCTCGGAGACCGGCTGCGATGAACACCAAGGCCCGCGTGATCGAAGTCGACGAGGCGGATGCAAATGCGGGCGTGCGCGTCGCGCCGCGCGTGGTCGTGACCGAGCGCACGGAGGCCATCGTGCCGACCGAGCCGGCGCCGCGTCTGCCGGCGGTCGACGCAGCGGGAGACGCCGCGCCGCGATCGTTTCCTGAAGATCGCGCTCGGCGCGATCGCGGTCGGGTTCCTCGGCTGGCTGACGATCGACGCGATCGAATGGATCGCGGCTGCCTTCGCCCGCAGCACGGGCCTGGGCCTGGCGGCGACCGCCGCTTTGGCGGCCGGGCTTGGCGGCGCGGGCGCGATCATCGGCCGCGAAATCACCAGCCTGTTCCGGCTCAGAAGCGTCGAGGCAATCCACGACCGGCTGGCGGTCAGTCTCGACCACGTCGCGGCCGCCGATGCGCGTCGCGCAATCGCGGAAGTTCTGGCCGTGGTTCCGCGCGACGGCGAGATGAAGCCCGCCATTGCGGCGTTCCAGCAGCAGGTCCAGACGCATCATTCCGGCGAGCAGCAGATCGAGATCCTGACGCGGACGGTGCTGACGCCGCTCGACCGGCGGGCCGAGGCGCATGTGCGCACCGCCGTGCTGCGCGCCTTCGGTATCACGGCGATCAGTCCGACGGCGCTGACCGACGCGGTGTTCTTCCTGGCCTGCGGGGTGCGCATGGTGCGCGCGATCGCCGCCGTCCTACGGCCACCGGCCGACCACCGCCACCACCGTGCATCTGCTGCGTCGGCTGGTCTACGAGGCCGGCAAGCTCGGCGCGGTCGACATCGCCAGCGCCTCGCTGGTGCAGCAGCTTGGCGGCGCAGTCGCCGAGCGCATCGCCACCAGCGCCGCCGACGCGCTCTATGCGTCCTACCGCATGGCGCGGCTCGGCGTGATGGTGATGGATCTGTGCCGGCCGGTTCCGTTCCGCGAGGACGACGTGCCGAGCGTGAGTTCCCTGGTCGGCAACGTGCTCAAGCGGCGCGCCGAATCACAGCCGTCGGGCGGGTAACGGCTTTGTGTGTGGCGGCGGGGACGCGCGCCACCATGTTTCCTTAAGGGTTGCCAGGAACCAACCGCGGTTCGCCGCATTGGCTTGGCGGGACGTGAATGCAAGGGGATCAACCATGACATATGCCGTGACCCGGCCCTCGGCCGACGCTGCGTATCAGTATGCGTCAGCCCCGCAGAATTCGTCGGACGAGGCGCTGATCGAGCGCATCGCGGAAGGCGACCAGCTTGCGATGCGCACGCTTTATGCCCGCCATCACATGCCGATGTTCCGGTTCGTGCTGCGCATCGTGCGCGAGCGCACTGCCGCCGAGGACATTTTGAGCGAGGTGTTTTTGGACGTGTGGCGGCAGGCGTCCGCGTTCGAAGGCCGTTCCTCGGTCGCAACGTGGCTCCTGGCGATCGCGCGCTACAAGTCGCTGTCGGCATTGCGCCGCCGGCCGGAGGAGGCGCTGGACGACAAGATGGCGGCGGCAATCCCGGATCCTGCGGACAATCCGGAGACAGCGCTGCAGAACAAGCACCGCGGTGAGGTTTTGCGCCGGAGCATCGCCGAGCTGCCGCCGGCCCAGGCCGAAGTGCTCGATCTCATCTACTACCACGACAGGTCGATCGGCGAGGTGGCGCGGATCATGGCCATCCCGGAGGCCACGGTGAAAACGCGCATGTTCTATGCGCGGCGCAAGCTCGCCGAGCTCGTCAAGGCGGCGTGACCGCGCTTCATCCCGGCAGCGGTGGCTGCTACCTTGCCCCCGGAACGAACCGACGTTCGCCGGGGTGCGCATGCCAGATCGCCTGAATTCGTCCAGCCGCCGCGATCCCAGATCGATCGACGCAGCCGTGCGCGCGCTCGCCGCGCGTTTCGGCAACCGGCTGGTGACCTCGCAGGCGGTGCGCGAGCAGCACGGCAACACCATCACCTGGATCGAGAACCAGCCGCCCGACGCGGTGGTCTATCCGCAGTCGACCGAGGACGTGCAGGACATCGTGCGCATCTGCGCCGCCGAGCGCGTGCCGGTCATCCCGTTCGGCACCGGCACCTCGCTCGAGGGCCACGTCAACGCGCCGCAGGGGGGCGTGTCGATCGACGTCAAGGACATGAACAAGGTGCTGGCGGTGCACGCCGAGGACCTCGATTGCGTGATCGAGCCCGGCATCACCCGCAAGGCGCTCAACGAGCATCTGCGCGACCAGGGCGTGTTCTTTCCGATCGATCCCGGGCGCCGACGCCTCGCTCGGCGGCATGGCGGCGACGCGCTGCTCGGGCACCAATGCGGTGCGCTACGGCACCATGAAGGACAATGTCATCGCGCTCAAAGTGGTGAACGCGGACGGCGAGGTGATGACCACGGCAACCCGCGCCAAGAAGACTTCGGCCGGCTACGACCTGACGCGGCTGATGGTCGGCTCGGAGGGTACGCTCGGCGTCATCACCGAGCTCACGCTCAAGCTCTCCGGCATCCCGGAAGCGATCTCGGGCGGCATCTGCCCGTTTCCGTCGGTCGAAGCCTGCTGCAACGCCACCATCATGACCATCCAGTCCGGCATTCCGGTCGCGCGCATCGAACTGCTCGACGCGCTGCAGGTGCGGGCCATCAATCTCTATTCCAAGCTCGCGCTCGCCGAGACCCCGATGCTGTTCCTGGAGTTCCACGGCACCGAGGCGAGCGTCGCCGAGCAGTCCGAGCGCTTCGGCGCCATCGCGGAGGAGTTCGGCGGCGGGCCGTTCGAGTGGACGACGCGGCCGGAGGAGCGCACGCGGCTGTGGGAGGCGCGCCACCACGCCGCGCTCTCCTGCCAGGCGCTGCGGCCAGGCGCCCGCATCGTGGCGACCGATGTCTGCGTGCCGATATCGCGGCTGGCCGAGTGCGTCACCGAAACTCAGCGCGACATCGCCGAGAGCGCCCTGATCGCGCCGATCGTCGGCCATGTCGGCGACGGGAACTTCCACCTGACGCTGCTGGTGGACATGGCCGACGCCGCCGAGGTGAAGGCCGCCAAGGCGTTCAACGAGCGGCTGGTGGAACGCGCGCTGGCGATGGACGGCACCTGCACCGGCGAGCACGGGGTGGGGCAGGGCAAGATGAAATATCTGCTGGCCGAGCACGGCGCGCCGGCGCTTTCCGCCATGGCGGCGATCAAGCGAGCGCTGGACCCGCACAACATCATGAATCCGGGCAAGATTGTCGCGCTGGACTAAAGCTCGGTCGCGATCTTCACCAAGCCCTTCAAGTCCGCCCGTAAGCCCTTGCCGGACATAGATTTGCCGTCAATCCGGCCCACTTAGGTTAAGTCGCTCCGGGGTTGGCCGGGAGGAGCGAGGTATCGGACAGGGACCGTTACGCGCCCGCCGGCAATTCACGGTCCGGCAGCACGAATCGTGTTCAAAATATTGGTGTCCTGGGCTCGCCGATCCCGCGCATAATGTCCGGCGCCAGGGACAGCCCGTAGTGGAGACGGCGTGCAGACGACGCTGCTCGGTTTTGCGATTGCGATCATCCTGGCGCTGGTAGCGGCGCTGGTCGGGCCGCTTTTCATCGATTGGGGCTCCTACCGCGAGGAGTTCGAAGCGCGCGCCAGCCGCGTGACCGGGCTCGAGTTCCACGTCACCGGCGCGATCGACGCGCGCCTGCTGCCGACGCCGACGCTCGTCCTGCACGGTATCGAATTCGGCCGCCCCGGCGAGGCGGGCACGGTGCGCGCGCGGGCGCTGCGCGTCGAATTCGCGCTCGGCTCGCTGGTGCGGGGCGAATGGAAGGTCGCCGACGCGAGCCTCGAAGGGCCGGAAATTTCGGTCGGTCTGGACAGTGCCGGCAAGCTCGCCTGGCCGGCGCCCACGATCGGCTTCGCGCCGGAAGGCGTCTCGATCCAGCAACTCAACATCGAAGACGGCCGCGCCATTCTGTCGGACGCCGTGAGCGGCTCGCGGCTCGTGCTCGACAAGCTCGACTTCAAGGGCGAGCTGCGCTCGCTCGCCGGACCGGCCAAGGGCGAAGGCTCCTTTGTCGTCGCCGGCCAGCACTATCCCTATCGCCTTTCGGTCAGCCGGGTTGGCGACGACGGCGGCGCCAAGGTGCGGCTCACCCTCGATCCGATCGACCGGCCGTTGACCGCCGAGATCGATCTCGCGGTGACGGCCGAGCGCGGCACGCCGCGCTTCGATGGCACCGTCACGCTTGCGCGTCCGGTCGGCCGCGCGCAGGAGGGCGGCATCATCGAACCGTGGCGGGTGACGAGCCGCGTCAAGGGCGACAGCGCCGCAGCGTTGTTCGAGCAGATCGAATTCCAGTACGGACCGGATGACCGGCCGATCAAGCTGCGCGGCGACGCGAGGTTCACGTTCGGCGCCAATCCGAAACTGGACGGCGTGTTGTCGGCGCCGCAGATCGACCTCGACCGCGTACTGGCGTTGCCTGAAGCGACGCGGCGGCGTCCGCTGATGGCGATCAAGGCGCTGGCCGAGCAGTTCTCCGGCACGCAGAAGCTGCCGTTCCCGGTGAGCGTCGGCATCACGGTCGAGACCGTCACCCTCGCCGGCGCCCCGCTCCAGCGCGTCGGCGGCGAAGCCAGGTTCGACGGCGAGACCTGGGACATCGCGAGCCTGGACTTCCGCGCGCCCGGCATCAGCCAGATCGGCGTCAGCGGCCGTCTCGGCTCGGGCTCCGGCGGCGTGTCGTTCAAGGGCCGCGCCAAGGTCGACGCGGCCGACCCGCGCGCGCTGGTCGCGTGGCTCGCCGACCGGCCGGATACGCAGCCGATGAGCACCGGACAGCTGCGGCTCAAGGGCGACGTGCTGTTCGGCGGCGATGCGATCGCCATCGACGGGCTGCAGGCGGAATTCGACCGCATGAACGTCACCGGCAGCTTCGGTTACGTCTGGGCGAGCGAAGACCGCGCGGCGCGCGTGCATGCGTCGCTGACCGCGCCGGAAATCGACGTCGACCGTATCCAGAGCCTGGCGCAGGCGATGCTGGGAGACACCCAATTCGACTGGCCGCGCGCCGGCACGCTCTCGCTCAAGACCGCCCGCGCGACCTTTGCCGGCATCGATGCCAAGCAGGTCGACGTCAATGTCCGGATCGACGCCAACGGGCTCGGCGTCGAGCGGCTCACGATTGCGGATTTCGGCGGCGCGACCTTGGCGGTGAAGGGGCGCATCGACACGCAGAGCAAGTCGCCGCGCGGTGCGATGACGCTCGATCTCGACGCGCGCGCGCTCGACGGGCTTGCGGCGCTGGCGGAGAAGTTTTCCCCGCATCTGGCGAGCGAGCTTCGCCGCTCCGCGGAGCGGTTCGCGCCCATGAGTCTGCGCGCCTCGCTCGCGGTCGATCCCGGCCCGGCCAATTCGGCGGGCCCGACCGCGCTGGCGAAATTCCGGATCGACGGCCGTGCCGGCGCTTTCCGGATCGCGTTCAGCGGCGACGCCGACACCGCCGGCAACGCGTTCACGGCCGAGCATCTCTCCGCGCTCAAGGCCGCCAATGTGAAGCTCACGACGCGGCTCGATGCCGACGACGCGCGCGCGCTCATCGATCTCGCCGGGCTCGACCGCTATCTCGCGCTCGACCGGCGCGCCGGTACGCCTCACGCTTTCGGCCAACGGGGCGCTCGATGGCGCGATCGCGGTCGACGGCCAGATGGCGGCGGGCTCGTTCAATGTCGCGACCAAGGGCACCGTCCGGCTGACGGGAGATGCAAGCCCGGCCGCCTCGCTCGAGCTCAAGTTAGCCAACGCGACCATCAAGTCGTTGCGGCCGCCGGCAGCGGGCCGGCCGGTGGCGCTCATTCCGGTCATCGTTCGGCGCGCGGCTTGCGCTCGCCGACAACACCCTCAAGCTCACCGATTTCGCGGGCACCGTAGCAGGGACCAGTGTGACCGGGCGGATCGATATCGGGCTGGCGCAGCCCACAAAGCTCAACGGTGAGGTCGAAGTCGGCGCGCTCGATCTGCCTGCGCTGCTCGCGACGGCGTTCGGCGTGCCGGTCCAGAGCGCTGGCGCCGGCGGACCCTGGCCGACCGAACCGTTCGATGTGGGGCTGCCGCTGGGACTGACCGGGCGGCTCGCGGTCAAGTCGGCGCGGCTCGCGCTTACTCCCAAGCTCGCGGCTCGCGATGCGCGGGCCGTGCTCGACTTCAATGAGGCCGAAATTGCATTGCGCGAAATCGACGGCGCGCTCGCCGGCGGCCGCGCGGGCGGCGATCTGACCTTCGTGCGGCGCGCGGAAGGTCTTACGGCGCGCGGCCGGATCAAGCTCACCGGCGTCGATGCAGCCGAACTCATTCCAGGCGAGGGCGCGTTGTCGGGGCGGCTCACGCTCGATCTGACGGCCGAGGGCTCGGGCCGCAGCACCGTGGCGCTGGTCGGTTCGCTCGGCGGCGGCGGTACGTTCAAGCTGGAGAATGGCCGGCTGGCGCGCATCGACCCGGCGGTGTTCGACGGCCTGGTCCGTGCGGTCGATCTGGGCCTGCCGATCGATGCCGCGCGGGTGCGCGACTGGATGGAGAAGGCGCTCGCCGCCAATGGTCTCGCGATCACGCTTGCGGAAGGCGCAATCACCGTGCGCGACGGTCAGGCGCGGCTTGCCGACACGCTGGTGCACACCGCCGCCGCGGATCTCGCAATCGCCGGCGCTGCCAACCTTGCCGACGGCTCGCTTGATGCGCGCCTGGTCCTGTCGGGGCCGATCGGGATGGGCGGCCTGAGCAATACTCGTCCCGAGGTCGTGATCGTGTTGAAAGGGCCGATCGAGGCGCCGAAGCGCACGATCGAAGTCGCCGCGCTGTCGAGCTGGCTTGCGTTGCGCGCGGTCGAGCAGCAGTCGCAGAAACTCGAAATGCTCGAAGGCCGCACCTCGCCGGCGAATGCGGCTCCCGTCACCACGGCCACGACGCCGGCCGCCACTGCGCCCGCGAATGCCGCCCCGGTCGTGACGCCTCCGGTCGTTCCGAACGTGGCGCCGGCCATCGCTCCCAACATTGCGCCGGCGGAGGGCGTGACCGGCAACGATGCACCGGCAGCCAACCCGGCCAGTCCGCCCGCAGCGACGCGCGCCGAATCGGAAGCGCTGCCGCAGAGGCCGCGTCCGGCCGTCAGGCCAAAGGCCAAGCCGGCCGAGCAGGCTCGCCCAACGGCACCGCCGCCGCTCGATCTCAGGCAGTTCCTGTTCGGGCCGCGCAGCTGACGCACGACATCGTCGCGCCGAGCGCGCCCGTCACAAGAGCAATCATCGAATCACATGGATGGTTTGCCGGCACGCCCGGCAACATCGCGGCCGCTCGGGCCGCGGTAAGGGAGCCGCCGCTACGCGTTCGCGGCTGGCCTGGAGATCGCAGCCTCGCGCATGCTGTCGCGCATGCTTTTCTGTTCGGGAATCTGGCTGCGGTAGTAGTCGAGCACGAACAAGCGAATGGCCGAAGATAGATTGCCGTGCTGACGATCGGTGTCGATCGAGGCCACCAGGTCGGACAAGGTCACGTCGCGTCCGCCAGCGATCTCCTTGAGGCCTTTCCAGAAGGCGTCTTCGAGACTGACGCTGGTCTTGTGACCAGCGATCACGATAGAGCGTTTGACAACCGGCGATTTCATCCGTCGTCTCCCGTTTCGATGCGGTGTCCGTCGAGGTCGACGCGGGCTTTATCGTCAAGGGCGGCCTGGCGCACCTTGTCGACTTTGCCGCGGCCGTGCCGAAGGCGGTTGGCCGCGGCGCGCTCCTCATCAAGCTGCCGCTTGGCTTGTTTACGCGCCCCGCGAAGATTGACGATATCGCCCATGCCTGCACCCGACGGTAACCAGATAGATGAGTAATCCGGGTCCAGTTTCAGAACCCATGACTTTCATGTAAAATACGCTTTTACCGTGGCAGCCGGTTACAGCTTACGAATTAGCCACACTAGAATTGCAAGAATTCATCGTCAAAATGTAGCATTCCAGCACGATAAACTTAAATATAATTTGCTCAGATGGAAGAAAAGTATGATGGAACTCACGTAACGAGCCTCGAAACCTCAGAACAGATTGAATTATGTAAGTTCCTTATCGAATATCAACTTGATACAGCTTGCGCCATCTCTGTTAATGATTTTCCCCAATCGGGCGGAGCCTTGTGCGGCCCGCTTTGAGACAGCAATCCGCGGTAGGTCTTGGTAGGCGCATGCCGCCCATCTCTCACAAAACTGTTATCCGCCACATGCCCGTCAAAATGAGCCCAGCGGCGTTCGGCCGCGGCGCCTTCTCAGCCCGGCCGCGTCATCCGCTCCGGCCGCACCAGGCGGTCGAATTCGGCGGCGGTGACATGGCCTGACCGCAGCGCTTCATGCCGCAGCGTCGTGCCGTTTCGATGCGCCGCCTTGGCGATCGCGGCGGCCTGCTCGTAGCCGATCTTCGGCGCCAGCGCGGTGACCAGCATCAGCGAGTTCTGCATCAGCGCGTGGATGCGCGGCTCGTTGGCGCGGATGCCGGTCACGCAATGATCGGTGAACGACACCGCGGCGTCGGCGAGAAGCCGGATCGATTGCAGCAGGCCGTAGGCGATCACCGGTTTGTACACGTTGAGTTCGAAATGGCCCTGGCTCGCCGCGGTCGTGATGCTGGTGTGATTGCCGAACACCTGGCAGCACACCATCGTGAGCGCCTCGCTCTGCGTCGGGTTGACCTTGCCGGGCATGATCGATGAGCCGGGCTCGTTCTCCGGCAAAATCAATTCGCCCAGGCCCGAGCGCGGTCCGGAGCCGAGCAGCCGGATGTCGTTGGCGATCTTGAACAGGCCGGTCGCGGCCGAGGTCAGCGCGCCATGCACGAACACGATGGCGTCGTGCGCGGCGAGTGCCTCGAACTTGTTCGGCGCGGTGACGAAGGGGAGCGCGGTGAGCGCGGCGATGCGCCTGGCGATCATGCGCGCGAACTGCGGCTTGGCGTTGAGGCCGGTGCCGACGGCGGTGCCGCCCTGCGCCAGCGGATAAAGTTCCCTGAGCGCGATCTTGATCCGGGCGCGGGCGTTGCCGACTTGCGCCGCGTAGCCGGAGAATTCCTGGCCGAGCGTCAGCGGCGTCGCGTCCTGGGTATGGGTGCGGCCGATCTTCACGATCTTGGCGAACTGCCTCGACTTGCGCGCCAGCGCGCGGTGCAGGTGCGCGAGCGCAGGCAGCAGCCGGTGCACGATCTCCTGCGTCGCGGCGATGTGCATCGCGGTCGGGAAGCAGTCGTTCGACGACTGGCTCATATTGACGTGGTCGTTCGGGTGCACCGGCGATTTGGCGCCGCGCTTGCCGCCCAAAAGCTCGTTGGCGCGCGCCGCGATCACCTCGTTGACGTTCATGTTGGTCTGGGTGCCGGAGCCGGTCTGCCAGACCAGCAGCGGGAAGTGATCGTCGAGCGTGCCCTCGACCACCTCCTGGGCGGCGCGCGCGATCGCCTTGGCGCGCCTGCCGTCGAGCGAGCCGAGCGCGTGGTTGACGTCGGCCGAGGCGCGCTTGATCAGGCCGAGCGCGCGGACGATCTCGCGCGGCATGCGTTCCTCGCCGATGCGGAAGTTGCGGCGCGAGCGCTCGGTCTGCGCGCCCCACAACCGGTCGGCCGGGACCTCGATCGGGCCGAACGTGTCGGTCTCGGTGCGCGTCTTGATACGCTTTGTGGGGCTTGCTCTGCGCCTGAGGGCCATCGCTCGACGGCCGCGCGCTATTTCTTGCGGAAGCGGTCGAGCCGAACCACTTCGCCGCCCGAACTCGGTTTGTCCGGGTCGTCTTCCGGCGCGGGCGCGTCGCGATTGGCCGCCGCCGGCGCGATGCTGGCGACGGCGGCGCCCTTGTGCTCGGCCGGCGGGCGCGGCTTGGCGGCCGGCTGTTTGTCCGCGGGCTCTGCCGCCGGCGTCTTCCTGGCCTTCGGGCATCTGCGCGAACTGCAGTCCGAATTGCACCGACGGGTCGGCGAAGCTCTTGATCGCCGCGAACGGCACGGCGAGCCGTTCGGTGATGCCGCCGAAGGCGAGCCCGACTTCGAAACCCTCGTCGGTGACCTCCAGGTCCCAGAACTGGTGCTGCAGCACGATGGTCATTTCTTCGGGATATTGCTCGCGCATGCGCGGCGACAGGCGCACCCCTTCGGCCGTCGTGTCGAAGGCAATGTAGAAATGATGATCGCCCGGCAGCCCGTTGCGGGCGTCCGTCAGCACGGTGCGCACGACCCCGCGCAGTGCGTCCTGCACCAGAAGGTCGTAGCGGATGTGGTCGACGGCCATGGCGGTCCCGCTGCCAGAATCGCGATTGCAACGATGCTAGCGCCGCGGGCAGGGAAAGCCAGCCTGCCTCATGACCGCGCCTGCAAATGAAAGTGGAGGCTTCTGTTGCCAGGTGCCTCCGAACCCCGCCTGACGGAGCTTAACCCGTCAGGGCTTTAAGATCGGTATTCCAAACTGCGTTACGCAGCCTGGGCAACCGGAGCATAGTTGTCGTTTGCAACTATGGATAGGCCCGATAACGGTGGTACCATGCCGAGCAAAAGCACGCCCTTTACGCCCTCGTCGATCCTATTTCGGCCCCGCCGAAGCCCGTGCTCGCCGGGCTTGGGTGGAGCCGCCGGGTACTGCCCCCGGGTCCGATAGGTTTATTACGACGGCCATTTATCGCCATATCCGGCTTGCGCCGGCACCTACCAATATAGACCCTGAAGGTTGACGATTAAAGAGCGCGGGGAGCGACCGGGTCCTCCCTGCTCAATTTAGCGTCAGGCTGTGGCCGCCGCGCATGGTGGGTTTCTTGCAATCCGTATGGTTCGCCCGGCTTTGCCGGTCTAAATGACGCTTCATGTCCGCGACCGCACCCGCGCAGCCGTCCCCGGCCGTCCCGACCCTGTTCGACCTCTTCACCGCATTCGCGCTGATCTCGGTCTACGCCTTCGGCGGGGTTCTCGCCTGGTCGCGCCGGATGCTGGTCGAGGAGCGCAAATGGATGACGGCGGAGGAGTTCAACGACGCCTACGCGCTCTGCCAGTTCCTGCCCGGGCCGAACGTGGTCAACCTGTCGGTGGTGTTCGGCCGGCGCATCCGCGGCGTGCTGGGCTCCGCCGCTGCGCTGATCGGGCTGCTCGGTCCCCCGTTCATCATCGTCTCGATCATCGGCGGCCTCTACGCCCGCTACGGCGAGATCGTGATCCTCCAGCGCATGCTGATCGGGCGTGGCGCTCGCGGCGACCGGACTGGTTTTCGGCACCGCGGCCAAGATGGCCAAGCCCCTGTTCAAGGATCGCCGGTGGACCGCCCCGCTGATCGCCGTCGTGACGTTCGCCGGGATCGGCGTGATGCGCTGGCCGATCTATTTCGTGCTTGCCGTCCTGGTGCCCGCGAGCATCGCCATCGCCTGGTGGGGGCGGCGGCGATGAACGACGACGTCCTGTTCAAATTGGCAGGCTATTTCGCGCTGATGTCGCTGTTTGCGATCGGCGGCGCCAACTCGGCGGTGCCCGAAATGCACCGCGTGGCGGTCGACGTCGAGCATTGGATGACGGACCGGCAGTTCACCGACATCTTCGCGCTCGCCCAGGTAACGCCGGGGCCGAATGTCATCATCGTCGCGCTGATCGGCTACCACGTCGCGGGCGTGTCGGGGGGGCTGGTTGCAACCCTGGCCATGTGCGGCCCGACCTGCGTTTTCGCCTTCTACATCGGCCGGGTATGGGAACGTTTCAAGGACGCGCCCTGGCGGGTGGCGATCCAGGCCGGCCTGCTGCCCATCTCCATCGGGTTGATCTTCGCCAGCGCATTCGTGGTGGCCTGGACGACGGCGCAGAATTGGGCGGCGGCCGGGCTAATCGTCGCCACCGCCGCATTGACCTATGCGACCCGGCTGAACCCGCTGTGGATTTTTGCCGCAGCCGCAATCACCGCCCTGGCGGGTATTTTCTGATTCCAGTTGTTGCTTCCCGTCGCCCACTGGGGTGTGCTACGGGAAGGGCTCGTGCTAACGGAACGGGAAGGTTTCGGGCGCGCGCGTTGCGGGGCAGTGGCGGAGGGAACATGTCAGAGGGCGTAAGTCCGTCCCCGAAGGGGACGCAATCGGGTTTCGGCTTCCATACTGACCACTTCTTGGGCGGTTTCATTATCGCCATCGTTGCGCTTTTCCTGCTGGCCTGCACGTTCCTGGTTTCCAGTCCCACAGTGCCGCGCCTGATGTCGATTGTGATCGCCGTGGTCGGCGTCGCGATCGCCGCCGGGCTGGTACCGGTCCGCAATCCCCGCGATCTCTACGGCGGCCTCGCGCTCGTCGAAATCGCGATTTTCGCGATCGTCGCTTCGTCCGAACTGCCGGGTCAGCGCGGATTTGCGTTCGGTCCGGGGACGGCGCCAAGGCTGTTCGCGATCCTGCTTGCCGCGCTCGGCGCGGGGGTGGCGGTGATCGGCGCCTTCACCGAAGGCCCGGCGATCGAAAAATACCGGATCCGCGGCCCGTCGTTCGTCATCGTCGCGATCCTGCTGTTCGCAGCGCTGATCCGGCCGTTCGGATTGATGCTCGCGACCTTCCTCGCCTTCCTGATCTCGATCATGGGCTCGAAGGAAATGCGGTGGGTGGAAGCTATCATCGCGGGCGTGGCGATGACGGCGTTCTGCTGGCTGCTGTTCGTCATCTTGCTGAACCTGCCGTTTCAGCTGTGGCCGCAATCGAACGCGGGAACGCTCCTGTTCAACCAGTTCGCGGACCTCTTCAAGAACGGTGCAATTCTGATCCAGAAGCTGCTCGGCCTTTGATTGGCTGGTCGTCTGCCGTCTGAACGTCTTTCGAGCTGAGGTCGTCATGTCTGAACTTCTCGGGAACCTCGCCCAAGGCTTTGGCGTCGTATTCACCTTCGTCTGGTACAACGTCTGGGGCATCCCCATCCCCATTCCGATGAATGTGGTGTTCTGTCTGCTCGGCGCGCTGGTCGGCACGCTGGTCGGCGTTCTGCCCGGCATCGGCACCGTCGCCACCATCGCGATGCTCTTGCCGATCACGTTCGGCCTGCCGCCGGTCGGCGCGCTGATCATGCTCGCGGGCATCTACTACGGTGCGCAGTACGGCGGCTCGACCACCTCGGTGCTGGTCAACATCCCGGGCGAAGCGACGTCGGTCATCACCTGTCTCGACGGCCACCAGATGGCGCGGCAGGGCAGAGCGGGCGCCGCATTGGCGATCGCGGCGATCGGTTCGTTCTTCGCCGGCTGCGTGTCGACCGTGCTGGTTGCCGCGCTCGGCGCGCCGCTGACCAGCATCGCGCTGCTGTTCGGCCCGGCCGAATATTTCTCGCTGATGGTGCTCGGCCTGATCTTCGCGGTCGTGCTGGCGAAGGGCTCGGTGATCAAGGCCGTCGCCATGGTGATCCTGGGCCTGCTGATGTCGATGGTCGGTTCCGACCTCGAAACCGGCGCGGGCCGCATGACCTTCGACATCGCCGAGCTTGCCGACGGCATCGGCTTCACCAACGTCGCGATGGGCGTGTTCGGCTTTGCGGAAATCATCCGCAATCTCGAATTGCCGGAGGAAAGCCGCGACATCCTCAAGACCAAGGTCACCGGCCTGATGCCGACGCGTCAGGACCTGATCAACTCGTCCGGCGCGATCGCGCGCGGCACGATCCTCGGATCGATCCTCGGCATCCTGCCGGGCGGCGGCGCGGTGATCGCGTCGTTTGCGGCCTACACCTTCGAGAAAAAGATCGCCAAGGACCCGAGCCGCTTCGGCAATGGCGCGATCCAGGGCGTTGCGGCGCCGGAAAGCGCCAATAACGCCGCGGCGCAGACCGCGTTCATCCCGCTGCTCACGCTCGGCATCCCGCCGAACGCCGTGATGGCGCTGATGGTCGGCGCCATGACCATCCACGGCATCGTGCCGGGCCCGCAGGTGATGACCAAGCAGCCCGAGCTGTTCTGGGGCATGATCTCCTCGATGTGGATCGGCAACCTGATGCTGGTCATCATCAACCTGCCGCTCGTCGGGCTGTGGGTGACGCTGCTGCGGGTGCCGTACCGGCTGCTGTTCCCGTCGATCATCGTGTTCTGCTGCATCGGCATCTATTCGATCAACAACTCGCCGACCGACGTGGTGATCTCGGCACTGTTCGGCATATTCGGCTACTGGCTGATCAAGCACGACTTCGAGCCGGCGCCGCTGCTGCTCGGTTTCGTGCTCGGACCGCTGATGGAAGAAAACCTGCGCCGCGCCATGCTGATCGCGCGTGGCGACGCGATGACCTTCTTCAACCGGTGTATCGTCAACGATCCGACCGTCGGTTGGACGATCAACGGCAAGGGCTGCATCTCGCCCGGACTGCTGTCGGTCGCGTTCCTGATGCTGGTCTTCGCCGCGCTGCCGAATATCCGCCGCCGCCGCGACGAAGTTTTCGTCGAATAGCCAGGCTGCAGCCGACTATTGCTCAACCGCGCGGCAGCGATGCCGCGCGGCTTCGTTTGTGGCGGCACGACTCGTGCGCGCCGGTGGATGGCAGTGGCAGCTTCGCATTCGGCGGCGCTTTGCAAAGCGGGGACGGCTGAAGCCAGCGTCTTCGCGAACCCAGCCGGTGGCGCTAAGCTTGCGCGGAACCCCGAGTCGCCGCGCCCCGAGACGCCCGATGCACCAGTATCACGATCTGATGGAGCGAATTCTCGCCGACGGTGCGGAGAAGCACGACCGCACCGGTACCGGCACGCTGTCGGTGTTCGGCCACCAGATGCGCTTCGATCTCGGCGCGGGCTTTCCGCTGCTCACCACCAAGAAGCTGCACCTCAAGTCGATCGTGTACGAGCTGCTGTGGTTCCTGAGCGGCGACACCAACGTCAAATATCTCAACGAGCACGGTGTCACGATCTGGGACGAATGGGCGGACGCGCAGGGGGAACTCGGCCCGGTCTACGGCCATCAATGGCGCTCGTGGCCCAGGCCCGACGGCGACGCCATCGACCAGATCGCCAACGTGATCGAGGCGATCCGCCGCAATCCGGATTCGCGGCGGCTGATCGTCACCGCCTGGAACCCGGCCGACGTCGACAAGATGGCGCTGCCGCCCTGCCACTGCCTGTTCCAGTTCTATGTCGCCAACGGCAGGCTGTCCTGTCAGCTCTACCAGCGTTCCGCCGACGTCT
Source organism: uncultured Alphaproteobacteria bacterium (assembly GCA_963749815.1). Taxonomy (GTDB): domain Bacteria; phylum Pseudomonadota; class Alphaproteobacteria; order Rhizobiales; family Xanthobacteraceae; genus VAZQ01. The sequence goes on along the minus strand of CAVVON010000009.1, from coordinate 118,483 downwards.
TTCTCGGCGTGCCGTTCAACATCGCCTCATATGCGCTGCTCACGCATCTTGTTGCGGAGCAGACGGGGCTTGCGGCCGGCGAGTTCATTTGGACCGGCGGCGACTGCCACCTCTATGTCAACCATCTGGAACAGGCGCGTCTGCAGTTGTCGCGCGCCCCGTTTGCCCTGCCGCGGCTCGTCATCAAGACGCGGCCGCCGACGATCTTCGACTACCGGTTCGAGGATTTCTCGTTCGAGAATTACCAGGCCCATCCGCACATTCCGGCCAAGGTGGCGACCTGACCCACGGCATTGCGGGGGATTCTTGCTGCCTTGCCGGCGAAAGGCCGACATTGCTTGTGCCGGCTCGGAGTTGCTACACTGCAAACAGGGGCCGGCGCATGGACGCCAGACGGTTTTGCCGCCGTCTCGATGCCGTGAACTCTGCCAATTCGGGAACCTTCGTCGCATCGCGGCCGGTATATTCATGACTCCGCAGCTTTTCATCAAATCGGTCCGCAATCTCCGCAACGCGGTATCGATCAACATCAATCGGCGCAGAGGGCGTGAATTCATTCCGCGCCATCACAAGGTGCTGCACATCGAGACCTCGGCGGTGTGCAATCTCGACTGCTGCTTCTGCGCCTACGGCAAGAAGCTCACGCCCAAGGTGACGATGCCGGGGGAGCTGTTCGAGAGCTGCGTCAGGCAGGCGCTGGAACTCGGCTACGAGGAGTTCGACCTCACGCCCTGCACCGGCGACGTGTTCATGGACCGCGGCCTGTTCGACAAGCTCGATCTGCTCGAGCGCAGCGCCGGCGTGCGCAGCTACGGCTTCTATACCAATTTTACCGTGCCGCGGCCGCAGGACATCGCGCGCCTGGTGCGCCTGAAGAAGCTCACCGGCGTCGGCATCAGCGTCTATGGCCATGACCTCGTGACCTTCAAGCTGATCACCCGCATGAACGACAAGCTCTATTACCGGCTGGTCGAGAACATCGAGCACCTGTTCACGGTGACGCGCGGGATGAAAATTCCGGTGCATTTCGCCATTCATCCCGGCGCGAAGTCGCTGCGCGGCCGCAAGAGCGAATTGCTCGACGTGATCGAGAAGTTCAAGAAGGCGGGCGCCAGCGCCAAGGCGACCAAAGGGCTCTACAACAACTGGGGCGGCTACATCACCCAGGACGACGTCAAGGGCGTTCCGATCGAGGTGAGCGCGCCCGATCTGATCTACAAGAACGGCGCCTGCGTGCGGCTGTTCACCTCGGTGCAGGTCATGGCGACCGGCATCGTCAACGGCTGCGCCGCGCGCGACACCGGCGCCACGCTGCAGCTCGGCGACGCAACGAAGGCGCCGCTGCGCGAGATCATTTCGTCGCGCAACCCGGCCTACATGAACCTGATCGAGGAGCAGCAGCGCGGCGAGCTGCGGCCGGTCTGCCGCGACTGCGATTTCTATTCCAGCATCTACCACAAGAGCAGCGGCTACAATGGCGCCGAGCTACAGTCGCTCGCCGAGTTCAAGGCCTCGATCGACCGGGCATGACGATGTCGCCGCAGCAAGCGGGGCCCGCCGCTGCCGTTCCGATCGTGCTGGTCGCCGCAGTCGCCGATAACGGCGTGATCGGGGATGGCGGCCGCATGCCCTGGCGGCTCAAATCCGAGATGGCGCATTTCCGCAGCGTCACGATGGGCAAGCCGGTGGTGATGGGGCGCAAGACCTATCTCTCGATCGGTTCGCCGCTCAAGGGCCGCACCAACATCGTGGTGAGCCGCGATCCGCGATTCGCGGCGGCGGGCATCGTCGTTGCGCCGAGCGTCGAGGCGGCGCTGACGGCCGCGCGCGGCGATGCGTTGCGGCGCGGCGCCGATGCGATCGCGGTGATCGGGGGCGCGGACATCTACCGTCAGACCATGGCCTGTGCGGAGCGCCTGGTGATCTCGCAGGTGCATTTGCGCCCGGCCGGCGACACGACCTTTCCGGCGATCGATCCTGTCGCATGGACGCAGGTCGAGCGCAGCGAACATCCGGCCGGGCCGGGCGACGACGCGGGCTTTACCGCTCTGGTCTACCGGCGCGCGCCCGAAGGGCCAGCGGTTGCGCAATAAGGCATGTCAAGGCCATGCGCCGCCGCGCCGCACGCCTGTCAGGTGCGTTGTAACGCCATCGGGCCTCCCCTATAACCCCCTCCAAATTGAAACAGTCCCGCCGGCCTTGAGCCGGGCGAGCGAGGAGATAGCGCATGCCATGGAGCAATCAGGGCGGCGGCGGAGGCCCCTGGGGATCAGGCGGCGGTGGCAGCGGTAGCGGCGGAGGTGGCGGCAAGGGCCCGTGGGGCTCGGGGCCGCAGCGTTCCGGCCCGACGCCACCCGATCTCGAGGAGTTTCTGCGCCGCAGCCAGGACAAGCTGCGCACCGTGCTGCCGGGCGGCAATCTCGGCGGCCGCGGCATTGTGCTGATTCTGCTCGCGGCGATCGCGATCTGGGGCTTCTCCGGCTTCTTCCGGGTCGATCCCGATGAACTCGGCGTGGTGCTGCGCTTCGGCAAATACGTGCGCGACGCCAAGCCCGGCCTCAACTATCACCTGCCGTATCCGGTCGAGAGCGTGCTGACGCCGAAGGTGACGCGCGTCAACCGCATCGATATCGGCATGCGGCTGGTCGAGGACCCGCGCCGCGGCACCACCGTGCGCGACGTGCCGGAAGAAAGCCTGATGCTGACCGGCGACGAAAATATCGTCGACGTCGACTTCTCGGTGTTCTGGCTGGTCAAGCCGAACGGCGCCAGCGCCTATCTGTTCAACATCCAGCAGCCGGAGGGCACCGTGAAGGCGGTGGCCGAAAGCGCCATGCGCGAGATCGTCGGCCGCTCGAACATCCAGCCGATCCTCACCGGCGCGCGGCAAGGCATCGAAACCGCCGTGCAGGAGCTGATGCAGAAGGTGCTCGACGAGTACGGCTCCGGCATCCAGATCACGCAGGTGCAGTTGCAGAAGGTCGATCCGCCGGCGCAGGTGATCGACGCGTTCCGCGACGTGCAGGCGGCGCGCGCCGACCTCGAGCGCGCGCAGAACGAGGCGCAGACCTACGCCAACCGCGTGGTCCCGGAGGCGCGCGGCCGCGCCGCCCAGATCACCCAGGCGGCCGAAGCCTACCGCGAGCAGACCGTGGCCGAGGCGAAGGGCGCCACCTCGCGCTTCCTCCAGGTCTATGACCAGTACAAGAAGGCGCCGGAGGTCACCCGCCAGCGCATGTATCTCGAAACCATGGAGCGCCTGTTCGGCGGCACCGACAAGATCATCATCGACCAGTCGGGAGGGCCGGGTGGCGGCGTGGTGCCGTACCTGCCGCTCGAGCAATTGCGACGTCCGCAGACCCAAACCCAGCCGGGAGCGCAGCGATGAAACTCGGTCTTGCAGGCGGTATCGTCCTCGCGCTCGTCATCATGGCGCTGATCGTCGGTTACGGCAGTCTGTTCACGGTCTACCAGACCCGTCAGGCGCTGGTGGTGCGGCTCGGCGAGCCCATACGCGTGGTCACCGAGCCGGGCCTGAACTTCAAGATTCCGCTCATCGACAGCGTCATCCATATCGACAAGCGCATCCTCGATCTCGAGAACCCCGCGCAGGAGGTGATCGCCTCCGACCAGAAGCGGCTCGTGGTCGATGCCTTCGCGCGGTACAAGATCGTTGAGCCGCTGAAGTTCTATCAATCGGTCGGCTCGGTGGAAGGCGCCAATTCGCGGCTCTCGACCCTGCTCAACTCGGCGCTGCGGCGCGTGCTCGGCGAGTCGACGCTCACCCAGGTGGTGCGCGATCAGCGCGAGCAGCTGATGGCGCGGGTGCGCGAGCAACTCGACAACGAAGCCCAGGCGTTCGGCATCAGCGTCGTCGACGTTCGCATCCGGCGCGCCGACCTGCCGGAGCAGAACAGCCAGGCGGTCTACCAGCGCATGCAGACCGAGCGTCAGCGGGAGGCGGCCGAGTTCCGCGCCCAGGGCAGTCAGCGTGCTCAGGAGATCCGCGCCAAGGCCGATCGTGATGTCACCGTGCTGCTGGCCGACGCGCAGTCGACGGGCGAGAAGACGCGCGGCGAAGGCGACGCCGAGCGCAACCGCATCTACGCCGATGCGTTCAATCAGGACCGGGATTTCTTTGCGTTCTATCGCTCGATGCAGGCCTACGAGGCGGGCTTGAAGTCGACCGATACGCGCATGTTGCTCAAGCCCGATTCGGAGTTCTTCCGCTTCTTCGTCGATCCCTCAGGCAAGCGAGACCCCACGCAGCCGAAACAGCCTTGACGGCTTTGGGATGCCGGTTGAGGGAAGATGACCGAATTCGTCGTGGCTCTCGGTCTGGTGTTTGTCATCGAGGGGCTGCTGTTCGCGGCCTTTCCGGGGGTCGCGAAACGGCTCGCCGCCAGCGCGCTGGAGAGCCCGGAAACGTCGCTGCGGATCGCCGGGCTCGTGTCCGCCGTGCTCGGCGTCATCCTGATCTGGCTGGTGCGCGGCTAGCGTTCATATCCCGCAAGGCTCGTGCGGACGATTCGGCTACCGCGCAAGGCGTCGTTCACAATGCCGCCGGCCGGCGCTCCGGTCCCAATTCCGCCCCATTCTGAGGCCTAATTTCGTCTGTTGAGAACGCCCCTTGCGTCCCCATGCGGCGGGGGGCAGTGTCTCGCTTACAACCTCCCAGGAGTCAGATGTCCATGCTCGGCACTCTCGCCCAACTGGCGCGGCACGCCCGCCAGCCTGCGTTTGCGGCACTCGCCACCGCGGTGCTCGTTCTGCCGGCGCTCACCAGTCCATCGAGCGCGCGCGGCCCCGAGAGCATCGCCGACGTCGCCGAAAAGGTCATCGACGCGGTGGTGAATATTTCGACCTCGCAGAAGGTCGAGGCGAAGAACAATACTCCGACGCCACAGATGCCCGGCGATCCGCAGCTCGATGAGCTGTTCCGCGATTTCTTCAATCGCCGTGGCCAGGGCGACAACCAGAACCGCAATCCCGGTCCGCGCCGCGTGAATTCGCTCGGCTCCGGCTTCGTCATCGATCCGTCCGGCATCGTCGTGACCAACAATCACGTGATTGCCGACGCCGACGAGATCACCGTCATCTTCAATGACGGCACGAGGCTCAAGGCGGAGCTGATCGGCAAGGATCAGAAGGTCGACATCGCGCTGCTGCGGGTGAAGAGCGACAAGCCGCTCAAGGCGGTGAAATTCGGCGACTCCGAAAAACTCCGGCTCGGCGAATGGGTGGTTGCGATCGGCAATCCGTTCAGCCTGGGCGGCACGGTCACCGCCGGCATCGTCTCGGCACGCAATCGCGATATTCAGTCCGGTCCGTACGACAACTACATCCAGACCGATGCATCCATCAATCGCGGGAATTCCGGTGGGCCGTTGTTCAACCTTGACGGCGAAGTGGTCGGGATCAATACCGCGATCATCTCGCCGTCCGGCGGCTCGATCGGTATCGGCTTCTCGGTGCCGTCGAAGACCGCGCTGCCGGTCATCGATCAACTGAAGCAGTTCGGCGAGACCCGCCGCGGCTGGCTTGGCGTGCGCATCCAGCAGGTCACCGACGAGATCGCCGAAAGCCTCAACATCAAACCAGCGCGTGGCGCGCTGGTCGCGGTGGTCGACGAGAAGGGGCCGGCGAAGCCCGCCGGCATCGAGCCGGGCGACGTGATCGTCAAGTTCGACGGCAAGGACATCAAGGAGTCGCGCGATCTGCCGCGCGTGGTGGCCGATGCGCCGGTCGGCAAGGAAGTACCGGTGGTCGTCATCCGCAAAGGCAAAGAGGAGATCAAGACGGTTACGCTCGGCCGGCTTGAGGATGGCGAGAAGCCCACGCTGGCCGCCGCCAAGCCCGACTCGGTTCCGACCCCCTCGGTGGTCAAGAAGTCGCTCGGGCTCGAGCTGACCAACATGTCCGACGACGCGCGCAAGAAGTTCAAGATCAAGGACGGCGTAAAGGGTGTCGTGATCAGTGGCGTCGACGCCAGTTCGGTGGCGGCCGAAAAGCGGCTTGCGCCCGGCGACGTGATCGTCGAGGTCCAGAGCGAGCCGGTCGATACGGTCGACGCCATGCAGGCGCGGCTCGATCAGCTCAAGAAGGAAGGCAAGAAGCTCGTCATGCTGTTCGTCACCAAGGCCGACGGCAACAACCACTTCGTGGTGCTGTCGCTGCAGTGATCGCGGCCTTTCCTCGACGCAAGAGATTTGTGGCGCCTGCGGGCGCCACAAATGTTTTGGCTGGCGTAATACTTGATCTGCGCGCTTATCGGTCGGGCGTGACGAAATCCGCGCGCCGATACCCTTGCAGGTAGAGCAGCGCGGTCAGGTCGCCATGGTCGATGCGTGCGGCGGCGGCTTCCGCCACCTTCGGCTTGGCGTGGAAGGCGACGCCGAGCCCCGCCGCCTCGATCATCGCGATGTCGTTGGCGCCGTCGCCGGTGGCGAGCGTTTCTTCGGGATCGAGCCCGAGCCGCGCCGTGAGCGCGCGCAACGTTTCGAGCTTGCCGTCGCGGCCGAAGATCGGCTCGACGACCTCGCCGGTGAGCTTGCCGTCGCCATCGAGAGCGAGCGTGTTGGCGCGGCTCTCGTCGAAGCCGATCATGGCGGCGATCTTCTGCGAGAACAGCGTGAAGCCGCCGGTGACCAGGCAGGTATGGGTGCCGTGCGCGCGCATGGTGGCGACCAGCGTACGCGCGCCGGGCGTGAGCGCGATGCGATGGGCGATCACCTCGTCGACCACCGAGGCGGACAGGCCCTTGAGCAGCGCCACGCGCTCGCGCAGCGCGGGCGCAAAGGCGATCTCGCCGCGCATGGCGCGCTCGGTGATGGCCGCGACATGGGCCTTGAGCCCGGCGAAATCGGCGAGCTCGTCAATGCACTCCTGCCCGATCATGGTCGAGTCCATGTCGGCGAGGAACAGCCGCTTGCGCCGGCGCCCGGTTGGCTGCACGACCACGTCGATCGGCGCGCCTGCCAGCGCCTCGCGCACGCGCTCGGCGAGTGCCCGGTGGTCGTTTCCTGATGGCGCGGTAAAGGGAAGGTCGGCGGCGATGCCGGGATCGAGCCAGACCGGTGCGCCGGCGTCGGCCAGCGAGGAGCGCGCACGCGCGAGAGTGCGCTCGTCAAGCGCGGGCTGCGCGGGATTGGAGATCAGGGTTGCGACGAAGGTCATGTAAGGTCTTGGGATGACCCCTCAGGCAGCGACAAAACGGGCGGTGCTTATCGCAGGCCCGACCGCCAGCGGCAAGTCGGCGCTGGCGCTCGCGCTTGCCGAACGGCTCGGCGGCACCGTCGTCAATGCCGATTCCATGCAGGTCTATCGCGATCTGCGCATCATCACCGCGCGTCCGACCGCGGTCGAGGAGGCGGCGGTACCGCACCTTCTCTACGGCCACGTCGACGCGGCGGAGAACTATTCGGTCGGCCGCTGGTGCGTCGACGCGGGCGCCGTTCTGGCGCGAGTTGCACGGGGCAGGGCGGCTGCCGATCCTGGTCGGCGGCACCGGTCTCTACTTCAAGACACTGACGCAGGGTCTTGCGGCCATTCCGCCGGTCCCGCCGGACATCCGCGCCGCGGTACGCGAGCGGCTCAAGACCGAGGGCGTCGCGCCGCTTCATGCCGAACTTGCGCGTCGCGATCCCGCCTCCGCGCAGCGGCTGATGCCGGGCGACCGCTCGCGGATCGCCCGCGCGCTCGAGGTGGTGCTCGCGACCGGCCGCCCGATCGGCGACTGGCACGGGGAGGGGATGAAGCCGGTGCTCGATCCCGCGAGCGCGGTCCGGATCTTCCTCAATCCCGAGCGCGAAGAGCTCTATCGCCGGATCAATGAGCGGTTCGACCGCATGCTGGCCGCCGGTGCGCTCGACGAAGTCGAGGCGCTGCGCCGCCGCAACCTCGATCCCTTGCTGCCGGCGATGAAGGCGCATGGCGTGCCGTGGCTGATGCGCCATCTCGCCGGGGAGATATCGCTTTCTGAAGCGGCCGAAGGCGGCAAGCGCGACACGCGCCGCTACACCAAGCGGCAGGCCACCTGGTTCCGCAATCAACTGCCGGATTGGACCTGGGTCGCGCCCGACAACGCGCTCGGCGAGATACTGCGCGCGCTCGGACGCTGACGCGCCGGCTTGTACCGCCAGTATCCAAGCGCGCTCGCCACGAGCCCCGTCGCCAGCACCCACCAGGCCGGCCGTATGTCCATCTCGGGATCGAAATGCGAGAGCAGCAGGACCGTGGCATTCACGCCACTGGTGAACATGTAGAGGGTCGCCTCGCCGAACGCGGTCACCAGCGTAGTGGCGATTGTCAGCATGAGCAGATGCGCCGGCGTGACGGTGCCGAGCCGCCGGTAGAGCACCCGATAGGCGAGCAGCCAGATCAGGAAGCCGGTCATCAGCACCGGCTCCCAGGTGTCGACCTTCGACTGCATGAAGAAGTGCACCGAGCCGAGCACTGCGATGCCGTAGACGATGCGGTGCAGCGCGTTCCAGCGCTGCGAGCCGAGCCGGCGGATGGCGGCGTCGGTCGAGGTCGAGGCCAGCGCGATCAGGCCGATCAGCCCGATCGCCCCGATCAGCAGATAGATGCGCAGCACGATCTCGCTCGCGACCTTGAACAGGTTGAAGCGCTGGTCGAGGACGTAGAGCGACAGATGCAGCAGCGCGTAGCAGGCCGACGCCACGCCGAGCGTGCGCCGCGCCAGGACGATGCGCGGATAGTTCAGGATGCGCTGCGCCGGGGTGATGGCGAGGGTGAGGAGCAGAAACCGCAGCGCCCAGTCGCCGGCCTGATGGATCGCCTCGGTGACGGGCCGCGCGCCGAGGTCGCCCATCCAGGCCTGGTAGGCGATCCAGCAGGCCGGCAGGATCGCAGCCACGAAGGCCGCGATCTTGACCGGCGACCAGCGCCCGGCGCGTTCACGCAGGAATGGCAACGATCGGCTCCCAACGTTCCGGCAAAGGCTGTGACAGGCCCGGTGCCGCCTGGCAAACCACATCATGCCCGCCTGAAATCAACTCCGCGTCAGGAATCTCGCGTTTTTGAGCCGTTTCTCGTGAGTCCCGGGCTTGACGGCACCTTTTGCGGCGCATATAAATCCTCGCAACGAAATGACGAAAGGGTGCGCGCGTGCGCAACTTTATTACCGAGCTGCTCGTAATCGTACGGAAGCACACCGCCGGGGGTGGCTGAGGCCATCTGCGAGTGGCGGTGTGCAGTCAGGGCCCTTCGTGGCCCTTTTTGATTCTGGGTGTTGCGACGAAGCGGCCTGAGTGGAGCGGACCATGAGCAAGGAAATGAGCGGCGCCGAGATGGTGATCGAGGCGCTCGCCGACCAAGGCGTGCAGCACCTGTTCGGCTATCCGGGCGGCGCGGTGCTGCCGATCTATGACGCGCTGTTCCAGCAGTCGAACCGGGTGCAGCACATCCTGGTCCGCCACGAGCAGGGCGCCGTGCACGCGGCCGAAGGCTATGCCCGCTCGACCGGCAAGGTCGGCTGCGTGCTGGTCACGTCCGGCCCCGGCGCCACCAATGCGGTCACCGGGCTCACCGACGCGCTGTGCGACTCGATCCCGCTCGTGGTCATCACCGGGCAGGTGCCGACGCATCTGATCGGCAACGACGCCTTCCAGGAATGCGACACCGTCGGCATCACCCGGCCGTGCACCAAGCACAATTATCTGGTGAAACGCATCGAGGACCTGCCGAACGCGCTGCACGAGGCGTTCCACATCGCCAAGAGCGGACGCCCGGGTCCGGTGGTGGTCGACATCCCGAAGGACATCCAGTTCGCCAAGGGCATCTATTCCAAGCCGCGGCAGTTCGCACACAAGGGCTATCAGCCGAAGGTCAAGGGCGATCTCGCCAAGATCGCGGCCGCGATCGAGCTGATGCGCCACGCCAAGCGGCCGCTGTTCTACACCGGCGGCGGCATCATCAATTCGGGTCCGGAGGCGAGCCAGCTGCTGCGCGAACTGGTCAAGCTCACGGGCTTCCCGATCACCTCGACGCTGATGGGCCTCGGCGCGTTCCAGGCCGCCGACCCGCAGTGGCTGGGCATGCTCGGCATGCACGGCACCTGGGAGGCGAACTGGGCGATGCACGACTGCGACGTGATGATCTGCATCGGCGCGCGCTTCGACGACCGCATCACCGGTCGGCTCGACGCGTTCTCGCCCGGCTCGAAGAAGATCCATGTCGACATCGACGCTTCCTCGATCAACAAGAACGTCAAGGTCGACCTGCCGATCATCGGCGACTGCGCGCACGTGCTCGAAGACATGCTGCGGCTCTGGCGCGCGTCCTCCGTGCAGACCGACAAGAAGGCGCTCGAAGCCTGGTGGAAGCAGATCGAGAAGTGGCGCGCGCGCAAATCGCTCGCCTACCGGGCTTCGAAGGACGTGATCAAGCCGCAATACGCCATCGAACGGCTGTACGCGCTGACCAAGGATCGCGACACCTACATCACGACCGAGGTCGGCCAGCACCAGATGTGGGCGGCGCAGTTCTATGGCTTCCAGGAGCCCAACCGCTGGATGACCTCGGGCGGGCTCGGCACCATGGGCTATGGGCTGCCGGCTGCGGTCGGCGTGCAGCTCGCGCACCCGAATTCGCTGGTCATCGACATCGCCGGCGAAGCCTCGGTGCAGATGACCATGCAGGAGATATCGACGGCGGTGCAGTACCGGCTGCCGATCAAGATCTTCATCCTCAACAACCAGTACATGGGGATGGTGCGGCAGTGGCAGGAACTGCTGCACGGCGGGCGCTATGCGGAGAGCTATTCGCACTCGCTGCCCGATTTCGTGCGGCTCGCCGAGGCCTATCACGCGCACGGCATCCGCTGCGACAAGCCGTCCGAGCTCGACGCGGCGATCAAGGAGATGATCGACGTCAAGAAGCCGGTGATCTTCGACTGCGTGGTCGATCCGGCCGAGAACTGCTTCCCGATGATCCCGTCCGGGCGCGCCCACAACGAGATGATCCTGGGCGACACCGGCGAGAGTGTCGACGACGCCATCACCGAAGAAGGCAAGGTGATGGTGTGATTTCTCGCACTCATGCTGCGGAACCCGTCTCCCCTTGTGGCGAGAGGGTGGCGAGCGCGAAGCACGAGGCCGCGTGAGGGTTCCGCAGCCGCCACGTCAGCACGCGACCCTTCGCCCGCGCCTCACGTCGATCGGCGCTGCCCTCTCCCACAAGGGGAGAGGGTCACGGAGCAAGGCATCGTGAACACCACCGCAAGCCCCAGCACCAGCCACTATCCCGCCGCCCATATCTCGGAGCGGGTCGAGACCCACACCCTGTCGGTGCTGGTCGACAACGAGCCGGGCGTGCTGGCGCGCGTCATCGGCCTGTTCTCCGGCCGCGGCTACAATATCGATTCGCTCACCGTCTCGGAGACCGAGCACGAGAAGCATCTCTCGCGCATCACCATCGTGACGCGCGGCACGCCGATGGTGATCGAGCAGATCAAGAACCAGCTCGACCGGCTGGTGCCGGTGCATCGCGTGGTCGACATGACCGTGCTCGGCCCGCACATCGAGCGCGAGCTCGCCATGGTGAAGGTGCGCGGCAAGGGCGAGCACCGCATGGAGGCGCTGCGGCTTGCCGACGCCTTCCGCGCCCGCGTCATCGACGCCTCGACCGAGAGCTTCGTGTTCGAAATCACCGGCGCGAGCGACAAGATCGAGAGCTTCGTCGCGCTGATGCTGCCGCTCGGCCTGGTCGAGGTCTCGCGCACCGGCATCGTGGCGATCAGCCGCGGGCCCGAGGGGATGGGCGAGCGGCCGTAGGTCGGCCGCTAGGCGGCCGAGCGTGCGAGCTTCGGCGACAGCCGCGCCGCGAGCGTGGCGAACTGGTCGATGAAGCCTTGCAGGAATTTGCGCGTGCTCTCGTCGGCGATGCGGCCCTCGCCGTCGATCAGCCCGGGCTTGAAGGTGATGTAGGCTTCGCCGCCGAGGACGACCGCACCGAGAACGCCGAGGAGATAGCGCAGGTGCTGCTGGGCGATCGCTGTGCCGATCGCGCCCTGCGAGGTGCCGGTCACCATGGCGGGCTTCTGCGGCCATGAGCTCTGCCCATAGGGCCGCGCGCCCCAGTCGATCGCGTTCTTCAGCACGGCCGGGATCGAGCGGTTGTGCTCGGGCGTGACGAACAGGACGGCGTCGGCGCGCGCAATCTCGCCCTTGAAGCGCGCGACCGCAGGCGGCAGCGGCGTTTCGTGGTCCTGGTTGTACATCGGCAGGTCGTCGATCCGGACGAAATTGACCGCGAAATGCGGCTCCGCGAGCTTGGCGAGCGCCTGCGCGAGCTTCAGGTTGATCGATTCCCGGCGGTTGCTGCCGACGATGACGGCGAGGGTTTGATTTGGCATGGTTTCGTTCCTAAGTTACCAATTGTTACCTAGGCTAGGTAGGTGACCATCCGCCGAATGCGCAAGAAGGCACATCCATGAAACCAAGACACACCCATTTGCCTGGCGACTGCCGCGCGGTCAGCGACGTGCTGGCCCGCATCGGCGACAAGTGGTCGGTGCTGGTGGTGACGCGGCTCGGCGACGGCCCCAGGCGCTTCAACGAGCTGCGCCGCGCCATCGGCGGCATCTCGCAGCGCATGCTGACCCTGACGCTGCGGGGGCTGGAGCGGGACGGGCTCGTGACCCGGACCGTGTTCCCGACCATCCCGCCGCGCGTCGATTACGCGCTGACCGCGCTCGGCCGCGACCTCCTGGAGCCGATCTCGGCGCTGGCGGGCTGGGCCATCCGCAACCAGCCGAAGATCGAAAAGGCGCGCGGCCATTTCGACGCTGTCGCCGGTTCAGAGGCTTGATTTTCGCCGCCGAATGCCGTCTTTGCCGCCTACGATGTACCGCTGGGAAGGGCTTCAATCATGCGTGTTTACTACGACCGTGACGCCGACATTAACCTGATCAAGGGCAAGAAGGTCGTCATCATCGGCTATGGCAGCCAGGGCCATGCCCATGCGCTCAATCTGCGCGACAGTGGCGTCAAGAACGTCGCGGTGGCGCTGCGCAAGGGCTCGCAGGGCGTCGCCAAGGCCAAGGGCGAGAAGCTCAAGGTGATGGAGGTCGCCGAAGCCGCCGAATGGGCGGACGTGATGATGATGCTGACCCCGGACGAACTGCAGGGCGAGATCTACCGCGAGAGCCTCGCCGGCAACATGAAGAAGGGCGCGGCGCTGATGTTCGCGCACGGCCTCAACGTCCATTTCAATCTGATCGAGCCGCGCGCCGACCTCGACGTCATGATGATCGCGCCCAAGGGTCCGGGCCACACCGTGCGCGCCGAGTACCAGCGCGGCGCCGGCGTGCCGGTGCTGATGGCGGTGCACAAGGACATGTCCGGCAATGCGCACGATCTGACGCTCTCCTATGGCGCGGCGATCGGCGGCGGCCGGGCCGGCATCATCGAGACCACCTTCAAGGAAGAGTGCGAGACCGACCTGTTCGGCGAGCAATCGGTGCTGTGCGGCGGCCTCGTCGAGTTGATGAAGGCCGGCTACGAGACGCTGGTCGAGGCCGGCTACGCGCCCGAGATGGCCTATTTCGAGTGCGTGCACGAGGTGAAGCTGATCGTCGACCTGATCTACGAGGGCGGCATCGCCACCATGAACTACTCGGTGTCGAACACCGCCGAATACGGCGAATACGTCTCGGGTCCGCGCGTGGTGACGCCGGAAACCAAGGCCGAGATGAAGCGCATTCTCGACGACATCCAGACCGGCAAATTCGCCAAGGACTGGATGCTGGAGAACCGCGTCAACCAGACCTCGTTCAAGGCCATGCGCGCCAAGATGGCCGCGCATCCGATCGAGGAGATCGGCGCCAAGCTGCGCGCCATGATGCCGTGGATCAAACAGCGCGCGATGGTCGATCGCAGCCGGAACTGATCGCGCTGAAAGCGACGGACGGTTCATCGCCCGCGAAAGCGGGCGATGACGTTTCTGGCTCCAGGTGGAGCGCCGTCATGGACGCATGACGATCATCAGCGCTTGATCTGATCCAACAGCATCTGCTCCCACAGCCAGTTCGCGACCGTGTCCGGCGAGGCCTGGGCGCCGCCGCTTGCGGCGTTCAGGTTGGCGGCGCGCATCGCTTCGACATTGATGCCTCCGATCAGCGGCTGCAGCGCCGTCGCGCAGCGCGGCGTCGTTCGCGCGCCGCGGCGCGACCAGCAGGATCGCGTCGTAGGGCGGCACGGCGCCCTTCGGGTCGTCGAGCACGACCAGGTCGTATTTGGTGATCTGCCCGTCGCTGGTGTAGGCGGTGATGACGTCGACCTCGCCGTTCGCAATTGCCGGATACATGAATTCGGGCTGCATCTGCCGCTGCGCTGCGGAAAGTGAGGCCGTAGGCCTGGCCGGATCGCCGCCCATTCCGGCCGCGCGAAGAATTCATAGTCGCCGGCGATCGAAAGCGTGCCGGAATGCCGCGCCAAATCGGCAATCGAGCGGATACCGAGCGCGGTTGCTCTAGATCGAGACATGGCTAGAGCATAGGCGTTCTCGAAACCGAGCTCGCCGAGCACGGTGATGCCTTTCTCGGCCTTGAGCCAGGCCGCCACGCCCGCGAGCACCTCGGCGCGCGGCGGCACGTCGGTGCGGCCCATCAGGTTCGCCCAGATGGTGCCGGTATAGTCCACGTAGACGTCGATCTCGTTGGCGGCGAGCGCATCGACGATCACGTTCGAGCCGAGCCCTTCGCGCAGCGATGCCGGCAGGCCGGCCGCCTTGAGGCGCTGCTCGATCAGCGCCGCCAGCACGTATTGCTCGGTGAAGGTCTTGCCGCCGATCACATAGGCGGCCTGCGGCCGGGCAAGCTGCGGCAAGAGCGCCACCGCCGTCACGGCAGCGAGGCCGATCGCGCCCAATGCGAGCCGCGTGCGGCTGCGGTGCTGCGCGCCACTCTGCATCAGCGCCAGGAGCTGATCGACGGCGAGCGCCAGCGCCGCCGCCGCCACGCAGCCGAACGCCACGAACACCCAGTTCTGGGTCTGCAGCCCGGTGAAGATGTAGTTGCCGAGCGACGTCTGCCCGATCGGGGTTGCAAGCGTCGCGGTGCCGATCACCCAGACCGCCGCGGTGCGGATGCCGGCCATGATCACCGGTAGCGCGAGCGGCAACTCCACCATCAGCAGCGATTGCCGCGCCGTCATGCCGACACCGGTCGCCGCCTCGGTGATGGCCGGATCGATGCCGGTCAGCCCGGTCACGGTGTTGCGCAGCACCGGCAGCATGGAATAGAGCGCGAGCGCCAGCACCGCCGGCAGGAAGCCGAGCGCCGAGAATCCGAACCCGAACAACCGCTCGCACACGGCGGCGAGCGCGAGCAGCAGCGGATAGAACAGCGCCAGCAGCGCGAGCCCCGGGATCGTCTGCACCACGCTCGCGAAGCCGAGCAGCACCTGCCGCAGCGCCGGCCGCCGCACCGCGAGCAGCGCCAGCGGCAGGCTGACCGCAAGCCCGAGCGCCAGCGCCGTGATGCTGACCAGGACATGACCGCCGAGATAATCCGGCAGCCGGGCGAGCGCTTCGGCGATGCGTGGGTCGAGCGTCATCGTGCGCCGCCTGCCATCAGCGCCTGCAGGCGTTCGGCGTGTCGGCGCGGCGTCTGCATCAGTTCGGCGATGTAGTCGCCCTGGCCGCCGCGCATCAGGCCTTGCGGGGTGTCCTCGGCGATCAGTCGGCCCTCGTGCATCACCGCGACGCGGTCGGCGAGCAGCAGCGCCTCGGTCATGTCGTGGGTGATCATGACGGTGGTCAGGCCGAGCCGGTCATGCAGCGCCCGGTAATCGGCGCTCAGCGCCTCGCGCGTCAGCGGGTCGAGCGCCCCGAACGGCTCGTCCATCAGCATGATGCGGGGCTTGGCGGCGAGCGCGCGGGCGAAACCGACGCGCTGGCGCTCGCCGCCCGACAGCTCATGCGGAAAGCGGTCGCGATGGCGCGCGCGATCGAGCCTGACCACGTCGATCAAGTCGTCGACGCGCGCGGCGATGGCGGCCGGCGCCTCGCCGAGCAGCCGCGGCGTGATGGCGATGTTTTCGCCGACCGTCATGTGCGGGAACAGGCCGACGCCCTGGAACACATAGCCGATGCGCCGGCGCAGCCCGACCGGGTCGAGGCCGCGGACGTCCTCGCCTTCGACCAGCACCGTGCCGCCGGTCGGGTCGATGAGCCGGTTGATCAGCCGCAGCAGCGTCGTCTTGCCGGCACCCGACTGGCCGACCACGGCCAGGAACTGTCCACGCGCGACCTCGAGCGTCAGGCCGTCGAGCACCGGCGCCCGGTCGTCGCCATAGCGCTTGGAGACGTCCCGGAAGGCAATCGCGGTGGCGGTTTCAACCATGGCAATTGGCGCCTAACGCCCTCGGGCGGCTGTGGACAGGCCGGCCGGCTTCGTCCCGGGGTTCTGATTGTGGCGTAAGTTCAAGCACTTGTGAATTTTTCTGTGTTACGAGATCATGACATATAAATAACAGAACGGTGACGCATCACCGAAAGCGTCAACCGGCAGGTCGTTAGGCGATGTCGATTTCCGAAAATATCCGTCGTTTGAGTCCGGTTGCGGCCTTGAGCGGGTGGTTCGCCAAGCCGGTCTGGCGCCTGGTGCCGGTGCTTGCGTTGCACGCCGCCGCGCTCGCGATCCTGTTCTTCACCGAGGAGGATGTCCTCGCCCAACTGCAGTTCCTGCTGACCTGGGGGCTGCTCAACTGCTTCTGGCTGGTGGTGCTGCGCCGTCCGACGCTCGCGGCCGGACTGTCGCTGGCGCTGATCGCGGGGCTCGTGCTGCTGTCGCGCTTCAAGCACGACATCACCTGGATGACGGTCGATTTCCTCGACATCGTGATCATCGACTTCAGCACCATCGGCTTCCTGCTCACGATCTATCCCGACCTGCTGCGCAACGTTGCGATCGCCGTTCTGGTGGCGATCCCGCTTGCCGTGCTGCTGTGGCGGTTGGATCCATATCGCGTCGGGCGCGGCGTCGCCGCGCTCGGATGCGTTGCGTGCGTGGCGGGCGTCACCGGTCTTTCGGTCGCTTCGGAGCGCGGTTGGTGGGAGGTGTTCTCCCCCAACAACTACGTCTCGAAATTTTCCCGCTCCGGCGTCGCGGCGATCTCCGAACTCGTGACCCATGGCCTGTTCGAATCGGACGCGGTCGCTGCCGCCGGTCCGGCACTCGGCCACGATGGCGTCTGCGATCCGGCCGCGAAGGTACCGCACGTCATCCTGATCCACGACGAGTCGGCGTTCGACATCCGCGTCGCGCCGGGCGTCAAGGTGCCGGAAGGCTACGGCTCGCATTTCCGTTCGTTCGACGGCAAGGCGCGCAAGCTTCTGGTCGAGAGTTTCGGCGGCGCAAGCTGGTATGCGGAGTTCAACGCGCTCACCGGGTTGTCGTCGCGCTCCTTCGGCCGTTTCGCCTGGTTCCTGCCGCGCATGGCGGCGGGCCGCATCGAGCGCGGCCTGCCGCTCGCGCTGCGGCGCTGCGGCTACCGGACCTTCTCGTTCTATCCGGCCTCGTCGGCGTTCATGAGCGCCAAGGGCTTCCAGATGTCGACCGGCATCGAGAAGTTCTACGACTACCGCGACATGGGGACCAAGACCGTCGAGCCCGACAGCTTCTACTACGACGCCGCCGCGCGCCTCATGCGCGAGGACACCGGCAAGGGGCCGATGTTCGGCTTCGTCTATCTCGCCGCCAATCATTTCCCGTTCGAGCGCAACCGCGGCGAAGAATTCCTGCCCGGCTGGCGCGATCCCGGCAATACGCCCGAGATCGACGAATATCTGCGCCGGCAGGCGCGCAGCGTGATCGACTATGCGGCGTTCCGCGCGCGCCTGGCCCGCGACTTCCCGGGTGAGCCGTTCCTGCTGCTGCGCTACGGCGATCATGAGCCGGCGTTCCCGCACAACATCATCGAGCCCAATCTCGACGAAGCCGTCATGTCCAAGCGCATGAAAGGGTTCGACCGGCGCTACTTCACCACCTACTACGCCATCGACACCATCAACTATAGGCCGCGCGATCTCACCACCGCGCTCGATACGCTCGACGCGCCCTATCTGCCGCTCGCAATTCTCGATGCGATCGGCGTGCCGCTCGATTCCTCGTTCGCCGAGCAGAAGAAGATCTTCACCCGCTGCGGCGGCATCTTCTACGCCTGCGGCGCCGGGGCCGAAGCGCGCCGCTTCAACCGGCTGCTGATCGACGCGGGTATGATCAAGGGGCTCTAGGGAGCGCTCCCGCGCTCGCCCTTGCAACCTCGGCAAAGCCCGCTAGGTTCCGCGCGGCACAAGCCGCCGCTGCAGAAAGGCGGAGCAGGGGAGGGGCATGACCGCAACCGGGCAGACGCGTGCGGCGGTAAGCCTTGGCGGCGTCAACATCACGTTTCGCCTCGCGGACGGCGGCAGCTACCGGGCGGTCGAGCAAGCCTCGCTGACGGTCGCTGACGGCGAGTTCGTCGCCATCGTCGGCCCGACCGGCTGCGGCAAATCGACCCTGCTCAATGTCGCGGCCGGCCTGATCGCGCCGTCGGCGGGCAGCGTCGAGATTTTCGGCGCGCCGCTGGCCGGCCTCAACCGTCAGGCCGGCTATCTCTTCCAGGCCGACGCTCTGTTTCCCGTGGAAGACCGCGCTCGAAAACGTCGCCATCGGTCTCGAGACCGCCGGCACGCCCAAGCGCGAGGCGCGCGAACACGCGCACGCGTGGCTGACACGGGTGGGGCTCGGCGGTTTCGGCGAACGCTATCCGCACATGCTGTCGGGCGGGCAGAGGAAGCGCGTCGGGCTCGCCCAGGTGCTGATCCGCGATCCAAAAATCCTGCTGATGGACGAGCCGTTCGGCCCGCTCGATGCGCAGACCCGGCAGATCATGGGCAACCTCCTGCTCGACCTGTGGAACGCCGACCGCAAGGCGGTGCTGTTCGTCACCCACGATCTCGAGGAGGCGATCGCGCTGTCCGATCGCGTCGTCATCATGTCGGCGGGGCCGGCTGCGCGCATCATCGGCGACTGGAACGTAGCGCTGCCGCGGCCGCGCGACATCGCCGAGATCAAGACCGAGCGCGCATTCCACGACCTGCATCGTGAAATCTGGGCGACGCTGAAAGCCGAGGTGCTCAAGGGCTACGCGCAAACCGGCGGCGGCTGATTGCGCCGCCCTCCCGCACGCGGCTACACTCGCTGCGGGCGAACCCATCGACCCATAAATGAAAACACACTGGAGGAAGTCTCATGTGGCTCAAGCGTAGTCTGTTGCTGGCCGGCGGTGTTGCGCTGGCGCTTTGCAGCGCTCAGGGCGCGAGCGCGCAGGGCGTGTTTGCGATCACGTCCAAGTCGTTCAAGGACGGCGAGCGGCTCGCACCCAAGATGGCCGGCAACAACAAGCAGAACCCGAACTGCACCGGCGACAACGTGTCGCCCGAACTGTCCTGGTCGAACCTGCCGGCCGGCACCAAGAGCCTGGCGCTGCTGATGTTCGATCCGGAAGGCCGCCCGCCGGGTGGCGTCAGCCACTGGGTCGCCTACGGCATCGCGCCGGCGGTGACGGGCTTCGCCGAAGGCGAGGCCAGCAAGCAGACCGACAAATATGTCGGCGGCTCGAGCCTGATGAAGCTGCCGCACTATTTCGGCCCGTGCACGCCGCCCGGACCGCCGCACCACTACACCTTCACGCTGATGGCGACCGACCTCGAGCCGAACGCGCTCCAGCCGGGCCTCACCCGCGACGAGCTGATCAAGGCGCTCGACGGCAAGGTCAAGCAGGCGGCCGGCATCATCGGCATTTTCTCGAAGCAGTAGCACTCGCTCTTTCCAACGTCATGCCCGGCCTTGTGCCGGGCATCCACGCCTTCCTTCTTTTCTTAGGCAAGACGTGGATGGCCGGGACAAGCCCGGCCATGACGTGGAAATGTCTTGGCATGTCCCGCATCACTCTCCTCATCCTGCAAATCCTGGTCGCGGTCGTCGCGATCGGGCTCTGGCACGTGCTCACCACGGTGCCGATCGGCGGCGTCAAGCTCCTGCCGCCGTTCTTCTTCTCGACGCCGCTCGACGTGGCGAACCGCATCGTCAAATGGTTCGTCGAGGGCACGATCTGGAAGCATCTGTGGGTCACGCTGACCGAAGCCGTGCTCGCCTTCGTGATCGGCTCGGTCGCGGGCGTGCTGGTCGGGTTCTGGTTTGCGCGCCAGCCGCTGATCGCGGCGGTGTTCGATCCCGTATGTGAAGATGTTCAACGCGCTGCCGCGCGTGGTGCTGGCGCCGATCTTCGCGCTCTGGTTCGGGCTCGGCATTGCCTCGAAGGTCGCGCTCGGCGTCACGCTGGTGTTCTTCATCGTGTTCTTCAACGTCTATCAGGGCGTCAAGGAGGTGAGCCCGACCGTGCTCGCCAATGCCCGCATGCTCGGCATGAGCGAGCGCCAGCTGATGCGTCACGTCTATTGGCCGTCCGCGCTGTCGTGGATGTTCTCCTCGCTGCACACCTCGGTCGGCTTCGCGGTGGTGGGCGCGGTGGTGGGAGAGTATCTCGGCTCCGCCGCGGGGCTGGGCTACATCATCCAGCAGGCCGAGGGCGTGTTCGACGTGGCCGGCGTGTTCGCCGGCATGTTCGTGCTGGCGGCCTTCGTCATCGTGATCGACTGGCTGGTCACGCTGGTCGAGAACCGGCTGCTGGTGTGGCGCCCGGTCGCATCCGTCACCACCACGCAATAGATCGCGGTTCCGGCGGGGCGGACGCCATAGCCCACGCCTTTGCAGGGAAAGCGGGCTGCCTTATGGTGCGCCCAACAACGACCCTTGGGAGAAACGTCATGAGAATTTTCCGCCATGGTCTCGTCGCGCTCTGCGCGCTGGCGCTGACCTCGACGCTGGCGCTCGCGCAAGGCAAGATGAAAGTGAGCATCGCGGTCGGCGGCGCAGGCTGCCTGTGCTACCTGCCGACCATGCTGGCGAAGCAGCTCGGCGAGTACGACAAGGCCGGGCTCGACGTCGAGCTGATCAACTTCAAGGGCGGCTCGCAGGCGCTCACCGCCGTGCTCGGCGGCAGCGCCGACGTGGTGTCGGGCTATTTCGACCATTGCGTCAATCTCGCCGCCAAGCAGCAGTTCATGCAGGCGATCGTGGTCTACGACCGCTACCCGGGCTTCGCGCTGGTGGTGTCGCCGGCGCACACCGCGTCGATCAAGTCGATCAAGGATCTGGCCGGCAAGAAGGTCGGCGTCAGCGCGCCCGGCTCCTCGACCGATTTCTTTTTGAAATACATGCTGTCCAAGAACGGCGTCGACCCGAACTCGATCGGCGTCGTCGGCATCGGGCTCGAAGCCACCGCGGTCGCCGCCATGGAGCGCGGCACGGTCGAGGCCGCGATCATGCTCGATCCGGCGATCACCTATCTGCAGGGCAAGTTCAAGGACCTGACGATCCTCAGCGACACCCGCACCCAGAAGGACACGCTCGACGTGTTCGGCGGCGAGTATCCGGGCGGCTCGCTCTACACCCGCGCCGACTGGATCGCCAAGCACGAGCGCGAAGCGCAGGCGCTCGCCAACGCGATCGTCGGCACGCTGAAATTCATCCATTCGCACACGCCCGAAGAAATCATGGCGAAGATGCCGGACGAACTGACCGGCCAGGACAAGGCGCTCTATCTGGCGGCGCTCAAGAATACGATCCCGATGTACTCCACCACCGGCCGCATGGACCCGAAGGGCGCCGAGGCGGTGCTGGCGGTGTTCAGCCAGTCGGTGCCGGAGATCGCGCGCGCCAACATCGACCTCTCCAAGACCTACACCAACCGCTTCGTCGACCAGGCCAATAAGCTCGGCATGAAGCAGTAGGGTACCGGCGCTTCAGCCGCATGCTGATCGACGCGGGCCTCCTCAAGTTCTGATCGCTGGCCTTTTCCCTCGGCTGGCAAGCCGCGTCCGGTTCGGGCATAACGCGCCGTCCATTGAGGGAGAGTGCCATGCAACGGCGCTTTGCGACGCTCGACGTGTTCACCGGCCGCCGCTTCACCGGCAATCCGCTCGCGGTCGTGCTCGACGCCGAAGGCCTCGACACCGAGGTGATGCAGGCGATCGCCCGCGAGTTCGGCCATCCGGAGACTGTCTTCACGCTGCCGGCCGGAGAGGGCGGTCATCGCGCCCGGCTGCGCATCTTCACGCCGGCGCGGGAAATCCCGTTTGCCGGCCACCCGACCGTCGGGACGGCGGTCCTGCTCGGATTGCGCGACGGCGCTGCAGCCGGTCACGTCATGGTGCTGGAGGAGAATGTGGGACCGGTGCATTGCACGCTCGAGCGCGCCGGTACGGATAACGGCTTCGTCCGCTTCGCGGCGCCGCTATTGCCGTCCGAGACCGGCCCCGCACCTGGCGATGTGGTGATCGCCGCCGCGCTCGGTCTCGCACCGGCCGACATTGGCTTTGGCTCGTTCCGCCCGGCGCGCTTCTCGGCCGGTAATCCCCTCACCTTCGTGCCGGTGTCCGGCCTTGCCGCCATCAAGCGCTGCCATCCGGTGCCCGGCCCGTTCGCTGAAGCCTTCGGCGCGATGGGGCTCGCCTATGTGTACTGCGCCGAAACCGCATCGCCCGAGCACCAGTACCATGCCCGCATGTTCGCGCCCGAGGCCGGCATTCCGGAGGATCCGGCGACGGGGTCGGCGGCGGCCGCATTCCCGGGCGTGCTCGCCAAGTTCGCGCCGCTCGGCAACGGCAGCCACACCATCCGGATCGAGCAGGGCTACGAGATGGGCCGGCCGAGCCTGATCGAGGTGACGATCGCGGTTGCGGGCGGCGCGCTCGGCGCCGTCTCAATCGGCGGCGAGGCGGTGGTGGTCACCTCGGGCACGATCGATGCGTGAGCCGCCAGCCGCGGTAGGATCGGCCGCATGAGCGCTCCCTCCATTGCACGGTTCGACCGGCTCGATCTTTCGTTCGCGCCGCAGCCGTGGCGGTTTGCCGAGGGGCGGCGTGCCGAAATCGACCGGCACTTCGAGGTGCTCAAGCAGACCAAGCCGGTCTGGAACGGGCGCATGCTGCTGCTGCACCGGCACGCGCACGAGGAGGGAATATTCCGCGGCAGCTATCTCGAGACCGACTACGCGAGCTTCCTGGCCTGGCGCGACTGGGGATGCCCGGAAACCGGCGTCAGGAACTGCTTCGGCATGGGGGCGCTGCGCGGCTGCGACGGGCCGTTCCTGCTCGGCGTGATGGCGCCGCAGACCGCGAGCGCCGGGATGATCTACTTTCCCGCCGGGCTTCCCGATCCGACCGACGTCGTCGGGCCGGCGGTCGACCTCGCCGGCAACGTGCTGCGCGAGGTCGAGGAGGAGACCGGACTGAAGCCCGGCGACTACGAGCCGGAGCCGGGCTGGTACAGCGTGTTCAACGGACCGCGAATCGCGCAAATGAAGGTGCTGCATGCGCGCGAGACTGCGGCAGCGCTGCGCGCGCGCATCCTCGATCATCTTGCGCGGATGGACGAGCCCGAACTGTGCGACATTCGCATTGCCGCCGCGCCGTCCGATCTCGATCCGAAGATGCCTCCCTTCGTCACTGCCTTTCTCGATCATGTCTGGAGCAACGACCGATGAAGATCGAAAAAATGCTCAAGCACTACCGGATCGACGATCCCGACCGCTTCCGTCTGTCCGATTTCGATCCGGCGGATACCTCGGGGCTCGACTTCGACAAGAGCGGCGCCGAAGCGATGATGAAGGAGGACATCGATCGCATGCGCGACCTGCAGGAGCGGCTCTACGCCGACAACCGCTGGTCGCTGCTGATCGTGCTGCAAGGCATGGACACCGCCGGCAAGGACGGCGTCGTCAAGCACGCGATGTCGGGCCTCAATCCGCTCGGCGTCGACGTGCATCCGTTCAAGGCGCCAAGCACCGAGGAACTCGATCACGATTTCCTCTGGCGCGCGGCGATCCGCCTGCCGGCGCGCGGCGATATCGGCATCTTCAACCGCTCGCACTACGAGGAGGTGATCGTCGTGCGCGTCCATCCCGAAATTTTGGAGCGGCAGCGGATTCCGAAACCGCTCATCGGCAAGGACATCTGGAAGAACCGGTTCAAGGAGATCCGCGGCTTCGAGCGCCACCTGGCGCAGAACGGCACCGTGGTGCTCAAGTTCTTTCTCCACATCTCGAAGGAGGAGCAGCGCCAGCGGCTGCTGGCGCGGCTCGAAGACCCGGCCAAGGGCTGGAAGTTCTCGATGGGCGACATCGCCGAGCGCAAGCTCTGGGACAAGTACATGGCGGCCTACGACGACGCGATCCGCGCGACCAGCCGGTCCGAGGCGCCCTGGTACATCGTCCCCGCCGATCGCAAGTGGTTCGCGCGCTTTCTGGTGTCGCGCGTGGTGATCGCGACGCTCGAACGCCTCGACCTGAAATTCCCCAAGGCGGACGGGGCGTTGCGGGCGGAAATGGCGCAGGTGCGCAAGGCCCTGCAGGCCGAGGGGTGATGCTCCGGGTCCGGGTCCGGCCGCAAGCGCGCTTGCGCCGGCCTAGCCTCTTCCGCTAGAACGGCGGCGGTCCCACATCGGGTTTAACGCGGACTTAACCCTGTTCCGCGACCTTACAGGACCATGACGAGGGCGAAAGCGATGTTGATCGGCCGCGATATGCGCGCGATCACCCGGGGGGCCAAGGCCCGGCCCGGCGCTGCCCTCATTCTCGGCGGGCTCCTGCTCCTTAGCGTCCCCTGAGGGCCGCACGGGCGTTTACGCCTGGGCACTCAGGGGGTGACTTCCAGCCAAGGAACCCACGAGCGCCCAGAGCCTTGCAAGGCGGGCGCAAACGACGAGAAGGACCTTTCCCATGACCACCCAGACGAAGTCCGAGAAGGACCGCGTCCTCATCTTCGACACCACCTTGCGCGACGGCGAGCAGTGCCCCGGCGCCACCATGACGCACGAGGAGAAGCTCCAGGTCGCCGAGCTGCTCGACGAGATGGGCGTCGACATCATCGAGGCCGGCTTCCCGATCGCGTCAGAGGGCGATTTTGCCGCCGTCCACGAGATTGCCCAGCGCACCAAGAATGCGGTGGTCTGCGGGCTCTCGCGCGCCGCCGCGAAGGACATCGACCGTTGCGCCGAGGCGATCAAGCCGGCCAAGCGCAGCCGCATCCACACCTTCCTGTCCACCTCGCCGGTGCACATGAAGTGGAAGCTGCAGAAGGAGCCGCACGAGGTCTACGAGATGGTGATCGCGCAGGTCACGCGCGCTCGCAAGCACACCGACGACGTGGAATGGTCGAGCGAGGACGGCACCCGCACCGAGCACGACTTCCTCTGCCGCTGCATCGAAGCCGCGATCAATGCCGGCGCCACCACGATCAATATCCCCGACACCGTCGGCTACACGGTGCCGGAGGAATATTTCGAGCTGATCCGGATGGTGCGCGAGCGCGTGCCGAACTCCGACAAGGCGCGGTTCTCGGCGCATTGCCACGATGACCTCGGCATGGCGGTGGCGAATTCATTGGCCGGCGTGCGCGCCGGCATCCGCCAGATCGAATGCACCATCAACGGCATCGGCGAGCGCGCCGGCAACGCCTCGCTGGAAGAGGTGGTGATGGCGATGAAGGTCAGGAACGACGTGCTGCCGTACTGGACCAACGTCGATTCGACGATGCTGACGCGCGCCTCCAAGCTCGTCGCCGCCGTGACCTCGTTCCCGGTGCAGTACAACAAGGCGATCGTCGGGCGGAACGCGTTCGCGCACGAGTTCGGGCATCCACCAGGACGGCATGCTCAAGCACACCCAGACCTACGAGATCATGACGCCCGAGAGCGTGGGCGTGAAGCAGACCTCGCTGGTGATGGGCAAGCATTCCGGCCGCCACGCCTTCGTGCACAAGCTCGAGGAACTCGGCTATCACCTGGCCGGCAATCAGCTCGAAGACGCGTTCGTGCGCTTCAAGGCTTTGGCCGACAAGAAGAAGGTCGTCTACGACGAGGATCTCGAGGCGCTGGTCGACGAGGAGATCGCGCACGCCCAGGACCGCATCAAACTGGTCTCGTTGACGGTCATCGCCGGCACCGTGGGGCCGCAATCGGCCACCGCCACCCTCGACATCGAAGGCAGGCAGGTGACGCTGCAGTCGACCGGCAACGGCCCGGTCGACGCGATCTTCAACTGCATCAAGGCGCTCATTCCGCACGAGGCCACGCTCGAACTCTACCAGGTGCACGCGGTGACCGAAGGCACCGACGCCCAGGCCGAGGTCTCGGTCCGGCTCTCCGAGAACGGCCGGGCCGTGACCGCCAAGGGCGCCGACCCCGACACGCTGGTCGCCTCCGCCAAGGCCTATCTCGGCGCGCTCAACAAGCTGATGAGCAGGCGCGGCAGGGGCCGGCCGGAATCGCTCGACGGGCCGGTGCACCGCATCCACTCGACCGACGTGGGCTGAGCGGTTTTCGTGGTCATTCCGGGGCGCGGTCTTCGTGCGCCCCGGAATGACGATTTCAGAGATTTGGCAAGCTGTGCGTCCGAGCAGGAGCGAATTCGCGCCGGAATTGGGGCGCGTTCGCGTCCGTTAATCATAAGATGAATTGGCATCTATCTGAAGATGAACCGATATACAGGTACATGACAACGCAGTAATCTTGACGTCTCAAGTTGTTGTCTAACCAAACTTTAACTTGCCCGTCAGTTCCGTTCGAACTCTACTCTGCGCATCGGATCGATGACTGGAGGCACTCATGTGGAAAGGCATTGTTGCAGGTAGCGTCGCGCTCGCGATCGCCGGCTCTTCGCTCGTTTACGCTCAGCAGCGTCAACGCGACGACGGCTCGCGCTGGCGGCCGAACACGGAAGACATGCGCGCCTTCGGCGAAGCGCGTCTGGCCGCACTCAAGGCGGGCCTCGCGCTCACCCCCGAGCAGGAGAAGAACTGGTCGGCGTTCGAGACTGCGGCACGCGAGTTCGGCAAGGTCCGGCTCGATCAGATGACCGCACAGCGCAGCGCCCAGCCGACCGAGGATCCGGCCGAACGGCTGCGCCGGCGGGCCACGTCGATGGCCGACACCAGCGCCGTCATGAAGAAGCTCGCTGACGCCACCGACCCGCTCTACAAGAGCCTCAACGACAATCAGAAGCGCCGGTTCACGATGCTCGCGCGCATCGCCGGTCCCGGCATGGGCGGTCCCGGTCAGCGCTTCCGCGGCCATGGCCGCGGCGATGGCGACGGCCCGCGCAATTGGGGCCCGCGCCGCACCGGCGGCGAGTTCGAAGGACTTGGTCGTCCAGGCGAGGAGCGCCTGTGATCCGATCCTGAGCTAGCGGCGGCGGTCGCACTCCCAGCCCCCCGACACGATCGCCGACGCACTGGGAGCCGCCGGGTCCCCGCCCGGCGGCTCTTCATTTTGTGGCGACGGCGCAGGCTCCGCTTGCTGGACAGTGCGGCGGGGCTTTGCTAGAGGACCCCCGCCTCGGCGGGCTATCGGCCGCGGCAATCCGGGCGCATAGCTCAGTTGGTAGAGCAGCTGACTCTTAATCAGCGGGTCCAAGGTTCGAATCCTTGTGCGCCCACCAATCCCTTCCACGGTTTGGCAGGAATCCGGACACGCAAACGCGCCGCCGCCGTGCCGCCGAGGCATGACGGGCGGCGCAAAATTGCGGCTTGTGCGGGCTTGTGAAATTGGGCCTGATGGGACGCCGCCCAGCGGCATTGCGCGCCGCGCGGCGACCGGACAATCGGGGTACTCACGCATGAGACTGGGCTACTTCACCATGCCGGTGCATCCGACGCACCGCGACTGGACCGAGACGCTGAAGGAGGACCGCGAGGCCATCATCCTCGCCGATAAGCTCGGCTTCCACGACGCGTTCATGGGCGAGCACCTGACCGACCGCTGCGAGAACGTCACCAACAGCATGATGTTCAACGCTTCGCTGATCTTCGACACCAAGCAGATCAAGCTCGCGACCGGCACCACCAACCTCTCGCACATGCACCCCGTGCTGATTGCCCAGCACGCGGCGATGTTCGACCATATGTCCGAGGGCCGCTTCATCCTCGGCGTGAGCGCCGGCGCGCTGACCTCCGACGCCGAGGCGCTCGGCATCCTCGACGAGGACCGCAACAAGATCTTCGCCGAGGCGATCGACGTGATCCTGGCGATCTGGGAGCGCGAGGCGCCCTACGACATCGAATTCCCCGGCAACCGTTTCAAGGTCACCACGACGCGCACGCAGTCGCTGCCGATCGGCGTCGGCTACATGGGCAAGCCTTATCAGAAGCCGCGGCCCGAGATCGTCGGCACGGTGGTGGCGCCGTTCTCGCCGGGCGTCGTGCTGATGGGCAAGCGCGACTTCCACCCGCTCTCGGCCAACTTCCTGCTGGCGAAGCATCTCAAGTCGCACTGGGAGAACTACAAGAAGGGCAAGGCCGAAGCCGGCGCCGAGGCCAAGGTCGCGGACTGGCGGATCGCGCGCGCGATCTGCGTGCATGACGACGACAAGGTGGCGGAGCGCTACGGCCGCACCGATCCGAACAGCCCATACAAGTTCTACTGGAGCCAGATGTGGGCCAAGATGAAGCGCGGCAAGCGGCTCTACGTGTTCAAGAGCCACAAGGAGCAGCCGGACGAGGAGATCACGCTCGACTACGTCGAGGATCACTGCACCATCCACGGCAGCGTCGACAGCGTGGTCGATCAGATCCTGGCGCTGCGCGAGGAAACCGGCGACTTCGGCGAGCTGGTCTATGCCGGCATGGACTGGGTCGATCCGGAACTCGGCAGGCGCTCGATGCAGCTGATGGCCGAGCAGGTGATGCCGCGCGTCAATGCCGCGATCGGCAAGGCCGCCGCGGCTTAGCCGCCGGTTCGTCATTCCGGGCGCCGCGTAGCGGCGAGCCCGGAATCCATATCATTGGATCGGTGTATGGATCCGGGTTCGCGCCTTCGGCGCGCCTCGGAATGACGAAACGTCAGTACGCCGTCAGCCCGCCATCGACCATCAGCGTGTGGCCGGTGACCGAGGCCGCGCCGCGGGCTCGCGAGATAGACCACCGCGGCGGCGACCTCCTCGGGCGTGGCGAAGCGGCCGGTCGGGATGCGCGACAGCATTTCGGCGCGCATGGCAGGATCGCTCAGCATCTGCTGGCGCGACTCGGTCATCACGGTGGTCGGCGCGACCGCGTTGACGCGGATATTCTCTGGCGGCCCATTCGATCGCCAGCATCCGCGTCATCTGGATGAGCCCGGCCTTGGAGATGCCGTAGACCGCGCGCTCGGGGATGCCGATCATGCCGTGGGTCGAGGCCATGCTGACGATCGCGCCCGGCCGCTTGCGCGCAATGCAGTTGCGGCCGAACAATTGCGACAGGAAGAACGCGCCCTTGAGATTGGTGTCGATCACGTCGTCCCATTCCGCCTCGGTCACGTCGACGCTCGGCCGCACCAGCGCGCGCCCGGCATTGTTGACCAGGAGGTCGAGCTCGCCGAGCCCTGCAAGTGCGCGATCGAACGCGGCGGCGATGCTCGCCTGCGAGCGCAGATCGAGCGCGATCGGGATCGTCTTGCGTTTGGCGACGTCGGGATGCGCCAGCGTGTCCTTGAGCATCGCCGTGTCGAGGTCGGTGAGCGCGAGGTCGTAGCCCTCGCGCGCGAGCGCGATGACGATAGCGCGGCCGAGCCCGGCCGACGCGCCGGTTACGAGCGCTTTGCGAGACTGATCCACGTTCCATCCTTCATGCTGCGGTAGCAGGCTTCGGCGAATGCGACGTCACGGACGCCGGCGGCGAGATCGGCCTGCATCGGCGCGCCGGTTGCGACATGACGCAGGAAATTCTCCCAGCCGACGCGGTAGGAATTCTTGAACGGCCCGGGATCGTCGACCTCGCTCCAGTGGCTGCGGTAGTCGATGCCGGCATCCTTGGCGATGCTGAAATGTCGCGTCTGCGGCGTCTGCGCATTGGTGGAAGTCCAGCAGCGATGCAGGCCGGCGATGGCGGAAGCCTTGGTGCCGTCGATCTGAAAGGTCAGCAGGTCGTCGCGCCGCACGCGCGTCGCCCACGAGCTCAAGATCGTACCGGTGGCGCCGCTCTCCAGTTCGACCAGGGTGGACGCGCTGTCCTCGACGTCGACCGCGTAACGCGCGCCCTGCTCGTCGACGCGCTCGGGCTGGGCGGTGGACATCGACGTTACCACGCGCCGGATCGGCCCGAGCGTGTTCTCGATGACGTAGCGCCAGTGCGGATACATGTCGAGGATGAGCCCGCCGCCCTCCTTGCGCTTGTAATTCCAGCTCGGCCGCTGGCTCGGCACCTCGCTGCCGTCGAACACCCACCAGCCGAACTCGATCCGGAAGCCGACCACGCGCCCGAAGAAATTCGACGCTGCGAGCCGGGCAAGCTTCGCAAACCCTGGCAGGTAAAGCTTGTCCTCGACCGCGCCGTGCTTGACGCCGCGCGCCTGCGCCGCCGCGCAGCAGTGCGAGGCCGTCGGCGACATTGGTGGCGACCGGCTTCTCCGAATAGATGTGCTTGCCGGCGGCGATCGCGCGCTCCAGTGTGGCCTTGCGCTGGTGCGTGACGGCCGCTTCGAGGAACACCGGGAAGGCCGGATCGGCCAGCGCCTGGCCGAGGTCGGTGGTCCATTCGGCTTTATGCTTTTCCGCCATCGCGGCGACGCGTGTGGCGTCGCGGCCGACCAGCAGGATGCGCGGCACGATGCGGTCGGATCCGGCCGCCAGGCCGCCCTCGTCGCGGATCGGCGCGAGCGCATTCGCCAGATGCTGGGTCGAGGCGATGCGGCCGGTTGCGCCGTTGACGATGATGCCGATTGTCTGGGTCGCCATCGCGTGGTCCGGGCGGCGGCAGGTGAGGGGAGATTGCGGGCGGCCGACTATGCTATGCCGGTCCGGCCTCGTCCACATCCGGGAACGCGCAAGTGCCCCGCCACATCGTCTGCCTCACCTTCGACTTCGACACCCAGTCGGGCTTCATCTCGCGCGGCATGACGACGCCGACGCCGCTGTCGCGCGGCGAGTTCGGCCTTGTTGGCGCGCAGCGCATTCTGGCTCTGCTCAAGGCGAACGGCATCAAGGCGACCTGGTTCACGCCGGGCTTCACCATCGAGAGCCATCCGGCCGCCTGCGAGGCCGTGGTCGAGGGCGGGCACGAGGTGGCGCACCATAGCTGGGCGCATATCCCGCCGGCGCAGCAGAGCCGTGCCGAGGAGGAGGCCGACCTGGTGCGGGCCAACGCGGCGATCGAAATGCTCACCGGCCGCAAGGCCCGCGGCTACCGTTCGCCGTCCTGGGACTTGAGCGAGAACACGGTCGACCTTCTGCTCGCGCATGGTTTTCAGTACGACTTCGAGCCTGATGGGCGCGGACTATTGGCCCTACCGTGCGCGCCGCGGCGACCGCGCCGAGCTCGGCAACCCGTTCCGGTTCGGTGAGGAAACCGACCTCGTCGAGATGCCGATCAGCTGGACGCTCGATGACCATCCGCATTTCGAGTTCATCCGCACGCCGGCGACGGTGATGCCCGGCCTGCAGCCGGCGCGCGCCGTGATGGAGAACTGGTACGACGAGTTCCTCTACATGCAGAAGAGCGTGGAGTGGGGCGTGCTGACCTACACCATGCACCCTTACGTGATCGGACGCGGCTATCGCATGCTGGCGTTCGAGGGGCTGGTCGAAAGGCTCATGCGCGCCGGCGCCGTGTTCATGACCATGGAAGATGCGGCGCAGGAGGCGCGGGCGCGGCTGTTTGGGTCCTAGTCGTCGCCATCCACGGCGAACGGCACGTATTCGTTCGAGCATGGCGGGCCGTTCGCCACGTGCATCACTCGCGCGTCGAGATCGATCAGCACCGCGCCCGTCGTCATGGTCCGCTTGGCGGCCGGCTGCTCCGGATCCGGATGGCGGCAGATCGCATAGGGCGCACCGGAATGGTCGGCCGCGGCGGCGCGCATGTCGGCGAACGTGATGGCGCCCGCATGTTCCGCCAGCAGCGTCCGCATGCGGTCGGCGCGGTAGAGCGTGTTGGGCGAGAGCTTCTCCAGGAGCGACTCGCCGTGGCCCGGCGTCAGGAAGTGGTTCGAGTGCGTGACGATGCCGTCCGTGGGCCGCAGATAGCCGGCGTGATCCGGGCTGGTCTCGACATCGACCGCATGGCCGCCGGCCTGACCGATGATGAAATTCGCCGAGCAGGTGCGCGGCGTGGCGCTCACCGATTTCACCGCATCGTCGAAGCGCTCCGCGTCCAGCACCTCGCGGCAGCGCATGTGGAACGGTTTCTCATAAGGATTGCGCCCGTCATGGCTCGAGGCGAGGCCGTTCTCCACCAGCCCGATGCCGCATTCGTTGACGCCCATCTTGCCGCCGGCGATGCCGGCTTCGGTCAGGCAGACGAAGCTCGGCTTGTCCTTGCGCCGCACGCGCAGCACGAAGGTGCGGCCGTGCACGCCCTCGAGCCAGTCCCAGTTCTGGCCGAGCCAGGTGTGGCGGTCGGCGGTCGCTTGCGGCAGGAGGCCGAAGGTGGTGCAGCCGTCCGGCCCGACCGCCAGCAGCCCTTCCTTCTGGCCCGCCGTGGCGTCTTGGCCGAGCAAGGTGAAAGCAAGCTCGTAGCGTGCATTGAGCAGCGCAATTGTCTCGTCGCTCTGGCCTGAACCCTGCGGCGATCCCGTGCATCTCCTCGGCATAGGCGGCGTTCTGCGTCCGGATCGCCTTCAGCCAGCGCGCGCCCTCCGCAAAGGCCGCGTCGCGGCTAAGCCCCGAGGCGGCGAACCGGCGCAGATAGGTGGCCAGGTTGTCGGATATCTCACGAGTAAAGCGCCGGCCATGCGCAAGCCCGCAAGCGAACGGATCGCCGGCGGTCGTGAGGCTGGGAATGCGCATCGCGGTCATCGCTTATGGTGGTCCGGTATCGATGCCGGCACCCGCGCGGAGCGAGTTCGCCATGCGCACCACGATCGGGTCGTACAGCCGGCGCAGCTTGGTCGGGTAAGGCGATTTCGAAATCGTTGATGATCTCGCGGCGGTGGGACAGGAGATGTCGCGAATAGAAGATCTCGTTGCCGCGTGTTCCGGTAATCGCGAACCAGTTCGGCCCGTGCTCGCGGCGGGCGATCCGCTCGCCGCCGGTGAGGTTCTTCGCCACCGCGTTCTCGATGGCGGCGAGCGTTTGATGCAGCACATTGTTGATGGCCGACACCGTGAACGCGGCGCCGTCCGCGGCGGCGAAACGAAGGCCGTCCCCGCTCGCCCGCGGCGCGCCCGGACTGAACCTGTCGGATGGGTAGTCGATGCTGGTGCCGAAACGCTCGTTGCGATAGGTGCGCCAAGTCTTCTGGGCTGCCGCCGGAAGCGCAATCAAGGCCGCCGCGCCGCCCAGGCCGCAGACCAGCAGGCGCCGCGAGATCATTGGAGGAAACATCCTTGGTCGTGCCGTTGTGCGGGCCTCGATCACTTTGCTTCACCGGCTTCGACTGAGAGCAAATCTGCGCGCTCCACGGCGGTTACGCAAGACTTGGCGCCGCCTGCGGCTTCACATCGCCGAGAGCCGGGACGCGCTCTTTGCAAACTTGCCAATGGCGGCGTGATGGTGCGCAAAGTAGTGCCGGAACCACGCGGCAAACGACTCCGGCTCCCGCTTGAGCCGCCGGCGAATCTCGTCGAACGGCAGGAATTCGATCTCGGCGATCTCGTCCGGATGCGGCTGCGGGCGCGAGTTCAATCCGCCGAAGTACACGTAGACGAACTCGTTCTCCTGCATGCCATGGTCGAGCGGGGCCTGGTAGCGCGCGTAAAATCCGAATTCGAGGTCGCCCGTGATGCCGAGCTCTTCGCCCAGCCGCCGGCGGGCGGCGGTCAGCGTGCGCTCGCCGGGCCGCGGATGCCCGCAGCAGGAATTCGCCCATAAGCCGCCGGAGTGATATTTTTTCGGGGAGCGCTGCTGCAGCAGGATGCGGCCGCGATCGTCGACGATGAAGATCGAGAACGCGCGGTGCAGCAGGCCGTCGCGGTGGATGACGGTCTTGCCGGCGGTCCCGGTCGCGCGGTTGGCTTCGTCGACCAGAATCAACTGTTCCTCGGCCTTGCGGGCGCTCATGGCTTCTTCGCCTGCCTCAAATCCTTGACGCGGACCGCCTTGCCTTGCGAGCGCGGCACCTCGCCCGGCGGCTTGAGCGCGACGTCGCAGGTGACGCCGACCATCGCCTTGATGTGATCGCGCACGTCATGTGCCAGTTTTTCCAGGAACGGCTCGTCCGGCGGGGCCGGGGTCTCGAGCTCCACCTCGATCGTCATCGACGCCATCGGGCCGTCCTGGGTGATGACGAGCTGGTAGTGCGGCGCGAGCCCCGGAAAGCCCACGAGATGCGCCTCGATCTGCGAGGGGTAGATGTTGATGCCGCGAATGATGAGCATGTCGTCGCTGCGGCCGGTGACGCGCTGCATGCGCCGGTGGGTGCGGCCGCACACGCACGGCTCCTCGATCAGCCGCGTGATGTCGCGGGTGCGGTAGCGCACCATCGGCAGCGCTTCCTTGGTGAGCGTGGTGATGACGAGTTCGCCGGTCGCGCCCACGGGCAACGGTTCGAGCGTGTCGGGATCGATCACCTCGCAGAGGAAATGATCCTCCCACAGGTGCAGCCCGCTCTGCGCCTGATGGCACTCGTTGGCGACGCCCGGCCCGATGATCTCCGACAGCCCGTAGGTGTCCATCGCCTTCACGCCGAGCTTGGCTTGGATGTCGCTGCGCATCGCCTCGCTCCAGGGCTCGGCGCCGCAGGTGGCGAAACGCAGCGACAGCTTGCGCAGATCGACGCCCATGCCGGTCGCGACCTCGGCGATGTTGAGCGCGTATGACGGCGTGGCGCCGAGGACCGTGGCGCGCAGATCCTGCAGCAGCGCGACCTGCCGCTCGGTGCCGCCGCCCGAGACCGGGATGGTGGTGAGGCCTAGCCGCTCGGCGCCGTAATGGAAGCCGAGCCCGCCGGTGAACAGCCCGTAGCCGAAGGCGTTGTGGAAGATGTCGCCGGGCTTGGCGCCCGAGCAGGCGAGGGAACGCGCCATCAGGCCCGACCACAGGTCCAGATCGGCGCGGGTATAGCCGACCACGGTCGGCTTGCCGGTCGTCCCGGAGGAAGCGTGCAGGCGGAGCACCTCTTCGCGCGGCACCGCGAACAGGCCGAAGGGAAAATTGTCGCGCAGGTCGGCCTTGGTCGAGAACGGGAAGCGCGCGATATCGGCGAGCGTCTTGAGGCTGCCGGGCGTGACGCCCGCGGCATCGAATTTCCGGCGGACGTGCGGGACCTTGGCATAGGCGCGCTCGAGCGTCAGCCTGAGCCGGACAAGCTGCAGCGCAGCGAGCTCGGCGCGCGGCATGGTTTCGGCGGCGCGGTCGAACATGAAGTCGCCGCCCTCATGCATCGCCTGCTCGGCGCGCTCTGCCGACCATTTGGTCATGACGGCGCCCCGGCTTTCGCCGCGACCTTTGCGGCCTTGGCCTTGATGCGCTCTAAGGTCTTCGCCTTGTCGACCACGAACCGCGTATGGGTGCCGGAGCCGACCGCATCGAACTCGTCCTTCACGGCGACCTCGAACTGCACCTTGCGGCCCTCGACCGAGACGACCTTGACGGTGATCTCGACGGTCATTCCGAGCAGCGTCGGCGCGAGATGCCTGATGTTGACCTCCATGCCGACGGAGTCCTCGCCCGGATCGGCGTGCGAGACGATCAGCTCGCGGCAGGTGTGCTCGATGTCGAGGATCATGGACGGCGTCGCGTAGGTGCGCGCCTCTTCGCCCATGAAGCCGATGGTGCGGCCGCGATCGACCACAACGTGCTTGACGCTGGTGACCCCAGGTTGAAGGCTTGCCTTCATGCCGGTCCTCCCTAGACTTTTCTATACCTCAAGGACCGGCCGTTGCCATCAATCGGGCGGTGTCGCTCGGTCGCCGTTGCCGCAATAATAGAACAGTTTGAGGGAGCGTCATGATGTCTTCCGGCATGTCTTCCGCCGAAACCCGGGCGGCCATCCTGCCGAGCCTGGTCGCGGCCGGGCTGGGCGAAAGCGACGTGAAGTTCTGGCTCAATACCGAACCCGGGAACACCACCGACTATTCCCGCGATTGCCAGACCTTCTCGGAGTATTGGCGCACGACCGCACGGCTGCTGGGCCAGCTTCCGGCCGCGGCGCAGCGCAGGGAGCCCGAGCAGGCAGCGGCGCGGACCATCCTGGAGACGGCGCGCCCGAGCCGGGCCCGGTTCCTGCAAGCCCATGTCGACGCGGTCTACGACGCCATCACCGCGCGCCGCACGAAGTTCGTGCGGATCGAGCGGCTGGTGACGCTGGTCGGCGAGGTGGTGTCGGCGCTGGTGCCGACCGAGCAGGAGATCGCCGCCGAAGACGGCTGCCGGCAGAGCCAGAAGAGCGGGCTCGAGATCGACCAGGGATTGTTCCTGTCGGCGGTGCTGCGCAGCAAGCCGGCCGGCCGGCATCTCTGCCACGCCATGCTGCTGCCGCGGCCGGAGGCGCAGCGGCTGCTGCCGAAATTCGAGCGCGACGGCGTGGTGACGCTGACCGGCGCATCGGTGCGCCGCGTCGGCAAGGCCGCGATCGTGTTCCAGGACAATCCGCGCTTTCTCAACGCCGAGGACCAGACCACGCTCGACGGGGCCGAGATCTGCGTCGACCTCGCGCTGCTCGATCGCGCGACCGAGGTCGCGGTGATGCGCGGCGGGGTGGTCGAGCATCCCAAATACAAGGGCCGGCACATCTTCGGCGCCGGCATCAATCTCACGCATCTCTATAACGGCCGCATCCCGTTCGTCTGGTACCTGCAGCGCGATCTCGGCTGGGTGAACAAGGTCTACCGCGGCCTCGCCGTGGCGGAGGACGCGCCGCCCGACGAGTTCGGCGGGCAGACCATCGAGAAGCCGTGGATCGCCGCGGTGGAAGGCTTCGCCATCGGCGGGCATTGCCAGGCGCTCCTGGTGATGGACTACGTGCTCGCCGAGAAGAGCGCCTACATGACGCTGCCGGCGCGCAAGGAAGGCATCATCCCGGGCGCCGCCAACATGCGGCTGCCGCGCTTCACCGGCGATCGCCTGGCGCGGCAGGCGATCCAGTACGAGCGCCGGCTGCCATGCGACAGCCCCGAGGGCCGCACGATCTGCGACGAGATCGTCGAGGACGGCACGATGGATCAGGCGCTCGCGCGCGTCATCGACGGACTCACCAATTCGGGCGTGGTCAGCGCCGCGAGCAACCGGCGCGCGATCCGCATCGCGCAGGAGCCGCTCGACATGTTCCGCGATTATTTCGCGATCTACGCGCGCGAACAGGCCTACTGCCATTTCAGCCCGGCGCTGATCTCCAATCTCGAACGCTACTGGAACGCGCAGAACCGCAGGCTCTGATGCCGCAGGGCAGGCCGCTTGGCGCGGACGGCAAGACTTCCTAAGGTGACGGCCGCCGGAGGGAGAATTGTCATGATCCACCTCGCACGACCGTTGGCTGTCGCGCTCGCGCTGGCGGCGTTCAGTTCAGCCGCGTCCGCGGAGGACACGCTCAAGCTCGCGGTCGGCCAGCGCGGTCTGTGGGATACCTCGGTCTCCGACGTCGGCCAGCGCGGCGGCATCTTCAAGAAGCACGGACTGAACCTCGACATCTTCTATACGCAGGGCAGCGGCGAAACCCAGCAGGCGGTGCTGTCCAGCAGCGTCGATATCGGCGTCAGCATTGGCGTGATGGGAGCGCTCGCCGCCTTTGCCAAAGGCGCGCCGGTGCGCATCATCGGCGCGGAAACGACCGGCGCCGGCGATCTCTACTGGTATGTGAAGACCGACTCGCCGGTAAAGACCATCGCCGATTTCAACGGCAGGACGATCGCCTTCTCCACCGTCGGCTCGTCCACCCACGGCATCGTCACCGCGTTCGTCAAGCAGTACAACCTCACCACCGCCAAGCTGACCGCGACCGGCAGCCCGGCCACCACCTTGACGACGGTCATGTCGGGCCAGGTCGACGTCGGCTGGGCCGGGCCGCCGTTCGGTCTTGAGCAACTCGACCGCAAGGAGATCCGCCAGATCGCCACCGGCAATGACACGGTGTTCAAGGGCCAGACCGTGCGCATCCTGCTCACCAACGCGCAGACGTTGCAGAACAAGAAGGATGCGCTCATCCGCTACGTGCGGGCCTATCGCGAGACGGTCGACTGGATGTATTCCGCCGATCCGGCGGCGCTGAAGGCCTACGCCGAGTTCGCCGGCATCAGCGAAGCGATCGCCAAGCGCAGCCGCGACGATTACTTCCCGAAGTCCGCGATCTCGCCCGACCAGATCGTCGGCCTCGACCTGATCATGCCGGAGGCGGTGAACCTGAAATTCATCCCGGCGCCGCTGACCAAGGAGCAGATCGCCGAGTTCATCCAGATTCCGCCGCGCCCCTAGCAGCCGCTCTGCCGCTATCGCTCGATCCGATCCAGATTCCTGGTCATGTGCGCGATGACACGCCGGAATTTCGCGAGGTCGTCGCGGCTGACGCCGGCTTCGGCCGCATCGGTGATGCCGCGCGCCACCGACAAGAGTTCGTCGCGCAGCCGTTTCGCCTTCGCGGTCAGCCAGACCTGCGCCTTGCGCTTGTCGTCGGCGCTGCGCTCGCGGCGGATCAGGCCCGATTTCTCCATGCTGCGCAGCGCGATGACGGTGGTCGGCTCCATGGTGCCGACGCGCGCCGACAGTTCGCGCTGCGAGAGCCCGTCCTCGGTCCACAAGACGCGCAGGAAATACCACTGGCCGCGTTTGAGCCCGTAATCTGCGATACGCTTTTCGAGGAGCCGCTGGAACGCGCGGTTGGCGTCGCGCACCAGAAAGCCCGAGCTTCCGGCGAGCGGGAATTCCGTGTTGCGGTTGTTACGGCTGTGCCGGGGTCTCTGCGGCATGGCTGAGCGGTCCCGCCCGCATTGACAGAAATGGGCTTTCCGGGCACATAATACTTAGAAATCTATGTAATGAAACCCTCAGATGCCGGCGCCGGCTTGACTGTCGGCGCGGCGTTGAGAAGCGGATTTCAACCCCCTAGGATACGCTTAACGTCGTATCGCCTCATACGGAGCATCGAGCCATGCAGAAGGCACTGCGCAAGGAAAAAACCGCCGCGTCGGCCAAGGACAATCATGCACAGGACCTGCGCAGCACGCTCGACTGGCTGCGCGAGCAGGGCGACCTGATCGAGACCGACAAGGAGGTCGATCCGGACCTCGAAGTCACCGGCCTGCAGAAGCACATGGATGGCGGCTGCCCGATCCTGTTCAACAAGGTCAAGGGCAAGCCCAATCACCGCGTGCTCACCAACCTGTTCGGCGACATGAAGGTGATCAACAAGATGTTCGGCTGGAAGGACGACGCCGAACGCGTGAAGAAGCTCGCCTACGCGCTGTCGCATCCGCTCAAGCCGGTCGAAATCCCGCAGGGCGAGGCGCCGTGCCAGGAGCACGTCATCAAGGCGCCGAAGGACGTGAACGAGCACGTCGTGCCGATCCGCCACACCACCTATGAGCCGGAACTGACCGTCGGCTCGGCGATCCGCTGCGTGACCGGACCGGAATTCGATGGCGGTTCCGACCTCGGCTACAACCGCATGAACTTCCGCTGGGGCAATGTCGGCACCTTCCAGATCTCGCCCGGCTCGCACATGTGGCAGGTGGTCAACAAGTACTACAAGGACGACCAGCCGGTGCCGATCACCATGTGCTTCGGCGTGCCGCCGGCGTGCACGCTGCTCGCCGGCGCGGGCTTCGACTACGCCATTCTTCCCATGGGCTGCGACGAGATCGGCATCGCCGGCGCGGTGCAGGGTTCGCCCGTCCGCCTCGTGAAGGCGCGCACCGTGAACGCGATGGCGCTCGCCGATTGCGAACTGGTGCTGGAGGGCTACGTCAATCCGCGCGACCGCCGCTTCGAAACCAAGGAGTCGGAGGACGCCGGCGTCCAGGGCCGCTACCACTTCCACCCGGAATGGGCGGGCTACATGGGCAAGGCCTACAAGGCGCCGACCTTCCACGTCACCGGCATCACCATGCGCAAGCCGGCGTCGAAGCCGATCATCTTCTGCCTCGGCGTGCACATGCTCGACGACCACAACATCGACACCACCGTGCGCGAGGCGGCGATCTACGAGCTGTGCAACCGGCTGCAGCCGGGCATCGTGCAGAACGTGGTGATCCCGTACTGCATGACCGACTGGGGCGGCTGCGTCATCCAGGTGAAGAAGCGCCACCAGCTCGACGAGGGCTGGCAGCGCAATTTCATGGCGGCTGCGCTGTCCTGCTCGCAGGGCATGCGGATGGCGATCGCGGTGAGCGAGGACGTCGATCCCTATTCGATGGACGACGTCATGTGGTGCCTGACGACGCGCGTCAATCCGAAGACCGACATCCTCAACCCGATCCCGGGCGGGCGCGGCCAGACCTTCATGCCGGCCGAGCGCATGACCGCCGGCGAGAAGCAGTGGACCGCGTCGAACACCAATTTCGAAGGCGGCATGGGCATCGATGCCACGGTGCCGTTCGGCTACGAGAGCGATTTCATGCGTCCGGTCTATCCGGTCGACCGGGTGAAGCCGGAGAACTTCTTCAACAAGAAGGACATCGAGAACGCCCGCTCGCGCATGCACGGCTGGGTGCAC
Source organism: uncultured Alphaproteobacteria bacterium (assembly GCA_963749815.1). Classification (GTDB taxonomy): domain Bacteria; phylum Pseudomonadota; class Alphaproteobacteria; order Rhizobiales; family Xanthobacteraceae; genus VAZQ01. Next base: position 77,802 of record CAVVON010000009.1, on the reverse strand, counting down.
TCGCTGGCGCGGTCGGGACGGTAGGCGATCTCACTCGGCTTCAGGGGCCGGCGGGGCGGCTGCCTTGTTCCGCTTCACCGGTCCATCGCAATGCTTGCAGGTGAACGGCGGCGCGGCCTCGCCCGGCTCCACCATCACGGCGTTGGACTCGCCGCATTGGCCGCATTGCCGCACGAGCTTGGTCGGCAGCTTGACGATGGGCTTGCTGGCGGAAGCGACGGCTTGCATGGCCTGAGCCCTTAGCTCGGCCTTGGTCGTTGGTGGCGCTTTGGGCCGCCGGATCATGATGAAGTCCTTTTTGGGATCGCTGGGCCGTGTTTGCCCCGAAAGTACGTCAATACTGTGTAGTTGTACGCGGCCGCGGTCCGGTTCGGGCTCATCCTTCCGCGTCCCGCTTCCATAGCCCGACCAGCACCTTGCGGTCGAGCTTGCCGCGCTCGGTTTTTGGGAGCGATTGGCTCACCACGATCTCCTTCGGCGCCTTGAAGGCCGGCAGGCCGTCGCGGCAAAAGCGCAGCAGTTCGCCGGTATCGACGCGCGTTCCCGGCCGCGCCACCACGTAGCTGACCACCTCCTCGCCGTAGGTGGCGTCCGGCACGCCGACGGTCGCCACCTCGATCAATTCCGGCCGCCGCATCAGGAAGCTGTCGATCTCGACCGGCGAGATGTTCACGCCGCCGCGGATGATCAGCTCCTTCTCGCGGCCGGTCAGGCTCAGGAAGCCGTCGGCGCCGAGAACGCCGAGATCGCCGGTGCGGATGCGGCCGCGGCTGCTGACCTGCACGCCGCCATCGTCCGCCAGGGAGCGATAGTCGTGTGCGCCGAAGCCGCCGACCTCGACATGGCCGGTTTCGCCTGCCGGCAGGCGGCGGCCCCCGGCGTCGACGATTGCGAGCTCATGATAGGGGAATGGGCGTCCGACCGTGCCGAACTGGCGGGCTTCGCCGGGGATGGCGGCGATCCAGCCGGTCTCGCTCGAGCCGTAGCCCTGGGCGATCGGGATGCCGAAGCGGTCCTCGAAGCGGCGCCATTCCTCGACCGTCAGCGGCGCCGAGCTCGATGTGATGAACCGCAGCGCCGGCAGGTTGCTGCGATGCGCGTCGGTCTCGCTGTTGAGCAGGATGTTGACGGTGGTCGGATTGCCGGCGGCGACGGTGACGCCATGGTCGGCGATATGCCGGAAGAAGCGGCTCGCGGAGAACTTCTCCGCCATGACCAGCGTGGCGCCGCGGTTGAGCGGGACCAGCGCGCCCAGAAGCTGGGCGGAAGCCCAGTTGAAGGAGCGGAAATCGTAGATGCGATCGTGCCGCCGTGATGCCGAAGCCGTCGGCGGTAGGGTCGATGTTGCCGAGATGCTCGCGGAAGCTCAGCACCACGCCCTTCGGCCGCGTGCTGGTGCCCGACGTGAACAGGATCACCGCGTCGTCGTCCGGGCCGGCGCCGGTCTGCGCATCGCCCGGCTCGGCCCGGCTCACTGCGTCGAAGAATGTGCCGGCTCCGGGCTCGTCCCAGGTTCCAAGCGGGATGCTGGGCGCCGCGACCGCCGCCAGGAGATCGTCGAGCTGCAAGCCGTCCTGAAACAGCACCAGCTTGGGCCGGAGCCGCTCGAAAATGTTGTCGAGCTGGTTGCGGTTCATCTCGACGTGGACGGTGCAGATCGTCGCGCCGTACGCCATCACGCCGAAATAGCAGACCAGATGCTCGATCGAGTTGTTGGCGAGCAGCGCCACCCGGTCGTTGCGGCCGATGCCGCGCGCCTGCAGGACGGAGGCGATGCGGCGGGTCAAATCCTGCAACTGGCCGTACGTGACGGTCCGCCCGCCGTCGGCCGCGACGATCCACGGCTTGCCGGGATCGCGCCAGGCGGCCCGGAAAATCCAGTCGCGCAACAGCCGTGGGTCGGTCCGTGCCGGCATCGGGCTCCGTCCAAATTCCTTAGCATTATAAGTATTTTGGGGCGAGACTTCAAAGCGAACTTGGCGGTCCGTTCCGGCGGGCTGGCGCCCGCCAACCAACCGGCGCTTTATGCCGGCGCGGCGCGCGCGTATAAATGGACTCGCATTCACGCCGATGCCGCTGGAGCTCGCCATGTTTCTCAGGAACTACTGGTACGTCGCCGCCCTGGATCACGAAGTGGCGGACAAGCCGCTCGGCCGGACCATCCTGGGCGAGCCGGTCGTGCTGTTCCGCACGCCCGACGGCGCGGTCGGCGCACTTGAGGACCGCTGCGCGCACCGCCGTCTGCCGCTGTCGATGGGCAAGATGGTCGGCGACGCGCTGCAGTGCCACTATCACGGCCTGCGCTTCGACCGCTCCGGCAAGTGCGTGCGCGTGCCGGGCCAGGACCTGATCCCGCAATCGGCGCGCGTGCGCACCTATCCGGTGGTCGAGCGCTATCACTGGGTCTGGATCTGGATGGGCGATCCGGCGCTGGCCGATCCCGCCAAGATCACCGACTTCCATTGGCTCGACGATCCGAACTGGGGCGCCAAGCCATCCTATCTGCATGTCGAAGCCAACTGGCAGCTCGTCGTCGACAACCTGCTCGACCTCACCCACCTCGCCTTCGTGCATGAGACCACCATCGGCAACATGGCGCTGGTCGAGCACGCCGCCGTCAAGGTGCAGCGTGCGCACGACAACGTGGTGGTGACGCGCTGGATCATCGACCAGCCGGCGCCGCCGACCTTCGTCAAGGTCGGCAAGTTCACCGGCAACGTCGACCGCTGGCAGATCATCGACTACACGCCGCCGGCGTTCCTGCGCCTCGACGTCGGCGCGACGCCGACCGGCACCGGCGCGCCCGAAGGCCGGCGCGTGAATGGCATCTCCATGCGCAACCTCAACGCCATCACGCCGGAGACCGAGACCACCTCGCACTATTTCTGGGGGCAGGCGCACGACTTCGACGTGAAAAATCCGGAGACCACCGAGAAGGTGTTCCAGCAGATCCGCACCGCCTTCCTGGAGGATGTCGCGGTATTCACCGCGCAGCAGCGCTCGATCACGCAGCGGCCGGACGCGCCGCAGGTCGACATCAATGCCGATGCCGGCGGCCTCCAGGCGCGCCGGATCGTCGACCGGCTCTACGGCGACGAGCAGGCCGCCGCGCATGTGGTCGCGGCGGAGTAGGGGCTGCCTTGAACTTCCGCGTCGAACTGGTGTGGCAGGACGGCGATGCGGACGCCGCGTCGTCGATGTATCTGACCTCGGACGGCCGGGTGATCCTGCAGGGCAGGGCGCTCTCGGCCGAGGACAAGCGGAGGCTCGCGCTGCCCGCGGACGCCGAGATGATCAGCGTCGACCGCAACCTCATCCGGGCGATCAAGGAGATGCTCTAGGCATCCCTCCGGAAAGATGCAAAAGTGCTTGGCAACGCAGACGAATCCGGCGTTAAGCATGGCCGACGGCGGGCGCGGGCGGGCATCGCCGTTGGTGTAATATCGCGCGGCTGAGGCCGGGCAAGAGGACTGGAATGCGGCGGATCATCATCGGCATGACCGGATCGACCGGTTCGATCTTCGGCGTGCGCATGCTGGAGGCGCTCAAGGGCGCCGACGTCGAGAGCCACCTCATCATCTCGAAATGGGCGCAGCGCACCCTCGAGCACGAGACCCACTACACCGTCGAGCAGGTGCGCGCGATGGCGACCGTGGTGCACAGCCAGGGCGACATGGGCGCTTCGATCTCGTCGGGCTCGTTCAAGACCGAGGGCATGGTGGTGATGCCGTGCTCGGTGCGCACGCTCGCCGGCATCGCCAACGGCTACGGCGAGCATCTGGTGCACCGCGCCGCCGACGTCATCCTCAAGGAGCGCCGCCGGCTGGTGCTGGTGGTGCGCGAGACGCCGCTCTCCGAGGTGCATCTGGAGAACATGCTCAAGCTCGCGCGCATGGGTGCGTCGATCGTGCCGCCGATGCCGGCGTTCTACAATCACCCGCAGACGGTCGACGACATCGTCAACCACATCGTGGCGCGCGTGCTCGACCAGTTCGATATTCCCGCGCCGTTCGCCAAGCGCTGGGACGGCCACATGCACACCGCGACCAAGATCGTGAGCGCGGTGCCGAACCCGGCCGCCAAAAGCGGGACGTAGTTCGCAGCCGTTCGGCCAGTCTTTCCGCTCGTCCCCGCGAAAGCGGGGACCCAGCGCTTTGACTTGCGAAGCGAAGAACCGGATCTCCCGCTTGCGCGGGAATGAGCGGAGGAAGTCCCTCTACTGCCCCGAGCGCAGAACGTCCGGCACCGCCATGCCTGAGTCGATTGCCTTGACCCGGGCTTCTTCCGCCTTGCCGCGCTTCTCGGCCGCCTCCAGCACCAGCATGATCTTGTCGCGCGGGATGAAGCACACGCCGGTGTCGTCGGCGACCACCAGATCGCCGGGATGCACCTGCACGCCGCCGATCATGACCGGCCCGTTGATCTCGGCCGCCTCGATCCGCCATTTGCCGGTGACCGGCGTGATGTCGCTCGCCCAGATCGGATAGCCGACGGCGCGCTGGTGCGGCACGTCGCGGATGCCGCCTTGCACGATCGCGCCGACTTCGCCCTGGCGCTTGCCGGTCTGCGCCGAGTTGCCGCCCATGTTGGAGACGTTCGCGACCCCGTCGATCACCAGCACGTCGCCCGGCGTCGCGAGGTTGTGGCATTCGAACTCGGCCATCTTGTTGACGTGGTCGCGCGCGCCGGCGAGCGGCTCGATGCGCTGCAGGATGTTGCGCAAGGTCAGCGCCGGCCCAACCATGACGGTGCCCGGCATGGTGGGCTTGAGCACCGAGGCGCCGACCGCGCCCGGCGGGATGCCGAGCTCGTCCATGGTGTCGGAAATCACGCCGGTGCAGTCGCCCAGCGCCTTGAAGCGCTCGACCACGCCCTCCGGCGGGCGCGGCACGCTCATCATCCTGATGCGCTCGCGCGCGATCCGGCCGGTCAGCTTCTTGTCGGCGACGTTCATGGCTGCCTCCCTGGCGATTTCGGCCGCGACTTCAAGGCGAACGCGCGCGGTTGTCAATGCAGGGCGCGCATGCGGGCGATGAGCGGGCCGGCTTGCCCCGGGGCAAGCCGCTCGGTACCGTGCCGGCCTTTCCGGCAACGAGAGGTTCAATCCCCATGATCGACTTCTATGCGCTCACCAGTCCCAACGTTCAGAAGATCTACATCATGCTCGAAGAGTGCGGGCTGCCGTACAAGGAGCACTTCGTCGACGTCTGGAAGGGCGACCAGTACAATCCCGATTTCATCAAGATCAATCCGAACAGCAAGATCCCGGCGATCGTCGATCACGACGGCCCCGGCGGCAAGCCGATCACCATCTTCGAGTTGGGCGCGATCCTGCTCTATCTCGCCGACAAGACCGGCAAGTTCATGCCCAAGGACGCGGCGAAGAAATACGAGGCGTTGCAGTGGCTGATGGTCCAGCTCACCGGCGTCGGCCCGATGTTCGGCCAGTGGACCCACTTCAAGCTGTTCGCGCCCAAGACCGGCAACGACTATTCGGTCGGCCGATACAACACCGAGCTCAAGCGTCTCTATGCGCTGCTCGAGGAGCGGCTCGGCAAGGTGCCGTATCTCGGCGGCAGCGAATATACCATCGCCGACATCGCGACCTTCCCGTGGACGCGCCAGCACGACGCCCAGGGCGTGAAGTGGGACGACCATCCCAACCTGGCGCGCTGGTTCAAGTCGATCGAGGACCGGCCGGCGGTCAAGGCCGCGCTCGCCAAGGTCGGCGCCATCAAGTCGAACCGCGATACCGCGAACGACGACCAGAAGGACCGCTTCTTCAACCGCGGCCGCTACGCGCGCGCGTAGAGCGTCGCCGACGCCAACTCCGTTCGTCCCCGCGAAAGCGGGGACCCGGTTCTTGAGAAGATCTGGATGCCCGCGTTCGCGGGCATGAGCGGGTAGACTGACTACGGGGGTAGGGCCGGTGGATATCAAGGGCAAAGCCGCGATCGTCACCGGCTCGAGCTCGGAGGTCGGCATCGGCGCGGAGTGCGCCAAGATGCTGGCCTCGCGCGGCTGCAACGTCGTGGTCAACTACGCCAGCAACAAGCGCGGCGCCGAGAAGGTCGTGGCCGAGTGCGAGGCGGCGGGGGTGCAAGCCTTCGCCGCCCAGGCCGACGTCGCGAAGGACGCCGACTGCGTGCGGCTGGTCGCGGCCACCGTCGAGCGCTTCGGCCGGCTCGACGTGCTGATCAACAACGCGGCCACGACCAAGCCGATCCCGCAGCGGAAGATGGAACTGCTCGACGCCGCCGAATTCGAGCGCGTGTTTGCGGTCAACCTCATCGGCAATTACCAGATGTGCCGCGCCGCCGCGCCGCACCTCAAGGCGACCGGCGACGCGGCGATCGTCAATATCTCGTCGATCGGGGCGCTGCGCGGCAGCGGCAGCTCGATCGCCTATTCGACGTCGAAAGGCGCGCTCAATACGCTCACGCTGTCGATGGCGCGGCTGCTGGCGCCGGAGGTGCGGGTGAACGCGCTCTGTCCTGGCGGCCTGCTCGGCAACTGGACCAAAAAGATCATGAGCGAGGAGGCCTACGAGAAGCTGATCGTGCGCACCCAGACCGAGTTTCCGCTCAAGCGCGGCATCTGGCCGGTCGACGTCGCGCGCATGGCGCTGTTCATGGTCGAAGGCGCAACCGTGATGACCGGCGAATGCATCCGCATGGATTGCGGCCAGCATCTCGCCGACGAAGGCGCGCGCATCTGAATTTTCGCAGCGAAGGAATTGCGACCGATGAGTTCCGACACGATCGACCGGCGCCCCGGCATCACCTACGCCACCCACGACGGCGTGGCGCTGGCGGGCGATCTCTATATGCCGAAAGGCGCAGGCCCGTTCCCGGCGCTGGTCGCGGTGCACGGCGGCGGCTGGGTGCAGGGCGTGCGCACCGCGTTCCAGTATTGGGGGCCGTATCTCGCGGCGCGCGGCTACGTGCTGTTCGCGATCAGCTATCGCCTCGCCAAGAAGGGGCAGAAGACGTTCCCGCAGGCGGTGCAGGACGTGCTCGCCGGCATCCAGTTCGTGCGCGGCAGCGCGGCCGAGTTCAAGGTCGATCCCGAGCGCATCGGCGTGTTCGGCATTTCGGCGGGCGCCCATCTCGGCTCGCTCGCGACCTTGAGCGGCACCGCGTTCACCGGCGGCTATCCGCAGGACAAGTTCGCCTCGGTCAGCGCGAAGGCAAAGGCGTTCGTCGGCATCTACGGCGTCTACGACGTCAAGGAGATGTATCACAAGTACAACGCGCAGACGCCGATCGAGAACAACATCCAGCATTTCCTCGGCACCACGCCGATGGAAAATCCGCGGCTCTATTTCGAGGCGTCGTCGATCAGCTACGCCACCGTCGCCAACAACCAGATCGGCGTCTATCTCGCGGTCGGCACCGAGGACGATCTGGTCAACCGCGCCCCGCAGACCGACGCATTCCAGCTCGCATTGAAGCAGGCGGGGTTCTTCGTGCGCACCTGCATCCTGCCGGGCGCGCCGCACTATTGGGGCAACGATCCGATCGAGGAGCCGAACAGCTATTCGGGCTTCCTTGCGCCGCGCCTCGTGCGGTTCTTGCAGGAGCGGCTGTAGCGCTCGCTAGTTCGGCGCGGCCTTGTTGATGAACGCCATCAGCTTGATCGACCTGCGCCTTGCCGCCTTCGAAATCCTCGGCGATCTGCTCGTAGAAATGCGCGGCGCCGACGTAGAGTTCGTGGCCGGCCGGATCCTCGCCGACGAAATCGGCGATCTCGTGCATCTCGGCGATCCAGCGATAGGCCTTGGGCGGCATCATCGCGAGGCTGCGCTTGAGCCAGGCCAGCATCGGCGCCTGGCTGCCCGACAGTTCGGCGAACAGCGCATCGCCGGTGCCCGCGCGGGTCGCGGCCAGCATCATCACCGCCGCCAGCGCCTGCGTGCCCTTGGTGATGCCCGCGTAGGACATCTTCATCGCCGACGCGGCGGTGAGCGGGCCGTCGAGCAGGCGCACGTCGAGCCCGTATTGCTTGAGTGCCGCAAAGCGCGGCGCGGCCGGGCCGGACGCGTAGAACCGCGGGCCCTTGTCGCCGGTCTTGGGCGGCGCGCCGATGATGCCGGCATCGACGAACGGCGAGCCGGTCGGCGCGATCACCGCCGCGACGCTTCTCGGCGGTCTTCGGGCTCAGCGCGTTGCACTCGACGAACACCGGCTTGCTGTTGCTGGCGGTCAGCGCCGGCGCAAAGCGCTCGGCGAGCGCCACCGCATCGCCCGGCGGCAGGATCGAGAGGATGAAATCGGCGCGCGCGATCTCCTCGTCGCTCGCGGCGGTCAGGCCGTACTGCTTGGCGCGCGCGGCGGTCTCGGCGCTGCGGCCGGTGAGCGAGGTCAGCACCTTGAGGCCGTTCTCGACCAGGCGGCCGCCCACGGCGCCGCCCATCATGCCAGGCGCGATCACTGCTACCACGGGATTCATACGTTGATCTCCTTGTCGATGCGTCCGGCTGCTCGCATGCCTCACCTATAGCAATTTCCAGGCGAGGCAACCATGCGCGGTCGGCTTGGCAAGCCCCGCCGTTTCGGCTTTGCTCCGGCCGCCGTCAACAAGAACAGGAAATGCCCGTGTCCGACGATCTTGCCGAAGCCCGCTATCTGGTCGCGCTCGCCAACCGCATGGTGGCCAACGAGGGCGTGCTCGACGCCTTCGGCCATGTCAGCATGCGTCACCCGCGCGACCCCGGCCGTTACCTGCTGTCGCGCTCGCGCTCGCCGGGGCTGATCGAGCCGGACGATGTGCTCGAGTTCACGCTCGATTCGGCGCCGGTGAAGCCGCCCAGCGGTCGCGCTCTATGCCGAGCGGGTGATCCACGGCTGCATCTACGCGGCGCGGCCCGACGTGACGGCGGTGGTGCACCACCACTCGCCGGCGGTGCTGCCGTTCTGCATTGCCGGCGTGCCGATCGTTCCGGTGTTCCACTTGGGCGCGGCCGGCGGCGAGACCGTGCCGTTCTGGAACCAGCAGGAGGAATTCGGCGACACCAATCTGCTCGTGGTCAAGCCGGAGGAGGGGGAGTCGCTCGCCCGCAGGCTCGGGCCCCACGCCGCCGTGCTGCTGAACAACCACGGCGCCACCGTCGTCGGCAAGGACATGCGCGAACTCGTCTCGCGCACGATCTTCATGTGCCAGAACGCCGAGTACCAGCTCAAGGCGCACCTGCTCGGCAAGGTCACGACCCTGACGCCGGGCGAGACCAGGCTGGCGAGCACGCTCAATGCGCTGCCGAATGTCACCAACCGCACCTGGGAATACTGGGAGCAGCGCCTCGCCAAGGCCGGCGGCATGCCGCCGCGCGCGGCGCCGCCAAGGCGCGTCCGCGGGCCGCATCGGCCAAGCGGGCGGTTTCGCGTAAGACGCCGGGCAAACGCCCGGCAAAAAGGAGAAAATGATGTCGCGTCATCTCGCTTCCGCGCTCGCGCTTGCGCTGGCCCTGACCAGCCTTCCGGCCGCCGCCCAGACCCAGCTGAAGGTCGCCATCGGCCAGATCAACAACTGGGAGAACCAGGCGCCGACGCTCGGCCAGGACGCCGGCATCTTCAAGAAATACGGCCTGGAGCTCGACAATGTCGGCACCGCGGGCGCCGGCGAGACCATGCAGCCGGTGATCGCCGGCAGCGCCGACCTCGGCGCCGGCGTCGGCGTGGCGGGCGTGATGCGCGCATTCGCGCGCGGCGCGCCGGTGCGGATCCTGCTGCCCGCCTTCACCGGCACCGGCGACCTCTACTGGTACGTGAAGGCCGATTCCCCGCTCAAGACCATCAAGGACATCACCGCCAGCAACACCATCGCCTATTCGACCAGCGGTTCGAGCTCGAACAATCTGGTGCTGGCATTCGCCAACGAGCTTGGCGTCAAGGCCAAGCCGACGGCCACCGGCAGCCCGCCCGGCACGCTCACCGCGGTCATGTCCGGCCAGGTCGACATCGGCTGGGCCGCGCCGCCGTTCGGCGTCAAGGAGATCAAGGAAGGCAAGATCCGGATCCTGATCCGCGGCAGCGATGCGCCGTCGCTGCGCGGCCAGACCGTGCGCACCATCATCGTCAATGCCGAATCGCTCAAGACCAAGCGCGACGCGATCATGAAGTTCGTCGAAGGCTATCGGGAATCCGTCGACTGGATGTATTCCGACCCGAAGGCGATCGCCATGTACGCCGCCAAGATGAAGCTCGACGAGGCGCTGATCAAGGAATCGATCGACGAATTCCAGCCGAAGCCGGCGCTGCAGACCGACGAGATGATGGACCTGGACGGCATCCAGCGCGACGCGGTGAAGCTCAAGTTCATCGACACGCCGCTCACCAAGGAGCAGCTGGCGGAGCTCATCCAGATTCCGCCGCGCAAGAAATAGACTGGACGCATTGCGGAGCCGCCCGGCCCGGAAGAGGCCGCTCCGCTACGGGAGGAGACCATGAGGAAACGGCACTGCCCGTTGGCGCTGGCATTCGCGGCATCGATCGCGCTCGCCGCGCCGTCGGCGTTCGCGCAGGATTCGTTCAAGGTCGCGATCGGCCAGCTCGAAATCTGGAGCGCACAGACCCCGCAGCTCGGCATGAAGGCGGGGATCTTCAAGAAGCACGGCATCGTGCTGGAGAACTTCGGCACCGCCGGCGCGGGCGAAACCGTGCAGGCGGTGATCTCCGGCAGCGCCGATTTCGGCATCAATGTCGGCACCCAGGGCGTGCTGCGCGCGTTCGCGCGCGGCGCACCGATCCGCGCCATCGGCGCGAACTTCACCGGCGCGGGCGACATCTTCTTCTACGTGCGCGCCGATTCGCCGATCAAGAGCCTGAAGGACGCGACCGAGAAGACCACGATCTCGTTCTCCACCAACGGCGCGACCACGCACACCATCGTGCTGGGCTACGCCAAGGAGCTGGGCTTCAAGGGCGTGCCGACCTCGACCGGCGGCATGCCGGCGACCTTGACCCAGGTGATGTCCGGACAGATCGATATCGGCTGGGGCTCGCCGCCGTTCGGGCTGAAGGAGATCGACGACGGCAAGATCCGCGTCATCGCCAGCGGCAACGACGTGCCCTCGCTGCGCGGCCAGACCATCCGCATCGAAACGGTCAACGCCAATGTGCTCGCCAATCGCAAGGACGCGATGCTGCGGTTCGTGCGCGCCTATCGCGAGACGCTCGACTGGATGTATTCCGATCCGAAAGCGATCGAGATGTATGCCGACGCCATCAAGGTGCCGGTCGCGATCGCCAAGACCGCGGTCGACAATTATCAGCCGAAGTCGGCGCGGCAGTTCGACCGCATTCTGGACATCGACCAGCTGATGACGAACGCGGTGGCGCTGAAATATCTCGACGCGCCGCTGACCAAGGAGCAGCTTGCGGAGTTCATCCAGATTCCGCCGCGGTAATGTTTCATTTCGGTTGCTCGCTCTCGTCATTCCCGCTAAGAAGAATGGATGCTTCCGCGGTCGAAGCCCGCGCCTCGCATTCGCGAGGACGACAAGCGTGTGCGCTACTCGCTTTCCCGCCGCCCGGTGAATTTCGGCGGCCGCTTCTCGAAGAACGCCCGCACCCCCTCCGCATAGTCGGGCGTCAGGCTCGCCTCGCGCTGGAATTCCTTCTCCAGGTCGAGTTGCGCATCGAGGTCGTTGCCCCATGATTCCTCGAGCGCGCGCTTGCAGAGCGCAAGCCCGACCGTCGGCGCGGTCGCAAAGTGCACGCACAGCTTCTCGGCCTCCGCCATCAGCGCGCCGTCGTCGACCGCCTTCCAGATCAGGCCCCAGTCTTCCGCCTTCTCGGCCGGCAGCGGCTCGGCCAGCAGCGCAAGCCCGCGCGCGCGGGCCGGCCCGACCAGCCGCGGCAGGAACCAGGTGCCGCCGGCGTCGGGGATGATGCCGATCCGGGCGAACGACTGGATGAAATTGGCCGAGCGTGCCGCCAGCACGAGGTCGCAGGCGAGCGCGACATTGCAGCCGGCGCCCGCGGCCACGCCGTTCACGGCGGCGACGACCGGGAAGGGCAGCGTGCGCAGCTTGCGGATCAGCGGGTTGTAGTAGGTCTCGAGCGTGCCGCCGAGCACGATCCGCTCGCCGGGCTTCGCCAGCCGGTCGTTGAGATCCTGCCCGGCGCAGAAGCCGCGACCGGCTCCCGTCAGCAGCAGGGCGCGGCAGGAAGCGTCGGCCTCGGCCTCGGCGATCGCGTCCCGGAGCACGACGTGCATCGCCTCGGTGAAGGCGTTGAGCCGGTGCGGCCGGTTGAGCGTGATGACGCGATAGCCCGCGCGCTTTTCGACCAGGATGGGTGTGTCGTTCATGACCAACTCCTCGCCGCCGAGGTCTCTGGCGGCCGGGTGCGATTGAGAACTGTAGCGCGAAATCGGCCCGCTATCGAAAGGCATTGCGGAAGCTGTTCATCGTGGCCCGGTATTGGTCTTTCCCCATCCGCTCGACCAGCCGCAGCTCATGCTGCGCGGCCAGGGCCTGAGCGCGCTTGAGCACCCGCTGGCCCTCGCGGGTGAGCCGCAGGGTGTGCGAGCGCCGGTCGACCGGCGACGCCAGCCGCCGGGTAAGCCCGCGCTTCTCGAGCCGGTCGAGCAGCCGCACCACGCGCGCCCGCTCGATCCCGAGCGTTTCGGCAATATCCGACTGCGAAAATCCGGGATTGGCGGCGATCATGACCAGCACCGAGTATTGCGCCGGGCGAATGTCGATCGCCGCAAGCGTGCGGATGAAGTCCTGGAATACCCAGAGCTGGACGCGCCGGATGAAGTAGCCGAGATGGTTGTCGAGCACGCCCAGATCGGGGCTGAGCGCGCGTCCGTTGCGGGCGCGCGGCGGCTTCGGCCGTTGCTTGCCGTTCGCCGGCGATCTTTGCGGAAGCTGCCGATCCGGCATGCCGGTTGTCCTGTCAGCGGTGCGGCGGGCGCACCTGGGCTCGATCCTACTCGACCATATTGCTGTTGACGATATTGTTGTCCTGGTCAACAATTTGACCAAGCCCGGCCTCGTTCCGATGGCGGCCCGCGACGATCGGGCCATTGCATCTTGGATCGAACAATAAGAGAAATACGGGCATGTCGCGGCCGTTTGGCCGTGCCTGCAGGACAGGGAGGAACAGAAAATGATCCGTCAAACGCAGCGGAATTTGGCTTCGAGCGGGATCACCCGGCGAAGCTTTGCGGCCGGCACCGCCGCCGCCACCGCGCTTCTTGCGGCGCCCGCGATCGTGCGCGCACAGGGCGCGCCGCTGAAGGTCGGCGTGCTGCTGCCGCGCTCGGGCTTCCAGGCCAGCATCGGTCAGGACTGCCAGCGCGGCGTCGATATCACCCCGGGGCTGTTGAAGGATCTCGGTCTGCCCGAACTGCAGATCATGAACGCCGACACCGAGACCAACGTCGATGTCGCGCGCGCGCGCGCCGAGAAGCTGATCAACGACGGCGCCCAGCTCCTCGTGGGCGCCTTCGATTCCGGCCAGAGCACCGCGATCGCGCAGGTCGCCGAGCAGAAGGGCATTCCCTACGTCATCAACATCGCGGCGGCCCCGCCGATCACCGAGCAGGGCTACAAGTTCGTGTTCCGCAACTTCCCGACCGCGCCGATGATTCTTGCCGACGCCTTCGCCAACCAGAAGGAGATCTTCGAAGCGACCGGGAAGGCGCCGAAAACCGTCGTGTTCATGCACGTCAACGATACGTTCGGCACCGCCATGAAGGGCGGCATCGGCGCCGTGATGCCCAAGTTCAACATGCCGTACACGATCGCCGAGACCATCGCCTACGATCCGGCCGCGCGCGACCTGTCGGTCGAGGTCGCCAAGGCCAAGGCGACCGGCGCCGACGCGCTGCTGATGGTCAGCCGCCTCAACGACGCGATCCTGATCACCCGCGAACTGGTCAAGCAGCGCTGGTCGCCGATGGCGGTCCTGAGCATGGGGCCGGGATGGTACGAGGACCAGTATCTCAAGACGCTGGGCAAGCTCGCCGACGGCCCGCTGAGCTTCGTGCCCTGGTACGACCCCACCAAGAAGCTGAGCAAGATGATGGTCGCGGCGCTGGCCAAGGCCTATCCGGAAGTCAATCCGAACACCAACCACGTCTACACGTTCGAGGCGCTGCTGGTGGCGGCGGATGCCTACAAGCGGGCGAAATCGGCCGATCCGAAGGCGCTCGCCGACGCGATCCGCGCCACCAATATCACCGACAACGTCAGCACCGGCCCCGGCATCCAGTTCGACGCCAAGGGCCAGAACGACAAGCTGAAAAACTCCGCCATTCAGAATCGCGGCGGCAAGCTGGTCATGGTCGCGCCCAAAGGTGCAACCGACGCCACCGCCGACTTGCCGATGCCGCCCTACGACAAGCGCGGCTGAGGCCGATGGCCTTTCCGCGGTCATTGCCGGGCTTGTCCCGGCAATCCATCGTCTTCACGTCGGAAGCGCCAATCTTGGATGGATGCCCGGGTCAAGCCCGGGCATGACGACTGGGGGACCGCCCGGTGCCGGCAGACATCTATCTCAACGTGGCCGTCAGCGGCCTGCTGACCGGTCTCGTCTACGGCCTGATGGCGCTCGGGCTGTCGGTCATCTTCGGCGTCGTGCGCGTGGTCAATTTCGCCCACGGCGAGATGATGACGATCGCGATGTATGTGGCGATCGTGCTGTTTTCCGCCTTCAAGCTCGATCCGCTGATGATGATGGTCCCGATCGCGGCGCTATTGTTCGCGCTCGGCTACCTGCTGCAGGCCGGCCTGATCACGCCGTTCATCAACCGGCCGGAGCACAGCCAATTCATGCTGCTGATCGCGGTCGCGATCATCCTGGTGAACGGTCTGCTGATCGTGTTCGGCCCGGATGCGCGCAGCGTGCAGACCTCCTACGCCTTCGACAGCTTCCAGGTCGGGCGGCTGATCGTCGACGCCACCAAGGTCTATGCCGGCGGCGCTGCGCTCGTGGTGGCGGCGGCATTGTTCGCGTTTTTCCGGTTCACGCTCACCGGCAAGGCGATCCGCGCCTGTGCCGATAACTACACGGGCGCGCTGGTCGTCGGCCTCAACGTCAAGCAGTACTATGCGCTGACCTTCGGCCTCGGCGCCGCCTGCGTCGGCGCGGCTGGATCGATGCTGGTGGTGCTGGTCGACGTCACTCCGCAACTCGGCCCGGCCTATACCTTGCTCGCCTTCGTCATCGTCATCACTGGCGGGCTCGGCTCGATGCCGGGTGCGCTGGTGGGCGGCGTGCTGATCGGCGTCACCGAGGCGATGGCCGGGCTGTTCTTCACGCCGTCGGCCAAGAGCATGTTCTCGTTCGGCCTGCTGGTGCTGGTGCTGCTGTTTCGGCCGCAGGGCATCCTCGGCAAGAGGACCGCATGAGGGGGCTGTTCGACGGCGTCCCCGTGCGCGGCCGCGTCATGCTGGCGGCGCTCGCGCTGGCGCTGCTGGTCGCGCCGCTCCTGGCCAACGATTACCTGCTCACCGTCCTGATCATCATCCTCTACTACGCATATACCGGCCAGGCCTGGAACCTGATGATGGGCTTTGCCGGTCAGCTTTCGCTCGGCCACGCGCTCTACACCGGGCTCGGCGCCTATGTCAGCGCCGCGCTCTACGTGCATTTCGGTATTGGACCGTGGGTGGGTCTGCCGGCCGCGATCGCGATCGCCGCGCTCGGCGGCGCGCTGATCGGGTTTCTGGCCTTCCGGTTCGGCGTCGCCGGCGTCTATTTCGCCATCCTGACGATTGCGTTCGCCGAATTTGCGCGCATCGGCTTCGATCATTTCAGTTGGGTCGGCGGTTCCGCCGGCTTCTTTCTTCCGGTCGCCAACTACAAGACCAACGATCTGTGGAATCTGCGCGGCGCGCCGATCATGTTCTATTACGTGATGCTGGCGCTGACGCTCGCGGCGCTGCTGCTCTGCCGCCTGCTGCTCAAGAGCCGCATGGGATACTACTGGCAGGCGATCCGCGAGGACGAGGATGCGGCGCGCGCGCTCGGCATCAACACGTTCCGCTACAAGATGTACGCCATCGTCCTGTCGGCCGGAATGACGTCGGTCGCGGGCATGTTCTTCGCCTTCTACTACAACAACCTGTTTCCGGAGCAGGTGTTCAGCATCTTCCGTTCGATTGAATTGCTGCTCGGCCCGATCATTGGCGGCATCGGCACGCTGATCGGCCCGATCGTCGGCGCGTTCCTGCTCACGGGACTTGCCGAATCGCTCGACATCCTGATGGCCGCGCTCAGCGTCGACATTCCCGGCATCAAGCGCGTGTTCTACGGCGTGTGCCTGCTGCTCGTCGTGATCGTGCTGCCGGACGGGGTCTGGCCGTGGCTCGCCCGCAAGCTCGGCGTGAGCAAGTCATGAGCGCGATTCTCACAGTCAATGGCGTGAGCAAGCGCTTTCGCGGCCTGCTTGCCGTCGACGACGTGACCTTCACGGTTGAGCGAGGCTCGATCTTCGCGATCATCGGCCCGAACGGCGCCGGCAAGACCACGCTGTTCAACACCATCGCCGGCATCTATGCGCCCGACAAGGGTGCCATCACGTTCCGCGACCAGCGCATCGACGGGCTGACGCCCGACACGGTCTGCCAGCGCGGCATCGGCCGAACCTTCCAGATCGTGCGGCCGTTTCCGGGGCTCACCGTCGAAGACAACGTGATCGTGGGCGCGCTGCTGCGACGTGCGGACGTCGGCGCCGCGCGCGAGCGTGCGCATGCCGTGCTCCGGCAGCTCGATCTGTTCGACCGGCGCGCGCAACTTGCGTCGGCGCTGACGCTGCCCGACCGCAAGCGCCTCGAAATGGCGCGCGCGCTTGCCACCGATCCTGAGCTCCTGTTGCTGGACGAGGTGATGGCCGGGCTGCGGCCGACCGAGACCGACCGCATCGTGTCGATCCTGAAGCAGATCAACCGCGACACCGGGCTGACCATCGTGCTGATCGAGCACGTCATGCGCGCGGTGATGGCGTTGGCGCAGCGCGTGCTCGTTCTGCATCACGGCGCTGCGATCGCGCAGGGCGCGCCCGAAGCCGTGGTGCGCGACCCGGCCGTGGTGCAGTCCTATCTCGGCGCCGAGGCGGTCTGACGAGGCGCGCTCCTTTCCGGTCATCTCCGAGCCCATCCGAAAGCGGTTGGCCCGCGCAATCGGTGTTGCGCCCGCGAACGGTTAACGGCTGGTTCATGCTCCGGCATTAGGCTTGCGCAATAACCGCAGCGACTGTCCTCCATGCCCGTGCCGGTCTCAGCATTCTCGGCCGCCGATAGCGGTGGACGAGCCGCATTCGGTGAGCGCGATCTCGCGATCGCAGGCTCCGCGGCGCAGGCAGTCTCGCCCGAGCCGCAGGGCGCCGACGGCGTCCCCGATATCGGCACGGTGCTGGGGGCGGTGCTGGCGGCCGTCGCCACGAATGCGGCGGCTCGGCAGGGCGGACTTGCGGCGCTCTATTCCAACCTCGCGGTGCTGATGACGCGGACCGACGGCGCGGCGCCGCAGGCGGTCCGTGCCGCCGCGCAGCAGGTGCTGGCGCAGCTTCTTCCCGCGCAGGCGGGCGAGGGCATCGCGGTTGACGACCTCAAGCTGGCCCTGGCTCGCGCCGGCCTGCCGGTGGCGGACGGGATGGCCGGCCGTTCTGGCACGCTCAACGATACGCTCGGAACGCTGCGGCAGGCGCTGAGCGATTGGCTCGAGGCCGAAACGCCGCCGGCTGCGGCGGGCGAGGGGCCTGCGGCGCGCGACACACCGCCGCTGGCGCGGACACCGGCCCCGATGCCGCCGTATCGCAACGGCCCGACGGTGCCGCAGGCGCCGGCCGCCGCCACTCTATCGGCCGATGCCACGCCGCGCGAGATGGCGCTGCACCTTCTGACCGAGACCGACGCGGCG
Source organism: uncultured Alphaproteobacteria bacterium (assembly GCA_963749815.1). Taxonomy (GTDB): domain Bacteria; phylum Pseudomonadota; class Alphaproteobacteria; order Rhizobiales; family Xanthobacteraceae; genus VAZQ01. The sequence goes on along the minus strand of CAVVON010000009.1, from coordinate 59,929 downwards.
ATGGCGCGCAACACTCTCCTGCAAATTGCTTCGACGCCCGACGGCTTTGCCCTCGGCCCGGTGCGAGGCGACAGCGGGGCCGTCCGGCTGATCTTCGACATTCCGCTGCTGGTGGCGGGCCAGGCGTCGGTCGCCCAGATCGCGATCGAGCGCGACGCCAAGGGACCCGAGACGCCGCAGGACGAAGGTCCGGCGTGGCGGGCGAACTTCTCGGTCGCGTTCGAGCCGATCGGAGCCGTCCATGCCCGCGTGGCGGTGAACGGCCAGCGCGCGACGGTGACCTTGTTCGCCGAACGAGCGGACAGCGCGAGGAGCTTCGCCGCGGTCTGCCCCTCCTTGAACATGGCTTGCGGGAGGCCGCGCTCGAGCCGGGCGATATCCAGTGCCGCAGCGGATCCCCCGCGGCGCGCGCGCCCGCTGCGCCGGGCCAGTTCTTGAACCAGACCACATGAGCGGCGATCGGCATCAACTGGCGGTGGCGCTGAAATACGAGAAGCCGCGGGCGCCGCGGGTGACGGCGCTCGGCCGCGGCGCGCTCGCCAGCCGGATTGTCGAGGTGGCGAAGGAGAACGGCGTGCCGATCGCCGAAAACCCGGCGCTGGCGCAGGCTCTCTCCCATCTCGAAATCGACGCGGAGATCCCGGAGACGCTCTACCGGGCCGTCGCCGAGGTCCTCACATACATCCTGCGAATTTCCGGCCAGATCAGGTAGTCTCGGCCCCGGTCAACCGGCCGAGGTGCGAACCGGACATGCTGAACGTCGAAAACCTCGATGTGTTCTACGGCGACGCCCAGGCGCTCGACGGCGTCTCGCTCGCGATCGAGCAGGGCTCGATCGTCGCCATCGTCGGCGCCAACGGCGCGGGCAAGACCTCGCTGATTCGCACCGTCGCCGGCATGCTGAAGCCCGCCCGCGGCCGCATCACCTACCGCGACACCGACGTCACCGGCTGGGAAAGCCACCGCATCTGCGACCTCGGCATCGGCCAGGTGGCGGAGGGCCGGCAAGTGTTCCCGACCTTGTCGGTGCTGGAGAATCTCGAAATGGGCGCCCTGGTGCCGCGCGCCCGGGCGCAGCGGGCGGCCAATCTCGAGCGCGTGCTCGCGCTGTTCCCGGTGCTCAACGAACGCTCGAGCCAGCTCGCCGGCACGCTCTCGGGCGGCGAGCAGCAGATGCTGGCGATCGGCCGCTGCCTGATGGGCGCGCCGGATCTGGTGATGTTCGACGAGCCCTCGCTCGGTCTGGCGCCCACGATCGTGCAGTTCGTGCTGCGCACGATCCGCGATCTCAATCGCGATGGGCTGACCTGCGTGCTGGTCGAGCAGAATGTCGCGGTCTCGCTCAAGCTCGCGCACCGCGCCTACGTGCTGGAGAACGGCCGCATCACGCTGTCGGGCGCAGGCGAGGAACTCCTGGCGGACGACCGGGTCCGGCAGGCCTATCTGGGCATGTAGCTTCGAAGCGAAATTACCAAACGCCGATGTTGAGACGATTCGGGCCGGCTTTCGTACGCAAACAACTTTCGAAGGCCGGCCCGAAATGGCTAGTGCAGATGGGTGTCGTTTCTCTCACCGCGCTTTGAATCCACCCGATGCAAGAGCGCAGCCACCCCGAACGTAGCGATCAGAATCAACATCAACGTAGAGATGCTCATTCAGACGCCCCCATGTCGTTGTCGACGGGTGACATCCAAAACGAAAAATCATGCGGCACTGAGGCCGAATTGAAAGATTTCCGGATCGTTGCAGAAATCCCACAGCCGCGCTGCGCTCGTCGCGATTACGCGTCGGCGGCGAAAGCCGTGAATTCGAAGACGCTTGCTCGCGCGCGCTCACAGTCTGGTCGAGCCGGCGCTGGCCGAGCGCGATCAGGTCCTGCGGACCTGCATGGTCGCATTGATCGCGGCGACGCGCAGCGTCAGCGGACTGCCGGGGAATGCGTCGCGCAGCGCGCGCAATGCTTCGGCGCCGGACGGCGGTCTGATCGTCCGCATGCGCTGGACCATCTCGGCGAGGAGAACGGCGTCGCGCTCGGACCGGCTGAGGGGAACGATCGAGGGCGAGGCGCTGCCGGGAACCTCGCGGGCGGCATCCCGATGGTGGGCGGAACTCATAGGCGGATCCTCTGGGCGGTGCCCGGCGCGATCCAGCCTGCGCTGTGCTGGTTACCGAAAGGTTAACGGGCCGCCGGCCGGCAAAGTTCCATCGGCCAGGAATGTCCGTCGGTCGGTCTCCCCGCCGGGCTCGGTCCGGCCCCAGCCGGTCCCGGGCATCGCCGTCTCGAAAGCATGTCGAAACGGTGTTGAAAGCCGCTCCCAGGCGGCGATTTACGATGGAAGAAGCGGCATCCAGAGCTTAATATCGCCGGCTTGTTGCAACGGAGACTGGAACTCGCCGTGGACGCCAAGACGGAACATCGCCCTGACACCAAGCACCGCCTCGGTGCCCTCGTCACCGAGGGCAAGACCAAGAAGATCTACGAAATCACCGGCAGCTCCGGTCTGGTGGCGGTCATCGCCAAGGACGACATTACCGCCGGCGACGGCGCCAAGCACGACGTCATTCCGAACAAGGGTGACCTGGCCACCCGGACCACCTGCAACGTCTTCCGGCTGCTGAAGGCCTGCGGCCTGCCGGTCGCGTTCGAGGAACAGGACAGCGCCCGCTCCTTCATCGCGCCCAACTGCACCATGCTGCCCTACGAGGTGGTGGTGCGCCGCGAAGCGCACGGCTCCTACCTCAAGCGCAATCCGCACTTCGCCAAGGGCCAGCTGTTTCCGCAGCTGATCGTCGAGTTCTTCCTCAAGACCAAGGACAAGAACTGGAAGGGCAAGCCGCTGGTCGCCGACGATCCGCTGATGCTCTACACCGACGGCGGCTCGCAGATCAGGCTGTTCAATCCGGCGAAGCCGATCCTGGGCCAGGAGCCGTTCCTCGTCCTGCCGGCGTCGGATGTCTTCAGCCGCGACGAGGAGTGGAAGAGCTTCCCGCAGATGCGGGCGCTCGCGCGCCAGGCCTTCCTGGTGCTCGAGAAGGCCTGGCAGCTCGAAGGCGGCACGCTGGTCGATTTCAAGGTCGAGTTCGGCTTCGACGGCAAGGGCAACCTGCTGCTCGCCGACGTCATCGACAACGACTCGTGGCGGGTGATCGAGAACGGCGCCTATATCGACAAGCAGGTCTATCGCGACGGCGGCGCGCTCGATGACGTGGCGGCGAAATACCGGCTGGTCGCCGAGACGACAGACCGCTTCCGCGTGCCGCGGCAGCAGATCATCCTGTGGCGCGGCTCCGACAAGGACAAGACCGAGGCGTTCAAGGAAGCGCTCGGCGAGTTCGCCGATCTGATGACGATCGTGACCTGCTCGATCCACAAGGAGCCGGTCGCCGGCTTCAACACCTTCCACCGCATGATCCAGGAGGTGCCGGACACGGTGGTGATCGCCTATATCGGCCGCTCGAACGGCGCGGGCCCGGTGCTGTCGGCGATGTCCAACATTCCGGTCGATCACCGTGCCGGCGAGCGCGAAGGAATTTCCGGACGACGTCTGGTCGTCGCTGCGGGCGCCGAGCGCGGTGCCGGTCATGACCGTGCTGGAGCCGTCGAACGCCGTGCTCGCGGCGTTGCAGATCCTGTCGGCGCGCAATCCGCGGATTTACGCGCACGTGCGCACGAGCATCGAGAGCCGCACCGTCAATACAATGCCGATCTGAGCGGAGTTGCGGACGGCGCCCGCGCTGTCATGCCCGGCTTGACCCGGGCATCCATCAGAAAAACTCTGGCAGCGATGGATTGCCGGGTCAAGCCCGGCAATGACCGCGGAACGGGCGAGCCGCCCTCACTTCAGCGGCGGCCCGATCGTGACCGTCAGCTTGCCGACGCCCTCGATCTCGCATTCGAGCTTGTCGCCGGCCACGCAGGCGGCGACGCCCGAGGGCGTGCCGGTCATGATGATGTCGCCGGGCGCAAGCTCGACCATCTCGGACAGCTTCATGATGACCTCGGGCGTGTTCCAGATCATCTGCGCGAGATCGCCGTCCTGGCGGACCTTGCCGTTGCACTTCAAAGCGATCTTGCCCTTCGACGGGTGACCGATCTTGGCTGCCGGCTGCAGCGGTCCGCACGGCGCCGAGTGGTCGAACGCCTTGCCGACCTCCCACGGCCGCTTCATGTCGCGCGAGGCGATCTGCAGGTCGCGGCGGGTGAGATCGATGCCGACGCCGTAGCCGTAGATGCAGTCGAGCGCCTTGGCGAGCGGGATGTTGCGGCCGCCCGACTTGAGCGCGACCACCAGTTCGACCTCGTGGTGCATGTCCTTGGTCAGCGAAGGGTAGGGCGAGGTGCCGCCGTCCGGCACGATGGCGTCGGCCGGCTTGGAGAAGAAGAACGGCGGGTCGCGCACGTCGTGCCCCATCTCCTTGATGTGCTCCTCGTAATTGCGGCCGACGCACCAGATGCGGCGCACCGGAAAAAACTCGCTGGTGCCGGCGACCGGCAGCGAGGCCTGCGGGGCAGGCGGGATCACGTATTTCTTGTCTGCACTCATGGTCTTTCCTTGCTTCAGCCCTTCTTGTCAGCCGCCGGTCGCGGCGGCGATGAGTTCGCGAGGTTCCTGCTCCTTGAACTGCAAGCGGTAGAACATGGCGTAGCGCCCGTTGCGGCGCAGCAGCTCGTCGTGGCGGCCGGACTCGGTGATGGTCCCGTCCGCCACGAAGAAGATGCGGTCGGCGTGCGTGATGGTGTGCAGCCGGTGCGCGATCGCGATGGTGGTGCGGCCTTCGCAGAGATGCGCCATGGCGCGCTGCACCTGCCGCTCGGACTTCCGAATCGAGCGATGCGGTCGCCTCGTCGAGCAGAATGATCGGCGCGTTGCGCAGGAGCGCGCGGGCAATCGCGATGCGCTGGCGCTCGCCGCCCGAGACCTGGGTGCCGCGCTCGCCGACCGGGGTGTCGTAGCCGTTCGGAAAGCCCGTGATGAAATCGTGGGCGTAGGCGGCCTTGGCGGCAACGACGATCTCGGCGTCGGTCGCGCCGGCGCGGCCGACCGCGATGTTGTCGCGCACCGAGGAGTGGAACAGGAACACGTCCTGGCCCACATAGGCGATCTGCTCGCGCAGCGAGCGGCGCGAGACCGCCGCGATGTTCTGGCCGTCGATTGCGATGACGCCGCCGTCGGCGTCGTAGAGCCGCAGCATCAGGTTGAGGATCGTCGACTTGCCGCCGCCCGACGGTCCGACCAGCGCGGTGAACTTGCCAGGCTCGGCCGTGAAAGTGAGGTCCCGGATCACCCGTTCGCCCACGCGATACGAGAACTGCACGTTTGTGAACTCGACCCGGGCGCTCGCGAGCTTGAGCGGTGGCTGGGTTTCGTCGGGCCGCTCGCTCGGCGGCGCATCGATGATGTCGAACAGGACGCGCACGTTCACCAGCGCCGTGTTGAGGTCGATATTGAGCCGCGCCAGATGCTTGGCCGGCTCGTAGGCCAGCAGGAACGCCGCCAGGAACGAGAAGAACTGGCCCGGCGTCGCGCCGGTCGCCACCACGCGGTAGCCGCCATAGATCATCACGATCGCGACCGCGACGCCGCCGAGCGCCTCCATCAGCGGGCTTGCCCGGTGCGCGATGCGCGCCCAGCGGTTCGACTCGTGCTCGAGCTCGCTGACATTGGCGTCGAGGCGTGCCCGCATCGGCTCTTCCAGCGTGAAGGCTTTGACGGTGCGGATGCCCTGCACGGTCTCCTGGATGGTCTCGATGATGCGCGCACCGCCGGTAAACTGCCGCTTGGCGATGGCGGTGACGCGGCGCACTAGCTTGCGCAGGATCAGGAACGCCGGCGGCGCCACCACGAAGCTGAGGAACGACATCATCGGGTCCTGCCCGATCATCACGGCCAGGAGCCCGATCAGCACCAGGACGTCGCGCCCGAGCGCGCCGACGACCAGGTTGATCACCTGGCTCGGCGCAGTCGCGCCCGCGCCCAATCGCGCGAGGAATTCGGACGAATGCCGGTCCGCGAAGAACTCCATGTTCTGATGGGTCAGCGAATTGAAGATGCGGCGCTGGTTCTGCGCAGTGATGTTGTTGCCGATCCGCGCGAGCTTGACGTTGCCGAGATAGGTGCTCGCCGCTTTCACCAGAAAGATTATCGCGATCAGAACACCGACCACGACGATGCCGGTCATGCTCTTGTGCACATAGGCCTGGTTGATCACGTTGCCGATCAGGTAGGCGCCAAGCGACGTACTGCCGGCGGTGATCGCCATCAGCAGCAGGGCCGCGAGATAGTGCTTCCACTGCGGCGCCGCGTACTCGCGCAGGAGCCGCCGCACCAGGGCAGGCGCGCCCTGAGGATCGGCGAAAAGTGCCTGAAAACGCGCCTTGATCACCCTTGCTCCGTCTCGCCGGTCATCCGACCGTGGCAATGGCCGCACGCCCGCGCGGCCGAGACGTTCTTGCCCAGCCGGGGCGGTAATTCAAGCGGAATTCGGGGATTTCCGGCGGTCAGCGAGACCGCGCGGCGAGCTTCTTCTCCCAGGCCAGCGAGTCGGTCACGATGGCGGAAAGATCGTCGTATTGCGGGCCGCCATCCGAGCGCTGCGCGGATGCGGTCGGAGGCCGCGATGATGCGGGCCGGATCGCCCGGCCGCCGGCCGGCGAAGTCGACCTTGAAGTCGACGCCGGACGCGCGCTTGACCGCGTCGATGACTTCGAGCACCGAGAAGCCGCGGCCGTAGCCGCAATTGAGCGTCGCCGACGCTGCCCCGCCGCGCAGATAGGCGAGTGCGTTGGAATGCGCGCTCACCAGATCGGACACGTGGATGTAGTCGCGGATGCAGGTGCCGTCCGGCGTATCGTAGTCGGTGCCGAACACGTCCATCTTCGGCCGCAGCCCGAGCGCGGTCTCGACCGCGACCTTGATCAGATGGGTCGCGCCTTCGGTCGACTGGCCGGTGCGGCCCTGCGGATCGGCGCCGGCGACGTTGAAGTAGCGCAGGATGACGTGGCGCAGCCCGTGCGCAGCGCCGGCGTCGCGCAGCATGACCTCGGTCATCAGCTTGGAGGAGCCGTAGGGCGACATCGGCACGGTCGGATCGTCCTCGGCGACCGGCACGCGCGCCGGATTGCCGTACACCGCCGCCGTCGAGGAGAAGATGAAATGCTTGACCCCGGTGTCGACCGCGGTCTCGATCAGCGCCCGCGAGTTCACGGTGTTGTTGCGATAGTAGCGCAGCGGATGCGCGACCGATTCCGGCACCACGATCGAGGCGGCAAAGTGGATGATCGAATCGACCCCGTGCTCCTTGATCAGCGCGGCGACGCGCGGCTGATCGCCGGTCTCGCCCTGGACCAGGGTCGCGCCCTTCGCCACCGCCCAGTCGAAGCCGGTCGTGAGATTGTCGAGCACGATCACGCGCTCGCCCGCGTCGACGAGCGCGTAGACCATGTGGCTGCCGATATAGCCCGCGCCGCCGGTGACCAGGACCGTCATGATGGGAATCCGCCGAGAATGACCGCGGTAGCTAGCACAGCCCGTGTGAAAATCCGGTTAGCGCGCGGAAGGCCCGATTTCATGCTCGCGGCTTTACCGTCGGGTTCCCGAGCCGGAGCGGCCGGCCCTGCTCGAACGCCACGATCTGCTCGAACGCCTCGCGGAAATAGAGCTCGAAATTGTCCCATTCCGCCCAGCCCAGATGCGGCACGCATAGCACATTGTCCATCTTCAGGAACGGGTGGTTGCCGTTCACGATCGGCTCCTGCTCGTAGACGTCGACCGCCGCATAGCCGGGCCGGCCCTTGCGCAGCGCCTCGAGCAGCGCGCCGGGCGCGATGATCTCGGCGCGCGCGGTGTTGACGATCAGCGCGGTCGGCTTCATGCGGGCGAGATCGCCGGGCCCGACGATGCCGCGCGTCTCCGGCCGCAGCCGCACGTGCAGCGACAGGACGTCGGAGCGCTCGAACAGGTCGGCCTTGCTGGCGGCCGCCGTGTAGCCTTCGGCGGCGGCCTTCTCCAGCGAGCTCTTCTGGCCCCAGACCAGGATCTCCATTCCGAGCCCGCGCCCGCCTTGCGCCACCAGTTGTCCGATATGTCCGAGCCCGAAAATGCCGAGCGTCGAGCCGCGCATGCGGTGCGACAGCGTGCAGGGCCATTGGCCGTGCCGCATGCGTTCGGCTTCGAGCGCGACATTGCGGCGCGAGGCCACGATCAGCGCCAGCGTGAGCTCGGCCGGCGCCACCGGCGAGTTGCTCTGGCCGGTCGCGACCGGAATGCCGAGCGCGGTGCAGGCCGCAAAATCGATCGCCTGCGAGTTGCGGCCGACCAGCGCGATCATCTTCAGCTTCGGCAACTGCTCGAGGAGCGCGCGCGAGAACTCCACGCGCTCGCGGATCGAGACCACGATGTCGGCCTCGCGCAGCCGCTCGGCGAGCTGCGTCAGGTCGCGCGCCGGCTCGCGATAGCGCGTGACCTCGTGGTGGCGGATCAGATCGAAGCAGGCGAGCTGATCGACCATGTTCTGGTAGTCGTCGGGAATGACGATTTTCATGCGGTTGCCGTAGCTGGAGGGAGTGCGAGCGGTCAGGCGGTGAAGAAATCGACGAAGCGCTGATGGACGTGGTCGGGCATTTCCTCGGCGATGTAGTGCCCGCACGGCATGGCGTCGGTCGCGACCACGTTGGCCGCATATTTGCGCCAGACCGCGTCGAACTCGCGGGTGCGCTCGGGCGGTTGCCCGCGCGCGCCCCACAGGATCAGCGCCGGCATCGCGATCTGCTTGTCCTTGTCGGTGGCGTCGATCTCGAAGTCCGAGGTCGGCGAGGCACGGAAGTCGCGGCACGAGCCGGTGATGGTCTTGAGCGTATAGCAGCGGATGTATTCGTCGAGCGCCGCCTGGGTCAGGAATCCGAGCCCGGTGCCGCCGCGGATCACCATCCGGCTCTTGATGAAAAATTCCGCCGGCACCGCACTGATCATGCGCTCCGGAAACGGCTCCGGCTGCGCCATGAACGACCAGTGCCACGAGCCGATGGCCCAGTTCTTGGTGGTGTTGTTCCACACGTGATAGGTCGGCACGATGTCCATCAGGCAGACCTTGCTCACCCGGTCGGGGTGATCGAGGCACATGCGGTGCGCGGTGCGCGCGCCGCGGTCGTGGCCGGCCACGAAGTAGCGGCGATAGCCGAAATTCTCCATCACCTCGACCATGTCCTGGGCGAAGGCGCGGAAGCTGTAGTTGATGTTCTTCGGTCCCGCTTCCGGCAGCGAACTGTCGCCGTAGCCGCGCAGGTCCGGCAGGATGACGTGATAGCGCTGCGCCAGCCGCGCCGCGACCTTGTACCAGCAGACGTGGTTCTGCGGGTTGCCGTGGATGAGCAGGAGCGGCGGTCCCGAGCCGCCGTGGCGCAGCCTGATGGTGGCGCCGCGCGTGCGCATGTCGAGATGCGCGAAGCCCGGGAACATGGCGGCGATCTCCGGACTGCCCCAGCGGGTCGGATCGCGCACGTAATCCTCGGCGGTGGCGACCGCCATGACGCCGGCCGGCTGCTGCGCGGCGGCCGGCGAAACCGCGGTGGCGGCGGCCGCGGCGCCCGCTGCGGCGGCCTGCAAGATGCGGCGGCGGTCGAGCCCGGGTTCGGTTGGCTGCGCGGTTGAGTTCTTCTCGTTCATACAATCCTCCCTTGGCCGGCGATTTTCTGGCGGCAAGCTAGCAGCTTTCCCGGCAACCGTCGGCTGTCCGCGCGCTCATTGTCCACTGCGGGTCTGCCATGCTCGCCCGGATGCCTCGGTGCGCGATTGGCCGCATGGCGCCATGCGCTGCGCGCAACGAGAAACCTTGGCGCGCCAACCGCATTCCAATAGTGTCGCGATCCAATCCTTGCTCAGCACGAGCGCGAGACGATCCAAAAACCCCGCGCCATACCGAATTGGAGGGATCACCGATGGCTGACTACAAGTACGACAACGTCAAAGTCAAAATCCAGGACGGCATCGCCTGGACCATGCTCAACCGTCCGGCCAAGCGCAACGCCATGTCGCCGGCGCTGCATTACGAGATGGACGATGCGCTCGGACGGCTCGAGGTCGACAACGACGTCAAGGTGGTCGTCATCACCGGCGAGGGCGGCAATTTCAGCGCCGGCCAGGACCTCAAGATGTTCTTCCGCGAGCTCGAGAAGAATCCGGGCGAGCGCAAGAAAGCGCAGTCGGCGGCCAACCGCTGGCGCTGGGAGCGCATCTACGGCTACGACAAGCCGACCATCGCCATGGTGCACGGCTACTGCGTCGGCGGCGCGTTCATGCAACTGCTCGCCTGCGACTTCGCGATCGCGGCGGAGAACGCGACGTTTTCGCTGTCGGAAGTGAACTGGGGCATTCTGCCGGGCGCGCTGGTCGCCAAGGCCGTCTCTGACACGGTGCTGCCGCGGCACGCGCTCTACTACGCCTGTCTCGGCGACGCCTTCGACGGCAAGGAGGCGGCGCGCATCGGCATGATCAACTACGCGGTGCCGCCCGAGAAGCTCGAAGCCGCGACCGTCGACCTCGCGCAGCGGCTGATGAAGAAGAGCCCGGCGGTGCTGCGGGCGACCAAGCAGGCGGTCCGCCAGGTGCGGACGATGGATTTCACGCAGGCCTACGATTACCTCGCCGAGAAGGGCAAGGCGATCAAGGTCGGCGACCAGGAGGACTCCTACAATACCGGGTTGAAGCAGTTCCTCGACGAGAAGTCCTACAAGCCGACCTTCGAGCCGTTCAAGCTCGGGGCGAAGAAGTAGCGCGCCAGGAGGCGCAACAGAGGATCGATCCATGACCCGAACAACGATCGCCGCGGCCGGCCTCGCTCTCATTGCGGCCGCGGGACTGCCCGGCGATGCGGCGGCCCAGTTCTACAAGGGCAAGACCGTCACCATGATCATCAACTATCCGGCCGGCGGTCCGAACGACATCGAAGGCCGGATCATCGCCCAGCATCTGCCGAAGCACATTCCGGGCGCGCCGACCATCGTGGTCAAGAACATCACCGGCGCCGGCGGCATCATCGGCACCAATGCGCTGAGCAACTCGGCGGCGAACGGCGACAACATCGGCTTCTTCACGCCGGATCTGGTCGCCGATCTGCTCAAGAACCCCTCGCTCAAGCACAGCTACGCCGAATTTCAGATGGTCGCCGGCACCGAAAATCCGCTGGTGGTCTATGCCCGCCGGGACACTCCGCCGGGGCTCAAGGTCGCGACCGACATCGTCAAGGCCAAGGACTTCAAGGCGCTCTCGCTCAACGCCCAGAACACCAACACCATCAACCAGGCGATGGCGCTCGACCTGCTCGGCATCCAGTATCAAGCGGTGCCCGCCTATCGCGGTCTCAAGGAGGTCGAGACCGCGATCCTCCAGAACATCGGGCAACTGGCGAACACCTCGCTGCCGGGCTGGACCGGCTCGGTGCAGACCACGATGGCCGATGTCGTGATGCCGTTGTGGCAGGTCGCCGCGCGCGGCCCCGGTGGGTCCTATCCGCGCAGCCCGGCGTTGCCCGATCTGCCGGTGTTCGAGGAGTTCTACGCCAGCGTCAACAACGGCAAGCAGCCGTCGGGCTTCCTGCACGAGGTGATGCGCTCGGTGTCCGATCCGCTGACCGCGATGTTCCGCGCTGCCATGATGCCGCCGAAGACGCCGGCCGAGCCGGTCGCCATCATGCGGCAGGCGTTCGTCGATATGTGGAAGGACCAGGACTTCGTCCGCGACTACACCAACATCGTGAAGACCAAGCCGATCCTGCGCACCGGCGCGGAAGCGCAGGAAATCATTGCCGCGCTCGGCACCGTGAAGCCGGAGATTCGGACCTTCATGGTCGACTACACCAACAAGCTCGTCGCCAAGTAGCCTGGGCGGTGTCCGCGCAAAGCGGTTTGGTTGATCTGGCTAACGTCCGCTCACCCTCAAGAGTGGCGGTGAAGCGGAATTTTCGCACCGCCGCGATGGGCGAGGATCAGACGTGACAACACCCAAGGACGTCATTGGACAAGTCGCGACGACTTGACCACCTTCTGGAACAGCGCGGACATCGCCTGGGATATTCCGTCGGTCGGGCTGACTTCAAAATAGAAGCCCGGAGAGGCGCAGGCCTCCATGTTCGCGGCAATCTTGCTGTTGACGGAGGGACCGTACGGGCCCTTGTTGAACGGGTCGATCCAGGTCATGTACCAGGGGTTTGTCGGCAATGCCAAATAGGTCGTGTACAGCACCGCGATCTTGATGCCGCGGTTCTTCATGGTCGTACAGAAGGACACATTGAGCGGTTCCTGGCACCGCGTGTACTTCACCTTGGTCTGAGGATCTTGCCCCGTTGTCGTCGGCTGCGAGCACGAGATGCCGGCGGCGTCGGCCACGCCATCAGAGACGAAGAACAGGATTTTTTGCGGGCTCTGGAACGTGGAGCCATCGCCAGGAGTTGAGATCTCGTTGTTCATGTCCGTCAGGACGTCGTCAAAGTTCGTATCGGTGTCGTCCGCGTAGTTTTGATAGGGCACCGTCATCAAGTCGATGTTCGAGGCATCGCTCTTCGCGCTGTTGAGATTGGATGCGAGAGGATGAACTCGCGTCAGGCCGGCGTTGGTGGCGGATGAGCCAAACGTGTAGATCGCAACACGGAACTGGTTCGCAACTGTCATCGAGGAGCTGGCCGTGTCCATGAGTTGCTGCGTTGCGCTTCGCACCACATCGATGCGGGTTGTCACGCCAAGCGATTTTGCCAGCCCGTAATAGTCGTTCGGCGATATGTCGAGCTGGTGGCACGCGAACGCGCATTGGTCCGGCGTATTGTTGACCATCTTGGCCACGTCGGCGGGCGTCGCTCCGACGCCCATGGACGGCGTGTTGTCGAGCAGCAGGTAAAAATCGATGTATGTCGGAACGGCGGACGCTGCGGTCGACGTGCCATTGATTTTGATGGTTTTGATGCCGGCGACGCCCAAGACGGACGTGGGGACATGCGCCGTGTAGGTTACGACTGCGGTTCGACCGGTGCCACTGTCGGTGACCTGCGCCGAAGCCGTATCGAGGGTCGCTCGCGTCACCGTCCCGGCTTGCGCATTGAATGAGTTCAGCGCAGTCGATTGAGCGACATTCGCGCGTCAATGACATGGCGGATTGATTGGTCGCCAGCAGAGCGGCCGCGTCCGCATAGGCATCAAACGCCGCCTTTGCCCTGTTCGCCACGCTGTAGTCGACGGCCGCCCCGACCGCTATGAGGATCGGGATGGTCGCGATACCAAACGTGATCGCAACATTGCCGGCGTTCGCGCCGCGGAACGCCAACAGCTTGCGCGCAAGCTCTTGAATTGCGGTGCCGGGCGAGCGCCGTGCGACGGCCGGCTGATCGGCGCGAAAATGCGCATTGGTCATCTTCAATCCCACCTTCTGGCAGCGTGCCGGCCCGAGTTCTACAGGCCCAAAACAGTAAAATGGTCATAAACATTTAAGAGCCGATTAATCCCTTTGAGGGCGCCAAGCCCAAGCGGGTAAACCGAGATTCAAGCCGCCGAGCCGCCCTGTGCGATCGCCGCGTCGAGGCCGTATAATGGCCCGCATGCGGGGCCTGCGAGGGGCGGGTCCGGCGACCGGGGCGGCATGCCGGACATCCTGTTCATCAAGACCTCCTCGCTCGGCGATGTGATCCATCACATGCCGGCGCTGACCGAGGCGCGGCGGCATCTGCCGCAGGCGCATTTTTCCTGGCTGGTCGAGGAAGCCTTCGCGCCGCTGGTGCGCCTGCATCCGGCCGTCTCGGACGTGATCCCGGTCGCGTCCCGGCGCTGGCGCCGCGCGTTCTATCTGCCGTCGACCTGGAGCGAGATCGGCGCCGGCGTGGCGGCGATCCGCTCGCGCCGCTATGACGAGATCGTCGATACCCAGGGCCTGCTCCGCTCGGCGGTGATGGCGCGGCTCGCGCGCGGCCGCCGCCACGGCTACGACGCGCAAAGCATCCGCGAGCGCGCGGCGTCGCTGTTCTACGACGTGCGGCATTCCGTATCCCGCGATCAGCATGCCATCGCGCGCAACCGCGCTCTTGACTGGGCTCGCGCTCGGCTACACGCCCGACGGCGCGATCGACTTCGGGCTCGAGCGGCAGGCACTCGCAGGGCCGGCGGCCGGCTCCTACGGCGTCCTGCTGCACGCCACCGCGCGGCCGGAGAAGGAATGGCCGGAGGCATCGTGGATCGCGCTCGGGCAGGCGCTGTACGGGCGCGCTGCGTCGCTCGTGCTGCCATGGGGCAATGCCAGCCGAGCACGCGCGCAGCGATCCGCATCGCGGCCGCGCTGACCGACGCGCGCGTGCCCGAGCGGCAGCCGCTCGATGCGGTGGCGCGCCTGATCGCGGGTGCATCGTTCGTGATCGGTGTCGACACCGGGCTGCTGCATCTCGCGGCGGCACTTGGCGTGCCGCTGGTCGGGATCTTCGTCGGCAGCGAGCCGGGCCTGACCGGCCCGATGGGCAGCGGTCCGATCGCGATCGTCGGCGGCAAGGGTGAAACGCCGCCGGTCGCCGACGTGATGGCCGCGCTCGACAGTCTCGCCTAGCGCATGTCCCGGAAAAGTGGATGCCGGTTTTCCGACAAGGACATGCGCCGATGCAAAAAGTCTCAGGCCGGCTTCGGCACGGTCATGACCGCGCGCGCGTTGCGCGCCGCGTCAAGCACCTGCTCGGCCGGGATGTCGCGCATGCAGCGGTGATGCACGAGCCGGCAGGTCGGCTTGTGGCAGGGCCGGCAGGGCAGCGCGCTCGTCGTCTCGATCGCGGCGGCGATCGGATTGAGCGGCGCCCAGTGCCAGGGGCTGGTCGGCCCGAAGATGCCGACCGCCGGCGTGCCGAGCGCGGCGGCGACGTGCAGCAGGCCGGAATCGTTCGACACCGCGGCGTCGGCTGCCGCCAGCGCCAGGATCGCGTTGCGCAGGTCGCTGCCGGTGAGATCGCGGACGTGCGGCCCGCCGGCCCCGGCGATCTCGGCCGCCAGCGCCTTCTCGTCCGGGCCGCCGATCACCCAGATCGAATTGCCCTCGGCGGCCATGCGCCGCGCCAGCTCGGCGTAGAATACGGCCAGCGCTTCGACGGCCCGACCGCGCCGGGCGCGAAGCGACCACCCGGCGGCCGTCGGGCGCGAGCCCTTGCCGCTGCCGCCAGGCCGCGACCTCGGCCGGCGGGACCTTGAGCTCGGGGAGCGGCCAGCTCGGCGGGCAGGCTTTCGCCCTTCGGCAGCGCCAGCGCGGCGCAGCGGTCGATCATGCGCGGCAGCGCGCGCTCGCCCCAGCGCAGGTCGTTGATCAGGCCGAAGCGGGCCTCGCCGACAAAGCCGGTGCGCTGCGGGATGCCGGCGAGCCAGGGCGCGAGCGCGGCCTTCCAGGTGCGCGGCATGACCAGGGCCTGTGCCGTAGCCCTCCGCGCGCAGCCGTTGCGCCAGGGCGCGGTGCTGGCGCAATGGCAGGCGCTTGCGCGGCAGGTCGACCACGATGCCCTTGCGGACACCCGGCATGTAGTCGAGCAGCGGCGCCACCAGCGAGCTCGTCAGCACGTCGATCGGGCGCCGAAGGATGCGCTGTTTCAGCAGCTTGACGACCGTATGGCAGCGCACGAAATCGCCGATCCACATGTAGGGGATGAGCAGGATGGGCGCATCGGACATTGAAATTTGCGTGCTTTGTCAGGAAGATATGTCAATAAAGTGAATCATAATTCACTCTATTAAAGAGTGAAAATAGATTCACAGTTTAGGCGGCGCTTGAGCCCACGGCGATCGCTCCAAGTGCCGTTATCCTGCCGATTCCGCCCTGTCCAGGGCGAAAGGTTCGCCCGGGCAGGCACTATGGCCGTTTACCCCGCGCCGGTCCTCAGGTTGCGCCCATGGCGCGCGCTGGGGCAAAGGGAGGGCGGGTAGGGGGCGCGGCGGGCGGTCATGTTGTTGGTCACCGGCGGGGCCGGATTCATCGGGTCGAATGTGGTGGCGAGCCTGAACGAGGCCGGCCGCAGCGACATCGTCGTCAACGACGAGCTCGGCACCGAGGGAAAGTGGCGCAATCTCGGCAAGCGCCAGCTCGCCGACGTGGTGCCGCCCGGCGAACTGTTGCGCTGGCTCGAGGGCCGCAAGCTCGACGCCGTCATCCATCTGGGCGCGATCTCGGACACCACCGCGACCGACGGCGACCTGGTGATCGAGACCAATTTCCGGCTCTCGCTGCGGCTGCTCGACTGGTGCACGGCGACGCGCACGCCGTTCATCTACGCCTCCTCGGCCGCGACCTATGGCGACGGCGAAGGCGGCTTCGACGACGACTGGTCGCCCGCGGCGCTGCGCACGCTCAAGCCGATGAATCTCTACGGCTGGAGCAAGCATCTGTTCGACCTCGCGGTGGTCGACCGCTTCGCCAAGCAGGCGCCGCTGCCGCCGCAATGGGCGGGCCTGAAGTTCTTCAACGTGTTCGGCCCGAACGAGTACCACAAGGGCGAGATGATGAGCCTCGTCGCCAAGCGCTTCGACGATGCCAAGGCCGGCAAGCCGGTGCGGCTGTTCAAGTCGCATCGCGACGGCATCGCCGACGGCGAGCAGAAGCGCGACTTCATCTATGTCGACGACGCGGTCGCGGTGGTGCGCTGGCTGCTCGAGACGCCGACGGTGTCGGGCATCTTCAATGTCGGCACCGGCCAGGCGCGCAGCTTCCGCGATCTGATCGCCGCCATGTTCGCGGCGCTCGGCCGCGAAGCCCAACATCGAATATCGTCGACATGCCGGCCGCGATCCGCGACCAGCTATCAGTATTTCACGCAGGCGAAGGTCGAGAATCTGCGCCGCGCGGGCTACAATGCGGGCTTCACGCCGCTCGAAGACGCGGTCCAGCGCTACGTCACGTCCTATCTCGATCGCCCCGACCGCTACCGCTGAGGCGGCGAGCGCGAGTGGCCAGAGGCGCCGGCAGTTCCATGTTCAACGTCGAAGATGCACTCAAGCTCGTCGGCAAGCAGACCGTGCTCTGCGTCGGCGACCTGATGCTCGACGACTTCGTCTATGGCGAGGTGTCGCGCATCTCGCCGGAGGCGCCGGCGCCGGTGCTCGCGGTGAGCGCAGAGCGAACTGGTGATCGGCGGCGCCGGCAACGTGGCGCGCAACATCGCCGCGCTCGGCGCGCGCTGCATCTTCGTCGGCGTCGTCGGCGAGGACGAGCGCCGGCCGCACGCTGAAATCGGCGCTCGGGCGCGAGCGCGGCATCGAACCGCATCTGGTGGTCGACCCGTCGCGGCCGACCACCCGCAAGGTGCGCTTCGTCTCGGAGCACCATTCGACCCATCTGCTGCGCGCCGACTGGGAGCTGGCGAAGCCGCTCGACGGCAAGACCGAGGCAGCGGTGATCGAGCGTGCGCTGGCGGCGCTGCCGCGCGCGGCGAGCCGTGGTGCTGTCCGACTACGCCAAGGGCGTGCTCACCCCGCGCGTGATCCGCGCGCTGATCGATGCCGCGCGCAAGCTCGGCAAGCCGGTCATCGTCGATCCCAAGGGCAAGGATTTTTCGCGTCTATCGCGGCGCGACCCTGATCACGCCGAACCGCCAGGAACTGGCCGAGGTCACCCGCCGCGCGGTCGCGACCGACGCCGAGATCGCCGCCGCCGCCGCCGAGCTCGACCGCGCCGTCGGCAGCGAGGCCGTGCTGGTGACGCGCAGCGAAGACGGCATGACGCTGGTCGCCGGCGCAAGAAGCCGCCGATCCATGTGCCGGCCTATCCGGTCAAGGTGCGCGACGTTTCGGGCGCCGGCGACACCGTGGTGGCGGTGCTGGCCGCGATGCTGGCCGCCGGCGCCGACTTCGAAGCCGCGATGCGCGCCGCCAATGCGGCGGCGGCCGTCGTGGTCGGCAAGCGCGGCACCGCGACCGTCTCGCCGGCCGAGCTGCGCGCGCGCCTCCTGCCGGCGGCGCTGCGCGCGCCGGAAGAGAAGATCGTGTTCGACTGGTCGGTGCTCGACGAGCGGCTCGCGCGAGTGGCGCCGGCGCGGGCCTGCGCATCGGCTTCACCAACGGCTGCTTCGATCTGCTGCATCCCGGCCACATCAAGGTGCTGGCCGAGGCGCGCGCCGCCTGCGACCGGCTGGTGGTCGGCCTCAACAACGATGCCTCGGTGCGCCGCCTCAAAGGCGAGGGCCGGCCGGTGCAGCCGGTGCATGCGCGCGCCGAGGTGCTGGCCGCGCTCGAAGCGGTCGATCTGGTCGTGGTGTTCGCGCAGGACACGCCGCTCGAACTGATCCGCCGGCGTGCGGCCGAGCGTGCTGGTCAAGGGCGGCGACTATCGCAAGGCCGACGTGGTCGGCCGCGACCTGGTCGAGGCGAACGGCGGCGAGGTGATCCTGGTCGACCTGGTGCCCGGCCACTCGACCACGCGGATCGTCGAACGCAGCAACGGCAAGCCGTCAAGTCGCAAGCCGCGCGCGAAACGCCGCTAAGCTCGCATGGTCGTTCCGCTCATGCCCGCGTCATAAGCGGGCTTGACCAGGTCTTGCTTCTCTTGCGCAGAGAGGTCCCCGCGTTCGCGCGGGATGAGCGGCACGCCGAGGATGCGTCACCCCTCGCTCGCCACCCGCAGCAGATACTGACCGTAGTCGCTGCTGCCCATGGCGTGGCCGAGGCGTTCGAGCTGCGCGCGGTCGATGAACTTCATCATGAACGCGACCTCCTCGGGGCAGGCGATGCGCAGGCCCTGGCGCTTCTCGATCGCGCGCACGAACTCGGCCGCCTCGATCATGGCCTCCATCGAGCCGGTGTCGAGCCACGCCATGCCGCGCCCGAGCGGTTCGACGTGCAGCTTGCCTCGGGCGAGATAGGCCTTGACCACTTCGGTGATCTCGAGCTCGCCGCGCGCCGACGGCTTGATCGACGCCGCGATCTCGACGACCGAGGGATCGAAGAAGAACAGCCCGGTCAGCGCCCAGTTCGATTTGGGCTTGGCCGGCTTCTCTTCGATCGACAGCACCCGGCGATCCTGGTCGAACTCGACCACGCCGTAGAGCTGCGGGTCGCGGACGCGGTACACGAAGATCGTCGCCCCGTCGCGCCGCTGCTGCGCCGCAGTCAGCAATTGCGGCATGTCGTTGCCGTAGAAGACATTGTCGCCGAGGATCAGCACGGAATTCTCGCCGCGCACGAAATCCGCACCGATGATGAAGGCCTGCGCCAGCCCCTCCGGCTTCGGCTGCACCGCATAGCTGATGCGGATGCCCCAATGCGAGCCGTCGCCCAGCAGGCGGCGGAAGCTGTCGAGGTATTCCGGCGACACGATCACCAGGATGTCGCGGATGCCCGCGAACATCAGCGTGGTCAGCGGATAGTAGATCATCGGCTTGTCGTAGACCGGCAGCAGCTGCTTGGAGGTCCCGATGGTGATCGGATGCATCCGCGATCCGGTGCCGCCCGCGAGGATGATGCCCTTCATGGGCGCCGCTCCTGGATGCGTTCGATGCACGGCTTGAGGGCCGCCCGCCAGGGCGGCAGCGCCACGCCGTGGACGGCGGCGATCTTGCTGCAGTCGAGCGCGACGTTGGGCGGCCGCCGCACCCGCGACGAATAGGCGGAGCTCGGGATCGGAATAACGCGCACCGGCGGGCCGCCGCACGCGGCCCAGGCCGCGAAGATCGCGCTCGCGAAATCCGCCGGCGTCACCGGGGGTGGGCTCGCCATGTGAAACAATCCGTAGCCGTTCGCTCCGGCCTTTTCTTGCAGGAGATTGCGCGCCACTGCAATCACGCCCGCGGCCACGTCGACGGCTGCGGTCGGGCTGCCGGACTGATCGGCGACCACGCGCACTTCCTCGCTGCGCCGGCCTTGATCGAGAATGGCGGTGACGAGGTTGCGGCCGAACGGGCTGAAGATCCATGACATCCGCAGGATCGCATGGCGCGGATTGGCCGCGGCGACCGCCTGCTCGCCCGCGAACTTGGAGCGTCCGTAGGCGCCGATCGGGCCGGGCGCATCGGTTTCGCGATAGGGCGCGGCCTGCGTGCCGTCGAACACGTAGGACGTCGACAGTTGGATGATCGGAATGCCGAGCTTGCGGGTCGAGGCCGCAAGCGCGCCCGCGCCGGCGGCGTTCACGGCGGTCGCCACGTCGGGTTCGAGCTCGGCGCGTTCGGGATCGGTGCGCGCCGCCGCATTGACGAGAATGTCGGGCCGCAGCGCCGCGACCGCCGCGTCGAGATTGTCCGCTTTGGCGAGATCGATCGCCGGACGGCCGAGCGTCACCACGTCGACGTTGTGCGACGGCGCAATCTCCTTCAGCGACCGTGCGACTTGTCCGGTCGCGCCGGTCACCACCATCCGGAAGTCGGCGCTCATGTGGCGGCGGGCTCGATCAGGCCGAGGCGTTCGCCGGCGTAGGTCTGCTCGCGCAGCGGCGCCCACCACCATTTGTTGTCGAGATACCAGCGCACGGTCGCCTCGATGCCGGCGTCGAACGCGATCTCCGGCCGCCAGCCCAGTTCCTCGCGCAGGCGGCTGGCGTCGATGGCGTAGCGCTTGTCGTGGCCCGGCCGGTCGGCCACGAAGGTGACGAGGCGGCGGCGCGGCGCGCCGGTTGGGACGAGCCGGTCGAGGCAGTCGCAGATGCGATGCACCACGTCGAGATTGGCGCGTTCGCTGCTGGCGCCGACATTGTATTTGCGGCCGGGCACGCCCGCGGTCAGTACGCGATGGAGCGCGCGGGCGTGATCCTCGACATGCAGCCAGTCGCGGATGTTGGAGCCGTCGCCGTAGACCGCGACCGGCTTGCCCTCGAGCGCGTTCAGGATCGCGAGCGGGATGAGCTTTTCGGGAAAGTGGAACGGGCCGTAATTGTTCGAGCAGTTGGTGATGATGGTCGGCAGGCCGTAGGTCTCGTGCCAGGCGCTGGCCAGATGATCGGCCGCCGCCTTGGTGGCGGCGTAGGGCGAGCGCGGATCGTAGGCGGAGCTCTCGGTGAACTGCCCGTCGGGCCCGAGCGAGCCGTAGACCTCGTCGGTCGAGACGTGGACGAAGCGGCAGCGCTCCTGCTCCTTGGCCGGGAGCCGTCCCCAATGGCGGCGCGCGGCCTCGAGCATCGTCAGCGTGCCGCCGATATTGGTGTCGACGAACGCCGACGAGCCGGTGATGGAGCGGTCGACATGGGTCTCGGCCGCGAGGTGGATCACCGCCTGCGGCTTGAATTCGGCGAACAGGGCGTCGACCGCGGCGCGGTCGCAGATGTCGCCTTTGACGAAGCGATAGCGCGGATGGTTGGCGATCGAGCGCAGCGATTCGAGATTGCCCGCATAGGTCAGCTTGTCTAGATTGACGACGTCGCTATCCGTCTTGCCGGCGAGGTAACGGCACAACGCGGAGCCGATGAAACCCGCGCCCCCGGTTACGACAATTCGCACGGGACGTCCTGCGGTTGCTGACTGTTCGGGCCGTTCATACGCCATCCTTACGCCGTCGCGATCGACCATACCATGCTGCGGCAGCGACGAAACCCGGCTTTTGCGGCGCTAGCCGCGGCCAGCGCGGCGGGATCGCCGGGCGGGCCCGCCGGCGGGGAGTGAAACGAGTTCCGATGGCGCGCATCACCGCGATCACGATCACCAAGAACAACGCCCGCGACATCGGCGACTGCCTGGACAGCCTGTCGTTCTGCGATGAGCGCGTCGTCGTCGACAGCGGCAGCACGGACCGCACCGTCGAGATCGCGCGCGAGCGCGGCGCCGCGGTCGCGCACCAGGACTGGCTCGGCTACGGGCCGCAGAAGAACGTCGCGCTCGGCATGGCGCACGGCGACTGGATTTTATGGCTCGATGCCGACGAGCGGGTGACGCCGGCGCTCGCCGTCGCGATCAAGCGCGCGGTCGAAGCCGGCGACGCCGACGCCTACCAGATGGCGCGCCTGTCGACGTTCTGCGGGCGGCCGATGCGCCATTCCGGCTGGCATCCGGACTACGTGCTGCGCCTGTTCCGGCGCGAGCGCGGCCGCTGGTCGGACGGCGCCGGCCACGACCGCGTCATCGTCGAGGGGCCGGTCAAGCGCATCGACGGCGTGATCCTGCATTTCGCGGTGCGCCGGCTGGAGGATTCGATCGTCCGAATCGACCGCTATTCGACCGCCGGCGCGCAGGACATGCTGGCGTCCGGCCGCCGGGTGCGGTTTTCAACAGGGATCGTGCACGGACTGTGGACATTTTTCCGCGTCTTCGTGCTGCAGCGTGGTTTCCTCGACGGCAGCGCCGGATTCCTGCTCGCGGTCGCCAACGCCGAAGGCACCTACTATCGCTACATGAAGGCGTGGCTTGCGCAGCGCCACCGCGGCCGACCAGAATGAGTGCTATGGTCGCCGCCATGCCCAAGCTGATCTCGGTCATCATCACCACCTACGACCGTGCCGACGCGCTCGACCTGGTCCTGCGCGGCCTGTCGCGGCAGTCCGACCGCGGTTTCGAGGTGGTGGTGGCGGACGACGGCTCCGGCCCCGCGACCGCGGCCGTGATCGAACGCTGGCGTCCGCTGCTCGGCGTTCCGATCGAGCACGTCTGGCGGCCGCATCACGGCTTCCGCATCGCCGATATCCGCAACCGGGCGATGCTGGCGAGCCGCGGCGACTACGGCATCTTCATCGACGGCGACTGCATCCCGCGTGCCGACTTCATCGCCGAGCATCGCGCGCTCGCGCAGCCGGGCTGGTTCGTCACCGGCAACCGGGTGCTGCTGTCGAAGGACCTGACCGCGGCGGTGCTGCGCGACGGCCTGGAGCCGGAGGCCTGGCCGCTCTCGCGATGGGTCAGCACGCGCTGGCAGGGCGGCATCAATCGGCTCAGCGGAATCCTGCGGCTGCCGCTCGGTCCCGTTCGCAAGCTCGGCTGGGGCGGCTGGAAGGAGGCGTGCGGCTGCAATCTCGCGTTCTGGCGCGCCGACTTCGAGCGGGTCGACGGCTTCGACGCGAGCTTCTCCGGCTGGGGCCGCGAGGATTCCGATCTGCTGCTGCGGATGTTTCGCGCCGGCGTGCGCCGCAAGGACGGCCGCTTCGCGACCGGCCTCCTGCACCTGTGGCACCCGCCGGCCGACCGCTCGCAACTGCCCGCGAACGACGCCAAGCTCGACGCGCTCGTGCGCAGCACGCGCATGCGCGCCGTGCAAGGCCTCTCGGCGTTGAGCGCGACGGCCGCCGACGTGCCCCAGCGCAAGGCTACGGCAATGTCCGAGCCCAATCCTGAGGCGGCCGCGGCGGTGAACGCACGGCCGCCGGCGGATCTTGCCGATCGTGTCAAGCTTGCCGCTGACTGGCTGGCGGTGGCGGCGGCGATGTCGCTGCCGTGGTCGACGTCGGCAAGTGGCATCCTGATCGCGCTCTGGCTGATCGTGCTGCTGCCGACGCTCGACTTCGCCATGGTCCGGCGCGAAGTGCTGACGCCGGAAGGCGGCCTGCCGGTGTTGCTCTGGGTGGTGGCCGCGCTCGGCATGCTGTGGGCCGACGTCGCCTGGAAGGAGCGCTTCGACGGGCTCGGCGGCTTTCACAAGCTGCTGATGATCCCGCTGCTGCTCGCGCAGTTCCGCCGCTCGGCGCACGGACGCTGGGTGGTGCTGGGATTTGGCGCCTCGGCCGCGGTGCTGCTGGTTCTGTCGTGGGGACTGGCGCTCATTCCCGGTCTGCCCTGGCGGGGAGGCAACGCCCTCGGCGTACCGGTCAAGGACTACATCGCGCAGAGCGAGATCTTCGCGATCTGCGCGTTCGGGCTGCTGGGGCAGGCGGCCGAGCTGTGGCGGCGGCAGCGGCGCGACCGGGCGCTGCTGCTCGCCGGTGCGGCTGCGATCTTCATCGCCAACGTGCTCTACGTCGCCACCGGCCGCACCACGCTCGTCATCATGGCGGTTCTGCTTCTGCTGCTGGGACTGCGGCAGTTCGGCTGGAGGGGCCTGATCGGCACGGCGCTGATCGGCGTCCTCGTCGCCGGCGTCGCTTGGACCTCGTCGTCCTATCTGCGCGAGCGGGTGAATCTCGTCGTCAACGAGGTCGAGATGTATTCCCGCGACAGCGGATCGTCGACCGGGCTGCGGCTAAACTTCTGGAAATACTCGATCCCGTTCATCGTCGAGGCGCCGGTGGTCGGACACGGCACCGGTATGATCGAGCAGGTGTTCGAGCGCGCGAGGTCGGCCGATCCCAGCATCCCGACCACGCGCAATCCACACGGCCAGATTCTCACGGTCGGAATCCAGCTCGGCCTCCTCGGGACTGCCGTGCTGTTTGCGATGTGGCTCGCGCATCTCGCGCTGTTTCGCGGCCCCGCGCTGACCGCTTGGCTGGGCCTGACGGTCGTGGCCAGCACCGTCGTCGGCTCGCTGTTCAATTCCCACGTCAGCGATTTCACGCAGGGCTGGATCTACGTCTTCGGCGTCGGCGTGGTCGGCGCGATGGCGCGGCGCGCGGACGATCAGGCGCCCGGCTTCTGAGCCGGATCGAACGGCTCGTACGCTTCTTTTCCGCATTGATCGATGATGATGCTCGCGCGCGAGTCGACGACCTTTCCGTTCTGGATGAAGATCGCGTAGAGTTGCGGATTGGTGCGCGCATCGAGCTTGACGCAGGTCCGCCACACCTGTCCCTTCAAGTGCTCGACCATCCTGGCGCCGGAAATCTCCAGATCGGTCAGAACCGTGCTGTTGGGAAACAACGTCTTGAAGTTTTCGGCGACGATGCGCCGGTAGTTCGGCTCCGAAAGGTCGGCGACCGGCGTATTGCTCCAGTTCTGCACGATCTCGCTGGCCGAACAGCCGCAAAGCATCATCGCCAGCGCCAAGACGCACGCCCGCACGGAAAGTCACCTTGTTGCCCGGCCTCGCCGGGAGCATCCGATAGGTTATCTCTGGCCGGACAATGGCGAAAGCGATCCGGCGGCGTGCTGCGGCTTGGCGGACGCGGTGAGGCGCCACGGCCACAGCGCGCCAAACCCCGGCGTTAACGATTGCGGCAGCCAAACCAGTGAATTGTCTGCGGTTTTGCGGTGGCCGGCGGGAGGTGGCGCGGCGCCGCAAAGGCCGATATTGATGGCTTGCGCGCCACGTTGGGGTGGCGATCATTGGTAACATGATCCGGATTTCCAGTTTCACGCCGCGGATGTGGCTCATCGTGGCCCACGACCTCATCGCCACCGCGGTGGCGGTGGTGGCGAGCTTTTTCATCCGTTTCGAGGAAGCCGGGCTGGCGGAGCGCTGGCGGCTTTTGGTGGTCGTGCTGCCCGCGTTCATTGTCTATGCCGGCTTCGTCTACGTCTTCTTCGGCCTGCACAAGTCGAAGTGGCGGTTCACCTCGGTGCCCGATCTGTTCAATATCGTGCGCGCCGCGACGGTGCTGGCGGTGACGCTGCTCGCGCTCGACTATGTGCTGCTGGCTCCGAACGTCTACGGCCAGTTCTTCTTCGGCAAGATCACCATCATTCTCTATTGGGTGTTGCAGATCGCCTTCCTGGCCGGTCCGCGCGTCGCCTATCGCTATTTCCGCTATACCCGCACGCTGCATCACGCCGTGCTCGGGGAGGCCGCGCCGATCCTGGTGTTCGGCCGCGCCGCCGACGCCGATGTCCTGCTCCGCGCCATCGAGAGCGGCGCGGTGAGCAAGATCCGGCCGGTCGGCATTCTCTCGCCGTCGCCCGCCGATCGCGGCCAGGCGATCCGCGGCGTGCCCGTGCTCGGCGGCTTCGAGGATATCGAGGAGGTCGTTGCCGACCTCGGCAATCGCGGCACCAAGGTGACGCGTATCGTGCTGACCCCGGCGGCGCTCGCGCCGGATTCGAAGCCGGAAACGATCCTGATGCGCGCCCGCAGGCTCGGGCTCGCCACCAGCCGGCTGCCGTCGCTCGATGACGGCGGCGAGGCGCTGCGGCTAGCGCCGGTCAATGTCGAAGAC
Organism: uncultured Alphaproteobacteria bacterium; assembly: GCA_963749815.1. Lineage (GTDB taxonomy): Bacteria > Pseudomonadota > Alphaproteobacteria > Rhizobiales > Xanthobacteraceae > VAZQ01. The sequence goes on along the minus strand of CAVVON010000009.1, from coordinate 34,004 downwards.
CTGCTGCTGCGCCCCGGCGTCAAGATCGACTACCGCCGGCTCGAAAGCTTCGTCAAAGGCAAGTCGATCCTGGTGACCGGCGGCGGCGGTTCGATCGGCAGCGAAATCTGCGATCGTGTCGTCACCTTCGGCGCGTCGCGCATCCTGGTGATCGAGAATTCGGAGCCGGCGCTGCACGCCGTGCTGGAGGCGCTGCGCGCGAAAGACGTCCCGGCCAAGATCGAAGGACGGCTCGCGGACATTCGCGACCGCGACCGCATCTTCCGGCTGACGTCCGATTTCCGGCCGGACGTGGTGTTCCATTCCGCCGCCCTCAAGCACGTGCCGCTGCTCGAACAGGACTGGGGCGAGGGGGTCAAGACCAACGTGTTCGGGACCGTCAACGTCGCGGATGCGGCCGTGGCGTCGGGCGCGACCGCGATGGTGCTGATCTCGACCGACAAGGCGATCGAGCCGGTCTCGGTGCTCGGCGCCACCAAGCGCTTCGCCGAGATGTACTGCCAGGCGCTCGACGGCGATCTCGCGCGGCGCAGCGGCGGTACGCAGCGGCCGATGCGGCTTCTGGCGGTGCGGTTCGGCAACGTGCTCGCCTCGAACGGTTCGGTGGTGCCGAAGTTCAAGGCGCAGATCGATGCCGGCGGGCCGGTGACCGTGACCCACCGCGACATGGTGCGCTACTTCATGACCATCCGCGAGGCCTGCGACCTGGTGGTGACGGCGGCGAGCTACGGGCTCGATCACACCGGCATGTCGGTCTATGTGCTCAACATGGGTCAGCCGGTGAAGATCGTCGATCTCGCCGAGCGCATGATCCGCCTCTCCGGGCTCGAGCCCGGCCGGGACATCCAGATCGCCTTCACGGGCGTGCGGCCGGGCGAGCGGCTGCACGAAATCCTGTTTGCGCGCGAGGAGCCGACCACGCCGATCGGCATCGAGGGCATCGTGGCGGCCAAGCCGGTCGCCCCCTCGCTCGACGCCATGCGCGGCTGGCTCGCCACGCTCGAGCAGGGATTGGCGCGCGAGGACCGCTCGGTGATCTACGGCGTGTTGCGCGATGCGGTACCGGATTTCGGCGGGCAGGCGGCTTAGCGGTCCTTGCCCTTCCGCGCGCAAGGGTGATCAGCAGCCACGCGACCAGTGCGCAGCCCGCCGCGAGCGACACGCTGCGTACCACCAGCGTCGGCATCAGCGCGGTGATCAGCGCCAGCACCGCGAGCGCGATATTGACGGCGGCCACACGCGCGATCACTTGCGGCACGGTGAAACCGTTGTCGAGCGCGCGCTGGTAGAAATGGCTGCGGTGCGCCTCCCAGACCCGCTCGCCCCGCGCCACGCGACGGCCGAGCGTGATGGTGGCGTCGGCGAGGTAGTAGAGCGGCAGCAGGATCGCCGCGGTGAGATGGCCGCGGCCCGCCACCTGCAGCAGCAGCCAGCCGACCAGCAGGCCGACCGGCAGGCTGCCGACGTCGCCGAGGAACAGCCGCGCCACCGGCTTGTTGAACGGGGCGAAGCCGAGCATGGCGCCAAACAGCGCGCCCGCGACCAGCGTCGGCAGGATGCCGATGCCGGCATAGAACGCCAGCAGCACGACCGCGCCGGTGATCGGCACGACCTCGGCCACCGTCATCCAGTCGATGCCGTCCATGAAGTTGAACAGGTTGACGAACCACACGCCGCCGAGAAACAGGAGCGCGCGATCGAGCCATTGCGGCACCTGCGGCACCGCCTGAAATTCATGCGGCAGCGTGGCGATCACGACGCCGACCGCCAGGCATTGGGCCGCCAGCCTGACCGACGCCGGCAAGGAGCGGACATCGTCGAGACCGCCGATCAGGGCCAGCAGCACCGCCGCCGCGGTGACCGCATAGAACTGCCCCGCCAGATCGCCGAACACCGGTTGCGCCAGCACGATCGCGCCCCAGACCGCGGCCAGCGCCGCCGCCACGATCGCGATGCCGCCGCCTTGCGGGGTCGGCTCACGATGCGACGAGCGGGCATTCGGGCGGGCGAGCGCATGTCGCGTCAGCGCCGGCCGGATCAGCACGATCAGCAGCAGGCTCAGCGCGAATGCGCTCAGCGTCACCATCGCCAGGACCAGCAGCGGCTTGAACGGATAGGCGATCATGATGCGGCACCCGGGCCGCGGCCGAGCAGCCGGTCATAGAGCGCGACGGTGGCGGCGCCGATCTTGCTGGCGGAAAAGCGCTCGACCGCGAGGCGGCGCGCCGCCGCACCGAAGCGCGCGCGCAGGTCCGGGTCGTTCGCGAGCTTCTCGATCGCATCGGCCAGTGCCGCCGGATCGTCCGGCGGCACCAGCAGCGCGGTCTCACCGGCCACCGCGACCTCGCGGCAGCCGCGCACGTCCGTGGCGATCATCGGCCGGCCGCAGGCGGCGGCCTCCAGCAGGCTCTTGGGCAGGCCCTCGCCGCGCGTCGGCAGCACCGCGATATGGGCGCGCCGCCACACCGAGGCGATGTCGCCGACATGGCCGAGCCAGGCGATGCCCGGTTCCGCGTTCCAGGCTTCGGCTTCGCGTTGCGGGATCGATCCCGGATTGGCGGGATCGGGGTCGCCGGCGATGACCAGGGTGAGGTGGACGCCGCGTTGCCGCAACAGGCGGTGCGCGGCGACCAGCACGCGGATGCCCTTGTCGTCGAGCAGGCGGCCGACGAATCCGACCGCGACCGGCGGCGCCGGCTCGGGCAGCGGGACGAGCGCGTCGGTGTCGACGCCGGAGCCCGGGATCAGCTCGATGCGCGCGGCCGGAATGCCGAGGCTTTGCATCATGGCCTTGTCGTCCGGATTTTGGACCAGCACGGTACTGCTGCGGCGGCGCAGGAGCGCACGCAGCAGCGGCTGCAGTACGGCCCGCGTCAACCGCGCCCGGCGGGTCGTCGACGTGAAGGTATAGCCGAGCCCGGTGATGGCGTTGACGCACTTGGCGCGGCTGCCGAGCGCCGCGATCGATCCAAGGATGCTCGCCTGCACGGCGACGTGATGGACGAGGTCTGGATCGACCTTGCGATGGACGGCGCGCAGCGCCCGCACGGTTGCGACCTGCGCGGCCGGAGTGAGCCGCCCGCGCGCGAACCGCACCGGATGCAGGGTAAAGCCCTCGCGCGCGATGGCCGCGGCGCCGGCGGCGACAGCGCAGGCGACGTGGACCTCGTAGCCCGCCGCGCGCGCGGCGCGCGCCATCGGCAGCCGGTGCGACAGGAAGTACCAGTCCTCGGTCACGACGTAGAGCAGGCGCGCAGCGCTCATCAGGCGCTCACCCGGTAGCGCTGTTTCCAGGCCTGGAACATCAGCAGGCTCCACAGCACATTGTCGCGGTTGGCGCGACCGGACTGGTGCTCGTCCCACAGCCGGCGCACCTCGCCCGCCGCAAGCACGCCGCCGGCGAGCCGGGACGGCGCCAGCAGGTCCTCGGCCCAGCCGCGCAGCGGACCGCGCAGCCAGGCGGCGACCGGGATCGAGAATCCCATCTTGGGCCGCTCGACCAGATCGCGCGGCACGTAGCGATGCAGCACCGTGCGCAGCAGCCGCTTGGACTGGCCGGCGTGGAGCTTCCATTGCGGCGGCAGCGTCCAGACGAACTCGACCAGCCGGTGGTCGAGCAGCGGCTCGCGTGCCTCCAGCGCCACCGCCATCGAGCAGCGGTCGACCTTGGTCATGATGTCGTCGGGCAGGTAGGTCTGCATGTCGTAGTGCTGCATACGCGATACGAAATCCGGCAGCCGCTCGGCAAGCCCACCTTCCGGCGCGTGGCGGTAGGCGCCGGTCGCGCCCGGCACCAGCGCGCATTCGTGCGGCCAGGTGGCGGCGAATTCGGCGATCAGCTGGTCCGAGCCGGGCAACGCGATCAGTTCGCCCAGGCGATGCGCCTTGCGGCCGGCATTCTGCGGCCGCAGCGACGGCGGCAGCAGACGGCCGGCGCGGTCGAACAGCGACTCCGGCACCTGCCGCAGGAGCGCGCCGGCGCCGCGGCGGAGCGCGCCGGGCAGGCCGCCGAAGCGGCGCTGGATCCTTTCGGCGTGGCGGTAGCGCGGATAGCCGGCGAACAGTTCGTCGCCGCCGTCGCCCGACAGCGCGACGGTGACGTGCTTGCGCGTCATCGCCGACACCAGATAGGTCGGAATCTGCGACGGGTCGGCGAACGGCTCGTCGAACCAGTCCGGCAGGCGCGGCACCACATCGAGCGCCTCGCGCGGCGTCAGGTAGAGCTCGGTGTGCTCGGTGCCGAGATGCGCGGCGACCGCCTTGGCGTGCTTGGCTTCGTCGTACCCGGCTTCGTGGAAGCCGATCGAGAAGGTGCGGACCTTGGCGGTGGATTGCGCCTGCATCAGCGCGACCACGGTCGAGGAGTCGATGCCGCCGGACAGGAACGCACCGAGCGGCACGTCGGCGATCATGCGGCCCTTGATCGATTGCCGCAGCAGCGCGTCGAGGCGGTCGGCAGCCTCGGCTTCGTCACCGGCCGCGTCGCCTGCCGCCGGCGCGTCGTCCATCCGCCAGTAGCGCTCGATCGAAACCGTGCCGTTGTGGCTGCAGGTCAGGATCGAGGCCGGCGGCAGCTTGCGCACATCGCGGAAGATCGTCGCCGGGGTCGGCACGTAGCTGTAACGCAGGAATGCCGCGACCGCCTCGCGGTCGACCTCGCCGCGCCAGTCCGGATGCGCCATCAGCGCCTTGAGCTCGGAGCCGAACAGCAGCACGCCGTCGCGCTGCGTCCAGTAGAGCGGCTTGACGCCGATGCGGTCGCGGATCAGCCGCAAGCGATTTGGTCTGGCGGTCCCACAGCGCGAGCGCGAACATGCCGGCAAAGCGCGCCACCGCGCGCTCCGGCCCCCAGGCGACACAGGCGGCGAGCATCACCTCGGTGTCGGAGGTCGAGCGGAACGTGTGGCCGAGCGCTTCGAGCTCGGCGCGCAGCTCGCGGAAATTGTAGACCTCGCCGTTGTACGAGATCACGTAACGCCCGTCGGCCGAATGCATCGGCTGGTGGCCGAGCGGCGACAGATCGATGATCGACAGCCGGCGATGGCCGAGCGCGATGCCGGCCTCGGCGTCGGTCCAGATGCCGGAATCGTCCGGGCCGCGATGGGCGACCGCGTCGGTCATGCCGCGAACGCGCGCCGACGCTTCCGCGACACTCTGGGTCGCGCGAATATCGAACACGCCGGCGATGCCGCACATCGGTGTCTCCGCGGCCCGAGGTCGGGCGGGGTAGGGCAATCCGGTTCGTTCTACGCTGTCAAGTGAGGCCGGGGCAGCGCCGTCGGTCAGTTCAGATTTTGCGGCAAGAAGCCCCCGATCCCAGGCAGTTCGCACGTCCAAAGGCCGGCGGGCATACGCGTTCGGCTGCCTTGACCATGGTTCGTTGACCTGAGACACGGATGGGACAAAGCTTGGTATGAAGCCAACGAGATCGATATTGTAGTGAACCTGATCTCCGTCATCATCCCGGTTTTCAATCGCGCGCACAGCATCGGCGACGCGGTCGACAGTGCGCTGGCGCAGGAGTTGCCGACCGGCTGCTCGATCGAGGTGGTCGTCGCCGACGACGGCTCGAGCGACGATCTCGCCGGCGCGCTCAAAGGCTACGACGCCCGCCTGCGCCTCGTCCGCCACGAGCGCAATGCCGGCGCGGCGGCCGCGCGCAATACGGCGGCGGCGGCCGCGCGCGGCGATTGGCTCGCGTTTCTGGATTCCGACGATACCTGGCTGCCGTCGAAGTTATGGCGGCAGATCGACGCGATGCGAAGCCACGGTTGGGAGGCAAGCTGCACGGCCTACATCCTGCATCGCCGCGGCGGGGAGTTCGTCTCGCCGAAATGGCCGACCGGCGCGCTTGGGCTCGATCGTCTGGTGTTCGGTTGCTTCGTCAGCCCGGGGTCGACGCTGCTGGTGTCGCGCAAGGCGCTCGAGGCGGCCGGGCCGCTCGACGAGAGCCTGGAGCGTTATGAAGACTGGGATTGGCTCATGCGGCTCACGGCGACCCATCCGCTCGGCTTCCTCGCCGAGCCGCTCGCACGCGTCGAGCCTTCGGGGTTCAGCGATCTGGCCAAGGCGATGCGCTCGCTGGCCAAGCTTCGCGCCAAGCACCTCGATCATTTGCCGCTGGCGCTGCAGCCACGATTCGAGGCGGGTTTGGCGATCGAGCATGCCGCGGCCCACTATCGGTGCGGCCACCGCTTGACGGCGGCCAGCGGCGTGCTGCGCTCGCTGTGGTATGTGCCGGTGGGCAATGCGGCGGTCGCGGCCGTGCTCAGCAACGCGGCGGCGGCCCGGTAGCACAATTTGTCGCTTATCGCGAAAACTTACCCGCGGCCATAGACATCGTCGAGGCGCACGATGTCGTCCTCGCCGACATAGCTGCCGACCTGCACCTCGATCAGTTCGAGCGGGATACGGCCGGGATTGGCGAGGCGGTGGACGCTTTCGATCGGGATGTAGATCAACTCGTTCTCGTGCACGCTGCGCACGTCGGTCCCGACCGTGACCTCGGCGGTGCCCTTGACCACCACCCAGTGTTCGGAGCGGTGGAAATGCTTCTGCAGCGACAGCTTGCTGCCGGGCTTCACCACGATGCGCTTGACCCGGTGACGCTCGGCGATGTCGACGTCCTGGTAGTAGCCCCACGGACGGTAGATGCGCCGGTGCTCGATCGCGGCGCGGCGGTTCTGCGCCTTGAGCTGCTCGACCAGCGCCTTGACGCCCTCGGCCTTGTCGCGCGCCGTCACCAGGACGGCGTCTTCGGTGGCGATCACCACCACGTTGTCGAGCCCGACCACGGTGGTGAGCACGGATTCGTCGGCGCGCACCAGGCTGTTATGGCTGTCCATCAGCACGACCGGGCCGTCGGTCGCGTTGCCGTTCTGATCGTGATCGAGCACGTCCCAGACCGCGCCCCAGCTGCCGACGTCCGACCAGCCGAGATCGGCGGGGACGACGGCGGCGAGCGTGGTCCGCTCCATCACCGCATAGTCGATCGATTTCTTCGGCGCGCGTGCGAATGGCTCGGCGGCAAGCCGCAGGAAGTCCAGGTCGCGCACGATGCCGGCGACCGCGGCCTTGGCGGCATCCGCCATCTCCGGCTCGAACTGCTCGATCTCGGCGAGCATGGTCTTCGCCGGAAACATGAAGTTGCCGCTGTTCCAGAGGTAGTGCTGGGCCACGTAATCGGCCGCGGTCTTGGCGTCCGGCTTCTCGACGAAGGCGGCGACCGTGCGCACCGCCGCGCCGTTGAGCTTGTCGCCCGGCCGGATATAGCCGTAGTTCGTGGCCGCGTAGGTCGGCTCGATGCCGAAGGTGACGATGCGGCCCTGCGCCGCGACCGCGGCGGCCTCCTGGCAGGCGGCGCGGAACGCGTCGGGCTTGCGCACCACGTGATCGGCCGCCAGCACCAGCACGATCGCCTGCGGATCGCGCGCGGCCGCGAGCACCGCCGCCACCGCGACCGCGGGGCCGGAATCGCGGCGCGCCGGCTCGAGCACGATGTCGGCCTCGGTGCCGCTCTCGCGCACCTGCTCGGCGACGACGAAGCGGAAGTCGGAATTGGTGATGACGATCGGCCGCTCGAACAGGGTGGCGTCCGAAATGCGATGCAGCACCTGCTGGAAGGTCGAGCCGGTGCCGACCAACTGCACGAACTGCTTCGGCATGCTCTCGCGCGATACCGGCCACAGGCGCGTGCCCGCGCCGCCGCACATGATCACCGGAACAATGCGAGATGGAGCCATGACGGCCAATTTCCGCGCCAATCGGCGAGACTTCAAGCGCCCGCGGCGGCAAACGTCAAGAGAAGCGCCAATCAGGCTTAACGGCTAAGAATTAACGCCGGGTGGCCGCTCAACCGGCGGATTTCGGCGGCCGGCCGCCCATCACGGCGGGCTCTCGGCCAGCGCCGCCACCGCGCCGACGATGTGATAAAGGCTGGTCGCGCGCGCGGGCTCGTTCACGAATCGGTCGCCGGCGTCCAACTGGTCGAACCACAGGCCCGGCGTCGGGGTATCGAGGAACCGGCGCAGTCCGCCGATGGCGGCCGCGATCCGGCCGTCATCGCCGGGGCGGCGGTCGACCAGGTAGGCGCGGATGCGCTCGGCCTGCGCCCACAGCCGCGCCACCGGATCGTGCATGCTGCCGTCGTTGAGCACCGCGTTGACGGCAACGCCGCGCCTGGCGTCGAGGCCGTGCTCATCCGCGAACGCGATCAGGCGCGGCACCGCCGCGGGCCGCGGCCGTCCGGCCAGCTTGGCCCAGCGATCGACGAGATAGGCCCATTCGTAGTGATGGCCCGGTTCGGCGATCCGGCCCTCGACGCCCGGCAACGGCGACCAGTCGGCGGCATAGAACTCGCGCAGCGCTCCGCTCGACGGTTCGATGAACCGTTCAAGACAAAGCGCCGCGATGCCGTCGGCGAGCTTGCGCCAGCCCGGGTCGGGATCGAGCGCGGCCCAAGCCAGCGCCGCTTCGAAGAAGATGCATGTGCGGGTTTGCGCGTTGCGGCAGCCGGCCCTGGCGGTCCTCGCGGAAGCCGGCTTGGGCGTGGGCGAAGTCATGTTCGAGCACGGCCCGCAGCGCCAGCGCGTCGCGCCGCCAGCCGGGTGCCTCGCCGAACGCGCGATGGCCGCTCGCAAACGCCAGCAGGGCGAAGGCCTGGTCGTAAAGGTCGAACGGCGCATCGCTGACCGTGCCGTCGAGCGCGACCACCGACGCGACGGTGCCGTCCGCCTGGACGAAGTGGTTGCGGAAATAGCCGAGTGCGTGCTGCGCGGCATCCTGCCAGGGGCCGGTCCAGCCGAGCCGGCCGGCCTCGCAATAGGACACCGCCATGCGCGCAATGGTGCGCGCACGGTGCGGACGCGCCAGCGCCCGGCCGTCGAGTTCGATCGCCTCGTGAAAGCCGCCCCGGGTCAGGTCCGCGCCTCGCTCCCACCACAGCGGCAGCGCGGTCGCGAACAGCCAGCGCTCGAGCGCCGCGGCCTGGCTTGCGGCCTCGCTCATGCGGCGAACCTGCGCCGCGCGCTGGCGTTGATCGATAGGCGTGACATTGCGGCCGAAGGTCCTTGGCGTGGTCCGTTATATATTGCAGAAATCGTCGGCGAGCGCGCGAAAACGGCGGTCTCGCCGGCGCAAGGAACCTGACGGATGTCTGAAGTCCTCGTCACCGGGGCGGCCGGGTTCATCGGCATGCATGTCACGCGCGGCCTGCTGGCGGCGGGGCACCAGGTGCTCGGCGTCGACAATCTCAACGCCTACTACGATCCGCGCCTGAAGGAGCTGCGCCTCGAGGAGCTCAAGGCGTCCACCAATTTCCAGTTCGAGAAGATCGACATCGCCGACCGCAAGGCGATGGCCGAGCTGTTCGCCGCGCACCGGTTTCCGCATGTCGTCAATCTCGCCGCGCAGGCGGGCGTGCGCTACTCGCTGGTCGATCCTTATGCCTATGCGGACGCCAACCTGAACGGCTTTCTCAACGTGCTGGAGGGCTGCCGCCACAACGGCTGCCAGCATTTGCTCTACGCCTCGTCGTCGTCGGTCTACGGCGCCAATACGCACGTGCCGTTCAACACGTCCGACAATGTCGATCACCCGCTCAGCCTTTACGGCGCCAGCAAGAAGGCCAACGAGCTGATGGCGCATTCCTACGCGCACCTGTTCGGGCTGCCGGCGACGGGGCTGCGCTTCTTCACCGTCTACGGGCCCTGGGGCCGGCCCGACATGGCGATGTGGCTGTTCGCGCAGGCGATGCTGGAGGACCGTCCGATCCGGCTGTTCAATCACGGCAAGATGCGCCGCGACTTCACCTATGTGGACGACGTGGCCGAAGCGGTGGTGCGGCTGGTGCCGCGCCCGGCGAAGCCGAACCCGGCCTGGTCCGGCGATGCGCCCGATCCGGCCTCGAGCCGCGCGCCCTGGCGGGTCTACAACATCGGCAACAGCCAGCCGGTCGAGGTCACCGAGGTGGTGCGCCTGATCGAGGAGCGGCTCGGCAAGCGCGCGGTGCGCGAGATGCTGCCGATGCAACCCGGAGACGTGCCGGAAACCTGCGCCGATGTCGCCGATCTGGAGCGTGAGGTCGGCTTCCGCCCGAAGACGCCGATCGCCGAAGGCATCCGGCGCTTCCTCGATTGGCTGCTCAAATATCGTGCAATTTAACATGCGAAATTGCGACAATTGTGCAAAATAAACTGTAACTCTTTGATTCGAAACGTGTCCGCCGCCCCGGCGCGGAACCATCGCCAGCCGCAACGGGCCATGCTAGGGGAGTGGCGGGCAGTATTGAGGCAGGGGGATTAGTCCGCTCATGGTGCAAGCCGCGAAGGTTCGCGCGGACGGTCCACTACGCGTGGGTGTGGTCGGCGTTGGCGTCATGGGCAGCAACCATGCCCGTGTCCTTTCCGAAATCCCCGGCGTGAAGCTGGTTGGCGTCGCCGACCCTGATGCCGGCCGCCGCGAGCGGGTGGTGAGCGCGACCGGGTGCGAAGGCTTCGCCGAGGTCGACGCGCTGATCGCGCAGGGGGTCGACGCCATCACCATCGCCGCGCCCACCCACCTGCACGAGGAAATCGCGCTCGCCTGCATCGCCCGCGGCGTCCACGTCCTGGTCGAGAAGCCGATCGCCTCGACGGTCGAGGAGGGCCGCTCGATCATCGCCGCCGCCCGCCGCGCCGGCGTCATGCTGATGGTGGGGCACGTCGAGCGCTTCAATCCGACGGTCGCGACCATCAAGGAGGCGATCCGCAACGAGGACATCCTGTCGATCGCCATCACCCGGGTCGGTCCGTTTCCGCCGCGCATGTCGAATGTGGGCGTGGTGATCGATCTGGCCGTCCACGACATCGACCTGATCCGCTGGTTCACCGATTCCGAAATCGTCGAGATCCAGCCGCAGCTCTCCAACGCGGTCGCCGAGCGCGAGGACATCGCGCTGCTGCAGTTCCGCACCGCCTCGGGCGTGCTCGCGCACATCAACACCAACTGGCTGACGCCGTTCAAGGCGCGCAACGTCACCATCGCGACGCGCAACAAGTACATCATGGCCGACCTGCTCACCTTCCAGGTCACCGAGTGCTACGGCTTCCAGCCCGACGGCGCCTATTCGATGCGCCATCTCTCGGTCGGCTACGCCGAGCCGCTGCGCGCGGAGCTGCAATCGTTCGTGTCGTCGATCCGCAACAAGACCGCGCCCGCCGTCACCGGCGAGCAGGGGGTCGCGAGCCTGGAGATTGCGATCCGCTGCCTCGACCACGGGACGCAGCCGAGCGTCGCCCGCCGCCGGACCAGTCCGCGGCGCGTGATCGCCTGATCGACCGCCAACGCGACGAACCGTGAAGCTATGAACCGGCACGCACGCCTCGATCCCGCGCCGATCCCGTTTATCGACGTTGCCGCGCAGCGCCGCCGGCTCGGCCGCGCCATCGACGATGCGATCGCGCGGGTGCTCGGCCACTGCCAGTTCATCCTGGGGCCGGAGGTGCGCGAGTTGGAGGCGGCGCTCGCCGCGTTCTGCGGCGCCCGCCATGCCATCACCTGCGCGAGCGGCACCGATGCGCTGATCCTGCCGCTGATGGCGAAGGGCATCGGGCCGGGCGACGCGGTGATCTGCCCGACCTTCACCTTCACGGCGACGGCCGAAGTGGTGGCGCTGGTCGGCGCCACGCCGGTGTTTGCCGACGTGGAGGAGGCGAGCTTCAATCTCGATCCCGACAGCATGGCGCGCGCGGTCGCGACCGCGCGCACGGCCGGGCTGGTGCCCAAGGCGGTCATCCCGGTCGATCTGTTCGGCGAGCCCGCCGATTTCGACCGCATCAATGCGGTGGCGAGCGCCGAGAACCTGTTCGTGCTCGACGATGCCGCGCAGGCGTTCGGCGCGACCTACAAGAACCACCGCCTCGGCACGCTCGGCCACGCCACCGCGACCAGCTTCTTTCCGGCCAAGCCGCTCGGCGTCTACGGCGACGGCGGCGCGGTCTTCACCGACGACGACGAACTCGCCGCGGTGATGCGCAGCATCCGCATGCACGGCGCCGGCGCGAGCCAGTACGACTGCGTGCGCATCGGCATGAACGGCCGCTTCGACACCATTCAGGCGGCGGTACTGATCGAGAAGCTGAAGATCTTCCCGGACGAGATCGTCGCGCGCGAGCGCATCGCGCGCCGCTACTCCAAGGCCCTCTCCGATATCGTCACGGTGCCGAAGGTCACGCCGGGCTCGACCTCGGTCTGGGCGCAGTACACCATCCGCCTGCCGGCCGGCCGCCGCGACGCGCTCAAGGCCGCGCTTGCCGCCGAAGGTATTCCGACCGCGATCTATTACGCCAAGCCGGTGCACCACATGGAGGCCTACCGCCGCTATCCGGTGGCCGAGGGCGGCACTCCGGTCAGCGACCGGCTGGCCGACGAGGTCATCAGCCTGCCGATGCACGCCTATCTCGACGAGCCGACCCAGGATCGCATCGTCGACGCGGTGCGGCGGGCGTTGGCGTAGAGCCCGCCGCCCCTGCGACTCGTCATCATCCGCGCAAGCGGATGATCCGAGAACCGAGTCGCAATGCGACGTTATGGTCGCCTGGATGGATGCGCGTTTAACTGGATGTCCGCTTCCGCGGGCATGACATCCGGAGCTGGGCGGCGCATGCAATGCTCGGACGCATCTTCACCGTCGGCGGCCTGACGCTCCTGTCGCGGCTCACCGGCTTCGTGCGCGACATCGTGCTCGCGGCGGTGCTGGGCGCCGGGCCGGTGGCGGATGCGTTCTTCGTGGCGCTGCGGCTGCCCAATCATTTCCGCGCGATCTTCGCCGAGGGCGCCTTCAACGCCGCCTTCGTGCCGGCCTATGCGCGCATCCGCCAGCAGGGCGGGCCCGATCCGGCGAAGCTGTTCGCGGACCGCATCTTCGTGCTGCTGCTGGCGAGCCAGGTCGTGCTGCTCGCCGTCGCGCTCGTCTTCACGCCCGGCGTGATCGGCCTGCTGGCGCCCGGCTTCGCCAAGGATCCGGGCCGGTTCGCGCTCGCGGTCGATCTCACCCGCATCACCTTTCCCTATCTGCTGCTGGTGTCGCTGGTGACGCTGTGGGGCGGCATCCTCAATGCCATCGGCCGCTTCGCCTCGCCGGCCGCGGCGCCGATCCTGCTCAACATCGCGATGGTGGCGGCGCTCGCGGTCGCGGCGCTGTTTCCGACGCCCGGGCATGCCGCCGCCTGGGGCGTATTCGTGGCCGGCATCCTCGAGGCGCTGCTGGTCGGCGGCGACGCCGCCCGGCAGGGCGTGCTGCCGGCGCTGCGCTGGCCGAAGCTCGACGAAGAGGTGAAGACCTTTTTCAAGCGCTTCGGGCCGGCCGTGCTCGGCTCCGCCGGCACCCAGATCGCGCTGTTCGCCGACACCATCATCGCGAGCTTCCTCGCGACCGGTGCGCTGTCGGCGCTCTACTACGCCGACCGGCTCAACCAGCTCCCGATCGGCGTCATCGGCATCGCCGTCGGCACCGTGCTGCTGCCCGAGATGGCGAACCGCATCGCGTCCGGCGACGAGCGCGGCGCGCAGAACGCGCAGAACCGCGCGGTCGAGCTGACGCTGTTGCTGTCCATCCCGTGCCTGGCGGCCTTCCTGATCGTGCCCGACCTGATCATGCGCGCGCTGTTTGGCCGCGGCGCCTTCACGGCGGCCGACGCGCACGCCGCCGCCATGACGCTCGCCGCCTATGCGATCGGGCTGCTGCCGTTCGTGCTGATGCGCAGCGTCACCGTCACCTTCCTGTCGCGCGGCGACACCATCACGCCGGTCAAGGCGCTGGCGGTCGGGGTTGCGGTCAACGTGGCGCTCAAGGTCGCCCTGATGGACAGCTACGCGCAGGTCGGCCTCGCCTTTGCGACCGCGATCGGCGCCTGGATCAATTTCGCGCTGCTCTTATGGTTTGCGGCGCGCCAGAACCTGCTCGCGATCGATGCACAGCTCAAGCGATCGGCGGTGCGCCTCGCGCTCGCCGGCCTGGCGCTCGCGGTCGCGCTGTTCTTCGGCGAGCGTGTTGCGACCGCGCTGTTTGCGTCATGGACCGCGTTGCGCGAGGAGGTGACGCTGGCGCTGGTCGCCTTGATCGGCGCGGTGGTCTATTTCGGCATCGTGTTCGCGCTGTTCGGCCGGCAGTGGCTCGACGCGCTCAAGCGGCGCCGCGGCCCACCGGCCGTTCCGCCGCCGCATGGCGACTGACGCCGTCGCCATGCGAGGTCGCCAGCTCCCGACGTCATCCGCGAGGTTCATTCCACCAGCGCGATGACGCGCACCGGACTTGCGTCCCCGCCCTTGATGGCAAGCGGCATGGCCACGACCGTGAAACGGTTGCTGCCGATCTGCGACAGGTTGGTCACGAACTGGATCAGCGGCAGGTTCTTCTCCATCATCGCCAGGTGGTTGGCGATCCAGACCTCGCCCGGGTCGAGCTTCACCCCGCGCCAGAGCGGCTTCTCCGGAAACACGTCGATCGCCAGCCCCGCCGCACCCTTCTTTGTCAGGTACTCGGCGACGCCGCGCTCGAGATAGGGCATCTGCTCCCAGAAGCCCGGCTTGCCCCACATCTTGTCGGTCCAGCCGGTGTTGATCATCACGATCGTATCGGGGCGGATCTCCACGCCGCTCTCGGCGACGTCCTTCACCGTCACGACCGAATTCGGCCCCTTGCCGGGCAGGTTGATCAGCACGCCCTCCTTGATGAACTGTCCCACCGGCATCCGGTCGATCGAAATCCCCTTCTCGACCATGTGGCGTGGCGCATCGATGTGCGTGCCGTTGTGCACCAGAATGGACAGCACCGAGATCATCGACCGGCCGTTGACCTGGTGATCGCCGCTCAGCGTCATGCCTTCGGCGCGCAGCGCTTCCTTTTGCGCCTCGGTGATGGACGAGATCACATTCACGCGGGACGGATTGTCGAGATAGGGCTTGAGCCCCGGAATCGGAGCCATGTTGCTCTCGATCGGCAAGGTCAGATCCACGACCCGGCTGTATTTCAATTGAACGGGCGCCTGCGCCGACGCATTCGACGCAGCTCCCAGCAGCAGGGACAACAAGCAAAACCGTCCTTGAAAGCATCATCATGGCCGCTCCCTTTCCCACTGTTCGACAAGCCCCGGATGAACCAGGGCCGGCATGGGTGTTGAACGTGATTTGTGCCGACCGGTGGCTTCAGGCCGCAGAAAAAATTGCGCGGCCCGGCGGCGACGCTACGCTGATCTCACGCGAGTGTCACCAGTGCTACGGGCGAACATCAGGTCGCGCGCGCCGTCGAAAGCTCGGGCATGCGGCAGGAGCTAAGCTTCGTTGTGCTGAAACGCCGTGGGTTCAGTCAGGCCCGACGAACGGATGCTGCTCGTTGTAGTGCACGGACCAGTCCTGCATCGTCTGGTTCTTATAGTCCTTGGGCGCGCCCCTGTTGTAGGTAGGGCGATCGCTGCGCTGCCGGTTGTCGGTCGGCCGCGCGTTTGACGAGGGCGCGATTTGGCGCTGTGTGCCGCGATCTTGATCGTACCAATCACGCGCCGCAGCCGACGAGCAATATCCCGCTGTCGCGACCGCCAAAGCGAGCGCGAGAGTGCTGGTGGTGAGCATCGATGTTCGCATGGCAATCACTCCTTGGTGCTGTCTTCAAACGAAAACCTGCAAACCAAATCGTGCTTGATCGTATCAACATACGCCCGAATGGTTCGCCAGGCAAACCGCACGACCGGCGCCTCGCGCTGTACGAAACGCCGATACTGCCGGGTCGCCGGTTGCGGATTACCCGCGCGGCCGCTCGCCGGGCACGAGCGACACGCGCCGGTGTTCGCCGTTGCGCCGCGCCTCGATCTCGACCGTGTGTCCGATCTTGTCGCCGCCGAGCAGCCGGATGAGATCGTCGGCGCCGGTGACCGGCGTGCCGTCGAGCGTCAGGATGATGTCGCCCGAGACGATGCCGGCGCGGTCGGCCGGGCTGCCCGGCTCGACATGCGCGACCATCACCGCGCTGTCCTGGTTGAGACCGGCGGTGTGGCGCAGCCGCCGCGACACCGCGAACTGCTGGCCCGCGATCCCGATATAGGCGCGCCGCACCCGCCCGTGCCGGACCAGTTCGCCGAGCACGAAATTCGCAGTGTTCGACGCGACCGCAAAGCAGATGCCCTGCGCGCCCATGATGACGGCGGTGTTGATGCCGACCACCTCGCCGTGGGACGACACCAGCGGCCCGCCGGAATTGCCCGGGTTGAGGGCGGCGTCGGTCTGGATCACGTCGTCGATCAGCCGGCCCGACTGCGCGCGCAGCGAGCGGCCGAGCGCGGAGACCACGCCGGTGGTCACCGTCGATTCGAAGCCGAGCGGATTGCCGATCGCGATCACCAGCTGTCCGCGCTTGAGCAGCTTGGAGTTGCCGAGCGCGGCCGCCGGCAGTGTGACCGGGGCATCGATTCGCACCAGAGCGAGATCGGTGTCGGGGTCGTCGCCGACCACGCGCGCGGTCAGGCTGCGGCCTTCCATCGTCGCCACTTTGACCTGCGTGGCGCCGCCGACGACGTGGCTGTTGGTCAGGACGAGCCCGTCCGGCGCGACCACGACGCCGGAGCCGGTTCCGCCCTGGCGGCGTTCGTCCTTGCCCTTGATGACGTCGAGCCGCACCACCGCCGGGCCGACCCGGTCGACCACGTCGATGACGGCGCGGGAATAGGCATCGAGCAGCGCCTCGTCGTCGGGCGGGACGCGTTCGGTAACGGGAGATTCGACTGTGTCTAACATGGGATACCTGTTGAAAAGCGCACCCCCTGCGACGCCGGAATGACCGGTCATCGCTCGCTGGCGGCTTGTAGACTTCGGGTTCGATCACAGATATGGGGAGCGCCTGACCGCCGGGGAAGAGCAGGGGGCGCTCTCCGTCCGAGCGACCCTCAACCCATTGGGCGAGACCCAAGCCTCGATCCATCCGGCCTCCCGCATGACCCTTCCGCCCACGCCGTCACCGGCCCGATTGCTGCCTGCCGCCATGTTGCTCCTGCTCGCGCCGGTCCTCACCGGCTGCGGCGAGGGCGCCAAGGCGCCGGCCGCGCCGCCGCCGCCGGCGGTGACGGTGGCCAAGCCGGTCAAGCAGATGATCGTCGACCAGGACGAATATGTCGGCCGCTTCGTGCCGGTCTCGATCGTCGAGGTGCGCGCACGGGTCTCGGGCTATCTCGACCAGGTGCATTTCACCGACGGGCAGATCGTCAAGGAGGGCGATCTCCTGTTCACGATCGACAAGCGGCCGTTCCAGAACACGCTGGACCAGGCGCGCGCCAATCTCGAGGTCGCGCGCTCGAACGTGATCTTCACCCAGGCCGACCTGGCGCGCGCCCAGCAGCTCCTGCGCGACCGCACGATCAGCGAGCAGGTCTACGAGCAACGCTCGCAGGCCTTCCGCAACGCGCAGGCCTCGGTGGCGGCGAACGAGGCGCTGGTGCGCCAGGCCGAGCTCGATCTGCAATTCACCGAGCTGCGGGCGCCGATCACCGGCAAGATCGGCGACCGGCGCGTCACCCCCGGCAACCTGGTGACCGGCGGCACCGGCGGCGCGACCACGCTGCTCGCCAGCATCGTGTCGGTCGACCCGATCCGGTTCGAGTTCACCTTCGACGAGGCGTCGCTGCTGCGCTACGAGCGCATCATCCGCGCCAAGGACGCGACCGCGCCGATCACCTCGGCGCCGGTGCGGCTGCGGCTGATCGACGAGCCCGAATTCTCCCATGCCGGCCGCATGGACTTCATCGACAACACCATCGAGCGGGCGACCGGCACCATCCGCGGCCGCGCCCAGTTCGCCAATGCCGACGGCCTGTTCACGCCCGGCATGTTCGCGCGGCTGCAGGTGCCGGGCTCGGAGCCCTACGAGGCGCTGCTGGTCCCCGACGTCGCCATCGGCACCGAGCAGGCGCGCAAGTTCGTGCTGGTGGTCAATTCCGACAATGTCGCGACGCAGCGCTTCGTGACGCTCGGCCAGGTGATCGACGGCCAGCGCATCATCAAGCAGGGGCTGACGGCCGACGATCGGGTGATCATCAACGGCCTGATGCAGGTCCGCGCCGGCGGCAAGGTCAATCCGACCGAGCGGGGCGCGCAGGCCGCCGACCCGCCCAAGCCGAAATAGCCGCGGCATCGCATGCGCATCTCGCACTTCTTCATCGACCGGCCGATCTTCGCCTCCGTGGTCTCGATCGTGTTCGTGATCCTGGGCGCGGTCTCCTATTCGCGCCTGCCGGTCGCGCAATATCCCGAGATCGCGCCGCCGGTCATCAACGTCACCGGGCAGTATCCGGGCGCCAGCGCCGACGTGGTCGCCACCACCGTGGTCGCGCCGATCGAGGAGCAGATCAACGGCGTCGAGAACATGCTCTATGTCGGCTCGAACTCGACCGCCGACGGCCGCTTCAGCATCTCGGTCACCTTCGACCTCGGCACCAATCTCGATATCGCGCAGGTGCAGGTGCAGAACCGGGTCGCGATCGCGCAGCCGCGCCTCCCCGTCGACGTGCGCGCCATCGGCGTCACGGTGCAGAAGAGTTCGCCCGACCTGATGATGGTCGTGAACCTGACCTCGCCGGACAAGACACGCGACCAGCTTTACATCTCGAATTACGCCACGCTGGAGATCAAGGACACGCTCACCCGCGTCGACGGCGTCGGTTCGATCACGGTGTTCGGCAGCCGCGACTACTCGATGCGGATCTGGCTCGACCCCAACCGCCTGCAATCGCTCGGGCTGACCGCCGGTGACGTGACGCTCGCCCTGCAGGGACAGAACGTGCAGGTGGCAGGCGGCATCCTCAACCAGCCGCCGGTCGATCAGCCCGGCGCGTTCCAGCTCGCGGTGAAGACGCTGGGCCGGCTCGCCGATCCCGATGAGTTTGCCAATATCGTGGTCAAGCAGACGGCCACCGCGGTGGTCCGCGTCAGGGACGTCGCCAAGGTCGAGCTTGCCGCGCTCGATTATTCGTCGGCCTCGTATCTGAACGTCGAGCCGACGGTGGCGATCGCGATCTTCCAGCGGCCCGGCTCGAATGCGCTGGCCACGGCGGACACGATCCGCGCGACGATGGTTCAGCTCGCCAAGCGCTTTCCGCCCGGCATCCAGTACACCATCATCTACGACCCGACCCAGTTCATCCGGCAATCGGTCGAGGAGGTGCAGAAGACCATCTTCGAGGCGATCGTGCTGGTCGTTCTGGTGGTCATTCTATTCCTGCAGACCTGGCGCGCCGCGGTCATTCCCCTGGTCGCCATCCCGGTGTCGCTCGTCGGCACCTTCTTCTTCATGTCGCTGTTCGGCTTCACGCTCAACAACCTGTCGCTGTTCGGGCTGGTGCTGGCGGTCGGCATCGTGGTCGACGACGCCATCGTCGTGGTCGAGAACGTCGAGCGCAACATCGAGGCCGGGCTGTCGCCGCACGATGCCGCGGTCAAGAGCATGGACGAGGTCGGCGCGGCCCTGATCGCGATCTCGCTGGTGCTGTGCGCGGTGTTCGTGCCGACGGTGTTCATCACCGGCATTTCCGGCCAGTTCTACCGGCAGTTCGCGCTCACCATCGCGGGCGCGACCGTGATCTCGCTGATCGTCTCGCTGACGCTCTCGCCGGCGCTGTGCGCACTGCTGCTCAAGCCCCGCCACGCGCGCGCGCCTTCGTTCTGGGCGCGGCCGCTGCATGCGTTCTTCCGCGGCTTCAACTGGGGCTTCGACAAGGTGGCGGCCGGCTACGGCTGGCTCGCCCGCCACGTCGTGCGCCTCACCGCGATCACGCTGGTCGTCTATGCCGGCATCCTGGTGTTCGGCCTCAACGAGTTCCGCAAGACGCCGATCGGCTTCATCCCGCAGCTCGACCGCGGTTACCTGATCATCGTGACGCAGCTTCCCGCGGGGGCATCGCTCGCGCGCACCGACGAGGTCAACCGGCGCGCGGTCGAGATGGCGTTGCAGGTGCCCGGCATCATCGGCGCGGTGAACGTGGTCGGCTTCTCGGGCGCGACTTTCACCAACGCGCCGAATGCCGGCGCGATCTTTGCCGTGCTCGAGCCGTTCGAGAAGCGGGCCGGCGATCCCAAGCGCAGCGCCAATGCGGTGATCGGGCAGCTCTACGGCAAGCTCGCCGCGATCCAGGAGGCGCTGATCTTCGTGGTGCCGCCGCCGCCGGTGCAGGGCATCGGCAATGCCGGCGGGTTCCGCATGATGGTCGAGGACCGCGCCGGCCGCGGCTCGCAGGCGCTGCTCGATGCCGTCAACGAGATGATGGCGCGGGCGCGCAAGGACCCGATCCTCACGCAGGTGTTTTCGCTGTTCGAGGTCTCGACCCCGCAGCTCTATCTCGACATCGACCGCACCAAGGCGCAACTCCTCGGCATCAACGTGCCCGACGTGTTCGCCGCGCTGCAAATCTATATCGGCTCGGTCTACGTCAACGACTTCAACCTGTTCGGGCGGACCTTCCGGGTGACCGCGCAGGCCGACGCGCCCTACCGGCTCGATCCCAAGGACGTGCTCGCCATTCGCGTGCGCAATGCGTCCGGCGGCACCGTGCCGCTCGGTTCGTTCACCACCGTGAGCGACGTGTCCGGGCCGTACCGCGTGCCGCGCTATAATCTTTATCCCGCCGCCGAGATCGATGGCGCCGCCGCGCTCGGCTATTCGCAGAGCCAGGCCATCGAGGCGATGGAGAAGATCGCGAGCGAAGCGCTGCCCGACGGCTTCAGCTACGAGTGGACCACGCTCGCGTTCCAGCAGTTGCGCGCCGGCAATACCGCGATGTTCGCCTTCGTGCTGGCGGTGGTGTTCGTGTTCCTGGTGCTGGCGGCGCAGTTCGAGAGCCTGACGCTCCCGCTCGCGGTCATCCTGATCGTGCCGATGTGCCTGGTCGCCTCGATCGTCGGCGTGGTGCTGCGCGGACAGGACAACAATATCCTCACCCAGGTCGGCTTCGTCGTGCTGATCGGCCTTGCCGCCAAGAACGCGATTCTGATCGTCGAATTCGCCAAGCAGCTCGAGGACCAGGGCCGCTCGCGCTGGGATGCGGCGGTCGAGGCGGCGCGCCTGCGGTTGCGGCCGATCCTGATGACATCGTTCGCGTTCATCTTCGGCGTGGTGCCGCTGGTCTGGGCGATCGGGGCCGGCGCCGAACTGCGCCAGGCGCTCGGCACCGCGGTGTTCTCCGGCATGATCGGCGTGACGCTGTTCGGTCTGATCTTCACGCCCGCGTTCTACGTGGTGACCCGCTGGATCGCCGAGAAGACCAGCCGGCGCAAGGTCGAGCCCGAGCATCAGCCGCCGGCGCCCGCGGCGCCGCCACCCGCGCCGTCGCTGTAAGAGATTGATTGTATGGCGCTTTATGACGGTCACGGACTCGTGACCCCGGCCCGTCGGCACCGCGTTCCGGTTGCAAGGAATAAATAATCCAAGTCCGGTGTTGAATCGGTGCTGCCCATCGCGCGCGCCGTCCGGCGCGCAAATCCCGAGAACCCAGAGAGGGAGCTAGAGAATGATCCGTACTGTGCTCGCCATGACCGTGATCGCGTTCGGCGTGAGTGCTGTTGTCGCGCAGGGCGATCCCATCGCGCAGCGCAAGGCCCTGATGAAGGGCAACGGTGAGCAAAACCGGATTGCGACCGACATGGTCGAGAACAAGGCGCCGTTCGATCTCACCGCCGCCAAGAAGGTGTTCACCTCCTTCTCGGAGGCCGCCACCAAGTCCAAGGACCTCTATCCCGACACGGCGAAGACCGGCGGCGAGACCGCCGCGCTGCCGGCGGTCTGGGAGACCAAGGCCGACTTCATCGCCAAGCTCGACAAGTTCGCGGCCGACTCCAAGGCGGCGGCCGCGGCGACCACCGATTTCGACACCTTCAAGGCGCAGATCGCCGAGGTGCGCAAGAATTGCGGCGGCTGTCACAACACCTATCGCAAGCGCCAGTCGTAGCGTCCGTTTGACGTTCTCGGGGGCGGCTGCCGGCATGGCGGCCGCCTTCGTCTTTCGTGGGGTGCCTGCGGCCTCTAAGATGACGCTTGCGATTCCGGACGGGCGAGGAGGGGCGGCGATGGTGCGCAAGCTTGCGATCCTGGTGATCACCCTGGCGGTGATCGCCGGTGCGGTGTTCTGGTTCGTGACCATTCCGGCGACCGTTCCGGCCAGCGCGCTGCCCGCCTACACGCCCAATCTGGACAACGGCAAGACCATGTTCTTCGCCGGCGGCTGCGCGTCGTGCCACATGAGCACCGGCCAGGACGACAAGACCAGGCTCGGCGGCGGGCTCGCCATGAAGACGCCGTTCGGCACGCTGACCGTGCCGAACATCTCGCCCGATCCGAAGGACGGCATCGGCGCCTGGACCGAGGCCAATTTCGTCACCGCGCTCTGGAAGGGCACGTCGCCGGACGGCCGTCACTACTATCCGGCGTTTCCGTACACGTCGTATCAGCGCATGACCGCAGCCGACGCGCGCGACCTGTTCGCCTATCTCAAGACCCTGCCGCCGGTCGCCGGCAAGGCGCCCGAGCATCAGATGCAGATTCCCGTTCAACATCCGCCGCACGCTCGGCGGCTGGAAATTCCTGTACCTCGACGGCGAGAAGTTCACGCCCGATCCCAACCGCCCGGCGGAATGGAATCGCGGCGCCTATCTGGTCAATGGCCCGAGCCACTGCGCCGAATGCCACAGCCCGCGCACCTTGCTCGGCGGCATCATCGAGGCCCAGCGCTTCGCCGGCGGACCCGAGCCGACCGGCGACGGCTGGGTGCCCAACATCACCCAGGCCGGCATCGGCAGCTATTCGGAAGCCGACATCGCGCGCGTGCTGACGTCGGGCGACATGCCGAACGGCGACTCGGTCGGCGGCGAGATGGGCAAGGTCGTCGGCAACACCTCGCAGCTTTCGGAGAAGGATCGCGCCGCCATGGCGCTGTACCTGAAATCGCTGCCGCCGGTCGAAGGGCCGAAGCCGCCACCCGCCAAATGAGCGGCTTGCAGCGCCCGGCGGACGGTTAGGCTCGCCTGACGGAACTTACCGCGCCGCAACACGCAGTTGCCGCTGCAATTGCTTTCCGCCCACGCGCGGGCATGCTCAATATCGCCTCTGAACCGTTCCTCCCCGCACGCTCGCGTTCCCCGGCATGAACATCTTCAAGGCGATCGTGCTCAAGCTGATTTCGGCGTTCCTGTTCGCCGTGATGTCGGCGTTGGTGCGCTGGCTGGGCGAACGCTACCCGGTCGGACAGATCGTGTTCTACCGCTCCGCCTTCGCGATCCTGCCGGTGGTGGTGATCTATGCCTGGCGGAACGAGCTTGCCGCCGCGGTGCGCACCAACCGCCTGCGCGGCCACGCCGGCCGCGGCGGCATCAGCATGTGCGGCATGTTCTGCAATTTCTCCGCGCTCGCGCGCCTGCCGATCGTCGACGCCACCGCCATCTCGTTCGCCTCGCCGTTCATCACGGTGGCGCTGGCGGCGATCTTCCTGAAGGAGCGCGTGCGCGTCTACCGCTGGTCCGCGGTCGTGGTCGGCTTCATCGGCATCGTGGTGATGCTGACGCCCTATTTCGACCTGTCGACGCATGTGGTGGCGAGCGCGACGATCGCGGGCTTTGCGTTCGCGATCACCGGTGCGTTCTGCAACGCCGGCTCGGTGATCCAGACCCGCCGCCTGACCGAGACCGAGACCACGTCGTCGATCGTGTTCTACTTCTCGCTGTTCTGCGCGCTGGCCGGGCTCGCCACCTGGCCGTTCGGCTGGGTCTCGCCGACCGGCTGGGAGTTCGTCGGGCTGATGGTGGTCGGACTATGCGGCGGGCTCGCCCACATCCTGCTCACCGAGAGCTACCGCTGGGCGCCGGCGTCGCTGGTTGCTCCGTTCGACTATACCTCGATGGTGTGGGCGTTCGTGCTCGGCTATTTCTTCTTCGGCGAACTGCCGACCATCTACGTCTTTCTCGGTGCCGCCATCATCGCCGGCGCCGGCCTCTACGTGATCTGGCGCGAGCGCCAGCTCAACCTCGCCCGCGTGCGCGCCGCGGAGGGCCCGCCGACCGGGACGTGACCGACTTTCGGTCAGCGCCAGCGGCGCTGCATCCAGTTCCACTGTTCGGGGTGCTCGCGGATCCAGCCTTCGATGATGCCGGTGATCATCTGCATGGTGGCCTGTTCGTCGATCCGGCCGGTGGCGTCGCGTGGCGGGTCGATCGGATCGTCGATCAGGTAGCGGTAGCGGCCGTCCGATAGCCGCACCACCCGCGTGCCGTACAGCGGACATTCATAGTGCCTGGCGAGCTTGGCGAGCAGGGGATTCACCAGGCACGGCCGGCCGAAGAACATCACCTCGATGCCGCGCGCGAAATGCTCGTCGACCAGCATGCCGATCTCGCCGCCGCGCTCGATCAGGGCCTTGATCCGAAACAGCGTGCCGGCATCGGCCGGAATGAGCGTGGTTCCGGAGTCGGCACGGATCGCCGAGAGCTCGCGGGCGAGCGGCTCGATCGCGGGCGGACGGTAGACGATCGCCGCCTCGCCCTGTCGCGCGCCCGACGACCAGACCAGCAGCTCCCAGTTGGCGAGGTGGCCGCCGAAGGTGAGCATCGGCCCCTGATGGGCGCAGCGCCTGGCGAAGCGCGCGCGGTTTTCGGGATCGAGCACGATGCGGCCCGGCTGCGGCGTCTGCGGGTCATAGTCCCAGAGCCGGTCGAGGTGCGCGTACTCCGCAAGGATGCGGCCGAGATTGTCCCACATCCCGGCCAAGATGGCGTCGATCTCGGCCTTGGACTTGTCCGGGAAGGCTGCGGTGAGATTGGCGCGGGCGATCTTCTGGCCGCGCAGCCACGGGCCGACGACGCGCATCAGGAACGCCGAGACCGCCGCCAGCCGGTCGACATTGACGTGGCGCGCCGCGCGCAGCGCCCATACCGCCGCCGTGCCGGCCGCATGGTCGAAATGCGCGATGCCGTGACGCGCGCCCCGGATGGCCGCGTTCGGATTGACGGCGGCGATGCGGGCCTCGACCTGCTTGATGAACGGGATGTAGCTTGCGGTGCGGTCCTCGTGCCGGCGGAACCCCGCCCAGTGCGCGGCCTGCAGCCGGATGCGCCGGGAGCCGCTGTGCAGGACGCAGCACCAGTATTTCCGCGACGAGCCCCAGAACCGCACCTGCGAAATCTCGACCCTGTCGATCGCGCCGAGCGCGAGACGGCCCTCGTGCCGGCCGTCATTCCAGCACAGCGGCCTCCGGCGTCAGCCGGTAGGTCGTGCAGGCCGTGAACCGGCTCAGCCTGAACGTGTAGGAGGGTTCGCTCATCTGGCCGCACCCGGGCGCCGCCGTCGGCGCGCGCGGCCCCTTGTTGACACCTTTGACCGTTGCTCCGTCGCCATGCGAATGTTGGAGATCATCGCAGAAACCGGTCAATGAGTTCGACGCGCAATCCGCGAGTGTTCGGCGTCAAGATGCGGATGCACGGTTTGCCGCGCCCGGTCCTCGAGGGTGTCAAGCAGGCAATCGACCGGCTCCTGGGCTTCGAGCGATTTAACACATTCTACCGCGAATTGCCCGCATGCGAGCCGCTCGACCTCTCGCGCACCTTTCTTGAAGGGATGAATGTTCGCTTGGAGCATGCCGGACTGCCCGTCGAAGCGATCCCCGCGAGCGGTCCGTTGCTGGTCGTCGCCAATCACGCCTTCGGCGTATTCGACGGCTTCCTGCTCGATGCGCTGCTGCTGTCGCGGCGGCCGGATGTCAGGCTGATGGCGATCTATCACCTGGCGGCGATCCCGGAGTGGCGCGACCGGTTCATCTGGGTGGACCAGCAGGACGGGCGGCGCAGGCGCGAGCTCAATGCGCAGAGTTGGCGGACCTGTTATCGCTGGCTCTCGCAGGGCGGGGCGCTGGCCATTTTCCCGGCCGGGCGGGTGGCTCGTTTCGAGTTGCGCCGCCGTCGGTCGCCGAGCGGCCTTGGAGTTCGCACATCGGTGCGATGGCGCGGCGCGCCAATGTTCCGGTCCTGCCCATCTTCTTTGAGGGCCACAACGCCTGGCCGTATCAGCTCGCGGGGTTTGTTTGCCCGCCGCTGCAGGACCTGCTGCTCGTCAACGAGGCGGCCAACAAGCACGATTGGAGGCTGCGCGTCAGCATCGGCCCGCTCATCGAGCCTGCCGAGTTGTCCACCCTCGCAACCGACGAAGC
This sequence comes from uncultured Alphaproteobacteria bacterium, assembly GCA_963749815.1. Lineage (GTDB taxonomy): Bacteria > Pseudomonadota > Alphaproteobacteria > Rhizobiales > Xanthobacteraceae > VAZQ01. The sequence continues at coordinate 7,803 of CAVVON010000009.1, read as the reverse complement.
GGCGACGCAGTTCATGCGGCAAAGGGTGGCGATGCTGGCGCCACCGAACTCCAACTGGACTTGAAGAACGGCGCCCGATGCCAGTTTCAGTACACGAGCGGAAGCTGTTCGCGGTTTCGCTGCGCGCTGACCGGTGCATCGGGGGCGTCGATGGCGCTCAGGCTTCGTCCGTTCGTCAGGTAGAGCTCTGCACTGACGAGCGTGAGCGCGGTCAGTAACACCAAAACGAGCGCCATCACGACTCGAATGGCGAAGTGGCCGTAGCCTTGCGCTGCGCCCTGTCGAAATGCGGGGTGGGCAGCTCTTTGAATCCTGGAGTTGCCATGCATTGGTTGATCCTCACGAATGTGTTCGCGGCCGAGCCCATCGGCACGATCACTACATACCGGCGGACCGTCGGCGCCAACGTGAGCTGCTTCACATTTTGCTGAACTAATTAAGGAGCCCTGATGACGAACGGAACAATTCGCCATCCTTTGAGCCGATGGCCCAAAGCGGACTTGGGGTGGAATGTCTGCAGTTCTCGATCGCGGTGGTAAGCGGATGCTTGGTGAGCCGCGCTTGACCGGACCGGATCCGCGAGGTCATCCGCCGCGCACGAGTGGCGGCGTGAATCAAAACGCCTTGAACGTAATGATGGTGCGGGTGTCCTGGATGCCCGGAATGGTCTGGACTTTCTCATTCACGAAATGGCCGACGTCGGTGCCGGGCTCGATATAGAATTTCACCAGCAGGTCGAAGTCGCCGGCGGTCGAATAGATCTCCGAGGCGATCTCGGCGTCGGCGAGGTGGTTGGCCACCTCATAGGACTTGCCGAGCTGGCATTTGATCTGGACGAAGAACGGGATCATGCGCGCGCCTCCGAGGCCGGACGGGGCCGGCAGCCGCAAATGAGCAAAATCGCGCCGCATTGACAAGGCGGCGGCGGCAAATACGCCCCTTGCATCGCACCCGCGCCCGCCCTAGTTTTAGCCTGCAATCTCAATGGGGTGCCTGGCGGATCGCCCGCCGGGCTGAGAGGCTCCAGGGCCAACCCATCGAACCTGATCCGGATCATGCCGGCGGAGGGAGCTTGAGATGCACGCGCCGCAGACGATCCCTGCCGACCTGGCCGAAGCTGCCGCCGCGACGCTTGCGCGTCTGCGCGCGCAGAGCCCGCGCGTGCACTGCATCACCAACGCGGTGGCGCAGAATTTCACCGCCAACGTGCTGCTCGCCGCCGGCGCCATCCCGTCGATGACGGTCGCGCCCGAGGAGGTCGGCGAGTTCGTGGCGCGCGCCGACGCGCTGCTCGTCAATCTCGGCACCTTCGACCGCGAGCGTCGCGCCGCCGCCGAGATCGCGATCGCCCGCGCCGGCGAGAGCGGGCGGCCCTGGGTGCTCGACCCGGTGTTCGTCGACCGCTCGGGCCCGCGCACCGCCTTCGCCAAGACGCTGGCGGCAAAGAAGCCCGACGGTCGTGCGGCTCAACGCGGCCGAATTCTCCGCGCTGTTCGACGCCGCGCCCGAGGACGAGGCGCTGCGCCGCGTCGCGCGCGACAATGCCGGCGTGGTCGCGCTCACCGGCGCGACCGACCGGGTCACCGACGGCACGCGCTTCCTGCGCATCGCCAACGGCGATCCGCTGATGGGCCGCGTCACCGCCATGGGCTGCGCCGGCGCGGCGCTGGTCGCGGCCTGCCTGGCGGTCGAGCCCGACCGGCTGACCGCGACCGCCGCCGCGCTGCTCGCCTTCGCGGTCGCGGGCGAGGTGGCGGCGGGCAGGGCGCGCGGTCCGGGCAGCTTCGCGGCCGAGATCGTCGATGCGCTGTACGGGCTCGACCGCGAAACATTGCGCGCACGAGCAAGGGTAAGCTGATGAAAGTCGACGTGCGTCTCAACGCGATCGTCGATCCGGAGCGCGACGGCGGCCGCGATCTCGCCGAACTCGCCCGCCTGGTGGCGGAAGGCGGCGCGACCCTGGTGCAGTACCGCGACAAGAACAGCGACACCGGCGTGATGATCGAGCGCGCGCGCGCGATCAAGGCGGCGCTGGCGCCGTTCAACGTGCCGCTCGTGATCAACGACCGCGTCGACGTGGCGCTGGTGGCGGAGGCCGACGGCGTGCATGTCGGGTGGACCGACATGCCGGTCGCGGACGCGCGGCGGCTCCTTCCCCCGGGTTCGATCATCGGGCTCTCGATCAACTCGGTCGAGCGCGCCAAGGCCGCGCCGCTCGAACTGCTCGACTATGTCGGGGTCGGCGGCGTCTACGCGACCACCTCGAAGGAGACCAAGAACACGCCGATCGGCATCGCGGGCCTCGCCCGCATCGCCAACGCGTTCCACATGCGCACGCCGCTGTTTCCGCTCTGCGCCATCGCCGGCATCGACGCCGGCAATGCCGCCAACACGATCATGGCGGGCGCCGACGGCGTGGCGGTGATTTCGGCGCTGTCGATGGCGCCCGATCCGCGGGCCGCCGCGCGCGAACTGCGCACCGTGGTCGAGGAGGCGCTGGTCAGGCGGATGAGGGCATGACGCTGTCGCGGCTCCGATCGCCTGCGCCGCTTGCTTCCCTCGCCCCGCGCAAGCGGGGAGAGGGTGCCGAGTGAGCGCGAGCGAGCGAGGCGGGTGAGGGGCCGGAGTGGAGCAGGCCGCACGCTCGCCCCTCACCCGCCTCGCATCCTCGATGCTCGCCACCCTCTCCCCGCAAGCGCGGGGCGAGGGAAGCAAGCGACGCGCCGTTCGCCATGACCCCGATCGCCGTCACCATCGCGGGTTCCGACTCGGGCGGCGGCGCCGGCATCCAGGCCGACCTGAAGACGTTCTCGGCGCTCGGCGTCTATGGCGCGTCCGTCATCACCGCGCTCACCGCGCAGAACACCAGGGGCGTCAGCGCCATCCACGACGTGCCCGCGCCCTTCGTCACCGCGCAGATCGACGCGGTGTTCTCCGATCTCGCCGTCGGCGCGGTGAAGATCGGCATGGTGTCGCAGGCGGCGGTGATCGAGGCGATCGCGGCCGGGCTCACGCGCTGGCGTCAGAGCAAGGTGGTGGTCGATCCGGTGATGATCGCCACCTCCGGCGACCGGCTGCTCTCGCCCGGCGCCGCCGATGCGCTCAAGCGCGTGCTGTTTCCGCATGCGCTGGTGCTGACGCCAAACCTTCCCGAGGCGGCGGGGTTGCTCGACGTTCCGGTCGCCGAGACCGAATCCGAAATGCGCGCGCAGGCCGAGCGGCTGCTGAGCGCTCGGCCCGCAGGCAGTGCTGATCAAGGGCGGCCACGGCAGCGGCGCCGAGAGCGTCGACCTTCTGGTCGACGCCGGCGGCGTCACACGGCTCGCCGCCGGCCGGATCGACACCCGCAACACGCACGGCACCGGCTGCACGCTGTCGTCCGCGGTCGCGGCCGGTCTCGCCAAGGGCCATACGCTCATCGACGCGGTGCGTGCCGCCAAGGCCTACGTCACGCAGGCGATCGAGGCGTCGAACCGCATCGCGATCGGGTCCGGCCACGGCCCGGTGCATCATTTCCATGCCTGGTGGTGAACACCGCACACGACGAATGGAGACAGCCATGACCACGATCAACCGACGGACACTGACCCGCGCCGGAGCCTTGGGCCTCGCCGGCGCGCTCGCCGCGCCCGCCGTCGCGCGCGCGCAGGCCAAACGCTGGCGCATGGTCACGTCGTGGCCGAAGCGGCTGCCCGGTCCCGGCATGTCGGCCGAGCGGGTCGCCGAGCGCATCGCCGCGCTGTCGGGCGGCCGCCTGCAGATCACCGTGCATGCCGCGGGCGAAGTCGTGCCGGCGTTCGAGGTGCTGGACGCGGTCGGCTCCGGCGTCGCCGAGATGGGCCACACCGCGGCGTTCTATTGGCAGGGCAAGCAGCCGGCGACCAACTTCTTCACCACCGTGCCGTTCGGGCTGACGCCCGCCGAGCACGTCGCCTGGATCGACGCCGGCGGCGGCCAGGCGCTGTGGGACGAGCTGTACGCGCCGTTCGGCGTCAAGCCGTTCATGGGCGGCAACACCGGCGTCTGCATGGGCGGCTGGTTCCGCCGCGAGCTCGCCGGCGCCGACGACCTCAAGGGCCTGAAGATCCGCTCGCTGGGCCTCGGCGGCGAGATCTACCGCCGGCTCGGCGCGATCCCGCAGACCACCTCGCCCGGCGAAATGCTCACCAGCCTGCAGTCCGGCCTGATCGACGGCGCCGAGTTCGTCGGGCCCGGCACCGACATCGCGCTCGGCCTCTATCGCGTGGCGAACTTCTACTACGCGCCGGGCTTCAACAAGCCGAACGGCACCGGCGAATGCATCGTGTCGCTCAAGGTCTGGGAGGGGCTCGACACGCGAGATGAAGGCGATCGTCTCGCACGCCTGCGCCAACGAGGCGGCCTTCGCGCTGTCCGAAATGGAGCGGCTCAACGCCGAGGCGCTGGCGGCGCTTGACCGGGCAGCACAACGTCAAGCTCCGCATCTTCCCGCCGGGCCTGATCGGCGCCGCGCGCAAGCAGGCGACCGACGTGCTGGGCGAGCTTGCGGCCAAGAGCCCGGCGGCGCGCAAGGTGCATGATTCCTACGTGGCGTTCCGCGAACGCACCGCCGCGTGGTCGCGCATCTCGATCAAGGCGGTGCTGGAGGCGCGCGACGGGTAGGGAAGTATCAATTATGCAACACCCGCACGTGGATTGAATCGCGGCGGCGTCACGCGGGTTGCCAGGGGAATCCCGGCTGCATTAGCGTCGCCAATGTGATTCGCAACAACACAGATCAAGTGTTGTCCGGGTTCGCGCGGTTGGCCTTGGCCGCCGCCCAAAAAATCTAGCCAGCGCCAAAGGCGCGGCATTCCTCGGGAGCGTCGAGAGTCAGCCGGCCCGCAATCCTTGCGGGACGCGCTTGTGATTCCGCGTTCGACATCACGCTAGGACGGCGTGGCAACCGAGCTCGATGAGCTCCTGAGGGGAGACTGACGATGACACGTTTCATTCGGGTGGGCATTGCGGCAGCGGCGGCGGTCACTGCCGTGACGTTCGCCGCGCAAGCGGCCGACATGCGGCCGGTCTACAAGGCGCCGCCGCCGGTGGCCGCCTTTAACTGGAGCGGCTGCTATGTCGGCGGTCAGCTTGGCGGCCAGTGGGCGCGCTGGAACGGCTCCGTGAACTATCCCGGCGACGCGTTCGGCCATGCCGCGGCCACCGCTTCGCACGAATTCACCGGTAACGGCAACTTCATCTACGGCGGTCAGATCGGCTGCAACTGGCAACCGGCCGGCAGCTCCTTCGTGCTGGGCGTCGAAGGCGACGTGATCGGGGTCAACCGCGGCGACATCGGCGGCGAGCTCTACCGCTTCCCGGCGCTCACGACCGACCACTTCAACACCACCGGCAAGTACGGCACCCAGGGCAGCCTGCGCCTCAAGGGCGGGTTCGCATTCGACCGCATGATGATCTACGTCGCGGGCGGCGTGACCTGGGCCAGCCTCTCGGCGACGCATAACTTCTTCCGCGACGGCGACGGCTCGCTGGCATTGACCACCAGCAACTCCCGCACCGGCTGGAACATCGGCGTCGGCGCGGAATATCTGGTCGCGAACAATTGGACGCTGGGCCTCGAATACCGCTACACCGACTACGGCTCGCTCAGCTACAACATCCCCGCCGGCACCGCCGGGACGCTGAGCTGGGCCGCCTTCACCATCGGCGCCGACAGTCTGCGCACGCAGGACGTCCGCCTGCGGCTCAACTACCTGTTCAACATGGGCGGCTCGACGATGGCGCGCTACTGATCGCGCATTCCTCCACAAGCACGAACGAAGAGCCCCGGGCCAGGCCCGGGGCTCTTTGTTTATGGCTTCTTCCCTCGCCCCGCGAAGCGGGGAGAGGGTGCCGAGCGAAGCGAGGGCGGGTGAGGGGCGAGGCTTGCGCTGAGCGATGGCGCCACGATCAACGGCGCCCGCTCACGCCTTGAACTTCACCACCTTCTGGCGCTGCTCGCCGAGCCCGTCGATGCCGAGCGTGACCACGTCGCCGGCCTTGAGGAACTTCGGCTCGGGCTTCATCCCCAGCCCGACGCCCGGCGGCGTGCCGGTGATGATCACGTCGCCCGGCTCCAGCAGCGAAATACTGCGAGCAGCACCACACGATGTGCCGGCAGTCGAAGATCATGGTGCCGGTATTGCCGCGCTGGCGCTTCTCGCCGTTGACGTCGAGCCACATGTTGAGCTTCTGCGGGTCCTTGATCTCGTCCTTGGTGACGAGCCAGGGGCCGAGCGGGCCGAAGGTCTCGCAGCCCTTGCCCTTGGTCCATTGCCCGGCGCGCTCGATCTGAAAGACGCGTTCCGACACGTCGTTGGCGAGGCAATAGCCGGCGACCGCGTCGAGCGCCTTGTCCTTGCTGAGGTAGCGCGCGTGCTGGCCGATCACGATGCCGAGCTCGATCTCCCAGTCGAGCTTGGTCGAATCCTTCGGGATCATGGTGTCGTCGTTCGGCCCGCAGATGCACGACGGCGCCTTGTTGAAGATGATCGGCTCCTTCGGGATCGCCATGCCGGCTTCGGCGGCGTGGTCCGAATAGTTGAGCCCGATGGCGATGAAATTGCCGACATGGCCGACGCAGGGGCCGATTCGCGGATTGCCCTTGACCAGCGGCAGCTTGTCGATCGGCGCCTTCCTGATCTTGGCGAGGCCTTTCGGCGACAGCGCTTCGCCGGCGAGGTCCGGCACGATCTTGGACAGGTCGCGGATGCGGCCCTTCGAAGTCGATGATTCCGGGCTTCTCGCGGCCCTGCGCGCCGTAGCGGACGAGCTTCATGGACGGTTCTCTCCCTGTGGGAAACTTGTTAATGGAGCGATCATGCGTCGCCGGACCGGCGCTCGCAAGCTGCAAAAATGCATGTATCCTCAATCGTTTGCCGCCCTGCGCGGGCTCCGCGGAGGGTTGTGGTATGGCCCTCGATTGGCTGGGTCCGGTTGTTGCATTCGCGCAACGAAAGGGAACTAACAGTGCCGGGCTACCGACCTTAATGATTAATTTAATTGCAATGTGAACGTGCCGTGAGGATGATCGCGTCAACCCCGGGCGTTCTGCTGCAAACGACACGGGTAAAGAGACCCACGATCGCAATGCCGCCCGCGCGGCGCTGATCGTGACGAAGTCGAAATCGCGGGGGGGCATAAACGAGGCCGGCACATCGCCGGCCTTGTTCCTTTTTGGGGGCTGCCGATCCAAGCCGAGGTTGACCGGCGGCCTCGCAGCGAACAATTGGTCGCTTTTCTTGACGGCATCAATCGGCCGGGCGCGCGGCCTACTGCGATCGTGCACAGCCTTGCTGGCAGACAAGTTGCTGGGTGAAGCAATTCAGCGTGCACTGCGTCGGATTTGTCGTGGGCCCGGCGATCGTGACGGAGGCCCCGGTCTGCGCCCCGCTGCTCAGCGCGAGGCAGGAGTTCTGGCAGTTCCCCTGCTGCGTTCCGCAGGACACCATGCAATTCGTGAAGGTTTGATTGGCCGGCGGCGTCAAAGTAATTGGAGGCGGCGCCGGAGTTGTTTGTACCAGCTGAATTGGAGGTTGTGCGGTCAGGTCTTGCGACGAACCGGAGCCCGCTGTGGCCAGCATCAATAGCGATACCGCGAGGAGATGACGCATGCATGTCTCCGACGTTGCAGGGTCGCCCGCTTGCGGTTGCAAGGATGGACCTCGGATCGCGCTCCGGCAAATAAAGATCGGATATAAAATTCCGAACCGGCGTCCCGGTCGGCCGGCGTTGAAGTCAAATGCCGTGCTGTTCTGGCGGGCGGCATTCGTTGGCGTCGCCAGC
>CAVVON010000008.1:0-16508 GCA_963749815.1 uncultured Alphaproteobacteria bacterium | reverse complement strand
GACTTTTCCCCCTTGGCGACGTCAGGATGGTGGTTCGTCATTCCGGGGCCCGAGCGAAGCGAGGGAGCCCGGAATCCATAACTACAACTGCGGCGTATGGATTCCGGGCTCGCGGCTTCGCCGCGCCCCGGAATGACGCCGGATCGGAATCTCAAGGAGCAATCTCGTGATCGGCCGCAAAGACGACCCCGCCTTCCTGTACTTCCCAACCAACTACCGCTGGTCGATGGGGCTGCTGATCTGCCTCTCGGGCGCGCCGTGGGTCGGTACCGAGATCGACGAGGTCCACCGCGTCGGGCGCGCGCTCGACGGCCGCGTCGGCGACGACGACGCCTGGTTCGACGAATGGGTGCGCATGGGCGACAAGATCGAGGCGCGCGGGCGCGACGAGGAGCGCGAAGGCCGCAAGCGCAGCGCCGCGCATTGCTTCATGCGCGCCAGCCGCTACTACCAGACCGGCGAGCGCTTCATCCATCCGCGCTCGCCACGCAGCCAGGACTTCTACGCCAAGTCGGTGAAAATATTTAAGGACGCCGCCGCGATCCTGCGCGAGCGCCGCATCGAACCGGTCGAGGTGCCGTACGGCGACACCAGCCTGCCGGCGCTGCTGGTGCATCCCGACCCGGCGGCGACCGGCGGCAAGCCAGCGCCCTGCATGGTGTTCTTCGACGGCTTCGACGTTACCAAGGAGCTGCAATACGGCTACGGCGTGCCGGAACTCGCGGCGCGCGGCATCGGCTGCCTGATCGTCGACGGGCCGGGCAACGGCGAGAGCGTACGCTTCCGCAACCTGCCGCTGATCGCCGAGACCGAGCACTACGCTACGCCGGCCTACGAGTATCTCGCGGGCCGGCGCGAATTCGACCCCAAGCGCATCGGCGTAATGGCGCTGTCGCTCGGCGGTTATTACGCGCCGCGCGCGGCGTCGCTGGAGCAGCGCTATGCCTGCTGCGTCGCCTGGGGCGCGCAGTGGGACTATCACGCGATCTGGGCGAAGCGCCTCGCCGATCTCGCCAGCGGAAAAGTGCTGCCGCTGTCGGTGCCGCCCGAACACCTGCAATGGGTGCTCGGCGTCGACAGCCAGGCGGCGGCGCTGAAGAAGCTCGAAGGCTTCCGGCTCGACGGCATCGTGCAGAAGATGACGTGCCCGTTCCTGTTGCTGCACGGCGCGGGCGATGAGCAGATACCGCTGTCGCTTGCCGAGAAATGTTTCGCGGCGGTCGGCTCCAAGCAGAAGACCTTCAAGGTGTTCCAGCGCGAGGAGGGCGGCTTCCACCACTGCCAGGTCGACGACGCCACCGTCGGCGTGCATTACATGTGGGACTGGATCGAAAGCGTTCTGAAGCCGGGAGCATGACGACCGATGAGTGATAGGCCGCTCTACATCACCGAGGCCGAAGTCGGCCGCCTGGTCAGCGTCAAGGATGCGATTGCGGCTCTGGAAGAGATGTTCGCCACCTGGGGCGATCCGCTCACGCACAATCTTCCGCGCCAGCGTGCCAAGCTGCCGGTCGGCGTGCTTAACCACATGGGCGCGTCCTACGGCGCGAAGAGGATCTACGGACTGAAGGCCTATGCGGGCGGCAAGGGCTCGACCCAGGGCCATGTGCTGGTCTATTCGAACACCGACCATTCGCTAAAGGCGATGATCGAGTGCGACCTGCTCGGGCAGACGCGCACCGGCGCGGCGAGCGGGCTCGCCACCAAGCTGATGGCCAATGCGGACGCGCATACGCTCGGCGTGATCGGAACCGGTCGCCAGTCGCGATCGCAGGTGCGGGCGGTGTGCGCGATGCGGCCGATCAAACGCGTCAACGTGTTCGCGCGCACGGCCGAGCACCGCGAGAGCTACGCGCGCGCGATGGAGAAGGAGCTAGGGATCGAGATGCGGCCGGTGACGTCGGCCGAGGCGTGCGTCGGCGATGCGCAGGTCGTCGTGACCATCACCAAATCGACCGAACCGGTATTCCGCTTCGGTTCGCTGGCGAAGGGCGCACACGTCAACGCCGCCGGCGCCAATGCGGGCGACCGCTGCGAGCTCGACGACGACACCGTGCTGCATGCGGCCGTGCGGACGACCGATCACATCGAGCAGGCGAAGGTGGAGGCGGGCGAGTTTCGCAAGCTGGTGGCGGCCGGCAAGCTCGCGTGGACGGACATCCGCGAGCTCGGCGAATTGGTCACCGGCAAGGCCAAGGGCCGGACGTCACCAACCGACCTGACGCTGTTCAAGTCGCTCGGGATCGCGCTCGAGGATATCGCGTTCGGGGAGATGATCTACCACAAGGCGCTGGCACAGGGATTGGGGCGGCGGATTTGAGTCGTGGTGTTACCGCGAACTCGGTGCGCTCCCTCTCCCCGTTGGGGAGAGGGTTGGGGTGAGGGGGTTGCCGCTTTCTCGATAGACCCTAACCCCTCACCCCACCCCAACGTGCCGAGGTTCTTTTTGGTCATTGGCTTTCCGGTCGCCGAGGATATCCACAGCGCGTTGGTGGGCGATCCTGACAGCATCAGAACGGGTCGAGATCGGTTGAGGTACTCCTCGATAGCGCTGTTCAGGAACTCCGGCACCGGACGCCCGTCCAGGCGGCCGGATTTCGTACTGCTGCCCTGCAGGGAGATCCACCAGCTGCCGTGCACCTCCTTGAAGGCCAATCTCCAATGCGGCAAAGTTCTTCAGCCGGATCGGGCGGACCGCAAGCAGCGCGATCATCAGCGGCTACGCACGCCTCGGGCGCGGGCACACTGACCTGTTGTGAAGCTTTGCGCGCTAGCCACCAGCGTCAGGCCGGCTTCGACCAAGCGTGATCTGAGGACCAACCGGTCGAAACAGCCCTGGGCGGCGCGGAGTGCGAACGCCCTCAGCAGGGCGGCGGCGGAGCCTCAACCGCCTTCGGATCGATTGCTTTGAGGCCATCGGGCCAGGTCAATTGACCAAAATCGATCTTGGCGTCCGTCAGCTTTTCGGTTTGCGCCCAGCGGCTGAGACTGCAGAAGTCGTCGAAGTAGACCTTGTCGAGAGCGAGTGGGCGTGAATTGGTCTCCCATTGCTCGCGTGTCGCCTTCTCGCTGAGGTCGAGCTTGGCCTTTGCATAGGCGGCGACGCTGGCGAAATCCTTCTCGGCGACGTCGCGCCCTTTCATTGTTGCGCGCAGCCACCGTGTCGCGGCTTCCTTGCCCTGCGGGGACGAAAGCCAAGCCGGGCGGGCGCCGGCAACCAGGTAGCCTTGGATGTAGCCGGTGGCGTCGCTGAGGTAATGCGCCTTGTCAGGGCAAATCTCGAGCGTGCGCGATCCGATGGGCTGCCAGATGAAGAAGGCGGCGATTTCGCCCCCGCACAAGGCGGCGGGCAGGACCTGCGTATCGAGGTTCTTTACGGTCACCTTGGCCGGATCGACGCCGTTCTTCTTGAGGTATTCGGAAATGAACCACGACCCGGTCGAGCCGACGCGGGTGGCGATCGTTTTGCCGACGAGGTCCTGCGGCTTGGCGATTTCCTTGCGCGCCACGACGACGTAGCCCTTGGCGTCGCGCTCGATCGCCGCGATGGTTCGGTAGTCGCCTTTGACCCGGAAGAAGTACTGAACGCTCGGCAGGTCCCCGGTCATGACGATGTCGCCCTGCCCGGTCTGGAAGGATTGAAAGGCGGTCGTGCCGGAGGGGAACAGGCGGTAGGTGACGTCCAGGCCCTCCTGCTGGTAGAAGCCCTTCTCGAACGCCATCCAGATCGAATCGTTGTTGACGGACGGCTGACCGAACAAGGTCATTTTGATCGGTGTCTGCTGCGCCGGCGACGGCGTGCCGAGCAGCAAACAAAGGCCGGCTGCCGTGGCGAGGATTTGCGGATATCGAGACATCTGCTGGTTCTCCAAGATGTGCGGCTAGGTTATCGCGACGAAGGACATGTAGCGAGTGAGCACCCGGTCGACCAAAAAGCGAAACAGGCGGTCGACCGCGAAGCCGAGAATGCAGATCGTCAGCAGTGCGACGAAGATGCGGTTGGTCTGCAGCAGCATGGACGACTTCTGCAGCAGATAGCCGATCCCGGAATCGGCCGCGAGAATCTCGGCGGGAATGATGCTCATGAACGAGGACGCCATCGCGACGCGCATTCCGGTCACGATGTAAGGCACCGCGGACGGAATGACGACGAGCACGAAGATCTGGAGGCGGTTGGCGCCGAGGCATTCGGCGGCGCGCTGCCTGGCGATCGGCGCGCGCCACACGCCGGCCGTCGTGTTGATCGACACGATGAAGAAGGTGCCCCAGAAGATCAAAAAATATTTCGACATTTCCCCGATGCCGAACCAGATCACCGCGATCGGAATCATGGCGGTCGGCGACAGGTAGCGCAGGAGTTCGATGATCGGGTCGAGCAGATCGTGCAGGATGCGGATCCGTCCGAGCAGCACCCCGAGCACGACCCCGAACAGCGAGCCGGAGACGAAGCCGACCAGCACCCGCGTCATGCTGATCGTCACATCGGCGAAGATCTCCCCGCTCAACAGCATCGGAATGGCGGTGCGGATCACCTCGAGCGGCGGCGGGATCAGAAACGGATTGAACACGAACGTGGACATCAACTGCCACAGCAAGAATGCGATCAGCAGGGATGCCGTCGAAAGCAGGACGCCGCGATGTCTGCCGATCGCGGTCCGGAACCGGTGACCGCGCACCGGGGACGCCGGCGCGGCGGGGCCGCCGGGGAGCGCTGCCTTGCCGCTATACGTGCTGGTCATCGGCGTTCATTCGGCGACACTCAGGCCGCGGCTGGATTTTGTTCGGCGCGGGCAACATCGGGCGCCAGCAGCGTCTCGATGTCGTGAAACAGCTGCGCAACCTTGGGATGAGCCAGGTCGCGAGGACGCGGCAGGTCGAGTTCGAACACCTTCGTGATGGTCGAGCGCGGCCCGACCGACATCACGCCGATCCGGTCCGCCAGCAGGATCGCCTCGGAGATGTCGTGGGTGACGAAGACGATGGTCACGCGCATGCGCTGCCAGATCGCCAGCAGCATGGCATGCATGCGGCGGCGGATCAGCGCATCGAGCGCGCCGAACGGTTCGTCCATCAGCAGGATTTCCGGCTCGACCGCGAGCGCGCGTGCAATCTGCAGTCGCTGCCGCATGCCGCCCGATAGCTGCGCGGGAAATTTCTTGCGATGCGGCGCGAGATCGACCATTTGCAGATACTTGTCGACGATCGAGTCCCAATCGCCCTTCGGCATCTTGCGCACACGCAAGCCGAAACGGACGTTTTCCTCGACCGTCAGCCAGGGAAACAGCGCCGAGCCGGCATCCTGGAAGAACATGACGCGATCGCGGCCCGCGCGTGTCACGGCCGCGCCGTCCGAGGTCACCGCGCCGGCACTGGCGGGCTCGAAGCCGGCGAGAATGTTGAGGAGAGTCGATTTTCCGCAGCCCGAAGGTCCGAGCAGGCAGAAGAACTCGCCATCCGCGATATCGATGTTGACGCCGTCGAGCGCAACATAGCTGTGCTGCGCGGTCCCATATGTCTTGCCAAGGTCGGCGACCCGCAACAAGCTCAGCCTCCAAGGGCGGCGTGTGCAAACCAAAACCGTAAGGTTGCGACACGCCGGTGTCAACGAACGAAGATTCGGCGTGCTCACCATGCCGGCAGGTGAAGGAGACGGGAATGGCGGAGGTGAAGTGCATCGCTCCAATGCGCATCGGGGGCACGGATATCCAGTATGCCCAAGGCATGCGCGCCGGCTCGTGGCTGTTCTTCACCGGGCACATGGCGAGCGATTTCGAGCACGGTCTTGCACCGAAGGTGGCCGGCAAGCCGGGGCTGCCGCTCGGCAGCCCGCCCCGCTACCGCCGCGAGGGTGACTTCATCATCGATCGCTTCAGCAAGCTGATCGCCGCGGAAGGCGGCGATCTCCGTCACATCGTGCGGGTCGACCAGTACTATCCGAGCGCCGACGTGGTGAACGCGTATCAGCGGGCCCGCAAGGCCGTGCTCGGCGATTTCGTCCCGCCCAGCACATCGGTGCTGATGGAGGAACTGCTGGTCGAGGGCGCCAACATGGACGTCTCGATGATCGCGGTTCTGCCGGGCGGCGGACGCGAGCCGAGGCCTGCCCGCCCCGAGGGCGTGCCGGTTCCGCAACATTCGGGTTTCATCGCTTCGCTGATTTCCGGCGACTTCGTTTTCGTCGCCGGCCAGATGCCGAACAACGATGAGATGACCGGTTTGGCGAAGCCGGCCTATCGGCCGCCGAACGCGGTCTGGAACGGAACCGACATCAGGCTGCAGACGGAGTTTTTGATCAGCTCGCGGCTGAAGCCGGCGCTCGAAGCCGGCGGCAGTTCGCTGAAGAACGCGGTCAAGGCGCAAGTCTATCTGACCAACATCGACGACTTGCCCGAGTTCCTGGACGTCTGGAACAGCCATTTCGGCGACAATTCGTGTGCGCTGACGGTGGTCGGCACGAAGGGGCTGGCGCTGCTCGAATCGATCATCGAGATCAATATTCTCGGGCTGCGCGACGGCGCCAAGACGACCAAGCAGGTGATCGAGCACGATGCCTCGCGGAACATGCGGCTCGGTCCGGCCGCGGTGCGCGCCGGCGACCTGCTCTGCCTGTCGGCGCTCTATGCGGCCGACGCCGATGGGGCGGTGCCGCAAGTGCGCGGCACCGCCGGACTGAAGAATTTCGGCGCGCCCGCTTTCCACGAAATGCAGGCGATCCTGGCGGCGGCGGACGACATCTGCCGCAAGGCCGGCGCCTCGCTCGCCAACCTGCTGCGCGTCAATCATTTCGTCGGCGATTTTGGCGTCGTCCACCCGGCGCTGCATTGCTGGCAGCACAAGCTCGCCGGAGCTCCGATTCCGTTTGGCGCGGTGCGCGTGCCGCGGCCGGCGATCCCCGGCTGCAACATCGTTGCCGACATGTGGGTGTATTGTCCCTGACGGCGGCCGGCGCGCCAGCTCGGATCGACGCTGAGGCGCGTGGCCGTCTCCTTGGACTATTTGTGCGCGCCGTCCGGCGCCCAGGGCATCAGGATCTTCTCTGCGAGTGCGACGGCGCCGTAGAGGATCATCCCGAGCACGCTGAGGATGACGAGGGATGCCCACACCAGCGCGGAGTTGAGCTGGGAGTTGGCGGTCAGCAGCAGATTGCCGAGGCCTTCGTTCGATCCGATGAATTCGCCGATCACCGCGCCGATGACCGCAAGCGTGACGGCGATCTTGGCGCCGGAAAAGATCGACGGCAGCGCCGACGGCAGCTGGATCTTGAAAAACGTCTGCAGGCGCGAGCATTGCAGCGAGCGTGCGAGCTCCAGGAGTTCGGGCGACGTCGATCTCAGTCCGGTTGCGGTGTCGACCACCGCCGGAAAGAACGCGATCACGAACGCCATGGCGAGCTTGGATTCGATCCCGGTGCCGAACCAGACCAGCAGAATGGGGGCGATCGCGACCTTCGGGATCGACTGGCTCGCCACCAGCAGCGGATAGAACATCAGATTGGCGACGCGCGAATAGGTCATCACGACCGCGATCGGGATGCCGATCGCCATCGCCAGCACGAAGCCGTAGATGCATTCGAGCAGCGTCACCCAGGCCTCGGACATGAGGATCTTGAAATTCACCGCCATCGAGACCGCGACCTGCCACGGCGTGGGCAGGACGACGGGGGACACTTTCAACAGCACGACATAGAAGTGCCACGCGAGCACGATGATCGCGGTACCGGCGATCGGATAGAGCAGGTTGATCAGGCGGCTTTTCATTGCTTGACGACGCCCAGCGCGATGCTCGCGCGCTTTTCGAGATCGGTGAACTCCTTGAGGAACCGGGTCTGCTGCGAGCGCGGATAGGGAATATCGACACCGAATTCGAGCGCGATGACCGAGGGGCGCTTCGAGAACACGAAGACCCGGTCCGACAGATAGACGGCCTCCGATATGCTGTGGGTGACGAAGATCACGGTCGCGCCGGTGACCCGGCGCAGGTCCAGGAGCAGGTCGTTCATCTCCAGCCGGGTCAGCTCGTCGAGCGCGCCGAACGGCTCGTCCATCAGCAGAATGGAGGGCTCGTGAATGATCGCGCGGCACAGCGCCACGCGCTGCTGCATGCCGCCCGACAGTTGCCGCGGATAGGCCTGCTCGAATTCTTCCAGGCCGGTGAGCTTGAGGATTTCGCGGGCGCGCTCTTTCGCCCGCCGGTCGTTCCTGCCGAGCACTTCCATTGGAAACAGGACGTTGCCGAGGACGCTGCGCCACGGCATCAGCGTCGGTGTCTGGAACACCACGCCGACGCCGGGGAACGGGCCGGTGATCGATCTGCCGTTCAGTTCGAGGAGCCCGCTGCTCGCCGGGATGAGACCGCCCATCATCTTCAGGACGGTGGTCTTGCCGCAGCCGCTCGGTCCAAGCAGGGAAATCAGGTCGCCCTGGCGGAACTGAAGCGAGACGTCCTTCACGGCCGGCACCGATTGACCGCCGGTCTCGAACGTCTTGGTCACGTTGACCAGGCGTCCGAACGGGGGCTTGCCGCCCTGACCTCCGTCCGAACGAATTCCGCTGAGGGCCTCCACGGCTGCCATGGACCTCGATTGCCGGACGCTTTAAGGCAACACCGGCGTCGCCGGCAGGAAGCCGGTCGCATAGACGTCCTGCGGCTTCGGCGCTTTTTCGGGCGGAAAGCCGCCGTTCCCGGCCATCCAGGCCACCGACGATTTCATCCGCGCCGGCGTGAACGACCCGATCCCGTTCTGGCGGACGTCGGGCGTGACCGTCAGGTCTTCGACGATCTTCAGTTCATCGACGGTGATCTCGTTGTTCAGCGCCTTGGCATGCTTCTGGATCATCTCAGCCGCTTCTTGCGGATGCTTGAACGCGTACTGGTACCCGCGCAAGGTCGCGCGCACGAACGCCTTCACGACTTCCGGATTCTCCTTCAGATACGATTCCTTCGCACCGATGCCGTTGGAATAGAGATCGAGGCCGTGGTCGGCGAACAGGAACGTGACGACCTTGGCGTCCTTGACCGCGCGTTCCATTGCCGGCTTGGTGATGATGAAGAAGTCGATCGCCGGGATCTTGCGGGTCGCCAGCATGGCGATGCGCGCCGACGGCTCGATGCTCTCGACGCTGAGCTTGCTCGGGTCGAGGCCTTCCTTGCGCATCATCGCCTTGGCGATGTTCGAGATGTAGCTGCCGGCGTTCGAGCCGACTTTCAGCCCCTCGAAGTCCTTCAGCGAGCGGACATTCGCGCCCGGATCGAGCGAGAAGAAGCAGAATGGCGCCTTCTGGTAAATCACCGACACCACCTTCACGGTCGAGCCTTCGGCGCGTGCGACCACCAGACTCGCCACGTCCGTGAACCCGATCTGTGCCAGGCCGGCCTCGACGTTCTGGATGGCCTGCGCGGTTCCCTTGGCGGCGATCACGTTGACGTTGAGATTTTCCTCTTTGTAGAAGCCCTTCTCGATCGCGACGTAGAACGGCGCATGCCGCCCGAGCACGATGAAATCGAGCGAGAATGTCACGTCGGTCATCTTCGCCACTTGGGCGCGCGCATCGCCGGAGTTGCCGGCAATCCCGCACAGCACGAGCAACGCCTGGGCGAGAAGGCCCGTCACTACCTTGCGCATGTCAGTCTCCTTTCAATCAGCTTTGTCGTGAGTGTCCCGTTACGTTTCCATAAGATCAAGGGAGTTTCGCCGTTTCGCCCGCGGGCGAGATCCGGTGCTCGATCACGACGCCCGTGAGATTCGCCGAAGCATCGGAGATGAGATAGAGCAGCGTCGGCACGACGCCTTCGGGTTCGCCGATGCCGATCGACTGGCGGTATTGCTCGCGCTCGTGCTCGGTGCTCACGCCGAGGAATATCGGCGTCGCCCGCACGCCCGGCGAGAGGACATTTGCACGCACGTTGTGCGACTTGAGTTCGTATGCGGCCGATTTGATCATCCCGATCAGCGCGGCCTTGCTGGCCGCGTAGGCGCTGGCGCCGGGCCAGCCGGTCAGGGCCAGGCCGGAGGTGAATGCGACGATCGCGCCGCTCCGCTGCGATTTCATGATCGGGGCGATGCCCTGCAGGCAGTAGAACACGCCATTGAGATTGATATCGATGACTTCGCGCCATTGCTGCGACGTCATCTGGTCGAGATCGGTGCGATATTGGATGGCGGCGCCGAGCACGGCGGCATCGAGGCGCGGGTACTTCTGCCGCACGTCGGCGATCAGCGTGGCGACGGCGGCTTCGTCCGACACATCGACGGTACGCAGGTCGATACGGTTGCGCGCTTGTGCGTCGACCTGGCCCAGCAGGAGATCGTGCCGCCGGTCGACCGCAATCACGGTGGCGCCCTCGCGGGCGCAGTGGCTGGCGAGCGCCGCGCCGATGCCGCTGCCTGCGCCGGTGATCAGAATGACGGCGTCGTCGAACCGGTAGGATACCGAGATGGTCACGCCGGCACCGCCTCCGCTTGCGCCATTGCAAGGGCCGCGCGATAGGCGGCTTGCGCCACGCCCGGCGCCATCGGCTGGATCGCCACGATGTGGTCGTCCGGGCGCACCAGCACCATGGTATCGGCCGCGCAGCCGTAGCGGCGGGTGAGCGAGTTTCCGGCGTCGAACAGCGCGCGGTTCCGAATTGTCGCGGTGCGCGGCGGATCCCAGCGCGACACGACGTAGTGCCGGAGCCACGGCTGGTCGTTTTGCGGAATGTCCGGTTCGCGGCGCGCGTCGGTGAAATAAAGCGCGACAAACGACCGCCCGAACAGATCGTGCAGCCGGACCGAGCGGCCCTCGCCATCGAGGACGACGCCGTCCGGCGCCCGGTCGCCGATCTCGACCGGCGGCGGCGCGGCAAACGCCTTGACCATCGACCAGTTGCGGTTGCGGTCGAGGCCGAGGCGGACGCCGAGCAGCGAGCGCGTATAGGCATTGCCCCACGCGTGCTCGGACATGGCCTTCACGTCGTTCGAGCGCTTCAGCATGTATGACCTCGCCGCCTCGGCCATTTCGCCGGAGCCGCGTTCGGCGACCGGCTTCTGCTCGCTCTCATAGCCGTCGAACAGGCCATCATCGGCCCAGCCACGCAAAACCCAGGCCATCCGCCAGGCGACGCTGTTGGCATCGAGAATGCCGGTGTTGAGGCCGAGCGCCCACATCGGGGTAATCAGATGAGCGGCGTCGCCCAGCAGCAGCACCCGGCCGTGACGCCACTTTCCGGCGACGCGGTGATGAATCTTGAACAGGTTGGTGCCGAGAACCTCGACGTTGGAGACGTCGCCGATGAAATGCACGGCCTTCTCGCGCAGTTCGTCGATCGTGTATTCCTTTTGGCCTTCGTCGACCGGGTAGAGGAAGCGCCAGCAGTCCGGCTGGCGAACCAGGATCATCCATTCCTTGGCGTCGCTGAAATAGGCCAGATACGGGTAATCGCGCGGGTTCTCGACGTCGAGATCGACCTTGAGGTCGACCAGCGAATAGCGCTCCGGGAGCGAGCGCCCCTCGACGGTCACGCCAAGCTGGTCGCGAACCGTGCTGCGCCCGCCGTCGCAAGCGAGCAGGTAGCACGCATCGATCGTCTGCTTGCCGTCCGGCGTTTCGAATTCGAGGCTCACCTTGTCCGGCGTCTGCGTGAACGACGTCAGCCGGTGCCGGTACCGAATGGCTCCGTACTTCGACTCCTTCAGGCAATCGCGCAGCGCCGGTTCCATCTCGTGCTGCGGCAGGTTGATGACGAACGGAAACCGCGTCTCGTCGCGCAGAAGGTGCAGCTTGACCGAATCCCGGCTGCGGTTGGTCGCGCGCTCGATGTCGCCGATCTCGTCGACCCGCATCGCGCGGGTGAGCACCTTGCTGGCCGCCCCGAAGCGCTGCCAGATTTCGAGCGTGCGCGTCAGCGTGGTGCCGGCCTTGGTCTCGGTGGACAGGTCGGCGTTGGCCTCGAACAAGACGAACGGGATGCGATGGTAGGCGAGCGCCAATGCGGTCGTCAGCCCGACCGGGCCGGCCCCGACGATCGCGACCGGAAGGCTGCTGGTCAACGGGAACGCGGCGTTTTCCATCTTCAGCGCCAAGTCGGTCCGGGCTGGCGAGTGCCGAGCGGCCCGTCGTGCGCAAGGCTCGCGATCGGGAGTGCGCCGGCGAGCACGTCCCTTCTCGGCGAGGATATCGCTGCCGAAACCATCGCATTCCGAATTTCCGGATGTCAACATATTTTCGAAAATAGGGAGGATTTTCCCGTATCCGTATGATAATGGAGATGCCGGAGCGAGGCCCGTTCGGGGCATACGGATCACGGCATGCCGGGTGCAACAATTTCGCTGCTCGCGCGCGACGGGCATCGCCTGTCCGCCTACGAGGCGCGGCCGGATCGGCCACCGCGCGGCGGGCTCGTGCTGTTGCAGGAGATCTACGGCGTCACCGCGCACATCCGCCGCGTCTGCGACGGTTTCTCGGCAAGCGGATATCATGTCGTGGCGCCGGCGCTGTTCGATCGCATTCGCCCGGGCATCGAGCTCGGCTACTCGAAGGACGATGCGGCGATCGGGCGCGATCTGCGCGGCCGGATACCATGGGACCACGTCTTCGCCGACGTCATTGCGGCGAAGCAGCACGTGAGCGGCAGCGGAAAGGTCGCGACGCTCGGATACTGCTGGGGCGGGACGGTGTCGTGGCGCGCCGCCACCCAGCTCGACGATATCGCGGGCGCGGTCTGCTACTACGCCACCCAGATCGGTCCCTACGTTGCCGAGCGGCCGCGCTGTCCGGTGCTGATGCATTTCGGCGAAAGCGATCCGATCGCGACGCTCGAACACGCGGGGCAACTGCGGGCGGCTCACGGCGCGCAGGTCGAGATTCAGGTCTACGCCGCGAGCCACGGGTTCAATTGCGACGAGATTCTCAATTTCCATGAGCCGAGCGCCGCGCTGGCGCTGCAGCGTTCACTGGACTTTCTGGCGGCCCATATCGGCCAAGCGAGCACGGCATGACCCTGGTCCACAAACAAGACAGCGTCGTCGAGCAAACGCTCAACGCGTCGGTGTTCCGGCAAATTCGCGCCGACATCGTTGCCTGCCGTCTGGCGCCGAACGAGCGGCTGCGGGTCGAGACGCTGCGCGAGCGATATGGCGTTGGCGGAAGCCCGCTGCGCGAGGCGCTGATGCGGCTCGAAGTGGAGGGCCTGGTCACCCTCGAGCAGAACAAGGGTTTCCGGGTTTCGCCGGTCTCTCGCGCGCAGCTCGACGATCTGATGGCGACGCGAATCGAAATCGAAGGGATTGCGTTGCGCTGGTCGATCGAGAAGGGCGGCGTCGAATGGGAGGCCAATCTGCTGGCGGCGTTTCACCGGCTCTCGCGCCTGAAAAAGATCGAGCGTGACAGCGGGACCAACGATTCCTGGTTCCGGGAGCATCGGAGTTTTCACGCGGCGCTGGTGGCGGCTTGCGGCTCGCCGCTGGTGATGAGCATCCGCGAGAGTCTGTTCGACCAGGCCGAGCGCTATGTCGCGCTCTCGATCACGTCCAAATTTCCGGCCCGCAACGACGTCGGCGAGCACGAGCAGATCATGCGCGCCGCGCTGGCGCGCAACGTGGCGCGCGCGATCCAGTTGCACAAGGCGCATATCGAGCGGACGGCCGACCGGGTCGCCAAATCGCTGGCCGTTGCGCCGCGCTCGATCAGGTTGCGAACCGCCAACGGCAAAGACGTGAGAAACGGCAAAGACGAGCAATGATGAACATTGACCGCAATCTCAACGGCTCCCCGCACCAGCGCATGCTCGCTCACTCATGAACCAGGTTAGCGGCGTCACCGTTCCGGCCGATGGGCTGGCCGCCCTGGTGGCGCGCCTGTTCGTCGCGGCTGGCGTCCCAGAGCGGTCCGCGTGCGCTGTCGCCGGCGCACTCGTCGATGCCGACCTCGATGGCGTCGCGTCGCACGGCGTCATGCTGGTGGACATGTACCTCGATCGCATCCGGAGCGGCTCGGTCTCGGCCGAGGAGGAGGCGGTCGTCGTTTCCGATAGAGGCGTTGCGGTCGTGCTCGATGCCCGCCATGCGCTCGGTCAGTTGACTGCCGGGCAGGCGATCAAGATCGCCGTCGAGCGCGCGCGACGATACGGCGCCGGGATCGTGGCGGTGCGTCATGGCTTCCATTTCGGCACGGCACGGCGCTACGCGACCGAGGCCGCCAAGGCGGACTGTATCGGGATCGTCATGTGCAACACCCGGCCGTTGATGCCGGCGCCCGGCGGGGCCGAGAGGATCGTCGGCAACAATCCGATCGCGATCGCGGTGCCAAGTGACGGGCCGATCCCGATCGTGCTCGACATGGCGACCAGCGAGGCGGCGATGGGCAAGATCAGGATGGCGGAAAAGGCCGGCGAGGCCATTCCACCGACCTGGGCCGTCAAATCCGACGGCAGCGCGACCACCAACGCCACCGAGGCGATCGCCGGAATGCTGCTGCCCTCCGGCGGCCCCAAGGGCTTCGGGCTGGCGTTCCTGATCGATCTCCTGTGCGGGCTCCTGTCCGGCGGGGCGAGCGGGGCGGCGGTTCAGCCGCTCTATGGCGATGCCGGCTGTTCCCTACGATTCCTCGCATCTGTTTGTCGCGATCGATGTGGCGCACTTTGCCGATCCGGCAACGGTGCGAGCGGCCGCTGCGGCAGCCGCCGAGCGGATCCGGTCAGGCCAGCGCGCGCCCGGCGTTGCGCAATTGTTTGCCCCCGGCGAGCCGGAATGGCGCCGGCGCGCGAGCGCGGCCGGCCAGGTGCACCTGACGGCGGCGGTGGTCGGCATGTTGAAGCGGATGGCGAAAGACCTGCGCGTGTCGGCGATGCCGCTTGCGCGGGATGACGAAGAATCCATGGAGGGATCGGGACATGCCCAAGCGTGAAGTCACCAGCGACGCCATCAGGCGGCCTAGTCGGCGTATTTTCGCAGGCCACCATGATCGAGGCGCAGGGGCGCCTGGTCTTCGTCTCCGGCATGACCGCCCGCCGGCCGGACGGCACCATCGCGGGCGTGGGCGACATCACCGTGCAGACCCGGCAGGTCTGCGAGAACATCAAGGCGGCGGTCGAGGCGGCCGGCGGCACGCTCGACGATGTCTGCCGGGTCGACGTCTACGTGCGCAACATGGAGCATTTCCAGGCGATCCACGACGTGCGCAAGCAATACTTCAAGCCGCCGCTGCCCGCGTCCACCATGGTCGAGGTCACCAAGATGGTGTCGCCGGACTACCTGATCGAGATCAATGCGATCGCGGTCATCCCGAACAAGTAGCGCGGCCGCGCCGGCGAGGAACACGATATGACCGACACGACCGGAATCAGAACCGCCGCCGACAAGGGCATCAAGCTCGGAGAAATCGGCCAGCGCATCGTGCTGGAGAACGAGCATGTGCGGGTCTGGGAGATCAATCTCGACCCCGGCGAGACGATCGATTTTCACATTCACTTCCATCCCGTATCTGGTCATTTCGCTCGGCGGCGGCGAGAACGAGATCGAGACCATCTTCGGCACCAAGATCATGGTCAACGAGCCGCTCGGCTCCACCGTCTTCATCAACGAGATGCGGCCGGTGCACCGGCTGACCAATCGCAGCAAGGTTCGCTACCTGTCACGCCTGATCGAGCTCAAGAGCGTCCGCTGGACCGCGGAGTGAGGAATCGAAACATGACAAAACTACCGGACAACATGCCGTCGCTGGCCGAGATCCTGATCAAGACCGACACGGTGCCCTGGCGCGCCAAATCGCTCAAGGGCATTCACGAAAAGATGCTCTGGCGCAACGAGGAGACCGGCGCATCGATCGCGCTGATCAAGTTCGACAAGGGCGCCGGCATCCCGCAGCCGCACTTTCATGCCTCCAACCAGTTCATGTTCTGCCTGAGCGGGCGCTACGAATACACCGCCACGAACACGGTGCTCACCGCCGGGTCGTTCTACTGCAACCCGAAGGGCAACGTGCACGGGCCGGCGATCGCTCACGAAGAGACCGTGGTGGTCGAGATCTATGACGGTCCGCACTATCCGGAAAAGCCGTCCTGGTACACGGACGAGCGGGACGCGCACTAGGCCGCGGTCAATGATGAGTGAACCGCAGCTCATGCGGATTGCGGCAGGCGGCCACTGCCTAGGTCCGACCGCCCTCGATCGCGATGTCCACGGACTGACGATCCCGCGACCCGACTGCCGCGCTTAAGCACTCGAACGATGTCCGGTGTTGGATCAAGAGGAGAATAGGTAGCCACAGATGAAATGACAGGGACGAACGTGGTAGCTGGTCCGCCTCGACACAAGTGAATTCAATGCGTTATGAACTACCAGCTATCAACGTCCATCTCGGGGAAACATGAACCCGAGAACCCATAGGGAGAGGGGTGGGGTGAGGGGTTGCGGTCTCCCGATAAAGCTAGGGCCCCTCACCCCAACCCTCTTCCCCGCGCGGAGAGGGAGCCGACCGCCTTCGCGACAACGGAGGCCGACACCATGACTCGGCCACGCTACCGCCTCGGGG
>CAVVON010000007.1:0-320538 GCA_963749815.1 uncultured Alphaproteobacteria bacterium | reverse complement strand
CTGACAGGGTGCGCGCTTGAATATCGCACACACGACGATTTATGGGGGGATGCGCCGGCATGCAATGACGCCGGACACCCTCAAGTATTCCTCGTCCGTCCCGCCGAAACACTGCAGGTTGCGGGCGAGTTCGGGCGACAGCGGCAGGTTGCGGGCATAGAACCGCTCGATCTGCTCGACCGACGTCCCGGCGTTCTTGGCGAGGTTGAAGATGTTGACCTTGCCCTCGGACAGGATGATCCGCATGCAGATCGCCGTGTGCCGCAGCGAGTAGAGTTCATGTCGACGGGACGTGATCGGGTCGATCTCGATACCCGCGCGCGCCATCAATTCCTTAAATTGCCGCTGGATGACCTTCGACGCGGTCTGGCGGTTCTTGTCACCGGGGCGAGAAGATATAATCGTCTCGGGTTGGCATCCGGGTGATCCTGGCTGGCGGATGCAACTCGTAGACTGACACCGCGCCGGGCATTGATCTGGCCGCGCGGTAACCCGTTTGCCGCGCGAACGGTCACCATCAGACGTCTGGGATTGTCCGCGACCGTGATGTCCGAGTGCTTGATCGAGTACAACTCCAACCAATCGGGCGGACGAAGGAGTGGGTGATGAAAAGGACAAGATCGTACAGTTCGCCGGTGACCGGGATGCCGCGGACGACAACCCCCTGCTCTGCCATCCCCTGGCTGTTGCGAGCACCTTTTTGTAGTCATCGTTCTCCTTCGACACGAGCGGATGGAATCGGAAAAACGGACGCGGGTTGTCCTTCTGCGTGGCGCGCGGCGTATCCGGGACGACGTCAATCGCGCCTTTCCTCGCGCGCTTCTTTCAGCACATTCCGAAACGCCGCCATGATGGTGTTCTCGGTGAGGAGCCAGGGTCGGGGCGGAACTTGGTCAGATCGATCCATGTACTCGCGGAATTCACGGGTGGTGATCTTCCGAACATCCTTATTGCCGAACCACTTCAGCAACCCCCAGTCGGCGTTCTGGATGCTCCACCGGACCGCTTTGACATACCGATGCTCCTCTCACCGTCGTCGGCGAGCGCTGACCGTTTGATAGGCATTTGAGGGCGAAATAGCGAAAGGTGAACTCGCGTTCGACCTGTTGCTCCGCCTTGAGCAGACTAAGCGCATAGTCTTGGGCAACCGCCCGCGCCTGGATCAGCGACGTCTCCGCCAGTCGATTTGACGACGTAGCGTTTGGTTTCCTTGTTCCAAACCCGGACGTACCAATATTGACTGCCGCGACTACCTCGTAACCGACACCCCGCGATACAGATGGACTGCCTTGAACTCATTGAGCGCAGCGAACTCACCGCCAATGCCGGCGGCGTCAGGGACAGAACGAAAACGCGACATATAAAGCCGACCTATAAAGTCACCCGCAAGTCATTGATATCAATATGGTCACAATTGAATGGCATTCAAGAGGTCGCCAGTTCGATCCTGGCTGGCTCCACCAAACTCTCCACATAATCAATGGGTTATGATAGGCATTCATCGCCTGTGGTTTCGAAGAAAAAGTTATAAAGAGTTATAAAGAAATCGCCCCCCGCCAACGACGCACGAACCGCGCGCTTGACGCATTGTTCCCCTGTTGGTCAGATGACACACAAGCGCCAAAAAAATGCGCGATTTGTGCCATGTGGGAGACTACTTTGCGCCACAATTCAACGAAGAAACCCGTCGCGAAGACCGCTCGCGTAACCCCCCAAAGCACCACCGAGAGAAAACGCCGGACACCCCGTCCGACAAGTTTCAAATCCGAAGATTGGTTTCAAAAGGCAGCGCAGTCGATCAGCATCAGCGCGAGGTCAGCACAGGCGGTTTGATTCGGCGTGGTGGTCGCACGCCGGCGCAATGGAATGCGCCGACGCCTCTGTGACGCGTCTTACCTCAAAAGAATGGATTGGCGGTTAGAGCCAACCAGCGTCCGGAGCAGCGCTTTGCGACGCTCGCATCTTTTCATCTAACGCGGAACGTCCGGGAAGCGGATCGCCCAGGATCGCCATATTGGGTGTCAACTCAGCAGCAGACGCCGCATCCCGCTCCGCCAAAACGTCGACTTGCGCGCGTGACCGAGTATTCACACGTACGAGGTGTCGCCGATTACGAACCGCATCGTCATCCCACCTAACCCGACCAGCGACCCACTGAGTTTGCGCTCGGTACGCTCTGTCCCTGCTCGATTGCTCTAGACTGTGCATCCCCGTCTCCCCCTAAGTGACTTCCCCAAACCACAAGAGCGTCCTGCGGGATTGCGTCATCAATGTGCAAAAACCGCAGCAATACCTAGCAAAAACATGGTCGATCAGACGAAGCTAGTCGCCACGGATTGCCGCTCTTCCCCGGTAACGGCATGATTGCCGGATGGCGCATGATCCGACGCAGAAGTCGACGCCCGATCTGCCGCAGCAGGAGCAACGGCATATCCTGCCCAGGGATTTGCCCAACGCCATCAAACACCTCGATGATCGCGAGCTTGATCGACTTATTGCGGCGTCGCTCGACGAAGCGAAGCGACGAGGCAGGATGCCACCGAGCGTTCAGGCGGATGAACCTAAATCTCCGCGACCGTCACTAACTAAAAAACCACCTCTGGAGATACCGCATTTGCCGCGGGGGCAGATCAACGCTGTTCGCGCAGCATTCAAGGCAGGCATCAAACCATCGGCAATTGCCCGACAGTTCGGCATCTCCCAAGCAGATGTTCGGAAGGTGTTGGCGTCGACTACATAGCGGTTGAGACAAAGATGAGCACTGTCACGCGAGTTGACCTGATCGAGGCGGCATACCGCGAGTCGAAACTGACGCGTAACCAAGCGACACAGATCGTCGAGCAATTCTTCTCCGAGATTTCTGACGCACTCGAACGCGGGGAAGACGTTCTGCTTACTGCGTTCGGATCATTTTCCGTCCGCAACAAGAAGGAACGAATGGCACGTAATCCAAAGACCGGAGCGCCAGCGCACGTTGCGCCTCGTCGTGTCGTAACGTTCAAACCGTCGCCGATTTTCAAGCAGCAGATGAACGACAGAAAGCAAATGCGTGAGGAAGTCGAAGGCGTTTCTTCCGCAATTGATTCGCCTGCGGGTCATCCGTCATAACCAGCAGAAGCCAATTACTCTCGGCGGATCAGGAGGCGAAAACGCCGCACGCAACGAAGGCGGAGGCATGACTGGAGAGCGGCGTTTCAGTCGCTTCCGCTCCATTTGGAACGACGGTTTCAGATCCTAGATGGCTTGTTGAGGCGGTCCTGACCTGAAGTCGTGAGTTCGTACCGCCCCATCACTTTGTTCCAGGCAATCAATTGCTCTCACATATCCGCTGCTACCGATTGCGGCGACGCGTGTCGTGTGAATGTAAAAAGTGTTTACGTGCAGGATTTGTCAGTCCGAGCGCGACGCACGCTTTCCACGTTCACCCCACCCTCATGGGCATCGGGCACGAATATCACACACGCTGTAATCTCTCCAGGAATGCGCAGGGGTGTGACGCGTCGCCGCGATGTTAGTCGGCCTCAGCGCTGTCCTTTAGTGATGGCAGCGTGCGAGCTCGCGTCTTTCTGGCTGCGGTAGCAAGTTTTTGTAGTTGCGCTCGGCAGTCGAAACAGACCGCTGGTAAGGATGCGCGCGCGTAGTGCCTACGCTGCAGCTTGCCGCAATCGCGGCAGGAAACTTCGACCTGCACTGTGGTTGCTTGGAACACGTCCACCTCTTCGTCGGCCCGCCGCATCACCGCTCAAATAATGGATGGAAATTTCAACGCCTGTTAGTTGTGTAAATGCATCATCAACTGAAATCGGCGCCTATCAACAGGAGGCACCCTCCTAAGGATCGCCTGTGGACGATTGGCGACTTGTTGGACGCTGCGCTCGCAACACAGCTCATGGCGCCAACCACGCCTGCACCCGATCGGCGCAGGCGGTTCCGGGCAATCAAAAGTGATAAATTTAGTCTTGCGGCCGAAATCGACAACGGCCGTCTAACGGTAGCCGTTGAAACTGAAAATGGCCGGCGCGAGCCGGCCACTCTCAGGCAGGTTGTTAGCCCTTGGTCACGACCGGCGCTTTGCCCTTGCCAGCCGCACAGCCGCCCAACGTGGCAGCCATGCCGAACATTGCGACAGTGGCCATCACAACGACGATAAGCTTCCTCATGTGAATCCCCTATGTGTAGACACCCCGATGTTTAGGAGTCAGCATTATTAAGCAGGTAGGTCGGCCGCCCTGCTAGTGCTTGAAAGCCACAATCTAATTCCAGATCGCGCGCGAACGCCGCCGCCCCGCCACTGGGCACGACGCGATTGACCAGCAAGTAATCTGGCCGGCTATCAAAGCCAATTGGTGCAGGTCGTTAGCGCCCGCGCCAGAACACAATTCAGCTTCCGCCAGATCGGCCACTAGAGCCTCGGTAAGGTCGCCATCGCTTGTCCTTGCCGGCAAGCGCGTCATTTTGGTCACACATTCCCGAAATCCGCATCGCGCAGCAGGATTTCTCTTGGACGAAATCGTCCGAACACATGCGTACGCTAGTTCAGCATCATCTGCAGGGCAATTTGGGGATCATCATGCGTAAAACTCTCGTAGCGGCAGCGGCACTTCTCGCAACGGCAATTGGGGCGCAGGCGGCCGATCTGCCGGTGCGGCAGGCGCCACCTCCGGTCTATGTGCCACCCGCTTTTAGTTGGACTGGCTTCTACATCGGCGGCAACATCGGCGGCGCCTGGGCCAACCGCAATGTGACGGAGAACTTCTTCGGTACGACCTTCAACAATGGCAGCAACGGCGTATTCATTGCCGGTGGCCAGATCGGCGGCAACTATCAATTTGGCAGCTTCGTGGTCGGAGCCGAGGCGGACTTCGACTGGTTGGCGAACAACAACAATAATGGCGCCGGGGTTTTAATTCCCGCGATCGGTACCGTTGCCGTGACGTCTAACAATCGCTGGATCACGACCCTGGCTGCCCGGTTTGGTGTCGCGTTCGACCGCGTGCTCGTTTACGGCAAGGCGGGTGGCGGCTGGGTCGGCACCAACGGATTCACGGTCACCAACGTGACAACCGGCGCATCGGTCGCCGGCGGCAGCAACACTGCTAGTGGCTGGCTTGTGGGCGCCGGCGTCGAATGGGCAGTCGCCAGCAACTGGTCGGTGAAGCTCGAGTATGACTACCTTGGGCTCTCCAACTGGTCGTACACGGTGCCGACGACAGCGCCCTTCCTTGGCGGTGATACCTTCACCACCAGCAATCGTAACGTCCAGATGGTGAAGCTCGGGTTCAACTACCTCTTCAACAGCGGCGGCAGATACTGATCTGCGACGCTTCGTTCCGCTTAAGGCGGCAGGTACACGTTTGATGGCGCGCTGGCCCGTTTATGGATCAGCGCGCCATTATATTTCTTGTCACAGACGGCAACGAGTTGCAGTACCTAGGCACCACGATGCTGGAAGCTAACCGTGCGGCGCTGCACTGACGCGCCGATTTCGCGCCAAGCCTCCGGCTTATCCCCTTGAAGATGAAAAATCGCGGGTCGAAGTGACCAAGATGCAACACCTTCAGAGTTTTTGATGGGGTCCTGTTAATTTCCACAATTACAGCGCGGTACGAACCGATCCTCCTGTTCTCGTCGCAGGCTAGCGCGGCGGTAACAGGGGTAGCGTCATGCGTCAGCGAACAAGCGTGCCTGAGATTGAGGCATCTCATGAATTTCTTGCTGTCCTCGGCTCAATTGTTGTGGCAGTCGTCGTGGGGGTGGTTCTATTTGCGCAGGGCGTCTTGACGTAACGCGGCGCGAATTGATCGACAGTCGATGCGTCCCGCGTAAACCTTCAAGCTGAAGTCTTGAGTCGCGATAGTCTCAGACCCGAGAGCACGCCATGCTTGTCCGCCTTTTCGCCGTTGCCCTCTGCGGCGCTGGCCTTTTGACGGCCACCTGCGCCAATGCTGATCCCGGCGTGTATCCGTTCTCAAACTTCCTCGCCGTCTTCACCGCGGTTCCGCCTACGGTGGTCAGCTTCCCGACCAATCATGCGACCGGGACCATCATTGTCAAAACCTCAGAGCGACGGCTCTATTTGGTGACCGGCAAAGGTCAGGCGATGAAGTACGGTATTGGCGTTGGTCGCGCCGGTTTTGCATGGAGCGGTTCGATGACCATCACCGACAAGCGCGAATGGCCGGATTGGACCCCACCGCCGGA
Organism: uncultured Alphaproteobacteria bacterium; assembly: GCA_963749815.1. Lineage (GTDB taxonomy): Bacteria > Pseudomonadota > Alphaproteobacteria > Rhizobiales > Xanthobacteraceae > VAZQ01. The sequence goes on along the minus strand of CAVVON010000007.1, from coordinate 314,337 downwards.
AATGCTTCGGCGCCGGCCCGATCTGCCACGTCATATGCGCGGTGGTCCCGCCAATCCACTCGGCGCGCGCGCGCTGTATCTCGGCGACACCGAGTACCGCATCCACGGTTCCAACGAGCCGCATACCATCGGCACAGCCACCTCGGCGGGCTGCATTCGCATGACCAATGACGACGTCATCGATCTCTACAATCGCGTTAAAATCGGCGCCACAGTGGTTGTTCAGAAGTAATTCAGGATACTTACGGTTTAGGTCCGCAAGGGGCGCCGCCCGAAAGTACGGGCACATTGGATGCGCACGCAGTGCGGATCGAGGTCGGTCGGAAGGTTACGGCGCGCCAAATTCTCATGTAAGCTGCCGCTTGATTAACGCTGAGTGGCGGGCTGACATGATGATGGTCAGAACAATCCTTGTAGCGGCGGCCGCGGTGGCCTGTGTTGCTGTCACCCCAGTGCACGCCAATGAGAATTTTGGGGTTTGGGCAGCGGCTCATGAAAAGCTGGTGGCGAAGTGGCGGCACGAGCCACGGTGCGGTTGGACTGTGGGCGGCTACACCTGCTCCAAGAAGCGGCATGCGACCAGACATCGCTTTCAATGCGTGGCCTGTGCCTGGTGACACGAATGACGGCGACGAAGAGGCGCTTCAGTCGCTTCCCGCTCTATTGTGTTCATCTCCTGAATGAATTGACGAGGTTGTCATGGCAGAGAACTCATTCGACGTAGGGAGACGCCGGCGCGTCTCATCTTGCCGCCAAGAAAGCCAGACGTCTTTGACGGCGATGACGGCACAGAGTTGCCCTATAAATTTCTAGAACGGCAAACCGCCGGAGCGACAGAAGCAGCGATGCGCCTACTGATAAGTCTAACAACGCTGCTCTTGGTGCTTGGCGCGCCGCTCGCCTCCGCGCAAGTCGAATCTCAAACTCGGCCCTCGTCTTGGGCTCGCCCGATCAAGTTAGACGGCGTACCTAACCTCCATCAGGTGGCGCACAATTATTATCGAAGCGCTCAACCCAGTGACGAAGGTTTCAACGCTCTGGCGACGCAGTTGAAGCTGCGCTCAATCATCAGCCTGCGGGCATTTCATTCCGACGAACCGCTCACGCGGGGGCTCAATCTGCGGCTCACGCGTTTCCCGATCCACACTTGGAATATCGAGCGCGAGGACGTAGTCGGGTCGCTGCGCGCGTTGCGCCTGGCCATGTCCACTGACCCGGTACTTCTGCATTGCCAACACGGGGCCGACCGCACCGGTTTGATATCTGCGCTCTATCGCGTACTCTATCAGGGTTGGAGCAAGCGGGAGGCGCTCGACGAAATGCAGAACGGGGAATTCGGTTATCACCCTATCTGGGGAAATATCCCAAGCTACATCAGCGGGGTGGATGTGGAGCGGCTCCGGCATGAGATCGCGATGCAGTGAAGTTGACGCTCAGTTCTCCGTCCTCCGGAAACTGTTTGGATTGGTGAGTTGGACGAGCAATTGAAGGTGCAGAAACCCGTGGTGAAGGCGGCGTGACTTACGCGTAAGCGGCGGGGAGCGGCGGTTAGTCGCTCCCGTTCCATTTGGAACAGCGATGATCGCATCCTAATCATGCTTTCTTTCGCTTAGTTTTCTTTTCCTTCGCCAGATAGGCACCGACCTTTTTAGATGAGTGGCCAGCGGCCTTTACAGCGGCCTTCAGTTTCGCCGGAGTGACCTTGAACTTTTTAGACCAGTACCGGACTTCATACGGCTGACTCAGCGCGATCAGAGTTCTGTCGCGAGCCTTGTGTTTTTGCAGCTTGATGTAAGCTTCAACCTTTTTCGCCGAATGGCCGACCTTTTTTACAGCGTACTTCAGCTTTGCCGGCGTCACCTTAAACTTCTTTGACCAGTAGCGAACCTCATAAGCTTCGCTCACTGCAATCAACTTGCGGTCTGCGCCACCACGCTTGCTTTTATTATCCGCCATTCTGGTCTCCCGTTTTCGTGATTCCAAAAACTTCGTCGAAAGAATCCGACGGTGCGAATACTACGCATTTTCTGAACCGGCTGGAAGCCGATATCCGCTGCCACCGATTGGCGCGACGCGCGTCGTATGAATGTAAAGAGCTTCTTCGTGCGTACCACGATTCGCGCAAGCGGAATGACTAGTACATCGAACTGAATCTTCGCCGCATGGAGCTAGTGGTTCAGCGACTCAATGCCGAGATCGGCGAGGACAGTTGAGGACAAGCGATCCGCGTCACGCTCACCTGTCGCCGCAAGCAGAAGAATGCGTCGAGCGATTATTTCTTTGACGATCTCCGACCCTCCGCCATATCGAAGTTCGATGATTGCCTTTTCGTATGCGCAACCCGCGATGGCAGTGGTCTCGCTGTCAAACGATAATCCGACGCCACCCGACCCCCTGATCTGATCCATGGTCTCGTTCCTTCCGTTCTGCGTTGGAACACCGACTGCAAATCACTGCGGGTGACTATCGCGATTTTTCCAAGCCGAATTGTGCAGACGCCCACTAACTTTCGGCGTCTGCTAGCGCGTAAATCATTCAGTTTCTGTTTTGATTTTTGTTCGGATTTGCGCGACCTGCCTCTGGGGCGTATAAGAACAAACGAAGAACTACCGCGGGGGAATCGCCCGTGCCGGTGGAAACGCTTTCCTATGGTTGGTGCGTCACTGCGCGATGCGCTGCGGGGAAGCAAGAAGGCATGAAACGCCATCCCGCATGCCGCTATCGCGAGGAATTGCACATGGGAACACTTGTCTGGACGCGAGGCAGAGGATTCCCGCTATCACGTCTGGAAACTCGATTGCGCTGCCCGAGGTACGGATCGCGCGACGTGGTTCTGTTGATTACGATTCCCCGGGAGACGCAGAGCGCAAGAGCGCGCGGTATTCGCTAGGCGCAATGGATTCTAACGCCTTGGCTGTCTAAATTGTAGCAACGAATGAGTTGGGGGGGGGCCAATGCGGACCTTGTTAGCCACCCTGCTGCTCTGCGCCATCGTGTCATTGGCCGCTGCGGCAGAAATTAAAGGAAACGTTCCGTTCGTGTTCGACGGCAATATTTTTGATATCGTGACAGACCGGGTTAGGGCGCGCATCCGGGTCTGCGGCATTGACATTCCCGAGTCGGGGGCGCCCGGCTCCATCGAAGCGAAGCAATTTCTAGAGGAGCTAATACTGAACAAAGAGGTACGCTGTATCCGAGCGGGAGACGGCAGTATCTGCGACGGTCGGTCGAGGGCAAAGGATCGCGACCGCGTAGTAGCGCAGTGTTTCGTGGGGGATGACGATATCGGCCTGTCCATGGTCAAGATGAGACTGGCGTGCGACTGGCCTTATTTCTCAGGCGGACACTACAAGAAGCTCGTCCCCGATGCGTGCGTTCAAGAGAAGGTGCCACCCAGATGAAAAAGCCCCGTGAGGGGCTTCTTCGTCTTTTGTTCGTCGCGATAGCAGACAGAACTGCGGCGATCTTCTAACTAAGGTCGTTCTGAGGTTATGGAAATGTTCGGGTCGAAAAGTTTATGTTATCTCGCTTGTGCTTTGATCCTTGTGAGTGGACACATGCAGTCGCCAATGCGCAAACACCTAAAGCAAGCAATGACTGCGGAAGGATATCTACGCTGTTTGGGCAAATGTCCGACACACGAAGACAGCTAGCCGCAGAGATGCCCGATGAACAAAAGGCAGCTTGCTAAATATTGCGCCTGGGGGCGAGCCACCTATTTGCCTGCTCTCAGGAAAATGATTTCGATCTGGAAGCGAACATTTCTCTGACGTGCGTTGGCGTATTCGGACCAAAAGAGATTCTGGAACGGGATAAGGCCGGGCTTGATCGTGCTCAAAAAGCGTCGATGCAGCCTGCGCAAAATCCGGTGCTTAGCCCAAAGACCGGAACGCCAGCGCACGTTGCGCCTCGTCGCGTCGTAACGTCCAAACCGTCGCCGATTCTCGAAGCAGCAGACGAACGAAAGAAAGCAAACGCGTGAGGAGATCGAAGGCATCCCTCCCCTCATAAGGAAAGAGCCCAGCGAGCAAAGGGGGCCGAGCTGGGCTCTCTCAATTTAAACGGCCAGGGGCGCACCTACGGGTACGATTTATGCCCTGCTTCGGCCGAGCGCTACTTACAGTTCACGCCTCAGCACCGCTTCTGTGCTTTCTTAGATAGGGAACGCGCCTCGCCGAGGCGAGTTCCTTTCTGAAATTTAATGCCTGCTGCCTGAGCGGTTCAGGACGCCAAGCGCGGCAACGCGCCTATCACGCGCGAGAACCACCCTTGCGGCTGGCGCAAACGGCTCGTACGTGTTCCTCAAGTGAGCAATTCTATACAGACTTGACTTCTGCACCGGCTATAGCCTGGGCACCACCGTTGCTCTGCGTAAGCGTTGCTGCGGTTTAGATTCGGTCTTTGAGGAGTAGCTGGACACCGCATGTTGCGCATCGACATATTTTATAAAAACATTACGAGCGCCGTCGTCATCGCGTGCGGAAGCACCGACGAAATGCATTCGCGCGTAACTGGATCGATACGGCGCCAAATCGAATCACGTGCTCGTGCATGGCAGCTGTGATGGTTTCGCGCGATGGCTCGACCTGGCACATCGTGACACGGCCGGTCGCGCGGTATGTTATGCTGATTTTATGCCCGGCTCTGCGGCCGGATATGCACATGACATGAGCCCGGCGAAATCACGGTGAGCACTGCCGACCGCGGAACCAGACCTCTGCTCGCGCTCACCGGCGCCACCGGTTTCATCGGCCAATATCTGCTGCGCGAATTGCCCAAGCGCGGCTACCGGCTGCGCGTGCTGCTGCGCCGGCCGAGCAACGTCCCGATCGAGTCCGCGAGCGCCGTGGTCGGCGATCTCGCGCGGCCGGTGAACATGGCGGCCGCGCTCGCCGACGTCGACGCGGTGATCCATTCCGCCGGCATCGCGCACGCGATGTCGGGGCTGCCGGAAGACGACTACCGCATGCTCAACACCGAGGCGACGATCGCGCTGGCGCGCGCGGCGCAGCGCGCCGGCGCCAGGCGGTTCGTGTTCCTGTCCTCGATCCGCGCGCAATGCGGTCCGACCGCCGAGGCGGTGCAGACCGAGGACCTCACGCCGCAACCGACCGACGCCTATGGCCGCTCCAAGCTCGCGGCCGAACACGGGCTCGCCGAGCTCGGCGTCGACTGGGTCGCGCTGCGGCTGGTGCTGGTGTACGGGCCGGGCGTGAAAGGCAACATGGCGGAGCTGTTGCGGCTCGCGCGCAGCCGCTATCCCCTGCCCCTCGGCGCGCTCACGGCGCGGCGCTCGCTGCTCGCGCTCGACAATCTCGTGTCGGCGGTCGAAGCGGTGCTGGGCGCGCCCGCCCCGCTCAAGCGGCCGCTGCTCGTCGCGGATCCCGAGCCGTTCACGATCCCCGGCATGATCGCGGCGATGCGCGCGGGCCTTGGCCGGAGGCCCGGCGTGTTTTCCGTTCCGCCAACGCTCATCGAAACGGCGATGCGCGCGGCCGGACGCAGCGAGGGCTACGCCAGGCTGTCAGGCTCGCTGGTGGCGGACCCGTCGGCGCTGATGCGGCTCGGCTGGACGCCGGCGGTGACGACTCGGGATGCGCTCGGCGCGCTGGCGCGAGGTTGACCCGGTCCCACAAACGCCAATGCCCGGCACGAGGCCGGGCATGACGCAGTGTTGACGAGCCGTGTTGTCAGGCGATCAGCGCGTCAGCACGATGAAGTCGGTACCCTTGCCGGTTTCCGGGCCGAGGCCCTGGTCGGAGATGATCACCGAGGCGCCGGCCGACATCAGCCCTTCGATCTTCTCGCGCGCCTCCTGCGGGATGTTGACCCGCGCGAGGGCTTGCACGGCGGTGGTCTGCACCTGCGCCGGAGGCGCCGCCTGCACGACCTCGCCCCTCTTGGGCTTCTCGACCTTCTTGACCTGCGCATGCGCGGTCGTGGTCGGCACCGTCACCACCATCCAGTTCAGGGTGGAGTTGTCGTCCTTGAGCGACAGCGCGGTGAACACGTGGGTGCCGAGCGGCTGATCGGGCTCCTCGAAGCTGACCGGCGTGTCGAACACCGGATCGAAGCCCTTGCGCACGAACAGCTTGCCTTCCTTGCGGCTCACGAACACCGAGATCGGGCCGGGCTTGAGCGGCTTCGCATTCGCCGCCGCACTGAGTGCGGGATCGACCGGCTTCGGCGCGTCGGTCGCGATCGGACCGGCAGCGGTCCTCTGCTCGTCCGAGCCGAGCGCGCTATAGGCAGCCCTCACCAGTTCGCTCGACGACGCGACGGTTTCGCCGGGCTCGGGCTTGGGCTGCGCGGGCTCCGGACGGAACACGAACAGCTTGGGATTCGCGATCGCGCTCGGCGCGAGCTCGCTGCGCGCGATGATGACGCGCGCGCCCATCTGGGTAATGCCCCACATCTGCCGGGCGAACGCCTCGGGCAGCCGGATGCAGCCGTGCGACGCCGGCACGCCGGGCACGACGCCTTGATGCATCGCCACGCCGGACCAGGTGATCCGTTGCATGAACCACATCGGGGCATCGCCGTAGAGGTTCGAGCGGTGCCAGCGGTCCCGTTGGATGATGCTGAACACGCCGGTCGGCGTCGGGTGGCCGGGCACGCCGGTCGACACCTTTGAGCGCGCGATCACCTCGGTGCCCGCGTAGAGCGTGAGCTGCTGCTTGTCGATCGAGATGATGACGTTGAACGGCTCCTTGGTCGCCTTGGCCTTGGCGGTGACTTCGTCCACCGGCTCCTTGGCGACCACCTTGGCGCGGGAGTTGTTGGCCACGACCAGCGGCCGGGCGGTGGCCGGGGCGGTTGTGGCTTGCGGGCGGGCGGCCGGCCGCACCTCGAGCGGCATGCTGCGGGCCGGCCCGATCGTCGCGGCCAGCAGGGCGACGCCGGCAGCGGTCGCCATGGCGGCGGTCAGAAAACCAGCAGAATCGTTGGCGGAAAGCGAGAGATGGGAGATTTTGGCCTGCATTTTCACGGGGCCCCCTGTGATGCACTACGCCGCGGTCCCGCCGATTCGGGTCCGCACTGGGCTCAGGGGTTAGTCGCCCGGCGAACCCCAAAGGTTCGACCGCGGCAGCGCTTTTTTGCCACAATCCAGGGTGGGCCCCGGCATCGTGAACGTCCAGATTTTGGCGGGGGAGGCAGGGATCGAACCCGCGCTGACGCGGTTTTGGAAGCCGCCGCTCTACCGCTGAGCTACACCCCCTGACGAGGAAATTGGTCCCTGGGGACGGAGTCGAACCGTCATCACCTGAGCCACATTCAGGCATTCTGCCGTTGAACTACCGCAGGGAATGGCCAGCCTTCGCCAAGGCCAGCCGGAGCCGCGGAGCAGCGAAGGCTGGTGCCGGCGGGTTGATTTGAACAACCGACCTTCGCCGTATGAGAGCGCCGCTCTGTCCGCTGAGCTACGCCGGCAAAATCTGTTGGCTCCCCCGCATGGATTCGAACCACGATCTCCGCATTCAAAGTGCAGCGTCCTGCCGTTAGACGACGGGGGAACATGGAGCGGGCAGCGGGAATCGAACCCGCATCGCCTGGGTGGAAGCCAGTGGCTCTGCCGTTGAGCTACGCCCGCGGGAAGTTGGCCGCGCCCGGCCAAACCTGCGACTTTTTTGAGACTGCTAGCGAGCGACGCGCCAGAGTGCGTCGCCGTACATTGCGCGAATTTAATCGCGCCGTTGTTGATCGGACATTCGAAAGCAATAGAATTGCAGCGTGGGGGGTTCGCACCACCACCTGGGAGATCGTGAATGCAGATCGTAGCGTCCGTACCAGCGCGGCTCGGATTGTCGGCGCTCGCCGGATTGTTCCTGGCGACCACGGCGCAGGCCCAGACTCCGACCTTCGAGATCATGGGATACTTCACCGGCGCCAAGCTCGCGACCACGGATCAGCGCCAGGCCTTTCCGAAGGCGGCGGCGAAGCGCGGCCTGACGCCCCCGAAGGTCGACCTGTCGGCGCTGATGCCGCCGGTCGGCGATCAAGGCAAGCAAGGCTCCTGCGTCGCCTGGTCGACCACCTATGCGCTGCGCGGCTACTACGTCGCCAAGAACGACAAGCTGTCGCTGGCGCAGGGGCAGAACCTGCCGAGCCCGGCCTACGTCTACAACCACGCGAATTTCGACAAGGGCGTCATCACCTGCCGCGCCGCCGGGATGCAGGTCTATCACGCGCTCGACATCCTGAAGGCTGGCGTCGTGTCGATGGCCGAGATGCCTTACGACCAGGAGAACTGCAGCCCCGCGCCGGACGTGCGGATGCAGACGGCCGCCAAGAAGTTCCGCATCGACGCCTGGGAGTACGTCGATCCTTCCGACATCGACACCATCAAGGGCAACCTCGCCGCCGGCAACCCGGTCGAGTTCGCCATGAACCTCGCGCCGAGCTTCCCGCAGTTCAAGGGCAACGGCGTCTATTCGCGCGCGGCGACCGAGAAGCAGGATCCGAACGGCGGCCACGCCATGGTGCTGATCGGCTACGACGACGCGCGCAAGGCGTTCCTGCTGCAGAACTCCTGGTCGACCGGTTGGGGCGACAAGGGCCGCGCCTGGATGGCGTACGACACGTTCAAGAGCGACGCCGGCGAGGCCTATGTCGTGTATCCGGCCAACAACAACCCGATCAATGTGATCCGCCCCGGAACGGGCCAGTAACCGGCGCTCGGCCTTCCGCCTCTACAGGCCCCGGTGCTTCGCCGGGGCCATTTCATTTCGGGCCGGTCGTGCTCGGCGCACGGGCGATCTCCGCATCGATCTCAGCGATCGCGGTGCGCGCCAGGGCAGCGTCGCGATCGGCCCCCTGCGAACTCGCAGGCGGCGAGCGCGCCGGCGGCGAGCGCACGGGCCTGCGCCAGCCGGCGCTTGCGCTCATCCGCGCTCGAACGCGTCGCGACGATCTTCTCGGCCACCGCCCAGTTCAGGGTCGAATGCGCCCACTCGAGGGGATCGCGCTCGCGCGTGCGCACGTCGAGAGCCGCGCGAAACGCCACGATCGCCTCTTCGAGCCGGGCCGTGCCGTCGCCCCGCTCGCCGGCGAGCCGTAGCGCCAGGCCGAGGCCGTTCTGAGCGTCGGCCCACGGAAACGGCGCGCGCTCGCGGGTCAGGACCTGCAACGCCAAGCGAAACGTCGCGATCGATTCGTCGAGCCGCGCGGTGCCGGTTTCCCGCTCGCCGATCGATCGCAGCACGTCGCCGAGGTTGTTCTGGATCGCCGCCCAATCGAGCGGCACGCGCTCGCGCGTGCGCTCCAGCAGCGCCAGGCGATAGGCCGAGACGGCCTGTTCGAGCGTCGCCGTACCGTCCGGTCCCGGTTCGCGTTCGCCGATGAACGAGAGCGCGATGCCGAGATTGTACTGCGTCGCCGCCCAGTCGAGCGGCGCGCGCGAGCGCGTGCGCTCCTCCAGCGCCAGACGGAATGCCTCGACTGCCTGTTCGAATCCGGCGGTACGATCCTCCCGCTCGCCGAGCGCCACCAGCGCGTTGCCGAGATTGTTCTGGGTCTGCGCCCATTCCAGCGGGACGCGCGCGCGGGTGCGCTCCTGCAACGCCAGGCGATAGGCGGCGATCGCCTGCTCGAGCCGGCCGGTTCCGCGCTCGCGCTCGCCGAGCGCACGCTGCACGACGCCGAGATTGCTCTGCGTCTGCGCCCATTCGAGCGGGGTGCGTTCGCGGGAATATTCGAGCAGCGTCAGTTGAAAAGCGACCAGCGCGCGCTCCAGCCGCGCCGTGTCGTTCTCGATCAGCCCGAGCATCCAGAGCGCGATGCCGATGTTGTTCTGCGTCGATGCCCACAGCAGCGGCGCATGCTCGCGGGTGCGCACCTCGAGCGCCAGCGCGTAGGCGTCGAGCGCCTGCTCGAAGCGCCGCGCGCTCTGCTCGCGGCCGGCCAGCACTTCGAGAATGTTGCCGTGCTGATGCTGGGTCAGCGCCCAGTCGTCCTGCCGCTCCGCGCGCGGCGCGAGCGCAAGCGCGCGCCGGTTGACCTCGATCGCCTCGCGCAGCGCGGCGCGCTCGCCGAATTGCTCGCCCTGCAACTGGAGGACGTCGGCCTGGATCTTGCGGTAGCTCCACGCCACCGCCCGGTCCCAGCGCTCCGTGAGGTCGGCGGCGGCCGAAAAATCCGCCGCGGCGTCGCGGTATTCGAGGTGCGAGCGCGCGATGCCGGCGCGGATCGAGCGGCTGGCGGCTTCCGACAGGTTGCGCTCGCGCAGCCGCGCTTCGAGCTGCTCGCCGGAATTGCGGTCGAGATCGATCGCCTGGGTCAGTGCGCCGCGTGCGGTCTCGAAATTGCCGTTCGACAGATCGCGCTCGGCCTGCGCGCGCAGCTGCGCCACCGCCGGATCGGACGAGGCCAGCGTGGCGAGATCGTTGCGGAGCTTGATGAACTCCTCGGCCGCCTGCTTGAGCACCTTCTGGCGGGTGGCGAAGTCGATCTGGCCGAGCGAGAGCTGCGCGGCCACCAGCGCGCCGTAGAGCGGCGCCAGCGGCACGTCGTATTCGGCGGCGACGCTCTCGATCTGCGCGCGGGTGTCGTTGTCGATCCCGGCCATCGCCATCAGCAGACGGTCGCGCTCGGTGAGCGGCTCGCCCTTGGTGTCGAAGAACACGGTGCCTGGCAGCGCATCCTCGACATAGGGAAGCTGCTGGCCGCGGCTGCGCTCGTAGACCTCCATCCGCACCAGCGTGAGGATCGAGCGCAGCTCGAGCCCGGCCTTGCCGAAATGGGCGAGCATCGCGGACGAGAACGGACTGTGGTCGCCGGTGCCGTCGGACGCTGTGACGCCGGGCGCGGTCGCGAACGCGTAGAGCGAGCCGTCGGCGGTGCCGATGCGTCCGAGACCGGGCGTAACGGTCTTGTCCGGATCGGCGATCACCGCCTGGGTCGGATCGTTGCGGCAGGCGTCGAGCAGCACGATCCGCCGCGCCGCCACCTTGGCGATGCGGGAGAAGATCTCGTCGAGCGAAAGCGAGCTCGATTCGAGCTCGGCCGGCGACTCGGCGGTCGAATCGGACGCCAGCAGGAAGTTGCGGCCGCCGATCTGCACGCCGTGACCGGCGAAGGACACCAGCACCAGGTCGGCGCCCTTGTAGTCCTCCACGAAGGCATCGAGCGCGGCGATGAGCCGGCGCTTGGTGCGGTCGGTCTCGAGCACGACCTTGAAGCCGAGGCCCTTGAGCGCGGCCTCCATCGCCTGGGCGTCGCGCACCGGATTTTGCAGGTTGCCGATGTTCGGGTAGTCGGAGATGCCGATCACCAGCGCGACGCGCTTCTCGGCGGCGGGCGCGGCCAATGCGCTGCCGGCGGCGAGCAATGCAAGCGCGATCGAGATCAGCAGCCGCGCGAGGGGCAAACGCCGCACCATTCGATCCTTCATCCGCCCCGCGACGACGCCAGCAAAATCTAGGATAGGACGGATTTTGTTTCAACGATGTCGGCCGGCCCGATCGCAGGCAAGCCGTCCTTTAGATGGAGAACAGTTAATCCTCCGCCCGCCCCGCGGATGTGGCAAGTTTGGGCCGATCCGAATCCGGAGGCTTCAATCGATGCAGCCCATCCCCGTCGGCGCAAAAGGCACGTTCTCGATGCGCGTCATGCCAGCGCACCTCGCCAACCAGTTCAAGGACGCGATCCTGCCGCAGGTGTTCGCCACGCCGATGATGGTGCTGGCGATGGAGAACGCCGCGCTCAACGCCATCCGCGACTATCTCGACCCCGGCGAAAGCGCGGTCGGCACGTCGGTCAAGATCGACCACATCGCGGCGACGCCGGTCGGCCATCAGGTGACGGCGGACGCGGTGGTGACCGCCGTGAACGGCCGGCGGGTCATGTTCGACGTCACGGCCCGCGACGAAATGGAGGAGATCGGCAAGGGCACGCACGAGCGCGCGGTGGTCGACATGGCACGGCTGAACGAGCGGCTCAAGGCGAAGAGCAAGACGGATTAGCTCGTGCTATAGACGGTCCGAGGTGGCCCGGGGACAGCATGCGAACCGCTTTGCCAAGCCTGATGGGCCTCCGGTTTATTGCGGCGTTTTCGATCCTGCTCGCGCACGCCGTCGGGGATCTGCACGTCGATATCGCGGGGCGCGGTAGCCGGTAGGTGGCGGAGGGTGCAGGAGTCGAACCTGCCCGACCCGAAGGTCTCGCCGCGTCAGCAGTGCGGTGCCTTGCCGCTCGGCCAACCCTCCAATGCCGTTATGCGAGTGGAGTCCACGGCGCGATTCGAACGCGCAACCTGGGGCGTCGGAGACCCCTGCTCTGGTCCATTGAGCTACGTGGACGAGACTGGCGCCCTCGGCAGGACTCGAACCCGCACGGTCCCGAGGTAGAAGCTCGGCGCTCTGTCCATTGAGCTACGAGGGCACAGCATTTCCAGGCGAAGTGGACACCGGTTCGCCGTTCGGAAATGCGAAAACAAAAGAAGTGGAGTTGCGGGCGGGACTCGAACCCGCATGTACGCGCTTTGCAGGCGCGGCCGTATCCGTTCCGGTCACCGCAACGAACTGGATCCAGGAGCAGGATTCGAACCTGCATCGCGGCGTTCAGAGCGCCGCATCCTGCCGTTAGACGATCCTGGAACGGCCGAGTTCCCCTATCCCTGTGATTGGACCACCCAGCAGGACTCGAACCTGCGGCCTTCGGCTTCGCACGCCGACGCTCTGATCCGCTGAGCTATGGGTGGAGTAATGATGCGAGCGCGCCAGGCATCCGAATGCCCTTGCGCCTGCGGCCTCCCTTCGCTCAAATGGCGAAGGTCATCTCCGGCCTTTCAACACGCCTTGCGAGCACCCGACATGTCCATCCGACACCTCGCCCGCCTGCTTGCCGCGACCGGCTGCCTGCTCCTGCCGCTCGCGGGCCCGGCGGCGGCCGAGCCCGGTCTGATCTCGCGCATGACGCTCGATCAGATGGTCGATGTCTTGAAAGACAGCGATCACGACGCGGAAATCGTCGCGCTGCCGGGCAACAAGGCGAGCGCGATCAAGTTCGCGCTGAAGCAGATCAAGGATGGCGCGGTCGCCTACCCGTTCCTCTGCCGGCCGGCGGAAGGCTGCCTGGCGTTCGCGTTCAAGGTGGCATTTCCGAAATACGACAAGATCGACGCCGCCGCGATCGATGAATGGAACCACAGGCTCGCGATCGCGAAAGCCGCGCTCAACGCCGACGGCTCGTCTGAATTTTCCTACGGCTTCAACGTGGCGAACGGCGTGACCCCGGACCACGTCAAGGGCACCATCCTGCTGTTCGAAAACGAGCTACGGCAGTTTCTGGGCTTCATCGCGCAGCGCTAGCGCCGTCGTTCGGACGGCACTGCGCGCATGACGATTGCAATCGCCTTGGCGGTCAGCGGCGATTCCAGAGCCGGATCGCGTAGGAGCCTTCGGCATCCTCTTTGAACGTGTCGTAGGCAATCCAGATGAAGCCCTTGTCGCCCCACTGGTCCGTCCACGAGTTCTGCACGCGAAACGCCTGCTTGCTGTCGTCGTAGCCGACGATCACCATGGCGTGGCCGCCGTCCGTCGCCTCGAACGGCGGACGACGGTAGACGCGATCGCTGTTGTATTCGAAGAAGCTGTCCGCCAGGTTGATCCCGAACGCCAACGGATTGCCGGCGGCCAGTTCGACCTTCATCGTGTTCAGGTCCTGGCGATCGATGAACTCCCAGGAGTCGATGCGGAATTTTCTGGCGCTCGCCTGCATCGCCACCGGCGGGAGGTCGCCGCACTTCTTGTCGTTGTAGGGCAGTTCGGCGAGCGACACGACGCCGGCCTTCAGAATGTTGAGGGCCTGCCACAACTCCATGCCCATCTCGCCGCATTGCGGGTCGCCGGCAGACGCGTTGGTGTAGTTGTAGATGTAGCTCGGGCTCGGGATGTTCTCGGGCTTGGTGACGTCCGCCTGATCCACCTTCTTGACGTAGTAGGAGCGCAGCGCGTAGCCGATGGACCAGGCCACGCAGGAGCCCTGCTGGCCCTGATCGCCGACCGGCGGCATCAGGCTCGACAGATCGACCTTCGCCGGCGTGAGCCCGCGCTTGGCGGTCGCCTTCTCGAAACCGGCGATCTGGCTGGCGGACACCAGCCGTGCACCCTTGGCGTAGCGCTTGGCGCGCAGGTCGCTGGTCTGGGCGTCCGCCGCCGTCACCAGCAGCAGCGACGCGGTTGCCGACGCGCCCGCCAGGATGGCGAGCGCCCGCAACATCGATCCAGGCTTTCGGATTTCGGGGGCGGCCGTCACGTTGCCGGTGGGCAGAAGCAAATCCGCACGCATTGCGATCTCCAGGGAAGCAGCATGAGCCCCCGCTCATTCTATGGGTTTCGACCAACCCGACAACAGGGGTCCGACGACTTCGTGGCGAATTGGTGGAACCCGCCGGTGCGGCGCGTTCATGTCGCGGAATCGATGTCCGGCGGGCGCATGCCCGCCCGGCGTGGATAAGCGCCGGCCGGTAAGCAAAACTTGGCGCTGCTCGCAGGTCGATTGCCCGACTTGCGCTCTGAGTGCTATCGGTGAACCCGGGATCGGCGGGATTCGAACCCGCGATTGCCGGGTTGAAGGCCCGGAGTCCTGGCCGCTAGACGACGGCAGCGTTTTGGGTTGCGCGATTGCGCGAACTGGCTCCTGGAGCAGGGCTCGAACCTGCAGGCCTTGCGGCACCTGATTAACAGTCAGGCGCGTTTACCGATTCCGCCATCCAGGAATAGTCGCGCGAACCGACAGCGTTGGTGGAATGAGCGGGAATCGAACCCGCATCTCCCGCTTGCAAGGCGGAGGCTCTCCCGATTGAGCTATCATCCCGTTGATTGGCGCCTGGGGTTGGTTTCGAGCCAACCTCCCCGCGTTTTCGGCGCGGTGCTTTCACCAGATTAGCTTCCCAGGCGATCTGGATTGAGCGTTGGCGCGGACGGCGGGAGTCGAACCCACACCCCCTGAGTGGCGCTCAGGGACTCTGCCGTTGAGCCACGTCCGCGTGTCGGTGAATTGGTGCGCCCCCGAGGATTCGAACCTCTCGTCGGCCGACCTGCCTGTTTCATAGACGCCGGTTTTACAGACCGGTGGCAGGAGAAGGACGCTGGAACTGATACGCCCGCCTTCGCCAAGGCTTCGGCGCGGCAGCCTCCGCGATCGAGGCTGGCTTGCCGAGCCGAAGCGCCGTAGGCGCGAAGGCTGGCGGAAGGTGAAGGAGTTCGAACCTTCGACCGTGAGGTCGGTCCGGTTTTCGGGACCGGTTGCGCGCCGCCGCGCACCACCTTCCATGCTGAATTGGATGTCCCGGCGCGATTCGAACGCGCGGCCTCCGCGTTCGAAGCGCGGCGCTCTGATCCGCTGAGCTACGGGACAGCTTGCGGCGCGCAGGCCGCGCGTCCGGTACGCCCAGGAGGACTCGAACCTCCAACCGCGCTCCTGTCCGGAGCTCACGACGGGTATAAGCCGTCCGCTCTACCAATTGAGCTATGGGCGCATCAGTTCGAAATGGTCAGGGTGGTTGGATTCGAACCAACGGCCTCCTGCGTCCGAAACAGGCGCTCTTGGCCAGGCTGAGCTACACCCTGAGATCGATGGCAATGGCGCGCGCGACCGCCGCGCGTTGAGTTCGTCCACATGTCCGTCGAACCGTCATATTGCCAGTGCGCATCGCGGTTCGTTAGGGTCCGGTCGGGTGGACGCAACAAACGACGAGGCAACTCATGGCGAAACGCACGACGATGCGCAGCTCGAAAGGCAAGAAGCTCTACGCGGTCCGCGACAAGGAGGGCCGCTTCAAGGACATCCAAACCTACAAGCGCGCGCACACCCTGGACATGAAGCGCAAGAGCAAGGCCGAGATCGCCGCAGCGGCGAAAAAGAAGACCAAGAAGAAGAAGGCGAAGAAGAAGAAGTAGCAGCGCGCGGAAACTGGCGCTCCGTAGGGAGATCGAATCCCTCTCGCCCGATAGACAGTCGGGCCGCCTCACCAGATGCGTAACGGAGCAGACTTGACGGCCCGTCTGGGCGCCGCGGCGACGGCGGGCAGCCCTCTCGAGCGGGGCGCCCGGCCGGAGCGCCGAAGGCGCGAAGGCTGGTGCGTCTGGGCCGACTCGAACGGCCACTGAATGCGGTCTCGACGCATTCCCTCTACCAGTTGGGGTACAGACGCGGATGGCGCGGCGGGCCAGCCGGCGCGCCTAGTTCAAGTGTCTCCGAGCGAACATTCCCTGCGCGTGACGGCATGGCGCGAATTTCGCTACTCAGAACAAGTATTTAGGTCCCACAAGATGGCCCGATCGCGCGCACCGCGCCGGTCGCGGCGGTCAGGATGAACCGCCGCGCGGCTCCGGAGCGCCCAGCGCGCGGCTCGAAAAAAACATTCGATCCAGTCTAGCGGCCACAGATCGCCATCCCACATGCGGCCCGCCGTGGCGTGGTCACCCATGCGAGGAGGGCACCGATGGAAGGGACGCGCACCGCGTTCGACGAAGTTGTTACGCTGCGTCAGGCGAAGAAGCTCATCCAGTGCATGGCGCACGAGCAGAGCTTTCTGCTGCTCTCGGCGCCCGGGATGGGCAAGTCCGAGATGGTCTACGAGGCCGCGCGCGAGGCCGGCTTGCCCTGCCGCTCGCTGCTCGGCACCCAGATCGCGCCCGAGGACGTGAGCGGCATCCCGCGCATCGTCGGCGAGCGGTCGGTGTTCTGTCCGCCGCGCATTCTGCTGCCCGAACGGCCCGAGCCGTTCTGCCTGTTCCTCGACGAACTGCCGGCCTGCGCGCCGGACGTTCAGAAGGCGTTCTACTCGCTGCTGCTCGAACGCCGCCTCGGCGAACACGCGCTGCCGGCAGGGACCTGGGTGGTCGCCGCCGGCAATCGTCTGCAGGACCGCGCGCTGGTGCGCGCGATGAGTTCCGCGCTGGTCAATCGCGTCACGATCCTGCAATTGCGGGTCGACACCGCCGAATGGCTGGCCTGGGCGCAGCGCGCCGGCATCCGCAGCGAAATCCGCAGCTTCATCGCCACCATTCCGGACGCCCTGATGCGTCCGGTCCCGGCGGAGCCGGTGCCGTTCTCGACGCCGCGCGCCTGGGCGCTGCTGTCGCGGGCGCTCGACCTGGCGCAGAAGTCCGGCCTCCTGAGCAACGAGACCCGGCGGGCGCTGGCCTTCGGGCGGCTGTCGCCCGAGGACGCGGTGGTGTTCTGCGCGCTGGCCGAGGAGGCGATCGGCGCCGTGCGGCCGCTCGAGGAGTATTTCCGCAAGCCCGAACTCCTGCCGAAGGGCGATTCCGCGCGCTGGTTCATCCTCGACTGCATCCGGCAGTTCGTGCGGGACGGCAAAGCCGACGGCTTCAAGCCGCAGGTCGTCAATCGCTTCCTGCGCAGCCTGTCGTCCGAGCATCAGCTCACGCTGCTGACCGACATGGTCGAGAAATGGGGGTCGCTCGGCGCCGATCGCGCGATGTTCGACCTCCTGCACAAGGTCGCCGCGGCATGAACGTCGCTACGCCAAAAACGCCGGACGCCCGCGCAACGCTCTCCCGCATCATGCGGGCGTTGCGGATGGTGACCGTGCCGTTGCCTCATCTGGCCGGCCTTGCCGCGGCCGTGCGCGTCGATCTCGACGACCGCGTGCCGACCATGGGCGTCTTCGCGTCCGGCCGCCTGGTTGCAAATCCGGCCTTCACGGCCCGGCTCTCCGGCGACGATCTGGTCTTCGTGCTCGCGCACGAGCTGCTGCACCTGGCCTTGCGGACGCACGAGCGGTCCAGAGGAAGCGGCCAGCTCGAGTTCAACTACGCCCACGACTACATCATCAACGACATGCTGCGGCACGCGCTCGGCATCCAGACGATCCCCGCGGGCGGCCTCGACATGCCCGGCGCCCGCGACAAATCGGCCGAGGAAATCGTCCTGGAGATGCGCCGGGCGAGCAACGGCGCATCGTCGCGGACCCAGGTCTGGGAAGGCATGGTCACGACGCTCGATCAGGTGCTCAACGCCGCCCGCCAGGCCGCGCCCGGCAGCATGGGCGACGTGCTCGACGCGCGGCGCGAGCGCGAGCTGTTTCCGGACGACAGCGCGGAGCAGGCCAAGCGCGCCCGCGCGATCCGGGACCTCGCCACCCGCAGCATGGCGCTCGCCAAGGTCATCGGCGCGCTGCGCGGCCGTGGCGTCGAGGCGGGCTCCGCGCAGCAGAAGGTCACGGCGAAGCGCGGGCTCTACCGCACGCCGTGGCAACTGGCGCTCCAGGTCTGGCTCGAAGGCGTGGCTCCGGGCGAGCGGACGTTCACGCGCGCCTCGCGCCGCGGGCACGATCGCAGCGACGTCGTGATGCCCGGGCGCAAGCGCTATTCCTGGATGCTCAATGTCATCCTCGATACCAGCGCCTCGATGAGCGACGAGGTTCCGTTCGCGCTCGGAGCCATCGCCGACTTCTGCGACATGGCGGGCGTCGACGAAATTCGCCTCATCCAGTGCGACACCGTGGTGACGTCGGACGAAGTGCTGTCGCCGAACGAACTCGCCGAATACCAGGTGAGCGGATACGGCGGCAGCGATCTGACGCCGGCCCTGCTGGCGCTGGCGGAGGATCCCCGCGTGACCGCCGCGGTGGTCATCACCGACGGCGACATCGGCTTCCCGAACGAGCCCGTGCCCTATGCGGTGCTGTGGGCGTTGCCGCGCAGCAAGGCGACATTCCAGCCGTCGTACGGGCGGGTCATCACGATGCATCCAGAGGACGCGCCATGAAAGTCGTGCAGGAGCTTGTCGCGTATTTCGACCGGCGCGGAAAACTGTCGCGGCGGCAGTTGCGCAAGCTGCTCGAACAGAACTCCGTCGCCTCCGACGCACCGGCCAACATGCACGGCCTGTGCGAGACGGTCGGCACCACCTACTATTTCCGCGTCACCGGCGTGACCGAGGGGCAGTTGTGGGGCACCGACATCTACAGCGGCGATTCGACGATCGGGGCCGCCGCCGTCCATGCCGGCCTGCTGAAGCCCGCGGAGACCGCCGTCCTCAGGGTGACGGTGGTCACGCCGCCGGAGAAATTCCCGGGTACCACGCGCAATGGCGTAACCAGCACCGAATACGGGCGCTATCAGTACGCCTGGACGCTGTCGGCGATCTGAAAGCAAGACGCGGTCAAGGCTGGCTTGCCGGCCGAAGCGCCGCAGGCGCGAAGGCTGGAGGACCAGGCAGGATTCGAACCTGCGGTGAGCTTTCGCTGCCGGCTTAAGAGGCCGGCCCGTTCGGCCGCTACGGTAACTGGTCCGATGAGTCTCCGGAGCGAAGCGTGGCGGACCCGGGTGGTTTCGAGCCACTGGCCGACGGGTTAAAAGTCCGCTCCCTCTCCATTCGGGTTTGAGGCTCCGGGTCCTGAGCGCATGTCCCGGAAAGTGGCCGCCGGCTTCCGAAAGGACATGCGCAAACGCAAAGAATTTGGTCCTTCCTCGAGGTGCCGCCCCTCGGTCGCTCGCTTATCGGGCGAGAGCTCTGCTGTTGAGCTAAGGAAGGCGCGCCTTCGCCAAGGCCTCGACGGCAAGGCTTCGGCGGCGGCCCTTCGCGCGCGACATCGGCTTGCCAGACGAAGCGCCGCAGGCGCGAAGACTGGTATGGGGCAGGCACTCGAAGACTTGCCCCATCTTTCCAGCCTGCGCAGCCGTTTCTCGTCCTTCGATCTGAGCGCCCGGGAGAACGGCGCGAGTGCCAGGGACGCGGTCTGCGCGGCAGGCTGTACCTCCTCAGGGATTCGAACCCCGGATCGCGCGGTGTGGGCGCGCTGCTTTGGCCGCTAAGCTAAGGAGGCGAAATATGGAGCGCCCTGATCGCTGTTCAAGGCGCGGCGTTGCGCCGTCACCAACCGCGGCGGCGCGGGCAGCGAAGCGCTGCGGTCAATGCGTCAGAGAGGGAAGCCGTCCCGGTCGTTGCCGCGATTGCGGCGCGGCTCGTCGCGCTCGCGCTGATCGGGAACGATGCAGATGCCGAGCATGCAGAACGGCTGCTTCGACTGCAAGGCTCTGTCGTACTCGCGCAATGCCTGCTCGAGGCCCGACTGCGCGAACTGCGACAGCAACGCGCCGAGCTCGTCGAGCTTGAGCTGCTTGGCGAGGTTCTCGAGTGACTTGCGCTGCTCCTCAGTCAGTTCGCCGCCTTCGCGTCCCGCGCGCAAGGCGCGGATGCCCTGCAGGATCGTGTCGGTGAGCTTCTCGGCGGACGCGAGCGCTTCGCCGGCGGCCGGCGAACTTAATGCCGTGCAGGCCCCGCGCAGCGTCTCCTGCAATTGTTCGACGGTCGACTTGAGGTCCCGGCGCGCGCCGCTGGTGCTCATCTCGCGATCGATCTGATCACGCAAGGATTGGCCGAAGCGATCCGCCTCGGCGAGGCACTTGCTGCGGTCGAGCAAGGTCTGCGCGGCAGGTGGCGCGGCCGGCGGAGACGGCTGCTGCTGCGCCGAGGCCGGAAGAAGCACGACAGCCGCCAGTCCCGCTGCCGCAAGGCCCGCAACCGCAATCCACGCGTTCTTAACCATACCGGCCGGCATCGTATCCTCCTAACGCCCGCCGTCCCAAGTATGCGCAGAATTATGGCGCCGCTGCGCCAAAGTCTGGTGCGCCGAGCAGGATTCGAACCTGCACTGAGCGGAGTTTGAATCCGCCGCCTCTGCCGTTGGGCTACCGGCGCGTACCCGCGGCGGGATTCGAACCCGCACTTCTCCTGGTTTTAAGGCAGGTGCCTCGACCGATTGGGCTACGCGGGCGTCACATCGGCTTGAACGAGCGGTCGAGCTCGACGTCGATCAGCATCGGGCCGCCGCCTTGCAGCGCTTTCTTGAGCAGGTCGGTCGCCTCGTGCACGGTCTTGGCGCGCTCCGCCGGCACGCCGAGCGAGCGCGACAGATTGACGAAGTCGATCTTCGGATCGATCAGCTCCATGCCGACATAGCTGTCGGCCTGCTCGGCCAATCCCCGCATGTTGTGCAGGCGCTGCTTGAGGATGCGGTACGACGAGTTGTTCAGGATCACGAAGATCGCGCCGATCCGGTAGCGCGCCGCCGTCCACAAGGCTTGCACCGTGTACATCGCGCTGCCGTCGCCGATCAGCCCGACCACCGGCCGGTCCGGCAAGGCGATCTTGACGCCGATGGTCGCCGGCAGGCCCCAGCCGATGCCGCCGCCGCGCAGGCCGAAATAGCTCTGCGGGTCGTCGCTGCGGATCAGCTGCCGGATGCCCGGCGCCGACGACAACGCCTCCTCGATCACCACCGCGTCCTTCGGCAAGGTCTCGCCGATGGCATGCAGCAGCGCCAGCGGCTGCACCGGCACCTTGTCGGCGAGCGCGCGCGCCTTGGCCTTGAGCGCGCCGACTTCGCCGGCGATCGCCTCGCTCGCGGTCTTGAGCCGGTCGCGCGCCACGCCCTTGGCGCCGGCGCTCATGCGCTCGCGCACCGCGGCGATCAGCTCGGGCAGCGTGCCCTTCGGGTCGCCGAGGATGCCGACCTTGGGCGGATAGTTCTTGCCGATCTCCCACGGGTCGCTGTCGAGATGGATCAGCGTAATGCCGGGCGGCATCGGATCGACGTCGGACGGCAGCGACAGCGTGAACAGGTCGGCGCCGGCCGAGAACAGCACGTCGTATTCCCCGAGCGTCTTGCGCACCTCGGGCGCGAGCCGGACCAGCGTGCCGCGGAACAGCGGGTGCGACGCCGGGAACGACGCCGTGTTCGGCACGAACTCGGCATAGACCGGCGCGCCGAGCAGCTCGGCCAATTCCACCAGCTCGGCGTGCGCATGGCTGTAGGCCACCGCGTCGCCCGCCATGATCACCGGCCGCTTGGCCTCGGCGAGGATCGCGGCCGCCGCCTCCACCGCCGCCTTGTCGCCGCGGGTGCGCGGCGCGATCCGCGACGGCCCCATCAGGTCGAGATCGGCATCGGCGCGCAGGATGTCGCCCGGCAGCGAGAGAAACACCGGCCCGGTCGGCGGCGCGAGCGCGGTCTTGGCGGCGCGATGAATGAGCCGCGGCAGATCGACCAGCCGCGTCACCTCGTGCGACCACTTCACCATCGGCCGCGCGATCGTCGGCAGGTCCGCCCACAGGATCGGTTCGGTCGCCGTGAAGGTCTGCTCGTGCTGGCCGGCGGTGACGAGGATCGGCGAGCCCGCCTTCTGCGCGTCGTACAGCATGCCCATGGCGTTGCCGAGGCCCGGCGCGACGTGCAGGTTCACCACCGCGAGCTTGCCGGAAGCCTGCGCGTAGCCGTCCGCCATCGCCATCACGGCCGCCTCCTGCAAGCCGAGCAGGTAACGAATCTCGTTCTCGGTCGCGAACGCATCCATCAGCGGCAGCTCGGTGGTGCCGGGATTGCCGAACATCACCTCGACGCCTTCCTGTTTCAGCAGATCCAGGAAGGCCTTCTTTCCAGACATCACAGGCAAGGCGTTCTCCAATCTTCTTCTTGTGTCCGCACCGCGCGCCGGTGCGGACCGATTTCAACGGCCGAACAGATAGTGGCAGCTTGGATCGGCCGGATCGTGGGCCATGATGCGATCGTAGAGACCGCCCGCCTCGCTCACCAGCGTATCGGCATCCTCGGGCAGCAAAAACCCCTTGCCGACGACATCGGCCGAGGCGGCCCGCACTTTTTCGAGGTACGCGCCGCGGCTGGCATAGCGCGCGGCAATCGACGGGCGCGGGTCGCCGGCGGCCCTGCCGTTCCGGCTCGGTGCGCGCAAACGGCACGAACGAGCCGTCCCAGCGGCCGGTGGCCCAGGGAAATCCGACCGCATCGCTGCGCGTGTTGAAGCCGGTACGGGTGCCGAGCGGCGCCAGCATCTCGGGAAGCCGGATGCCGCCGAGGTCGAGGCCGTCGGCATCGGGCCGCGGCACCAGCGCCTCGAACGGCGCTCCCTGCTTCGGCGGCACGATGTCGGCGATCCGCTCGGTCTCGAAACGGGGCCCGAAGTCGAGCCGCGGCGGACGCAGGTTGGTTTCCGGCAGCCGGACATTCGGTATGCGCGGAAACGCCTCCTTGAACGCCGGCACCGTCACCAGCGTGCCGTCGGCGATCCGCGGATAGGTGCTCGGCGGCGGCTCGACACCGTCCCGGACCCAACCGGCAAACCGCACCATCAGCGCGCGCATCGCCGGGTAGTGGTTGAGCGTGTTGACGCAGTTGGTGAACATGCCGCGCTCGCGCTGCTGCCCGACATAGTGCTGCGCGCCGGCGATGTGATAGATGCGCGCCTCGGGCGCGGGCGGCAGGTCGTGCTTGCCCTCCGGATCGGTGCCGATCAGGGAAGCGGCGCGATTCCAGTACTCCGACGAGTTGTTGACGTAGAACAGTTTCGGCACCGCACCGAGCGCTCGCGCGCGGTCCAGCACCGAGGCCTCCTGACCCGTCACCGGATCGCGCGCCGTCACGGTGGTGAACGGAAAGTAGTCGGTCGGATAGATGTGGTCTTCGAGCACGCTGAAATGCCGCGTCGGCATGGCGAAGCGATAGTCGAAGCCGCCCTTGCCGCCGCCGGCGACATGGATGAACGCGCCATCGAATACCGGCTTGCCGTCCTCGTCGACATGCAGGCCGCGCAGCAGCATGGTCTGAATGAGCCGGCCGGACTGCGAGATGCCGAAAATGATGCTCTTGCGCGGCGCCGGCGCGCCTTCGAGCGGGTTGTCCCGGAGATAGGACAGGAGATCGCGGATGCCCGCCATCCCGAGCGCGACCACGATCGGATCGCGCGCCGTGTAGGTGAGCTGATAGATGCGGCCCGGCTGAAAGCCGCCCTCGAGCTTGATCTCGGTCGGCGTGCTCGCCGCCCGTCGGTCGCTGCGAACGACCATGCGTCTGCGCGGGATCGGCCGCCGCTCGCCGTCCGGCCGCTCGCGCTCGGTGAGCTCGGCGTCGCCGCGCCTTCGCTCGCCGGCGGATAGGCGGTCCCGAGCATTGCCGGTGAAGCGAGCGACCGGTGCCGGGCGCATTCACGATCAGGTCGTAGGCGACCTTGCCGGTGATCGGCCGGCCGCGATCGGTGGCGACCGGCGCGTCGAGCACCATGCGCTTGTCGCCCGGCGTCGCCGCAACGTCGGTCGCCCAGGCCGACCACACCAGCGTGTAGCCTTGCCGGAACAGAAATCCGTTGCCGGCTTCCTGGACGGTGGCCGGATCGTTGCTCGACGCGCGCCTCGTTGATCTGGCGCAGAATGCCGATCCCGCCGCGGTTGTTGACCTCGTAGAGCAGCATGCCGTTGCCGCGTGCGGCCTCCCGCGGGCGCAGCACCAGGAATTCGGCGCTGAAAATCACCAGGCCGCGATTGTTGCGCGGCGCGAACTTGAGATCGGCAATCGCCGCGTTCGCCGCGGCATCGGGATCGAGCGCGAACCAGGCGCGGCCGCGCAGCTTCTCGTAGGCGCCCGCTGTGCCGAATTCGGTGCCGGGCGCGAACGCCTGCCGGCTCAGGATCTCGACGCGTTCGACCCGCGCCTGCGCCGGCGCGCACAGCGCAGCCGCAATCAGCGAACCGATCAGGATCGTTCGTCGCATGGTCGCTCCCGGAACCGCAGTATAGAGCGCGGCGGCGGGCCGCGCATCAGTCCGTGCGCTGGTGCTGCTGCCGCCATTCCTGCGGCGGCGTGAAGCTGCCGGCCCAGATGCCGCGCTTGGCGGCCTTGCGCCTCGTCCTGCTCGGCCTGGTAGACGCGCGCATAGCCGAACGTCACCGCCCAGCCCTGCCGCACGATCCAGGCGTTGAGATCGGAGCCATCGTCGAGGAAACAGACCGCCAGAACGCGGCCGAAGCGGTCGCGGCCTTTCGGCTCGCACCGCAGCCGGCGCCCGGCGACATGGTTGCGCACCTCCCGCCACGCCCGCTCGCCGCACGGCCAGGACTGGCCTTTCGGATCGGTGCAGGTCTGGTGCAGTTCGACCGCGTCGATGCCTTCCAGCCGGATGCGCGCACCCCCGATCTCGAGCGAGTCGCCGTCCGCGACCCGCGCGATCCCGTTCAGCGGAACGGGCGGCTCGGCGATCCAGTGCTTGTAGACGTAGAAACCCAGCGCAAAGACCAGGATGATCACGCCGGCCACGGCGCGGACATCGATCCGCCCCGGCGGCCTGCCCCAGCGTCTGCCCGTCCATGGCGCCATGACGACTCGCGTGCGTGAGCGCGATGCATAGCGATATCCGGCGGAGATTCGCGATGCCGAAACCTGGTGCGCCAAGCAGGATTCGAACCTGCACTGTCCTCTTTCTGAGAGAGGCGCCTCCTGCCGATTGGGCTACTGGCGCAATAGCGAAGAAAAATGGAGCCCGCACCACGGAATCGAACCTGGGACCTTCCGTTTACAAGACGGGTGCTCTGCCGGCTGAGCTATACGGGCGAAATGGCGAGCGCGCGGAGTTTTGCGTGACGCGAAGCGAAACATCGGCGCGCAGGCCTGACAACATCGCATGGTGCCGGCTGCGTGAGTTGAACACGCATGTTCCGCGTTACGAGGGCGGCGCTCTACCAAGTTCAGCCAAGCCGGCGAAAATTGACAAATGGTCAGCGGCGGCGCTTCCGCAAAACGAAAGCGACCTTGCAACAGGGACTACCGCTCCGTGCGAAGCGCTCGCCGCTGGCCAATTCTGGACGTTCACAATGTCAAACAGCAAAGCGTAGAGTCTCGTGGTTGCGCCGGTCCTTTGCGGACATGCGCTCCCGTTCGCTGAAACGATCCGTTTCAGCGCAGCAGTTCGAAAGCCCGTAGACTTCACGCGCGTCGTCGCGTCACGCGATGCGCGTCACCAATCGCCACGCGCGCTGGTGCGCGCGTCCAAATGCGGACGCGCGTTGCGCTTGCGCAGACCGCAAAGGCTGGTCTGCACGCGCATGCGTGCCGGTGGCGAAAACCTTGTGTTTAGCTGAACTTGTCGGACCATCTGGTCCCTCCTGCCTGGTTTGGCGGAGGGATTCTGGTCCACCCGCCGGTTAGTCCGGTATTCTGAAGCCCGATCCGGGTTGCTTCGCCTGGAATAGGCTCATGTCACTCGCACGCACGACGCCGCAATCGCATGACCAATAAATTGGTCGCGCGGCGGCTGCGCTGAGCGCGGTGTTATGTGTGCCTAAGCGGCGCATCGGGTTCCTCGTTTGCCACTGATATAGTGCGTCGGCGGCAAGTCGCCAGCCGGACTCTCCGGCTTCTCAAGCGCAGGCGTATGTCAGATCATTTCGACAAAATCAAGATGATCGGACGACGAACGTGCGGACGTGATAAATGCGCAACGAATTTTCAGGCGTCGCGTGGCGCTAGGCTTCGCACGGAAACGTTCATAGACTGTAAATCGAACGACGCGGCGGCAAGCCGCGCGAGGAAACGCCGATGTCAAAGCTACCGCGCGCCCTGACCGCGCTTGCATTGCTCGCCGCGAGCGCGCCGCCGGCCTTCGCGCAGGCCGATACGTTCCCCGGCAAGTCGCTGACGATGATCATCGGCTTCGGCACCGGCGGCGGCTACGACCTGTGGGGCCGCACCGTCGGCCGCCACATCGGCAGGCACCTGCCCGGCACGCCTGGCGTCGTAGCGCAGAACATGCCCGGCGCCGGCAGCTATACCGCCGCGAGCCACATCTACAACGTCGCGCCGAAGGACGGCACCGTGATGGGCATCATCGCGCGCGACGCGGCGCTCGGCCCGCTGACCGGCGCGCCCGGCGCGCGCTTCGACCCGACCCGGCTGTCGTGGCTCGGCACGCCCACCAAGGAAACCAACGTCTGCATCGCCTACCACACCGCCAAGGTGAAAACGGCCGACGATCTCCTGCGGCAGCAGCTGATCGTCGGCTCGACCGGCCCGGGCACCGGCACGCGCTCCTATCCGCTGGCGCTCAACGACCTGCTCGGCATGAAGTTCAAGCTGGTGAGCGGATTTCCGGCGTCGAGCGACGTCTTCCTGGCGATGGAGCGCGGCGAGGTCGACGGCATCTGCGAGAGCCTCGACAGCATCAAGGTGCGGCGGCCCGACTGGATCCCGGACAAGAAGGTGGCGATCCTGTTCCAGGGCGGCGCGGCAGCCGAACCCCGAGCTCAAGGACGTGCCGTTCGTGCTCGACCTCGCCCGCACCGACGAGCAGCGCCGGACGCTGGAATTCCTCTATGCCGGCCAGGGCATCGGCCGGCCGTTCGTGGCGCCGCCCGGCCTGCCGCCGGCGCGCCTGGCAATGCTGCGCACGGCGTTCATGGCAACCATGAAGGACGCGGCCTTCATCGACGAGGCGCGCCGGTCCAAGCTCGACCTCGAACCCGAGGACGGCGAGCATCTCGCCGCCCTGATCGCGAAAATCTACGCGACGCCGAAGCCGATCGTGGATAAAATCGCCAACCTGATCAAATAGGAACGACGCGATGCGATACACCCGACGCGATGCCAAGGCCTATGCCCGCGAGAACTTCAAGGGCATCTGGGCCGCGGCGCTGACCCCGTTCTCGCGCCGACGGCGCCATCGACGAGGCCGGCCTGCGCAAGAACTTCCGCCACTGGACGGACGATCTCGGCATCGACGGCGTGTTCGTCTGCGGCAAGCAGGGCGAGTTCTTCTCGATGTCGCTGGCCGAGCGCAAGCGCACGTTCGAGATCGCGATCGAGGAGCTGGGCGGCCAGCGCACCATCATGTCGTGCTCGGACCAGAACATGGACGTGGTGCTCGACCTTGCGCGCCACGCCAAGGCGATCGGCTCGGACTACATCGTGGTGCACGCGCCGGTGCTGCACTTCCTGCACAAGCAGGACGACACGCTCTACCAGTACTACAAGCACATCAGCGAGCAGGTCGAGATCGGCATCGCGCTGTGGAGCCACCCGGACTCCGGCTACCTGATGAGCCCGGAGCTGTGCGCGCGCATCGCCGAACTGCCGAACGTGGTGGCGATCAAGTACAGCGTGCCGCGGGA
Organism: uncultured Alphaproteobacteria bacterium; assembly: GCA_963749815.1. Lineage (GTDB taxonomy): Bacteria > Pseudomonadota > Alphaproteobacteria > Rhizobiales > Xanthobacteraceae > VAZQ01. The sequence continues at coordinate 286,416 of CAVVON010000007.1, read as the reverse complement.
GATGTATTCGCGGCTCACCCGGCTCGCGGGCGACAAGATCCTGGTCAGCACCGCGTCCGAGGACGAGTGGTTCGACAACATCGTCGAGCTCGGCTGGCAGCTCTATCTGTGCTCGTCGCCGCCCTACGCGCTGCAGACCAAGGCCGACCGGCGCATGCGCGAATACACCGACCTCGCCTTCCGCGGCGAGATCGCCCGCGCCAAGGCGGTGCGCGACAGCCTCAACCCGGTGCGCGAGGCGTTCCGCAAGACGCGCCCGCCGGAGAAATTCCATTCGCACTCGAAGTACTGGCAGCAGCTGCTCGGCCAGGTCGGCGGCGCAGTGCGCCGGCCGATGCTGGAACTGACCGAGGCCGAGAAGGACGCGACGCGGCGCGCGTTCGAAAGCTGCGGCCTCAAGCTCGACAGCGTGCGCTCGAGCGCGGCGTGAGGGATCTTCTCCGCCGTCATGCCCGGCCTTGTGCCGGGCATCCCGCTTAGGGACGCATGGTGCCCACCTAAGCGGGATCGCCGGGACAAGCCCGGCGATGACTGAGGAGAGAGCAAGAAACTCAAGGGAATCACACCATGTCCACCGGACGGCTGCACGCCTTCAACTTCCAGAAATGGATCGCCGAGAACCAGCACCTGCTGAAGCCGCCGGTCGGCAACAAGAAGGTGTTCGAGGACGGCGACATGACCGTGCAGGTGGTCGGCGGCCCGAACGAGCGCACCGACTATCACGACGATCCGGTCGAGGAATTCTTCTACCAGCTCAAGGGCGACATGGTGCTCAAGGTCGTCGACGGCGGAAAGTTCTACGACGTGCCGATCCGCGAGGGCGAAGTGTTCCTGCTGCCGCCGCACGTGCCGCACTCGCCGCAGCGCCCGCAGGAGGGCTCGGTCGGGCTGGTGGTCGAGGCGGCGCGGCCGGACGCGCTCGATGCGTTCAACTGGTACTGCTTCGAGTGCGGCAACCTCGTGCACCGGATCGAGGTCAAGGTGCAGCACCTGGTGAAGGACCTGCCGCCGCTCTACGAGGCGTTCTTCGCCAACGAGGCCGCGCGCAAGTGCAAGAAATGCGGCGCGCTCCACCCGGGCAAGAAGCCGCCGGCGGGTTGGGTGAAGATTTAGCCTCGCTCTTCCCGCGACGCTCGCGTCGTCCGTTCGTCCCCGCGAATGCGGGACCCAGCGTTTGACGAGAACTGGGTGCCCGCCTCCGCGGGCACGACGGAGATGCAAGCCCCGATCAAATCCGATACTTCTCGACCGCCTTCTTGTCCCACGTCACGCCGGTGCCGGGCCGATCGGGCACCACCGCGTGGCCGTCCATGATCCTCAGCGGTTCCTCCAAAATCTTGTCCGCCCAATCGACGTATTCGAGGAAATGACAGGTCGGCGTCGCGGCGAGCAGATGCGCGCTCGCCTCCGGATAGAGATGCGACGACATCTCGATCCGGCGCGCGGCGGCGAGCGCCGAGGCGCGCTGCCAGCCGGTGACGCCGCCGATGCGCTCGAGATCGGGCATCACGTAGTCGGCCGCATTGGCCGCGAGCGCCGTCGCCATGCCGTCCGGCAGCGAGAAATTCTCGCCGATCTGGATCGGGGTCTTGAGCTCGCGCACCAGCCGCGCATAGCCGGCGTAATCGTCGTGCCGGATCGGCTCTTCGAGCCAATAGACGTCCTCAGCGTCGAGCGCGCGTCCGCGCTCCAGTGCCTCGGCCAGGCTGAGCGCCTGGTTGTAGTCGACCATCACCAGCACGTCGCCGCCGACGCGCTTGCGCACCGCGTGCAGCGCCGCCAGATCCTCCTTCAGCGTCGGATAGCCGAGGCGGAGCTTGATCGCGCCAAAACCGCCCGCGAGCAGCTTCTCGGCCTCGTCGGCGACCGCCTTCGGCGCCATCAGGCCGAGCCCGCAGGAATTGTACGCGCGCACCGGCTTCGGCTCGCCGCCGATGAGCCGCACCAGCGGCACGTTCAGCGCGACCGCCAGCGCGTCCCAGGCGGCGACGTCGAGCCCGGCCATCGCCATGCGGACGATGCCCTGCACGCCGATCAGCGCGAAGCGCGCGGCGAGCATGTCCCAGAGCGCGGCGGGCGCGACCGGCTGGCCCTTCACGACGCGCTCGCATTCTTCGAGGAGTTTGGCGATCGCCGCCATCGCGGCCGGGAAATACGACCAGAGATACGCGCGGCCGGTGACGCCCTCCTCGGTCTCGAGATCGATCAGCAAGAGCGGCGCCTTGGTGATGACGCCCTTGCTGGTTCCCAGCACATAGGTCATCGGCACCTCGACGCCGACGGTGCGGATGCGGCGCAGCGTGAGTTGCGGAGGCTTCGCCATCGAGACTTGCGCGACGGCCGCGGGCGGCCCCTCGGCGTGCAGCAGCAGAATGTCGCGCACCGCGCGGTTCATCGGCGTCGGCACGCCGGCCTTGGCGCCGAGATCGGCGACGCTGCCGGCGAGCCAGCGCACCTCCAGCGGCCGGCCGTTCTGCAGGTCGTGATGCATCGAGGTGGTCATCTGCGGCGGCCAGGCGTCGAAGAACGGGATGCGCTGCTCGGCATAGTCGGCCGGCAGGTTGACGCCGTGCGCGCGCCCGACCGCCACCACCTCGCGGGCAAGGTCGAGCAGGAAGGCGCGGGTCTGCGGATCGGTGCGGATCGGCCCGATGGTGCTGCGCATCGCGGTGGTCGCGCCCGACATCGCCACCAGCACGACGAACTTCTCCCAGATCGAACGCCGCACGTCGTCGCTGAGCTCGGCATTGATGCCGCCGGCCAGGCAGGCGGCGAGAAAGTCCTCGGCGCGCTTCGAGCGGCGGCCGTCGTATTCGCCGAACACCATGCGGTTGAGCGGGCCGGTCTGCGCGATCACGCCCGGCCGGCTGATCGCGGTGCCGACGTAGCAGACGCCGCCCATCAGCGCCTGGTCGCCGAAGATCGGGCGCAGCATGTCGTCCTTGGTGACGCCGTTCTGGAACGAGATGATGCCGGTGTCCGGCCGCATGATCGGCAGGAGCGAGCGCGCCACCGGCTCGGTGTCCCAGAGCTTGACCGCGAACATCACCATGTCGACCGGGCCGATGGTCTTGGGGTCGTCGGTCACGCTGACCTTGGGCAGGTGGATGCACTGCGCCGGGTCGGTGCTCTCGATCGTCAGCCCGTGCTCGCGCATGGCGGCAAGGTGCGCGCCGCGGGCGATGAAATGCACATCCGCCCCGCCCTTCTGCAGCTTGGCGCCGAAAAACCCGCCGACCCCGCCCGACCCCATGATCGCTATGCGCACGATGATCTCCCTCGCCGCGCAACAGGCGCGGGCCGGGATCAATACTGTGCCGGCGCGCGCCGCTCAATCGCTTCCCGGCGGGCCCGGGCCATGCCGGCGGAGATGGCGCAAAACTCCCCTGAATCCGGCCATCCCGCTATTCTTGAAGACTTAACCCGAACCCCCCATATTTGATCAGACCGGCCGGCGGAACAGTCCGAAGGGCGGTCGGAGGGAGGCGCCGCAAGGGCTTCCGTCAAAGTCGCTTACGAGGGCTTTGAGACCATGTCCCGAGTTCCGTCGCTGTCCAGTCCCTTCCTGCTCGGATTCGACGAGATCGAGCGTGCGCTCGACCGCGTCACCAAGGGTGCCGACGGCTATCCGCCCTACAACATCGAGCGGATCGCCCGCGACAACGGCGCACCGGAGAAGCCTGCGGATCACGCTGGCGGTAGCGGGCTTCACCCGCGATCAGCTCGACGTGACGATCGAAGAGAGCCAGCTCGTCATCCGCGGACGCCAGCAGGACGACAAGGCCCGCCAGTATCTCCACCGCGGCATCGCGGCGCGCCAATTCCAGCGCACCTTCGTGCTGGCGGACGGCATGGAGGTGCTTGGGGGCGGACCTGAAGAACGGGCTGTTGTCGATCGATCTCGCCCGGCCGGAGCCGGAACGGATCGTGAAGACGATCAGCATCACGGACAACGACTGAACCCGAACAGGGCTCGACGCGTTGAGTCGAAAGGAGTCGAGGGCCATGAACAAGAACGAAATCACCTCCAGCAAGCCGATGATCTCGCCGGAAGCGCTGGCGCTGCTCGGCGGCGGCAAGATCGCCTACGTCAAGACGATCCGCTCCGAGGACGTGCAGAAGCAGTTTCCGCAGGCGCCCGAACTGGCGCCGGGCACGCTGCTCTATGCGCTGCACGCGGCGGACGGCACGCCGATCATGCTGACCGACAGCCGCGAGGCGGCGATCGCCAACGCCTGGAGCCAGGAGCTCGAGACCGTCAGCGTGCACTGACGGGGATCGCGGTAAGTGCCCGCACTAAAAGCGGATTCCGGGCACATTTCAGCCTTACTGTAAAAGCCCACTGTGTGATGGCGGTCACAGCCAAGCACGCGGTAATGAACGATAGTGCCCCTCGCGTGACCAATGCGCGAGGAGCACTTGCCATGTACGACGCATCCGCCATCCGCCTGGGAATGCCGGTCGAGATGTTCGCCGCGCTCGGCGAGAAGCGCCTCGCCTACATCAAGTCGATGCGGTCGGAAGACGTCGCGCAGCTCAGCGCCGACGCGCCGAAGCTCGAGCCCGGCCATGTGGTGTTCGTCCTGCATGCCGCGGACGGCACGCCGATCGTGCTGACCGACAGCCACGAGTCGGCGCTCAAGGACGCGGAAAACTACGACCTCGAAGCCGTCAGCATTCACTGACGCACGCTTCGTCGGCAGATTTTCGGAATGCGCGGGCCTGACCCGCGCATTTGCTTTTGATGTGAACCAACGCAGCTCCTTCCGTCATGCGGTGCCCGCGACAAGCGGGCACCGCAGTTCCTCACAAGCGCTGGGTGGCCCCGCTTCCGCGGGCACGAAGCGGACAGAGACATTTGCGAGATTACAATCTACGCCGCGCTCGCCGACGGCATCGCCAGCACGGCGTAGAGCGCCTCGGCATCGCGCGAGTCGCGCAGCTTGCGCGCGACCTCGGGATCGCGCAGCAGCCGCGCCACGCGCGCCAGCGCCTTGAGATGGTCGGCGCCGGCGCCTTCCGGCGCGAGCAGCAGGAACACGAGATCGACCGGCTGGCCGTCGAGCGCCTCGAAATCGATCGGCCGATCGAGCCGCGCGAACAGCCCGAACAGCTTGTTGAGCTTCGGCAGCTTGCCGTGCGGGATCGCGATGCCGTTGCCGACGCCGGTCGAGCCGAGCTTCTCGCGCTGCATGCAGAATTTCGAAAATCGTGCGCTCGTTCTGCCCGGACAGCTCGGCCGCCTTGGCGGCAAGCTCCTGCAGCGCCTGCTTCTTGCCGTTGACCTTCAGCGCCGGAATGATCGCATTGGGCGCGACGAGATCGGTGAGCGGCATGGAAGCTTTCCAGGAATTCCGGACGCTCAGCGGGGGACGTCGCAAAGGCGGCGGACCATAAGGATGCCCTCCAGGCCCGTCAATGGGCGTCCTTGTCGACCGCCGGCGGATCGATCCAGCCAATATGGCCGTCGGCGCGGCGGTAAACCAGATTGACGCGGCCGTGTCCAGCGTGCCGAAACACCACGACCGCGGTGCCGGTCATGTCGAGTTCCATGACCGCCTCGCTGACCGAGAGGCGTTTCAGCGCGGTCGTCGATCTCGGCGATGATGACCGGATTGAACTCGGTCACCTCCTCGTCGCTGTCGTGCTCGGGCGCGGCGATGACGTAGCTTTGGGCATCGATGCGCGGCGAGATCGCGCGCGCGGCCATCGGTACGCGCCGTCTGATGATCTTTCAGGCGGCGCTTGTAGCGGCGCAGGCGCTTCTCGATGCGCACGGCCGCCTGATCGGCGCTCGCATAGGCGTCGGCTGCGATCGCCTCCGCTTCGAGCATGATGCCGGAATCGAGATGGATCACGCATTCGGTGCGGAACCCGAAGCCTTCCTTGCCGACCGTGACATGGCCGGAAAAGCCGCCGTCGAAATATTTTGCGGTCGCCTCCGCGATGCGCTCGTTGATGCGCGCGCGCAATGCTTCGCCGACATCGATGTTCTTGCCCGAAACGCGAAACGACATGATCGGCCTCCGATCATCGGCTCGGTGACGATCCTGGCCGGCGCTCGACCGGGCGCCGGTCCTTCATCCAAACATAAGGCTTGTTGCAAGCCGTCGCTAGACGCTTGCGGACGTCAGGCGTTCGCGCCCATCGGCGTCTGCTTCTCGCGCCGGCGCTGCACCGACGACGGAATCCGCATCGCCTCGCGGTACTTGGCGACCGTGCGGCGCGCGATGTCGATGCCGGCCTCGCGCAGCATGTCCACGATGGTGTCGTCGGAGAGCACGTCGCTGCGGGCTTTCGGCGTCGATCAGCTGCTTGATGCGGTGGCGCACCGCTTCGGCGGAATGCGCCTCGCCGCCGTCCGCGGCCGCGATCGCCGAGGTGAAGAAATATTTCAGTTCGAAGATGCCGCGGCTGGTCGCCATGTATTTGTTGGCGGTGACGCGCGACACCGTCGATTCGTGCATGCCGATCGCGTCGGCGACGGTCTTGAGATTGAGCGGACGCAGATGCTGGACGCCGTGCGCGAAGAAGGCGTCCTGCTGGCGCACGATCTCGGTCGACACCTTGAGGATCGTCTTGGCGCGCTGATCGAGCGCGCGGATCAGCCAGGTCGCGGTCTGCAGGCAATCGGCGAGATAGGTCTTGTCCTTGTCGCTCTTCGTCGGTGCGTCGCGACCTCGGCGTAGTAGCTCTGGTTGACCAGCACCTTCGGCAGCGTGTCGGAATTGAGCTCGACCGATCCAGCTGCCGTCGGGCGCGGCGCGCACGAACACGTCGGGCACGATCGGCTGCACCAGCGTGGAGCCGAAGGCGAGGCCGGGCTTCGGATTGAGCTGGCGGATCTCGCCGATCATGTCGGTCAGATCCTCGTCGTTGACGCCGCAGATGCGGCGCAGCGCCGCCAGATCGCGCTTGGCCAGCAGATCGAGATGAGCGACCAGCGCCTGCATGGCGGGATCGAAGCGGTTGCGCTCGCGCAAGCTGGATCGCGAGGCATTCGGTGAGATTGCGCGCGCACACGCCGGGCGGATCGAAGCTCTGCAGGATCGCGAGCACCGCCTCGACTTCGGCCTGCGGGGCGCCGAGCTTGTCGGCGACCTCGCGAGAGGTCGCCGGTGAGGTAGCCGGCCTCGTCGACCAGATCGATCAGATACTGCCCGATCATGCGCCGGGCCGGATCGGCGATCGCGAGCGCAAGCTGCTCGGCGAGATGATCGGCCAGCGTGGTCTCGGCCGAGACGAATGCTTCGAGATTGTAGTCGCCGTCCTCGCGCCGCGCGAGCCGGCGCCGCCCCATTCCGCATAGCCCGGAGCGGCCTCGGCATTGGAGCGCGACGCCACCGCGTCGCTGTCAGCCGGCGGCACATCGTCGAGTTCGGCGGCCGGTCGCACGGAGCGGTCGTCGCCGGCGCCCTCTGCCCTCTCTCCAGTCGGAAGCCTCGGCCGCCGGGCTGGCAGCCGCCTCGCCTTCTGCCGGGGCGCGCTCGCCCTCGCTCTCGCCGGTGCGCTCGAGCAGGGGATTGCGCTCGAGCTCGCCCTCCACATAGGCCGCCAGGTCGAGGTTGGAGAGCTGCAGCAGCTTGATGGCCTGCATCAGCTGCGGCGTCATCACCAGCGCGTGGCTCTGGCGGATCTCGAGTCTTTGGGAAAGCGCCATGGTTCCTGCGAAGTTGGTCCAGTTCTTGCTTATCCGGTTCTGGGGCCGGTGTACACCGCTTCGATGAGGGGGTCGTTAACAGCGGGGATGGATCGGCCCGAGGGGCACAATTCGGGCGATTGACCGGCGAACCAGGCCATCGCGGCGCATGGCGCGCGCCGGCCTTTTTGAAGACCAGCACCCGGGCTAGATGCGGAATTCCTCGCCCAGATAGAGCCGGCGGACCTCGGGGTCGTTGACGATGTCGTCCTGACGGCCCTCCATCAGAACCTCGCCGCCATAAATGATGTAGGACGCGGTCGGTCAGCGCCAGCGTCTCGCGCACATTGTGGTCGGTGATCAGCACGCCGATGCCGCGGTGGGTCAGGTGCCGGACCAGGTTCTGGATGTCGCCGACCGCGTTCGGATCGATGCCGGCGAACGGCTCGTCGAGCAGCATGTAGCTCGGACGGCTCGCCAGCGCGCGGGCGATCTCGACCCGGCGCCGCTCGCCGCCCGAGAGCGCGATCGAGGGCGTCTTGCGCTGCCGCGTCAGCCCGAATTCATCGAGCAGAGCGTTGAGATCGGCCTCGCGCTGCCGCCGTTTGGGCTCGACCACCTCAAGCACGGCGCGGATGTTGTCCTCGACGTTGAGGCCGCGGAAGATCGACGCTTCCTGCGGCAGATAGCCGATGCCGAGCCGCGCGCGCTGATACATCGGCAGGCCGGTGATGTCATTGCCGTCGAGCTCGATGATGCCGCGGTCGGCCTTGATCAGCCCGGTGATCATGTAGAATGCGGTGGTCTTGCCGGCGCCGTTCGGACCGAGCAATCCGACCGCCTCGCCGCGCCGGACATAGAGGCTGACGCCCCTGACGACCTTGCGGCCTCCGTAGGATTTTTCGAGACTGTGGGCGGCGAGATAGCCCTGCTGGACGGAGCGATCATCCGCCGGCTCCTCGCGCCGCTGCCGCTGGCGGCGGGGCTGCCGGCCGGTCTCGGCGCGGGCGACCGGTGTCGTGCCGCCGAGCGGATCGAGCCCGACCTGATCCCAACGGCCGTTGCCAGCCTTGCGCTTGCGTCGAGCCGGGCGGCGGTACTGGAACAACGTCAGGATGTTGATCACGCCTGCCTCGAAGCCCTCGGTCCGACGGGTTCGCTTTCAGTTGGCAATACTAGCCGATTCGAGCGGAATTCGCCGTCCTCGGGCCGTCGCTGCCGGCATTCTGCCGAGCCGCCTCCCGGGAGGCGGCCAATGAATCATTTCTTCTCGGGCGGGCTAGGGGGGCGATGGAACAGCCCTTCGACCCGGCCGGCGTCCATCTTAGTCACGCCGGTGGTAAGATCGACCACCAGCCGCTGGCCGCGCAGCACGTCGGAACCGCGCGTCACCACCACGTTGCCGGTCAACGTGACGACGCTGGTCTTCATATCGAATACGGCGTTGTCGCCGATCGCGTTCTGCTCTTTCTGCGTCACGCTGACGCCGCCCTTGGCGTCGATCTTGCGGATCTGCTTGCCGGCGGCCGGGTCGCCGGCTTTCGCGTCGCCGGCCTTGGCGACCTTCACGCCCGGCTCCTCGTCGTAATAAATGACGAGCGTCTTGCAGCGCAGCTCGGTGTCGCCCTGAACCACATGCACGTCACCCGCGAACGTCGCCTGCTGCTCCTTGTCGCGCACTTCCAGCGACGCGGCTTGGATCTTCACCGGCTCGTTGCGGTTCTGCGAGAAGCCTTGCAGCGCGTTCGGCGGCCCTTGATTCTGCGGCGGCGCTTGATTTGATTCTTCGGTGCCTGGGCGAGCGAGGCCGAGGCGCCGAGCGCCAGCGCAGCAGCAACAACAGCAAGGCCGGCGCGAATCGGTCATCGGTGCGCTCACCGCTTCCGTGGGTTCGGGGTCGGGCAGGATCGGCGTTCGCATCCCTGCGGGGCAGTTCGACTGCCGCCGCCAGGATCACGGACACACCCCGCTCGAACCTGATGACGCCACCGGAATCGGCAACCTCCATCCGGTTGGCATTGATGGTCCAGTCGGAGGTCTTGACCTCGACCGGCTTCTCGGACGTGATCTTGCCGCCCTTGATGTCGACCTGCGCCTCGGCGAGGCGGGCCCGGTAGCCGGTCGACGTCGTGACCAGCACGTTCGTCTCGAGCATGAGCTGCTCGGTCTTGGTGTTGTAGACGCCGTTGTTGGCGGTGGTCTCGAGCTTGGTCTTGTCCTGCATCTCCATGCTGGCGCGGATGCCCTGCAGCTCGACCACGTCGGTCTTGGTGACGTCCTGCGCCGCGATCTGAGCGGTCATCTCGTACTGGCGCTGGTCGGTCGTGAAGCCCGCGATGCGCGGCGCCTGCATGGTGATCTTGGTGCCGGAGATCGCCACGCTGCTGATATCGACCGGCGCCTTGGCGAGCACGCTCAGCGGGTTGACCCAGGCGGTGACGGCGATCGCCGCACCCACGGTCAGCACGATGCAGAGCGGAATGCCAATCCGCAGCAGGCGCACGCCGCGGCTATGGCGGCGGGCGGCGCGGATGAGACGCTTGTCGTTGCGGCGGGCCGCTGCCGGAAAGGCGGACGGCTCCCGGTCGTCGATATAAGGCGCGACGGTCAAGACGTTGTCCCCAACCCTAATCGCCTGAAGAAGAATCAGGCATCCCCGTAGCCATAGTACCGTCTTGGAGGATCAGCGTCGCCTACAAATATGGCTCACTCGGGGCATGTTCATAATTCGATCAAAACCGGAATCTTATTGTCTTACAAATGGTTAGGAATGAGCGAAGATGTCCTGGGTGGCCCAGCCGGCCAAATCCAGGCGGACCCGGTCGGGCAGGAAGCCGAAGCAGGCGGCGGCGAGCGCCAGAGCGGCCCTCCCGCGCCAGCATGACGTCGAGCTTCTCCCGCAGCGCGTGCAGGTGCAGCACGTCGGAGGCCGCATAGGCGACCTGGGCGTCGGTCAGGTCGCCCGCGCCCCAGTCGGTGAGCTGCTGCTGCTTCGAGAGATCGACGCCGAGCACCTCGCGGGCGAGGTCCTTGAGGCCGTGCTTGTCGGTATAGGTGCGGGCGATCCGCGAGGCGATCTTGGTGCAGTAGACCGGCCCCGCCATGACGCCGAAGGCGTGCTGCAGCGCACCGAGGTCGAAGCGGGCGAAATGGAAGATCTTCACCACCGCCGTGTCGGCCAACAGCTTGGTCAGGTTCGGCGCGCTCTTCGCCCCTGCCGGAATCTGCACCACGTCGGCGCTGCCGTCGCCCGGCGAAAGCTGCACCACGCACAGCCGGTCGCGAAACGGGTCGAGCCCCATGGTCTCGGTATCGATCGCCACCGCGCTGACGCGATAGCGCGCGAGGTCGGGAAGATCGCCGCGGTGCAGACGGATTGTCATTTCAATGCACGACCTGTTGGTGGCCGTCATTCTCGCCGTAAGGCTCTTCCCGGTAAAGGCCGAGCGCCTGCATCGACGGCAGATCGTTGAACGAGAACAGCACCGCGTCGTCGCGCTCGGACGCATTGGCGTGCTCGTGCCAGGCCCATGACGGCACCACGAAGATGTCGTTCTTCTTCCAGTCGAAGCGCCTGCCGGCGATGATCGAATAGCCCGCGCCCTTGGCGACGTTGTAGACGATCGAGCCGGTGTGCCGGTGCGCGCGGGTGCGCTCAGCCCCGCGCAGCAACTGGATGCAGGCGCCGAGCGTCTTCATCACCGGTCCGCCGGTCGCCGGATTGACGTACTGCATGACGATGCCGTCATACGGCGAGCCGTCGCTCGCGCCCGACGCCCGCAGCAGCGCCTCGTAGGTCGGAGCCCATTGATATTTGAGCAGCGGCGAATACGGCTTGCCCCAGCTTTCGCCGCCCACCGGCATCAGCCCCGGACCGCCATAGACCGCGACCGTGTCGTTGACCGGCACGTTCGACTTCTGCCGCAGATCGGGATGCACGGCGTAGAAATTGGCGTCGAGCTGGTTGACCAGCAGCATGTCGAGCCCGTCCTGCCAGATGCTCGTTGTGCCGTCCTCGTCCACGCCGTGATCGTGCCAGGTGCCGTTCGGCGTGATGACGAAATCGCCGGCGGCGAGATCCATCTTGTGGCCGTCGACCACCGTGTAGGCGCCCTGCCCTTCCATGACGAAGCGCAGCGCCGAGGATGCATGACTGTGCGCGGTCGCGAATTCGCCGGGACGCATGATCTGCAGGCCGGTGTAGAGCCAGCCGACGCAGGCCGAGAGCCCCTTGCGGCCGGGATTCTCCAGCGCGATCACGCGGCGGCCGGCCTTCTCGGGACTGACGAGATCGAGCGCCTGCAGCACCAGCGGACGAAGATTCTCATAGCTCCACAGCGTCGGCAGCGACGCCGGCTGCGGCTGCCACGGCTCGATCGCGTTGGCGACGGTCCAGAGCGCGTAGCTCTCCTGCCGCCCGAGCGCGCCGTAGTAGCGGTCGAGCTCCGGCGTATCCTCGACATTGGCCCGGCCGATCACGTCTTCGCGCATGTCGCGGCTCCGTCGGCAATCTCAGCTCATCGCGTTGTCTAGCAATAACAGACACATGGATTATTTCAAATCGCCGCGTGGGACGCGGTTGGGCCAACCGGCGCGAATCCAGAGAGCGCGTGTGACATTCCGAAGCAAAGGCGTTGACGCCGTGGCGGCCCGGGGCGGACTATGATCGCGCCATTCGTATCGCGAACAGCAAGTGACAGCGTGGGCAGCATGACACTTCATCGCACCACACTTCATCGCACACTGGCCTCGGCGCTCTTCATCGTCGTCTGCACGTCCTTGGCCGGCAGCGGTTGGGCGCAGACCTATCCGGCGCGGCCGATCACGGTCGTCGTTCCGTTCCCGGCCGGCGGCGCGACCGACGCGATCGCGCGCATCCTGGTCGACAGCATGTCGCAGAAGCTCGGCCAGACCATCATCGTCGAAGACATCGGCGGCGCCGGCGGCATGATCGGCGCCGCGCGCGCCGCCCGCGCGACGCCGGACGGCTACACCCTGCTGCTGCATCAGGTCGCGATCGCGGCCGGCATGTCGCTCTACCAGAAGCTTTCGTTCGACGCCGAAAAGGATCTCGCGCCGATCGGCATCGTCAATGTCAGCTCGTCGACCATCGGCGCGCGCAGCACGCTGCCGCCGAACAATCTCAAGGAGCTGGTCGCCTGGATGAAGCAGCCCGGCCAGATCACCAAGATCGCGCATGCCGGCGTCGGCTCGTTCGGCCATCTGTGCGGCGTGCTGTTCGCGCAGGAGATCGGCGCACAGGCCGCGCAGATCCCGTATCGCGGCGGCGGGCCGGCGCTCAACGACCTGGTCGCCGGCCAGGTCGACCTGAGCTGCCTGTCGGCCGCGATCATCGCGCCGCTGGCCAAGAACGGCAGCCTCAAGGCCTACGGCATCGTCGGCCGCAACCGGTTCGCCGGCCTGCCCGACCAGCCGACCATGGCGGAAGCCGGCTACAAGAATCTCACGCTCGACTTCTGGCACATCCTGTTCGCGCCCGCCGGCACGCCGCAGCCGATCGTCGCCACGCTCAACGCGGCGCTGCGCCATGCGCTTGCCGACAAGAAGGTGCTCGACGCGTTCGCGGCGAGCGGGATGGACGTCTATCCGGAGGACCGGCGTTCGCCCGAGGTCGCGGCCGAGTTGCTCAAGAGCGAGATCAAGCGCTGGGGCGACGTGGTGCGGGCGAACAATATTTCGTTGCAGTAGTCGCGGCGGCAGCGACAAGCCGCGCAGGCGACGTTGGATGGCCCGGTCTCAGGCCTCCTTGCCCGACCCCATCCCAAACGTCAGGTGGTTGCCATCGAGATCGACGACATCGAAGTCGCGCATGCCGTAATCATAGTCCTGCGGCGTCTTGATCACGCGCGCACCGCGCTTGACGAGTTCGGCGTGAACAGCGTCGACATCTTTGACGAAGATGCAGATGCCGCCGTTGCCGGGCAATCGCTCGGTCTGTTGCGCAGCCAGGAGGTGCAGCGCAACCTCGTCGCGGCACAAGCACGCGTAGAACGTCGGCTTGCCGTATTCGAAGGTGACCGCAAAGCCGAGCGCATCGCGGTAATGTTCAATGCTCTTGGCAATGTCCCGCACGATGAACACCGTCGCGGCACCCACCAGCATCGGATTCACCCCTGTTTCATTCGCGATTTTCAGCGGGGTGCAATCCTGCGAAGCGCGTCAGCGCGAAGCAGGATGGTGCCCAGGAGAGGACTCGAACCTCCACGGCTCTCACCGCTAGTACCTGAAACTAGTGCGTCTACCAATTCCGCCACCTGGGCACTGGGGCGATAGGTACGGCAGCGGTTTCGGCCTTGTCAAATGGGTGAAAAAGCGCCCCTGTACAGGGCGGAACCGATCCTGTATTCGGCGGCCACGCGCCATCCCGGAAGGCAGGCCATGACCGCCAACCCGCTCGACACCCTCGTCACCGTCTATGGCGGCTCGGGCTTCCTCGGCCGCCACGTGGTGCGGGCGCTGGCCAAGCGCGGCTACCGCATCCGGATCGCGGTCCGCCGGCCGGAACTGGCCGGCTTCCTGCAGCCGCTCGGCCGGGTCGGCCAGATCCACGCCGTCCAGGCCAACCTGCGCCATCCCGAATCGGTCGACGCCGCCGCCCGCGACGCCGACGTCCTGATCAACCTGGTCGGCATCCTGTTCGAGCGCGGCGGCCAGCGCTTCGACGCCGTGCAGGCGGCCGGCGCCGAAACCGTCGCGCGCGCCGCCGCCGCCGCGGGCGCCCGGCTGGTCCACGTCTCGGCGATCGGCGCCGACGAGCATTCGCCCTCGCACTACGGGCGCTCCAAGGCCGCGGGCGAGCAGCGCGTGCTCGCCGCCATGCCGTCGGCCGCGATCCTGCGGCCATCGGTGCTGTTCGGGCCGGAGGACGACTTCTTCAACAAGTTCGCGGCGCTGGCGCGGATCGCGCCGGCGCTGCCGCTGGTCGGCGGCGGCCACACGCGGTTCCAGCCGGTGTTCGCCGGCGACGTCGCCAGCGCCGTGCTCGCCGCGGTCGAAGGCCAGGCCAAGCCGGGCACGATCTACGAGCTCGGCGGCCCGGACGTGAAGAGCTTCAAGGAGCTGATGCAGTTCGTGCTCGACACCGTCGGCCGGCGCCGGCTGCTGGTGCCGCTGCCGTGGGCGCTGGCGTCGTTCAAGGCGTCGATCCTGCAGTTCATGCCGAAGCCGCTGCTCACGCCCGACCAGGTCGAGATGCTGCGCGCCGACAACGTCGTGTCCGAGGACGCCAGGCGCGAGGGCCGCACCATCGCGGCGTTCGGCGTCGAGCCGGTCGGCATGGCGACGGTGGTGCCGTCCTATCTGTGGCGGTTCCGCAAGGCCGGCCAGTTCAGCCCGAGCGGCCTGCGCACCTGACGATCTCAGCCGCCGTAGCCCAGCGCCAGCGCGATCAGCCCGAGCGTGCCGACCAGCACGCGCCACCAGGCGAACAGCGCGAAGCCGTGGCGCTGCACGTAGCCGAGGAACGTCTTCACCACGATCCAGGCGCACACGAACGAGACCGCGAATCCGAACGCGACCAGGATCGAATGGTCCATCGTCATCTGGCCGCGGCTCTTGTAGAGGTCCCAGACGAACGCGCCCGCCATCGTGGGCATCGCCAGCCAGAACGAAAATTCGGCCGCCGAGCGCCGGTCGGCGCCGAGCAGCATCGCCGACACGATGGTGGCGCCGGCGCGCGACACGCCCGGAATCATCGACAGGCACTGCGCGCAGCCCGATGACGAAATACATCGGCATCGAGAACTTGGTGACGTCCTGGTAGCGCGGCTTCAGGTCGAGCTGGTCGACCCAGAGCAGGATCGCGCCGCCGACGATCAGCGAGAAGCAGACCAGCCAGACATTGAACAGGTGGCTCTTGATGAAGTCATGCGCGAGCGCGCCGACCACCGCCGCCGGCAGGAACGCCAGCAGCACGCCGAACACGAACCGCCGCGCCGCCGGATCGGTGAAGAAGCCGGTAGCGAGGTGCCACAGGCGGACGAAATAGATCGACAGCAGCGCCAGGATCGCGCCGAACTGGATCAGCACCGCGAAGGTCTTGCCGAAATCGTCGTCGTCGAAGCCGAAGAATTTCTGCACCAGCAGCAGATGCCCGGTCGAGGACACCGGCAGGAACTCGGTCAGGCCCTCGACCACGCCGAGGACGAAGGCCTTGAGAAGGTCGAAGGTCATGGATCGGCTCCTCGGGACGGCAGAAAGGGCGCCGGACGGTCGCGATCGAGGCCGTCCGAAACGTCGCCCGCACGGCTTTTCCCGCATCATTAACCGCGGAGCAACGGGGAAGGGCGAACATTGCACAGGTTGCTCCGGCGCGCCCACCGGGCGGGCGCGGCGGCGCAACCGAACGTCACCCCGGCGGCCGCGATGGCGCCGCAATCCTTAACGGCGCATGCTCACGCTCTTTCACCACGGCTTCTGTCCGCACTCGCGTTTCATCCGGCTGGCGCTGGGGGAACACGGGCTGAGCGCGCGTCCGGTCGAGGAGCGGGTCTGGGAGCGCCGCGAGGAGTTCCTGATCCTCAATCCCGCCGGCACCACGCCGGTGCTGGTCGAGGAAGGCCGTCCCGCCATCCCGGGCGCGGCCGTGATCGCCGAATATCTCGACGACACCCGCGGCGACGATCTCGGCAACAACCGGTTCCTGCCGCGCGATCCGGTGCTGCGGGTGGAAGTGCGCCGGCTGATGAGCTGGTTCAACGACAAGTTCTTCGCCGAGGTCTCGGGTCCGCTGACGATGGAGCGCTTCTACAAGCGCCACATGCCGGTGAGCGCGGGCGGCGGCTCGCCCGACACCGACACGATCCGTGCGGCGCGCAACAACATCCGCTATCATCTCGCCTATATCGGCTGGCTGGTGCGCACGCGCGACTGGCTCGCCGGCGAGCGGCTGAGCTACGCCGATCTCGCGGCGGCCGCGCATCTGTCGGTCGGTCGACTACCTGGGCGATGTGCCATGGACCGAAGACGAGATGGCGAAGGCCTGGTACGCGCGGGTGAAGTCGCGGCCGTCGTTCCGTCCGATCCTGGCGGAGACGGTTCCCGGCATCCCGCCGTCGGAGAACTACGCCAACCTGGATTTCTGAGCAGGGCGAGCGATCGTCATCGAGGGCCGGACGATGCCGACGCCACCTTCGTGGGCGTGGCCGCCTCGATGATCGCGGCCGACAGATTGCGCGCGAAGCAGTCGTAGCCCCAATCGTTCATGTGCAGGCCGTCCGCGAGGCAGAACGCCTCGAACGGGATCCGGCGATTCTCGTGCCAGCCCCGCATCAGTTCGAACCGCGGAAACACGCCGATTTGTTGCCGGCGCGCTTCACCGGCGATCAGATCGATCATCGGAACGGCAACCGGCTGCGCCAGGATCGCCGGGCTGTATTGCGGGTCGATCAGCACCACGTCGGCGCCGGTCTGCCGGAGGCGCGCGATGCCGTTCCGGATCAGCGGTTCCTGCGTCGAGGGTTCGCGGTCGCGCACGATGGCATTGCTGGCGACCTGCCACAGCACGAGATCGGGTTTTTCGGCGATGACGTCGCGGTCGAAGCGGGCCAGCATATCGGCCTCCTCCTCGCCACCGATGCCCCGGTTCAACACCCGGATGGCGACATGAGGAAACCGCTCCTTGAGAAGCGCTTCCAACCGGCTCGGGTATGATGCCGCCGGCGACGAAGCGCCCGCCCCTTCCGTCGAAGACGAACCGATCGCCACGATGGTGAGCGCCCGCCCCTCGGCCAATCGCGCGCGCGTGCGCGGCAACGGCTGATCGAGGCGAAAGCCAGAGAGCGTGCAACGCGGATTCACAGGCCGGCTCGTTTCCGCTCGCGCAGAATGGGTGGATACGACGACGCCCAGCACGGCGGCGCAGAGCAAAGCATAACCTCCGAGCATGTGCTGTCACCTGGTCCGGCTGCCCGGCGTTCATCGCCAGACAGTGTCCAGGAGCATGCCGGTGACGCATGGGCCGCGAAGTGATCGCTGTCACAGGTTGGCGCGCGAAAGACGCAGGTGCCTTGCCCTTCCGCCGCTACCGGTGTAGCGCGATATCATGCAACCGGGCACGGCGACGCTCAGTCCCGCCGCATTGAAGACCGCGCTCACCAAGGCCGCGCGCGAGCACGGCTTCGATGTCGTCGGCGTGACGCGGCCCGACGCCATCCCGGCGCAGGCGAAGGCGCGGCTCGCGCAGTTCCTGGCCGACGGCGCCCACGGCGACATGGCCTGGATGGCGAGCGAGCGGCGCGGCGACCCGCGCGCGCTGATGCCGGCAGGTGCGCTCGGTGATCATGCTGGGCTTCAACTACGGCTCCGGCGGCGATCCGCTGGCGATCCTTGCAGCAGCGCGACCGCGGCGCGATCTCGACCTACGCGCAGGGCGACGACTACCACGAGATCATCAAGCCGCGATTGAAGTCGCTGGCGCGCTGGCTCGCCGCGCAGGCGGGCGGCGACGTGAAGGTATTCGTCGACACCGCCGCACTGATGGAAAAGCCGCTCGCGATGGCGGCCGGGCTCGGCTGGCAGGGCAAGCACACCAACGTGGTGTCGCGCGAATTCGGCTCGTGGCTGTTCCTCGGCGCGATCCTCACCACGCTCGACCTGCCGGCCGACGAGCCGGAGCCGGACCATTGCGGCAGCTGCCGGTCCTGCCTCGACATCTGCCCGACCGCCGCGTTCCCGGCGCCCTACCGGCTCGATGCGCGGCGCTGCATCTCGTATCTCACCATCGAGCACAAAGGCCCGATCGCGCGCGAGTTGCGGCCGCTGATGGGCAACCGCATCTACGGCTGCGACGACTGTCTCGCGGTGTGTCCGTGGAACAAGTTCGCGCAAGCGGGCCGCGAAGCGAAGCTCGCCGCCCGCGACGCGCTCGCCGCGCCGCGCCTCGCCGAGCTCGCGCGGCTCGACGACGCTGCGTTCCGGGCGCTGTTCGCGAAATCGCCGGTCAAGCGCACCGGGCGCGACCGCTTCGTCCGCAATGTGCTGATCGCGATCGGCAATTCCGGGGAGCGCGCGCTGGCCGAGGAAGCCGAGCGGCTGTTGACCGATCCGTCGGCGCTGGTGCGCGGCGCCGCCGTGTGGGCGCTCTGCCGGCTCGATCCAGCGCGGCTCGCCGCGCTCCAGGCGGCGCATGGCGCGCGAGAAGCCGACGCGGCGGTCCTGGACGAATGGTCCGCCGCACTCGCTCCGGCAAGCGCCTGAAGGCGCGCGGTCAGACCATCTTGCTGGCTCTGAGCAGCTTGATCAGCCGCAGAAAGCCCGGCCGCTTGTTGAAGGCCATGTAGGTCCG
The DNA here is from genome assembly GCA_963749815.1 of uncultured Alphaproteobacteria bacterium. Taxonomy (GTDB): domain Bacteria; phylum Pseudomonadota; class Alphaproteobacteria; order Rhizobiales; family Xanthobacteraceae; genus VAZQ01. Next base: position 267,472 of record CAVVON010000007.1, on the reverse strand, counting down.
AACGTGCGTGCCGGCGAACTGCGACTTGTGCAGCGCGTGTCCGCGAAACGGATAGATGAAACGATTGAACAAGCCGTTCGTATAGGCAAAACGCAGGCTGCGCCGCACCAGCCAGTCGTGTGAGAAATCTTCGTCGTTGATCTGCTCGGCCGGAGAAAGTCCGAGGAACACCCACTTTCGTCCTTCCTGCTGGAAGACCTCGATCGCGGTCCGCTTGATCGCGTGCCCGATCATCGCGTCCACGTCGGGACGATGCCGCGTGTTGGAGGTCGAGTAGCCGACCACCGCGCCGTCCTCATAGACCGGATCGAAGAACCCGAATCCCGCAAGCTTGCCGTCGCCGTCGAAGCTGAAGAACCGCCGGACGTCCGGCTCCTCGTCGAACGCGATCGTCCGGTTGAGGAAGACGACCTCGGTATTGCGGAAGGTTCGCGTCCGCTTCCAGGCGTCCGACACCGCCTTGACCTCGGCAAGGTCAAGCTCGGCCAGCGCGCATTCCCGCGTGACGTATCCGAGCTTCGCCATCTGGATGGTGGCCTTGCGCAGGTTGCGCTTTCGCTGCCCCTCGAAGGTGTAATCGGCGAGGTCGAGCCGCGTATCGGGTCCGAGCTCGTTCACGACGAAGCCGCGCGACACCAATAACTCCGCCGTCGCGCGCGAAATCTGCCAGAACGCGACGTCGGGATGCTCGTGCAGGAACCGGTCGACCAGATCCGCGGCATTCTGCGGCGGCGCAATCGGATCGGCGAGCGCCATCGCGGTGCCCCACACCGTCGTGTAGGCGATGAAGCCGCGCTCGTCGCCGAAATGCCGCATGCCGGGTTCGAACACCGCCGTGTAGGCGAGGCTGAAGTTGCCGTATTGGCGCAGCAGCGCGAAGCGGATGTCGGGGGGAACAAAACCGGATGACGGCTCGGGTGGGCGTGCTAAGGAACGCCCGCGCCTGACCTCGCCGGACAGGCCGCGCTGGGCCGCAGACAATTGATCGAGGGCCTGGCTCCCGCTCATGCGTTCGTCATATCCAGGCGCCGGACCGGCGCGACCCGAAGCAGGCAATGAACAAGAAGACTGTTTGCATCATCGGTGCAGGTATCAGCGGGCTGGCGACGGCGAAAGTGTTCTTGTCGCAAGGGCACACGATCACGGTGTTCGACAAGGCCGGTTGGCTGGGCGGTGTCTGGACGCCGGACCGGCGGCATCCCGGCTTGCGGCTTCAGACGGTCCGCGACTGCTACGCGTTCTCGGATTTTCCGATGCCCTCGCACTATCCGGAGTTCCCGAGCGGGGCGCAAATCTATGATTATCTCGTTGCCTACGCAACGCATTTTGGCGTCGTGCCGCATTTGCGGCTGAGCCATGAGGTGACCAAGGTCGCGCCCCGCACCGACGGCCGGCCCGGCTGGCGCGTGCAGGTGCGCGATCTCGCCTCCGCTACGGAGGCGGCGCACGACTTCGATTTCGTCGTGATCTGCAACGGCGTGTTTTCGGAACCGAAGATTCCGCAGATCCCCGGGCGCGAAGCCTTCGAGGCGAACGGCGGCACCGTGGTGCATTCGGCGCAGGCGCCGGATGCCAGCCTGCTCGATGGCCGCAGCGTCGCGGTGGTCGGCTTCGGCAAGTCGGCGCTCGACATCGCCGAGTGACGGCGTCGGCAAGGCGAGCCGCGTCGCGATCGTGGCGCGGCGGATCCCGTGGAAAGTGCCGCACCTCATCTGGGGCCGGCTGCACATCAAGTATTTCGTGCTCAGCCGCTTCACCGAGCTCTGGTATCCCAGTCCGCACAAGCGCGGGATCGGGCAATTGCTGCTTGCGCCACTTGTCGCCGCCTATTGGCGCCTGTCGGAGTGGATCATCGGCCGTCAGCTCGGTCTGACGACGCCGGCACTGCGGCCCGACGGCTCGCTGCGCAAGGCCGGCAACTGCATCACGCTCTCGCCCGATGATCTCAAGGCGGTTCGCGACGGCCGCATCGCGCTGCATCGCGGCGCGCTGGCGCGGTTCTCCGCGTCCGGCCTCGTCTTGGACAACGGCGCGACGATCGCGGCGCAGACCGTGATCCTGGCGACCGGCTTCCGGCAGGACTGTCCGTTCCTGGGCGGGCGCGAGCGCGCGGCGCTGTTCAATGCGCAGGGCGACATGCTGCTCTATCGGCAGCTGATCAATCCCGACATCCCCGACATGGGCTTCAACGGCTACAACGGCGTCGGCTCCTGCCAGCTCACCGCCGAGGCCGGCGCCTGCTGGCTTGCGCGCTATGTCGACGGACACATCGCGCTGCCCGAGCCGGACGTCATGCATCGGCGCATTCGCGACCAGATCGTGCAGCAGCGGGAGTTGCTCGACGCACCGCACGGCGTCGGCTTCTACGCCTCGCCGCTCACCATGGCGTATCTCGACACGCTGCTCGCGGACCTCGGCCTGCCGCCGGCCGACCGGCACCGGCGGTTCTTCGACTGGCTGTTCACGCCGATCGATCCGCGCGACTACCGCGACCTGCTGGCGCGCTGCGAGGCGAAGAGTTCGCGCTAGAACTCCGCCACCGCGGCGATCATCCGCTCGATGTCCTCGGGCCGCGACAGGCGGTGGTCGCCGTCCTTCACCATGGTGAGCACCACGTCGTCGCGCGCAAACCGCGACACCAGCTCGACCGCGTGCTGCCAGGGCACGTCCGGGTCCTGCACGCCCTGCAGGATGCGCACCGGGCAGCCGGTCTCGATCAGGTTGCCGAGCAGGAGATGATTGCGGCCCTCCTCGATCAGCCCGCGGGTGATCAGGTAAGGCTCCTCGGAATATTGCGACGGCCGCGACCAGGCGCCGGTCTGTTCGATCTGCGTCTTGATGTCCGGCGGGAAGCGCTTCCACATCAGCTCCTCGGTGAAGTCGACCGCGGGCGCGATCAGGACCAGGCCCGCGACCTGGGCGTCCTTGGGCGGGCCGCGCCGCGCCAGCTCCCGCACCATGCAGCAGCGCGAGCCAGCCGCCCATCGATGAGCCGACCACCACCTGCGGGCCGCGGCAGCAGGCCGTAAACACCGCGAGGCACTCCTCGAGCCACCGGCCGATGGTGCCGTCGGCGAAATTGCCGCCCGACTCGCCATGGCCCGAATAGTCGAACCGGGTCATGGCGCGGCCGTGCGCGGCGGCCCAGTCGTCGAGCGCGGCGGCCTTGGTGCCCTTCATGTCGGACTTGAAGCCGCCCAGCCAAAGCACGCCGGGCGCCGCCCCGGCGCGCTGGCGGACGGCGATCTGGCGGGCGGCGGGCCCGGTTCCAACCTGCAGGAATTTCAGCAAGAATGGCTCGCTTCTGGGTCTGGTCGCAGAAAAACCACGGGATGGGCGTCCGCCCGGTGTTTGGCCGGATGCGGGGATTGATTGCAAGAGGGCCGTTGCGGGGATAGGGCTCCAACGGGCGATTGTGCGGCACGAGGGCGTTGCCGGGCATGAGGGATTTGCGCTCATGAGGGACTTGAGCTGGTGAGGGATTTGGGCTGGTGAGCAACGGTTACGGCGAGGCCGGCGCGGCACCCCGCACGCTCGCGGGCGCGACCATCTTGCAGATCGTGCCCGCGCTGCGTGAGGAGCCGGTGGCCCGCACCGCGCTCAACGTCGCCCACGCCCTGCTGCAGTGGGGCGCCCGCGCGCTGATCGCGGGCGAGAACGGCCCGCTGGTCGAGGAGTTGCAGGCCGCGGGCGGCGACTGGATTCCGCTGGTCAACGACACCGTCAATCCGCTGCGCATCCGCAGCGGCGCCCGCCTGCTCGAGGACCTGATCAACCGCGAGCGGATCGACATCGTGCACGCGCACAGCGCCGGCGGCGCCTTGAGCGCGCACATGGCGGCCTCGCAGATCGCGGTCTGGCTCGTCACCACGCTTGCCGGACGTGCCGCCGACCTCGCGGCTGGCGGCGTTCTGGGCCGGCGCGCTGGCGCGCGGCGACCGCATCATCGCGCCGTCGAGCTATGCGGCGATCCCGATGATGGAGCGCTTCGACATCGCGCGCGAGCGCGTCACCGTCATCCCGCGCGGCATCGACACCGCCGTGTTCGACGCCAAGGCGGTCGATTCCGAGCGCATCGCGAAGCTGTGCCAGGCCTGGCGCATTCCCGACGATGCGAGGATCGTGCTGGCGCCGGGCCGGGTGGCGCCCTGGAACGGCCAGCTCATCCTGCCCGACGCCGCGCGCGGGCTGTCCGACGGCGGCATGCGGGACGTCGTCTTTGTCGTCGCCGGCGAGCATCGCACCCACGGCAAGTATGGGCGCGCCGTGCTCAAGCAGGCGCAGGCGCAAGGCGTGCACGGCATGTTCCGCATGGTCGGACACTGCCCCGACATGCCGGCGGCATTCGCGGCCGCCGACGTGGTCGCGGTGCCGGCAACCGAGGCGCCGGTGCTGGGCCGCGTGGTCGCCGAGGCGCAGGCCATGGGCCGGCCGGTCGATCACGACCGACGTCGGCAACCTGTCCGAACATGTCGTCACGCCGCCCGACATGCCCGAAGACGTGCGCACCGGCTGGGTGGTCCGCCGCGGCGATCCGATCGAGTTCGGCCGCGCGCTCGGCGCCGCGCTCTCGCTCGACGGCAACGCCTACCGGGCGATGAGCGCGCGGGCGCGCCAGTTCGCCGAATACATGTTTTCGCCGCAAAGCGTCGCGGTCGCGACGCGGGCCGTCTACACGTCGCTGCTGGCGCGGGAGCCTTGAGCGCCTGGTCCGGTGTCATCGCCCGCGAACGCAGGCGATCCGGTTCCCGGGCCTGATTGGGCGCCCAATGGTGCGGCAATTCGGTAAGGATCGGACCGCATTCCCGTTGACTTATGGGCCGATTCTACCGATCTTTTACCCGCCCGCTGCAGCGGGCCCGTTTTAACAGCATGAGGAGAGCCCAGCCATTCGTCGCCCGATGAGAGCCGCGCAGCCCGTCGCCAAAGACGGCCCGCGCATCAACGAGGAGATCCGCTCGCGCGAAGTCCAGCTGATCGACCAGACCGGCCACAATCACGGTCCCACCGATACTCAGGTGGCATTGGCCAGGGCCCAGGAAGCCGGGCTCGATCTTGTGGAAATTGCCCCCAATTCAGTTCCTCCCGTCGTCAAAATTCTCGACTACGGCAAATACAAATACCAGGCGCAGAAGAAAGCGGCCGAAGCCCGCAAGAAGCAGAAAGTCGTCGAGGTCAAGGAGATCAAGCTCCGGCCGATGATCGACGACCACGACTACGAGGTGAAGATGCGCTCGATGCAGCGCTTCTTCGAGGAAGGCGACAAGGTCAAGATCACCTTGCGCTTCCGCGGCCGCGAGATGGCGCACCAGGAACTCGGCTACAAGCTGCTCGACCGCGTCAAGGGCGACACCCTCAAGTTCGCCAAGGTCGAACAGGAACCGCGCTTCGAAGGCCGTCAGGTCGTGATGGTGCTGGCGCCGCGCTAAGCGGCGCCGCTCCGGCGGCCGGCGCGTTCAATCGGACATCGTCAGTGTCGCGGCCGTCGTCGCATGGACGTCGGCCCATCCGCTCGGGATGAGCCAGCCGCGCCGCGTCAGCTTGCCCCAGCGCCGGTACGCGAAGGCGATCGCCGGATTGACCTCCCCGCTTCGCAGGTCCTGCCACAGCCGCATCTGCTGCTCGAGGCGAGCGAGGCTGACCCAACGGCGCGGCTCGAGCTCCCGGCCGAACAGGCCGCTGTGGGCGCCGGTGAAGTTCACATCGGCGTAGCGGCCTTCGCGCGCCGGGCGCGGCGGCTTGAACAGCCGCAGGTGGCCCTGGTTGACCATCTGGAAACGGTCGTAGCCGATATCGGCAAGCTGCTGCGCCGCCGCGCCGTTCGGATCCTCCATCGAGACGAATGCCGGCCGCTGCGCGCTCGCGCGCAGATCGGCGAGCAGACAATGCTCGGCGCCCTCGATGTCGCATTTGAGATAATGCGGAACGCCGAATTCGGCGAACAACGCGGCGAGCGTCACGGTCGGCACTTCGATCGCGGTGCTCGGCACGCCGTCGCGTTCGGCGGCTTCGCGGAACGCGCTGCTCCAGTCCGACCTGAGATAGAACGCGATCCGTTCGCCGCCACGATGCCAGAGCGCGCGCTCGACGATCACCAGCCGCCCGTCCGCGATCGCATCGCCGAACTTCTGGCGCGCGGCCGCGCAGCAGTCGGGCCGCGCCTCGACCGCGATCACGCGAAAGCCCTTCCGGAGATAGAAGCCGGTGTCGCTGCCGTCGTGCATGCCGAGATCGAAGATCAGGTCTCGCGTCGCCATCGCCACCGCCGCATGGAGCCGGCGGCAAGTCTATGCATTGACGGCGGCGCGAGCGAGCACCGCGGCAGCCGAATCGCCGTTCAGCCAACGCTCCGCTGCCTCCCCGTCGCTCCACCGGCCCGAGACGCTTCATGAGAGCGCCGCGGGCGGTCAACTCGGATTGTCCATATATTCCTATCGTGGCGATTGTCAGGAACTGGCCGTTCAAAGGCAGGGACGGCTTGTCGCCGACCACTCATGGACTCAGTGAGTTCGTAGCGGCGCTAATTCGAGGCGCCGGTTTGCGGACAATTATTTGCTAGTCTCGCGAGACATCAAACAGAGGGCGGGTGATCGCAATGCTGGAAACCGACAAGGTGTTCGCCGGCTCGATTCCGGAAAACTACGACCGCTATATGGTGCCGTTGATTTTCGAGCCGTACGCCGCGGATATTGCACGACGCGCCGCGTCCTTGTCGCCAAGCGCCGTTTTGGAAACCGCCGCGGGCAGCGGGGTCGTCACCCGCGCCTTGGCGCCAAACCTGTCCCCCGGCGCAAGCTATGTCGTCACCGACCTCAACCAGCCGATGCTCGACTACGCCGCATCGCGACAACCTCCCGACGCCCGGATCACATGGCGCCAGGCGGATGCCCTGGCGCTGCCGTTTGAAAACGCGGCCTTCGACCTCGTTTGTTGCCAGTTCGGCGCGATGTTCTTTCCCGATCGCAGATCCGGCTACCGCGAAGCACGGCGAGTCCTGAAGCCCGGCGGACATTTCTTGTTCAGCGTATGGGATCGCATCGAGGAGAATGTATTTGCGGACGATGTGACGAATGCGCTCGCAAGGATTTTTCCGAACGATCCGCCGCGCTTTCTGGCGCGCACGCCGCACGGCTACCACGATACCGCACTGATCCGGAGCGAGCTGGAGGACGCAGGTTTCTCCCGTGTGGCGATCGAGACGAGAGCCGAACAAAGCCGTGCATCCTCGCCGCGCCTTCCGGCCGTTGCTTATTGTCAGGGAACTCTGCTTCGCAACGAAATCGAGGCCAGAGAGGCGGGAAAACTGGAAGCGGCAACCGACTACGCCACATCCGCGATTGCAGACCGACATGGCAGCGGCGAGGTCGCCGCCAAAATTCAGGCACACGTGATCGTGGCGGCGGTCTACGTCCCGGCACTTCGCGCCGGCGCACGCAACCAAATCAGGCAGGCGCTGCACAGAATTGCATGTTGACCGCCACGGCCCGCGTGCCATGGACTTGCGGTGTCCTCACCGGAGTCCCTCGATGCTCAGACGTTCGCTTTGCGCCGCCCTTGCCCTGATCATGACGACGGCCGCGCAGGCCGCCTGGCCGGAACGGCCGGTCACCCTGGTGGTGCCGTTCGCGGCCGGCGGCATCACCGACACGCTGGCGCGCGTCACCGCCGAGCGGCTGCAGACCGTGTTCGGCAAGCCGTTCGTGATCGAGAACCAGGTCGGCGCCGCCGGCATCACCGCCACGCAGCGGGTGGCGCGCGCCGAGCCCGACGGCTACACGCTGCTGTTCTCGACCATCTCGCAGATCGCGATCGCGCCGTTCACCAACAAGATCGCCTACGATCCGATCAAGGACTTCAAGCCGGTCTCGATCGTCGCGACCAGCCCGTTCGTCATCACCACCGGCGCCGATTTTCCGGCCAAGACGCTCGCGGCCTTCATCGACTACGTGAAGGCGCGGCCCGGACAATTGACCTACGGCACCGCCGGCCCCGGCAGCCTGTCGCATCTCGCCTCGGCGCTGTTCCTCAAGCGCGCCGGGCTCGACATGACGATGGTGCCGTATCGCGGACTGGCGCCGGCGTTCGCCGACCTGGTCGGCGGCACCGTGCAGATGGTGTCGGCCACGCCGGTCGAGCTCAAGCCGTTCCTGGACGGCAACAAGCTGCAGTTCCTCGGCTCCAGCGGCCCGGCGCGCTCGAAGGTGCTGCCGGACGTGCCGGCGATCGCCGAGACGTTCCCGGGCCATGCGGCGACGACCTGGAACGGGATCGTGGCGCCGGCCAAGGTTCCGCCGGAGATCATCGACGCGCTGGCGCGCGAGATCGTCGCGGCGCAGAAGAGCCCGGAGTTCAGCGCCCGCCTGCAACAGCTCGGGGTCGATCAGGTGATCATCACGCCGGCCGAATTCGCGGCTCAGATCGCGGCCGACACCGAGAACTGGCGCAAGATCATCGCCGAACTGGGTCTGCAGCCGCAGTAAGGCCGGCCGGCTCTCTCCCTGGTCATGCCCGGGGAAGGACCGACCAACAGCCGGTTCCGGCAAGGCCGGGTATCCGGCCCGCCCCATCCGGCCGGGGGCCGATTCCGCTGGTTTGTCCGCGCCCTGGTTGTCTTTCGCGGCGGCCTCTGCCATAACCCCGCCCTCTCGCCGCCCGGCTGACAAGGGCTGCCGTGGCGGCGAATGTGCTCAACCAGCACGCTCAATACGAGCAAAATCCGGCCAGCCGGGCGTTTTGCCCATGGCGAGGCCGCATAAGGAGAGCCAAATGCCCAAGATCAAGACCAAGTCGGGCGCTAAAAAGCGCTTCAAGATCACCGGTACCGGCAAGGTGCTTTACGCCCACCGGGGCAAGCGCCACGGCATGATCAAGCGGACCAAGAAGCAGATCCGCCAGCTGCGCGGCACCAGCGTGCTGTTCAAGACCGACGGCGACAACATCAAGAAGTACTTTCTGCCCAACGGCTGACCGCCGCCGGCCGCGCCTTGAGCGCGGCGATGCGCGCATCGAACCGTTCGCAGCCAATCTGTCAGGAGATCAGCCATGGCACGCGTCAAACGCGGCGTCACCGGACACGCCAAGCACAAGAAAGTCCTCAAGGCCGCCAAGGGCTATTACGGCCGGCGCAAGAACACCATCCGGGTCGCCAAGCAGGCGGTCGAGAAGGCGAACCAATACGCCTTCCGCGACCGCAAGCGCCGCAAGCGCACCTTCCGGGCGCTCTGGATCCAGCGCCTCAACGCGGCGGTGCGGCCGTTCGGCCTGAACTACAGCCGCTTCATCGACGGGCTCGCCAAGTCCGGCCTCACGGTCGACCGCAAGGTGCTGTCCGATCTCGCGATCCGCGAGCCGGCGGCGTTCCAGGCGATCGTCGAGAAGGTCAAGGCCGCGCTGCCGGCGACGGCGTGAGCGCGGCCGCGATGCGATTCCAGCCGTCATGCGCCGGGCTTGACCCGGCGCATCCACGCCTGGCTGCGTTTCGCCTGACGAACGCAAGACGTGGATGCCCGGGCACAAGCCCGGGCATGACGGCGCAGAGTGTGAGCGCCGCCATGTCCGATATCGCGACGCTCGAACAGCAAATCCTGGCCGACGATCGCGGCCGCGTCCGACGAGGCCGCGCTCGAAGCCGTGCGCGTCGCGGCGCTCGGCAAGAGCGGCTCGGTGTCGGCGCTGCTGCGCACGCTCGGCGCCATGACGCCGGAGGAGCGCAAGGAGCAGGGCCCGCTGATCAACGGCCTGAAGGACCGCGTCACCGCGGCGCTCGCGCGCGCGCAAGGACGCGCTGAAGGACGCCGCGCTCGACGCGCGGCTCAACACCGAGACGCGTCGACGTCACGCTGCCGGTGCGCGAGGCGCCGGCGGAAGCCGGCCGCATCCATCCGATCAGCCAGGTGATCGACGAACTGACCGCGATCTTCGCCGACATGGGCTTCGCGGTCGCCGAAGGGCCGGACATCGAGACCGACGATCTCAACTTCACCAAGCTGAACTTTCCCGAGGGCCATCCGGCGCGCGAGATGCACGACACGTTCTTCTTCAATCCGAAGCCGGACGGCTCGCGGCTGCTGCTGCGCACCCACACCTCGCCGGTGCAGGTGCGCACCATGCTGGCGCAGAAGCCGCCGATCCGCGTGATCATTCCCGGGCCGCACCTATCGCGTCGACTCCGACCAGACCCACACGCCGATGTTCCATCAGGTCGAGGGCCTGGTCATCGACAAGGGCTCGCATCTCGGCCACCTGAAATGGATCCTGGAGGAATTCTGCAAGGCGTTCTTCGAGGTCGACCAGGTGAAGATGCGCTTCCGGCCGTCGTTCTTCCCGTTCACCGAGCCGTCGCTCGAAGTCGACATCCAGTGCCGCCGCGACAAGGGCGAGATCCGCTTCGGCGAGGGCGAGGACTGGCTGGAGATTCTCGGCTGCGGCATGGTGCATCCGAACGTGCTGCGCAACTGCGGCCTCGATCCCGACGAGTACCAGGGCTTCGCCTGGGGCATGGGGATCGACCGCATCGCGATGCTGAAATACGGCATGCCGGACCTGCGCGCGTTCTTCGAGGCCGACGTGCGCTGGCTCGTCGCACTACGGCTTCCGCCCGCTCGACCTGCCGACGCTGGCGGGGGGATTGAGCACGTGAAATTCACCCTCTCCTGGCTGAAAGAGCATCTCGACACCGACGAGCCGCTCGACACGCTCGCCGACAAGCTCACCATGATCGGGCTCGAGGTCGAGAGCGTCGAGGACAAGGCAAGGCGCTCGCGCCGTTCATCATCGCGCGCGTGATCTCGGCCGAGCAGCATCCGAATGCCGACCGGCTGCGCGTCTGCATGGTCGACACCGGCACGGGCGAGCCGGTGCAGGTCGTGTGCGGCGCGCCGAACGCGCGCACCGGCATGAAGAGCGTGTTCGTCGCCGCCCGGCACCTTCATCCCCGGCAAGAACATCACGCTCGGCGTCGGCACCATCCGCGGCGTCGAGAGCCGCGGCATGCTGGTGCTCGGAGGTCGAGCTGCAGATCTCCGACGATCACGAAGGCATCATCGACCTGCCGGCCGACGCGCCGGTCGGCGCGAGCTACGCCAAGTGGGCGGGGCTCGACGATCCGGTGATCGAGATCAACCTGACGCCCAACCGGCCGGACTGCACCGGCGTGCACGGCATCGCGCGCGACCTCGCCGCCGCCGACATGGGCAAGTTCAAGGCGAACACGCCGAAGCCGGTCGCCGGCACGTTCCCCTGCCCGGTCGCGGTGACGCTCGATTTCGGCGCGACGCCGTCGCTCTGCCCGGCTTCGCGCTGCGGCTCGTGCGCGGCGTGAAGAACGGCCCGTCGCCCGAATGGCTGCAGCGAAGGCTCACCGCGATCGGCCTGCGCCCGATCAACGCGCTGGTCGACATCACCAACTTCATCACCTACGACCGCGGCCGGCCGCTGCACGTGTTCGACGCCGCCAAGGTGCACGGCAATCTCACGGTGCGGCGCGCCGGTCGGCGAAGCGCTGCTCGCGCTCGACGGCAAGATCTACACGCTCGACGAAACCATCTGCGTGATCGCCGACGAGAAGGGCGTCGAATTGCTCGCCGGCATCATGGGCGGCGAGGCGTCCGGCTGCTCGGAGACGACCACCGACGTGCTGATCGAGTCGGCGCTGTGGGAGCCGCTCAACATCGCGCAGACCGGCCGCAAGCTCGGCATCAACTCGGACGCGCGCTATCGCTTCGAGCGCGGCGTCGATCCGGCCTTCATGCTGCCGGGGCTCGAGCTTGCCACCCGGATGGTGCTCGACCTGTGCGGCGGCACGCCGTCCGAGGTCGTGGTCGCCGGCAAGGCGGAAGCGCCGGAAGCCATCATCGACTTCCCGCTCGGCGAAGTGTCAGCGGCTCGCCGGCCTCGCGATCGGACTGCCCGAGATCCGCCGCGTGCTCGGCCATCTCGGCTTCTTCGTCGCCGGCACGGCGAGACCGTCAAGGTCGCGGTGCCGTCGTGGCGGCCGGACGTGCACGGCAAGGCCGACATCGTCGAGGAGGTGGTGCGCATCCTCGGCGTCGACCGCGTCCCGGCGACGCCGTTCCCGCGCGGCGACGCGCCGCGCAAGCCGGTGCTGACGCCGATCCAGGTGCGCACCCGCAAGGCCAAGCGCGCGCTCGGCGCGCGCGCGCTGGTCGAGGCCGTCACCTGGTCGTTCGTCTCGAAGCAGCAGGCCGAGCTGTTCGGCGGCGGCAAGCCGGAGCTGGCGCTCGCCAATCCGATCGCGGCGGACCTCTCCGACATGCGGCCGAGCCTGCTCCCGGGCCTGGTCGCCGCCGCGCAGAAGAACGCCGACCGCGGCTATCCGGACGTCGCGCTGTTCGAGGTCGGGCAGATCTTCAAGGGCGACCAGCCGCAGGATCAGTTCATCGCCGCGCCGGCGTGCGGCGCGCGCGCGCCAAGGCGCCGGGCATCGGCCGGCACTGGTCGGGCCCGGCGAGCCGACGTCGACGCGTTCGACGCCAAGGCGGATGCGCTCGCGGTGCTCGCCGCCGCCGGCGCGCCGGCTGCCGCGCTGCAGGTCGTGCCCGGCGGCCCGGCCTGGTTCCATCCGGGACGCTGCGGCACGATCCAGATCGGGCCGCAGAACGTGCTCGGCCATTTCGGCGAACTGCATCCGCGCACGCTGGAGGCGCTCGACGCCGACGGTCCGCTGGTCGCCTTCGAGGTGATCCTCGACAAGATCCCGGAGCCGAAGGCCAAGGCGACGCGCGCCAAGCCGATGCTGGAGCTGTCGCCGTTCCAGCCGGTCGAGCGCGACTTCGCCTTCGTGGTCGACCGCGCGCGTGAAGGCCGCCGACATCGTCCGCGCCGCGCAGGGCGTCGACCGCAAGCTGATCGTCGATGTCGGCGTGTTCGACGTCTACGAAGGCAAGGGCATCGATCCCGGCAAGAAGTCGATCGCCATCGCGGTGACCCTGCAGCCGCGCGAGAAGACGCTGACCGACGCAGGAGATCGACGCGGTCGCGGGCAAGATCGTCGCCGAGGTCGGCAAGCGCACCGGCGGGGTGCTGCGGGGGTAGCTCTGTTTCACTTCGGACAAATATATCCCGGCCCGTCCGGCGCCTTGAAGCAGCCGACCGACGCCGGGATGACCTGCTTGGGCAGCCAAAGCACCACGCTGGGGAAATAGATCGTGAACGCGATCGTCACGAAAAACACCACGTAGATCGGCAACGCTGCGCGCAGCGCCTGCGAAAATCTCACGCCGACAAATTTCGCCGCCATCAGCAGCACCAGTCCGTAAGGCGGCGTGATCAAGCCGAATGCAAGCGTCGCGATCAGCACGACGCCCATGTGCACCGAATTGATGTCCCCCGCCTGAACCAGCGCGTTCACCAGCGGCATGAAGATGATGATGGTCGGGACCGGCTCGATGAAGTCGCCCACCACGGTGAAGAGAAGCACCATCAGCAGCATGATGTGGTGCGGGTCGTTGCCGGCGATGGCGGTGATCCAGTCGGCGATCACGATGGCGCCGCGAAGATAGGCCAGCATCCAGCCGAACGCATTGGCGGCGCCGATGGTGATCAGCGGCAGCGAGAAGATCAGGCCGGCGAGGCAGAAGTCGTACGGCAGCCGCTTGATATGGCCGCGGTTGAGCGCCGGGATGACCACGACGAGGATCCAGAGCGCGGCGACCACGCCGGCTTCGGTCGGCGTGAACCAGCCGGACAGGATGCCGCCGAGCAGGATGACGGGGATCATCAGCGGCAGGGCCGCGTCGCCGGCCGCGCGGACGACCTCGCGGAGCGGCGCGCGCGAGCGCCGCATCCCCGGCGGACCGAAGAAATAGCAATAGATCATCAAGCCGAAGCCGATCATCAGGCCAGGCACCACACCGGCCATGAACAATCCGGCGATCGAAACATTCCCGACGGCGCCGTAAACCACCGCCGTGATGCTGGGCGGCACGAGGGCCGCGATCGTCGACGCCGACGCGATGATGGCGGCGATGAAGGGCGGGCTGTACCCCTCCTTCTTCATCGACGGGCGCGAGCGCGCGGCTCATGACGGCGACATCCGCGGTGGTCGAGCCGGACATCTCGGAAAAAAACATGCTGAAAACGGTGACGACCTGAGACAGCCCGCCGCGAATATGTCCCACCAGCGCCAGCGACAGGTTGGCGATCCGCACCACCACGTTGGCAGAGCTCATCAGCTCGCCGACCAAGAGGAAAAATGGAATCGCCAGCAGCGCTTCACTGTCCACGCCATCGAACACCTTCTGAACGATGGCGGCGAGCGATACGTCGGTGAACATGGCGCCGATAAATACGCCGGCCAGCAATGCGAACGGCACCGGCACCCCGAGGTACCCGAACGACAGAAAACAGAACGTCATGAGGACGAGGACGACGGGAGGGCTCACGTACCCGGCCTCCCGATTTCGCTCGCGTCGATCGGCGCGACTGGGTTCAGCTCTTCCGGCTCGGGGTGATTGAAACCGTGCCGGCAACCGTTGACGATCTGCTCGACCGTGAACAGCGCGATCAGAACGCCGGCAAGCGGAATTGCCGCGTAAAGCGAGGCGATCGGCGTGTTCGATGGCAGGCGGAAGCTGCCGAATCCGCGCAAGAAATTGATGTAACCAAAATAGATCAGGCAGCCGGCGACTGCCAGCACCACGAGGCGCGTGGCAATCTCAACGGCAACGCGCGCGGACCCGTGCATCGCCTCGGCGAACGCGGTCAGATAGAGATGATCGTTTCGCCGGGTGGCCGCCGCGCTACCGGCAAATATCCCGTAGATGAAGAGCGTCGACGTGACCTCCTGGAGCCAAAGCCACGGATGGCCGATGATCCGCGTCAGGATGTCGAACGAAACCGAAAGACAAAAGCCCGCGAGCATCAGCCCGCAAACGATCATCAGGATCAGTTCGAGCCAGTCGAACGCTCGCCATTTGAGATGACGCTGTCGGCCGAGCACGAGCTTGTCGGCGATACCCATCGTCCCCCACAACAGGCAAGGAAAGACCGCCCTCGCCGGCGCGTCCCTGTTCGCGTGTCAGTTGATCGAGCGGATCAACGTTTTGACCTTGTCGGCGTGTGGGCCAAGTTCCTTGGCTAGCTTGTCGAGATAGGAGTTGGCGATCTTCTGGAAACCGGCCTTGTCGACGTCGGGAACGATCTTGACGCCCATCGTCTTGAGCTTGGTCGCGGCCGTCTTCTCGAGCCCGTAGGCCTTGGCCGGCTCCTGCGCACTCACGTCCCGGGCGGCGGTCAAGACCCATTGCCGTTGCTCGGCATTGAGGTTCTGCCACAGCTTGTCGCTGATCCAGACGATGCAATTGTTGGCCTCATGCTCGCTCATCGACAGCACCGGCGCGACTTCGTAGTGCTTGTTGATGAGATAGACATTGACCGCATTCTCGGCGAAATCGACGACACCGGTCTGCAACGAGGTATAGACGCTGCCGAACGGCATGTGCACGGTCTGCGCGCCATAGGCCGGGAACATGGTGTCCTCGGTCGCGGTCGCCTGGACGCGCACCTTGACGCCCTTGAGGTCGTCGACCTTGCGAATTTCCTTCTTGCCGTAAAGGTGACGGAAGCCCTGCGTGCCGAGCGCGATCGCGTGGATGCCCTGCGTCGTGCCGTCGATCATGTCGCGGATGGCTTCGAATATTTTAGGGTCGCCGAGCGACTTGATATTGTGCTCCTCCGATCGGAAGAGAAAATGCAGCGACATGACGCCGGCCTGCGGCGAGATCGTCGCAGTGTTGGCCGACGACACGACGGCGAAATCGATGTCGCCGGACCGGACCAGTTGGAGGATCTGCGGTTCCTGGCCCAGTTGCGCGCCGGGATATTGATCGACCAGCATTGTGCCCTTGCTCAAGTCCTTGAGCTTGGCGGAAAACAGGTCGTAGGCGATGCTGTAGCCGGAATTGAGCTGCTGATCGTGGGCGAAGCGATAGTGCTTGACCTGTTGCGCGATCGCAGCCGCGCCAAAGGCAAAGTTTGCCGCGAGACCCAATGCGGCAATCGTCGAGATGCTGCTCGTCCTCATTGGCGTTCCTCCCCGAACATTTTGATATCCGTTCGGTCCGGCTCGGGCGCAACCGACGGTCGTATTTTGCGCCGAGCCTCTCACTGCAGGATCGCGATTGTCAACGGCCTCGCTCGGATGCGGCCCTGTCGGCGGCGATATCCGCATAGGCGAAGCCGTCGCGCTCGATCGTCTCACCCACCGTCACCGCGAATGGCGTGCGAGAACATCGGCCCCGCGACCACGCAGGAATGAAATTCGCCCTTCTCGCCGCACGGGTCCGCGCCCGCCGGCAGCTCGTCGAGCAGCGCACGATCGAAGCGCCGGCCGGCGAATGACTTCGGCAGTTGCTTGAGATCGACGCAGACCAGATAGGTCTCCACCCCGGCGTCGATCATCTCGCGCGCCAGCGCGGCGGTCGGTCGCCCCCACAGCGGAAACACCGGCGCGATGCCGGTGCCGGCGAGCTTCTGCTCGCGATAGGCGCGCACGTCTTCCAGAAACAGGTCGCCGAAGATCACCTGCGTGACGCCGGCCGCTTTCGCCTGCGCGAGCGCCGCCGCCATGCGCGCCTCGTAGACCTCGTTCGGGCACGGATACGGGATGTGCACCAGGGTCGGCGGCAGGCGCGCGGCGTCGAGCTGCGCCAGCAAGATTTCCTTGCGCACGCCGTGCATGCTGACGCGGTCGAAGGTCTCGGTCACGGTGGTGAGCGCGCCGACGATCTCGCAGTCGCCGGCGCGGCGCGCCTCATGCAGCGCCCAGGCGCTGTCCTTGCCGCTCGACCAGGCGATCAGCGCCTTCGGCCTCGTCGTCATCGCCGCCCGAACGTCCTGAGCACCGCCTCGGCGGCGCGCTCGCCCGATTCCCAGGCGCCGCCGACCGTGCCCCACAGCGTCTCGTGCGCCGCCTCGCCGGCCAGGAACACGCGGTTGTTGAGCGGCTCCATCAGCACCTTGCGCATCGGCTGTCCGCCGGGCGTGGCGGTCGAAGTCGCACCGAGCACCCATGGCTCGTGGTTCCAGCGGCTGGCGTAGCTGCGCTTCACCTGCGATCTGAAATCGGTCCCGTAGAGTCCCTCCAGCCACGTCAGCGCGAAGTCGATCATCTCCTTCTCGCCCTTGGCGGAAAGGTCGCGGCCGAAATTGCCGCCGACGCCGACCGTGCAGATCGCGCTGCCGGCGATATTGCCGAAGATCATCGCGGTGCGCCGGCTTTCCGACTTCTCGTACATCAGCTCGTCGGAGCGCAGGCCGAGCGGATTGCCCGGCATTTCCAGCGCGATCTGATCGAAGCTGCCGAGCTTGAGCCTGTTCAGTGCATCGAGGTGCCGCTTCGGAATGTCCGGCTGGAAGCGGATCTTGTTGGCGAGCAGCACGTTGGTCGACGCCGTCACGATGACGGCGCGCGTCTGGTAGGTGCCCCGGCTGGTCTCGACCTCGATCCAGCCGCGGCCCCACCAGCCGATCCGGTTGACGGGCGCGCCGGTGATGAGCGTGGCGGGCGGAATGAGCTTGGTCAGCAGCGCGCCGAAGCCCTGCCGCGCAAACGCATTGTTGTCGTGCGCGACCATGCGCGCGAGATCGTAGGTCGAGACTTCCGAGAGATCGTGCGCGCAGCCATAGGGGCCGAGCACGAAATCGATGGTCGCGCGCCAGTCGGTGATGTCCTTGGGCAGCGCCTTGTCGGCCGAGATATCGGCCCGGCCGCGCGACGAGACGTCGGCGATCGCGCTGTTGGCGCGCACGATGTTCGACAGGAAATCCTCGATCTCGCCCTCGCGGGCGAAGCGCCGGCCGATGCGCAGGCGCTGGCCCGGCGGCGCCGGATAGATGTCGACGCCGACCTGGGCCGCGAGCTTCGCCACCGGATTGATGTCGGAGGCGTAGATCCAATGCGCGCCGCGGTCGTAGGGCACGCCGAACGTGGTGGTGTCGGTGATGCAGCGCCCGCCGGCGCACGTTCGCGGCCTCGACCAGCACCACGCGCACCTTCGACGCCGCAAGCCGCCGCGCCGCCGCGATGCCGGCGGCGCCGGCGCCGACCACCACCACCTCGACCTGGCCGGAGCGCGGCGCCTCCGCCGGCCCGGGCGGCTGCGGGGGCGGACGCGGCGCAGCGAACGCCGGCCCCGCGCCGATAGCGGCGGCGGAGGCGGCAAGGAAGGTGCGGCGGGTCAGACGTTTCATGATGATGATCGTGGCCGGGCGACACCATGCCGGAACGGCCGATTTCCCGCAAATCCTTTGCCCCGCCGCCGGCCGCCGGATGGCCGCGACAAATGCAGCGTGCGGGGCGGCGAATCGTAACAAGCGCGTGACCGCGCGTCTTGCCGCGGCGCGCCGCCATCGCTACGTCTGCGGAGATCGCGTTGGAGGTCTTCGATGCTCGATGCCGCCGTCAAGGCGCTGACCCAGATGTTCTCGCCGCCGTTCCGGGCGGTGCTGCTGAAGGCCATCGCGATGGCGCTGGTGCTGATCGTGCTGATCGGGGTCGGCGTGTTTTATGCGCTGACCTGGTTCGCGACCGCCGGCGAAGGCTGGGCCGAAAGCGTGCTCGGGCCGAACGCGCACACGCCGCTCACGGTCCTGGCCTGGATCCTGTCGATCGCGGCGGGGCTCGGCGTCATCGTCGGCTCGGTCTTCCTGATGCCGGCGGTGACCGCGCTGGTGGCGAGCTTCTTCGTCGACGAGATCGCGCTCGAGGTCGAGCGCACCTACTATCCGGACGAGCCCGTCGGCACGCCGCTGCCGGTCCTGCGCGCGGGGATCGAGGGCAGCCGGACCGCGCTGTTCTCGGTGCTGGTCTATCTGCTGGCGGTGCCGTTCCTGCTGGTCGCGGGCTCGGCGTGGTGATCTTCTTTCTCGCCGCCGCGTATCTGTTGAGCCGCGAATATTTCGAGCTCGCCGCCATGCGCTACCGGCCGCCGGCCGAGGCCAAGGCGATGCGCAAGGCGAACCAGGCCATGGTGTTCGCCGCCGGCCTGCTGATCGCGCTGTTCGTGTCGATCCCGGTGGTCAATCTGGCCACGCCGCTGTTCGGCATGGCGCTGATGGTGCATTTGCACAAAGGGCTGTCGCGGCGCAATCCGCAGCTGATCGAGGCGGCGCGGCGGTCCTAGCTACTGCGGCAGCTTGCTGACCGCGACCTTGACGGTGCCGTCGGCCTCCGCGATCACGCGCAGCGTGGTGGAATCGAACTCGATCCCGACCAGGCGCAGCGCGGTGACCGCCGCATCGACGCGCACGCCGTCGCCGCCCTTGCGGAAGTCGGCGACCGCCGCCTCGATGCTCTTGCGCGCGCTGGCGGCGAGCGGCTTGAGATCGACCACCGCGTTGTCGGCCAGCGCCTGCTCCAGATAAGGCACCGCGGCGCGCGCGGCGGCGCCGAGGATGCCGAAGGCGGCCTCCGAGTCGACGTCGAGCGCGATGTCGGCGAGCCGCAGGATCTGCCGCTCGCGGTCGAGCACCGGCTTTCCCCAGACGTGCACGGTCGCCTCGGCGCCGAGCCCGAACCAGCTCTTGTTCTCGCTCGCCTTGACGCGCAGCGAGATCAGCAGCCGGTCGCCGGAGGCGGCGATCTTCACGCCGCGCACGGTGACGGCGAACGCGCCGGCCTTGTCCTCGGGGAACGTCTTGCCCTTGAGCTGCGCCTCCAGCAGGCGGTTGAGCTCCGGGAACGGCATGTCGATCGGCACCGCCAGATTGACGCGGCCCTGATCGAGCTGCGGCACGAGCTCGAGCTGCGCCGGGAACGGGCAGGTCGGCTTGGTCTCGTTCGGCACGATGCGGGTCTCGGCCTGCACGCCGATGGTGAGCGTGAGCGCGGACTGGTCGATGCGCGGCTGCGCCGCATAGGCGCGGGTCGGCCGCATCTCCAGCCAGAGATTGGGCAGGTCGGCGCGCGGCCGCGCCGAGCGAGATCGAACGGCACAGCTTGGCCCATTCGCGCCGCGCGATCACTTCCAGGAACGGATCGTTGCGCACCTTGCCCTGCAAGGCCGTCACCTGCTCGTTGACGGCCTTGTCGAGCAGCGGCTTGACCTCGTTGCCGACGTTGAGGCGCACGCCCACCACCGACAGCGATGCATCGGCGATCGACACCTGCGCGGCGAGATTGGGCTCGATCCGCCACGCCGGCAGGATGTTCGGGCGCGACGTGACGGTGATGTTGCCGCGGATGTCGGCGCGCTGGTCGAGCGTCTTCTCGGTCAGGCCCTGCGCCTGCTGCCCGAGCGATGCCGCCCAGCAGGCCGCCGATCGCGCCGGTGATGTTGCCGGCCTGGGTGGCGAGCTGCCCGGTCGCGCGGAACGTGCCGGTGAGCGGCGCGGTGACGGCGAGCGCCTCGGGCCGGCCCGCGACCGCGAGCGGCCCGCGCGCGACGGTCCAGCCGATCTCGGCGTTCTTCAGCAATTGCGAGATCGGGTTGTCGCGCTTGCCGTCGAGATTCTTCGGCGCCGCCTGCTCCATGGCGTCGCGGATGGCGGTGAGCGCGATCGCGGCCGGCGTCACGATGACCGAAGAGCGGCTGACCGGCTTGAGCGGCGGCACCTGCACCAGCACCGGCCGCTTCTCGTCGCGGCTCGGCGAAAACAGATTCATCACCAGGATCGCGCCGGCGAACGAGCCGGCGACCACCACCGCGCCAAGGACGATCTTTCCGACCGGCAGAGCCATGCGGCCAACCCCTTTGAATTGCTGCGATATTAGATGACCGCCGATTGGGGCGCCAGCTAGGCCGACTGACCCTCTCCGCGCAGTGGGAGGGTGCGAGCCGTAAGCGCGGCGGGTCGAGCCTTGCCGATCGACGGCGCGCTCCCCACCCGGCCGCCACTCGCGCTCGCAGCCACCCTCCCCCTTCGGGGGAGGGATGTCCGTCGCAACTCAAGCGTCGTAGCTCACGCGCTGACGGTCTTGCCCGGCCACTTGCACAGATCCGCGATGATGCATTTCTCGCACAGCGGCTTGCGCGCGACGCAGACGTAGCGGCCGTGCAGGATCAGCCAGTGGTGGGCGTGCAGCTTGTATTGCGCCGGCACCACCGCATCGAGCTTCATCTCGACCTCGAGCGGGTCCTTGCCGGGCGCCATGCCGGTGCGGTTGCCGATGCGGAAGATGTGGGTGTCGACCGCGATGGTCGGCTCGCCGAACGCGATGTTCAGCACCACGTTCGCGGTCTTGCGGCCGACGCCGGGCAATTCCTGCAGCGCCTCGCGGGTGCGCGGCACCTCGCCGCCGTGCTCGGCCAGGAGCTTCTGCGACAGCGCGACCACGTTCTTGGCCTTGGTGCGGAACAGCCCGATGGTCTTGATGAAGTCCTGCACCCGCGCCTCGCCGAGCGCCGCCATCTTCTCGGGCGTGTCGGCGGCGGCGAACAGCGCCGGCGTCGCCTTGTTGACGCCGGCGTCGGTCGCCTGCGCGGACAGCACCACCGCGACCAGCAGCGTGAACGGATTGACGTGGATGAGTTCGCCCATGGGTTTGGGCTCGGCGGCCTGGAACCGGCGGAAGGCCTCCGCGATCTCGGCGGCGGTCCAGGGCGGCGGCGCGCCGGTTGCGGCCGTCTTGCCGGCCTTGGCGCGCTTGTCCGGACCTTTGACCGCGGCGGCCTTGCGGGTCTTGTTCCCGGTCTTATCCGGGGTCTTGTTCCGGGTCTTGCGCCGCGCCTGCTTGCGAGGTTTTTTGCTGGCCATTGTTCCCGTATACTGGCGGCGATGACTCACGACAACGACCGCAAGGGCGAACCCCCGCTGTTTTCGGCAGTGCTGACGCCGAACCGCTCGCTCGGGCCGCGCGGCTTTCTGATCTTCATGCTGATCCTCGGCGGCGCGAGCTTCGCGACCGGGTTCTATTTCCTGCTCAAGGGCGCCTGGCCGGTGCTCGGCTTCTGCGGGCTCGAGGTGCTGCTGGTCTATGTGGCGTTCCGCATCAACTATCGCGACGCGCGCGCCTACGAGCAGGTCACCATCACGCCGTCCGAGCTGACCGTGCGCAAGGTCAGCTTCCACGGCCGCATCCGGGAATGGACGCTCAACCCGATCTGGGTGCGGCTCGAGCGCGTCGTGCACGAGGAGTTCGGCATCGAGCGGCTGTTCCTGGTCTCGCACGGCCGCAAGCTGCCGATCGCGGGCTTTTTGGGTGCGGAGGAGAAGGCGACGTTCGCGCACGCGCTCTCGGCGGCGCTCGGCGAGGCGAAGCGCGGGCCGACGCGGACGGCGTTCGAGTGACGACGGATTATCCCTCCCCCGCAGGGGGAGGGTGCGCGAGCGAAGCGAGCCGGGTGGGGAGCGGTCTTCAGCTGCTAAGACTCCCACCCGCCTCGCTTCGCGCGGACCCTCCCCGCAGCGGGAGGAGGGATAAGACAAGCGCCCAGAAATCGGGTGGGCGCTGCGACGCTGGCGGCCTAGATGGAGAGCAACCGATGGAGACCGCCATGCTCTCGCCCGACCGCCCGCACGACCTGACGCCGTTCGCCAACGCCGCCGCCGACTACGACGTCGTGCGCCGCGCCATCGCGCATATCCGCGGCAACTGGCGCGAACAGCCCGAGATCGAGACCATCGCCGAAGCCGCCGGCGTGACGCCGACCGAACTGCACCACCTGTTCCGCCGCTGGGCCGGCATCACGCCCAAGGCGTTCCTGCAGGCGCTGACGCTCGACCGCGCGCGGCAATTGCTGCGCGATTCCGCGAGCGTGCTCGACACCACGTTCGAGGTCGGGCTGTCCGGGACCGGGACGGCTGCACGACCTGTTCGTCACCCACGAGGCGATGTCGCCGGGCGAATGGAAGACCGGCGGCGAAGGCGCGACCATCTCGTACGGCTTCCACCCCTCCCCGTTCGGCATCGCGCTGGTGATGGCGACCGAGCGCGGGCTCGCGGGCCTCGCCTTCGCGGACGACGGCAAGGAGAAGGCCGCGCTCGCCGACATGCGCGGCCGCTGGCCGAACGCGCGCTACGTCGAAGACAGCGCCCGCACCGCGCTGCTGGCGCGGCGGGTGTTCGATCCCAGGCGCTGGCAGGCCGACGAGCCGCTGCGCGTCGTGCTCATCGGCACCGATTTCGAGGTGCGGGTGTGGGAGACGCTGATGAAAATCCCGATGGGCCGCGCCACCACCTATTCGGACATCGCGGCCAAGATCGAGAAGCCGAAGGCGTCGCGCGCGGTCGGCGCCGCGGTCGGCAAGAACCCGCTGTCATTCGTGGTGCCGTGTCACCGCGTGCTCGGCAAGTCGGGCGACATCACCGGCTATCACTGGGGCCTGACGCGCAAGCGCGCCATGCTCGGCTGGGAGGCGGCGCGGGCGGGCTGAACGCGGCACGCGCCTTTGGACTACCGACCGCGCCACAGCGTCCCCTCCCCCGCAAGCGGGAGAGGGAGCCGACCGAACTCGCGGCACAGACGGTGTCATTCCCGCGTAAGCGGGAATCCAGTCTTGCGAGACTGGGTCCCCGCTTTCGCGGGGACGACAAGCATGTTTGGCGGCGGCGCGGCGACGACCGGCTCGACCGGCGCTTCCGCCACATTCAGCACCGGCGTCTCGGCGCGGGCGAATTCGCCCTTGCGGTAGGCCGCCAGCGTCTCGGCGTTCTGCCCATCCATAAAGTCGGCGAGCTTGGCGTAGGTGACGCACTGCACCTCCGGCAGGCCGCAGACGTTGCGGGCGAAGATCTTCAGCGCCTCGTTGTAGGCGCCGTGCTGATAGCCGAAGAAATGATGCCCGATGTGCAGCGGCGCGCGGTTGCCCGCATAGCTGGTCTTGAAATACTGCAGGTAGGTGGCGAGCGTCTGGTCGCGCGCTTCGGCGATGCGGCGCGGATCGGCCGCACCGCGCGACTGCGCCACGAAGAAATTGTAGTCCATCGACAGCGTGCCCTTGCCGGTGCCGGCAATCTTCAGCATCGCCAGATTGAAGCGCCAGATGCCGTCGATCTTCAGCGGCCATTCGTCGGAGCGGCCGACGCCGCTGGTGTCGTAGCGGAAGCCGTTGCCCTTGAGCGCCGCAAACAGGCCCGCGCCCTTGGCGAGATAGGGCGCGCGGAAACCGATCACCTGCGCGGGCGCGATGTCGAGCTTCGCCTCCGGGAGGCCGTTGTTGGGGCCGACGTTCTCGACCAGCCCGCTCCAGGAGCGGAACTCCTTGTCCCAGTCGCCGGCCGACCAGGACGCGCCGTTGAAATGGCCGACCGCATGCGAGGCGATCTCGTGGCCGCTGCGGTGCAGCGCGTTCACGTAGTCGACGCGGCGGGCGACATCGGCCGGCGTGCCGCCAAAATTGATCCGCGACGCGCCGCGCGGCTGGTGCGGACCTTCGTAGACCTTGCGGTTGGCGTCGGCGATGAAATTGATGCCGCTGACGAAGAACGTGAAGTGGAGCTTGTCGCCGTCCTTGTTCATCTCGGCGGCGAAGTCGGTGAGCTCCTGCCAGCGCTCGAGCTCGGTGCAGTTGTCGAACGCCATGACGATGAACTGCGGCGGGCGCTCGACGCCGGCCGCGGCCGGCAACGCACAGGCCAGCAGTCCCGCGAGCGCGGGCAGGAGTTTATGTACGGTCAAGTCAGCCCCCCAGCCGCAAGACGCCGAAGCGTCATCCTACAGGAGAAGCGGCGCGCGATGATTCGCTATCACCAGGATTAACCATCGCGGCGGACGGAATTTCCGCGCGTGTGGTACGGCGGACACGGATTGCCTCTGCCAACTCGCTGGCCGCCCCCGCGAAAGCGGAGACCCGGCTTTGCTCGCCGAAGACTGGCTTCCCGCTTACACGGGAATGTACGCCGGGCCCGCCAGTCACGCCGCCTTGATGAGCGACTCCGCCGGAATTCCCAGCCCTTGGTGCAAGCGCCAAATCATCTTGAGCGTAAGGGGGCGCTTGCGGTTGAGTACCTCGTGCACACGATTGCGGCTGCCGATGTAAGGAATCAGGTCGCGCGGCTGAAGTCCTTGCTGGTCCATATGATACTTGATCGCTTCCACCGGATCCGGGAGGTCAAGCGCGTAATGCTTCTGCTCGAAAGCCTCGACCAAGGTCACCAGCACATCGAGCCGGTCGCCTTCGGGCGAGTTGCGCTTCGCCCCCATCAACCCTTCGATTTCCTTGAGCACCCGGCGATAGTCCCGCCTGGTCTTGATTGGCGTAATGTCCATGACCGTCTCACACTGTCTGAGCGTTGATGCTGTCGTATTGCCGGTGCGTTCCGATGAAGCGGACGTAGACCACGCGATACGGATAATTGATCCACACGACGATACGATATTTGTTGCCGGCAACATTGAAGACTGCACGACCGTCTTTGAGAATGCTCGCGCTGCGGATGTCCCGCTTGATGTCCGCCGGTTCCGACCAATCCGCGTCCCGGACCTGCCGGTACCAGGCCATGACCGGTTCGCGCGCATCGGCATAGCCAGGGCTTCGCCCGAGGAAGGCCTTGAGCGTACTGAGCGCAATAATCCTCACGTCCCAGCATAGCATGGTCCCAAACTGGGACCAAGAGCATTCGGCTTCGGCCTATCGAGCGTGGCCGGCCCATCCTTCGAGACGCGCTTCGCGCTCCTCAGGATGAGGGCGGAGGTAGAACCGTGCGACGGTGAAAATCTCTGGATACCCCTGCCGATTTCAATTAGTTGGTGGGCGAAAGGACACTTTCGACATGCAGGCACGCCGACCCGTCATGCTGGTCATCCTCGACGGTTGGGGCTGGCGCGAGGAGGCGGCCGACAACGCCGTGCGCCAGGCCAGGACGCCCACGTTCGACCGGCTGTGGAGCGCCGGGCCGCGCGGCTTTTTGCGAACCGACGGCCGCAACGTCGGCCTGCCCGACGGCCAGATGGGCAATTCCGAGGTCGGGCACCTGAACATCGGCGCCGGCCGGGTGGTGATGCAGGACCTGCCGCGCATCGGCGACGCCGTCGCGTCGGGCGAGATCGCGCGGCATGCCGGCGCTCACCGGCCTGATCGCCAAGCTCAAGGCGAGCGGCGGCACCTGCCACCTGATCGGCCTCGTGTCGCCCGGCGGCGTGCACTCGCACCAGGACCACGCGGCGGCGCTGGCGAAGATCCTCACCGACGCCGGCGTGAAGACCGTCGTCCATGCGCTCACCGACGGGCGCGATACGCCGCCGCAATCGGCCGGCGACGATCTCAGGCGGCTTGCCGCCGCGCTGCCGAAATCGGTGCCGGTCGCCACCGTCTGCGGGCGCTATTACGCGATGGACCGCGACAAGCGCTGGGAGCGCGTGCAGAAGGCCTACGACGCGATCGTCGAGGCCGAAGGGCCGCGCTTTCCCGACCCGCAGGCGGTGATCGCCGACGGCTTACGCCGAAGAAGCAGTTCGACGAGTTCATCCTGCCGGCGGTGATCGGCGACTATCGCGGCATGCAGGACGGCGACGGCGTGCTGTGCTTCAACTTCCGCGCCGACCGCGTGCGCGAAATTCTCGGCGCGATGCTCGATCCGGCGTTCGCCGGCTTCCCGCGCAAGCGCGTGGTGCGCTTCGCCGCCGCCGTCGGCATGGCGCAATATTCCGACGACCTCGACAAGCTGATGGCGACGATCTTCGCGCCGCAGAGCTTCCCGAACATCCTGGGCGAGGTGGTCGCCGCCGCCGGCCGCACGCAGCTGCGCATGGCGGAGACCGAGAAGTATCCGCACGTCACGTACTTCCTCAACGGCGGGCGCGAGCAGCCTTATCGCCGGCGAGGACCGCATCATGGTGCCGTCGCCCAAGGTCGCGACCTACGACCTGCAGCCGGAAATGTCGGCGCCCGAGCTGACCGCCAAGGCGGTGGAGGCGATCCGCTCCGGCAAGTACGACCTGATCGTGCTCAACTATGCCAATCCCGACATGGTCGGGCACACCGGCAGCCTGCCGGCCGCCATCAAGGCGGTGGAGACGGTCGACGCAGGGCTCGGTCAGATCGCCGACGCCGTCGAGCGCGCGGGCGGCGCGCTCCTCGTCACCGCCGACCACGGCAACTGCGAGATGATGCGCGATCCTGCGACCGGCGGCCCGCACACGTCGCACACCACCAATCCGGTGCCGCTGCTGCTCACCGGCGCGCGCAACCGCGTCGCTGGTGGCGGAAGGGTGCCTCGCCGACATCGCGCCGACCTTGCTCGAACTGATGGATCTGCCGAAGCCCAAGGAGATGACGGGCGCGTCGCTGCTGGCGGGGTGAGACGGCCGCCCACACTGTCGCGTTCCGTCGCCCGCGCAGGCGGGCAGGAGCAGGCCAGAGCTCGTGCAGCTTCGCCCTCGCTCCTCTCGCCTGCAACGGGGGCGAAGCGGATCAGCGAGCCTGGCCGCTGTCTGCTAAATGCTCCCCAACCCCAGCACATCCGCCATCGAATAAAGCCCGGGCTTCTGCGAGCGCGCCCACAGCGCTGCGCGCAGCGCGCCGCGCGCGAAGATCATGCGGTCCTCGGCCTTGTGCGACGAGCTCGATGCGCTCCGCCGGTCCGGCGAACACCACCGTGTGATCGCCGACCACGGTGCCGCCGCGCAGCGAGGCAAAGCCGATGTCGCCCGGATTGCGCGCGCCGGTGTGGCCGTCGCGGCCGCGCTGCGAGCGCTGGCCGAGATCGACGCCGCGGCCGTCGGCCGCCGCCTGGCCGAGCATCAGCGCGGTGCCGGACGGCGCGTCGATCTTCTTGTTGTGGTGCATTTCGAGCACCTCGATGTCGAAATCCTCGTCCAGCGTCTTGGCCACGCGCTTGACCAGCGCGGCCGAGCAGATTGACGCCCATGCTCATGTTGCCGGACTTGACGATCACGGCGCGCTTGCGCGGCCGCCGCGACCAGCTTCTCGTTCTCGCCCGAGAGCCCGGTGGTGCCGATCACGTGCACGCGGCCGAGGCGCGCCGCGATCTCCGCATACGCAACCGTCGCGGCCGGGATGGTGAAGTCGAGCAGGCCGTCGGCCTTGGCGAGCAGCGCCTCGATGTCGGCTGCCGACCGTGACGCCGTTCTTGCCGAGATCCGGCGAGTTCGCCGGCGTCGCGGCCGATCACCGCCGAGCCCGGCGCATCGGCGGCGCCCGCAAGCGTCAGCCCCTTGGTGGCGGCGATCGCATGGATGAGCGTGCGCCCCATGCGCCCGCCGGCGCCCGCCACCACCAGCCGCATGTCGGACATCGCATCTCTCCCGGTCAATCGCCGCGGGTATAGCGGCAGGGCGCGCCGAAGGAAAGCAACCGCAGCCGCGCCGAACGCTCAAAGCTCGCGGTTGGGGACGACAGCGCCCTTGATCCCCGCCCGCTCGATCGCGCTCCTGACCGTGCCCGTGAGCACGACCGTGTCGGTGAACTGCCGCATGAACATCGCGGCGAGCGGAGCGTCCTTGCGATATCCGATCGCCATCGCGTTGCGCCCGAGGCTCTCGGCGATGATGCGCGATCCCGGCAGCTCCGACTGGTGGCTCACGAGCTGGTCGCGCAGGTCGACATAGGCGTCGGCCTGCCGGCCCTGACCATCTCGAATGCCTGCTTCCAGCCGAACAGCGGCACCCGCACGATCGTGGCGCGCGTCAGCCGCTTCTGCACCATCTCGTCGTTGGCGGTGCGCTCATAGACCACGATCCTGCGGCCCGGCTGGTCGGCATCGGCCAAAGTCTGGATCGGCGAAGCGCCGGGCACGATCAGCGTCACCTCCATCTGCATGAAGGCCGGAGCGAAATCGATCAGGCCGGCGCGCTCGGGCGTCGGCGCCAGGAACGTGACGTCGGCAGCGCCGTCGCGCAGCGCCTTGATGCCGGCGTTCGGGCTGTCGAAGGCGACCGGCTGGTACGGCACGCCGAGAATCCGCGCCATCGCTTCGGCGAGTTCGGGCGCCACTCCCTTGAGCGCGCCGCCGGCATCCTGCTTCGCCAGGAACGGAATCTTGACGATCGCAGCGCGCAGCGCGCCGGCCGGCGCGACCTGCGCCTTCTGCTCGGCGGTCGGCGATTGCGCCAGCGCGGGCGAGCCGCAGAGCACGACGAGCAGGACCAGCAATGCGCGCATGGTGCCCTCCCGGAGTTTCATTCCGACGGTTGCGGGCCGTCGTAGCCTTCCATCACGAGCAGATTGGTGTCCGCGTTGGCCTGACGCATCGCGGCAGCCGCTTGGCCTTCGGGCGAGCGATAGGCGTCGAGCGCGGCCTGGTAGCTCGGAAACTCGACCACGACGTGCCGGCTGCGATTCGCGCCTTCCTTGGACTCGAAGGCGCCGGCGCGCACCAGATAGCGGCCGCGATGCTTGCGGAACACCTCGGCGATCGTCGCCTGGTAGGATCTTGTAAGCCTCCGGATCGCGGACATCGATGTGCGCGACCCAGTATCCCTTCGCCATGCGCCTTGCTCCCGTACGATCAGTGCGGATCGCCGTCGTAGCCTTCGATCGCGACGAGATCGATCTCGGCGGCGCCTTTGCGGAGCGCGGCCGCCGCCTGGTATTCCGGCGAGCGGTAGCAGGCCAGCGCCGCCTCGTAGCTCGGGAATTCCATCACCACGGTGCGGGCGCGGGCGTGACCTTCCGTCACCTCGTGGCGTCCGCCGCGCACCAGGAAGCGCGCACCGAATTTTCCGAACGGCACGGCATTCGCGACCGTGTAGGGCTTGTAGGCGTCCGGATTGCTCACATCGACGTGGCCGATCCAATAGCCCTTCTTGCCGGTCGCAGCCGGCGGCGTGCCGATCGGCTCCGGCTGCGGACCGTCGTAGCCCTCGACGATCACGAAATCGCTGTCGGCATTCGGAAGGCGCAACGGCTTGGCGCGCTGATACTCGGGCGAACGGTAGCAGGCGAGCGCGTCCTCGTAGGAATTGAACTGGCGCAGGACGTTGCGCGAGCGCGCCTTGCCTTCGAGCACCTGGATCGCGCCGCCGCGCACCAGCGCGACACCGGAATACTTGCGATGCGCGTCCGGCGTCGCCGCCATGTAGCCCTTGTATCCTTCCGGATTTTTCACGTCGATGTGCGGAATCCAATAGCCCTTGGCATCGCTGCGCTCCCGTTATTTATCATCGCGCGCGCAATCTCGCCGACGATCGCATCCGCCGCAGCCTTCGGATCGGCCGCCGCGACGATCGGCCGGCCGACCACCAGATAGTCGGCACCGGCGGCGATCGCGGCGGCCGGCGTCATGACGCGCTTCTGGTCGCCGGCCTCGGCGCCGGCCGGCCGGATGCCCGGCGTCACCAGCACCATGCCGCGCCCGGCGATGGCGCGCAGCGCAGCCGCCTCCTCGCCCGAGCAGACCAGCCCGTCGACACCGATGTCGCGCGCCTGCGCGGCGCGCTCGGCCACCAGCTCGGTGACGGTGAAATCGTAGCCGGCGGCGGCGAGGTCGGCGTCGTCGTAGGAGGTCAGCACCGTGACCGCGAGGACGCGCAAGTTCGAACCGGCGCGCGCATCGACCGCCGCGTGCATGGTCTGCGGATAGGCATGCACGGTCAGGAACGTCGCGCCGAGCCTGGCGACGCTCTCGACGCCTTTGGCGACGGTGTTGCCGATGTCGTGCAGCTTGAGATCCAGAAACACCTGCTTGCCGGCGCTCGCCAGCACGCGCGCGAAATCGATGCCGCCCGCATAAGCGAGCTGATAGCCGATCTTGTAGAACGACGCCGATTCGCCGAGCTTGGCGACCAGCGCCTCCGCCTGCGCGACGGACGGCACGTCCAGCGCGACGATCAGGCGGTCACGCGCAGCGATGGTCACTCGTGCCTCCCTTGTTGCCGCGCAATGTCCCCTAGGCCGGCCGCATGCGCAAGACCGCGAACAACGAGACCGCCGCCGCCGCCATGATCAGATAGGCGGGCGCGAGTTCGTTGGCGGTCCGCTCGACCAGCCAGGTCGCCACCAGCGGCGTCAAACCTCCGAACACCGCAAGACTGACATTGTAACCGAGCGCAACTGCCGTGCAGCGGATGCGCGCCGGCGCAGCCTCCACCATGACCGCCGGCTGCGTGCCGCCAAACAGCCCGATGAGCACGCCGAAGCCGGTCTGTCCGAGCAGGATCAGAACCGGCGCCGGGTGGTACATCATCCAGAACAGGGGCACCGCGACCGCGATCGTGAGGACGGTCGCAGCGATCAGGACCGGCTTGCGGCCGTAACGGTCGGACAGCCATCCGGAGATCAGCAGCACCGGCAACAAGGCCAGCATGCTGATGGTATTGATCGCGAGCGCGCTCGCCGGCGCAATGCCGTCGGCGGTCTGGATCCAGCTCGCCACGTAGACGAACATGACGTAGAAGCTCACCGCGTTGAACACCGACAGCCCGGCGAGCTGCAACACCAGCCGCCAATGGTTCCGCACGGTCTCGACGACCGGGCTGCGCGCGCCGCGCTCCCGCGGCGCTTCGTCGGCGACGTGGCGGCGCAGCATGAAGCCGGCGAAGCCGACGACGATGCCGAGGATGAACGGGATGCGCCATCCCCACGCGTCGAGTGTCTCGGTCGTCATCATGGCGGCGACCAGCGCGCCGACGCCCGAGCCGAGAAGGATGCCGACCGTCGTCCCGCAGCCGGTGACGGCGCCCATCAATCCGCGACGGCCAGGCGGTGCATGCTCGACCAGAAACACCATCGAGCTGGTGTACTCGCCGCCAACCGACAATCCCTGGATCATGCGCAACAGTACGAGCATGACCGGCGCCGCGATCCCAAGGACTTCGTAGCCGGGAAGGATGCCGATCAGGAAGGTCGGCACCGCCATGGCGGCGACCGAGACGACGAGCGCGGCGCGGCGGCCATAGGTATCGCCGATGTGACCGATCAGAGCGCCGCCGATCGGCCGCACCAGATAGCCCACCGCGAACACCGCGAAGGCGGCGAGCAACTGCGCGACGCTGTCCTGGCGAGGGAAGAAGTGGTGGCCGATCGCCGCGGCAAAATAGCCGTAGATCGCAAAGTCGTACCATTCGAGCACGTTGCCGATCATGCCGGCGGCAATCGCCCGGCTCGACGCGGATGTCATGTCGTCCCCCCGCTGGCACATCTGCCCTACAGGCCGAGCGATCCGATCACGCGTACATCGCCGCCGTCTCGATCAGCTTGCGCACCACGGCCTTGAGCTGGTCGGCGGCGCGCTTGTCCTTGAGCTGGTCCATCTCGTCGAAGGCGTCGCCGGCATTCGGCACGTTGACCTGCTCGCCGATCACCAGCGCGCGGCAGCCCGCCGCCAGCACCTGGCGCAGCGCGATGCACGACTGCATGGCGCCGGAGCGGCCCGGCGAGCAGCCGCCGATCGCGAACACGCGGTTCTGGAACACTGCGAGCGGCGGCTCGCCGCGCTCGCGCACCACCGAAATCCAGTCGATGGTATTCTTCAACAGCGGCGTCAGCGACGCGTTGTATTCGGGGCTGGCGATGAACACGCCGTTGTGCGCGGCCAGCATCTGCTTGAGCTGGAGCGCGTTGAACGGCGGTCCCGACTTCTCGAGCAGGTCGGCGTCGTAGAGCGGCAGCGGATAGTCGGCGAGCGAGATGCGGGTCACCTCGGCGTCCGCCAGGGTGAATTCCTTGGTGGCGAGCGCGGCCAGCCGCGCGTTGAACGACTTCGCCCGCAGCGAGCCGGGAATGACCAGGATTTTGGGGACGGGCATGGGACGCCAGGAATCCGACGACAGTGAATCGGCGCGCAGATTAAGCGCCCAACCGTCATGCCCGGCAAGCGGGCATGACGGAGACCGTCGACCGGAAGGCTGCGCCTAGTTCTGCGCGAAAATCTCTTTCAGGAACCGCCCGGTCGAGGCGATCGACTGGGCGTTGGCGCGCTCCTCGTCCTTGTTCTTCGGCACCGAGAAGCCGTGGTTGGCGCCGCTGTAGACCTCCATCTGGAAGCCGACCTTGGCCTTGCGCAGCTCGTTGATCACCTCGGCCTCGACCTTGGGCAGCGGGAACGGCGCGTCCTCGGCGCCGTGCAGGATCAGGAACTTGCCCTTGGCGTTCTGCGCCCATCCCGCCGGATGGTCGAAGAACGAGCCGTGGATCGCGACGTTGCCGGCGAGCGGCACGCCGGTCGAGCCGAACTCGACGCCGACCATGCCGCCGAAGCAGTAGCCGATCATCGCGACCTTGCGCGGCGTCGACCATCGGGTTCTTGACGAGCGTATCGTAGGCCGCCTGCGCGCGCGCCTTCAGCAGCGAGCGGTCCTTGGTGTAGATCCCCATCTGCGCCTGCGCTTCCGGCACGTCCTTCGGCAGGATGCCCTGGCCGTAGCCGAAGAAGTCGGCCGCGAACACGACATAGCCGAGCGCGGCGTAGGTCTCGGCGTGCTTGAGCGTGTACGGCTGCATGCCGGCGCGGTCATGGATCATCAGGATGCGCAGGGCGCTTGCCGGTCGCCTTGTCGTCGTAGGCCAGATAGCCTTTGAGCTTGGCATCGCCGTGGCTGTACTCGACCCATTGGGTCTTCACCTCGGCGCGCGCCGCGCCGGCGCAAAGTGCAACGGTGGCCAGAATGGCCGCAAGAAATCGCAGCATCGGTCTCCTCCCTGATTTCCGGCATTCGCCGGTGATTTTTGAACGCCGCAAATAGTCGGAGTTTTTCGGCCTTGCCGCAAGGCACCGGCGAGGCGCGCGTGAGTACGCGAAAGCGGATCGAGGAGAGACGAGCGTCCGCCGTGCTGCGCCGCCGGCGTCAGTCCTTGCGGTAGACCCAGACGCGCGCCGGCGGAATGTTCGACCAGACCCGATCGGACGCCTCTTGCCGGACGCGGTCGAGCGCCTTCGGGATCGGCGAAACCGTCGCGTAGGTGAACTGCACGAACGGCGCGCCCGGCAGCATCAGCTTGAAGGCTTCCTGCACCAGGCGCAGCCGCGTGCGCAGCGGCTTGGTGAACAGCGGCAGTCCGGACACCACCGCGGCCGCGGGCTGCTGCAACAGACCGGCGAGCAGCCGCCGCAGGCTGTAGGCGTCGCCCTGAAGCACGGTCGCGGTCGGATAGCGCTGGCGCAGAAGCCGGCAGAAATGCGGGTTGAACTCGACCAGCACCAGCCGCGCCGGATCGACGCCTTGCGCGACCAGCGCTTCGGTCACCGGGCCGGTGCCGGGGCCGAGCTCGATGATCGGGCCGGGAATGGCGGGGTCGATATAGCCCGCCATGGTGCGGGCGAGCGCCTTGCCGGACGGCGTGACCGCGCCGGTCGCGAGCGGCTTCTCGAACCAGGAGCGGAAGAACCGAACCTCGTCGTCGAGGCGGAGGCCCTTCTTCTGCTCGAACAGCCGGATATGGGTTTCGATCTTCTTCTTCTGCGACTCGATCGTTTGTCCGATCTTCTTCTTTTGGGCCTCGAACTTCTGCTCGATCTTCCGTTCGAGCACGCCCTTCTTTCGTTCGAACAGCTCGATGTGCCGGTCAATCTCGCGTTCGATAGCGCCCTTCTTCGTCTCGAAGAGACGAATCTGTTGTTCGAATTTTCGTTCGAGGCGCTGCAGGGCAGGAAGCGGCATTTTTTGCGAACGCTGCACTCTGATTACAGATTTATGACGAGCAATCGGTAAAGCCAGCGCGCCGCAGGGTCAAGCGGCAATTCCTCACGCGGAGCCCGCGCGGCCCAGGAACTCTTTGACTTTGCCGAAGAATCCGGCCGATTCCGGGTGCGTGTCCTTGGACGACAGCCGCTCGAACTCGTTCAGCAGTTCGCGCTGCCGCTTGGTCAGCTTCTGCGGCGTCTCGACCACGACCTGAACGTACATGTCGCCGGTCTGCTTGGAGCGGAGCACCGGCATCCCCTTGCCTTGCAGGCGGAAGCGCCGCCCCGACTGGGTGCCTTCCGGCACTTTCACCCGGGTATTGTCGCCGTCGATGGTCGGGACCTCGAATTCGCCGCCGAGCGCCGCCGCCACCATCGAGATCGGCACCCGGCAGTGCAGATCGGCGCCCTCGCGCTGGAAGAACGGGTGCGAGGACAGCGACAGGAAGATGTAGAGATCGCCCGTCGGCCCGCCGCGCACGCCGGCCTCGCCCTCGCCGCCGAGCCGGATGCGGGTGCCGTCCTCGACGCCGGGCGGAATGTTGACCGAGAGCGTGCGCTCGCGCGTGACCCGGCCGGCGCCCGAGCAGGACGGGCACGGGCTGTCGATCACCTGGCCGCGGCCCTGACAGGCCACGCAGGTCCGTTCCAGCGTGAAGAAGCCTTGCGCGTGGCGGATGCGGCCCGAGCCGGCGCAGGTCGGACAGGCCTTGGGCCGCGTGCCGGACTTGGCGCCGGAGCCCGAGCAGGCCTCGCAGGTGACGGAGGTCGGAATGCGCAACTGCGCGGTCTTGCCCGAATAGGCCTCCTCGAGGCTGATCTCCATGTTGTAGCGCAGGTCGGCGCCGCGCTCGCGCCCGGTGCGGCCGCGCGCGCTCGACATCCCGAAGATGCCCTCGAACAGATCGGAGAAGGCCGAGCCGAAATCGGCGCCGAAGCCGCCGCCCGGACCGCCCATGGCTTGCTCGAAGGCGGCATGGCCGTAGCGGTCATAGGCGGCGCGCTTGTCGGGATCCTTGAGGATCTCGTAGGCCTCGTTGATCTCCTTGAACTTGTGCTCGCTGCTGGTGTCGCCGGGATTGCGGTCGGGATGCCACTTCATCGCGAGCTTGCGGAACGCGGTCTTGATCTGACCGTCGTCAACCGTGCGTTCCACTTCCAGCACTTCGTAGTAGCAGCGCTTGGTCATTCCCGCTTCCCACCCCGTCGCTTCCGGACCGGCGCCCTCGCCCGTATCTGGCTGCTCGCTCACCGCACTTCAAGAAAAACATACCCCCGGGTTTTGACGCCCGGGGGTGAAAGATGATCGACCGATCGGCATGACAGCTCAGTCCTGCCGACGTCAGGCGGATTTCTTGTTCTTCTTGTCGTCGTCGACCTCGGTAAACTCCGCGTCGACCACGTCCTCCTTCTTGGCGCCACCGGCGTCGCCGCCGGGTGCAGCACCGCCGCCATCGGAGGGGTCCTGCTGCTGCTTGTACATGGCCTCGCCGAGCTTCATCGAAGCCTGCGCCAGCGTATTGGTCTTGGCGCTGATCGCCTCGGCGTCGGTGCCCTTGAGGGCTTCCTTGAGGTCCGCGAGCGCGTTCTCGATCGCGCGCCGCTCGCCCTCGCCGACCTTCGCACCATGCTCCGCGAGCGCCTTCTCGGTGGAATGCACCAGCGCCTCGGCGTGGTTCTTGGCCTCGACCTCGGCCTTGCGCTTCTTGTCGTCCTCGGCGTGCGCCTCGGCGTCCTTCACCATCTTCTGGATGTCGGATTCGCTGAGGCCGCCCGAGGCCTGGATGCGGATCTGCTGTTCCTTGCCGGTGCCCTTGTCCTTGGCCTGGACGTTGACGATGCCGTTGGCGTCGATGTCGAAGGTGACCTCGATCTGCGGCACACCGCGCGGCGCCGGCGGCAGGCCGACGAGATCGAACTGGCCGAGCATCTTGTTGTCGGACGCCATCTCGCGCTCGCCCTGGAACACCCGGATCGTGACCGCGCCCTGATTGTCCTCGGCGGTCGAGAACACCTGGCTCTTCTTGGTCGGGATCGTGGTGTTGCGATCGATCAGCCGCGTGAACACGCCGCCCAGCGTCTCGATGCCGAGCGACAGCGGCGTCACGTCGAGCAGCAGCACGTCCTTGACGTCGCCCTGCAGCACGCCGGCCTGGATCGCCGCGCCGATCGCAACAACCTCGTCCGGATTGACGCCCTTGTGCGGCTCCTTGCCGAACAACTGCTTCACGACCTCCTGGACCTTCGGCATGCGGGTCATGCCGCCGACCAGGACGACTTCGTTGATTTCGGCCGCGGTCAGGCCCGCGTCCTTCAGCGCCATCCGGCACGGCTCGACCGTCTTCTGAATGAGGTCGTCGACCAGCGCCTCGAACTTGGCGCGCGTGAGCTTCATGGTCAGGTGCTTCGGACCGGACGCATCGGCGGTGATGAACGGCAGATTGATCTCGGTCTGCGCGGTCGAGCTAAGCTCGATCTTCGCCTTCTCGGCCGATTCCTTCAGCCGCTGCAGCGCGAGCTTGTCGCGGCGCAGGTCGATGCCCTGCTCCTTCTGGAATTCGTCGGCCAGGTAATTCACCAGCCGCATGTCGAAGTCTTCACCGCCCAGGAACGTGTCGCCGTTCGTGGACTTCACTTCGAACACGCCGTCGCCGATCTCCAGCACCGAGATATCGAAGGTGCCGCCGCCGAGGTCGTAGACCGCGATGGTGCCGGTCTTCTGCTTGTCGAGGCCATAGGCGAGCGCAGCCGCGGTCGGCTCGTTGATGATGCGCAGCACTTCGAGGCCGGCGATCTTGCCGGCGTCCTTGGTGGCCTGGCGCTGTGCGTCGTTGAAATAGGCCGGGACGGTGATGACCGCCTGATCGACCTTGGCGCCGAGATAGGCTTCCGCGGTCTCCTTCATCTTCTGCAGGATGAAGGCGGAGATCTGCGAGGGTGAATAGGTCTTGCCGTCCGCCTCGACCCAGGCGTCGCCGTTCGAGGCGCGCGCGATCTTGTAGGGGACGAGCTTCTTGTCCTTCTCGACCATCGGGTCGTCGTAGCGCCGTCCGATCAGGCGCTTGACCGCGAAGATGGTCTTTTCCGGGTTGGTGACGGCCTGGCGCTTGGCCGGCTGTCCGACGAGACGCTCACCGTCGTCCGTGAAAGCGACGATCGATGGCGTGGTACGCATGCCTTCTGCGTTTTCGATGACTTTCGGCGTCTTGCCTTCCATCACGGCGACGCAGGAATTGGTGGTTCCGAGGTCGATACCGATGACCTTGCCCATGGTCTTTCCTCTCTTCTGCGGCAGGCCGGCCGGGCCCATCAGGCACCCGGGAGCGAGAGACTTGCGCGAACCGCTAAGACCCTCGTCCGACCCCCTTCAATACACATTTGTCGCCGCGACTGCGGCGCCTTGGCTCATATAGGAGGGCCCCTATGGGCCGCAAGGCGTTGACAGGCGGATTCGCGAGCCTGACCTTGGAGATAGGGCGGATGGCAAACATTAACGAGGGGCCGACCTCGCCGCAGAGCCCATGACCGCACCGTTCCGCACGCCCGGCCTGAAGATCGTCCCCGGCTATCTCGACCGGGCCACCCAGGACGCGCTGCTCGCCGCGATCCGGGAGATCGTCGCGCAGGCCCCGCTCTACACGCCGCGGATGCCAAAAACCGGCAAGCCGATGTCGGTGCGGATGACCAATTGCGGGACGCTCGGCTGGATGACGGACGAGCGCGGCTACCGCTACCAGACGGTCCATCCCGAGACCGGCGCGCCCTGGCCGCCGATCCCCGCGATCGTGCTCGATGCCTGGACGGAGCTGGCCGGCTATCCGCACCCGCCGGAAGCCTGCCTGGTGAATTTCTACGGACCGGACGCGCGCATGGGGCTGCACCAGGACCGCGACGAGCAGGACTTTGCCGCGCCGGTGGTCTCGCTCTCGCTCGGCGACACCGGGCTGTTCCGCGTCGGCGGCAACAAGCGCGGCGATCCGACCCGCTCGGTGCGGCTCGCCTCCGGCGACGCGCGTGGTGCTCGGCGGCGAGGCCCGGCTCGCCTTCCACGGCATCGACCGCATCCTGCCGGGCACCTCGACGCTGCTGCCGGACGGCGGGCGGATCAACCTGACGCTGCGGCGGGTCACGAAACCGGCGTGACCGGCGCAGCAGGAGGCCATGCCGTTGCCCTATTCTGGGCGGCTCGATCGGATACCATGCGACCAATGACGAATCTTGCTCGCCGCCTGCTGCCGCTGATCCTGCTCGCGCTCGCCGCCCTGCCCGCGCGCGCCGCCGATCCGGTCTTTCCGACCGGCTCGCGGGTCGGACTGGTGCCGCCCGCCGGGATGGAGATCAGCACCAATTTCTTCGGCTTCGAGGACCCCAACAGCAAGGGCGCGATCGTCATCGTGACGGCGCCGGTCGAAGCCTATGCGGAACTCGAGAGGACCATCACCGGCGAGGCCCTGAAGAACCAGGGCATCACGATGGAATCGCGCGAGAACGTGACGCTGCCCGACGGCAAGGGCTTCCTGGTCGTCGGCCGCCAGCAGGCCGAGAGCACCCAGGTCCGCAAATGGCTGCTGTTCGCTGCGCTGCCCGGGCTGACCGCGCTCGTCACCGCGCAGGTCCCCGACGCCGGCAAAGCGGAATATACCGACGGCAAGATTCGCGACGCGTTGCGCACCGTCACCGCGCGCGCGTCGATCCCGGACACCGAGCAGCTCGCGCTGTTGCCGTTCAAGGTCGGCGACCTCGCGGGCTTCCGGGTCGGCGGGCGTCATCCCGGGACGCGCCTTGATGCTCACCGACGCCAAGCCCGAAGACGCCGCCGGTCGGCGAGCCGCACATCCTGATCGCGCTAGGCTCGAGCGGCGCGATCGCCAACGCCGACCGCGACCAGTTCGCGCGCGAGATGCTGCTTGGCGTGCCCGACCTCAAGGGCACCCGCGTCACCGGTTCGGAGCCGCTGCGGTTCGGCGGGCAGCAGGGCCACCAGATTTTCGCCGTCGCCCGGGACGCTGCCGGGAACGATCTGTCGGTCGTGCAGTGGGTGCGGTTCGGCGGCTCGGGCTACATGCAATTGCTCGGGATCGCCCGCGTCGATGCCTGGCGCGAGGCCTATCCGCGCTTCCGCGCCGTGCGCGACGGGCTTGAGCGGTAGCGGCCGCCGTCAGTCACTTCCAGAATTGCTTCGACGCGATGCGCGCGCCCTCGGCCATCGCGGCGAACTTGGCGAACACCACGGCCGGATCGACCGCCGCCTGCCCGACCCAGGTGCCGTAGCCGCAGTCGCTGCCGGCGATGACGTTTTCGCGCCCGACCAGCTTGGCGTAGCGGCCGAGCCGCTGCGCAATCAGCTCGGGATGCTCGATGAAGTTCGATTTCGACTCGATCACGCCGGGGATCAGCACCCGGCCCTCGGGCAGCTTGATCTGCTCGAACAGCGTCCATTCGTGCGCGTGGCGCGGGTTGGCGGCTTCGAACGAGATGGCCTGCGGCCGCGCCAGAAAAACAATGTCGATGATGTCGGCGAGCGGCACGTCGTAGTGATGCGGGCCCTCGTAGTTGCCCCAGCAGACATGCAGGCGCAGCTGCTCCGGCGGAATGTTGGCGAGCGCGTGGTTCAACGCCTCGACATGCAGGTGCGCGCGCTTGCGGAACTCCGCGAGGCTCAAGTCCGCGTACTGGATGTGCCGGCCCATGGCGAGGTCGGGGCAGTCGATCTGCAGCACGATCCCGGCCTTGGCGACGGTCTCGTATTCGTGCCGCATCGCCTCGGCGATGGCGTAGAGATAGGCCTCCTGGCTCGGATAGTGGTCGTTGCGGAAGAACAGCCCGACCACGCCGGGCGAGGCCGCGCTCATGAACTTGTCGGTCGCCGGCGTCTGCGCGACCGCGGCATTGAGGTTGTCGGCATCGGCGCGCGCGGCGGCCGGATCGCGCACGCCGATCGGCGCATTGCAGGCCGGGGTCTTGCGGCGGGAGCGTCCGGGATCGCCGAACACGCGCTTCGCCAGCGTCGGGAAATCGGCGAGGTCCTGGTAGACGAAGGTGTTGCCGGTGCCGCCGAAGCCCGCCAGCCGGTCCTTCACGTAGGTGGCGTAGCTCGGCTTCGACATTTCGCCGTCGTTGACGATGTCGATGCCGGCCGCGACCTGCTTTTGCACCACCTCCGCCACCGCCGAACGGATGCGCGCCGCGAGCGCGGCGGGATCGACCGCCTCGCCGTTCTCCTTGGCGTACATCATCTGGATGAGATCGTCGGGCCGCGGCAGGCTGCCGGTATGGGTGGTGAGGAAGCGCTCGGTACTGCGTTTCATCGCGACGTGCCCCGGCTCCTGCCGTCGTCCGCTGCGCGCGATGGCGCGATCCGAAATCCATGCGACGGCGCGCATACGAGCCGCGCACCTCGTGGAATCCGGGATGCGAGAGTGTATGCGCAGGAAGGCGAGAAGGCGCGTCAGCCGGCAGCGTCGGGATTGTCGTTGGCCGGCCCCGCCGCGGTGGGTTTTGGCCCACCCTTGGCGACCGCGACCATCGCCGGGCGCAGCACGCGCTCGCCGATCATGTAGCCGGGCTGGATGACCTGCGCGACCGTGCCGGCGGGCTTGCTCGGATCGGGCATCTCGAACACCGCCTGGTGCAGGTTCGGATCGAATTTCTCGCCCAGCGGCTCGAACTTCTTCACCCCGTGCTTCTCCAGCACCTTCAGCAATTCGCGCTCGGTCAGCTCGACGCCCTCGAGCAGCGCCTTGACGCCCTCGTCGGCCCGGGCGTCGAGCTCGGCGGTGAGCGCCGTGACGCTGCGCGCCATGTTGTCGGCGACGCCGAGGATGTCGCGGGCGAAATTGGTGACGCCGTAGACCCGCGAATCCGCGACCTCGCGGTCGGTCCGCCGGCGCAGGTTCTCCATCTCGGCGAGCGTGCGCAGATGCCGGTCCTTGTGCTCCGAAACCTCCTTGGACAGTGCCTCGACCAGGGCGGCGATCTTGGCCTCCTCGGTCTCGGGAGCCGCCGGCAGCCTCGCTGGCGCGGGCGGCGCTCTCGGAGGGGCGTGTGGACGCGTCCGTCATCGCGTTGTTCCTGCTTGTCTATCGTTTGCCCCGCATATCAGGGCTCGGCGGCGAAAAATCAAGCCGGGAAAGCTGCTAGGCTTCCCGCCCGGGAGGATTGCGATGCGACACCGCCTCTTCTGCCTCGCCATCGCCGCCGGCATAGCACTGCCGTCGACCGGAGCGCCAGGGCAGGACCTCGCGGCCCAGTTCTACCAGGGCCGGCAGATCACCATGATCGTCGGCTCACCCCCCGGCGGCGGCTTCGACCTCTATGCGCGGCTCGTTGCCCGGTACCTGCCGAAACACACGCCCGGCCATCCCGGCGGTGGTGGTGTCGAACATGCCGGGCGCGGCGAGCAACATCGCGGCCGCCCACCTGTTCAACGTGGCGCCGCAAGACGGGACCGTGATCGGCGCGCTCCAGAACAGCGCCGTGATGGAGGCGCTGTTCGATTCGCTCCTCGGCAGCGGCAGGCGCCTGCGGCACGACGCGACCAAGTTCATCCATCTCGGCTCCGCCACCACCGACCACTACGTCTGCATCGCGCGCGCCGACGCGCCGGTGAAGACCTTCAAGGACGCGCTCACGCAGGAACTCCTGATCGGCGCGAGCCAGCCGGGCACCTCGACGCGCGACTATCCGGCGATGCTCAACAACCTGACCGGCGCGAAGATCCGCCAGGTCGGCGGCTATCCGGGCACGCGCGAGATCATGCTGGCGATCGAGAAGAACGAGGTGCAGGGCCTGTGCGGCTTTTCCTGGTCGAGCTTCAAGGCGCAGCGCCCGGACTGGCTCAAGTCCGGCTTCGTTCGCGTGATCGTGCAGGAGCACGACCAGGGCAATCCGGAAATCAGCGCCATGGGCGTGCCGGTGGCGGTCGATTTCGCCACCTCGGCGGAAAA
Organism: uncultured Alphaproteobacteria bacterium; assembly: GCA_963749815.1. GTDB lineage: Bacteria > Pseudomonadota > Alphaproteobacteria > Rhizobiales > Xanthobacteraceae > VAZQ01. Next base: position 225,046 of record CAVVON010000007.1, on the reverse strand, counting down.
CCGCAAGATCATGGAGCTGGTCTATTCGGCGGAAACCTTCGGCCGCCCCTACATGCTGGCGCCCGGCGTGCCGGCCGACCGGGTCGCGGCGCTGCGCCAGGGCTTCCGCGACACGATGCGCGACCCGGAACTGCTCGCGGACGCGCAGCGGATCGGGATCGCGGTCGATCCGATCGTCGGCGAAGACTTGCAGGCGCTGGCGGCGAGGATTTTCGCCACGCCCGCGGACTTCGTCGAGCGCACCAGGCAGGCACTGGTCTACCGGGCGCCGTGATCGCCGGGTGCGCGCCGAACGCCGCACGTCGACCCCGCAATAGGTGAACTACTTCACACGCGGATGATCGCCCCGGGTCTATGCAGGCATTGCGCACCGACAGGGCGCGCCTGCAGACAGGAGATCGCCATGAAGGCCACCATCCAGCTCGTTCTCGCCGGGGCCGTTCTGTTCGGCGCGGCGTCGTCCGCGGTCGCGGGCGCCAACGACCAGTATGAAAACGGCAACGACCGCTATCCGTGGCTGTCCAACCAGACGAGCAATGGCCGTCCGTAACGCCACGCCGAGCGATCACGGAGACAAATCATGAAGTCCATCGTGCAGATTGTTTTGGCCGGCGCCATCCTGATGAACGTCGCCTACAGCGGCGGTCACGGAACCGACGACGATCGTTGCCTGTGGCCGACCGACCCGCGTGTCCCCGAATGTGTGCTCAAGCAGATGCGCTCGCTGCCGAGCTAGCTGCCAGACGAGAACGCCGCGCGGCTAGCGGCAAGTTCAATTCAACAAGTCCAGCGAGGCCCCTGTCGATTTCGACCGGGGCCATTTTCTATTTGCGCGGCGGCGGCGCGGGCTTGGTGCGGCATTGCTGGCCCCAGGCTCGCGGGTATAGCATCGCCGTCCGGGCGAATTTGCTCTCGCGCCCACATCACAAGAAACGCGTTGGGGAGACACCACATGCCATCGCAATCCCGGACTTTGCCGAAGCTCGCCGCTGCCGCGCTGATCGGCGTTTCGCTGGTCACGCTCGCGATCACGTCCGCCGCCGCGCAATACAAGATGACGGTCAATCGCGACCGGCTGATCAATGCGCAGAACGAGCCGCAGAACTGGCTGATGATGAACGGCGACTACGCCTCGACGCGCTACTCCAAGCTCACCCAGATCAACCGCGACAACGTCAAGAACCTCCGCATGGTCTGGGCGCTGGCGCTCGGCGGCATGCAGGGCATCGGCCAGAACGGCCCCGAGAACGAAGTCAATCCGCTGATCGACAACGGCTTCATGTACACGACCGACGGCTGGGGCAACGTCTACAAGATCGACGCCCGCAAGCCCGACAAGGGCGAGTTCGTCTGGATCGCCGACGCCGGCGTGCGGCAGGAGGGCAACGTGTCGCGCACGCGCGGCATCGCGCTGTGGGAAGATCTGGTGATCGCCAACCTGACCGACGGCCGCGTCATCGCGGTCAACCGCGACAGCGGCGAGATCGTCTGGGACAAGCAGGTCGGCAAGGCCAACGAGTTCGGCACCAAGGAGCGGTTCTACACCGCGCCGATCACCGCCGAAGGCATGGTGCTGGTCGCCAACGGCGCCGGCGACGCCGGCACCCGCGGCTGGCTCGCGGCGCTCGACGTCAAGACCGGCAACGAGCTGTGGCGCTGGTACGTCGTGCCCAAGCCCGGCGATCCGGGCAGCGAGACCTGGAAGGACAAGAACAACGCCTGGAAGACCGGCGGCGGCGGCACTCTGGCAGACCGGCTCCTACGATCCGGCCACCAAGCTGACGATCTGGGGCACCGGCAACCCGGTGCCGCAATACGATCCGCAGTCGCGCCCGGGCGACAACCTCTACACCAATTCCGCCGTCGCGCTCGACATCACGACCGGCAAGCTCGTGTGGCACTACCAGTACACGCCGAACGACTCGTGGGACTACGACGAGAACGGCATCCACATGCTGTACGACACCACGATCGACGGCCAGCCGCGCAAGGTCGTCGGCCATTTCGGGCGCAACGGCTTCTTCTACTCGCTCGACCGCAGCAACGGCTCCTTCATCAAGGGCAGCCAGTACGTCAACGACCTGAACTGGACCAAGGGCCTCGATCCCAAGACCGGCAAGCCGGTCGAGTACGATCCCAAGCTCGACGTGCAGACCTACGTGCCCGAGGCGCGCGCGCTGCGCGGCGACCCGATGAAGCGCGCCTGCCCGACCTGGCACGGCGGCGTCGCGCACCAGCCGATGGCCTACAACCCGGTCAAGAAGATCGCCTACGGCGTCGGCATCGAGGGCTGCTTCACGCAGCCCGGCGCCGCGGCCGCGTTCAAGGGCCCCGACGGCGGCCTCGATCGCCCCAAGTTCGAGAAGCGGCCGTACACCAGCGACCTCTATTACGGCTCGGTCACCGCCTACGACACCGTCAACCACAAGGTCGTCGCCAAGGCGATCACCGACATCGAGATCCGCTCCGGCGCGACCGTGACGGCCGGCGGGCTGGTGTTCACCGCGCTGCAGGACGGCTGGGTGATCGCCTACAACGACGAGACGCTGGAGGAGCTGTGGCGCTTCAACGTCGGCACGCCGCTCAAGGGCGCGCCGGTCACCTACGCGATCGGCCCCAAGCAGTACCTGGCAGTGCAGACCAGCGGACGCCATCTGCATCCGGTGAAGTTCGACAAGCTGGAGAACTCGAGCTATCTGTTCGTGTTCGCGCTGAACTGACGCGACGTTTCCGTACGCGGATTTCGGGCTCGCGCCCACGGCGCGGCCCGGAATCCGCTACTGCGGCAGCGCGTTGCAGACGTCGCGCTCGCCGCCCCAGAAGTCGGTGCAGGCCGCGCGCGTCATCGCGCCCTTGCCGATCACCTTCGCCGCCATGAAGTCGGCGAGCATCTCGATCTCGCGCGCCTGCAAGGTCGCGGGCGGATCGGGCATCACCAGCTTGCGCGCGACGAGGTCGGCCTGCTTGAGGCCGTAGCAGCGGCCGTCGCTGTAGGCGAAGCGATCGAACGCCGGCATGTTGCTGCCCGGGCAGGCCGCATTTGACGACGGTCACCAGGGTCGCGCGGTCGAGCTTCGACTCGCGCAGATTGGCGCCGTCCGGCATCTGGCTGTCGGTCTTCTGGCCGTCGCCGGCCCAGCCGTGACAGGCCTGGCAATTGCCCTTCTGCTGGAACAGCCGCAGTCCCGCGGCGATGTCGGCCGGGTCGGGCGCCTGCGCCGGCGCCGCCGTGGACCACAGCAGCGACGGCGGCAAAGCGCGGCGGCGCAAATGCGTGTCAGAGTGCGTGTCGGGAACATCGCGCCATCCTACCGGATCGGCCGGATTCGTGGGAAGATCGCCGCATGCGATGCATGGCGACCTTGCTGCTGGCGCTTGCCTGCGCGGCGCCGGCGGGCGCGCAGGACTTGCGGCGCGCGACCGTCTGGGACCTGAAGCTCGGCGAGCCGGTTTCGGCGCAACCGCCCGCCCGCGAATTCCGCGGCTTCGCCTGCGGCTCGAACGGCGGGCCGCCCCGCCTGCCGCTGACCGGATTTGCCGATTTCGCGCGCTGCCGGCCGGAAGCATCCGGCTGGCGCGAGGTCTATTTCGAGTACGACGACGAGTACGAGTACATCGCCCGCGCCCGCGACCTGCCGCGCGAGATCGCGCGCTGGGCCGGCACCACCGAGGTGAACTTTCCGGTCGTGGTGTCGGCGCTGTTCGACGAGGCGGGCGTGCTGCAAGCCATCCGCATCGTCACCGACGCGCGCCCCGACTATCGCAACGAGACCACCGAATCCGAGCTGAAGAAGCGCACCGACGCCTACCTGCTCGGCGGCGTGCTGGCCGCGCGCTTCGACATCGACGCCGCGCGCGACTGCAAGGCGCTGCCGCCGGCGGACGGCGAAAGCGCGGTCGGCACGCTGCTGGTCAAGCAGGCCTGCGAGAAGGACGACCCGGCGGCGGGCCGCAAGCTGCTGCTGCGGGTGAACCTCTTCCGCAAGCCCGGCCAGAGCGGGGTCAACCCGCAATTGCCGACGCAACTGACGCAAGGCCAGTTCGAGAGCTCGGCGCGCCTGGAGATCCAGCGGCTGGCGCCGCGCTGAACTCAGTCGCCCGAGACCGAGCCGTCCGGCATCACGGTGGCGCGGAACAGCGCGCCGTCGGTCGTGGTGTCCTGCATGTTGGCGCGGCGCAGGTTCGCGCCGTCGAGATTGGCGCCGTTCAAATTCGCGCCGCGGAAGTTCGCGCCGGTGGCGACCGCGCGGGTCAGGTTGGCGCCGGTGAGCGTGGCGTCGATCAGCTCCGCGCCCGTGAGCCTGGCCTCGGTGAGGTTCGCCTGCTGGAGCCTGGCGCCGCGCAGGAACGCGAAGTCGAGTGCCGCCGCGGTGAGATCGGCGCCCGTCAGGTTCGCCTCCGCGAGCCGCGCCTTGCGCAGATCGGTGTTGTGCAGAACCGCCCGGCTGAGATCGCCGCGCGTGAGCCGCGCGGTGCCCATCATGGCGTCGCTGAGCATGGCGCCGGCGAGGTTGGCGGCGTCGAGGTTGGCGGCGTACAGCATGGCCTCGGTCAGGACCGCGCCGCTGAGATCGGCGCGGCTGAGATTGGCCTTGTTCAGATTGGCCCCGGTCAGGTCGGCGTTTGCGAGCTTCGCGCCGACGAGTTTCGCATCGTGCAGGTTCGCGCCCTTGAGCGCGGCCTGAGTCAGATCGGCCCCCGACAGATCGCGGCGCTTGAGATCGGCGCCGTTGAGTTCGCAGCGCGGACAGTCCCTGGTGCTGCCGGCCAGGAACTCCTGGCGCTGGTCGGCCCGCGCCGCCGTCAGCCCCATCGCCAAGGCCGCCACGAGCGCGGCCCACAGATGCATTCGGAATCATGCGTGCTGCACGCATCTGCGGCGGCGCGATCACTTCCGCTCCTGCCATCCGGATCGCATTCCAGACGTTGAACGGCGTGTACGGCGTGTCGAGCGCATGGATGCCGAGCGGGCCAAGCGCATCCATGACGGCGTTGGCGATGGTCGGGATCGCGCCGGTGGTGCCGGCCTCGCCCGCGCCCTTCACGCCGAGCGGGTTGCTCGGCGACAGCGTCGGGCGCTCATCCATCTTGAGGTCCGGCGGCAACGCGTCGGCGCGCGGCATGAAGTAGTCCATGAACGTGCCGGTCAGGAACTGGCCGCTGTCGCGGTCGTAGACGCAGTATTCGCCGAGCATCTGGCCGATGCCCTGCATCAGCCCGCCGACCAGCTGGCCTTCGACGATGGTGTGATTGTAGACGCGCCCGCAATCGTCGACCGCCGCATAGCTGACGATGTCGAGCATGCCGGTGTCGGGGTCGATCTCGACCTCGGCGACGTGCGCGCCGCTCGGGAACGCCGCCGCGACGTTGATCTTGGTGGTGGTGTCGAGCGGATGGCTGCCGCCGCCATTGACGTGCTTGCGGGCGAGTTCCTGGAACCCGATCGCCAGATCGGTGCCGGGCACGCGGTACTGGCCGTTCTCGAATACGATATCGGTGCCGGCGACTTCGAGCTCCTTGGCGGCGAGCGCCATGCCCTTCTGCACCACTTCCTTGGCGCCGGTGAACAGCGCACTGCCGTGCGCCAGCAGCGAACGCGAACCGAACGAGCCGGTGCCGACGAGCGGCGGGCTGTCCGGATCGCTCGAGCGCAGCGCGACCTTGTCGTGCGTGACGCCGAAGATGTCCGCCACCAGATCGACGAACACGGTCTCGTGGCCCTGGCCGGACGCGCCGGCGAGCGTGAACAGCTGCGGCACGCCCTCGCTGTCGAAGCGGATCGCGATCTCCTCCTGGCCGACGCCGCCGGACGGCTCGATGAAGGTCGCGCAGCCGATGCCGCGCAGCTTGCCGCGCTTCTTGGATTCGCGGCGGCGCTTGGCGAAGCCTTTCCAATCCGCGAGCTTCAGCACCTCGGCCAGCAGCGCCGGCGGATCGCCGCTGTCATAGGTCGAGCCGGTCGGCGTCTTGTAGGGGAACGCGCTCTTGCGCAGGAGATTGCGCTGCCTGAGCTTGACGCGGTCGATGCCGCTGACGCGGGCGGCCTCGTCGACCAGCCGCTCCACCAGATATGACGCACTCGGACGGCCGGCGCCGCGATAGGGCGCGGTCGGTGTGGTGTTGGTGAAGATCAGCCGGTTCAAGCCATAAAGCGCCGGCGTGCGGTAGACGCCGGACGGCATCGAGGTTGGCGCCGCGGCGGTATTGGTGAACGGGCCGGCGTTCGAGCAATAGGCGCCGACATTGACCAGCCATTCGACCCGCATGGCGAGGAAATTGCCCGTCGTCGTCGAGCGCCAGTTCGCCGCTGAGGTGCACGCCGCGCGCGTGATGGTCGCTCACCATCGATTCCGAGCGCGTGCCGGTCCACTTCACCGGCCGGCCGATCTTCTGTGCCGCGAACGCGAGCGCGGCGAACTCGGGATAGACCTCGTTGCGCACGCCAAAGCCGCCGCCGACGTCCTTGGCGTGGATGCGGAATTTCTCGATCGGCAGCCCGGTAATGTGGCTCAGGTCGGTCCGGATGCCAGCCATGCCCTGCGTCGGCATATAGAGGTCGAACATCCCGGACTTGGCATCGAACGCGGCCAGGCCGGACTTCGGCTCCATCGGCGCACCGGCGAGGCGCTGCGCGTGCAGCGAAACGCGGGCGACGTGCTTGGCCTTGGCGAAGCCCTCGTCGGCCGCGGCCTTGTTGCCGTACTCGTAGTCGAGCGCGAGATTGTCCGGCACGCTCTCGTGCAGCACCGGCGCGCCTTTCGCGATGGCGTCCTGCGGCTCGGTCGCCACCGGCAGGTCGCGGTAGTCGATCGCGATCGCCTCGGCGGCGTCCTGCGCGGCGTTCTCGCTCTCCGCGACCACCAGCGCGACCGGCTCGCCGACGAAGCGCACCTTGCCGTGCGCGAGCGCCGGCCGCGGCGGATCCTTCAGCGTCGTGCCGTCCTTGCCCTTGAAGAACGCCATCGCGCGCGGGCTCTTGAAACCCGCCGCGACCAGATCGTCGCCGGTGAACACGCCGAGCACGCCGCGGCCGTTGCGGGCGGCAGCGGTGTCGATCCCGGCGATCTCGGCGTGCGCCCGATCCGCACGCACGAACACCGCGAAGCTCTGCCCTGGAAGATTCCAATCCGACGTATAGCGCCCCTGCCCGGTGACGAGGCGGTGGTCTTCGTAGCGGCCCTTGAATGCGGTGCTCATGGTCCCCCGGACGGTATTCGATGATTGGTCGTTCAAATCTTGAAGGAGCAGAGCCGAAACATCAATGCGCCGGATGCCGCGCTTTCGCAGGGCAGACCGGAAAGGCCCTCACCTCTGGGTCGCCGCAACCGCCCTGCGCACAACCTCGTCGGGCGTGCGGTAGATGTCGGCGAGGAAATCATCGATCGCCGCCGCCGCGACCGGGGTGATTTCGAGATCGAGCCTGGCGGCCTCAGCCAGAAACTGCGGGTCTTTCATGGTCGCGTCGAACGCCCGGCGCAACGCCGCCTTGCGGTCGCCGGGAACGTCGGGCGGGGCAAAGAACGGCCGGCCGACGAACTGGCCGGCGGTCAACAGGCGCAGCACCTGCCGCTGTTCGTCGTTGCCGGCGCGTGCGAGCGCCGAGGGAACATCCGGCAACTCGGCGTTCGCCTCCATGCCGAACTGCACCAGCGGATTGATCTTGCCGTCATGCAGCCACTTCTGACTCTTGATGCTCGACCACGACCAGCCGCAGCGGCCATCGACCTCGCCGCGCTCCATCGCCAGATTGATGTCATTGCCGCCCGGATAGCCGGTCACCAGCTTGACCTTGGCGCCGAATACATTGCGGAGGATCAGCGCGAACGTATCCGGATCGGCGCCGGTCGCGCTGCCGCCGAGCGTGAATTCGCGCGCGAACATGTCGGCCCAGGTCTTGACCGCCGACGTCTGCCAGGTCGCGCACAGGCTCGTCTCGCTGGTGATGCTACCGACCCAGGTGAGCTTGGTGGCGTCGAACTTGGCGCCGGTGAGCAGCGGCTCGGTCGCCATGCCGCGGCTGACGGTGGCCAGCACGGTGCCGTCCCTGGGGGCGACGCTGTAGACGAACTGCGTCGCCTTGAGGCTGCCGGCGCCCGGCATGTTCTGCACGACGATCGACGGGTTGCCGGGAACGTACCGGCCCAGGTGACGCCCGAGCTGGCGTGCATAGAGGTCGTATCCGCCGCCGCCGGTGAACCCGACCAGGATGGTGATGGTGCGGCCGCGGTAGAAGTCCTCGACCGATTGCGCATGCGCGGGAGCCGCCAGGCCGACGACGATCGCGATCGATGCGGCCACCACATTCCGTGACATCGGCCTCTCCAATCGCCGATACGCGGGTGACGTCGACATCACCCAGCGCGACGAGTTGGGTCACCAGCACCTGATCGTCACGCACCATGCCGGTGGATTCATGGGCGAGCTCGCGCAACTGGCAGGCCGCCCGGCGCTGGTCGACGCCCACGCGCGCGGCCCGGTGGAGGCTTTGATCATCCCGCCCGACCAGTTGCGCGCGCTGCTGATCGCGGAAGCGGAGCTCGGCGAACGGATCATGCGCGCGCTGATCTTGCGGCGCATGGGCCTGATCGAGACCCACGCCGGCGGGCCCATCATCGTGGGACGCACCGAGAACGGCGACGTGCTCCGGCTGCAGGGCTTTCTCCGGCGCAATGGGCATCCATATCAGCAACTCGATCCGGAGACCGATCCGGACGCGCAAGGCGCTGATCGAACGATTCCACGTCGATCCCGGCCAGTTGCCGATCGTGCTGTGCCCGGGCGGGCAATTGCTGCGCAATCCGAGCGAGAACGAGCTGGCGCGCTGCATCGGGCTCGTGCGCCCGATCGATCCGAACCGCGTCTATGACGTGGCGGTGGTCGGCGCTGGTCCGGCCGGACTCGCCGCCGCGGTCTATGCCGGATCCGAAGGGCTGTCGGTGCTGGTGCTCGACTGTCGCGCGTTCGGAGGACAGGCCGGCGCCTCGGCGCGGATCGAGAACTATCTCGGCTTCCCGACCGGCATCTCCGGCATGGCGCTGATGGCGCGCGCCTACAACCAGGCGCAGAAATTCGAAGTCGAGATGGCGATTCCGGACGAGGTGACCGGCCTCGAAAACGCGAGCGATCCGAACAAGCCGCGCTTCGCCGTGAAGCTGTTCAACGGCGAGCGGGCGAGCGCGCACTCGGTCGTGATCGCGAGCGGTGCGCGCTACCGGCGGCCCGCGGTCGAGGGGCTGGAATCGTTCGAAGGGACCAGCGTGCATTATTGGGCGTCGCCGCTCGAAGCGAAGCTGTGCGGCGGGCAGGAGGTGGCGCTGGTGGGCGCCGGCAACTCGGCCGGACGCCGGCTTGTCCCGTCACCCGCCGATGATCTTGCTCACCACCTTGGCGGTGTGATCCACCATCGGGATCACGCGCGCGTAATTGAGCCTGGTCGGGCCGATCACCCCGATGACGCCGACGATGCGGCCGGCGCTGTCGCGATAGGGCGCGACGATGGTCGAGGAGCCCGACAGCGAGAACAGCTTGTTCTCCGAGCCGATGAAGATGCGGGCGCCGTCGGCGTGCTCGGCGCGGCCGAGCAGATCGATCACGCCGCGCTTGGCTTCGAGCTCGTCGAACAGCAGCCGCACGCGCTCGAGGTCCTCGGCCGCGTGCAGGTCTTCAAGCAGATGAGCCTGCCCGCGCACGATCAGCTTGCGGTCGTCGGTTTCGCCGCCCGACCAGCTCGCGAATCCGGCGGCGACGATCTTCTGTGTCAGCGCATCGAGCGCAGCCTGACTGGCCTCCAGGGCCTTTTCGAGTTCGCCCTTGGCCTCGACGAGCGTGCGGCCGCGCACATGCGCGTTGAGGAAGTTCGACGCCTCGGTCAGCGCGGATTGCGGCAGCCCCGCCGGCACGCCGATGATCCGGTTCTCGATCTGGCCGTCGTCCGCCACCAGCACGACCAGGGCCCGCTCGGGCTCAAGCCGCACGAACTCGATATGCTTGATCCGCACGTTCGACTTCGCCGTCAGCACGACACCGGCCGTGCGGGTGAGGCCGGACAGCATGCCGGAGGCTTCGCTCAGCACCGCCTCCATCGAGCGCCCGGCCGCCGCCACCTTCGCCTCCATGTCGCGCCGGTCGGCCTCGCCGAGGTCGCCGATCTCCATCAGCGCGTCGACGAAGAAGCGCAGGCCGAGTTCCGTCGGCAGCCGCCCGGCCGACGTGTGCGGCGCATAAACGAGGCCGAGCTGCTCCAGGTCCGACATCACGTTGCGCACCGAAGCGGGCGACAGCGGCGTCGTGATCAGGCGCGAGATGTTGCGCGAGCCGACCGGCTCGCCGGTCGCCAGGTAGCTCTCGACGATCTGGCGGAAAATATCGCGCGAGCGCTCGCTCAGGCTGGCGAGGCTGACTTGCGTGCTGCCGATCGGGACGTCTTGAGCCAAGGGCGGGCTACTCCGTTCACTGCATAGCAGAATTGTCCACTTGGCGGCGACAATTCAAGCACGCGGAAGATCGAGGCAGCCCGAATTCAGGACGCCGAACCGGCGGCGGGCGCCTTCAGCATGGCGGCCAGCGGGCGGGCCGGATCGGCAAGCGCGGCGGCATCGACCGGTATCTCGCCGCTCGATCAGCCGCCGCGCCGCCGCAAGATCGCGCTGCGCGTTGATGCCGGTCGCGTGAACGAGGACGCCGTCCGGCGATCTCGAACACGAGCCGGCTGGTCGCGCCGCGACGGCCGGCTGACGCGCGTGCCCGGCGTCCGGGAGGGCCAGCCGACGCCCTGAATGTAGAGGTCGTATTGCTCGGACCAGAACGACGGCACGGTGCGATAGATCTCGTTCGCGCCGGCCGCATTGCGGCCCGCGACCGCGCCATGGTCCTGCGCGTGACGCCAGTTCTCCAATCGTATCGGACCGTCCGGACCCGGGAAGCGCACCGCATCGCCGGCCGCGAAGATCGCCGGATCGGAGGTGCGGCAATGCTCGTCGATGACGATCCCATCGTCGATCGCAAGACCGGCAGCGGCGGCCAGCGCGAAATCCGGCCGGGCGCCGGCGCCGACCACGACGATATCCGCGGTGAACTCCTGTCCGGCCTTGGTCGCGATGGCGATGCCGGCGTCGCCTGGCTGCACGCGCTCGACCATCGCGCCGGTGTGGATTTCGACGCCGTGCTGCTTGTGTACGCCGGCGATGAAGGCGCCGGTCTCTTCGTCGCAAACGCGCGCCAGAATGCGCGGCGCGACTTCCAGCACGACTGTTCTTGATTCCGAGCTCCGCCGCCGAGGCGGCGACTTCGAGCCCGATCAGCCCGGCGCCGATCACGACCAGGCGTTTGTCCGGTTGCAGCTCGCTCTTGAGCGCACGCGCGTCGCGCTCGGTGCGCAGATAGTGGACGCGCGGCATGCCGGCGGGCCATTGCGGCAGTTCGCGCACGACGCATCCGGTCGCGAGCACGAGCGCGTCGTACGGATAACGGCGCCCGGACGCAGTGACGACTTCGCGCGCCGAACGGTCGATCGCCGTGCAGCGGGCGTTCGGCTCCACAACGACCTTGTGCGCGGCGACACCGCCGCGCCCGGCAGATCAACGCATCTTCCGGCAGCGCCTTGCCGGTGAGGACCGCCTTCGACAGCGGCGGCTTCTCGTAGGGCTCGCAGGCTTCGTCGGTGAGCAGGATGACGTCGGCCGCCGGATCGGTGCGCTTGGCCTCGATGGCCGCGAAAACTCCCGCCGGACCGCCCCCGACAACGACAATTCGACGTGCAGCAGTTTCCGACATGCGGGCCGCACGCTACCCACGCGGAGCCGAAAGCTCAAGCGCCGCCAACGCGCCGCACGCGCTCACGTCTCGGTCGCGACCTCGCTTTCATGCCAGGCGCCGAGCGCGAGCTTCGACAGCACCACCATGACGGTGAACAGCGCGACGCCGGCGAGCGCGATCAGGAACAGCGCCGCGAACATGCGCGGGATGTCGAGCTGGAAGCCGGACTGGAGGATCTCGTAGGCCAGCCCGGCGCTGCGCCCGCCGGTGCCGGCGACGAATTCCGCCACCACCGCGCCGATCAGCGCGAGCCCGCTCGAAATGCGAAGCCCGCCGAAGAAATACGGCAGCGCGCTCGGGATCCGCAGCCGCAGCAGCGTCTGCAGCCGCCCGGCCCGGTTCATCCGGAACAGATTGATGAGCCCGGGATCGACGCTGCGCAAGCCGAGCGTGGTGTTCGAGATGATCGGAAACAGCGCGACCACCGTCGCGCACACCGTCAGCGCGACCTGGGTGTTCTTGACCAGGATGATGATCAGCGGCGCGATCGCCACGATCGGCGTCACCTGCAGCAGCACCGCGTAGGGGAACAGGCTCATCTCGACCGCGCGGCTCTGCACGAAGATGAACGCGATCAGCGTGCCGATGATGACCGCGGCCGCGAACGCCTGCAGCGCCACCCGCATCGTCATCCACAAGGCGATCAGCAGGCTCGGCCAGTCTTCGACGAATTTTGCGGCGATGTCGCTCGGCTTCGGGAACAGGTAGACCGGAATGTTCATGGTGCGGCACGCGATCTCCCAGACCGCGAACATCACCACCCCGACGGCGACCGGCGCCAGGATCGACATCGCGCGTTCGGACTGGATGAGCGGGCGCATCGGCGATCCTGGTTCAGCGCTGCAAGCCTGCCAGCGACGCCTCGGTCAGCAGGCCCGACAGCGCGCGGCAGTATTCGGCGAAGCGCGGCGAATTGCGAAAATCGTCGTCGCGCGGATGCGGCTCGTCGATCGGCATGATCTTGAAGACGCGCCCGGGCTGCGCGCCCATCACGACCACCCGCGTCGACAGGAACACCGCCTCGTAGATCGAATGGGTCACGAAGATGGTGGTGAGCTTGCGCTCCCACCACAGCCGGACCAGATCGACGTCGAGGCGGTTGCGGGTGAATTCGTCGAGCGCGCCGAACGGCTCGTCCATCAGCAGCAGGTTGGGATCGGTGACGAGGCTGCGGGCGATCGAGACCCGCATCCGCATGCCGCCGGACAGTTGCCGCGGATAGTGGCGCGCGAAGCCTTCCAGCCCGACCCGCGCCAGCGCCTCCTCGACGCGCGGCCGGCTCGCCGCGCGCGCCACGCCGGCGAGATCGAGCGGCAGCCGCACGTTCGCCTCGACGCGCGCCCACGGCATCAGGGTCGGATCCTGGAACACGAAGCCGAGCGAGCGGCCGGGCGTGCCGACCTTCTCGAACGGGCCCGACCACCACAGGATGCGGCCGTCGGTCGGCTCGATCAGATTGGCGATCAGCTTGAGCAGCGTGCTCTTGCCGCAGCCGGACGGGCCGATCAGCGTGAGGAACTCGCCGGTCGGCGATCGTCAGGTCGATCGGCGCGAGCGCGCGCGTGCCGTTGGGGAAGATCTTGTCGGCGGACAGGATCTGCACCACCGGCGCGGTGGCGCGCCCGCTCCCGCCAGCAACAGCCGGCGACGCCTTGTCAGGTGCCAACACGAGCCGGCCGGTTTCGCATTGCGCCGGGCGCCGTCACATCGACAGCTTGAGCGACTTGACGAAGCGGTCGGTGATGCCCTGCTTCCAGTCGACCTCGGGCTTGAGCAGGCCGGCGCCGACCATGAAGTCGTAGGTCGCCTTCCAGCGCGCCTCGGTGATGATGCCGACGCCCATGGTCGCCGCGTCGCCGCCGTCGATCAGCTTGATCGCCTTCATCTCGGCGACCGCGTAGGCGATCTGCGCGTCGGTCATCTTCGGATTGTCGGCCTGGATCAGCTTGTTGGCCGGCGCCGGATTCTTCAGATAGTCGATCCAGCCCTCGAGCGACGCCTTGACGAACTTCGCCGCCACGTCCGGGCGCGTGTCGACGAACTTGCGGGTCGTCACCATCGTCGTGCCGTAGGGCGGATAGCCGTCACGGGCGAACAGGAAGAACTTGACCGGCACGTTCTGCTGCTTGGCGGAAAACGGCTCCGAGGTCGCGTAGCCCTGCTGCACCGTGTTCTTGTCGGCGACGAACGGCTGCAGATTGAACGTGTACGGCCTGGTCTGCTCGTCGGTGTATTTGTATTTCGACTTCAGCCAGGGCCACCAGGTGGTGCGGCCGGAGGTCGCCACCAGGATGGTCTTGTCCTTGAGATCGGCGAGGCCCGAGACGTTCTCGTGCGTCATCATGCCTTGCAGGTCGAACTGGAACGAGGTCGCGATGGTGGTGACCGGCAGGTTCTGCTCGAGCATCTTGAGCACCTGCAGGTCGTAGCCCATCAGGACGTCGCCCTCGCCGGCCAGCAGGAGCTGCATGACGTTGACCTGCGGGCCGCCCATCTTGATGGTGACGTCGAGCCCGGCCTTCTCGTACAGGCCCGTCGCCTTGGCCTGGTAGAAGCCGCCGTGCTCGGCCTGGGCGTACCAGTTGGTCAGGAACGTGACCTTCTCGGCCGCGAGTGCGGCCGTCGACCACAAGGCGGCCAGGATCGCGCCCGCGGCGACGCGCCGCGAAGCAACGCAAAGGTTCGGGATCGATTTCGACATCTTGAACCTCGCCATTCGATGGGGATGCATCAAAGTGAGAGCAAGCCGGATGCCAAGGCGCGACGCCGTTTCGCGTGCGCCGGGAACCTGGCCGCAGACTGGAACGATCGTTCGCAAGCGCTTGGAAACATTGATGGACCGCATGGATCTCGAACGGCCTGGAGGCCGGCCGGCGCGTCGCTGTCCGCGGTCGCCACCCATTGGAAGCAACCGCTCAAAAAACTAGCAAATGCCAACCGCCGCGGCAAACCGCGCGCGCGGATCGACGGCCGTTATCCGCCCTGTTCTCACACCTTCCGGCCGAACAGCGCGATCGCCGCGACCGGCAGCAACAGGCCGATCGCCGTCGCCACGAGCAGCAGCACGCCAAGCTCGGCGTAGTCGCCGCGGCCGACCGGGAACAGCTGGTTGAGATACTTGGTCTGCAGCTGGCCGGCGACCAGCGCGAGGTTCATCAGCGACGCCATCAGCGCGAACCAGGTCGCGCGCTGGCCGGCCGGCGCGTAGAAGGCGGTGAGCGCGAGCAGCGGCACCATGCTGAGCTGCGCGAACGGCGAGGTGGTGGCGGCGTCGACGATGGCGATGAAGCGCGCGCCGAAGCCGAAATGCTGCTCGGTCCAGTCGGCGAGCCCGTAATAGAGGCCGATGTTCGGCAGCGACAGCGCCGTGCCGGCAACCGCGATCCAGAACAGCGTCTGGGCGACCGAATATTCGGTCAGCTGCTTGCTGAGCAGCCAGAGCGCGACCAGCCCGATGACCGCCGCGGTCTGCCGCAGGATGCCGTAGAACGCCTCGTCGAATTTCAACACATCGAGCGTCCACCAGAAATAGCCGTCGCCGACGGTCGGAGTGGCGCGGAACGCGAAGATGATGATGGCGGCGAACAGGATCGCCCGCTTGGTCGCCCGGTCGAGATCCTGCGTCACGTAGACCAGCATGGTGCAGATCACCGCCATCGACAGCAGGAAGATGATCTCCTGCCCGAACGGCACGCCGCTCAGCGCGATGGCGGCGACAGCGGCGCCGAACACGATGCCGCCGCCGAGAATGCGCCAGTCGATCGGCCGCCGCTCGCTGGTCTCCGATTTGACCAGCAGCACGCCGAGCACCGAGATCGCCGGCACGACCAGGCCGAGCAGGAACACGGTCTCGCGCCCATAGATGCGGGCGAGCCAGCCCGACAACCCGGCCACCGAGAGAATGCCGATCGACAACGCCAGCCGGCCCAGCACCTGCACCATGCCGAGATCGGCCCGGATGTCGTGCTCCGGCCGCTCCTTGCCGTTGTCGTCGACGCGCGGAACGACCTCGGTCGACATCGCGTCGGCGACCACGTCCTGGATCACGGTGCCGAGCACGATCATGAGCGCGCCGAACACGTAGAGCTCGTCGCGCGGCAGGAACGCGAGCCAGCCGCCGGCGGCGCCCGCGAGGGTGATCAGCCCGGCGGACGTGAACGCGGCCCCGAGCAGGATGTAGACGCGGCGCTGCGAGCCGAAGATCGGGACGCTGTCGACCAGCTCGCCGAACACCATCTTGACGGTCCACGGCAGCGTCAGCCAGACGCCGATGCCGGCCAGTTCGGCGGGCGTCAGCGTCAGGCTCTCCTTCACCCACATGTCGCGGGTGACGTCGATGAGACCGAGCGCCCCGTAGGCGAAGTACACCATCAGCAGCGGCGCATAGGCGAGCCGCATTGCGCGGACCGGCGTGAGCACGGTCTCGGTCAGGCGCGAAACGACGCCGGGCAGAGGGGATTTGAGCGCGCTCGGCGTGCCGAATTCCGGAGGGACGGAGGTCATGGCTGCGACAATGTCCTCCACTCCAGGCCCGGGTGCAAATCTGCTAAGATCACGTCAGGCAGGAAGGCGCGGGCGAGAGGCGAGGCCGTCCGCGCCAACAAAAAACAAGCTTCGCATCAGCCAGGGAGGACTGCATGACGACGCTCGTTCGTATTTTCTTCGTTTTCGCCGCGACGATGCTCAGCGTCGCCGCCAGTGCCGAAACCTACCCGAGCAAGCCGATCAACCTTGTGGCCGTGTTCGGTCCCGGCAGTGCGAGCGACACGATCTGCCGCGTGATCGGCCAGCCGCTCGGCGTTGCACTGAAGCAGACCGTCGTGGTCGACAATCGTCCCGGCGCGAACGGCGCGCTGGCGGCCACCTTCGTCGCGCGCTCGGCGCCGGATGGCTACACCTTGCTGATGGCGACCAACTCGCCGCTCTCGGCCGTCCCCTTCATGATGAGGACCGTCAACTACGATCCGATCAAGGACTTCACGCCCGTGATCCGGGTCGGAAGCTTCACGCTGATGCTGGTGGTGCATCCGAGCATCCCGGTGCACAACATGAAGGAGCTGGTCGAATACGCCAAGGCCCACCCGGGCAAGCTATCGTATGCGAGCGCCAACACGTCGGGCATTGTCGCCGGCGAGACGCTCAAGCATTGGGCCGAGCTCGACATGCTGCACGTGCCCTACAAGAGCGCTCCGCCCGCGCTGCAGGATCTGGTCGCCGGGCGGGTATCGATGATGTTCACCGATCTCACGACCGGGCTGCCACTCGTGAAATCCGGCGCGCTGCGAGCGCTCGCGGTGACCCGCATCCAGCGCAGTTCGCTGGTTGCGGAGCTGCCGACGATGGACGAAGCCGGCATCACCGGGTTCGACATGGATTCATGGGCCGGTATTGTGGCGCCTGCGAATACGCCGCCGGACATCATCGCGACGCTCAACAAAGAACTGCGCAAGGTCATCGACAGCCCGGACGTGAAGAAGACACTCGGCAACGTCGGCTTCGAGGCGTTTTCCAGTTCGCCCCAGGAGTTCGACGATTTCATCAAGCTTCAGCTCGGCAAGTGGGGCAAGATGGTCAAGGACGCCGGCATCCAGCCGGAGTGAAACGGGAACCCGACATGCGTGGATTACTGGCCGCAATCGGCCTGTGCGCAGCCGCCTCGCTCGCACAGGCCCAGACCGACGCGTACCCGTCGAGGCCGGTCACCATCGTCATCGCATTCGGCCCCGGCAGTGCCTCCGACACCATCGCGCGCATCATCGGTCACCCGCTCGGCATCGCGCTCAAGCAGAGCATCGTGGTCGAGGCCAAGCCCGGCGCGAACGCCACGATCGCGGCGAGCTACGTGGCCCGCGCGGCGCCGGACGGCTACACGATCCTGATCGGCACCAACACCTCGCATTCGGCGGCGCCGAGCCTGGTCAAGAGCGTCAGCTACGATCCGGCGAAGGATTTCTCCGCCGCTCTCCCGCGTCGGCAGCTTCACGCAGGTGCTGATCGTCCATCCCGACGTGCCGGCAAAGACGATCCCCGAGCTGATCGCCTACGCCAAGGCCAATCCGGGCAAGCTGTCGTTCGCCAGCGGCAATGCCTCCGGCGTGCTGGCCGGCGAGACGCTCAAGCGCTGGGCCGGCCTCGACATTCTGCACGTGCCGTATCGCAGCTCGATCCCCGCCATCAACGACGTGCTCGGCGGCCGCGTGTCGATGATGTTCACCGACCTCACCACCGGTCTGCCGCACGTCAAGGCCGGCACGCTTGCGCGCCTTGGCGACGACGCGGCTTGCAGCGCAGCGCGCTGTTCCCCGAGCTGCCCTCGCTGCACGAAGCCGGCGTCACCGGCTTCGACATGGATTCCTGGGCGGCCCTGTTCGCGCCCGCGAATACGCCGCGCGAGATCGTCGCGCGGCTCAATGGCGAGCTGCGCAAGATCATCGACAGTCCGGACGTGAAGTCGAAGCTCGCCAATCTCGGTTTCGAGGCGTTCTCCAGCTCGCCCGAGGAACTCGACGAATTCGTGAAGGCGCAGCTCGTCAAGTGGACCAAGATGATCAAGGACGCCGGCATCCAGCCGGAGTGAGAGAGAGGCCCGTCATGCGCGGAATGTTTGCTGCAATCGTCTTCGGCGCGGCCGCCTCGCTCGCGCAACCGGCACAGGCCGAGCCCTATCCCGGCAAGCCGATCACCATCGTGGTTCCGTTCGGGCCTGGCAGCGGAACCGACACGGTCACGCGCGTGGTCGCGCAGCCGCTCGGGATCGCGCTCAAGCAGACCATCGTGGTCGAAAACAAGCCCGGCGCGAACGGCACCATCGCGGCGACGCAGGTGGCGCGCTCCGCGCCCGACGGCCACACGCTCCTGATGAGCACCAACAGCCCGCACTCGGCCGCGCCAAGCCTGAACAAGAACCTCGCCTACGACCCGATCAAGGATTTCGTGCCGCTGTCGCGGGCGGGCAGCTACACGTTCGTCCTGCTGCTGCATCCGTCGGTGCCGGCCAAGACCATGCCGGAGCTGATCGCCTATGCGAAGGCCAATCCGGGCAAGCTCACCTACTCGAGCGGAAACACCTCCGGCATCGTCGCCGGCGAAACGCTCAAGCACCGCGCCGGCATCGACATTCTGCATGTTCCCTACAAGACCGTGCCGCCGGCGCTCAATGACGTGCTCGGCGGCCGCATCTCGATGATGTTCACCGACCTCACGCCGGCACTGCCGCATCTGCAGGCCGGCACGCTGCGCGGCCTCGCGGTGACGCGCATCAAGCGCAGCGCGCTCCTCCCCGACGTGCCGACGCTGGACGAGGCGGGCGTCACCGGCTTCGACATGGATTCCTGGGCCGCGCTGTTCGCGCCGGCGAATACGCCGCAAGAGATCGTGACGCGGCTCAATACCGAACTGCGCCAGATCATCGACGGTCCGGACGTCAAGGCGAAGCTCGGCAATGTCGGGTTCGAGGCCTTCTCCAGCTCGCCGGAGGAGCTCGGCGCTTTCGTCAAGGCTCAGCTCGCCGCCTGGACCAAGATGATCAAGGACGCCGGCATCGAGGCGGAGTAAGACCAGCGCGCGATCACTCGGGCTTGATCCCGGCCGCCTTGATCACCGGGCCCCATTTCTCGTTTTCGGCGCGGATGAAGGCCGCGAACACATCGGGCGTGCTGCCAGCCGGCGTCGCGCCGAGCGCGCGCAGCCGCTCCAGCACCGCCGGCGCCTTCACCGCGTCGGCGCAATCCTGCGCGAGCTTCGCCTTCACGGCTTCCGGCAAGCCAGCAGGCCCGAGGAAACCCCACCATACGCCGGTGTCGTAGTCCGGGACCGCCGCCTCGGCGATGGTCGGCACATCGGCCAGCACCGGCGTGCGCGTCGCGGTCGTCACGCCGAGCGCGCGGATGCTGCCCGCTTTGATCTGCGCGATCGATTCCGGCACGTTGTTGAACGTCAACGGCACATGTCCGCCGATCAAGTCGTTGAGCGAGGGCGCGCCGCCCTTATACGGAATCCCCCGGATGTCGACCTTGGCCATGTACTTGAGCAGTTCGCCGGCGAGATGCGGCGACGTGCCGGTGCCGGCGTGCCCATAGGCCAGATAGCCCGGCTGCCGGCGCGCCGCGGTCAGCACGTCGGTCACCGAGCGGAACGGCGAGTTGTTTCGCACCAGCAGCACGTTGGGCGCGGAGCCGACCAGCGAGATCGCGGTGAAATCCTTGAACGGATCGTAGGGCAGCTTGGCGTAGAAATGCGAATTGAGCGCGTGACCGGTGGCGACGAGGATCAGCGTGTAGCCATCCGGCGGCGAGGTCACCAGCGCCTGCGACGCGATCACGCCGCCGGCGCCCGGACGGTTTTCGATCACGACCTGCTGACCCCAGCGTTTCGCGAGGTCGTCGCCGAGGGTGCGCGCCACGATGTCGACCGCGCCGCCCGCCGGAAACGGCACCAACAGGCGCACCGGCTTTGACGGATAGACATCCTGCGCCGATCCCGGTCCGATCCAGGCCAGAAAGGCCACCGCCGCCACGACTGCCGCGATCCGTCCCGTCATCGCACCGCTCCCGCTGGAACTAGGTCGTCGCCGAGCATAGCGCCTGGGACGATATCCGGAGCCAGCGGCCGGAAACGAGGCTCGCCTCGGAACCCCGAAGATTGCGGTGAATTGATTTGGCGAACGGCGCCGGGCGGCTTTAGGCTCGCTCCTGAAGCCGCCGTCCCCCGGGAGGACACCATGCGTTATTTCTGCATCGCATCCAGCATTGCAGCCGCCTTTGTTGCGATGACGGCCGCGCCCGCCCTGGCCGACAAGGCCCCGTGGTGCGCATTCCTCGGCGGCGGCCGGGACGGCGGCGGAACCGAATGCCTCTACTATACGATCGCGCAATGCCGGGCCTCGGTGAGCGGATTGGGCGGTTTTTGCTTCGAGAACCCGAATTACAAATCGTCCCGAAACGCGCGCAGCCGAAACCGCGATTGAGCAAGGCGTTCGCCCGGCCCGACTTTTTTGACAAGCTTAGCGGCGCGATGACGGGCGCGCGGCCCTTGCCCCACCCGGCTGCTCCACTTACAACGGCGACGATCATCAACCGCCACCTTAATCTCGTTTCGTCCATCATCGAACGCCAGTCCCCGGAGTTCCAACGCATGCGCCCGAGCCGCCGACAGCCCGACGAGCTGCGCGCCGTATCGCTCGAGCGCGGCGTGGTGAAATACGCCGAGGGCTCCTGCTTCGTGAAGTTCGGCGACACCCACGTGCTGGTGACCGCCACCCTGGAAGACCGGCTGCCGCCCTGGCTCAAGGGCCAGGCGCGCGGCTGGATCACCGCCGAATACGGCATGCTGCCGCGCGCCACCTCCGAGCGCACGCGCCGCGAGGCCTCGGCCGGCAAGCAGAGCGGCCGCACCATCGAGATCCAGCGGCTGATCGGGCGCTGCTGCGCGCCATTCTCGACCTGCCGGCGCTCGGCGAGCGCCAGATCACCGTCGACTGCGACGTGATCCAGGCCGACGGCGGCACCCGCACCGCCGCGATCACCGGCGCCTGGGTGGCGCTGCACGACTGCGTCGACCTGGATGAAGACGCGCGAGATGCTGAAGGGCGAGCCGCTGCGCGACCACGTCGCGGCGATCTCCTGCGGCATCCACAACGGCACGCCGGTGCTCGATCTCGACTATGCGGAGGATTCGGACGCCGACACCGACGCCAATTTCGTCATGACCGGCAAAGGCGGCATCGTCGAGGTGCAGGGCACCGCCGAGAAGATCCCGTTCACCGAGGAGCAGTTCCTCGGTCTGCTCGCGCTCGCCAAGAAGGGCGTGGCGAAGCTGGTCGATCTGCAGAAGCTGGCGGTGATGTGAGCGCATCTCCGGCAGCATCGTCCGCCCGGCAGACGCCGGCGCATCGCCGGATCAGCGGCCGCCTCGTCATCGCGACCCACAATCCCGGCAAGCTCAGGGAAATGCGCGACCTGCTGGCGCCCTACGGGATCGAAGCCGTGTCGGCGGGCGAGCTCGGCCTTCCCGAGCCGGACGAGACCGGCACGACCTTCCGCGCCAATGCGCGCATCAAGGCGCACGCCGCCGCGAAGGCGGCGAACCTGCCGGCCTTCGCGGACGATTCCGGCCTCGCGGTCGATGCGCTCGGCGGCGAGCCGGGCATTCATTCGGCGCGCTGGGCCGGACCGGACAAGAATTTCCCGCGCGCGATGCAAACGGTCGAGGACAAGCTGCGCGAGCGCGGCGCGACGCGGCCGGACCAGCGCAAGGCGCATTTCGTCTCCGCGCTGTGCGTCGCCTGGCCGGACGGCCATACCGAAGACTTCGAAGCCCGCGTCGACGGCACGCTGGTATGGCCGCCGCGCGGCACGCTGGGCTTCGGCTACGACCCGATGTTCCTGCCCGACGGTCATGAACGCACCTTCGGCGAGATGACCGCCGAGGAGAAGCACGGCCTGCCGCCGCGCGGCAAAGGCCTGTCGCACCGGGCGCGTGCGTTCGTCATGCTGGCGGAGGCGTGTCTTGCGCGCTGAGGATCAGCCCACCTTCGGCGTCTACGTCCACTGGCCGTTCTGCCTGTCGAAGTGCCCGTATTGCGACTTCAACAGCCACGTCCGTCACGCGGCGATCGACGAGGCGCGGTTCGTGCGCGCCTTCACCGCCGAGATCGCCGCGACCGCGGCGCGCGTACCGGGCCGCACCGTCTCGTCGATCTTCTTCGGCGGCGGCACGCCGTCGCTGATGCAGCCCGCCACCGTCGGCGCGATCCTCGACGCGATCGGCAAGCACTGGACGGTCGCGCCCGACGCCGAGGTGACGCTCGAAGCCAATCCGTCGAGCGTCGAAGCGGCGCGCTTCCGCGGCTATCGCGCGGCCGGCGTCAACCGCGTTTCGCTCGGCGTGCAGGCGCTCGACGACGTCGCGCTGAAGGAGCTCGGCCGCCTGCACAATGCGCGCGAGGCGCTCGACGCGGTGGCGATCGCACGCTCGACGTTCGAGCGCTACTCGTTCGATCTGATCTACGCGCGCCCGCGGCAGACGCCGCAGGACTGGGCGGCCGAGCTCAAGCGCGCGCTCGCGCAAGCGGGCGAGCATCTGTCGCTCTATCAACTCACCATCGAGCAGGACACGCCGTTCTTCGCGCTGCATGCGGCCGGCAAGCTCGTCACGCCGGACGACGACACCGCGCGCGCGCTCTACGACGTCACGCAGGAGGTGTGCGCGGCCGCCGGCCTGCCGGCCTACGAGATTTCCAATCACGCGCGGCCGGGCGCCGAGTGCCGGCACAATCTGGTCTATTGGCGCGCGCACGAATATGCCGGCATCGGGCCGGGCGCGCACGGCCGGCTCGACATCGGCGGCGAGCGCCGCGCCACCGCGACCGAGAAGCGCCCGGAAAGCTGGCTGATGCGGGTCGAGGCTTCGGGCCACGGCGTCATCACCGACGATGTGCTCACGCGCGAAGAGCGGCCGACGAGTTCCTGCTGATGGGGCTGCGGCTCGCCGAAGGCGTCGATCCGGCACGCTACGAGCAACTGGCGGGCCGGCCGCTCGATCCGCGGCGGATCGCGATCCTGCGCGAGGAAGGCGCGGTCGAGACGACGCCGGACGGCATGCTGCGGGTGACGCTGTCGGGCTTCCCGGTGCTCGACGCGGTGGTGGCCGACCTGGCGGCGTGACCTCATGTCACGGCGCTGAGATAGCGCGCCCGACATAGCCTCAGCGCGCCGCGCCTGAGATGGCCGCAACCGGCGCCATGCAGTTATGCAACGCGCCGCGGACCTTCGCGGAGGAAACGATGGCTCGTGAAATCCTTGTTGCCGGACTCACGCTTGCGGCCTTCGCGATCCCCTCGCCCGCTTGCGCCGAAGACATGCTCACGCTCGCGGTGCCGATGCGCGGCAACTGGGAAACCGCCGGACCCGATCTCGGCGCCCGCGTCGGCATCATGAAAAAGCACGGGATCGCGATCGAGACGGTCTACACGCAGGGCACCGGCGAAACCATGCAGGTGGTAATCTCCGGCTCCGCCGACGTCGGGATCAATATCGGCACCTCCGCCGTGATGTCGGCCTTCGCCAAGGGCGCGCCGGTGCGCGTGATCGCCAACAGCACGACCGGGACCAACGACCTGTTCTGGTACGTGCGCACCGAGTCGCCGATCAAGACCCTGAAGGACACGACCGAGGCCACCACCATCGCCTATTCGACGCAGGGCTCGTCGAGCCACAATTTCGCGCTGTCGATCCTGCGGCTCTACGGCAGCAAGGCCAAGGCGACCGCGACCGGCGCGATGGCCGGCGACGATCACGCAGGTGATGACCGGCCAGATCGACATCGGCTTTGCGGTGCCGCCGGTCGGCTTCCAGCAGATCGAGGACGGCAAGATCAGGATCATCGGGCGCGCAAGCGAAGTCCCCGGCAGCCAGGACCAGACCGTCCGCACCATGGTCGTGCATGCCGGCAAGCTCGCCGCCAATCGCGAGCTGATGGCGCGCTTCGTTGCCGCCAACGCCGAGATCGTCGACTGGATGTATTCGGACGATCCGCGCGTGCTGCAGTTCTACGAGGAATACGCCAAGGTGCCGCCGCGGTTCACCGAAAAGACCCGCAAGGAATTCTATTTGAAGGAGATGCTCGATCCGTACCGCATCTCCGGGCTCGATGCCGCGATGGCCGAGGCGGTCGCGGGCAAATTCCTGCCGGCGCCGCTGACCAAGGAGCAGCTGGCCGAGCTGTTCCAGGTGCCGAAGCGGCCTTAAGCCTTACGTTACGTCCCCGACGCGCCGAACGCCTTCGGCGGCGGGCTGATGATCTGGCCGCCGCCGCTGGTGATCCGCATCACCGCGAGCCCGCGCTGGTTGGTGCCGTCCGGCCGGAAGCGGAACAGCCCGTCGATGCCGGTGAAGCCCGACGAGTTGGTCAGGATCGCTTCGGAGAAGCGCTGGTTGCCCTGCGTCTTGGTGAGCGCCGCGATCAGCGCCACCGCATCATAGGTGAGCGAGGCGGTGCGCACCGGGTCGGTGCCGTAGCGGGCGCGGTAGCGCGCCGAGAAGGTGCGGAAGCCCGACGAATCCGGCCCCGCGAACCAGGCGCCGTCCATCACCGGGTTGGTGAAGATCTGCGCGTCCTCCCACAAGCCGGTGCCGAGCAGTTGCACGCGCTTGGTGTCGAGGCCGGCGGCATTCAGCGCCTGCACCACGCCCGGCACCGCGTCGGCGCCGTCCGGGATGAAGATCGCGTCGGCGCGCGCGGCCGCCGCCGCGACGTTTCGCACCGGGGTTTGAATCTGGTTGCGGTCGAGCGGATAGCGTTCGAGCGCGACGACGCGGCCGTTGCGGCGCGCCACCGCCTGCTTGAACGCCGCCTCCGCCACCGTGCCGTAGGCGTTGTCCGGCACCAGCGCGGCGAACGCGCGTTTGCCCTGGCCTGCGGCGTAGCCGATGATCCGGTCGACGTCGGACTCGGGCAGGAAGCTCAGCAGATAGACGCCGCGCGCCGCGACGTTGGAGTCGGTCGAGAACGCGATCACCGGAATGTTGCGGGCGCGCGCAACCTGACCGACCGGGCCGACGGTGAGCGCGAACAACGGCCCGAGGATGATCTCGGCGCCATCGTCGATCACCGACTGCGCCGCCTGCTGCGCGCCCGGCGCGCTGCCGCCGTCGTCCTTCACCAGCAGTTGAATGTCCGGATTGCTGAACTCGGCGAGCGCGAGCTCCGCGGCATTGCGCATCGACTGCGCCGCGACCGCGGCGTTGCCGCTGGCCGAGAGCGGCAGGATCAACCCGACCTTGACCTGTCCGGTGCCGATATTGGTGCTGGGTTGCGCGGGGCCGCTCGGCGCGCTCGAGGACGAGAACATGTCGCCGAGCGAGATGCCGCCGCCGCAACCGCCCAGCAGTGCCGCGGACGCAAGCACTGCAAACCACGCGGCTCTCCGGCGCGTCGGCGCTCGGTGTCGGGTCTGCGGTACTCGGCACATCAGGGGCGTCTCCACGACCGAAGCCAACGCCGATACCATTCCACGCCAGCAATGGGGCATTTTGTCGCCGAATGGTTAACTAAATGAAAAGGATAACGAATTCTCTCCGCCGATGACGCCCGCCGGAGCCCCGGCTAGACTGCCGGGATGCGCCAGCCCGCCCCCGCCGTCTCCAATAGCCGCGAAACCGCCCGCCGGCACTATCTTCTGGCGGGCCAGTCGGTCATTGCACCAGTCCTGCCGCCCGGCCTGCACATCGTCGCCACCCCGATCGGCAACCTGCGCGACATCACGGTGCGGGCGCTCGAGGTGCTGGCGGCGGCCGACGTCATCGCCTGCGAGGACACGCGCGTGACCCGCAAGCTCATCGACCATTACGGCATCGCGACCCCGCTCACCCCCTACCACGAGCACAACGCCGCCGAGGCGCGCCCGAAGCTCATCGCCCGCCTGGCCGAAGGCGCGGTCGTTGCGCTCGTCTCCGACGCCGGGACGCCGCTGATCTCCGATCCCGGCTTCAAGCTGGTGCGCGAGGCGCATGCGGCGGGGCTCGGCGTGACCGCCGCGCCCGGCGCATCCGCGGTGCTGATGGCGCTGACGCTCGCCGGATTGCCGACCGACCGGTTCTTCTTCGAGGGATTCCTGCCGGCCAAGGAAGGCCAGCGCCGCACCCGCATCGCCGAAATCGCACGCATGCCCGCGACGCTCGTCCTGTTCGAGACCGGCCCGCGGCTCGCCGCCGCGCTGGCCGATCTCGCGCACGGCCTGGGGCTACGCGAGGCCGCGATCTGCCGCGAGCTCACCAAGCTGCACGAGGAAGTGCGGCGCGGCGATCTTGCGGCGCTCGCGCGCGACTATGCGAAAGAGCCCGAGCCGCGCGGCGAGATCGTGATCGTGATCGCACCGCCCGATCCGCACACCGGCGCGGTCGACGCCGCCGGCCTCGACGCCCTGCTGCGCGATGCGCTCGCGCGCGTGTCGGTCAAGGAGGCGGTCGCCGAGGTCGCGGCCGTCACCGGCGAGCCGCGGCGCGCGGTCTATCAGCGCGCGCTCACGCTCGCCAAGGAGCGCGATCATGACGAGTGAAGATCATGGCGAGTGAACGTCCGCGCGCCCGTCCGCTGGCCGGGCCGGGCCCGCGGCCCGAGCGCCAGGCCGCTTTCCGCACCGGCATCTCGGCCGAGAGCCGCGCGGCCGCGCTCCTGATCGCCAAGGGCTTCCGTATCCTGGCGCGGCGCTGGCGCAGCCCGGCCGGCGAGATCGACATCATCGCGCGCCGGCGAAGCCTGCTGGTGTTCGTCGAGGTCAAGGCGCGCGCCGAACTCGACGACGCGGCCTGGTCGGTCACCGACCGCCAGCGCGCACGCATCGTCGCGGCCGCCGAAGCCTGGCTGGCCGGCAACGCCGACAGCCGCATTCGCGACATCCGCTTCGACGCGATGCTGGTGGCGCCGGGCCGCATCCCGCAGCATATTCCGGCGGCGTTCGACGCCGGGGGATGAACCCGGCCCAAGTTATCCACAGGCCGGCCAAGGAATTATCTGGACAGTGGGAATAGGGATACAGACCATGCGGCGGATTCGTCTCCGGGGGGATGAGCGATGACGGGCTGGCTCTCAAACCTGCGCGCGCGGTATCTTTTTCGGGGACCGGCGGAGAACGCTGTGCCGCGCTGGCTGGCCGATCTGCCGGCCTCAATTTTGTTCGTCGATGTCCAGACCACCGGCCTCTCGGCCGCCGATCGCGTCGTGACGTTCGGGGCAGTCCAGCTGACCACCGCGCCGCTGCTGGAGGGGGCGTTCGAGCTCGAGACCGCGCATCTGATCTTCAATCCGCGCCGGATGAGCTTCACGCGCGCCGAAGAGGTCCACGGCTACTCGGATTGGATTCTGCGGCACCAGGACAAGTTCTATCTGCATGCCGACAGGATCGAAGACCTGCTCGAGTCGAGCGATCTGATCGTCATCCATGACGCCGAATTCGGACTCAAGTTTCTCAACCGCGAGCTTGCGCTCGACGGCCGGCATCCGATCTGGCGCCCGACCTTCTGCACGATGAAGGCGTATCAGCGGCTGCGGCGGCGCGGCGGCGCTTCGCTCGACGCCATCTGCGAGCACCTCGGCTTGCCGCACCCGTCGCAGCCGCAGAGCGCGCTGGAGAGCGCCTGGCTGGTGATGCTCACCTATCTGTGGCTCAACAAGTGCCCGTACCGGCCCGGATTTCCGGCCGAAGTCCAGACCGGCCCGAGCAATCTGAAGGCGCCGCCGCGGCTGCCGGCCGGTCTCGTGCCCAAGGGCCAGGCGCATACCAATGGCCTGATCCGCAGACCGGCTGCGAACCCGGACGCAGGGCCGTTTCGAATGGTCGCGCATCCGGTGCCGACGCGCGAGACGGCCGCGCCGGTCGTAAGGCCTGCTCCCGTGCCGATCCGGGCGGTCCCGGAGGCGATGCCCGTGCCGGCATCGATCGCGGCACTGGGCGAGGAGCCGATCCGGCTGTCGGAGCTTGCGCAGGCGCCAATGTCCGAGGTTCAGCCCGCCAACCAGATCGAAACGGCCGAAGCGGTCGAGGGTCCCGCGCTCGCGCCGCCTGTAGGCGGTCGAAGAGCTGCCGCATGCAATCCCGGTGGAGGCGTCGATCACGCTGCCCACCAACGATTTGACCCAGTGCGTCGACGATTCGCCCGCCACGGGATTTGCCGAGCAGCCGTTCGAATTGCCGGAAGTGCTGATGCCCGAGACCGACGCGGCCGAGGTGCCGCCGGACGATCTGCTGCGCTCGCCGGTGAATGTCATTCTGCCGGCACTCTCGTTTGAAGGAGAGCGGCCCGCGCCGGCGGAGGCGCAGGAATATCGCCTGCTCGCCGACTGAGCCAACCCGCTCGCCGCGAAACTCAGGCCGCGCGCAGCTTCTGGAAGAACGAATCCACCTGTCCGCGCAGGCGTTCGGCAACGCCGCCGAGTTCGTCCGCGACCGTCTTGACCGTGCCGGCGTTGTCGCGCGTGGCGGACGTCGCCTCGCCAACACGCACGACCTCGTGCGCGGTTTCGCCGGTGCGCCTGGCGGCGATCTCGACGCCGCGCGCGATCTCCTGGGTGGCGGCGCCCTGCTCGGTGACCGCCGCGGCGATCGCGCCCGAGATGCAACCGATCTCGCGGATGGTGCGCTCGATCGCGCCGATCGCCTCGATCGAACGCATGGTGGCGTGCTGCATGCCGGCGATCTGCGCACGGATGTCTTCGGTCGCCTTGGCGGTCTGCCCGGACAGCGCCTTGACCTCGCTCGCCACCACCGCAAAGCCGCGCCCGGCATCGCCCGCGCGCGCCGCCTCGATGGTGGCGTTGAGCGCGAGCAGATTGGTCTGCTCGGCGATGTCGGTGATGAGCTTGACGACGTCGCCGATGCGGCCGGCGGCCTCGTTGAGCTCCTTGACGGTGGCGTTGGTCCACTCGGCTTCGCTCACCGCCTTGGTGGCGATCGCGTTGGCCTGCGCGACCTGACGGTCGATCTCGCCCACCGAAGCCGCCAGCTCGTCGGCGGCCGATGCGATGTCGCGCACATTGGCCGAGGCGTCGGCGGACGCGGCGTTGGCGCTTTCGGTCGTGCGCGAGGCGGCGTCGGCTGCGCTCGACAGCTGGCGCGAGGCCGCCACCATCTGACCCGAAATGCTGGCAAGCTCGGCGAGCGTTTGCTCCACGTTGGCGCCGAACATCACGATCTCGGCCGACATCTGCTCCTGCCGGCGCGCGCGCGCCTGCGCGTCCTCGATGACGGTGTGGCTCAATTCGTCGTTCTGGCGCATGGCGGTCTGGAACACCGCAATCGAGCGGGCGAGCGCGCCGACCTCGTCCGCGCGTTCGCCGTAGGGTACGACGACACCGGCCTCGCCGGCCGCGACCGAGGTCGTTACGGCGGTAATCCGCTTGAGCGGCTGCACCACGCTGCGCCAAATCATGATGGCGCCGATCGCCGCCAGCATCAGCGCCAAGACCCCGATCGCGCTGACCAGCCAGGCGGTGCGGCCGATGCCGTCGTCGATCGCCGCATAGACCCGCTGCGCACGCTTGGTGTAAAGCGTACCGAGCGCTTCGACATCGTTGTTGAGCGCCTTGCGGACCGTCCGGTTGGCGTCGTTGTCGCCCCACTCGCGCCCGGCGGCCGGACCGATCTCGATGCCGCGCCGGACCAGCTCGCGCCGGAATTCCTGGAACTGCTGGATGCGCCCGAGGAAAGCCGCGAACTGCTCCGCGTCGTCCGAGCGCACCGCTCGCTCCCATTCGCCGACGACCTCGCCGATGCGCTGGTTGAACTTGAGCAGCCCCTCGCCATAGACCTTGGCGGTCGGGATGTCGGGCGACATGTAGATGCCGCGCGATTCCATCACCACGGCGTAGATCAGGGTATTGACCCGCTCGACGTTCAAGGCGCCGGCGAAGGCCAACTCGAATTCATCGGTCAGCGCCGCATGCCGGCGGGCGTTGAACACCGCCACGACGGCAAGGGTCAGCGTCACAGTGGCGAGCAAGGCGAAGATCGCGTAGAGCTTGGTCGCGATCGAAAAGTGCGGCAACCTCACATACGCCTCCGGCGATTTGGCAATGTTGGTGGTTGTGCCCGGCAGATTGAGGCTAAATTGTTAACGTCCGGTTTGCGTTACCAAACCGTTCCCAAGGGGGGCCGATGCCGCTGACAGTCGCCGTGCAGATGGACCCGATCGAGCGGATCAATATCCGCGGCGATTCGACCTTTGCGCTCCTGCTGGAGGCGCAGGCCCGCGGCCATTCGCTGGTCTACTACACGCCCGACCGGCTGGCGCTCAGGGATGCGCGGGTGTTCGCGGCGGTGCAGCCGCTGACCGTCCGCGACCAGGTCGGCGACCACGTGACGCTCGGCGAGCCCCGGCGCATCGACCTCGGCGAACTCGACGTCATCCTGCTGCGCCAGGACCCGCCGTTCGACCTCGCCTACATCACCACCACGCATCTGCTCGAACGCGTTCATCCGAAGACGCTGGTGGTCAACGACCCGCGCGAGGTGCGCAACGCGCCGGAAAAGATGTTCGTGATGGAGTTTCCCGACCTGATGCCGCCGACGCTGATCACGCGCGACCTCGCCGAGATCAAGACGTTCCGCGCCGAGCACGGCGACATCGTGATGAAGCCGCTCTACGGCAAGGGCGGCGAGGCGGTGTTCCGCCTGGCGCAGGAGGACCTCAACTTCGGCTCGCTCTACGACCTGTTCTCGGTGACGTTCCGCGAGCAGTGGGTGGTGCAGAAATTCCTCCCCGCCGTGAAGCACGGCGACAAGCGCATCATCCTGGTCGACGGCGAGTTCGGCGGCGCGGTCAACCGCGTGCCCGCTCCCGACGACCTGCGCTCCAACATGGTGCGCGGCGGCACGCCGAAGGAAACCGACCTGACGCCGCGCGAGCGCGAGATCTGCGCGCGCCTTGGGCCCTCGCTGCGCGAGCGCGGGCTGATCTTCGTCGGCATCGACGTGATCGACGGCAATCTCACCGAGATCAACGTCACCTCGCCGACCGGCATCCGGGCGATCAAGAATCTCGGCGGACCGGACGTGGCGGCGATGATCTGGGACCGGATCGAGGCGAAGCGGTCGGGCCGATCCTGAATGGTGCGCGGCTACGCCTGTTGACGACCGCATTTCATCGGCCGGCCCGCGCTTGACACGCCGCGAGCGAAGGCTCGACATGGCTCGACACACGCGCTGCCGGGCGCCTTCATGGCCGTTGAAATCTTTCATCACGATGCGATTCCGCAGGACGCGCTCGCGCCGGCGATGAAGTTCCTGCTGACCAAGTGGGACACGCTGTCGGTGATGAACCGGCTCTCGCTGCCGGCCATCACCGAGAACGCGACCTTCAACATCACCGACAATTCGAACTACATGATCCCGGCCGGCGACGATTTCTTCTACATGCACATGGGCCGGAACATCTCCACCGCGATCGGCGAAGACCACACCGGCCGGCTGATGTCGCCCGTCAACGACACCGTCGCGCACGACCTGCTCGACGCCTACCGGCAGGCGGCCGCCGCGGAGAAACCGGTGTTCATCCGCTTCACCACCGATCGCGCGCGCAACGCCCTGGTGTGGGAGCGGCTGTTGCTGCCGGTTCCGGTCGCCGGCCTCGGCACCTTGCTGATCTGCTATTCGGAGGTGCTGAGCCACCATCAGGAGGTGTTCGAATATCTCTTCCAGAAGGCGCGCAATGCCTGGATCGTCACCTATCCGATCTTCAACCGCGGCCAGCTCGACGACGGCTGGGTGCTGCTGATGAACGACGCCGCGCGGGCGGCGTTCTCTTTCGACAAGCCGATCAGGAATCTGCGGCTGCGCGAATTTGCGCTGTTTCAATTCGGCGAGCTGTGGGAGCGGCTGCGCGAGAGCTACGGGCGCGCCAATCCGCGCGCCAGCGTCGGGTTCGAACAGCTCGATCTCGAACTGTTCAAGGTGAACAAGCTCCTGGCCTATCGCTTCGACCGCAACTCGGTGGGAGCCGGCAAGCTGCCGTAGGCAGCGGAGGACGGCGGCGGGTTTAGCGCGGCGCTGGCGCACCGCCGCCGCGTTCGGCCTTGAGCCGCGCGATCGCGGCGCGGATCGGCGCGAACGGCCCGTACTTGTGCTGCTGCTCGGAGAAGCCGTCGGCATAAGGTCCGTAAGCCGCATCGACCGGCTTCAGCAGCAGGTCGGGAAAATCCTTGTCGAGCCCGCTCTTCGTCGGCCGCGGCTGCGAGACCACGTAGGCGGCGACGTCCCAGGCCTGCTCGACCGAGAGCTGCGGATTGAGATAGTCGGCGCCGTGCGGCATGTTGAAATGAACGAAGTTCGCCGCCGTGATCAGCCGCGCCATGCCGGCGCCATCGTTGAAGCTGTCGGAGCCCCACAGCGGCGGCATCATGTAGCCGAGA
Organism: uncultured Alphaproteobacteria bacterium; assembly: GCA_963749815.1. GTDB lineage: Bacteria > Pseudomonadota > Alphaproteobacteria > Rhizobiales > Xanthobacteraceae > VAZQ01. Next base: position 192,331 of record CAVVON010000007.1, on the reverse strand, counting down.
TCGACCGTCGGCAGGCTGCGCCGGACGCCTTCGCCGCGCGTGCCGTGACAGGCGACGCACGTGCTCGCATAGATCGCCGCGCCGCGCGCCGGATCGGCGGCGCGGTCGAGCTCCGGCATCTTGCCGACGCCCAATCCGGGAAGCTCTTGGCCGGGCGCCACGCCGGTCGAGAGAAACCGGATGTAGGCGACGAAGGCCTGCATCTCGGGCGAGTCCGGCGGCAGCGCGCGCCCGTTCATGCTGCGCATCATGCAGGAGTTGATGCGATCCTCGATCGTGATCTCGGCGCCCAGGCGCGCGCTGTATTGCGGGAATTCGCCGTACAGGCCGAACAGCGGAATCGCGAACTTCTTGGTGCCGGCGTTGAGATGGCAATTGCTGCAGGCGAGATTGTTGCCGGCGAAGCGCTTCGCCGGATCGGGAACATTCGGACCGATATGCGCGTAGGTGGCGGTGATCAGATCGCGGCCGCGGCGCACCTGGCGGCCGGCCGCATCGTCCGGCAAGGCGCCGACTTCGGGCACGGTCCAGATCGGCGGGCTTTGCCCCAAGGCCGGCAGCACGGCCAGGATCGCAAGCGACGCGGCGGCCAGCGCAAGCGCGCGGCAGGCGGTCGAGGGCGAATCGCAGGACGGCAGGACGGCATCGCGGCAGCTTGGAGGCTCCGGAGACGGTTGCCAAGGGTCCGATTCAAAAGGGGTTTTCATGGCGCTAACGGTGGCCGCCAACTTTGTTCCTGGATTGTTCTTGCGCCGGTTGTATCTTCCCATAGTCTTACAACCACAGGCAGGGCGACGATGGTCCAGCGGGTTGCGACGGTGGCGTTCGAGGGCATCGAGGCGCGCGCCGTCGATGTCCAGGTGCAGGTCGCGCCCGGGCTGCCGGCCTTCAACGTCGTCGGCCTGCCCGACAAGGCCGTGTCCGAAGCGCGCGAGCGGGTGCGCGCCGCGCTGGTCGCATCCGGCCTCGCGCTGCCGGCGCGGCGCATCACCGTCAATCTCGCGCCCGCCGACCTGCCGAAGGAAGGCAGCCACTACGACCTGCCGATCGCGCTCGGCCTGATGGCGGCGATCGGCGCGATTCCGCACGACGCGCTCGCGGGCTTCACGGTGCTGGGCGAGCTCGGCCTCGACGGCTCGATCGCCCCGGTCGCCGGCGTGCTGCCGGCCGCGATCGGCGCCAACGCGCGCGACGAGGGCCTGATCTGTCCCGGCCGCCTGCGGCCCGGAGGCGGCGTGGGCGAGCCCCGAGATGGAGATCATCGCGGCCGCCTCGCTCATCCAGCTCGCCAATCATTTCCGCGGCACGCAGGTGCTGTCGCGGCCGCAGCCGAAAATTCGCGAGACCGACGGCGCGCTGCGTCGACCTCAAGGACATCAAGGGCCAGGAGAGCGCCAAGCGCGCGCTCGAAGTCGCGGCCGCCGGCGGACACAATCTGCTGATGGTCGGCCCGCCCGGCGCCGGCAAATCGATGCTGGCGGCGCGGCTGCCCACCGATCCTGCCGCCGCTGGCGCCGGCCGAACTGCTCGAAGTGTCGATGATCGCCTCGGTCGCGGGCGAGATCGAAGGCGGCGCGCTGACCAACCGCCGGCCGTTCCGCGCGCCGCATCATTCGGCCAGCATGGCGGCGCTGGTCGGCGGCGGCCTGCGCGCCCGGCCCGGCGAGGTTTCGCTCGCGCATCACGGCGTGCTGTTCCTCGACGAGTTTCCGGAATTCCAGCCGCAGGTGCTCGACTCGCTGCGCCAGCCGCTCGAGAGCGGCGAGGTCGCGATCGCGCGCGCCAATTATCGCGTCACCTATCCGGCGCGCTTCATGCTGGTCGCGGCGATGAATCCGTGCCGCTGCGGACGCGCGTCAGCGAGCCGGGCTTCGCCTGCAAGCGCGGCCCGAACGTGCGCTGCGCCGCCGACTATCAGGCGCGGCTGTCCGGCCCGCTGATCGACCGCATCGATCTGCACATCGAGGTGCCGGCCGTCACCGCTGCCGATCTGATCCTGCCGCCGCCCGCGGAAGGCAGCCGCGAAGTCGCCGCGCGCGTCGCGCGGGCGCGCGACATGCAGGCGCGGCGCTACGCGGCGCTCGGCCTGCCGCATGTGCGCCTGAACGCGCCGCGCAGCGGACCGCTGCTCGAAGACGTGGCGCGGCCGGACGCGGCCGGACTTGTCGCTGATGCGCGACGCCGCCGATGCGATGCGGCTGTCGGCGCGCGGCTATCATCGCGTGCTGCGGGTCGCGCGCACGCTGGCCGATCTCGACGGCGCCGAAAAGATCGGCCGCGTGCATCTCGCCGAGGCGCTGTCCTACCGCGCGCTCGCCGACGAGGTGCGCCGGGCGGCATGACTGCGCCCCGCGCGCAACACGAAGCCACACTTTTCGTTAGGGTTAACGGTTCCGTAAAGAATCGCCGCTACCCTTCTTCTTGACCGTGGTTGTATGTGCGTTCTCGCCCGGCGCTGCGAGTTGCGTCATGGACCGGTTTCAGAAGCTCATCGTTCTCGCGTTCGTCGCCGGCATTCCGGCAGCCGCCGCGCCATACCTTCCGGCCGGACGGGCGACCCTGCCGAAAACCTACACCGCGGCCTTCGCCAAGACGGCGTCCCCGCTCTGCTTCAATTCCGGCTCGACCACCTACGAGCTGTCGAGCCTCGTGTCCGCCCCCGACTTCAGCGTGAAATTCGACGATCAGGCGGCCCAGCCGGACCTGCGGATCGGGCTCGTCGACGGCGTGGCGGCCGCGGATTTCACGCTTGTCGACGATGCCCTGGACGGCCACGCCTGCGAGACGGATGCAGCCGTCAAAACCGTCAAGATCGTGAGCCAGGGCCCTTCCGACGTTCTCATCAGCCTGACCCGCGATCTCGCCAACGTCGATTTCAAGCTGTTCGTCCATTCGGCGCGCTTCAATCACCGTGACGCCGCCGCGTTGTTTGCGGCGATGCGCCACAATCAGGCGATCGCGCCGGCCGCCGAAGCCGACGCGGACTGACGGCCCGCCCGAGTTCCCGCACCGCCGCGGGCATTATCATTGCATCAACCTTGTCGGGCGCATCGCCGCGATGTCGGCGTCGCCGCAAGGGAATTGCAAGCAGTCCGCGCGCAAGATCGCGCCCTAAGACGAAACACCAAGCGGGCCTGCCGGACGCCGAAACGCGCCGGGAAGAAGCCTGCAACGGGGACAGGCGGCAAATATGCGGGCAATCGCCGGCATCATTGCGAAGCCGCGCGCGCTGACGACCCGGCGCGTGCTGCTGTTCGTGGTTCGCGCATTCGCGATCCTCTCCATGTCGTTCGCCGCCGCCTTCGGGTTCCTGGCGGCGATGACCAGCCCGACCGCGCACTACGATCCGCATGCGTTCGCGGTCGGCGCCGCCGCGCTGTTCGGCGCCGCCTGCGGCGCCATCGGCCTTCTGGTCGCGCGCATCAATCTGATGCGCGCGGAAAAACGCACGCTCCAAGGCATCGTCGAGGATCTCGGCGACCGCAACTGGGAGCTCAAGGAGGCCGAAGAGCGCGCGAAGAGCTTCCTGGAGTCGCAAGGCGACGTCATCGTCCGCCATGACGGCGGCCATCGCATCACCTACGCCAACGATGCGTTCTGCGCGCTCGCCGCTCGCCCGCGCGAGGCGTTGATCGGCACGACCTTCACGCTGCCGGTGATCGAGCGCGGCACGCCCGAATTGCTCGCCGACGGCACCCGCAGCCACGACCAGAAGATCGCGACCGCCGGCGGCGAGCGCTGGATCGCCTGGCGCGACGTCATGGTGCGCTCAGGCGAACAGGCGGAGGTCCAGAGCGTCGGCCGCGACGTCACGCATCGCATCGAGGCCGAGCACGCGCTCGGCGCCGCGCGCGACCAGGCCGAAGCGGCCAATGCCGCCAAGTCTCGGTTCCTGGCGATGATCTCGCATGAGATTCGCACCCCGCTCAACGGCATCCTCGGCATGGCGGGCCTGCTGCTCGATACCGCGCTGACGCCCGAGCAGGCCACCTATGCCAAGGCGGTGAAGACGTCCGGCGACACGCTGCTGTCGCTGATCGACGAGGTGCTCGACTTCTCCAAGATCGAGGCCGGCCGGCTCGACCTGGTTTCGCAGCCCTTCGATCTCGCGGCCTTGGTAGAAGGAATGACCGAGCTGCTGGCGCCGCGCGCGCACGCCAAGGGCATCGAGATTGCCTGCTATGTGGCGGGCGATCTGCCGCCGCGGATCGTCGGCGATGCGGCGCGGCTGCGCCAGGTGCTGCTCAATCTCGCCGGCAATGCGATCAAGTTCACCGAACGCGGCGGCGTCTCGATCATCGTCGAGCGCGGCGGCGCGGCGGACCACGTCCGCTTCTCGGTCTGCGACACCGGCATCGGAATCGCGCCGGCCGCGCAGGAACGCATCTTCCTCGAATTCGAGCAGGCCGAGAGCGGCCCCGCCCGCAGGTTCGACGGCACCGGCTTGGGCCTCGCCATCTCCAGGCGCATCGTCGAGCGGATGAACGGCCGCATCGCCGTCCACAGCACGCCCGGCGCCGGCTCGACCTTCGTCGTGTCGGTTCCGCTCGCGCGCGCCGCGGACGTGACCGAGAACGCATTCGTGCCTCCGGACCTCGCCGGCAAGACCGTGCTGATCGTCGCACCGTCGGCGCCCGTCGCGTCGCTGCTGGCGCGCCAGCTCGCCGATTGGGGCGCCAGGACCGCGGTGGCTTCGAAGGCCGAAGCGGCGTTCGCGCTGCTGCCGGAGCGCACAATGGGACGTCATCCTGATCGACCACGCGATCGGCCGCGAGGCCTGCGAGCACCTGGCGCGCGCGACCGCGACCATCGAGCGGCGCCTGGTGCTGATCACCCCGGCCGAGCGGCCCGAGCTTGCCGCGCTCAAGCAGGCAGGCTTCACCGGCTATCTGGTCAAGCCATTGCGCGCGGCATCGCTGGCGGCGCGGTTCGCGGGCGAGCCCGGCAGCTTCGAGCGCTCCCGCGACGAGGCAGGCGCTCCGGATGCGCCAAACAGTTCCGGCCTGGCCGTGCTGGTCGCCGAAGACAACGAGATCAACGCGCTGCTGGCGCAGGCGCTGCTCAATCGGCTCGGCCATCGTCCGACGCTGGTGCCAAACGGCGCGGCCGCGGTCGAAGCCTGGGCCAATGCCGGCGCAGCCGGCGTTCCCTATGACCTCGTGCTGATGGACCTGCATATGCCGGGCAGCGACGGCCTGACGGCTGCGCGCGCCATCCGTGCGCTCGAGGCCGAGCGCGGCGGACGCCGCACGGCGATCGTCGCGCTCACCGCCAACGCCTTCGAGGAAGATCGCGAGGCCTGCGCCGCCGCCGGCATGGACGGCTTCCTGACCAAGCCGCTCGACCGCGAGCGGCTGGTGCGCGCTCTGGCGGAACTGCCGGCACGAGGCGCGCTCGCGGCCTAATCGAGGAGGCGAGCGCGCGCTTACCGGTCGACGAGCGCGAACAGCAGGGCCAGCACCCACATCGCGATCGCGATCGCCGACGTCCAGCGCGCGAACGTCAGATAGGTCTCGCGCAGCACCGTCGAGCTCGCCCACTGGGCATGCGCTTCCGGCGGGCGCTGTTCCTTGGGCAGATAGAGCCACATCTCGGTCCTGCGGTAATTCTTGGTGCGGGCTTCCTAGGCCTTGAAGATCAAGATCGCGGTCATCAGCAAGGTCAGGAACCCGCCGGCCTGGAAGGCGACGCGCGGCTCGAACGACAGGCCGATCATGACGCAGAAGATCGCAAGCGAGCCGAAGCCGCACGCGCGCATCACCGTCTCGAACGCGATCCGACGCATGTGCTTCCATGCTCGCCCTCCGTCGGCGCAGATCCGGGGCCGGCGAGGACATTCATGCCGCAAATCCGGCGGCTCTGTCGCCATCACAAGCTTCTGCCACGGCGTTCGCGATGCGTGGGCATTCCGCGCGCTCAGAGGCCGGGTCTGCGAAGAAATTGCCGATCGCGGGGAGGGTCAGGATGGCGGTGCCGGCGAGCCAGATCCACAGCGAGGCCTCGGTCGAATCGTCCTTGGCGCCGATGAAGCGCTCGTAGATCGCAGCCGGAATGCCGCCGAGGATGATGGTCGCGGTCGAAAGCATCAGCGACGAGAACATAGGCGTCAGCGGCTCGCTGCCGAACAGCGGCGCCGGCCACAGGATCTTGCAACATGGATCAGCGCGAACAGCAGCGAGCGGATTGAAGATGCCGTTGATCATGCCGAAGAAGGCGATGCCGATGTAATAGAAATTGCGGTCCATGGCGCGGCTCAGCTCGTGCGCGGGCACGGCGCCGAAGAACAAGAACAGATAGAGCAGGCAGACCCGCAACCAGAACAGCCAGACGAAGCCGAACAGCCACACCACCACCGGCGCCGTCGCCTTCGGCGTCACCGGCGCGATCAGCGCGACGAACGGATCGGTGATGCGGCAGAAGAAGCGCCAGATGTAATTGGTCGAATTCGGCTCGCACGAACAGCGCCAAGCAGCGCGCGGCCGAGCAGCGTGTACATCACGCGCCGCCAGAACGAAGTTCGGCAGGTGGAAGTACCAGAATGCCAGCAGCGAAGACGACGAGCCACGGCGACGATCTCCGGCGATGGTTCAGGATGGCTGCCGGCGCTCGCGTCGGCAAGGACCGGCATGCCCGCGAAAAGAAGCGGGGCCCCGAAGGGCCCCGCTCGCATTGCGTGCCGCAGCGCCGGTCAGACTCTTTTCCTCGAGCACGGTCCGGCCGCGCGGCTTGCGGATTTCGTCGATGAAGGCCTGCATCTCCTTCGACGGTGCCTTGGTCATCAGGCTGACCACGTAGATCACCAGGAAGCCGAGCGGCATGCCCAGCAATCCGCAGTTGATGTTGTTGAGGTCGAACCAGCCGACCTTGTTGGCCAGCGGATGAGCGAGCGTCGGCCAGCTCTCCATGGCGTTCGGCAACGCCATCGCCTTGGCGATGATCCGGAATCACCGGCGTGCCGGTGATCGGGATTGAGCAGCGACGTCATGCCGAAATACGTCACGCCGATGCCGGGGAAGTAGCGGGTCACGACGAGGTAGAACAGGCACAGGCCGAAGCCGGCGATGATGCCGCAGATGGCGCCCGCCGTGGTTGCCCGCTTCCACCAGATGCCCATGACGAGCGCCGGGAAGTTGCCCGCCATGGCCAGCGAGAACGCCCAGCCCACCATGGCCAGAATGTCCCCCGGTCTGGTCGCCGCCAGCGCAGCGGCCGCCACGGCCACGAAGAACAGCAGAACCCGCGCGACCGTCAGCCGGCGGATGGTCGGCGCGTTCGGGTCGATCATCTTGTAGTAGATGTCGTGACTGAGCGCGTTGGCGATGGCGAGCAGGAGCCCGTCGGCGGTGGAGAGCGCGGCCGCGAGGCCGCCGGCGGCGACCAGGCCCGAGATCACGTACGGGAGGCCCGCGATCTCCGGCGTCGACAGCACGATCACGTCGGTGTTGATGGCGAAGTCCTGCAACCGCACGACGCCGGCATGACCGGCGATCGCTTTGCAGGCGTCGATCACAGCCTGGAGACTGGCGGCGTTCTTGCCGCAGATCTGGATCAGGCCAAGTTCGCCCCAGGTGAACAGCCAGGGCCTGAGCGAGCCGACATTGCTGCCGATGATGTTGGTGTACACCTCCAGCTTCGAGAACGCCGCATAGGCCGGCGCCGAGAAGTACAGCAGGAAGATGAAGAGCAGCGACCAGGCGACCGACTGACGGGCTTCACGCACCGACGGGGTCGTGAAGTAGCGCATCAGGATGTGCGGCAGCGACGCGGTGCCGACCATCATGCAGAAGATGATGCCGAAGAAGTTGAGCGGGCTGTAGTTGATGAACGGCTGGATGTGCGGCTTGAGCGCTCCCGGCGGGCAAGACGCGGCCGTGCACAGCACCGCAGATTGTCCTTCAACATCTGACCTTCGCGCGCGGTGATCTCGGCGATCGCCTGTGCCGTAGGTCAGTTCCGGGATCGGAATGCCGTAGTGCTTCGTCGACAGGATGACGATCGGCGTCAGGTAGGCGACGATCAGCACGATGTACTGCGCGATCTGCGTCCAGGTCACCGCCCGCATGCCGCCGAGCATCGCGCAGAGCAGAATGCCGACCAGGCCGGCGAACACCGCCACCTCGAACTGCATGCCGAGGAAGCGCGAGGCGATCAGGCCGGTGCCGTAGATCTGCGCCGTCACGTAGGTGAAGGAGCAGCACACCAGCACGATCACGCCAGGAAGCGGGCGAAGTTGCCGCCGAAGCGGAAGGCCATGAAGTCGGGCACCGTGTAGGCGCCGAACTTGCGCAGATACGGGCCGACCAGGATCGACACCAGCACGAAGCCGCCGGTCCAGCCGAGCACCCAGGCGAGGCCGTCATAGCCGAGCAGGAACAGCGTGCCGGCCATGCCGACGAATGAAGCCGCCGACATCCAGTCGGCGCCGGTCGCCATGCCGTTGTAGAAGGCCGGCACCCGCCGGCCGGCGACGTAGTACTCGGACACCTGCGCCGTTCGCGTCGCCACGCCGATGATGGCGTAGACCGCGAGCGTGAAGAACACGAAGCAGATAGCCGAGGATCTTGTTCGGAACGCCGACCTGTTCGAGAATCGCGAGGAAGACGATGAAGGCGAGGAACCCGCCGGTGTAGAGGCCGTACATCCGGCCAAGCTGTTTGTAGAAGCTTTCGATGCGTCTGTGGTCTGAGTAGCCATGATGTGTTCCTCCCTTACTCGTCTTCGGCCATGCCGAACTCGCGATCGATTTTGTCCTGCTGCCTTGCGAACACGAACAGCATGACGACGAACACGATCAGCGAGCCCTGCGCGGCCATGTAGAAGCCGAGCGGGAAGCCGAGCACCGGAATGGTGATCTTGTTCAGCGGAACGACGAACATGTGGACGACGTAGCCGAAGAAGAACCAGATCCCGAGATGCGTGAACATCAGGTTGGTCGTCTTCTTCCAGTGCGCATCGGTATTGGCTTGGCTTTGATTGGATTCAGCCATGGGTCAGGACCCTCCCTGTAACAAATAGGACCCGCAGTGCGAGTCCGCTATCTGCGAGGGACGCCGATGAGCGGCTGCTATGGCACCCCCATTACCACTCCAGGCCCGGTCTTCCCGCCGGGTTTGGAAGCAGTGCCAAATGCTATCATTGTATAGCGATGCAGCCTTGTTAGACTTTAGTACTGCTTTGGGAAAATCTGCTATGAAGTACGTAGGGCAATGCGTCGCATGGAACGGATCGCTCGGTTTGGCCGGGAGGAGTTTTTGGGTTTTTTTGGATTATTCGGCCGTCGCCCACCGATCCGCGATGCCCAGGAACTGGCCGAATTCATCGATCGGCAATCGGCTTTTATCACCCAAAAGGGCATCTACGAATATTCACGCGCCCGTGCGGGCCACTATGCCAAGGTCATGTTCAACGAGCCGGAGTTCGTGGCAGCCGTCGAGCAATCGCGCTGGCGCGCCTTTCCGATCGGCCTTGCCATGGTGGCAGAAGTCGTCGAAGGCGTCCTGCGCCCTCACTGTGGCGGCGATCGGCAACAGTTCGACGCGCTCTGCGCGATCGTCCTCTCGGTCTTCGACCACTATCCGATTCCGGCGGCGCTCGGCGGCCCGACCTGGAGCGCCAAGCGGTTCGAGCTGGAGCGCCGCCTGCAATCGATCAGCCTGCATCCGCCCAAGCGCGTCATCGACATCTCCGGTGCCGTTCGAGCAGGCCTATTTCGATCTGTTGCCGATACACGAAAAGCTGCGCCAGAGCGACTTTCCGACCACGTGCAATTATCTCAAGGTGACGCTCTGCAACATTCATGACGAATTGGCCAAGCGCCTGGACAAGCAACCGCTCGCCGAGGCACTGGGCGCAGCATCAAGCCTGACCGGCGCCCTTCGCCTGCCGCGGCCGCGCGGCGGTCGTCCGATGCCCGGCGGCGGCTACAGCCGCCGCAGCGCCACCTCGCCGACCAGATGGCTCTCGCCCTTCTTCAGGATGAGATCGGCGCGCTGGCGGGTCGGCTGGATGTTCTCGTGCAGATTGACGAGATTGATGCGCGACCAGATCGAGGTCGCGGTCTTCACCGCCTCCTCGTCCGACAGCGTCGCATAGCGATGAAAGAATGACTTCGGATCGCGGAACGCGGTGCCGCGCAGCGTCAGAAAGCGGTCGACGTACCAGCCGAGCAGCACGTCCTCGTTGGCATCGAGATAGATCGAGAAGTCGAAGAAGTCCGACACATAAGGAATCGCCTTGCCGTCCTTGGGCGGATGGCCGGTCTGCAGCACGTTGAGGCCCTCGACGATCAAGATGTCCGGACGGTCGATCTCGACCCACTGGTTGGGCATCACGTCGTAGATCAGATGCGAATAGACCGGCGCGCGCGCCGGACGCCTTCCGGCCTTGATGTCGGAGAGAAACGCAGCAACGCCGGCAGGTCGTAGCTCTCCGGAAAGCCCTTCTTCTCCATCAGTCCTTCCTGCTAGAGGACCGCGTTCGGAAACAGGAACCCGTCGGTGGTGACGAGATCGACCTTCGGCACGTTCGGCCAGCGCGCCAGCAGCGCCTGCAGCACGCGCGCGGTGGTCGATTTGCCCACCGCCACCGAGCCCGCCACGCCGATGATGTACGGCATCTTGGTGTCTTCGGTGCCGAGGAAGTTCTGCTGCGCGCGGAACAGCCGCTGCGTGGCCGTCACGTAGAGCGACAGCAGGCGCGACAGCGGCAGGTAGATGTCCTCCACCTCCTTGATGTCGAGCCGGTCGTGCAGCGAGCGCAGCCGCGTCGACCTCCTCGGAGGTCAGCGTCATCGGCGTATCGTCGCGCAGCGCCGCCCACTGCGGCGCGCGAGAAGATGCGGTAGGGCGAAAGCCCGTCGTCGATCCGCTGTTCCATACCGGTCCGCTGCCGCCGCTCAGGTGCCCTTGCGCGACGCCTTCTCCTCCACGCCCGACATGCTCTCCCGCTCGGCCAGCACCTTCTCGACATCGGCCAGCGTCACGTCGCGCGCCTTGAGCACGACCAGGAGATGGTAGAGCAGATCGGCCGTCTCGGCGGTCAGCCGCTCGCGATCCTCCGTGACGCCGAAAGCGCGGTCTCGACCGCCTCCTCGCCCAGCTTCTTGGCGCAATGGGCGATCCCGCGATCGAGCAGCTTGCGGGTGTAGGATTCTCCGCGTTGGCGGTGGCGGCACGGAGCTGCACGCGCCTTTCCAGGTCGTAGAGCGTGAAAGTTGCCATAGGCATCAATATCGATTTCTAGCGCGTGAGCGCCATGCGCGGCGGCGTGAGCGCCATGCACGGCAGCATCGCGCCGGACGGCCGAAAACGGGCACGTCAAGCCGCCGGCCGCTCAGGGATCGAGCCGCATCGGCAGCCCGGCGCGCGCCATGTGCTCCTTGGCCTGACGCACCGAATATTCGCCGAAATGGAAGATCGAGGCGGCCAGCACGGCGGTGGCATGGCCGTCGCGGATGCCCGCGACCAGATGATCGAGATTGCCGACGCCGCCCGAGGCGATCACCGGCACCGGCACCGCGTCCGCGATCGCGCGCGTGAGCGCGATGTCGAAGCCCTGCCGGGTGCCGTCGCGGTCCATCGAGGTGAGCAGAATCTCGCCGGCGCCGAGCGCCACCACCTCGCGCGCATAGTCGACCGCATCGAGTCCGGTCGGCTTGCGGCCGCCGTGCGTGAATATCTCCCAGCACGCGGGCTCACCCGGTTTCGACACCTGCTTGGCGTCGATCGCCACCACGATGCACTGGTCGCCGAACTTCTCCGCCGCTTCCTTCACGAACGCGCGCCGTTCCACCGCCGCGGTGTTGATCGAGACCTTGTCGGCGCCGGACGACAGCAGCTTGCGGATGTCCTCGACGGTGCGCACGCCGCCGCCGACCGTGAGCGGCATGAAGCAGGCCTCCGCGGTGCGCCGCACCACGTCGAAGATGATGTCGCGGTCCTCGTGGCTCGCGGTGATGTCGAGAAAGCAGAGCTCGTCGGCGCCGGCCGCGTCGTAGGCGATGGCGGCCTCGACCGGGTCGCCGGCGTCGCGCAGTTCCAGGAACTTCACGCCCTTGACGACGCGGCCGTCCTTCACATCCAGGCAGGGAATGACGCGAACCTTGAACATCGGGCGCTCCGGGCAGGCTCGATACCGTGATCGGACCGGGCGCGCAACCGCTGGCCGCCCATTTGCCGGTAGCCTGCCGGTCTGCAAAGATGCGGCCGCGCCCCGGGAAAGCGTGCGATCGCCATGGCAGATGAAGCGGATGTTCCGAATCCGGCGATATTGCTGCGCTCGACGGCGATCTTCCGTGAACTGTCAAACGACCAGTTGGCCGAGATCTGGCCGCGGGCGAAGACGCTCAGTCTGACGCGCGGCGACACGCTCATTCGCCAGAATACGCCCTCGGACTCCGTCTATATCGTCGTATCCGGCCGGTTCGAGATCTGGTTCGAGGGCGGCAAGAGCGCCGCCGCCGAAGCCGGCGTCGGCGAGCCGATCGGCGAGACCGGCTTTTTTTCGGCGCACCGCGCACCGCAACCGTCGTCGCAGCCCGCGATTCGGTCGTGCTCGAGCTTGATCGCGCGTCGTTCGACAGCGTCGCGCAGAAAGTGCCGGCGATCTATCAGACCCTGCTGCGCGCGCTGGCCCGCCGGATCGCCGACGGCAGCGCTGCGGCGCCGGCGCGGCAGCGCGGCTCGGCGGCGCGCACCGTCGCGGTGATCGCCGCAGGCGATACCCCGATCCCGCCGGTCTTCTACGAACGCCTCGACGCCGTGGTCGGCCGCCGCGGCAAGGGCCGTCTCCTCACCAGGGAATATCTGGAACGGCATTTCCCCGGCCGCACGCCCGACGATCCGAGCGTGTCGAACTGGCTCAACGCCATCGAGCACGAATACGAGCTGATCGCGTACCTGGCCGACGGGGAACTCACCGACTGGACCCGCAAGGCGATCCGCCAAGCCGACCAGGTGCTGATCGTCGCGACAGGAACGGCGCCGCAAGCAATCAACGCGGTCGAGGCCTTCACCTTCGAGGCACACCCGCCGTCCCGCCGCCGGCTGGTGCGGCTGCACGAGCGCCGCAGCGGCTGGGTCACAGGCACGGCCCAATGGCTCGCCGAGCGCGACGTGCGGATGCACCATCACGTCTCGCTCGAGGACGATCTCGACTTCAAGAGCCTGCATCGCTTCCTCACCGGCCGCGCCGTGGGTTACGTGGCGGCCGGCGGTGGCGGGTTCGGTCCCGCGCATATCGGCGTGTTCAAGGCATTTTCCGAGCACGGCGTGCATTTCGACATGCTGGGCGGCGCCAGCGTCGGCGCCGCCATCCTGGCCGGCTTCGCGCTCGGGCTGAGCCCGGAAGAGATCGACATCGGCACCCACGACATCTTCGTGACCAGCCGGGGCTTCAAGCGCTTCACGCTGCCGCGTTACGCACTGCTCGATCACCTCCAGTTCGACGCGGCGCTGCAGCGCCAGTATCGCGACGTCAGTATCGAGGATGCCTGGCGGCCGTATTTCGCGGTCGCGACCGTGCTCGACGGCTCCGGCGAGGGACCGCACCTGATCCGGCACGGCCCGCTCTGGAAGGCGGTGCGCGCATCGGGCTCGCTGCCGGCCGTGCTGCCGCCGGTGTTCACCGACGATGGCCGCATGCTGGTCGACGGCGGCGTGGTCGACAACATTCCGCTGCGGTCGATGAAGACCCTGAAGAGCGGACCGAACCTCGTGGTCCATTTCGGCATGCGCGACGCGCCGCAGCGCTTTGCCGTCGACTACATGAAAATTCCCGGCCGGTGGCGGCTGCTTCGCCAGATGCTGACGCCCGGCGGCCGCCGCAGCCTGCCGGCGATCCCGAATCCGGTCGCGGTGCTGCAGCGCTGCCTGGGCATGCATCAAAGTCTCGATCAGCTGCCGCTCGGTCCGCTCGATCTGCTGTTGACGGTCCCGCCGCTGCCGGGCGCGAACTTCATGAGCTTCGACCAGCATTTCGAGTTGTTCGAGGCGGCGTACCACTGGTGCCGCGAGCAGATCGACCGGCTCGAACGCGAAGGCAATGCGCCGCTGGCGGCGATGCTGGCGACCGGACGCTGATCAGGCGGCCGCCCGCGCGGCGCGGATGAGGCGCAGCGCATCGGCGGCATCGAGCCGCCCGTCGTACAATGCGCGTCCGGCAATGGCGCCTTCGAGCTTCTTCGCCCGCGGCTCGAGCATCGCCTTCACGTCCGCGATCGACGCGAGCCCGCCCGACGCGATCACCGGAATCGATACCGCGTCCGCGAGCGCGATGGTGGCGTCGAGATTGAGCCCCTTGAGCAGGCCGTCGCGCGCGATGTCGGTGTAGATGATCGCGGCGACGCCGGCATCCTCGAAGCGCCTGGCGATGTCGAGCGCGGACAGCTGCGAGGTCTCGGCCCAGCCCTCGACCGCGACCTTGCCGTCGCGCGCATCGAGCCCGACCGCGACGCGCTCGGGAAATTTTTTCGCCGCCGCCTTCACCAGCTCCGGATCGCGCACCGCCGCGGTGCCGATGATGACGCGATTGACGCCCTTTTCGAGCCAGCCCTCGATCGTCGCCATGTTGCGGATGCCGCCGCCGAGCTGCACCGGGATCGAGATCGTCTCGAGGATGCGGTCGATCGCGTCGGCGTTGCGCGGCTTGCCGGCGAACGCGCCGTCGAGATCGACGATGTGCAGATATTCGAAGCCCTGCGCCTCGAACGCATGCGCCTGCGCGGCCGGATCGCGGTTGAACACGGTCGCACGCGCCATGTCGCCCTGTTCGAGCCGCACGGCGAGGCCGTCCTTGAGGTCGATGGCGGGAAAAAGGATCATCGCGTTTATGCACACGTTCAGCGGTTGATCTCAACCAGCAGAACCCACGCCTCCAGGCAAGCCATCAGCACCGACAGCATCACCCCGGCGGCGACCCAATACATTGCACCGGACCAGCCGATCACCAACAGAATGCCGCCAACCATGTACGGAACCACGGCGACCTGAAACAGGATGGAATGCCGGCAGGAAGTGCCTTCGATATTGCGCATCGCTCTTGCGGACCGAAAGCACATCGAGCCACGTCCCGATCGTCCAGACCAACAACCCCGCCACCAGAAGCTCGATGCCGGCGATTTTCGGCGGCTGGTCCGGCATCAGCATCAGCGAGGAAACGATCAGCGCTCCGAGCAGAAGGGCGAGGCCGACCAGCGCGCGATTGGGCAGCGCGACGTTGGCCAGGATCTTCGTCAGGTTGAGCGAGATGCTGACAAACAGCAGGCCGGTCAGCGCCGCCGATGCCGCCACCTGCGCGGTGAAAAATGCCTCCCAAGAGTGCATGGCCGTTCAAGGCTTCCACTTCAGGAAATTCGCGATCAGCCGCAGGCCGAGCCGCTGGCTCTTCTCCGGGTGGAACTGCGTGCCCACCATGGTGTCGCGCCCGACGATCGCGGTGACCGGCCCGCCATAGTCGGCATCCGCCACCAGGTCGGAGCGCGCGGCCGCCTTCAGGTGATACGAATGCACGAAATAGGCGTGCAGGCCGTCCGGCCCGACCGTAATGCCGTCGAGCAGCGCGTGCGGGCGACGTTCGTTGAGCGTGTTCCAGCCCATGTGCGGAATTTTGAGCGACGGGTCCGCCGGCGCGATGCGGTCGACCTCGCCCGGAATCCAGCCGAGTCCCTCGGTCACCACATATTCGCGGCCGCGCTCCGCCATCAGCTGCATGCCGACGCAGATGCCGAGAAACGGCCGCCCGCTGCGTGCGCACGCTGTCGTTGAGCGCGTCGACCATGCCGGGCACCGCATCGAGCCCGCGCCGGCAATCCGCGAAGGCGCCGACACCCGGCAGCACCACGCGGTCGGCGCGGCGCACCTTGTCGGGATCGTTGGTCACCACGATCGGCTGATCGTGTCCGCTCTCGCGCGCGGCGCGCTCGAACGCCTTGGCGGCCGAGTGCAGATTGCCCGAGCCGTAATCGACGATCGCAACCGTCACCGCGGCGCTCCCGGCTGACGGAAACAGGCCGATGATCTCCGAGCCGGCCACCGCGCGGCGGATGGACGGCGGGCCCGAACCGCTTGGCGCGGCAGGTGCCGGCGCAATCAGATGCGGCTCGCCCTTCACCCAGGCATCGAAGAAGCGCTGCTCGGCGGTTTCGAGATTGTCGCCGACCACGACGCCGACATTGGCCCAGCCGCGGCGGCCGAGCGTGAAACGGCGCAGGCTCGCCGCCTCGAAGCCGATCAGCAGCGAGAGCAGCGCGTTGACCGCGAGCATCGCCTCGGGCGACGCGCCCAGCAGCACAAGCCCGACATCGAGCGCGCCCACCAGCACGATGTAGGCGAGCAGCACCAGCCACAGCCGGTGCCGCAGCATCCACAGCGGCGTCAGCAGGAACGCCCAGAGCTAGAAGCCGTCGCGCACGAACACGAATCGCTCGGGATTCGGCGAGGTTTCGTTGTCCCGCCGCGGCGGCTCGTGCACGGTATAGATCGCCATTGCAGATCCGCCTTGTTTCGGTTGTCCTCGTCACTCACCCACCCAGCGAACCCTTGGTCGATGGAACCTCGCCGGCCGCGCGCGGATCGATCGTGACCGCCGCCCGCAGCGCGCGCGCCAGATCCTTTGAAGCAGGATTCGGCAATATGATGGTCGTTGGTGCCGTAAAGCGTCTGCACGTGCAGCGTCACGCCGGCATTCATCGCGAACGCCTGGAACCACTCCTGCACCAGCTCGGTGTCGAAGGTGCCGACCTTGTCGCGCACGAACTCGGCCTTGAACACCAGGAACGGCCGGCCGGAAATGTCGATCGCCACCCGGGTCAGCGCCTCGTCCATCGGCAGGTGCACGTCCGCATAGCGGGTGATGCCCTTCATGTCGCCGAGCGCCTGCTTGACCGCCTGGCCGAGCGCGATGCCGACGTCCTCGGTGGTGTGGTGGTGGTCGATGTGCAGGTCGCCCTTGGCCTTGACGGTCAGGTCGATGCGCGAATGCCGGGCCAGGAGATCGAGCATGTGGTCGAGGAAGCCGATCCCGGTCGCGATATCGCGACGCGCCGGTGCCGTCGAGGTCGACCGCGACCTCGACGTCGGTTTCCTTGGTCGTGCGCTTCACGGCGGCTTTGCGCATGCGTCGGCCCTTCGAATTCGTGCGCCTTTTAACAGGGGTCCCGGGCCTCCGCCACTGTTGTCAGGGTCGTAATTGCGCCTACAGCAGGCGATACTTAAGTCTTCGAAAGCCCGGGATTTGTCCATGCAGCCCCCCTCCCCCGACGTCTGGCACGGCACCACCATCCTGACCGTCCGCAAGGGCGGAACGGTCGTGATCGGCGGCGACGGCCAGGTCTCGGTCGGCCAGACCATCGTCAAGTCGAACGCCAAGAAGGTCCGCCGCCTGGGCAAGGGCGACGTGATCGGCGGCTTCGCCGGCGCCACCGCCGACGCCTTCACGCTGTTTGAGCGGCTGGAGGCCAAGCTCGAGCAGTATCCCGGCCAGCTCACCCGCGCCGCCGTCGAGCTCGCCAAGGACTGGCGCACCGACCGCTACCTGCGCCGGCTCGAAGCCATGATGATCGTCGCCGACCCGCAGGTGTCGCTGATGCTCACCGGCACCGGCGACGTGCTGGAGCCGGAATCGGGCGTCATGGGCATCGGCTCGGGCGGCAACTACGCGCTCGCGGCGGCGCGCGCGCTGGTCGACGGGCCGCTCGACGCCGAGACGATCGTGCGCAGGTCCCTCGATATCGCTGCCGACATCTGCGTCTATACCAACCGCAACGTCACCATCGAGAAACTCTGATGACGCTCGAGGATGCCGACCTCGACGCCGCGGCCGCCGCCGGGATCGTGACCGCCGAGCAGGCGGCGGCGCTGCGCACCTTCGCGCCGAACGCGAAAGGCAGCGCACCGCGCAGCTCGGCCATGAAGAGCGCTTCCGCTTCATGCGCGGCTTCAACGATTTCTTCTTCGCGATCGGCGTCCTATTGCTCGGCTTCGGCCTCGCCTTCTTCGCCGGGCCGACGATCTCCGGCAACCTGATCGCGGCCGCGATCATCTGGGCGCTGGCCGAGCTGCTGGTGCGCCGCATGCGGCTGGTGCTGCCGGGCATCCTGCTGGCGTGCTTTTTCGTCGCATACGTGTACCGGGCGATCCCGATCGATCTGTCGATCGCCGGCCCGCCGCCCAATGTGCCGCCCGACGCCCGGACAGGCGTGTTCGAGTACTTTTTCGATCTCCGCCACATCGCGCCGGTCACGCTGGTCGTGAAGGCGCTGGTCGCCACCTCCGCCGCCGCGATCTACTACGCGCGCTTCCGGCTGCCGTTCGCACTGCTGCTGATCGCGGCCGGGCTGGTGATGGCGACGACCGCGGCCGCCAGCATCTGGACCGGCACATCGATCGCGCACCACGTTCTGCTCCTCTGCGGGCTTGCGGTGTTTGCCGCCGCGATGGCGTTCGATATCTCCGACCGCGAGCGGCTGACGCGCCGCGCCGACTGCGCGTTCTGGCTGCATCTCCTGGCCGCGCCGCTGATCGTGCATTCGCTGATCTCGCTGGTCACGCCCTCGATCGCCACCATGACCAACGAAGTCGCGGCCGCGATTCTCGTCATCGTTGCGTGCCTCGCCGTGGTCGCCATCCTGATCGACCGGCGCGCGCTGCTGGTGTCGGCGCTGACCTATGTGGGCATCGTCATCGGCTACGCCTTGTCGGGCAGCAGCGCCGCCACCGCCAACCGGACGGTCGTGTTCTTCGCCACCATCCTGATCCTGGGCGCGTTCGTGATCGCGCTCGGCGTCGGCTGGCTGCCGCTGCGCCGCGTGCTGATGCGCGTGCTCCCGGCCGGCCTCGTCAACCGGCTGCCGCCGGCGGTCGCTGCCGCATGACGATGCCGGCGACCCTTGCGATCCGCCTCACCGCGCGAAACACCGTGTTGATCGTGGTCGCGATGATCGCCGTGCAGATCCTCCTGTTGCGGGCGGAGGGCCATCCGTTCATCTGCCCCTGCGGCTATGTGAAGCTATGGCACGGCACCGCCCACAGCTCCGAGAACTCGCAGCAGATCCTCGACTGGTATTCGTTCACCCATATCGTTCATGGCTTCGCGATCTATTTCTTCCTGTGGTGGTTGTGGCGCGACAGCTCGTTCGCGGCGCGGCTGATCGCTGCCGTCCTGATCGAGGGCGGCTGGGAGGTGCTGGAGAACAGCCAGTTCGTGATCGACCGCTACCGGGCGCAGACCGTCTCGCG
The DNA here is from genome assembly GCA_963749815.1 of uncultured Alphaproteobacteria bacterium. GTDB lineage: Bacteria > Pseudomonadota > Alphaproteobacteria > Rhizobiales > Xanthobacteraceae > VAZQ01. Next base: position 173,099 of record CAVVON010000007.1, on the reverse strand, counting down.
CGAGTACTACGGCGACAGCGTCATCAATTCGGTGTCCGACACCGTCATGATGATCCTGGGCTTCACGCTCGCCTCCCGGTTGCCGGTGCTGATCTCGGTCGCGCTGGTGACGGTGATGGAGCTCGGCCTGGTGTTCCTGATCGGCGACAGCCTGATCCTCAACATCATCATGCTGATCCACCCGTTCGAGACGATCAAAGCCTGGCAGGCGACGTTCATCCCCTAGTCTCGCAGCGGTCTTGCTCTCGCCTTCCGCAAAGGCCACATATCGTTCCGCATGACCGACTTTTCCCCCCGTGAAATCGTCTCCGAGCTCGACCGCTTCATCATCGGGCAGGCCGACGCCAAGCGCGCGGTCGCGATCGCGCTGCGCAACCGCTGGCGCCGGCTGCAGCTCGACGACAAGCTGCGCGAGGAAGTGCTGCCCAAGAACATCCTGATGATCGGCCCGACCGGCGTCGGCAAGACCGAGATTTCGCGGCGGCTGGCGCGGCTCGCCGGCGCGCCGTTCATCAAGGTCGAGGCCACCAAGTTCACCGAGGTCGGCTATGTCGGCCGCGACGTCGAGCAGATCGTGCGCGACCTGGTCGAGGTCGGCATCACGCAGACCCGCGAACGCAAGCGCAAGGACGTCAAGGCGCGCGCCGAGCAGGCCGCCGAGGAGCGCGTCGTCAATGCGCTGGTCGGCGAGAATGCGAGCCCGGCCACCAAGGACGCGTTCCGCCGCAAGCTGCGGGCCGGCGAGCTCAACGACAAGGAGATCGAGATCGAGCTGCAGTCCTCGGGCGGCGGCGGCTTCCCGATGTTCGAGATCCCCGGCATGCCGGGCGCCCAGATGGGCGCGATCTCGATCGGCGACATTTTCGGCAAGATGGGCGGCGGCAAGCCGAAGACGCGGCGCGTCACGGTTTCGGAATCGCACGAGCTGCTGATCAACGAGGAATCCGACAAGCTGCTCGACAGCGATCAGCTGGTGCTGGAAGCGATCAAGGCGGTCGAGCAGAACGGCATCGTGTTCCTCGACGAGATCGACAAGATCGCCGGCCGCGAGGGCCGCCACGGCGCCGACGTGTCGCGCGAGGGCGTGCAGCGCGACCTGCTGCCGCTGATCGAGGGCACCACGGTCTCGACCAAGCACGGCAGCGTGAAGACCGACCACATCCTGTTCATCGCGTCGGGCGCATTCCATCTGACCAAGCCGTCGGACCTGCTGCCCGAGCTGCAGGGCCGGCTGCCGATCCGCGTCGAGCTCAAGCCGCTCACCCGCGACGATCTGCGGCGCATTTTGACCGAGACCGAGGTGGCGCTGATCAAGCAGTACGTGGCGCTGATCGCAGACCGAAGGCGTGACGCTCAATTTTACCGACGACGGCATCGACGCCATTGCGGACGTGGCGGTGGCGGTCAATTCGAGCGTCGAGAATATCGGCGCGCGGCGCCTGCACACGGTGATGGAGCGGGTGCTCGACGAGATTTCATTCTCGGCGTCCGACCGCTCGGGCGAAGCGGTCGCGGTCGACGCCGCCTATGTGCACAAGCATATCGGCGATCTGGCGAAGAACACGGACCTGAGCCGGTTCATCCTGTAGGCTAGCGGAGCCGCGCGATGCATACCCATTCACTTCAGTCCTGGCAGCACAGCCACGTATTCCTGGGCGACCGGCATGGCCGCAACGAGCGCCAGACCTGGCTGGTCGTCGCCCTCACGGCCGCGACCATGCTGGTCGAGATCGTCGGCGGCACGATCTACGGCTCGATGGCCGTGGTCGCGGACGGCTGGCACATGGCGACGCATGCGGCGGCGCTGGCGATTGCGGCGCTGGCCTACCGTGTGGCTCGTCTGCGTGCCGACGATCCACGTTTCACGTTCGGGACCGGGAAGCTCGGCGAGCTTGCCGCCTTTGCAAGCGCCGTGCTGCTGCTGCTGATCGCAGCGCTGATCGGCTACGAATCGCTCGTCCGCCTGTTCAACCCCGTCACCATTAGCTTCACTCCCGCCCTCGTCATCGCGGGCGCCGGACTGGTCGTCAATCTTGTGAGTGCATGGCTGCTGTCCGGCCACGACGAGCACCATCATGCGGACGAGCACCATCATCATCACCATGATCACAACATCCGCGCGGCCTACATGCACGTGCTGGCCGATGCGCTGACCTCGGTGCTGGCCATCGTCGCCTTGCTCGGCGCGTGGCTCTATCAATGGGTATGGCTCGACCCCGTCATTGGTGTCGTCGGCGCGGTGATTATTGCGATCTGGTCGGTGAGCCTGATCCGCTCGGCGGGAGCGGTGCTGGTTGACGCGGCGCCCGACCGCGAACTGACCGAATCGATCCGCCAGCGGCTTGAGGTGGACGGGGATCGCGTGAGCGACCTGCATCTCTGGCGCATCGGCCCCGGGCATGCGGCCCTGGTGGCGTCGATCGTATCAGACCATCCACAGGAGCCCGCGGCCTACAAGGCGCGGCTGACCAGCATCAAGCTTCTCTCGCATGTGACGGTTGAGGTGAACCCCTGCAGGGACCATGCAGCCGCGGCTGAATGAAGCCGGCTCCGGTTCATCTCGACGAACTTACTTCGCCGGCAGCGCCCGCAGCCAGGCCGCGATCATCTCCAGCACCTTCGGATCGGTGAAGACCCCGAAGTGATTGACCTGCGGCAGGACGACCATGCGCGCCCGCGGCGCGTCCTGCTCGACGATGGTGCGCAGCGCCTGCGCATCGATCGCCTGGTCCTCCGTCCCGATCAGGACCAGCGCGTTGTCGCCGAGCGCACGCACGTCGCTCTGGTAGCGCTGGCGCGGATGATAGGACACGTTGAGCCGGTACGAGTAGGCGAGCGTCTCGGTCCCATCCCAGTATTTCGCCGGTTTGTTGAACTGTATGACCGGCAGCCCGTCGAAGCCGTGAATGCCGATGGTATTGAGCGCGATCAGCCCGAACAGCCGGTGCATGTGCAGGTTCGCCCAGCCGCCGGCGGTGCCGAACCGCATGGCCGGCGACGTCGGGATCGCCGGCGCCATCACCAGAAAGCTCGAAACCACGCCGTGTCCGCCGCCGGCAAAGCGCAGCACGAACCCGCCGCCGCTGGAATGGCCGCCGAGCGTGATCGGACCGTCGCGGCCTTCAGACCGCAGGAACTTGATCAGGTCGACGACGTCGTCTTCGAGCTGGCCGGTGTAGTCGACGTCGCCGCGGCGATGTCCGGACTGGTAGTGTCCGCGCAGGTTCGGCAGCACGACCCGGGCGGCCCCGCTCTCGCTGATGAAGGACGCCAGCGCGTGATAGCCGGCGCCGTGATACGACGATCCGTGCACGAAGATCAGAATGCGCTCGGCGGCGGAATTGTAATAGCGATAGGCCAGTTCCTCGCCGTCGCGCGCCGGATAGCGCCGCAGCGTCGGCAGATTGACCGGCTGTCCGCCGCGTGGGAGCGACGCGAAATCGAACACGTCTGTCTGCGGCGGCAATGGCGGCAACGGCGATGCCACAAGCACCAGCGCGGCCACGCAGGCCGCCACGAATAATGCAGCGATAATCGCGATACCGGCGATGACGACTTTCACGGTTCACCCGCGTGGTTGATTGGATTGATGTCGCAAAGCCCGGCGCGAGCACCTTATCACTCGTCGCCGGCAACGAGAAAGACCGGATGGACCCACTTTACGTCGCCCGCACCCGCCGCACCCGTACATACAGCGCGCCGGTGCCGCCGTGGCCGATATGCGCGTCCTCGAAGCCGACCACATAGGCGCGAAATTCCGGCAGCCGCAGCCATTGCGGCACCTGCCGCTTGAGCACGCCGCGTTCGCCGTCCTCGCCGCGCGCGCCCTTGCCGGTGATCACCAGCACGAATTTCGACCCGTTGCCCTGGGCCCGCTGCAGAAAATGCAGCAGCAGGTCGAACGCCTCGCTCTGCGTGCGCCCGTGCAGGTCGATGCGCGCATCGATCGGCTCGCGGCCGCGGGCGAGCCGCTGCTTCGCCCGGCGCTCGAGCGGCGCGAGCGCCGGCGCCACCGGCTTCGGCGCGGGCTGAGCCTTGCGCGAAACGGCGGGCGCAGGGCGGACGGTCGCCTTGGCCTTAGGCTTGGCTTCGGGCGCGTCGATCTCGGGCGCGGCCGCGGGCGCCCTGCGCTTAAGCGGCGCAACCGATCGCGTGACATGGCCCCACAGCGCGCGCTCGTCGTCGGACAACTTCCGGCGCGGCCGCTTGCGGTCGCCGTCGCTCATGTGCCGGGCCGGGACTTTCCGGGGCTTGCCTGCGCCGGCGCAGCCTTCGGCGCGCCGTTCTGCGTTTCCGCCGCAGGCTTAGCGGCCCCATCGTCGGCATTGGGCTTGGCCTCGGCCTGCTCGGCTTCGCGCTTGCCCTCCTCGACGATGTTGGCGGGCTTTGTGAGCGGCAGCGGCATGTGCTTGCCGGCCTCGATCATGTCGAGCGCGCGCGGCAGCAGCATGACGAAGCGACCGGGATGGCGGATGCGGCCGGCGATCTTGCCCGCCGCGTCTCCGGCGCCGAAGTAAAGGTCCGCGCGCGCCGGGCCGACGATCGCCGAGCCGGTGTCCTGCGCGATCATCAGCCGGCGGAACGAGGTGCTGGGCTTCGGCGTGTCGATCGGCAGCATCGCCTCGATGTAGAACGGCGTGCCGTAGACGTGCGGCTTATCGACCGCGATCGAGCGGCCGGGCGTCAGCGGCACGTCCTGCGCGCCGCGCGGTTCGTCGCCGTTGTCGAGCCCGGTGATGCGGAAGAACACGAACGAGCGGTTGGTCGCGCGCACCTCGGCGGCCTTGTTCGGATTGACCTTCATCCAATCCTTGATCCGCTGCATCGACATTTCGTCGCGCGGGATCTCGTTGCGCTCGATCAGCACGCGCCCGATCGACGCGTAGGGATAGCCGTTGTAGGAGTCATAGTTGACCCGCACGATGGTGCCGTCCTCGAGCACGACGCGCGCCGAGCCCTGGATCTGGATCGTGATCGCCTCGAAGAAATCCTTGACGTAGCAGATTTCGAGATAGCGGCCGTCGAGCGCGCCGGCCTCGATCTCGGCGCGATCGAAGTACGGTACGAACTCGTTCTTGCCGTTGCGCCGTCCGATCTGGACGCCCTTGTTGGGGAAGACGCCGGCGGCATGGCCGGCAGCAACCAGATCCTTCGGCCGGCGATAAAGCGGCACCGGAAATTCCGGGCTCGGGAAGCGCGAGCCCTGCACGATCGGCTCGTAATAGCCGGTCAAAAAGCCTTCCGGCTCGCCGAGCTTGGTGATGCGCACCGGCCGGAAGTTCTCCTCGAAGAAGGCGCGCGCCGCGGCGGCGTTCTTCGGCTTGAGGCTGGCGTTCTTCCGGCAGATGTCGCCGAGTGCGACGGCGACCGGGCGGGTATCGCGCGGCGCGCCCTTGGCCTTGATGAACGGCTGGCAGCTGATCATGAAGGCGTCGAACGCGGCGAGATGATCGTCGGCTGGTCCAGCCGGCGACCGCCGGCCACTTGACCGGCTCGAGCTGTGCGTCGGCGAATTTGAACGGCTCATCGCCGGGCGCGGCCTGCGCGCCGCCGAGGCAGAAGACGCCCGCCGCGATGCTCGCTATGAGGCTGAACGGGCGCGCCACCATCGACCGACACCCCGGCTTAGTGACCGGCTTCGGTCGCGACGAGCTTCCAGTTGGGGTCGCGCGAGGATACGTCGCGCGCGAACGTCCAGACGTCGGTGACGTCGGTCACCTTCTCCGTGCTGCCGTCGATCACGTTGCCGGACTTGTCGCGGGTGGCCGACACGAGCTGCGACACGAACCGGATGGTGACCTGCGCGGTGCGCGCACGCACCTCCGCGCCGGTGATGTCGGATTTGTCGATCGACACGAACCGGGTCTCGACCTTCTCGCCCTTGGTCTCGCGGTCGCGAATGGCGGCCTCGAAGCCGTCGTAGACCTCGCGCGCGAGCAGGTTCTTCAGCGTGCGGCGGTCGCCCTCGGCGAACGCCGTCACGATCATCTCGTAGGCGGCGCGCGCGCCGGCGATGAAGTGCTTGGCGTCGAAGCTGGGGTCGTCCTTGGCGACGGCATCGAGGCCCACCGCGATCGCGGAGCCGGGCTCGGCGATGCCCTTCCAGCGCTCGACCGGCTCCGCCGCCTCGACCGGTTTCGGCGCGGGATCGCCGGCGGCACGGCCGGGCAGCGTCACCACATTGTCGTTGGTGGCGCCCCGCACGGCATCGCGCGGCGCATACGGGTCATAGGGCGGCCGTTCGCGCCCGGTCCGCTGGCCGAGCACGCTCCGCAGGCGCAGGAAAATGAACACTGCCAGCGCCAGAAAGATGATGGTGTAGATGTCGAACACGTCGCGCACGCTCTCGGCAGCCGTGACGAAGAAATCGGAACAGGAGGAACCCGCCGCTACTTGAACAAACCGGCGGCGAGATACCAGTTCCGCACTAGTATCTAAGCACGCGATCAAGCTGGTCCAGAGCCGGACAGCAGATGGTCATCGCGCGGGCGGACCATAGACGATCCCAATCGTGACGCCAACAAGGCTCACGCAGGCTTGTGATGCAGGAATAGGGCCGATGTCCTTGGTAAAATGGGCATTTCTCATGGTGCTGCTGTTGCCTGCGGCAGAGCTCGTCGCCCTGCTGCTGGTTGCCGCAGCGATCGGGTGGTTGCCGGCGATCGCGCTGTTTCTCGCCACCTCGGCGGTCGGAGTTTTGCTGCTGCAACGCTCGGGCCGCGCCGACCTCGACCGGCTGCGGCAGGCCTTCGCGCAGGACGGCTGGCGCGCGCTGCATCTCGAAACCCCCGGCCTCGCCAACGTGCTGGGAGCAATTCTGCTGGTATTTCCTGGATTTATAACCGACCTCCTGGGCGCGACCTTGTTTGTCCCGCAGTTCCGGCGCTGGGCCGCCGCCGCGCTCGGCCGGGCGCGCCGCCAGAACCCCGCCGAACGGCAGGTGATCGATCTCGAACCCGGCGAGTGGCGGCAAGTCTCGAACCGCAAACCCCGGCGGCCGCGAAAATCGAACGGCGGCACCTGAGCGGGACCCAATCCGCGTCCTTGTCCGGCCGGTGCCCCTGTGTTAGCCACCCCGCCGAGTGCGATACTCGATAAGTGATCGGTTGCAGGGGTAGTTTTCATGACAATGACCGGAAATGGCGGCGAGACCCAGAATCCTCAGGGCCAGCAGACCGCGCCACAGCTCAATGTGCTTGCCCAGTACATCAAGGACTTCTCGTTCGAGAACCCCAACGCACCGCGCTCGCTGCAGCCGAGCCAGACCCAGCCGGCGATCAACATCCAGATCAACGTCAACGCCAATCCGCTCTCGGACACCGATTTCGAGGTGGCGCTGAAGCTCGAAGGCAAGGCCGAGAGCACCGGCACCCTGCTGTTCGCGTTCGATCTCACCTTTGCGGGCGTGTTCCGGATCCAGAACGTCCCCAAGGAGCACATGTCGCCGCTGATCATGATCGAGTGCCCGCGGCTGCTGTTCCCGTTCGCGCGCGAGATCGTCGCCACCTCGGTGCGCAACGGCGGCTTCCCGCCGCTGCTGCTCGATCCGGTCGACTTCGTCGGGCTCTATCAGCAGCGCATGGCGCAGCAGCCGTTGGAAGCGGTGGTACCGCCGGCGAACTGAGCGGCCCGCGTCAATTTCCCAGCGGCTGGGAATCCGGCGGCGCGTACGACGACGCAGTCGACCGCGTTTGGCCGCCCTTCGACCGACAGTTTTGATCAGATGCGAGCCGGCGACGCGCCCGCCGAGGCCGAGCCGCTGGGTCTCGTACGTCAGGCTCTCGATGTGACGGGACAAAGGATCGTCGGTCTCGTCGCAGTGCAGATCGACCCGCAGCCCGCGCGCCGCGGCGAGTTCGCACAGCGCCCGCACCGATGCGGCGCCGTCGGCCATGGTGCGCTCGAAATGCGGGATGCCGCCGACCACGTCGACGCCTTTGTCGAGTGCGCGCGCGAGGTTCGCGACCGCGCCCGGCGAGCGGTAGTAGCCGTCCTGCGGGAACGCCACGAGCTCGATGATGGAGATAAGGCGCCAGCCGTGCGCTTCACCTCCAGCAGCGCATCCACCGCCAGCAGCCGATCGTCGCAGATGTCGACATGGCTGCGAATGGCGAGCAGGCCCTGCGCCATCGCAAGATCGCAGTATCGCATAGCCCGTTCGAACACCGCTTCGTGCGTCAGGATCGGCTTCAGTTCGCCCCACAAAGCGATGCCCTCGAGCAGCGTCTGCTGATGACCGCGATCGGCGTCGGCTGGGGCATCTCCTGGGTGACCTGGGCGTCGGACTATTCGCGGTTCGTGCCGAAGACCGAGTTGTCGAAGTCGGTGTTCTGGTACAGCTACATCGGCATGTTCGTGCCGACCGTATGGCTCGCGATCCTCGGCGCCACCATCGCCAGCGTCACCAAGGACGCCGACCCGGCCAAGATGGTCAGCGCGGTGTTCGGCGGCACCACCAGTATTCTGGTGCTGCTGATGGTGCTGCACGGACCGATCGCCACCAACATCCTCAACGTCTACTCGGCGGCGCTCGCGGCACTCAGCGCTGGCCTCAAGTTCTCGCGCTTCTGGCTGGCCACGATCGTCGGCATCGTCGGCTACTTGGTGACGATCTACTTCATCTTAGCGCCGTCGTTCGCCACCGCGTTCGACCACTGGATGATCGGCCTGTTGTTGTGGATGAGCCCGTTCTCGGGCGTGATGCTGGCTGACTTCTACCTCAAGCGGAAAAGCAAGATCGACGTCGCCGAACTCTACAAGTCGCCGGAAACGAGCGCCTACGGCGACATCAACTGGGCCGGCATCATCTCGTTCGCGGTCGGGCTGGTCGCCGGCTGGCTGGTGATGGACGGCCTGGTGCCGGCGCTGCAGGGCCCGGTTTCGCTCAAGTTCCTGGGCGGCGCCGACCTGAGCTGGCTGGTCGGCATCGTGGTCGCGGGCGGGCTCTACCTGCTGATCAGCGGCAAGGCCGCGACCGCGCCGACGATGGCGGCCAAGAAGGCGTGATGCAACGAACGGTGACGGTGCCCGCGTCGCGCTGACGCGGGTACCGCATTTCCCGTCTCCCGATGTGACGCCATGCACCACCATCTCGCGTCGACACCCGGCAACGTGCAGTGGGGCATCTGGGACGGCACGCTGCCGCCGGTGCTGCGGATCGCCTCGGGCGACCGCGTCACCATCGAGACCTTGTCGGGTGAACCCGAGGACATGCCCGACCCGGCATCGGGCTTCGCGCCGGTGCCGGGCCAGACCGACGTGTTCGCCGCGACCGCGCGCGGACCCGGGCCGCATTTCCTCACCGGACCGATCCATGTCGAGGGCGCCGAGCCCGGCGACGTGCTCGAGGTGCGGCTCATCGACATCGCGTTCCGCACCGAACTGGGGCTGGAACCTGCAGCTGCCGTTCCTCGGCACGCTGCCCGAAGACTTCCCGGAGCTGCGGCGCATCCACTTCCCGCTCGATCGCACCAGGATGATCGCAACGCTGCCGTGGGGGCAGGAGCTGCCGCTCGCCCCGTTCTTCGGCAATTTCGGCGTCGCGCCGGCGCGCGCGTGGGGACGGCTGTCCTCGGTCCAGCCGCGGGTATTCGGCGGCAACATGGACAACAAGGAGCTCGGTGTCGGCACCACGACCTATTTCCCGGTGTTCGCGCCGGGCGCGCTGTTTTCCGCCGGCGACGGCCACGGCCTGCAGGGTGACGGCGAGGTCTGTCTCACGGCGATCGAGACGTCGCTGACCGGAACGTTCGAGTTCCACGTGCGCAAGGACATGAAGCTCGTCACGCCGCGCGCCGAGAAGCCGGACGCCTGGATCACCATGGGCTTCGACGAGGACCTCGACGATGCGGCGAAGCAGGCGCTGCGCGACATGATCGCGCTGATCCGCGAGAAATCCGGCATATCGGCGCAGGACGCCTATACGCTCTGCTCGCTGGCCGCAGACCTGCGCATCACCCAGACCGTGGACGGCAACAAGGGCGTGCACTGCGTGCTCGCCAAGGCGCATCTGCCCAAGCGCTGACCGGCAACGCCGGACTGTCGCGGTCAGGCGGCAGCGTTTTCGACCGGATATTCCTGCCAGATCGCGTCAGCGCCCAGCCCGGCGATGAAGGCCGCGTGCGCTTCGCGTTCCTCCGCGCTCAGGCGCGGCGGCAGCGGCGCCGGCCGTGTCCGCACCGCGACCACAGCGGCGCGGGCGCCCCGGCGGTCGCCGGCGCCTGCCTCGACCAGGCCGAGCTGAGCCTGGCGGGCACCGATCAGCTCGAGATAGACCTCGGCCAGCAATTCGGCGTCGAGCAGCGCGCCGTGCTTGGTGCGGCGGGAATTGTCGATGCCGTAGCGCTGGCAAAGGTCGTCGAGCCGGTTCGACACGCCGGGATGCTTGCGCCGCGCCAACAGCAGCGTGTCGATCAGCCGCTCGCGCGCGACCAGTGTCTTTCCCGCCCGCTCCAGCTCGGCATTGAGGAAGCCGAGATCGAACATCGCATTGTGCGCGACCAGCGGCGCGTCGGCGATGAAGTCGAGCAGATCGTCGGCGATCTCGGCGAACAGCGGCTTGTCCTTGAGCTGATCGGCCGTGATGCCGTGGATCGCGGCCGCTTCCGCCGGCACGTCCCGCTCGGGATTGAGATAGCGATGGAAGGTCTGGCCGCTCGGAATGCGGTTGAGGAGCTCGTAGCAGCCGATCTCGATCAGCCGGTGACCCTGATAGGGATCGAGGCCGGTGGTCTCGGTATCGAACACGATCTCGCGCAAGGTCCCTCCGAGCGAATCACTTCCGCCGTTTCGGCATTGTAGCGACCGCATCCAGGATCGCACGCACCTGCGCGCGCGCCGCCTCGAAGCCCTGCGAGGTATCCACGACGAAATCGGCCCGGGCGCGCTTTTCGGCGTCCGGCATCTGCCGCGCCAGGATGGCGTCGAGCTTCTCGGCGGTCATGCCGGGCCGCTCCAGCACGCGCTGGCGCTGCACCTCGGCCGGCGCCGACACCACCACGACGGCGTCGCATTGCCGGTCCTTGCCGACCTCGAACAACAGCGGGATGTCGAGCACCACGACCTTGTCGCCGCGGGCTTGCGCCTCGGCGATCAGCCGTTCCTGCGCCTGCTGCACCAGCGGATGCACGATTCCCTCGAGCCGCTTCAGCGCCGCCGGGTCGTTGAGCACGCGCGCGCCGAGTTTTGCGCGATCGACCTTGCCGTCCACGGTCGTGCCGGGAAATGCCGCCTCGATCGGCGCTACCGCCTCGCCGTCATAGAGCCGGTGCACGGCCGCGTCGGCGTCGTAGACCGGCACCCCCGCCTCGGCGAAGAAGCCCGCCGTGGTCGATTTGCCCATGCCGACCGAGCCGGTGAGACCGAGGATGAACATGCGTCCGCATACCTCAACGGTGGCGGAAACTCACGCGGCCAATTGGCCGGCGCGGCGAAGATGCTCCAGCAGCGGCAGAATCGGCAGCCCCAGAATGGTGAAGTGGCTGCCCTCGACGCGCTCGAACAGTTCGATGCCGAGGTTCTCGAGCTGGTAGCCGCCGACGCTGGCGCTGACGGCCGCACCCGCGGCATCGAGATAAGCTTCGAGGAACCGGTCGGAAAATGCCCGCATGGTCAGCCGCGCCACGTCGCGATGTTCGAACACGAGCGCGTCGCCATGCATCGAGCGCGATCGCCGAATGCAGCGCATGAGTCTGCCCGCGCAGCGCCTTGAGCTGCGCGCGCGCGCCGTCGCGGCCGGCCGGCTTGGAGAAGCGTTGCTCGCCGAGCGCCAGCGTCTGGTCGGCGCCGAGCACCAGGCGGGCGGGCAACCGCATGGCGATGGCGCGCGCTTTTTCGCGCGCCAGCAATGCCGCGATTTCGCCCGGGTCGCGGGTCGCAGCGCTGGCCTCGATGCCGCGCTCGTCGATGTCGGCCGGCTGCGTCTCGACCGGAATGCCGGCATTCGCCAGCACCAGGCGCCGCACCTCGCTCTTGGAAGCGAGCACCAGCGGCTCCGCGGCAAGCCAGAGCGGCATCGTCATCCCGCCGGCGCCCGCCGGCGCTCGGTCAGAAGGCTCAGCACCGCGGCCGCAGTTTCCTCGATCGAGCGGCGGGTCACGTCGATCGACGGCCAGTTGTGCTTGGCGCACAGTTTGCGCGACAGCGCGACCTCCTCGGCCACTGCCTTGCGGTCGATGTATCGGTCGTCGTCGTGATGCGCCTGCAGGCCGAGCAGCCGGTTCTGCCTGATCTGCACGATGCGCTCGGGGCTGGCGTAGAGCCCGACCACCAGAGGCTTCGACAACACCTCGACGTGCCGCGACACCTCGACGCCCGGAACGAGCGGCACATTGCCGGTCTTCACGCCGCGATTGGCGAGATAGATCGAGGTCGGCGTCTTCGACGTCCGCGATACCCCGACCAGCACGACATCGGCCTCCTCCAGCCCATCCAGGTGCTGGCCATCGTCGTGCAGCATGGTGAAGTTGAGGGCGTCGATTCGCTTGAAATACTCGGCGTTGAGAGTGTGCTGGGCACCGACGCGGTGCGCCGTTTCGGCGCCCAGATAGGAGCGCATGAGCTGCAGCACCGGCCCGAGAATCGAGAGGCACGGCAGGCTCAGTTCCTTGCAGTGCTTTTCGAGCCGCTCCACCAGGTCTTCTTCCAGCAGCGTGTAGAGCACGATGCCGGGTTCCTCGGTGATCTCCGCCAGCACCCGATCGAGCTGCTTCTGCGTCCGCACCGCCGGATACATATGCTCGACCGGCTGCACCTTCGTGTATTGCGCAGTCGCCGCCCGCGCGACCGTGACCAGCGTCTCACCGGTCGCATCGGAAACGAGGTGCAGATGGAAATAGCTGCTTTGCGGCATCGGAGTAGGCTGTGGGAACCTGTGATTCACGGGGAGAAGGCCATGGGTTTTGTCCCGAGGCAACCCTCCCAGGCCGATTACGTCTCGAAATGTTCACATAGCGTCGGCTGGGACAAGTCCGGACCAGCCGGTGCGCAGGCAATAGTCGCATGTGCACGACGCTCGTGAACCGCGAGACACGACCTCCCGCAAGCAGGCGAAAATCACCGATTCGATGCAATGCAATCGGATTCATGTCAGCGCCCACAGTTCGGTCCGCGCTGGATATCTCGAAGCGTGCGTGTGGACAGAAATGTATGAGTCCAATCAACTGCTACACTGACTCAAACAAGAATCTTTAAGATTTTATTTTGGAAGGACTCACCGTAAGACCTCTCCAAGCGGCGAGACATCCGCCGAAAATCGAAATTCAGATGCGACGACAGAGTGCGTGAAATGAAGATTTCCATTCTCGACGATTATCACGACACCGTGCGAACTCTTGACTGCTTCGGCAAGCTCAAGGGTCACGATGTCACGATCTGGACCGATCATGTTCAGGACAATGATATTTTGGCGCGGCGGCTCGCCGACACCGAAGTGCTCGTGCTGATTCGCGAGCGTACCAAGATTCGCACGCCGTTATTGGAACGCCTGCCCAAGCTGAAATTGATCAGTCAGCGCAGTGTTTATCCGCACATCGACGTCGATACCTGCACACGGCTCGGCGTCGTCGTATCATCGAGCCAGCATCCCGGCACGCCGTCCTACGCGACGGCGGAGCTGACCTGGGGGCTGATTCTTTCCGCAATGCGGCAGATCCCGCAGCAGATGACCGGGCTCAAGGCCGGCAAGTGGCAGACCGGAATCGGCTACACGGTCCGCGGCAAGACGCTCGGCATTTTTGGCTACGGGCGAATCGGCAGCACGGTTGCGGGCTACGGCCGGGCGTTCGGCATGAACGTGCTGATCTGGGCGCGTGAGGCGACGCTCGCCAAGGCTCGCGCCGACGGTTACGAAACGGCGCGCAGCAAGGCGCATTTCTTCGAGACCTGCGACGTCATCACGCTGCACATGCGGCTGGTCGATGCGACCCGCAATGCGGTGACGGCGGCCGACCTGGCCCGCATGAAGCCCACGGCGCTGCTGGTCAATACCAGCCGCGCGCCGCTGATCGAGCCGGGTGCGCTGGTCGATGCGCTGCGCGCCGGCCGGCCCGGCATGGCGGCGGTCGATGTGTACGAGGACGAGCCCTTGCTCGATACCAGCCATCCGTTGCTCAATATGCCGAACGTGGTATGCACGCCGCATATCGGCTACGTTTCGCGCGATGAGTACGAAGTGCAGTTCGTCGATATCTTCGACCAGATCCTCGCCTATGCGGCGGGCAAGCCGATCAATGTGGTCAATCCGGACGTGCTCGCGGCGGCCCGGGCCTGAGATGCAAAGCCGGTGACCAAGCCCATCCTCGACGTTCTGGCCGGCCAACGCATGTCGCCGCCGCCGGTCTGGATGATGCGGCAGGCCGGCCGTTATCTGCCCGAATATCGCGCGCTGCGGCAAAAAGCCGGAAGCTTTCTCGATCTGGTGTTCACGCCCGAGCTTGCCGCCGAGGTGACGCTGCAGCCGATCCGGCGCTTCGGTTTCGACGCCGCGATCCTGTTCTCGGACATCCTGGTGATCCCGCACGCGCTCGGCCAGAAGCTCGCATTCGTCGAGGGTGAGGGACCGCGGCTCGAGCCGCTCGACAACGGCGAGGCGTTCACGCGGCTGGCGTCAGCGGTGGACCAGGCCGTGCTGGCGCCGGTCTACGACACCGTGCGCCTCGTCAAAGGCGCGCTGCCAGCCAACGTCGCGCTGCTCGGCTTCTGCGGCGCGCCCTGGACGGTTGCGACCTACATGATTGCCGGTCGCGGCACGCCCGATCAGGAGCCGGCGCGCGTATTCGCGTATCGCGATCCGGAGAGCTTTGCGCGGCTGGTCGATCTCCTGGTCGCGTCCTCGGTCGACTATCTCGCCGGTCAGCTCGCGGCCGGTGCCGACGCGGTGCAGATCTTCGACACCTGGGCCGGCGTGCTTCCCGCCGAGGAGTTCAAGCGCTGGTCGATCGAGCCGACGCAGCGCATCGTCAGCGAACTGCGCCGGCGCGTGCCCGGCGCGAAGGTGATCGGGTTTCCGCGCGGCGCCGGCACCAACCTGCCGGCTTATGTCGAGGGAACCGCCGTCGATGCGGTCGGACTCGACTGGATGGTCGACCTGTCGTTCGCCCGCACGGCGATCCAGAGCCGTGTTCCGGTGCAGGGCAATGTCGATCCGCTGGCGCTGCTGGCGGGCGGTTCTGCGCTCGACCGCGCGGTCGACGGGATCCTGGCGTCGCTTGCCGGCGGGCCGCTCATCTTCAATCTCGGCCACGGCATCCTGCCGCAGACGCCGATCGCGCACGTGGAGCGCATGCTCCAGCGCGTGCGCGGGTGACGCTCATGAACGGCGTCCCGCAATCCCCCCGCCGATGGCTGCGCGCCGCGATTGCGCTCGCGGTGACGGTTGCGCTGTTCGCCGGGCTGGTGATCTGGAAGCCCTCCGGCCTCTATCTCTGGTTCAAGGCCTTCCACATCATCGCGGTGATCGCCTGGATGGCCGGGATGCTCTATCTGCCGCGGCTGTTCGTCTATCACTGCGACGCCGAGCCGGGCTCGCGGCAGTCCGAGACCTTCAAGGTGATGGAGTGGCGGCTGCTTACCGCCATCATCAATCCGGCGATGATCGTCACCTGGGTGCTGGGGCTGTGGCTCGTCTGGGACGGCGGCTGGCACCAGGCGCACTGGCTGCAAGCCAAGGTTCGCGCTGGTGATCGCTGCTGTCGGGGCTGCACGGATTTCCTGGTCGCTCGGGTGCGCGATTTTGCCGCCGACCGGAACCGGTACTCGGCCAGATTCTATCGCATAATCAACGAAGTACCGGCCGTATTGATGGTCGGCATCGTGCTGCTGGTCGTGCTCAAGCCGTTCTGATTGTTCACCGTAGCAATGGGTGTTTTTCAGTCGGCACTTGCGCAACGGCCTGACTTTTCATATGTTTTGGATATCTCCCTAGACGCAGGCAGATGCATTTGAGTTCCGGCCCGGGTGCGGGTCTGGACACTGCATAGGGCCTAAAGGCCTGTCGCCCCCCGCCCAACACCTGCGATTTCCCTCCCCCAGTCCGCTCGGCTCCCATTCTCATATCCGCCGACCGGCTCCATAGGACTACCCCCGCATGCGGGAAATGAAACTCCAAGACCTCAAGGCCAAGACCCCGGCCGAACTCGTCTCCTTTGCCGAAGAGCTCGAAGTCGAAAACGCTTCGACCATGCGCAAGCAGGAGCTGATGTTCGGCATCCTCAAGCAGCTCGCCGTCAAGGAAACCGACATCATCGGCGAAGGCGTCGTCGAGGTGCTGTCCGACGGCTTCGGCTTCCTGCGCTCGCCGGAAGCGAACTACCTGCCGGGCCCCGACGATATCTACGTCTCGCCGTCGCAGATCCGGCGCTTCGGGCTGCGCACCGGCGACACCATCGACGGCCATATCCGCTCTCCGAAGGACGGCGAGCGCTACTTCGCGCTGCTCAAGGTCAACACCCTCAATTTCGAAGACCCCGAGAAGGCCAAGCACAAGGTCAACTTCGACAACCTGACGCCGCTCTATCCCGACGAGCGGCTGAAGATGGAACACGAAGACCCGACCAAGAAGGACCTCTCGCCGCGCGTCATCGACATCGTCGCTCCGATCGGCAAAGGCCAGCGCGCCCTGATCGTGTCGCCGCCGCGCACCGGCAAGACCGTGCTGCTGCAGAACATCGCGCACGCCATCACCGCCAACCATCCGGAAGTCTTCCTGATCGTGCTGCTGATCGACGAGCGGCCCGAGGAAGTCACCGACATGCAGCGCTCGGTGAAGGGCGAGGTGATCTCCTCGACCTTCGACGAGCCGGCGACGCGCCACGTGCAGGTCGCCGAGATGGTGATCGAGAAGGCCAAGCGCCTGGTCGAGCACGGCCGCGACGTGGTGATCCTGCTCGATTCGATCACGCGCCTCGGCCGCGCCTACAACACCGTCGTCCCCTCCTCCGGCAAGGTGCTGACCGGCGGCGTCGACGCCAATGCGCTGCAGCGGCCGAAGCGCTTCTTCGGCGCCGCGCGCAACATCGAGGAAGGCGGCTCGCTGACCATCATCGCGACCGCGCTGATCGACACCGGCAGCCGCATGGACGAAGTGATCTTCGAAGAGTTCAAGGGCACCGGCAACTCGGAAATCATCCTCGACCGCAAGGTGGCCGACAAGCGCACCTTCCCGGCGATGGACATCACGCGCTCCGGCACCCGCAAGGAAGAGCTGCTCACCGATCCGCAGGTGCTCAAGAAGATGTACATCCTGCGCCGCATCCTCAATCCGATGGGCACCATGGATGCGATCGACTTCCTGCTCGACAAGCTGCGCAACACCAAGACCAACGCCGACTTCTTCGAGTCGATGAACGCGTAAGGCGCGCGGCTCTCGCGAGGTTCACTCTGTTTTCGATCGGGGGGCGGCGCAGGTCGTCCCCCGCAATCGTTCAGGGCGTCCGCTCGCCCTTCATCGGCACGATGCGCTTGACATTCGATCGTGCGACAGATGATGCGCCGCGTTGGACGCAGAACAAATCTCTTGTTGATTTCGGCTCATCGGTAGCGCCAGACTACGACAATTGCTTGGTTGTCATAAGACGGCGATATACGGAGTTCGCCGACCATTCCCAATAAGTGCCTTCGGTCAGCACAACTGTCCCTAAGAACTGCCCATCGGAACATCGATGTAAAAGGCCCCGGCGCCGACAAGGCGGCCTGTGGCGTGGCCGGTCGCGTAGTGATCAGATCGGACAAGGATGAACATGCGCGCTGCATATCTGTCGGCAACTCTTTTCCTCGGCGTTCTGTCGCCGGCCTCGGCGCAGAGCGCGCCCGATGCCGACGACACCGCCATCCGCATCCAGCGGACGGACGATGGCCGGAGCCTGCTGTCCTTCCCGGTCAATCCTCGGAAGGAGAATGAGTTCTCCGATTTTCGCGCGACGTTCGATTTCGGGATGACAAGAGGGCTGGGCCAGGACGATCAGCCGGTCGTCAACCAGGACAAGTCGCTGATCGCCGTGACCAACTTTCCGGCAACCAAGACCAGCTACGTCCATCTGTTCATGCGGCAGCCGAACGGCGATCTGACCATGATCAATACGGTCAATCTCCGCGCCGCCAAGTTGCTCACGGGCCGATGGGCGAAGGCGGCGGAGTATCGGCTGGCGGCGACGGCGATCGCGGGCCGCGTGATGCAGCTCAGCGTGTTCGATTACGTCAGGGGAAACGAAGCCGAAGAACACCGCTTCAAAGTATCGGTCGGTGCGGATGGGACCCTTACGCTCGCGCGATGATGGTTCAACCAGACATCGGCCCGGCGGCCGCATGGACTGAGATCGGGGCCGCAGACAGACGACCTCCATCCTTCCTGCGCGCGGCAGGGCCACTTTCAACAATGTTTCTGATTGGCTCGATGAACTTCCCACTAATCTAGAGAAAAGGAATGATCGAATGACGTCAAATCGACTCTCACTGATCGTTGCCGGCAAGCGCCTGTTCCGGATCCTGGCCGTCTGCATCCCTGTGCTGATGTTGGCCGGCGTTGCGCAGGCGCAGCACAGCGAACCGTCGACCGGCGCCAAGGGGATGCCGGGCGCTCTCGGAACGATGGAATACAAGCCGACCGACTGGAAGGGCAATGTCACCACTTATTGGAAGGACACCGATGGCGTGGACCCGGGCGTCGCGGGCTGCCACATCGGCGTCACCGAGAGCGGTCAGCCCAACGGGCGGTTCTTCGGCGAGGCCTGTGAAAGTGGCACCATCCTGATCGAGTCCAATCCGGGCATCGACGCCGTTCACGCCCACGCCAACGATCTCGGGCATCCCGACCGGTTCGACTGCAACGCGTGGTGTATCGGCGCGAAGCGGGCCAGGGCGGGCGTCTGCCGGGCGGTGACCGGTCCTGCCCCGTGCACCGCCTCGGCCCGGTGCGAGTGCAACTGAAGCCCGAGGGCGGGCTGGCCGAAGGCCTGACTCGCCCCTTTTTGGGCTGCCGTTCTTGAACTGAGCCCGACGCGACACGCGGCGCAGGCCAGAGTGGCCTGCGAGCGGCCGAAACGGCAGTGTGTAAGCCTCTGTAATCGTTGATGGATTGGCCTAAAGTGTGGCCTATTGGTCACACCGGGGATGGATCGCCCAAACCCGTCGAACCATCCGCCCTCCCCGCCCGACTAACAGGGACAAACAGGGGAGAGTGTTATGAACGCGCAAGCTTGGTTCGACTACGATCTCGGTGCCCTCACGGTCCTGGTGCTCGGGGTGTTCAGCCTCGCCGCCCTGGCGCTGACCATCTAGCCTCCGCGCGGAACGGGCGGGCCTACTTGTACAGCCTGATCTCCTTCACCCGCGACGACAGCGAAAGCCCGTCGAGGCAGGCGGTCGCGGTTCCGGGTGCGCAAGCGGTCACATCGTTGACCAGCATCGCCGAGATGGCCTTGCACTCGGCTTCCACCAGATAAGTCTTCACGATCGTCTTGAGCGGCCGCACCGGCCCCATCTCGGCAATCAGACGGCGCATGATGCCGCCGTCGGTGCCGAACACGACGACGTCGAGCTTCATCGAGTCGAGCGCGGCCTCGGCCTTGTTCTCGACCACGAAGTTCATCCGGCAGCGGTTTTCCGCGGGCTCGGCGGTGTTGAGCTCGATCACGACCTTTTCGCCCGCGGCCGTCGCGCACACCGGTGTCAGCACGGACAAAGCGACGAGCGCACGCAACACGCCACGCATGGTTGCCTCCGGTGTCGAGCCGATCGGGTCGAATGCTGCCGCGAATGCGGCCGGCGATTCATAAGCTCAATCATCCGCGCCGGGCAAGCCATGCGGCGCGCGATCGATTGGAATCGTTCTGATGTCAGCGCAAATGCAGGAGTATTCTAGCCGCGCATCGCGGTGACCGCCGCGGCGATCTCGTCGGGCTTGGTCACCGGCAGCGAGCAGGTTTCGCCGACGCACACGAACGCCGCCGCGCCGCTCGTGGCTTTGATCTTCGCCTGCGCCGGATGCGAGCCGTGCAGCGCTTCCACCGAGCGCGCATGCAGCACGACGCGATCGAGGTACGGCAGCTTGCGCGCCGCGGCGAGCAGCGCTTCGGCATCTGCGCCTTTGCCCGCGACCACGATCTCGGCGCCGCGCAGCCGCAGGTCGAGCGCGTTGAGCAGCGCCAGATGTCCGAACACGTTCTCGCCCGCGCTCGCCAGCACGCCGTCGAACAGCCGGTCGGCCTTTTCGCGCCAGGCGTGTTGCCCGGTTGAGGTCGCGAGACGGACGAGGTTCTGCGCCGCGACCGCGTTCGGATTGGGCGTGGCGTCGTCGGTCGTGGCCGAGGGCCGCACGACCAGTCCCTCGGCGTCGTCGGCGGTGAGGAAGTAGCCGCCGTTGTCCGGATTGGCGTAGTGGCGGTCGAGCGTCGCCTGCCAGGCCAGCGCCCGCTCGAGATAGCCGTCCTCGCCGGTCGCCTCGTGCAGCGCCAACGCGGCGCGGATCATGTTGGCGTGGTCGGAGGCGAGGCCGGGGACCAGCAGTCGGCCATTGCGCCAGCTGTGGCCGAGGCGGTCGCCGTGCCCCATCCCGGCGGCGATGGTCATGAATGCCCTGGCGGCATGCTGGAGCCACGTGGGCTCGTCGAAGATCACGCCCGCATGGACGAGGCCGGCGATCATCAGGCCGTTCCAGTCCGCCAGCACCTTGTCGTCGAGGCCCGGCCGCACGCGTTTTCCGCGCTCCGCCAGCAGTTTTTCGCGCATCGGGGCGAGCCGTTTCTCGTCGTCTATGCTGCGCGGTAAGTGCTTGAGCCGATTCAGGATTGTGTGTCCCTCGAAGTTGCCCTCCGGGGTCACCTCGTAGTGTGCAGCAAAAAACGCCGCGTCGGCGCCGAGCACGGCGTCGATCTCGGCTGCCGACCAGACGTAGAACTTGCCTTCCTCGCCTTCGGAGTCGGCATCGAGCGACGCCGAGAACGCGCCCTCCGCGGTGGTCATCTCGCGTTCGAGCCAGCCGACGGTCTCGCGGGCGCGGGTGCGGAATAGGTCATTGGCCGACCTCTGCCAGGCGAGCGCGAGCAGCTCCAGGAGCTGGGCGTTGTCGTACAGCATCTTCTCGAAATGCGGGACGAGCCATCGTTCGTCGACCGAATAGCGCGAGAAGCCGCCGCCGAGGTGGTCGTAGATGCCGCCCTCGCACATCCGCGCCAGCGAAAGCTGCACGGCCGCGAAATAGCGCCCGTCGTTGCTGCGCTGGCCGGCGCGCCAGAGAAACTCCAGCATCGAGGGCTGCGGAAATTTCGGCGCGCCGCGCATGCCGCCGTGCACCGGATCGATCATGCCGCCGATCTGCGAGGCGGCGCGGTCGAGCTCCGGCCGCGCGATCACCACCTTGCCCTTCGGCCGCGCGGTTTCGGCGAGCCGCGCCATCAGCGCGCTGCGGTTCTGCTCGACGCTCTTCGGGTCGTCGCGGAAGACCCGCGCGACCTCGCGCAGCAGGTCGACGAACGCCGGCTTGCCGAACCGCGAGGTCTTGGGGAAATAAGTGCCGCCCCAGAACGGCTCGCCGGCGGGCGTGAGGAACATGGTCAGCGGCCAGCCGCCGTGCTCGCCGAGCAGATGCAGCGCCGCCATGTAGATCTGGTCGATGTCCGGCCGCTCCTCGCGGTCGACTTTGATGTTGACGAACAGCTCGTTCATCACCTGGGCGGTGGGCTCGTCCTCGAAGCTCTCGTGCGCCATCACGTGGCACCAGTGGCAGGCCGCGTAGCCGACCGACAGCAGGATCGGCCGGTTGCTCGCTTTCGCTTCCGCGAGCGCCGCCGGGCCCCACGGCCACCAGTCCACCGGGTTGTGCTGGTGCTGCAGCAGGTAGGGCGAGGTTTCCTGGGCGAGACGGTTCTGGTGCAAGGTGCTGGCTGAGGACATGCCGGCATAATGCCGCGTTCGACCGAATAAGGATAGGATCGGGCCGGAACGGCCGATCACGGCCGGAGGACGCACCGATGAAACTGGTTGCGGGCTCGGAACGGATTGTCCCAGGCGACCAAACCGATCCGCGCGACGGCGTCGTGCGCTGGGCGCCCGCGAAGTCGCTCTGGATCGGCGGCATGACGGTGCTGGCGATTGTGCTCGGACCGCTGACGTTTGCATGGGACGCCTTCGCGCTGTTCATCGTGACCAGCGGCGTGACGCTGTGCTTCGGGCATTCGGTCGGCATGCACCGCCGGCTGATCCACGAGAGCTTCGACTGCCCGCTGTGGGTCGAGCGTACTTGCGTCTATCTCGGCACGCTGGTCGGCATGGCCGGCCCGATCGGCATGATCCGTCTGCACGATTTCCGCGACTGGGCGCAGCGGCAGTCGGCGTGTCACGACTATTCCCGTCACAACGCCGGCTTCTGGCGCGACGCCTGGTGGCAGATGCACTGCAAGCTGGTGCTGGCGCATCCGCCGGAATTTCGCCCGGAGCCGCGCATCGCCGATGACAAGTTCTACGCGCTGGTCGAGCGCACCTGGATGCTTCAGCAACTGCCCTGGGCTTTGCTGCTGTTCGCGCTCGGCGGCTGGAGCTGGGTGGTCTGGGGGATTTGCGTGCGCGTGAGCGTCAGCGTCACCGGCCATTGGCTGATCGGGCATTTCGCGCATCGCCAGGGCGGACAGACCTGGGTGATCGATGGCGCCGCCGCGCAGGGCTACAACGTCGCCCTCGCCGGCTTCATCAGCATGGGCGAGGCCTGGCACAACAATCATCATGCCTTTCCGAGCTCGGCCAAGATGGGCCTGTTTCCCGGCCAGGTCGATCTCGGCTGGTGGCTGATCAGGACGCTCGAAGCCCTCGGCCTCGCCTGGAACGTCAAGACGCCCGCGAACCTGCCGCAACGGCCGGGGCTGCGGCGCGTGTCCGGCGTGCACCGGGAACTGGCGCGCGCTGCCGGACGCGACGGGATGACCGCGATGCCGCAGATCTTCTCCCTCGGCGGACGCCTCAAGCCGTTGCCCTATGCGCTGTGGTCGCTCGTTGTGTTCTTCAGCCAGCACCTCGCCGCCTGGATCGCGCTCAAGGCGCATGGCATCGCGCCAAAGTTCGATCTCGCGTTTTTTCTCGTGCCGCTTCGTACGTTGGTGGATGCACGGCCGGCGGATGCGGTGTTGCTCGCGGCACTGGCCTATCTGCTGGTGGTGGCCTGGGTGCTGGCGGCGCTGGCCTTTCGCCGGGCGAACGACGCCGGTGTGAGCGAATGGCTCGCCACGCTCGCGATGGTGCCCGGCCTGCAGATTCCGGTCGTCGCGATCCTGTGCGTGCTGCCGTCGCGCGCGGCGGCGGAGACACCGGAGGGCACGCGTACGGAAACAGCGGCTTCCGGGTGGCCGGCGGCGGCGCTCGGCGTGCTCGCCGGCATGGGCCTGACGCTGTTCGCGGTCGCGGTCAGCGCGCTGGTGTTCGGCGTCTATGGCTACGGCGTGTTCGTCGCGTCGCCGTTCTTCGTCGGAGCGACCACCGCCTATCTGGCCAATCGCGACCACGATCTGCCCGAAGGCCGCACCGCCCGTCTCGTGACCGGCGCGACGCTGCTCGGCGGCGCCGCGCTGCTGGTGCTGGCGCTGGAAGGCGTCGTCTGCATCGTGATGGCGGCGCCGCTCGGGATCGGCGTTGCGCTGCTCGGCGGCCTCCTCGGACGCGCCATCGCGCGGGCGCGAAGGCGCTCCGTCGGGCAGGCGCTCACCGGCTTCGCGCTGCTGCCGATCGTGTTCGCGCTGGAAAGCGTGCTGCCGCCGTCGGCCAGCTTCGATACCCGGCAGACCATCTCGGTCGATGCGCCGCCCGCCGCGGTGTGGAAGTCGCTTCTTCACATGGACCGGATGGACGAGCCGCGCGCGCTGCCGTTCCGCCTCGGCATGGCCTATCCGCTGCGCGGCGAAGTCCTGGGCGAAGGCGTCGGCGCCGTCCGGCACGGCGAATTCTCGACCGGCACCGCCGATCGAGCGCGTGACCGAATGGGAGCCGGACCGCAAGCTCGCCTTCGTGGTGGTGAACGACGTGCCGGCGTTGCGCGAGCTCAGTCCCTATGAGCACGTGCACGCGCCGCATGCGGTCGGCTATTTCCGCACCACGCTGACGAGCTTCGAACTGCTGCCGCGGCCGGACGGCGGCACCGAGATCGTCGAGCGCACCGCGCACGAGCTGAGACTCGACCCGGTGCTGTACTGGCTGCCGATGGCGCGCTGGATCGTGGATGCGAACAATGCGCGCGTGCTGGCGCACATCAAGCGCCAGGCGGAGCGGAGCGTCAGGCTCGGGCTGAGGTGATCGCCGGTCCCGGCGTTTCGCCTCGGGCCTGAGCGATATGCTTGCAGCGATATCCTTGCAATGTGACCGGCAAGGCGCAATTTACCCTCGACGGGGGCGTACGGATCGGAAAGACTCCTCACGCTGGGATTCGCCATGACCTCTGAAACCCGTTCCGTCGACGACGAGGAACGCGCCGCACAGGCGCTGATCGCCGCGGCCTGCAAGGTGCTGGATCGCGAGCATCTCGGCGTTCCGCACGATTTCGTCGCCGGCTTGTTCGCGCGCGCGGTTCCCGAGGACCTGATGCGCTACGACGCGCGCGAGGTCGCGGCGCTCGCGGCCGGCTCCTGGGCGCTGTTCGCGCAGCGCAAGCCCGGCATGTCGAGCGTGCGCCTGTCGGCGCCCGGCACCGCCCACGAGGGCCTCAAGGCCAACTCGGTGCTGGAGATCGTCAACGACGACATGCCGTTCCTGGTCGATTCGGTGCTGGGCGAACTGGCCGATCGCGGTATCGACGTACGGCTGGTGGTGCATCCGGTGTTCACCGTCGAGCGGACGGCCGACGGCCGGCTGATTGCGTTCAGGGGCGTGCAGCCCGCCGAGAGCGGTGGCCTGCGCGAGAGCGTCATCCATATTCATGTCGAACGCATCGACGACGAGGCGCGGCGCGCCGAGGTGGTCGGGGCGCTCGACCGGGTGCTCACCGACGTGCGCCTCGCCGTCACCGATTGGCGCGCGATGATCCGGCGCGTCGGCGACTTCATCGCCGAGCTCAAGGCCAATCCGCCGCCGCTGCCGGTGGGCGAGATCGCCGAGGCGATCCAGTTCATGGAATGGCTGCTCGCCAACAATTTCACCTTCCTGGGCATCCGCAACTTCGAGCTGTCGCCCGACCGGCGATGCGCTGACGCCGATGTTCGACAGCGGGCTCGGCATCCTGCGGCCGCAGGAGCGCGAGGTGCTGCAGCGCTGGAACCAGCCGCTGGTCGATCACGTCCGAAGTCCGGGAATTCCTGAACGAGCCGACGCTGCTGATCGTCACCAAGGCGGCGATGCGCTCGCGCGTGCATCGCCGCGTGCATCTGGACTATATCGGCGTGAAGCGGTTCGGCGCCGACGGCCGCCTGATCGGGCAGTTCCTGATCGTCGGGCTGTTCACCTCGACCGCCTATACGCGCTCGACGCGCGCGATCCCGTATCTGCGGCGCAAGGTCAACGCCGTGGTCACCCGCGCGGGCTTCGACCCCGAGGGCCACTCCGGCAAGGCGCTGGTCAACGTGCTGGAGAACTATCCGCGCGACGAGCTGTTCCAGCTCGACGACGACACGCTCTATCAGTTCATCCAGACCGTGCTGCAGCTCGACGAGCGGCCGCGGGTGCGGGTGCTGGTGCGGCCGGACCGCTTCGGCCGCTTCGTCTCGGTGATGCTGTACGCGCCGCGCGAACGCTACGACAGCGAGGTGCGCAAGCGCATCGGCGCCTATTTCGCCGACGTGTTCAAGGGCCGCGTCAGCGCCTTCCATCCGTTCTTTCCGGAAGGCCCGCTGGTCCGCGTGCATTTCATCATCGCGCGCGGCGACAACGACCTGGCCACCCCCGACCGGGCGAGCCTCGAGCGCGGCGTCGAGGCGATCGTGCGGACCTGGACCGACACGCTGGGCGACGCACTGGCGCAGGCCTACGAGCCGGTCAAGGCGCGCACGCTTGCCGAGCGCTATGGCGACGCGTTCTCGGACGGCTACCGGGAGGTGTATTCGCCCGCCGATGCGGTCGACGACATTCGCGTCATCGAGGGACTTTCGGCGGAGCGGCCGCTGGGTGTCGATTTTCATCGCGAGCCCGATACACCGTCCTCGTGCGTGTATCTCAAGGTGCTGAGCTACGAGCGCCCGATCCCGCTCTCCGAACGCGTGCCGGTGCTGGAGAACATGGGCTTCAAGGTAGTCGACGAGCGCACCTACGAGATTGCGCGCAAAGCGGACCTGCCCGGCATCTGGTTCCACGACATGACGCTCGAGCGCGGCAGCGGCGGCGCGGTCGATCTCGACGCGATCGGCCCGGCGCTCGAATCCACCTTCATCACGGTGATGCAGGGCGCCGCCGAGAACGACGGCTACAACGCGCTGGTGCTGGCAGGCTCGCTGATGTGGCGCCAGGTCGCGCTGGTGCGCACCGTCTCGCGGTTCCTGCGGCAGATCCGCGTGCCGTATTCGCAGGACTATATGTGGACGACGCTGGTCAAGCACGCCGCGATCGCCGCCGACGATCGTGCGGATGTTCGAGGCGCGGTTTGATCCTCGCCTGGATAGAGACGGGCGCGCCGCCGGCGAGGCCGCGATCGCCGCCGAGATCGAAACGGCGCTGCAGAAGGTCGAGAGCCTCGACGAGGACCGCATCCTGCGCCACTTCGTCAACGCCGTGCAGGCGGCGATCCGCACCAATTTCTACCAGCTCGACCGCGAAGGCCAGCCGCGCGCCCTGATCGCGATCAAGTTCGTCTGCGCCAAGCTCGACGGGCTGCCGCTGCCGAAGCCGCTCTACGAGATCTTCGTCTATTCGCCGCGGGTCGAGGGCATCCATCTGCGCTTCGGCAAGGTCGCGCGCGGCGGCATCCGCTGGTCCGACCGGCCGCAGGACTTCCGCACCGAAATCCTCGGCCTGGTGAAGGCGCAGCAGGTCAAGAACGCCGTGATCGTGCCGGTCGGCGCCAAGGGCGGCTTCGTGCCGAAATGGCTGCCGCGCATCATGGCGGCGGGCGGCGGCCGCGAGGCCGTGCAGGCGGAAGGCATCGCCACCTACAAGCTGTTCATCTCGACCTTGCTCGACATCACCGACAATCTCGGCGATCAGGGCGTGATCCCGCCCGACAACGTCGTGCGCTACGACGACGACGATCCCTACCTGGTGGTCGCCGCCGACAAGGGCACCGCGACCTTCTCGGACATCGCCAACGGACTGTCGGACGAGCACGGCTTCTGGCTGAGCGACGCGTTCGCCTCCGGCGGCTCGGCCGGTTACGACCACAAGAAGATGGGCATCACCGCCCGCGGCGCCTGGGAATCGGTCAAGCGCCACTTCCGCGAGATGGACGTCGATATCGGCAGGACGCCGTTCACCTGCGTCGGCGTCGGCGACATGTCGGGCGACGTGTTCGGCAACGGCCTGCTGCGGGAGAAGACCACCAAGCTGCTCGCCGCCTTCGACCATCGCGACATCTTCATCGATCCCGCGTCCGATCCGGAGCAGGCGTTCGCCGAGCGGCAGCGCCTGTTCGATCTGCCGCGCTCGAGCTGGCAGGACTACGACAAGTCGCTGATTTCGACTGGCGGCGGCGTGTTCCCGCGCTCCGCCAAGGAGATCGTGCTGTCGAAGCAGGCGCAGGCGGCGATCGGTTTCCCCAAGGAGCGCGCGACGCCGCAGGAGATCATGAAGGCGATCCTGACGGCGCCGGTCGATCTGCTGTTCTTCGGCGGCATCGGCACCTATGTGCGCGCCTCGGCCGAATCCGACGATGCGGTCGGCGATCGCGCCAATGACGCGATCCGCGTCACCGGCGCATCGCTGCGCTGCAAGGTGATCGGCGAAGGCGCCAATCTCGGCATGACCCAGCGCGGCCGGATCGAGGCGGCGCAGAAGGCCGTCAGGCTCAACACCGACGCCATCGACAACTCGGCCGGCGTCAACACCTCCGACCTCGAGGTCAACATCAAGATCGCGCTGGCGCCGCCGGTGCGCGACGGCCGGCTCACCCGCGATGCCCGCAACGTCGCTGCTTGCCGAGATGACCGAGGACGTAGGCTTGCTGGTGCTGCGCAACAATTATCTGCAGACGCTCGCGCTCTCGCTCGCCGAGCGGCGCGGTCTGGAAGATCTGGGTTTCGAACAGCGGCTGATGCAGTCGCTGGAGCAGGCCGGCGAACTCGATCGTGCGGTCGAGTTCCTGCCCGACGACATGGAGCTCGCCGAACGCCGCCGCCGCTCGCAGTCGCTGACCCGGCCGGAGCTGTCGGTGCTGCTGGCCTACGCCAAGCTTTCGCTCAACCATCATTTGCTCGCCTCGCCGGTGCCGGACGATCCGTATCTCGCGCGCGAACTCGGCCGCTATTTCCCGAAGGCGATCGCGGCGCGCTTCCCCGACGCGCTCGAGAAGCATCGGCTGCGGCGCGAGATCATCGTCACGCAGCTCGCCAATTCCATGATCAACCGCGGCGGACCGGCGCTGGTGGTGCGCATCGGCGACCAGACCGGCGCATCGCCCGGCGCGATCGCGGCGGCGTTCGCGGCCGTGCGCGACAGCTACGGCATGACCGCGCTCAACGACGCGATCGACAAGCTCGACAACAAGGTGCCCGGCAAGCTCCAGCTCGACCTCTACATGGCGGTGCAGGACCTGCTGCTCGACCGGCTGGTCTGGTTCCTTCGCAACGTCGATCTCACCAAGGGGCTTGCCGCCATCGTCGACCATTACTGCGCCGGCATTGCCGCCGTGGAGGCCGCGCTCGACACCGCGCTGATGCAGGACGCCGCGGCGGCTCGCGCCGCGCGCCGCAACGAACTGCAGCAGGCCGGCGTGCCGGACGAGCTGGCGAGCCGCATCGCCAACCTGCCGGCGCTGCTGGCCGCGCCCGACATCGTGCTGGTGGCGCAGCGCGCCGGCCAGAACGTCGCCGACGTGGCGGCGACTTACTTCGCGGCCGAATTGTTCTTCCGGCTCGACCGCATCATCGGCACCGCGCGCGACATCAAGGTGTCGGACTATTTCGACCGGCTGGCGCGCGACCGCGCGCTCGACTCAATCGGAGACGCCGAGCGCCGCCTCACAGCCGCCATGGCGGGCAACGGGCTCGCCGGAGCGGGCGCGGTCGAGGCCTGGGTCGGCCCGCGCCAGGGCGAGGTCGACCGCATCCGCTCGTCGGTGCACGAGATCGCCAATTCCGGCCTGACGCTGTCGAAGCTGTCGGTGGCGGCGAGTTTGCTGGGGGATCTGGTGAAGCCGTAGCGGGCGCGGATCGGGGCTCGTTATTGACCTGCAATTGCGGCCCGCCCCCATTGGTTAATCGGGTCTTAACCTCATCCCCTACTATGCTAGGAGAGCCGTTGTTGCGGCGCCGCCATCGCCGCGCTTGTAAATGTTCATGACCGCAGCCGAACGCGTCTCACCTCCCTCGCCCCGTGGGGCCGAACAAGGGCGCTCGCCCTTCGTGCGGCTGCGCGAACTGTTGGACGGCGTCCCGCCGGGCAAGCCCGCGATCAGCCTCGCGGTCGGCGAGCCGCAGCACGCGGTGCCGCCGTTCGTCGGCCCGGTGCTGGCCGCGCACATCGCCGAGTTCGGCAAGTATCCGATGAACAAGGGCCTCGACGAGTTCTGCGAGGCGGTGGCCGCCTGGCTCGGCCGGCGCTTCAAGCTGCCGCGGCCGGTCGATCCCGCGACCGAGGTGCTGGTGCTCAACGGCTCGCGCGAGGGCCTGTTCCTGGCCGCGCTGACTGCCGAGCGCTGGGTCACTGGCCGAGCCGGCAGGCCCGCGATCCTGATGCCGAACCCGTTCTACGGCGCCTATGAGGCCGGCGCGCTCGGCGCGCATTGCGAGCCGGTCTATCTGCCCGCCACCCGCGCCACCGGCTTCCTGCCCGATCTCGACGCCATCCCCGAATCGCTGTTCGCCCGCACGGTCGCGTTCTATCTCGCCTCGCCGGCGAACCCGCAGGGCTCGGTCGCCACGCCGGCCTATTTCGCGCGCCTGTCGGCGCTGGCGCGCAAGCACGGTTTCCTGGTGTTCAGCGACGAGTGCTACTCGGAAATCTACACCCGCGAGCCGCCGCCCAGCATGCTGGAGCAGGCCGGGCCGAATTTCGAGAACGTGGTGGTGTTCCAGTCGCTGTCGAAGCGCTCGAACCTGCCCGGCCTGCGGATCGGCTTTGCCGCCGGCGACCGCCGTTTCATCGGGCGCTTCCTCGAGTTCCGCAACGTCTCGGCGCCGCAGGTGCCGCTGCCGGCGCAGCGGGTGGCGATCGCCGCCTACGCCGACGAGCGCCACGTCGACGAGAGCCGCAAGCTCTACGTCCAGAAATTCGATCTCGTCGATCAGATCGTCGGCGACCGTTACGGCTATCGCCGGCCGGCCGGCGGCTTTTTGCTCTGGCTCGATGTCTCGGCGCACGGCAGCGACGAGGCGGTCGCGCTGCGGCTGTGGAAGGAAGCGGGCCTGCGGGTCGTGCCCGGAAGCTATCTGGCGCGCGCGCAGGCCGACGGCTCCAATCCGGGGCAAGGCTATATCCGCGTCGCCGTCGTGCAGGACCCGGCCACCACGGCCGAGGCGCTGCATCGTCTGGTCGCGGTTCTGGGCTGAGGGGCGCCATGGCGGCGATCGAACGCAGCATCGACAACGTCCTTTCCGACGGCATGCGCGAGGCGCTGCGCCGGCGTCTGCGCGAACTCGGCGGCCTCGCGCTGCTCGCCATCGCGGCCGTGCTCGCGCTCTCGCTCGCGACCTGGTCGGTGCAGGACCCTTCGCTCAGTCACGCCACCAACACGCCGATGCGCAACATGCTCGGCATGCCGGGCGCGATCGTCTCGGATCTGCTGATGCAGCTGTTCGGCGTCGCGTCGATTGCGTTGATCCTGCCGGCCGCGATCGGCGGCTGGCGGCTGATCAGCCACCGCGAGATGCGCCGCGAGGGCGTGCGGACGATGTTCTGGATCGTCGGCGTGATCCTCGCCGCCGCCTGCGCGGCGGCGCTGCCGCGCGGGAGCGGCTGGCCGCTGCCGGTCGGCTTGGGCGGCGTGGTCGGCGACGCGCTGATGCGGCTGCCGGTCTGGCTCTCCGGCGGAACCATGAGCGGCTGGCTGCGGCTCGCGCTGGTGGCCGTGACCGGGGCCGGGCTGCTCGCCTGCTTTGCGGTCGGCTCCGGCTTCGGGCTGGCGCACCGCCCCGAGCCGCGCAAGAAGAAGGATGCGCCCGAAGCCGACGACGACGAAGGCCACGCCTGGATTTCGCTCGGCTGGCTCACGCATGCGGTCCTGAGCCTCAAGGCGCGGCTCGCCCGGCTCGTTTCGCGCCGGGCTGCCGAGCCTGCGGTGCGCCGTCCGGCGCCGGCCCCCGTGCATGCCCGCACCGAGCCGCGCTTCGAAGGCGCCACGCTTGCGACGCTGGCGCCGCAGCTCGACGCCGAGCTTGAAGAACTCGAAGAGGTCGAGGAGGAGGACGACATCCCGGTCGCGCCGCGCAAGCCGAAGGCTGCGCCGGCGCCGAAGCCGCGCAAGTCCGGCGGCTACGTGTTCCCCTCGCTCGAACTGCTGGCGATGCCGAAGGCGATCGGGCGCACGACGCTGAGCCAGGAAGCGCTGCAGGCCAACGCCACCGCGCTCGAAGGCGTGCTGCAGGACTTCGGCGTGCGCGGCGAGATCATCAATGCGCGCCCCGGCCCGGTGGTGACGCTCTACGAGCTCGAGCCCGCGCCCGGCATCAAGTCGTCGCGCGTGATCGGGCTCGCCGACGACATCGCCCGCTCGATGAGCGCGCTGTCGGCGCGCGTCGCGGTCGTCTCCGGCCGCAACGCCATCGGCATCGAACTGCCCAATCCCAGCCGCGAGAAGGTGTTCTTCCGCGAACTGCTCGCCACCAAGGACTACAAGGACAGCCAGGCCAAGCTGCCGCTCTGCCTCGGCAAGACCATCGGCGGCGAGCCGGTGATCGTCGACCTCGCCCGCATGCCGCATCTGCTGATCGCCGGCACCACCGGCTCGGGCAAGTCGGTCGCCATCAACACCATGATCCTGAGCCTGCTCTACCGGCTGCGGCCGGACCAGTGCCGGCTGATCATGGTCGATCCGAAAATGCTCGAACTGTCGGTCTACGACGGCATCCCGCATCTGCTCACGCCGGTCGTCACCGATCCCAAGAAGGCGGTGGTCGCGCTGAAATGGGCGGTGCGCGAGATGGAGGAGCGCTACAAGAAGATGTCGAAGCTCGGCGTGCGCAACATCGACGGCTACAACACGCGCGTCAGCGAAGCCAAGGACAAGGGCGAGAAGCTCTCGCGCACCGTCCACACCGGCTACGACAAGGAATCGGGCGAGGCGATCTACGAGGCCGAGGAGCTCGATCTCGAGCCGCTGCCCTACATCGTGGTGATCGTCGACGAGATGGCCGACCTGATGATGGTCGCCGGCAAGGACATCGAAGGCGCGGTGCAGCGCCTCGCCCAGATGGCGCGCGCCGCCGGCCTGCACGTGATCCTGGCGACGCAGCGCCCGTCGGTCGACGTCATCACCGGCACCATCAAGGCGAACTTCCCGACCCGCATCTCGTTCCAGGTCACGTCGAAGATCGACAGCCGCACCATCCTGGGCGAGCAGGGCGCCGAGCAGCTGCTCGGCCAGGGCGACATGCTGCTACATGGCGGGCGGCGGCCGCATCAGCCGCGTGCACGGGCCGTTCTGCTCCGACGAGGAGGTCGAGAAGATCGTCCGCCACCTCAAGTCCCAGGGCACGCCGCAATATCTCGAAGCGGTCACGGCCGGCGACGACGAGGAGGTCGACGAGGACGGCAATCCGGTATTCGACGCCACCTCGATGGGCGCGACCGGCGACGCCACCGATCTCTACCAGCAGGCGGTGCAGATCGTGCTGCGCGACCGCAAGGCCTCGACCAGCTATATCCAGCGCCGCCTCCAGATCGGCTATAACAAGGCGGCCTCGCTGATGGAGCGGATGGAGCACGAAGGGGTGGTCGGACAGGCCAACCACGCCGGAAAGCGCGAAATTCTGATGGGCGGCGAGCACGAGGAACATTGAGATTTCCGGTAAAGGGCCGTTAACTGGGTGAACCGGGCGGGTCGCGATATCGCCACATGCGGCGGCTAGGGAACGCGCCGAGGCGCGAAGCGGAGAGGGTTATGGCGGGTAGGTTGCTGCTGGTCGGATCATTGGCGCTGGGCGTCGTCGCCGCGACTTCGATGGCGCTGGCGCAGTCGGTCCCGCTGCCGGTCCCGGCGCCGCTGCCGAAGGAAGGCACGCCGCCTGCCGCCGGCGCGACCGGCCGCCCAACAGAACCAGGGACCGTTCAGCGGCATCAAGTCGCTGTTCAATCATGGGACAGCCCGAGACGCCCGCCGCCCCGGCGCCGGCAACGACCACGGCAGGGTTCGACGCCAAGCAGAAGTCGCAGGTCGATCGCGTCAGCCAGTACCTCACCAGCGTCCAGACCATGACCGGCACCTTCGTCCAGGTCGGTCCTGACGGCGGGCGAGTCCGCGGCACGTTCTATATCCAGAAGCCCGGCAAGGTCCGCTTCGAATACGATCCGCCGACCCCGATCGACATCATCGCCGACGGCAAGTCGGTGGTGGTGCGCGACCGCAAGCTCGCCACCCAGGATCTCTATCCGCTGTCGCAGACGCCGCTGCGCTTCCTGCTCGCCGACAAGATCGACCTGCTCAAGGACACCACCGTCATCGGCGTCAAGGCCGACGACGTGTTCGTCACGGTGGTGATCGAGGAGACGCCAGCCGCTGGTCGGCACCAGCCGGCTGATGATGATGGTCGGCGCCAAGGACTACCAGCTCAAGCAGTGGACCGTCACCGATCCGCAGGGCTACGACACCACCGTCGCGGTCTCCAATCTGGACACCAAGCAGCGGATGGACCCGCAGATGTTCGTGATCAATTACGAACGCGACATGGGCAAGATGCAGTAGCCGCCCGCCTCGCGCTTTTCGTTTTCA
The DNA here is from genome assembly GCA_963749815.1 of uncultured Alphaproteobacteria bacterium. Lineage (GTDB taxonomy): Bacteria > Pseudomonadota > Alphaproteobacteria > Rhizobiales > Xanthobacteraceae > VAZQ01. Next base: position 139,126 of record CAVVON010000007.1, on the reverse strand, counting down.
TCGCTATATTTCCGACCGAGCACCGCGCTTTGGTGTCGTCGCCCGCGACAGCGGGCGATCCAGTCTTCGAGCACTGGATGCCCCGCCTTGGGCATGGCGACCGAAGGGCGGCGCGCAGCCCCAGCCGCCGGTACGATCGCCGCCATGCGTCTCTCCATCACCACCTGGAACATCAATTCGGTGCGGCTGCGCATCGACAGCGTGGCGCGCTTCATCAAGGCGGCGCGTCCGGACGTGCTCTGCCTGCAGGAGACCAAGTGCCCGGACGATCGCTTTCCGCTGAAGCGGTTCCGGCGGCTGGGCTACGAGCACGTCGCGCTCAACGGCCAGAAGGGCTACCACGGCGTCGTCGTGGTCTCGCGGCTGCCGTTCGAGAGCCACAACGTCCGGAGTTTTTGCGGCAAGAGCGATTGCCGGCACGTCGCGGTGACGCTCGGCGAGCGCGCCGGGCTGCGCGATCCGGTCACGCTGCACAATTTCTATGTGCCGGCCGGCGGCGACGTTCCCGATCCCGCGGTCAATGTGAAATTCGCCCACAAGCTCTCGTTCCTGGACGAGATGCGCGACTGCGAGGATCTGCGTCCCAACGGCGGCAACCGCATGGTGCTGGTCGGCGATCTCAACGTCGCGCCGCTGGAGCACGACGTCTGGAGCCACAAGCAGATGCTGCGCGTGGTGTCGCACACGCCGGTCGAGTGCGAGAAGCTCGCCGGCGTGCAGAAGGCCGGCGACTGGGTCGACGCCATGCGGTTGAAGGTGCCGGAGCCGGAGAAGCTCTACACCTGGTGGAGCTACCGCTCGCCCGATTGGCAGACCGCCGACAAGGGCCGCCGCCTCGACCACGTCTGGGTCGCGCCCGCGCTCGCCGACCGCGTCGCGTCGATCGACGTGCGCAAGAATTTGCGCGGCTGGACGCGGCCGTCCGACCACGTGCCGGTGACGGCGGTGCTGGAGGTCTGACGGCATGGCAGGTCCGCCGCGTCACCGGCGCGCTTGCTTGCCCAGCCGCCGCGTCTCATGCTGAGCGGCCGGTAACGCAAACGGAGTTGGACATGGCGTCGCGCGGGCTGCTCGTTCCGTTCTTGGCGACCGGCGTTCTGATCGGGGCTCTCACGCCGGGCGCGGCGCAGGACTATCCGACACGCACCGTCTCGATCGTGGTGCCCTACGCGCCCGGAGGGGCGACCGACATTCTCGGCCGCATGGTGGCCGGCGCGCTGGAGTCGCAGTTCGCCAAGCCGGTCGTGGTCGAGAACCGCCCCGGCGCCGGCCAGCAGATCGGCGTCAACGCCGTCGCCAAGGCCGTGCCGGACGGGCACACGCTGCTGATCGCGACCAGTTCCGCGATGGCGATCAACCCGACGCTCTACAAGAAGATCAGCTACGACCCGGTGAAGGACTTTCAGCCGATCGCGATGCTTGCGCATTTGCCCTTCATCCTGATCGTCAACAACGATCTGCCGGTGAAGACCGTCGCCGAATTCGTCAAATACGCGAAAGCCAATCCGGGCAAGCTCAGCTACGGCTCCGGCGGGGTCGGCGCCTCGCACCATCTCTATGGCGAGATGCTCAAGAGCCTCACCGGCATCGAGATGACGCACGTGCCGTACCGAGGGACTGTGCCGGCGCTTAACGACCTGATCGCCGGGCATATTCAGGTGCTGTTTTCGGACGCGCCGCCGGCGCTGCCGCAGATCAAGGCCGGTAAGGTGCGGGCGCTCGGCGTCACGACCGCGGCGCGGATCGCGGCTGCTGACGACATCCCGCCGATCGCCGAGACGGTGCCGGGCTTCGACTCGGCGCCATGGCAGATGCTGTCGGCGCCCGCCGGCACGCCCGCGCCGGTGGTCGGCAAGCTCCACAAGGAACGTCACCGCCTATGTGGCGAGCGCGGAGGGGCAGAAAAAGCTGCTGGACATGGGTCTCACGCCGGGCGCGCCGACGAAGCCGGACGAGCTTGCCAAGTTCGTCGCGAAGGAAGTGAGCGCCTGGGGCGACGTGGTGAAAAAAGCCGGCGCGGCTGGGATCGAATAGCCGCGCGGTGGACGCCCGCGCTCGTTACTTCACGCCCAGCAGTTCCACGTCGAACATCAGCGTGGCGTTCGGCGGGATGAGGCGGCCGGCGCCGTTCGCTCCGTAGCCAAGCGCGGGCGGGATGATGAGCGTGCGCTTGCCGCCGACCTTCATGGTGGCGACGCCCTCGTCCCAGCCGGCGATCACGCGGCGCACGCCGATCGGAAACTCGAACGGCTGGCCGCGGTCGACCGAGCTGTCGAATTTCGCGCCCTTGGCGCCGTTCTGATAGAGCCAGCCGGTATAGTGCATGACGCAGATCTGGCCGGGCTTGGGCGTGGCGCCGGCGCCGATCTTGGTGTCGATGATCTGCAGGCCCGATGGCGTGGTCACCGCCGTCTGCGCCTGTGCGCTCGCCGGCGCAATCGCGACGAGGCTCGTCGCGGCGATGAACGTCAAGGCGATCAGGGTCGCTGCACGCGCGGAAGCCCGCATTCTTTTCTCCTGGAATGATTCGTGAGGAAGCCGGCGACTGTCTAGCCGAAGCATCTGCCTGTTCCTACCGGTTTTCCGGGCAGCGACCGGCGCCCCGCGCTCGACCCGCTCAATTCAGCCGCAGCTCGGTGATGTGCTTGGGATCGGCCTTGAGCTCGCCGCGCTCGACCCGCTTGACGATGTCGGTGAGCACCGCGTTGGCGCGGACCGGCAGCCCGGCCTTCTCGCCCTCGCGCGCGATCAGGCCGTTGATGAACTCGATCTCGGTGCGGCGGCCCTTCTGCATGTCCTGGCCCATGGAGGGCCGCTGGCCGTCGGCGGTGTGTGCGGCGTCCTTGAAGCGCTGCTCGTCGCAGGCGCGGATCGCCGCCTCGTCGCCTTCGCCGGCGCGCGCGATGGTCTCCGGCGGCAGGTGCAGGATGTCCTCGAGCTGGTAGCCGAGCGCCTGGCCGACCCGGATGGCCTCGCTGCCGACCCGGGTGGCGAAACGGCGGATCGGCTCGTTCCGCAGCATGTCGCCGCCGCCCAGCCCGGTGCAGGCGGAGAGCCCGTTCTGCATCGCGTTGGCGACCAGCTTCGACCAGCGTTCGCCCCAGATATTGTCGGTGACCTTGGCGCTGTCCGCATAGGCGACCAGGCGGCAGATCTCCTGCGCGCGCTGCGTGATCCGGCCGTGCACTTCGCCGGTGCGGAACACGGTGTGGGCCGCGCCGTGCTTGGCGGCGCCGCGGTGGACGTGGCCGGGCTCGGAAAGATTGACCGTGATGCTGGAGGCGACGCAGCCGAGCGTCTTGCCCCAGCCGACGACGCCGGCGATGGTCTCCTCGTTCATGCAGTTCTGCAGCGACACGACATAGCCGTCGGGCGCGAGATATTGCCGGATCAGCATGGTGGCCCAGGCGGTGTCGTAGGACTTCATGCAGACGAAGGCGATGTCGACCGGCTTTTCCTTGGCGAGCTGCTGCGCGTCGGTGACGTGCAGCGCGCGCACCGGCACGGTGAACTCCGGCTCCTTCATCGCATGCGTGACGCGCAAGCCGTGCAGGCGCATGTGCTCGACATGCGCCGGCCATGGATCGATGAAGGTGACGTCCTCGCCGGCCTGCACCATGTGCGCGCCGGCATAGCCGCCGACCGCGCCGGTCCCGACGATCACAATCTTGCGGCCCATCGTGTCCTCCCCGTTCTGCTTTTGCCGGAGCCTAGCGCGCGGTGTGGGAGGATCACAATGGCGCCCGCGGAGCGACGCTCTCCGCGTTCAGCACCGCACCATGGTGATGGTGCGCGCCTTGCCGTCCGACCACGGAAGGGTCTCCGTCTCCGAGCTGCAGCCCGGACGATAGACGATCACGTCGACCGGCTTTTGCACCGGCGCGGCGAACGGCGCCGGATAGGGACCGCCGGAATAGACCGGCGGATAGGTCGGCACGGTCGACAGGAACGGCTCGGTCTGCACCGGCCGGTCGTGCAGCATCGTGTAGTTCGACGGATCGTAATAGCCGCCATAGCCGCCGTTGCCCCACCAGCCGGTCAGCGGCAGGCCGAGGTCGCGGCGGCGATCGTGTCGCGCGGCATGGTGCAGGCCGAGAAGCGAGCGCGCATGCGCGACGGTCTTGCCGACCGGCGCATGCAAGCCGCGGGGCGGGGTCATGTGTCCGCCGGACGGGCCGCGTCCGCCCGCGAGCACCTCGGGTGCGATCAGCGCGCCCGCGGCGAGAATGACGACGAAAGTTGCAGCAAGAATCCGCTTGGCCATCGTTGCGTTCCTACGCGCCTCTGGCCGCATCTGCGATGAAACTAGCCCGCGCGGCTGGCCGGTGCCAGACCGCATTCCGGCCGTAGTTAATTGGCTAACGCGCGGCGGTGCGGCGATCCGGATCGTTACTTGAAATTGCGCGCTTCGAGAATGCCGCGCACCACGTGGATGTCGCCGGACGACTGCTCGTTGCGGGCCGCGATGGTGTCGCGCAGGCGGCGCGCCGCCTCCGGAAAGCTTTCCAGCGTCTTGAGGAACAGCGAGCGCGGCACGCGCAGCACGGTCGACGGTTCGAGCGCAGTCGCGGTCACCGGCCGGGTGGTCTCGGCGATCAGCGCGAGTTCGCCGAGCAGCGTGAGCGGGCCGACCGTGACGTCCTTGGCGCTCGGCGTCGCCTGCGTCGACAGGCTGAAGCGGCCTTCCTGGATGACGAAGGCGCCGTCAGCCTGGTCGCCGGCGCTGAACAGCACCTCGCCGCTGTGGACGTATTTGTTCTCGGCGCCGATCGCCAGGATGCGCAGCGCCGCCGCGCCCAACATGTTGAGTGTCGGGACGCTTTCGAAGAAGGCGATGTCGTCCTCGATGGTCATGCGGCGTCGTTTGCTCTGCGCATGATCTTGTCCGAAACCCGGATGCCACTGTTCGGGATCATGCGCTGATCAAGGCACCAGTTTGTAGCCGCCGGCTTCGGTCACCAGGATGGAAGGCGTGGCGGCGTCCTTCTCGACCTTCTGGCGCAGCCGGTAGATATGCGTCTCCAGCGTGTGGGTGGTGACGCCGGAATTGTAGCCCCAGACCTCCTGCAGCAGCGTCTCGCGCGACACCGGCCGCTGTCCGGCGCGATAGAGATAGCGCAGGATCGCGGTCTCCTTCTCGGTCAGGCGGACCTTGTTGCCCTTGGAATTGAGCAGAAGCTTCGAGCTCGGCCGGAACGTGTACGGGCCGATGGTGAAGACCGCGTCCTCGCTCGCCTCGTGTTGCCGTAACTGCGCGCGGATGCGCGCCAGCAGCACCGCGAAGCGGAACGGCTTGGCGACATAGTCGTTGGCGCCCGACTCCAGTCCCAGGATGGTGTCGGAATCGGTGTTGTGGCCGGTCAGCATGATGATCGGCGCCTTGAAGCCGTTCTTGCGCAGGATGCGCACCGCCTCGCGCCCGTCGATGTCGGGCAGACCGACGTCCATGATCACCAGATCGATCTGGCCGGCCTTGGCGGCCTGCACGCCCTTGGTGCCGTTCTCGGCCGCCACCGACTCGAACTCGTCGTGCAGCGCGAGCTGCTCCACGAGCGCGTCGCGCAGTTCCGCATCGTCGTCGACGATCAGGATCTTGCGAGCGTTGGTCATCATAGCCCCTGGACCGGTGTTGCCGTTTGGACGGCATTGCGCGAAGTAGAACATCCGGGGCCAAAAGAGCAAGCGGGGGTTTGTTGCCCGCCAATAATCGCGTTTTTGTCCCGAACGAGCGGATTTTCGATGCGGCGGCGGTCATTTTCGTTGATCCGGGTGCGGACCCGTCCGGGCCGGCCGACGGCCGGCGTCCTGCTGGCCGGGCCGTTCGCCATTCCGGTGGTGCTCGGGCGCTCGGGCATCCGCGCCAACAAGCGCGAGGGCGACGGCGCGACCCCGCGCGGACGGTTTCGCCTGGTGCGGCTGTGGTGGCGGGCGGACCGCTTTCCGAAGCCCGGCACCCTGCTGCCTGCCCGGCGGATCACGCCCGACCTCGCCTGGTGCGAGGATACCGCCGACCGCCGCTACAACCGCCCGTTCCGCCGCTCGGCCAGTGAACCAGGCGACCGGCTCGTTCGCGACGATCGCCTCTACGACTTCATCATCGAGATCGACCACAACACCCGCCCGCGCATCGCCGGCCGCGGCAGCGCGGTGTTCGTGCACGTGGCGCGGCCGAACCGCGGCCCGACCGCCGGCTGCGTCGCGCTCGAGCACGGCACGCTGCGGCGATTGCTGGCGCGGCTCGGGCCGAACACGCGGATCGGCATCCAGGTTTAGGGGCGGTCGCGAGCCGCGGCCCCGGTTCTTGTTGCCTACCCGTCATGGTTGTAGGTTACCGTGACGTTGCGTCTGACCGACGGAGTTCGCCGTGACACCAACCGGCGCGATTTCCGCGACTACTACGGCCTGCGCGCCTCGGCCGCGGCGAGCCGGGGCTCGCACGATGAGTGGAACATCGTGCGGGTGATCAACGAGCGGCGGCGGCACGATCACTACAGGACCGAGTTCGGGATCGGCCGGCAGATTGCAATTCTCTTCGACGGCCGCGCCTTGCCGCCGGGACCGGCCGAGACGGCGACCGCGCCCGGATACGTGATCGGCTGCCCTTAGAGCTTGGCGGTTCGCGTCCCGAAGATCGCCGTCCCCACCCGCACGTGGGTCGCGCCGAACGCGATCGCGGTCGCAAAATCCGCGCTCATGCCCATCGACAGGAACGCGAGCCCGTTGCGCGCCGCGATCTTGGCGGTGAGCGCGAAATGCGGGGCGGGCGGTTCGTCGGCCGGCGGAATGCACATCAGCCCGCCGATCGTCAGGCCATAGGTGTCGCGGCAGGCCTTGAGGAAGGCGTCCGCCGCTTCCGGCAGCACGCCGGCCTTCTGCGGCTCGGCGCCGGTGTTGATCTCGACGAACAGGAGCGGGCTCTTGCCCTGCCTGGCGATCTCCTTGGCGAGCGCCTCGCACAGCGACGGCCGGTCGACCGCGTGGATGGCGTCAAACAGCGCCACCGCCTCCTTGGCCTTGTTCGATTGCAGCGGCCCGACCAGGTGCAGCTCCAGCCCCGGATGGCGTTCGAGCAGCGCCGGCCATTTCGCCTTGGCCTCCTGCACGCGGTTCTCGCCGAACACCCGTTGGCCGGCCGCGATCACCGGCTCGATCGCCTCGGCGCCGAAGGTCTTCGAGATCGCCACCAGCGTCACCGCGGCGGGATCGCGCTTGGCGTCGCGGCAGGCCTGCGCGATGTCGTCACGGACTTTCGCGAGCGGGCTGGCGACGATGGGATCGGCTTGAGGCATGAATAATTGTAGCACGGGGCCGCCCCATTCTTCGAGGCGCGCGCGATGCATGCCGCGCAAGATGACGGTGAGCCGGACTCACCTGGCGTCGTGGAAGATGATCCCCAAGCGTGTGCCGGTGCCCGGAGCGCAGCCGGCTCACGCCGTGCCGCATGGTGACGCGATAGATGCCGCGCGTGCCCTGCACCGGCCGGTGATGCACCGGGAAGATCACCGCCTCGCCCTGCCCGAGCGGCACGACCTCGGCGCGCGACTGCATGCGCGGGCGCTGCTCGGTCAGCACGAATTCGCCGCCGGTGAAGTCGACGCCCGGTTGCGACAGCAGGATCGTGGCCTGCAGCGGAAAGACGTGCTCGCCGTAGATATCCTGGTGCAGGCAGTTGTAGTCGCCCGCGCCGTACTGAAGCAGCAATGGCGTGGGTTTCACCTGCCCGGCCTGGTGGCAGCGCGCCAGATACTCCGCGTGCGCGGCCGGATAGCGCGTCGCGATGCCCATCGCCTCGTTCCAGCGGTTGGCGATGGCGGCGAGCGGCGGATAGAGCGCATCGCGCAGCCCGGCGACGATCTCCGGCAGCGGATAGGCGAAATACTTGTATTCGCCGCGCCCGAAACCGTGCCGCGCCATGATCACGCGGCTGCGGAACGGCGCGTCGGAGGCATAGAGCCTCGCGAGCGCCGCGCATTCGCGCGGACCGAGCAGCGCCGGCGTGGTGGCGTAGCCGTACGCATCGAGTGCCTCGCCGATCAGCAGCGCAGGTGTGGTGGCAAAGCCGTAGGCATCGAGCGCCGCGCTGGTCCTGGCTGCACGATCAGGCTCGGCAACGCGCCGGTCCGGTTTGGACTCCGGCTTGGACTTGGCCTGTGGAACTTTGCTGAAGCGCACAACGGTCATGCGGCATTGATGACAGAGCCGGCGCGGCGCACGCCACCCGTTTCCTGCGCCGCCACTTCAAATGCGAAACGAGATCCGGCACTTCAGTCCGGCGGGATCGAATTGCGGCTCGATGCCGCCCGACAGCGCCTGCAGGGTCCGGACCACCAGCCGGCTGCCGAAGCCATAGTCCGCAGGCGCCCGCACCGGCGGTCCGCCAGCCTCGCTCCAATCGAGCGCGACGTTGCGGCCCTCCGCGGTCCAGCGCACGGTGACGCGCCCGGCCGGCGCCGACAGCGCGCCGTATTTGGCCGCGTTGGTGATGAGCTCGTGGATCACCAGCGCCATGGCGCGGGCGGTGTCCGCGGGCAGCTCGATCTGCGGTCCGGCCCAGTCGAGGCGCGCCAGGTCGTAGGCGGCGAACTCGTTGGTCAGGATCGAGTCGAGCGTGGCGACGTGCCCTTCCGAGCGGTTGATGATGTCGTTGGTGCTGGAGATCGCGTGGATGCGTCCGGCGATCAGGTCGGCCCGCTCGGGCTGATCCTCCAGCGTCTTGCGCACGATGCTCTCGACCACCGCGAAGGTGTTCTTGCCGCGATGCTCCAGCTCGCGCATCTCGAGCTGCCGCTGGCGTTCGGTGTCGCGCAGCCGCTTGATGGCCGCGCGATATTTCTGCGCCACATAGACGACGCACAGTGCGGACAGGACGAACACGCCGAGATTCATGGTTTGCGGGAACGTGATCGGCGCAAACTCGAAATGCGGCGGCAGGAACGCCCACCAGACCAGAATGGCGGTCAGCGCAATCGCCAGCGTCGCTGCCGCAGCGCCCGCCAGCACGGCGACGATCAGCACCGCCGGAAAATAGGTGGCATAAAGGAAATCCGCACCGAGCCAGACGACCGCGAACCGCACGGCGGTCGCGATCGCCACGCAGACAATGGCGAACGCGTAGGCCCGCAGCGAATTGGGGGGCAGGCGGTTCGTTTCGCGGGCGAGCCAGCTATCGGGCAAGCGATGTCTCCAGGGGGCCGCGAAAGATATCAACGATCGGCAACCGGCGCCGGTTCCTGCCGTACCGGCCTCACAGCTGCGGCCAGGGCCGCAGCTTCGGCCGCATGGTCTCGTAGGCGCGCGCCATGCGCAGCACGCCGGCATCGTCGAAACGCTGCCCGACGATCTGCAGGCCGATCGGCAGTCCGTTCGAGTCGTAGCCGGCGCAGATCGAGCAGGCCGGCTGCTCCGACATGTTGAACGGCGCGGTGAAGCCGATGTGCTCGAACGGCTCGCTCGGGTCGTCGCCCGGCGCGGCTTCGTCGGCCGAATAGGCGGTGATCGGCGAGGTCGGAGTGATGAGAAAATCGAGGCGATCCATCGCCGCGACCGTCCGCTCGCGGATCGCGAACACCTGCGCCAGCCCGCGCGCCGCATCGACGGCGGCGAGCTTGTTGGCGCGGCGGCACCATTTGGCGACGAACGGCAGCACCTTGGCCTGCCGGCTCTTCGGCAGCCGCTGGTAATCGGCGAGCAGCCGCGCCTGGAAGAACACGTCGAGGCCGTCGAGCATCTCGCGGGTGAAGAACGGCTTGACCTCGACGATCCTCGCGCCCGCGCGCTTGAACGCCCTGGCGGCGTCGGCGATGGCGCGGCGCACCGCGGGCTGCGTCCTCAAGCCGACGCTGTCGAGCATCAGCCCGATCCGCTTGCCCTTCACGCCGCCCCGGAGCGCGCCGGTCCAGTCGATGTCCGCGTACGGCAGCGCCATGTAGTCGCGCGCGTCGGGCTCGCTCAGCACCGCCATCAGCATCGCGGCGTCGGTGACGGTGCGGGTCATCGGCCCGACCACGCGGCCGATGAACGGCGGATAGATCGGCACCCGGCCGAGTGACGGCTTGAGCGCGAACACGCCGTTGTAGGCGGCCGGCAGCCGCACCGAGCCGCCGATGTCGGTGCCGAGCGCGAGCGGGCCGTAGCCGGCGGCCAGTCCGGCGCCCGCGCCGGAGCTCGAGCCGGCCGGGTTGCGCATCAGGTTCCAGGGATTGCGGGTGGTGCCGTGAAAGCTCGACTGGCCCGACGCCAGCATGCCGAAATCCGGCATCGTGGTCTTGCCGAGGATGACGCAGCCGGCCTCGCGCACGCGAGCGGTCGGCGGCGCGTCGAACGCCGCGGGCTTGGTGCTGCCCGCCGCGGTGCCGACCGGCGACGGCACGCCCTTCATGGCGATGTTGTCCTTGATGGTGATCGGCACGCCGTCGAGCGGCGACAGCGGCTTGCGGGCCCGCCAGCGCTTCTCCGAGGCGCGCGCCTGCGCCAGCGCGCCACGGGTGTCGATCACGTACATGGCGTTGATCTTGTCCTCCCACGCCGCCATGCGGGCGAGCGCCGCGCGCGTCGCCTCGACCGGCGAGAGCGTGCGCGCGCGATAGGCGGCCGAGAGCGCGTGGGCGGAGAGATCGTGCAGTGCGGGCATGGGGGTTCCCGGATGTCGAGCGGTGATGGTTACGGAAGTCTTGCCGCGATGGCTACGACCTTAGCGATCAAGCGGCCGAAGTCGCAAGGTTGGGCCGCTAAATTAGCGTGACGAACGACAGAATCGGGACGTCTATGGTGTCATTTCCGGCTGTTCGCCGCCGCGTGAGGGCGCGGCTGCGGCTCATTTCGGTGACCGGTGCGTGGCTGATCGCGGCGAGCCTGCTGGTGGCCGTCGGTCTGCTGGCGCTCGGCGCCGCGGTGCTGCTCGACGCGCGCGAGAACGATCGTCTGCAGGCGCTGCAGTCCGCGCAGAACGTCCTTTCGACGATCAATGCCGACATCGCCCGCAATATCGAGCTATACGATCTGTCGCTGCACGCGGTGATCGACAACCTGCGGCATCCCGACATCGACAAGGTCAGCAAGGAGGCGCGGCAGCTCATCCTGTTCGACCGTTCGGCGACCGCGAAGCATCTCGGCCGCATCCACGTGCTGGACGCGAACGGCGATGTGACACTCGATTCCCGCATGGTCGATCCCGAATCGTTCAATGCGTCGAAGCGCGACTATTTCCAGGTTCACAAGGAGAATCCGAACGCCGGCCTGCTGATCGGGCGGCCGTTCCTGACGAGGGGCGGCCACCACGTCATCAGCATCAGCCGCCGCCTGTCCAATCCTGACGGCTCGTTCGCGGGCGTGGTCGCCGGATTGCTGCGGCTCGACTACGTGCGGGAGCTGTTCGGGCGCGTCAATCTCGGGTCCGGGCAGTGCGCTGACGCTGACGCGGATCGACGGCACCATGCTGATGCGTTCGCCGTTCGTCGCGACCGCCATCGGCCGTAACTTCAGCGGTACCGACATCTTCGCCAAGTCGACGAATGACACGGCCGGCACCTTCGAGGCGGCGGCCGGCATCGACGGCATCAAGCGGATCTACACGTTCCAGATGGTGGAAGGCCTGCCGCTGATCGTGATGGCCGGCCTGTCGACCGACGATCTGTTTTCGCGCTGGCGCAGCGAGATGTTCTATATCGGCGCGATCGTGCTGGTGCTGGCGCTGGCGACCGTCTGCCTGGCGGCATTCGCGGCCCGCGAGCTGCGCCGGCGCGCCCGGGCCGAGCGCCGCCTGATGCTGCTGGCGACCACCGACGCGCTGACCGGACTGTCCAACCGCCGCTGCTTCGACACCATGCTCGACAAGGAATGGAAGCGGGCGCGGCGGCAGGGCACGTCGGTGGCGCTGCTGATGATCGATGCCGACCACTTCAAGGGCTACAACGACCAGAACGGCCACCTCGCCGGCGACCGGGCGCTGGCCGCGATCGCGGCGCGGATCGCCAGCATGACGCGCGAGGCGACCGACGTCGTGGCGCGCTATGGCGGCGAGGAGATCGCGGTGCTGCTGCCGGATCTCTCGCTCGAGGAGGCGCTGGCGGTGGCCGAGACGATGCGCGCGCACGTCGCCGAGCTCGACGCGGCGGGCGAGGCGGCGCTGCCGACCGTCAGCATCGGTGTCGCGAGCCGCCGGCCATGCGGGATCGACGGGCCGGAGACGCTGGTCGCGGCCGCCGACCATGCGCTCTATCAGGCCAAGCGCCGCGGCCGCAATCGCATCGAGGCCGAGGTCGCTGCCGAGCTCGCGCCCGGCCCGGGACTCAACCGCGCCGCCTGAGGCGAGATGCCCGCGCGCAATAGCGCCGTCACGCCACCCTGGCGGCCGCCTGGTGCGAATCGAGCCCGACGCCTTCCGTCAGGTGCCCGAACAGCGCCGCGAGCTTCGCCCGGTCCGCCTCCGGCAGCGGCGGCTTGAGCAGCGACGCCACGTTGCGTGCGCAGATGCTCGGCGTCGCCGGTGCCGAACAGCACCACGTCGACGCCCGGCTCGTGCCGCGCAAAGCGATACGCCGCCTCGATCATGTTGGCGGCGCCGCCCTCGTGGATCAGAAAGCCGAGCGGGTCGGCGCTGTCGCCCAGCCACTTCTCGACCAGCCCCTTCGCCGCCAGCGCCTTCATCTCGCGCGCCACCCGCGGCGGATCGGCGAAGATCGACGCGCACCGCGAACATCAACAGCGTGCCGATGCCGGTCTCGCGCGTGACCGGAAACACGTTCCGCCGCGCGCCCTGGTGCAGCATGTGGAAGCCCACCATGAACACCTCCCAGACCGGATCGTGCACCGCGCGCAGCAGCATCTGGTTGGTGAAATCGGTGATCGGGTTCTCGGTGACGCCGATGTGCCGGATCTTGCCCTTGCGCTTCTGTTCGATCAGCGCCGGCGCGATGACGTTGAGCGCGTGCTGGTACTCGTGGATCTCCACGCCGTGCAGATTGAACACGTCGACATGGTCGGTGCCCATCTCGCGCAGCGAATTGTCGAGGCTCGCGACCACGCGCTCGGGCGTCGCCCAGTCGCCGTTGCGGTGGATCTGCGCCTTGGTGGCGATCACGACCTCCCGCGCGGGATGGTCTTGAGCGCCAGGCCGACCACGCCTTCGGTGCCGTAGGACGGCGCGGTGTCGATGAAGTTGATGCCGAGCCCGACGGCCTCGTGGATCAGCCGCGCGGCCTCGTCCTCGGTCTTGCCGGTCTTCAGGCCGAGCCGGCTGAAGCCGCCGGTGCCGAGCCCCGCGACGCTGACGCGGAGGCCGGTGTGGCCGAGGGTGGTGTGGTGCATGGGGCTGATCTCAGGCGGCGCGCAGCATGACATCGACACGGATGGCGTCGAATGGAAATACGATCCGCCCGCCGTCGGTCTTGTGCAGAATACCGGCATTCAGCAGCGCGTGGATGTCGCCATGGACGGCCTTCACGTCGCGTTTCACCAGCCGCGCCGCGCCGCGAATGGTGAGCGGCCCGGCGCCCGCGAGCGCGCGGATCAGCTCCCAGCGCTTCCCGGTCATGACGCGGAACAGGAGCTCAGGCGAGGCGAAGCTGATGCGGGCGCCTTGCTTGCGGCCCTTGAAGGCGTCCTGCGCGCGGCGCTTGACGTCAGCGAGCGAAGCGACTTGCAGCGTCACGGTCTTCATTCCTGCCTCCAGTCTTCGACGTCTCGCCAGAAATCCTCGAGCAACGTGTCCGGGTCCGAGAATGCATAAGGCTTCTCGCTGCCGCGGATGTGCCGGTGGTCGCCCTTGCCGGCCTCGTTGTCGTAGCGCAGCACGCAGACCTCTTTGTGGACGAGCGCGAGGCGGTATTTGAAACGATGCGCCGCGCCGCGCGCCGGACGCGGCAGCCGCCAGACGACGATCTCGACGAACGTGTCGGCATCCAGCACGTGCCGTTCGTCGATCAGCGGCTCGGCCTTCATGTTGGAGTAGATAACAACAGCGGGCGGATGTTGTCAATTGCTCCAACAATAGTGAAAGCGCGATCGCATTGCCGCAGTCGATCAGAAAAGCGGTTTTGGCCTGTGCCGTGGCCCCGGCAGGTCGTTCTGGGCGCACCAGGACACGTCCCTTGATTGCACCCTTCCCCCTTCCCCATTGCCCCGCTCGCCACTAAAACACTCGGCAAATGACCGCAGAATCACACAAATCCGACCGCTACAACGCCCGCGAGGCCGAGCCGCGCTGGCAGAAAATCTGGGACGAGCGCGGCATCTTCGCGACCGCGAACGATGCGCTCGCCACCGGCGGCAAGGGCAATCGCCGAAATACTACGTGCTGGAGATGTTCCCCTATCCGTCCGGGCGCATCCACATGGGCCACGTGCGCAACTACACCATGGGCGACGTGGTCGCGCGCTACAAGCGCGCGAAGGGCTTCGACGTGCTGCACCCGATGGGCTGGGACGCCTTCGGCATGCCGGCCGAGAACGCCGCCATGGAGCGCAAGGTCCATCCGCGCGCCTGGACCTACCAGAACATCGCGGCGATGAAGGCGCAGCTCAAGTCGATGGGGCTGTCGCTCGACTGGGCGCGCGAGATCGCGACCTGCGATCCGGACTACTACAAGCACCAGCAGAAGATGTTCCTCGATTTCCTGCAAGGCCGGGCTGGTCGAGCGCAAGCAGTCGAAGGTCAACTGGGATCCGGTCGACAAGACCGTGCTCGCCAACGAGCAGGTGATCGACGGCCGCGGCTGGCGCTCCGGCGCGCTGGTCGAGCAGCGCGAGCTGCACGCAGTGGTTCTTCAAGATCACCGGCTATTCGCAGGACCTGCTCGACGCGCTCGACACGCTCGAGCGCTGGCCGGAAAAAGTCCGGCTGATGCAGAAGAACTGGATCGGCCGCAGCGAGGGCCTGCTGGTGCGCTTCGCGCTCGATCCGAAGACGGCGCCGGCGGGCGAGAGCGAGCTGGAGATCTTCACCACGCGGCCGGACACGCTGTTCGGCGCCAAGTTCATGGCGCTCGCGCCGGATCATCCGCTGGCGGCCGCGGCGGCGGCGAAGAATCCGAAGCTCGCGGCGTTCATCGCCGAGTGCAAGCGCCACGGCACCGCGACCGCCGAGATCGAGACCGCCGAGAAGATGGGCTTCGACACCGGCATCCGCGCGGTGCATCCGTTCGACCCGGCGTGGACGCTGCCGGTCTACGTCGCGAACTTCATCCTGATGGACTACGGCACCGGCGCGATCTTCGGCTGCCCGGCGCACGACCAGCGCGACCTCGACTTCGTCAACAAATACGGGCTCGGCAACATGCCGGTGGTCTGCCCGCCGGGCCAGGACCCGAAGACCTTCGTCATCACCGACACCGCCTATGACGGCGACGGCCGCATGATCAATTCGCGCTTCCTCGACGGCATGACGATCGAGGAGGCGAAGGAGGAAGTGGCGAAGCGGCTGGAGAAAGAGACGCGCGGCGGCAAGCCCGCCGCCAAGCGCCAGGTCAACTTCCGCCTGCGCGACTGGGGCATCTCGCGCCAGCGCTACTGGGGCTGCCCGATCCCGGTCATCCACTGCGAGGCCTGCGGCATCGTGCCGGTGCCGGCGAGCGACCTGCCGGTGAAGCTGCCGGACGACGTCACCTTCGACAAGCCCGGCAATCCGCTCGACCGCCATCCGACCTGGAAGAACGTCACCTGCCCGCAATGCGGCCAGCGCGGCGACGCGCGAGACCGACACCATGGACACGTTCGTCGACTCGTCCTGGTACTTCGCGCGCTTCACCGATCCGTGGATCGAGACCGCGCCGACCGACCGCAAGATGGTCGACGCGCTGGCTGCCGGTCGATCAGTACATCGGCGGCATCGAGCACGCGATCCTGCACCTGCTCTACTCGCGCTTCTTCACCCGCGCCATGAAGGCGACCGGCCATGCCGGCCTCGACGAGCCGTTCGCCGGCCTGTTCACGCAGGGCATGGTGGTGCACGAGACCTACCGGACCAAGAACGGCGAGTGGGTGATGCCGGCCGAGGTCAAGATCGAGGGCGCCGGCGACGCGCGCACGCGCGACGCTGCTCGCGACCGGCGAGCCGGTCGAGATCGGCGCGATCGAGAAGATGTCGAAGTCGAAGAAGAACACCGTCGACCCCGACGACATCATCGGCAACTACGGCGCCGACACCGCGCGCTGGTTCATGCTGTCGGATTCGCCGCCCGAGCGCGACGTGATCTGGACCGAGGAAGGCGTGCAGGGCGCCGGGCGCTTCGTGCAGCGGCTCTGGCGGCTGGTCGGCGAAGCCGCGGAGGCCGCCGCGCCGGTCGATGCGCCGCGTCCCAACATGTTCGGCGAGCCGGCGCTGGCGCTGCGCAAGGCCGCGCATCGTGCATTGGCCCACGTCTCCGAGGACATCGAGCGGCTGCGCTTCAACGTCTGCGTCGCCCACATCTACGAGTTCGCCAACGCCTTCCAGGCGTCGCTCGGCAGCATCGAGACTGAGCCAACGGCCGACTACCGCTGGGCGGTGCGCGAGGCCGCCGACATCCTGGTGCGGCTGTTCCACCCGATGATGCCGCACCTGGCCGAGGAATGCTGGGCGGCGCTCGGCCACAAGACCCTGGTGGCGACCGAGCCCTGGCCGGAGGTGGAACCGGACCTGCTGGTCGAGAACACCATCACGCTGCCGGTCCAGATCAACGGCAAGAAACGCGCTGATGTCACAGTTGCGCGCGATGCTAACAACGCCGAGATAGAAGCGGCCGTGCTCGCGCTCGAGGCGGTCCAGCGCGCGCTCGACGGCAAGACGCCCCGGAAAGATCATCGTGGTGCCGCAGAGAATCGTGAATGTGGTGGCGTAACAGGGGGTTAGGCGGGTGGACTTCGCGGACTCTGGCGGCGCTCGCGCTGGCGGCGCTGACGGCCGGCTGCTTCCAGCCGCTCTATGGCGACCGTTCGCTGCGACGGCAGCCCGACGCTGCGCGACTCGCTCAGCGCCGTCGAGATCCTGGAGATCGCCGCGCCCAAGGCCACCGACGAGGCCCGCCTGGCGGTCGAGATCCGCAACGCGCTCATTTTCGACTTCACCGGCGGCGGCTCCCAGACGCCGCCGACCCATCGGCTGAAGATCGCCATCAGCTCGACCCGGAGCGCGATCATCGTCGACATCACCACCTCGCGGCCGGACGTCGAGAACTACGGCATCAACGCCACCTACTCGCTGACCGAGATCGCGACCGGCAAGGTGGTGGTCACCGGCCAGACCTTCGCGCGCGTGTCCTACGACATTCCCGGCCAGCAGCAGCGCTTCGCGCGCCTGCGCGGATTGCGCGACGCCGAGAACCGCGCCGCCAAGGTGATCGCCGACAACGTGCGCTCGCGGCTGGCGTCGTATTTCGTCGCCGGCACCTGAGCTTCTGCTTAGGCGGCAACTGTCCCCACCGTCGTCATGCGCGGGCTTGACCCGCGCATCCATCGCTTTACGAAGAAGCTGGATTGCCGCGGGCATAGGCGGTCGCGGAGCGACGCCGCTCGCTTCGGACGGCTATGCCCGGCAATGACACCGGATGATGTACAAAGCCATGGTCGCGCTCAAAGCCGCCGACGTCGACAGGTTCGTCGCCAAGCCCGATCCGGGCCGGCCGATCGTGCTGGTGTTCGGCCCCGACACTGGTCTCGTGCGCGAGCGCGCGGCCGCGCTGATCAAGGCCTCGGTCGACGACCCCAACGACCCGTTCATGCTGGCGCGGCTCGACGGCGACGATCTCGCCGGCGAGCCCGGCCGCCTGGTCGAGGAGGCCAACACCATCCCGCTGTTCGGCGGCCGCCGCGCGGTCTGGGTCAAGGCCGGCTCGCGCAACATCGCGCCCGCGGTCGAGGCGCTGATCGCCAACGCCTCGCCCGACTGCCGCGTGGTGATCGAGGCCGGCAATCTCGCCAAGAACGCGCCGCTGCGCGCGCTGTGCGAGAAGGCCAAGAACGTCGCGGCGCTGCCCTGCTACGCCGACGCCGCCAAGGATGTCGCGCGCCTGATCGACGATGAGATGCGCGCCGCCGGGCTGACGATCTCACCGGAGGCGCGCGCCGCGCTGGTGCCGCTGCTCGGCGGCGATCGGCTCGCCTCGCGCAGCGAGATCCAGAAGCTCGCGATGTACGCGCACGGCAAGGGCGCGGTCGAGCTCGACGACGTGCTGGCGGTGGTCGCGGATGCCTCGACGCTCGCGCTCGACGCGCTGGTCGATGCGGCGTTTGCCGGCAAGGCGGCCGAGCTCGAGACCCAGTTCGGCAAGGCGCAGGTCGCCGGCACCTCGGCCGGCGCGATCGTCTCGGCGGCGCAGCGTCAGGTCGCGGCGCTGCACCGGATGCGGCTCGCGGTCGACGAGGGCCGCTCGGTCGAGGAAGCGATCAAGTCGACCTACGTGCATTTCTCGCGCGAGGCTGCGGTCGGAGCGGCGCTGCGCATCTGGAGCTCGGCGCGGCTCGAGCGCGCCATGACGCAGCTCGCCGACGCGGCGCTCGATACCCGCAAGCAGGCCGGCATGGCGGAGGCGATCGCGCAACGCACGCTGCTGTCGCTGGCGGTGAACGCGCGGCGGAAGGATTAGCGGTTCAGGCACAAAAAAGGCGCGCAACCGGGAAGCCCCGTGCGCGCCGTTTGCCGTCGGCCGGAAAATCCGGCCGTTATTGTTTCGTCGCCTTGACCTTGGTGACGCCGCCCGGCTGGGCCACGAGACCGGCAGCGCCGACCTTGGAAGCCGCACCGTCCGAGCCGAGCTTGGCCGATCCGCCAGCGGTCTGTCCGCCCGCAACCGCCGACTGGCTGGCGGCGCCAACGGGCATCGCCTGCGCGCCTTCCGGCGCGGCTGCCGTCGAAGCGGCCTTGGGCTTGTCCTGCGCAAAGCCCGGCGCAACGGCGGCGCCGATCGCGGCAGCAACGGCGAGGGTCATGATTGCAATCTTCATCATCTGGCTCCTAAGGCCCCACGAGTGGAGCTATAAGTATTTTTGCATTACGGCGCAAAATTGTCCTGGCTGAGGACCTTCGCGGGCAGTGATGCTACATCCGGTCGGCGCCGCGCGCTACCCCCTCGGCCCTCAATGCGTGGCGACCAAGTGCCCGCTTCCCTACCGGTTTTTCTTGCTGTAGGCTTTCCCGACGCTCGAAACCTTACTTACAATTAACCCTTCGAATCCTGCAGGGGGATGCTTTGCGCAAGCTCATCACGGCATTGCTTTTCGGTCTTGTCCTTGTCGCGACCGCGGGTACGCAGCAGGCCAAGGCCCAGGTCGTCACCTACTGCTTCACCAACAACGCCGCCTACGTCATCTACATGCGCATGTTCTCCTCGAACCGGTCCTGGCATTGGCCGGCGACGGGCAGCTGGGTGCTCGACGACCGGCAGGAGCATTGCATCCGGCTCGCGTGCAATGTCGGCGAGCAGATCTGCTTTGGCGGCTCCGATAACGCGAGCAGGAATTGGGGCGTCGGCTACAACAACAACGTGAGCTGCACGAGCTGCTGCGGAACCTGCGGCACCAACGCCAACAATTGGACGTACCGCTGGGAACTGGAGAATGAATAGCGGCCGGCGCGCCTGACGCCGAGCATCGCTCTTCTGACATACGCGGCGCGTGGGAGCATCGGTCCCGCGCGCCGTTTGCTTTTTCTGGCGGTATCCGGCGCCGGCCCGCTCTGATAAATTTGCCGGCATGATCTTCGCCGGGTCGCCATGATCTTCGTTGGGTTGAGACGTGTCCTGAGTGTGGCGCTGCTGGCGCTTGCCTGCGCCGCTCCCGCGCACGCGCAGACCTATCCGTCCAAGCCGATCCGGCTGGTGGTGCCGTTCGGTCCGGGCGGACCGACCGACGTCGCCGCGCGGCTGGTCTCGCAGCTCGTTCAGGCCGCGCTCGGCCAGAGCGTGGTGATCGAGAACCGTCCCGGCGCCGGCGGCGCGCTCGGCACCAAGGCGGTCGCCGCCGCCGATCCCGACGGCTACACGCTGCTGATCGGCACCAGCGCGACGCTCGCCGTCGTGCCGGCGCTGGTGAAGAACCCCGGCTACGATCCGCTCAAGAGCTTCGCGCCGGTCGCCAAGGTCGCCGACAGCACGATCGTGATGGTGACGCCGATCGGCTTTGCGCCGAACTCGGTGCAGGAGTTCGTCGCCTACGCCAAGGCCAATCCCGGCAAGCTGAGCTACGCGTCGGCCGGCGTCGGCAACCAGACGCAGTTGCAGGCCGAGCTGTTCAAGTCGAAGGCGGGCATCGAGGTCGTGCACGTGCCGTACAAGAGCGGCGCCGAGATGGTGACCGCGATCCTGAGCGAGCAGGTGCAGATGTCGTTTCCGGACATCTCGATTCTGATTCCGCTCATCCGCGAGCGCAAGCTCAAGGCGCTGGCGGTGACGACCGCGAAGCGTCATCCCGAACTGCCGGACGTGCCCACCATGCTGGAAAGCGGCATCCCCGACTACAGCACGACGTTCTGGTCGGGCGTGATCGCGCCGGCCGGCACGCCGGCCGAGATCGTCGGCAAGCTCAACGCCGCGATCAACGAAGGACTGAAATCGCCGGCGGTGCAGGACATGCTGACGAAGGTCGGCTCGCAGGCCGCGCCCGGTACGCCGCAGGAGTTCGCGGCGTTCATCGTGTCGGAAGGCAAGAAGTGGCGCGACGTCGCCACCACGGCACGGATCAGCCTGGACTGACGCCCACCATCATTTTGACGGACGCATCCGCGCCATTGCTGCGCAAGATTTGATCCGGCCGCCTCGAGCGCCGCCGCCGCGCTCAAAGCGGTTTCGGCCGTTCGTTGAGCTCGATCGAGGTGCCCCAGGGGTCCTTCAGGAACGTCAGCTTGTTGCCGTCAGGCCGTGCCGTGATCGGCGCGGTCAGCATGACGCCGGCCGCCTCGAGCTTCTTCGTAAAGCCGACCAGGTCCTTCACGTCGAAGCCGATGTGGTCGAGCACGCGGCCGTGGGTCGGCACCGTCGGCTTGTCGGTTTTGGTGAAGGTCAGGTTGACGCCGGGAATATCGGCGGCCTGGTTGCTGCCGCGCTTGCCCGGCTTGGCGCCGAAGTGTTTGGCGTACCACGCCTGCATGTCCGGGATCACCGCCTCCGCCACGTAGAAGTGCACGTGATGGTGCTGGATCGGCAGGCGTTGCGCCTTGTCCTCCAGGATCTCGACCTTCAGGCCTTCGCCGGTGGTGATCCAGGCCTGGTCGATGCGGCCGTTGTTGCCGGGCGCGACGTTGACGCCGGCCGCTTTCCACTTCGCCACGGCCTCGGCCACGTTGGGGACGATCAGGCCGACATGGTTGATCACCGTGCCTTCGGTGCCGCCGGTCGGCGGCGGCGTATCGGGACGCTGATGCAGGAACACGGCGACGCCGGGGAAGCGCACGATCTCGAAATCGCCCGGCTTGATCGCGGTGCCGCCGAGCGCCACGAACAGTTGCTTGTTGGCCGCGACCTCGCGCGAATTGAGATGCCAGTGCCCCATCGTGACGCCGGCCTCGTTCGGCGGCAGCGCCTGCGCGAGGACCGGCCCCGAGCCCAACCCCGGGAACACGCCCGAGACGAGCCACAACGCCATCGTCAATGCTTTCATCGTCGCCTCCCTGCTGCGCCGGATCAGCCACTCGTGCCGGTGGCCGTGCTCCGGCGCGCGGGAGAAAAATGCGCGTCTTTTTCGGGCGGCACAAGCCTCACCGGATTTGCATCATAGCGACGAGCCCCAATCGCTGCGCCAGGCGCGCTTGAACGGTTCGCCGTCGCGACGCGAGAAGAGCCGATCGCCCGCGGAGCCGTCGGGACGGCAGAGCTTCAGCGTGACGCGGCCGCTGCCCTTTCGCGGCCGGGCAATGACGCGCGCCCCGGCGGCCGGCGCGGCCGTTCGCGACAGCGCCACGTAGCTGAACTTCTCGTCCTCCCAAGGAACCTCCGCGCGCTTGGCTTGCCGATGGAGGCGCGAGCGGGCGACGCGCTGGGCGAAATGGCACCAGTCCGGCGGCTGCAGCGGGCAATCATCCGCATGCGGACATGGCGCAATCACATGAGCGCCGGCCTCGATCAGCTGGCGGCGCGCGGCGAGGATGCGCTGCCAGCCGGCCGGCGTGCCCGGCTCGACGATCACCAGGGTGTCGGCGGTCAGCCGCCACAGCCGCTCCAGAACCGGCGGCCGAACCTCCGGGGCGAGTTCGTTCAGCACGTAGGCCATCGTGACGAGATCGCGCGGCGCGCAATCGATGGCGCCCGCGGCGATATCCGCGCTGCGCCAGGTCGTGTGCGGCAGCGGCGCCTCGGCCGCGAGCTGTTCGCCGCAGGCCCGGAAAATCGGGCTTGCCTCGACCAGCAAGGCATCGGCGAGATCGGGCCAGCAGTCGGCCGCGGCCCACAGCGCGGTGCCCGGGCCGGCGCCGATATCGAGCGCGGTCCTTGGCGCGAAATCCGGGCGGGCTTCGGCGACCGCGGCAAGGCTGGCGCGCACCGCCGCATAGGTCGCCGGCAGGCGCACCGCGACGTAGGCGAGCGCGTCCCGGCGGCTCGCGACGTGAAACGTGCCGTCGCGCCGCTCGTCACGGTAGCGCTGCGAAAGGCCGCCGCGGTCGCGGCAAGATCGGCCAGCGCGATGCCGCTCAACGCGCGGTCGACGGCCAGGCGCAACGGCAGTGGCAATTCCATCGATGTCCTGCCCGCGAGCCCGGGGCCTAGCGCAGCAGCCCGATCTCCGACGCCTTGATCTGCAGGCCGAGATACTTCGAGTAGATGCGGCACTGCGCGAAGCTGCCGGCGATGAACCAGAGCCCCGGCTGCGGCGTGCGGGTGAACATGTTGCGCAATTCGTCGCCGTCGCCGAAGCCCCAGATCGGGCCGACGCGCTTTGCGACCTCGTCGCCGAACAGCTTTCCGACCAGCGCCTCCTGGCCCTTGAAGCCGGTCGCCAGCACGATCAGGTCGGCGCGCAGCGTTTCGCCGCTGCGCAGGCGCGCGCCGTCGGCGACGAACTCGGCGATATCGGAGAACTGCGCCAGGCCGACCTCGCCGCTCGACGATCAGGTCGGAGCAGCCGACGTTGAAATAGTAGCCGCCGCCGCGGGTCAGATACTTGAACTGCCAGCCGGTGCCGTCCTCGCCGAAGTCGAGCTTGAAGCCTTTGCGCTCCAGCCCGTCGAGCAAGTCCCGGTCGAGCTGCTTCGCCTGCTCGGTCAGCAGAGATGTGGCTCTTGCGCGCGAGCGCGAGCGGGATCGACGTCGTGATCAGGTCGCAGTCCTCGAGCGGCGCCTTCGTCATAGAGCGCGTACGGCAGTTGCGCGCTCGGCTCGACATTGACGATCAGCGTCGAGCTGCGCTGCACCAGCGTCGCCTTGGCGCCGCTCGCATGCAGGTCCTGGGCGATGTCGTGGCCGCTGTTGCCCGAGCCGATGACCAGGACCGACTTGCCCTTCCAGGCGTCGCCGTCGGTGTAATGGCTGGAGTGCAGGATCGTGCCGCGGAAATTCTTCAGCGTCGGGATGTCCGGCACGACCGGGATGCCGCTGACGCCGGTCGCCATCACGATGTGCCGCGGATGCATCTCGCGCTTGCTGCCGTCGGCGCGGCGCAGCACCACCGACCAGCGCCCGGCCTTGTCGTCGTAGCTGCCGCCCTCGAACTCGGTGCCGGTCCAGCAGTTGAGCTCCAGGCTCTCCGCATAGGCCTCGAACCAGGCGGCGATCTTGTCCTTGGGGATGTAGGCCGGCCAGCCCGGCGGGAACGGCATGTAGGGCAGATGATTGACGTGCGTCTGGTTGTGCAGCACCAGCGCGTGGTAGCGGTTGCGCCAGTTGTCGCCGATGCGCCCTTCGCGGTCGACGATCAGCGTGTCGACGCCGAGCTGCGCGAGGCGCGCGGCGATCGCGAGCCCGGCCTGTCCGGCGCCGACCACCAGCACGGCCGGATCGCGGTCGGCGTATTCGGCGGTGGCCTTGCGGACGTCGAGCCAGTTCGGCCCGCGAAAGTCGCGGGTGTAGGCCTTGCCCTCGGCGCGCGCGCCGCCGAGCCGCTCCTCGTGTCCCTTGATCTCGTCGAGCGCGGTCAGCAGCGTCCAGGCCTTGTGCGTGCCGCCGTCGGGAATGAGCCGCAGCACGCCGCTGCCGCGGCCCTGCGCCGTCTCGAAATTGAAAATGGCCTCGATCGCCGTGGTGCCGGCGCGGGTCACCTGGCGCGGCGCGGTCCGGCCGTCCGCGATCCTGAAACCGGCGGGCTTGGCGCGGCCGGCATGGGCTTTCAGCTCGCGCAGAATGGCGTCCGCGCCGTTGACCGTCTCGATCCGCCAGGTCAGCGCCAGCACGTCGCGCCAATGGCTGTCGGCGTGGAACAGCGCCGCGAGCCGCGCATCGTCGCCGGCCGCCAGCGCGCGTTCGAACTGGCCGAGCCAGTGCGCCACGGCGGTCGCGACGGTGTCGGTCTTGTCCAGCATCGGCACTCCCCAGCCGCCGGCCCTTCAACGCGGCGGCATCTTATCAAATTTTGGGATCGAATCGAGGTCGTGGAGCCAAGCCTGTTGGGAGCGAACAAAAACTTGTCGGCGCGGCACTAATTCATTGCGCTGGCGAAGCACACCGACGCGTACGTTATAAGGCTGTGCATCATCGCCAACCGAGGTCGAATAGAGCGCGGTCCCGCACTGAGGGCAGAAGCCTTGCGGACGGACGTTTCCGCTATCGGCGGTCTTTCGATATTCGGTAGGTTTGCCGGACAGAAGTATGAATGTGCCTGGACGAGTGACAATGATTGCTCGCAGTGGAGCGCCGCTCATTGCTTGGCAGTCTGTGCAGTTACAAATGGTCGTCGTTTCGGGATCGGCTTCGGCCTCGAACGTCACGTAGCCGCAGTGACAGCGTCCATCAATTTTCATGACCGCTTTCCCTTGAATTCCGCAAATAGCGATGGATGATAGTTGTTCGCCGGCTGGGCTGATAGTCAGCTCCGGGCCATAGTCGGCCTCATGCGCGGCAACAAAAACGTCAGCCCCCCTTCCGCCTGCTCGCAAGCCTCATGTAGCATTTCCTTCGAGCCGCCAACGGGCCGTGCCGAAACCCGATCATTGCAACGGCGACAAGGGTGCCATCGGCAGGCGTCCCCAGCCTCATCATTCACATCGTGAGCGTCGGAGCGCGCATTGGCGAGACGACGCTGGGAGGGATCGATGAAATTTCCCCGCCGACGATTTCTGAAATTGGCCGCGGGCGCTGCGGCCCTTCCGGCGGTGTTGCGTGCCGCGAGGGCCCAAGCCTATCCGTCGCGGCCGGTGCGTTTGGTCGTCCCGTATGCGCCTGCCGGCGCGACCGATATCTTGGCGCGCTTGATGGGGCACTGGCTGTCGGAACGGCTGGGTCAGCAATTCGTCATCGATAACCGGCCCGGCGCCGCCAATAACATCGGCACTGAGGCGGTTGTGAATGCGCCCGCGGATGGCTACACGCTTCTCCTCGTCAATCCAGCGAACGCAATCAATGCGACCTTCTATGACAAGCTGAATTTCAATTTCCTTCGCGACATCGCGCCGGTCGCCGGCATCATTCGCGTGCCCAACGTGATGGAGGTCAATCCGTCGATCTCGGCCAAGACGGTTCCCGAATTCATCGCCTATGCCAAGGCCAATCCAGGCAAGGTCAATTTTGCGTCGGGCGGCGCCGGAACCTCCGTGCACATGTCCGGCGAACTGTTCAACATGATAGCTGGCGTCGAGATGGTGCACGTGCCCTATCGCGGTGCCGCGCCGGCCGTCATGGACCTCATCGCCGGACAGGTGCACGTCGTGTTTGATAACCTGCCTGGATCGATCGAGCATATCAGGGCCGGCAAGTTACGCGCACTTGCGGTGACCACTGCATTCCGGTCGGAGGCATTGCCGAATCTCCCGACTGTTGGCGATTTCCTCCCGGGCTACGAGGCTAGCGCCTGGTTCGGTATCGGCGCACCAAAAGGGACACCCGCCGACATCGTCGAAAGCCTCAACGTCGAACTCAACGCTGGCTTGGCCGATCCCAAAATCAAGGCACGCCTTGCCGATCTCGGCGGTACGCCACTTGTTGGCTCGCCCGCCGAATTCGGCAAGTTGATTGCCGAAGAAACCGAGAAATGGGCCAAGGTGGTCAAATTCGCGGGCGTCAAACCGGGATAGCGGTATGACCTGAACAATCCCGTTCCACGAATGGCATGGTGATCCAAAATGAGGGCACGATGAAACTTCCCCGTCGACACTTTCTCCGCCTGGCGATGGGCGTTCCCGCTCTTGCAGTCCTGTCGCGGACCGCTCGGGCGCAAGCCTATCCGGCCAAGCCGATCAAGCTGGTGCTGCCCTATGCGCCCGGCGGCGCCACCGACTATATCGGCCGCACGCTGGCGCAACACCTCGGCGAGATCATCGGCCAGACCGTGATCGCGGAGAACCGGACCGGCTCCGGCGGCATCCCTGGCACCGACTATGTCGTGCGCTCGGCGCCGGACGGTTACACCCTGGTGATGATGGACCCCGCCCTCGCGATCAATCCGACGCTGCTGCCGAGCCTGCCGTTCGATACCTTCAAGGACCTGCAGGTCGTCTCGCGGGTCAATGCGTCGCCGCTGGTTCTGGTGGTATCGCCATCCCTGCCGGTGAAGACCTACGCCGAGTTCGTCGCCTACGCGAAGACCAACCCCGGCAAACTCAACTTCTCCTCCGCCGGCATCGGCACCTCGCCGCACCTCGCCGGGGAGATGTTCAAGCAGCGTGCTGGCGTCGACGCGGTGCACGTCCCCTATCGCGGCATCGGCCAGTCCTACACCGACATGATGGCCGGCAAGATATCCTACGCCTTCTCAAGCCCCGCCGGCGCGCTACCGTTCACCAAGGACGATCGCGTCCGGCCGCTGGCGGTGACAAGCCTTAAACGCTCGGTCGTCTATCCCGATGTGCCGACCATGGACGAGTCCGGGTTGAAGGATTTCGAAGTCGATCTCTGGTATCTGGTGCTGGCGTCAGCGGCGGTGCCGGCGCCCGTGGTTGCAAAGCTCAACGAGGCGATGGTGAAGACGTTGGCGCTGCCCGAGATAAAGACCGCTTTCGCCAAGATCGGCGCCGAGCCGGTGTCGTCGACACCGCAGGAGGGCGCGGCCTTTCTCAAGTCCGAATACAACAAGTGGAAAAAGGTCATCACCGACGGCCACATCAAGGAGCAGTGACGGGCAAGCGGCGGCGCTCCCCCGCAACCGGACATCGACGAGTGCGATTGGCATGTCGCAGATGCGGTGCCAGCACTGACGACTTAGGCAGTGCGCTGCATTTTTGCTTTGAGCCGCATCAGGTAGGCAAAATACGCGGTCAGGAGCAGTCCACCCGACATCAATGAGGGCGCTGCGATGAGTGCACCAATCCCAAGGCGGCCTTCCACATAAGCATCAAGCAACAAGGAACTGCCACTGCCGAACATTGCCAGCGCGGCGATCAGACCAATGACTAGCATCTTGCCCGAGACAGCCGTCGCGATCTTTGAAAGCTGTTCGGAGACTTTGATCCGTTCCTCGGTGAGCGGCGCATCTGCAAGCAGTGGCCGGAGCGCGCGCGCCAGATAGATTTGCGGCACAGCGATAAGCGGTATGATCAACAGGGTCACGACGACAACCAAAGAGAGAGTGAAGAGGCCGGGCCCCAACAGTCGGAACGCCGGCAGTAACGCCGAGCCAAATGTCCCGGGCAGCAGGATCGGAAGCAGCCATATCGGGAGCATGATCGCCTGGACCGATAGCAGCAGGAGCCGCCAACGCCCCATGACCGCCAGAATCTCTGCCTTTTTGGATTCGTTCACCAGGTAGTAGTTCGGGCGGGCGAAAATCCAAGCATTCGGACACTGGAACACATAGCCTCCCGGTGCCGAGTTGAACGAAGCCTCATTAGCGCGTTCGTACCATCTGGACATGGCCAACCTCCACGATCGATTGGCCGAACCATTCGGCACATCATCGAACGGAGGCAGTCTGAGCGCTCGGACGCTCCCTCGCTGTGATGGCCATCACAAGCCTCAGACTTCTGGCTGGTTAGGCGCGCCGGAATCGCAGGTCCGATCCAGGAGCGATACACGGTGAGCGAACAATCCGCAGTACCCTTCATAGCGGACATCGGTGAGGCCGTCCGCCCCTTCCGATTAGGGCCCTGAACAGACATCGCGCTCCTCTTCCACACAAACTATCAGTCGCCATGCACAACACCGGACGTGGACTTGTTGTAGTACCAGCGCGCCGCGCCGTCGTGGAACGGCAGGACGGTGTTGCGCGTGAAGTTCGAAGGAATGGTATCCGCGGCCGCGTAATTGAGCTGCATCAGCTCATCGTTGTTCGCAAAGACAGCTTCCGTGATGGCGTAGATAAGGTCGTCGGGGAGCGCCCTGTGGGCCACGGCAAAATTGTAGAGGCCTACGGTCTGGTAGGGGCGCGTCAGCGACGGATAGGCCCCCGCCGGGACGACGGACGGTCCCAGTTCCGGGATCGCAAGCCGCAATGCGACCACTTGGCTGGCCGTCAGCGGCAGATATCGGACCTTGTTCTTCTTTTCGAGGTTCGCGAATTCGGGAAACGGCACGCCGGCCCCAACCGCCAGCGCATCGATCGTGCGCTCCTGCATTGCCGCGGCCAGATCGGACCAATTGCCGGTTCGGGTCGTTGGATCGATCTTCAGAATCTTGAAGAACTCCGGCAGGTAGATGCCGCCTGTGCCGCCTTGCGGGCCGATGCCCACCCGCTTGCCGCTCAAGTCCGCGACCGATTGGATGCCCGATTCCTGAAGGACCATGAATTGGAACGGCGTATCGTACATCGGGAAGACCGCACGCATCGCGCGGAACTGTTTACCGCCCGTCCACTCGCCGGTTCCGTTCCATGCTTGCTGCGCGACCCCGAGCGTAACGAAGGCGAGCTGGATCTCGCCGGCCTCGATCAACTTGATGTTCTCGGTCGGCCCTTCGGTCGGCCGCGCGAAGACCGGGACATCGAGCTTGCGCGTGAGCAGTTTTGCGAGCCCTTCGCCATAGTCGTAGTAAGTGCCGCCGGGCGATCCGGTGCCGATCGTCAGAGTTTCGGGCCAGTGCGCTTCTCCTGACCGCGCCGCCGCCGGCAAGACGACGACAGCCGCCAGGAGCATCACGATGCGCAACAAGGTCGTCGTCATGGTCACTCCTGACGTCAGGCTGCCGCGTTTAGAATGACACGGGTTTGGGCGCGCCAGCGGCCTTGATCTCGTCCTCGACGAGGACCTCTTCCGGTGTATCCGCCTCTTCCTCCGTCTCCTGGTCGAGGTGCGCGTGCATCCGTTCGACGTCGAGTGCACCCTCCCAGCGCGAGACGACTACAGTCGCAACGCCATTGCCGACCAGGTTGGTGAGCGCCCGGGCTTCCGACATGAATCGGTCCACGCCGAGGATGAGTGCGATGCTGGCGACCGGAATTGTGCCGACCGAGGACAGCGTTGCCGCCAGTACGATGAAGCCCGAACCGGTCACGCCGGCGGCTCCTTTTGAGGTCAGCAGCAGGATGCCGATGATGCCGAGTTGCTGAGCAAAGCTCAGGTCCGTGTTGGTCGCCTGTGCCAGGAAAAGCGCGGCCATCGTGAGATAGATGCAGGTTCCGTCGAGGTTGAAGGAATAGCCGGTCGGGATGACGAGGCCGACCACCGATTTCTCGCAGCCGAGATTCTCCATCTTGGCGATCATGCGCGGCAGCACCGACTCGGATGAGGAGGTGCCCAGGACGATCAGCAGCTCTTCCTTGATGTAGCGGATGAATTTGAAGATGTTAAAGCCCGCTAGCCAGGCTACGCCGCCCAAAACGAAGATCACGAAGATCAGACAGGTCACGTAGAACGCGACCATCAGATGGGCGAGCGATACCAGCGTCGCGACCCCGTACTTGCCGATCGTAAACGCCATGGCGCCGAACGCGCCGATCGGCGCAACCTTCATGATGATGCCGACGACCGCGAACAGCGCGTGGCTGGCCTGATCGATGACGCCGAGCAGCACCTTGCCGCGCTCGCCGAGCGTCTGCAGACCGAACGCAAACAGGATCGCGAAGAACAGCACTTGCAAGATTTCGCCCTGTGCGAACGCACCGACCACCGTGTTCGGGATCACGTCCATCAGGAACTGGACGGTGCTCTGTTCCTTGGACTTCGCCACGTAACCCTGGATCGACCGGGTATCGATCGTGCTGGCGTCGATGTTCATGCCGACGCCGGGTTGCAGCGTGTTGACGACGATAAGACCGACGATCAGCGCGAGTGTCGTCAAGACTTCGAAATAGACGAGCGCCTTCAGGCCGACGCGGCCAACCTTCTTCATGTCCTGCATGCTGGCAATGCCGTGCACGACCGTGCAGAAGATGATCGGCGCGATGATCATTTTGATCATCTTGATGAAGGCGTCGCCCAGCGGCTTCATCTGTTCGCCGAGCTGCGGGTAGAAATGGCCGAGCAGGACGCCGAGCACGATCGCGGTCAACACCTGAAAATAGAGGCTCTTGAAGAACGGCCTGTGATGGACCGACAACGCGGCTGTTGCGCTCTGGACTGCCATGACCGCCTTCTCCCTTGTATATGTTAAAGTCTATTCCCCGTTCGTTGCGCGAGGATTCCGTTCGTCCCGTCGTTGGCGAATGCGAGCAGCCCGTTTCGGGAGCGCCGTAGCATTGGCCTATTCACGGCGCTTCCAAATTGCGATTCTTGGAAAGATCGAGACGCATTGAACACTACCAAGTCTATTGCTTGATCGTGAAACGACGCAATCCTGTTTCCGGTCTGGATTCTTGCACTGCAACAAGAGCGTCGACGTGGCCCCTTCCGCCTGCTCGCGAACCTGATGTACATTTTCTTCGAGCCGCCAGCGGGACGTGCCGAACCCTGATCATTGCAACGGCGGCTAGGGTGCCATCGGCGGGCCTGTCCGGATTCATCCGATCGAATACTGAATCAGGGGACTGCCGTGGTTGCACGTCTCGCCCTGTTTGCGCTGTCGGTTGGTTTGGCGCTCGCGCCCGGCCTGATCGTCTCGGCCCATGCGCAGTCGCCGGTCTGGCCGAGCCGGATCGTGCGCCTGGTGGTGCCGTTCACGGCCGGAGGACCGACCGACATCGTCGGCCGGATCGTGGCCGAACAGCTTTCGAAGGTCTGGGACCAGCAGGTCGTGATCGAGAACCGCGGCGGCGCCGGCACCAACATCGGCAACGAGATGGTCGCGCGCGCCGACCCCGACGGATACACGGTGCTGTTTGCCACGTCGTCGCTGGCGGTGAACCGCAGCCTCTACCGCGTGCTGAGCTACGATCCGGTATCCGACCTGGCGCCGGTCTCGCAGGTTTCCAGATTTCCGCTGTTCATGTTCGTGCCGAACTCGTCGCCGGCGAAATCGATCATGGAATTCGTTGCCCACGCCAAGGCCAACCCGGGCAAGGTCACGCTGTCATCGCCCGGCACCGGCAGCACGCCGCATCTCGCCGGCGAACTGCTCAAGCAGATGGCCAAGTTCGAGATGACGCATGTGCCTTATCGCGGCGCGGCGCCCGCGCTCAACGACCTGATCCCCGGCCGCGTGGACTGCTATTTCGGCAGCGGCGTGCTGCTTGAAACCATGCGCTCGGGCCAGGTGCGCGGACTTGCGGTCACCGGCGCGCAACGGGATCCGGCGGCGCCGGAACTGCCGACGATCGCCGAGGCGGGCGTGCCGGGTTATGACGTGACGTCCTGGCATGGCCTGTTCGTACCGGCCAAAACGCCACCGCGCATCATCCGGAAATTCCACGCCGACACGGTTGCGGCTCTGGCCGACCCCGTGGTCAAAGCAAAGCTGGCGCAAGCCGGCTATGCGGTCGTAGGTTCGACGCCTGAGGAATTGCGCCACCTGCTCAAGTCGGAAATCGAGAAGTGGGCGGCAGTGATCAGCGCGGCGGGAATTCCCCGGGCGAATTAGTCCGGCCAGTCCAGATTGAGCCTCCAGGCGGGCGCTGCCCGCGCCGACATGGGAGCAGTCCGTGAAACTTCGCCGCCGATCATTCTTGCGTCTGACAGCGGGTGTTGCCGCGCTCCCTGCGGTGTCACGTTTAGCTTGGGCGCAAGCCTATCCGACGCGGCCGGTGCGCCTCATCGTTCCGTTTCCTGCCGGCCAGGCAACCGACAGCGTCGCGCGCCTGATCGGTCAATCGCTGTCGGTGCGGCTCGCGCAGTCGGTCGTGATCGAGAACCGGACCGGCGCCGGCGGCAATATCGGCACCGAAACGGTCGCGCACGCGCCAGCGGACGGCTACATGCTTTTGCTCAACGGCCTGTCGGGCGCGTTCAACGCGACGCTCTATAAGAGGCTCAGCTTCGATTTCGTCCGGGACATCGCTCCGGTCGCGAGCATTGGCGGCGGCCCTTATGTCATGGCGATCAATCCCGCGGTTCCCGCCAAGACGATTCCGGAATTCATCGCCTACGCCAAGGCCAACCCGGCCAAGATCAACATGGGCTCGTCCGGCAACGGATCCGTCTCCCATGTCTTCGGCGAACTGTTCAAGACGATGACCGGTGTTGACCTGGTCCACATTCCCTATCGTGGCGGCTATGTTCCCGATCTGCTCGGCGGGCAGACGCAGGTGGTGTTCGGCACCATCGCGGCGTTGAACCAGCTCATCGGCGACGGCAAGCTTCGCGCGCTTGCGGTTACGACGGCGACGCGCTCGCCATTGCTGCCGGACGTCCCTGCCATGGGCGAATATGTGCCGGGCTACGAGGGCAGCCAGTGGTACGGCATCGGTGCGCCCAAGAACACGCCGGCCGAAATCGTCGGCAAACTCAACAGCGAGATCAATGCGGCTCTGGCCGATCCGAAGCTGATCGCGCGGCTCGCCGACCTGGGCGTGGATCCCACGCCGATGACACCCGCCGGCTTCGGCAAGTTCGTCGCCGATGAAACTGAGAAGTGGGGCAAGGTCATTACGGCGTCGAACATCAAAGGAGAATGAGGTCAGGCCGCCGGCTTGCGCTGATGGATGTCCTTCACGTCCGCGAAGCGCGATCCCGGCATTCTGCTTGCCGGTGTAGTCGAGGTCGAAGGCGTTGCGCGCCATGAACACCAGATCGCCGTCGAGGTCCTCGGCGATCGACGAGGGATGCGCGGTGGTGAACCGGTCGAGCTCCTTGGGGTCGCCTGACGAGATCCAGCGCGCGAACTGGAACTCGGCGGTGTCCCACGCGATGGTCAGCCCGTATTCGGCATCGAGCCGCGCTTTCAGCACCTCGAGCTGCAGCGGGCCGACCACGCCGACCATGGCGGGCGAGCCGTCGACCGGCCGGAACACCTGCGCGACGCCCTCCTCGGCCAGCTCCTGCAGCGCCTGCTTGAGCTTCTTCGCCTTCATGGCGTCGGGCAGCCGCACCCGGCGCAGGATCTCGGGCGCGAAGCTCGGCACGCCGACGAAGTTGAAGTCCTCGCCTTCCGTCAGCGTGTCGCCGATCCGCAGCGTGCCGTGATTGGGGATGCCGACCACGTCGCCCGCATAGGCCTCCTCGGCCAGTGACGCGATCCTGGGCGAAGAAGAACTGCGGCGCCTGCAGGCTGATGTTCTTGCCGGTGCGCACCTGCTTGACCTTCATGCCGCGCGTCAGCTTGCCGGAGCACAGCCGGGCGAACGCGATGCGGTCGCGGTGCTTGGGGTCCATGTTGGCCTGGACCTTGAACACGAACGCCGACATGCCGGGCTCGGCCGGGGTCACGACGCGCTTGTCGGCCTGCTGCGACCGCGGCGGCGGCGCCAGGGCGCCGAGCGCATTGAGCAGGTCGCCGACGCCGAAATTCTTGAGCGCGCTGCCGAAGAACACCGGCGTCAGGTGGCCCTCGCCGAACGCCACCGGATCGAACCGCCGGCAGGCCTGGTGCACCAGCTCGAACTCGGCGCCAAACGCCGCCGCGTCGATGTTCGGGTTGAGCGCCGCCACCTCGGCGATGGTCATCTCGCGCAGCCGCCCGGCCGCGCCGGCATCGCCGTCGAGCAGGCGGACGCCGCCGCTCGCCACGTCGATGGTGCCGACGAAATCGCGCCCGCGGCCGACCGGCCAGTTGACCGGGGCGGTGTCCAGCGCCAGCGTCTTTTCGATCTCGTCCAGCAGGTCGAACGGGTCGCGGCTCTCGCGGTCCATCTTGTTGATGAAGGTGATGATCGGGATGTCGCGCAGGCGGCAGACCTCGAACAGCTTGCGGGTGCGCGGCTCGATGCCCTTGGCGGCGTCGATCACCATCACGGCCGAATCGACCGCGGTCAGCGTCCGGTAGGTGTCCTCCGAGAAATCCTCGTGGCCCGGCGTATCGAGCAGGTTGAACACCCGGCCGTCGTACTCGAACGTCATCACCGAGGTGACGACCGAGATGCCGCGCTCGCGCTCGATCGCCATCCAGTCCGAGCGGGTCGAGCGCCGGTCGCGCTTGGCCTTGACCTGCCCGGCGAGCTGGATCGCGCCCCCGAACAGCAGGAGCTTCTCGGTCAGCGTGGTCTTGCCGGCGTCCGGGTGCGAGATGATCGCAAACGTGCGCCGCCGCTCCGCCTCGGTGGGCAAGTGCGACTGGATCGGGGCGCCGGCGGGGGTGGCGAGGGGCAGATTCATGGTGGCTCGGATGTGGCAGTTTCACGCGGCAGGTTCAAGGCGTATGGCCGGGGATCGGCGCAGCCCGAGGGCGGTTGCTCCGGACTTCAGCAGCATGGGTTCGTGTTAGTAAAAGACAACCTTTGCAGGTGACCGGCATGAACGACTTGGAAGACAGGCCGCCTCCCGCGGTCGGGGTCTACTGGATCAATGAGGAGGATTACCCGGCGCTCGTGGAGATGTTCGCCGACGGAAACACGATGCCACGCGCTTGGAAAGAGTGGCTGAAGATGGCCGTGGAAATGGAAAGCGGCCTCAAGGCCTACGGTCACGTCGTCATGCGCGTTCGGATCGATCCGAACACGTTTCCGGATTGGTGCGCTGCCCATGGCACGACTACGGGTCGAGACGGACGCAAGAAGTTTGTTGCCGCGGCTGTCACCGAGAGATACGGCGATCAAAATTGACTCATCGCGGCGGTTGCTGGCTGCCCGCTTACGGCCCGGCGTCGCCGCCGGGCCTTCACTTGCGGGAAGCGCTTCAATAAGCGCGCCAGGATTCGAACGGGAGGCTGTCGCCCCGCTTCAGCATCATGTCATAAGGCGCGATCGGCGCCGCAGCGGTCGCGGGCGCAGCCTTTCGATCGATATTTGACCAAGCCAAGGCCGTCGCGGCGCCCGCGGCAATAACGACGATCCCAATCACCAGGATGAGCTTACGCATATCGCGTCACCTCTCTGTTTGAATTGCCTGGCGCCATCAAAGCCAGAGCCCGGCAACCGGCGGTGTGAGGTGCTTCACAGTCGGGTGAATTTTTTACGCTCCAGGCGCGCGAGACCTGCATCGGCGGTCGCGATCGTCCGTGTGAACCGCTTCACAAACGAACGAAGCGGCGCTGGGCTATCAACGCATCACACGCCACCCCGGCGTGCAGATACAAATAGGAGATGACGATGACGAAGTTCTTCGGGATTGCCCTCGTGGCGATCGCTCTGCTCGGCTCTGCCTCCGTGGCCTCGGCCCAGGTTCACGGCTCGGTGCAGGACATGACGGGCGGCTGGTAACTCCTGAGCGAGTGATCGAGCCGTGAGAAGGTGGAGAGCGGGATCCTCCCGCTCTCCACTTCTTCTTTTGGTTCTTTGATTTGATCGGGCGACGGGCTGGCAACACCTGCGCCTACGGACGGGAGTCCGTAGCCCGCATGGAGCGAAGCGAAATGCGGGACGATTGGTGGCGATCGGGGAGGTCGGCCCCGGATGTCGCTGCGCTCTATCCGGGCTACGTGCTCCTCCGGGACGTCGCCGGCTACTTCCGCTCCAGCTTCTTCAACACGTCTTCGAGCTGATCGAGGCTGCGATAGCGGACGTGCAGCGTGCCGCCCTTGGTGCCGTGATCGACCGTCACGGTGAGGCCGAGCGCGTCCGACACCCGCCGCTCCAGCGCCAGCGTGTCGGCGTCCTTGCGCGCGAGGTTGCGCTTCTTGTGCTTGCCCTGCCCGCCCGCGCGTTCCTTCGCCAGCGCCTCGACCTGGCGCACGTTGAGCCCGCGCTCGACGATCTCGCGCGCCATCGCTTCCGGATCGTCGGCGCCGATCAGCATGCGCGCGGCGCCGGCGGAAATCTTGCCGGCGTTGATGTAGGCCTTCACGGCTTCCGGCAGCTTGAGCAGGCGCAGCGTGTTGGTGACATGGCTGCGGCTCTTGCCGACGATCTTGGCGATCTCCTCGTGGCTGTGCTGATACTCGCCGGCGAGCGCGTCGTAGCCGCCCGCCTCTTCGAGCGGATTGAGATCGGCGCGCTGCACGTTCTCGATGATGGCGAGTTCGAGCGCCTCGCTGTCGCTGACGTCGAGCGCGACGATCGGCACGTCGTGCAGTCCGGCGCGCTGCGCCGCCCGCCAGCGCCGCTCGCCGGCGATGATCTCGTAGCTGTCTTTTGCGCCGCGCACCGCGCGCACCACCACCGGCTGGATGATGCCGCGCTCCTTGATCGAGGCCGCGAGCTCGCCCAGTTCCGCATCGGAAAAGATGCGGCGCGGATTCTTCGGGTTGGGCTTGATGAATTCGATCGGCACGCGGCGCTGCTGCTGGCGCACGCGTTCGGACGGCGCGGGCTGCGCGGCTTCGCCGATCAGCGCGGCGAGCCCGCGGCCGAGTCTGGAGCGCGCTTCATCGGCCATTGTCGTTGCGTCCGATATTGCCCAGCGCGACGACGGTGAGGGCGCGAGCGGCGAACGCGCGAGATTGCTGAAGCAGCAACGATGATGCGGTGCGGATCATCATGCCGCGCCTTTGTCGTGATCGAGGTTCTCGCTGTCGAATTGTTGCGACTCGCCCGGCGGCGGCACGATGCTGGCGGCGATCAGTTCCTTCTCGCGCTGGATGATCTCGGTCGCGAGCCGCAGATAGGCTTCGCTGCCGACGCATTTGAGATCGTAGACCAGCACCGGCTTGCCGTAGGACGG
This sequence comes from uncultured Alphaproteobacteria bacterium, assembly GCA_963749815.1. GTDB lineage: Bacteria > Pseudomonadota > Alphaproteobacteria > Rhizobiales > Xanthobacteraceae > VAZQ01. The sequence goes on along the minus strand of CAVVON010000007.1, from coordinate 102,085 downwards.
CGCTTCCGAGACGCGCACGTTGCGCGGGATGATGGTGTCGTAGACCTTCTGGCCGCTGTTGGCGCGCACGTCGGCGACCACCTGGTTCGACAGGTTGTTGCGCGCGTCGTGCATGGTGAGAACGATGCCGTGAATCGTGAGCGCGGGATTGAGACTCGCGCGCACGGTCGAAACCGTTTCGAGCAGTTGCGACAAGCCTTCGAGCGCGAAGAACTCGCATTGCAGCGGCACCAGCACCGCATCGGCCGCCGCCATCGCGTTGATGGTGAGCAGGTTGAGCGACGGCGGACAATCGATCAGCACGTAGGAGAAGTCGGGCGTGTTCGGATAGCCGGCGTTGAGCGCCGCGAGGGCGCCGCGCAGCCGGAATGCGCGATCGTGCGCCTGGCTCACTTCAAGTTCGAGGCCGGAGAGATCGAGCGTCGACGGTGCGATCGACAGATGCGGCACCGCGGTCGGCATCACCGCGTCGCGCAGCGGCGCTTCGCCGATCATGACGTCGTAGGTCGAGAGCGTGCGGCTCTTGCGATCGATGCCGAGACCGGTCGAGGCATTGCCTTGCGGGTCGAGGTCGACGATCAGCACGTTCTCGCCGACCGCGGCGAGCGCGGTGCCGAGATTGATCGCGGTCGTGGTCTTGCCGACGCCGCCCTTCTGGTTGGCGACGGCGAGCACGCGCGTCAGCCGGAGGCCTTCAGTGCGGTTTGCGAGCGCCATGGCTTTCAGTGATTCTACAGCAGAATCAAGATCATAAGCATCGTCACTCATGACTGACAATCCGTCAACGCGCGCGACTTAATGCGCTGGGGAATTCTACGCGTTACGCGGCTTCAGCTCTCGCAGCGACACGATCCGTGCGTTCGGATCGGTGCGGCTCGGAACCAGCTCGGCGTTAACTATCCAAGACTTTGACGCCTCTTGCAATTCAAGATCGACGCCCTGCCCTTTCAGGAACAGCGCGCGGGCGCCGGTTTTCTCCAATAGCGCAGCGGTTTGCGCGAACAGCGCCGGCAGCGGCGCGAGCGCGCGGGCGGTGACGATATCGGCCTTGCCGGTCGAATGTAGGAACGAAGGTTTCGATTCGCTCGGGGTAGATTTTGGCGGGCGCGCCGGTGACCTGCTGGGCCTCGCTCAGGAACGCGGCCTTTTTCTTGGTGCTTTCGACCAGATGGACCGTGGCGCCGGGCGTATCGGCGAGCGCGCAGGCGATCACCATGCCTGGGAATCCGGCGCCGGAGCCGAGATCGATCCAGATGCGGGCGTTGCGCGCGAGGTCGAGAAGCTGCAGCGAATCCGCGATATGCCGGGTCCAGATGGTCGGGATGGTGGAGGGGGCGATCAGGTTCATCCGCCCTTGCCAGTCGAGCAGAAGCGCGACGAAGCGGTCGAGCCGCTCCAGTGTTTCACGTGAAACAGGGGTCAGGGCGAGGGCCTTTGCCCGGTCCGCCGCCAGCGCCGGATCAGCCGGCGGCATTGGCGGTCTTGGCGCCCCGCCCGCGCCGGTTCAGGTGCGCGACGATCAGCATGAGCGCGGCCGGCGTCATGCCGTCGATGCGGGCGGCCTGCGCGATGGTCCGCGGCCGCACGGCCTGGAGCTTCTGGCGGGCCTCGTTGGAAAGACCGCGTAGTTCGGCGTAGTCGAGGCCCTCCGGCAGCTCCAGACCTTCGTCGCGGCGGTAGGCGGCGATATCGGCGGCCTGGCGGTCGAGGTAGACGTCGTACTTGGCGTCGAACTCCAATTGCTCGGCGATTTTCGGCGGCAGTTCGGCGAGCCTCGGCCATAGAGTCGAGAGCGTTTCGACGTCGATATTCGGGTGCGAGAGCAGCTCGAATGCGGAGCGCCGCAGGCCGTCTTTGTTCAGCGAAAGCCCATGCCGTTCGGCTTCGGTCGGCGTGATCGAGACCGATTCTGCGTAGGCGCGGGCGTCGTTCAGTGCCGCCATCTTGGCGGCGTGAGCTTGCCGGCGGGCAGGGCCGACGCAGCCGAGCGCGATGCCCCGGTCGGTCAGCCGCTGGTCGGCGTTATCGGCCCGCAACGTCAGGCGATATTCCGCCCGCGAGGTGAACATGCGGTATGGCTCGGTGACCCCGCGCGTGACCAAATCGTCAATCATCACAGCCGAGATAGCCTTCGGCGCGGTCGAACGTGATGGCCCCGCCCCCGCCTGCCAGCGACCCGGCATTGAGCCCAGCGACCAGGCCCTGGGCGGCCGCCTCCTCGTAGCCGGTGGTGCCGTTGATCTGGCCGGCCAGGAACAGCCCCCGGACCCGGCGGGTTTCCAGCGTCGGCTTCAGCTCGCGCGGGTCGACATGGTCGTACTCGATCGCGTAGCCCGGCCGGACCATGCGGGCGTTTTCCAGTCCCGGGAATGGTGGCGATCAGCGCGCGCTGGACCTCCTCCGGCAGCGAGGTGGAGATGCCATTGGGATAGACCGTCGGGTCATCCAGCCCCTCAGGCTCGAGGAAGATCTGGTGCCCGTCGCGCTCGCCGAACCGCACGATCTTGTCCTCGATCGACGGGCAATAGCGCGGCCCGCGGCTGGCGATCTGGCCCGAATACATCGGCGAGCGGTGGACGTTCTCGCGGATGATCCGGTGGGTTTCTTCGATGGTCCGGGTGATCCCGCACTGGACCTGCGGGATTGGCGATGCGTTCGGTCAGCGTCGAGAACGGCTCGGGCGGATCGTCGCCGGGCTGCATTTCGACGGCGGCCCAGTCGATGGTGCGGCCGTCGAGCCGCGGCGGCGTGCCGGTCTTGAGCCGGCCGAGCGCAAAGCCGAGACGTTCGAGGGTCAGCGACAGTCCGACGGCAGGGGCCTCGCCGACCCGGCCGGCCGGCGTCTGCTGTTCGCCGATGTGGATCAGGCCGCGCAGGAAGGTTCCGGTGGTGAGGACGACGGCGCCGGCGCTAAATTCGCGGCCATCCGCCAGCACGAGGCCGGTCACGTGGCCGTCGCGGATCAGCAGATCGTGCGCCTCGCCCTCGATCACCGAGAGATTTGCGGTCTCGCGGATCGCCTGCTGCATCGCCTGCCGCATAGAGCTTGCGGTCGGCCTGGGCGCGCGGCCCGCGCACCGCCGGGCCCTTGCGGCGGTTGAGCACCCGGAACTGGATGCCGCCGGCGTCGGCGACGCGGCCCATCAGGCCGTCGAGCGCGTCGATCTCGCGGACCAGGTGGCCCTTGCCGAGTCCGCCGATCGCCGGATTGCACGACATCGCGCCGATGGTGGCGAAGCGGTGCGTCACCAGCGCGGTGCGCGCGCCCATGCGTGCTGCTGCTGCTGCTGCTTCGCAGCCGGCATGCCCGCCGCCGATCACGATCACGTCGAAGCGCTGGTCCATTGCGAGCGAGCTTCTAGCCGAGCCGGGTCAGGGTCGTCCAACGGCGATGTTTCACGTGAAACAGGCGAGGCCAATTGCGAAGGAACGTCGGCCTTAGTCGTTAACGAATGGTTAACGTTAATGAGGTTGGCGGCTCGGGGAGAAAGGCCGCGTCATTCAGCGGCCGATCCGTCAATGGCCGACCGCGTCACTTGCCGATGCAGAAGTCGCGGAAAATCACGTCGAGAATGTCTTCGACGTCGACTCGGCCGGTGAGCCGCTCCAGCGCGCGCGTGGCGAGCCGCACCTGCTCGGCGATCAGTTCCTCGCGGCCGTCGGCGCCGTGCTGCTGGTCGATCGCTAGCGCGTCGGCGAGTGCCGCCGCCGCGAGCTGCAGCATCTGCCGGTGGCGCTCGCGAGTGACGAGCCCGGGCTCGCCCCAGAAGAAGGTCTCGGCAAACTTGCCGACTTTCGCGACCAGTTGATCGATCCCGGCGCCGGTCGCGGCCGAAACGGGCACATATGTACCTGGGACTATAGTCCTGAACGTTAATTCAATCTTTGACAGCGCGTCCGCGTCCACCAGATCGGTCTTGTTGACGACGAACCAGACGCGCGATTGCTGCACCTCGGCCTGCAGCAAAATCTTGGAAACCTCGCCTTCTTCGACCTCGCGCGCATCGAGCACCCACAGCACCAGGTCGGCGGCGGCGGCCGACGCCTCGGCGCGGCGGATGCCCTCCTGCTCGACCGGGTCGTCCGTTGGCCGAATGCCGGCCGAGTCGCGCAGCGTCACCGGGAAGCCGGCGAGATCGAGATGCACCTCGATCACGTCGCGGGTCGTGCCGGCGTGCGGCGACACGATCGCGACGTCGCGCTTGGCGATGGCGTTGAGCAGCGTCGACTTGCCGACATTGGGCGCGCCCGCGATCGCGACCTGCAGGCCGTCGCGGATGCGCTCGCCCTGGCCGCGGCTGGCGCCGTCGATCTCCGCCAGCACCGGCCGGACGATGTCGAGCGCCTGGCGGGCGAGCCCTTGCGGGACGTCGTCCTCGTCGGAAAAATCGATGCCGGCCTCGATCAGCGCGCGCGCCTCGATCAACCGCGTGCGCCAGCGCTCGGCCTGCTCGGCGAACGCGCCCTGCATCTGCCGCAACGCCTGCTTGCGCTGGGCCTCGGTCTCGGCGGCGACCAGGTCGGCGAGCCCCTCGACCGCGGTCAGATCGAGCTTGCCGTTCTCGAAGGCGCGGCGGGTGAACTCGCCGGCCTCGGCGTGCCGGAAGTTCTCGAGCCGGCCGAGCGCCGCGAGCGTCGCCGCGACCACGGCGCGGCCGCCGTGGATCTGCAGCTCGGCACAGTCCTCGCCGGTCTCGCTCTTCGGGCCCGGGAACCAGAGCGCCAGGGCTTCGTCGATCACGTCGCCGGTCGCCGGATCGCGCACGCGGGCAAAGCTGGCGGTGCGCGGCGGCGGCACGCGGCCGATCATCTGCTCCAGTGCGATGCGCGCGTCCGGACCCGAAATGCGGATCACCGCGATCGCCGCCGGCGGCCGGCCGGACGAGAGGGCGAAGATGGTGGGACGGGCAGGGGTCGGCATGCGGGAGGGTGTAGCCCGAATGGAGCGGCAGCGAAATCGGGCCTCGTCATCGCTTGCTTCCGCCGCCCCGTGGCAGGACACTTCGCCCGAAAACCGGGAGTGATCGATGCTGCGAAGTTTGTCGTTGCTGGTCGTTGCCGCGTGTCTGGCGCTAGTCGTCTCGCCAGCCGGCGCGCAGATGCCGCAGGGCACCTGGACGGCGAAGAAGCCGATGCCGACGGCGCGGAACGAAGTTTCGCTCGCGACGGTCGCCAACAAGATCTACGTCATCGGCGGCAGCATCGACGGCATCGCGGTGCCGATGATCAACGAGTACGATCCAGCGACCGACACCTGGCGTACGCTGGGGCCGATGCCGAAAGGCCTCGATCACATGGGCGTCGCGGTGGTCGACGGAAAGATCATTACGGTCGGCGGCTTCACGCACCGGGTCCATGCCGGCGCGGTCAACGACGTTTACCAATTCGATCCCGCCAACGGGACGTGGCGTGCGCTCGCGCCGCTGAAGGCGCCGCGCGGCTCCGTCGGCGTCGCGGCGCTGGACGGCAAGGTGCACGCGATTGGCGGACGCGGCCTCGACAACGCCGTCACCGTCAATGCGCACGAAGTCTACGATCCCGTCACCGGCAAATGGAGCGATGCCGCACCGTTGCCGAAGGCGCGCGACCATCTCGCGGTCGTCGCGGTCGACGGCAAGATTCATGCGATCGGCGGGCGCCTCGATACGCCGCAGAACCGCGTGGCCGTGCACGATATCTACGATCCGAAGACCAATACCTGGTCGGAAGGTCCGCCGATGCCCACCGCGCGCTCGGGTCTTGCTTTCGCGCTCTACAACGGGCTGGTCGTCGTGCTGGGCGGCGAGCTTCCGCCCAACACATTTGCCGAAAACGAGGCATTCGACCCGAAGGGCAATGCGTGGCGAACGCTGGCGCCGATGCCGCACGGGCGCCACGCCACCGGCGCAACGGTACTCGGCAGCAATCTGTATCTTGCGGGCGGCTCGCTGAAGCCGGGTTCCGGCGAGGTCGTGGACCAGCTGATCGTGTTCACGCTGCCGTAGCGCGAAATCGCACGCGCGACGCTGCACCGGGCAGGGGGCTAAGTCGCTGCTCGCCGTGCGTCAAACCTGCTAAGGTTATGCAAATAGACTTTGAGGGAGAAACCGGCCGTGGCCCAGCGCTCGAAGACCGTCGCCAAGAAAACCAATGTCCCGACCAAGCACGCGCCGCTGCCGAAAGGCGGGAAGGGCGGTCCGGCCCATGAGGACGACGTCAAGTTCATCGCGCTCGACATTCCGCGCGGCAAACTGTCGGACGAACTCGCCGCCTATTTCGCCAAGTGCGAAGAGAAGCTCGGCTACGTGCCGAACGTGCTGCGCGCCTACGGCTTCGACACCGGCAAGCTGCAGGCGTTCGTCGACTACCGGCAGCAATTGGTGCAGAACGCCGAGAACCTGTCCAAGCTCGAGATCGAGATGATCGCGACCGCGGTGTCGTCGCAGAACCGCTGCTTCTATTGCATCACCGTGCATGGCAACAGCGTGCGGGTGCTGTCCGGCGATCCGATCCTCGGCGAGATGATCGTGATGAACTATCGCGCCGCGCGGCTGTCCAAGCGCCAGCGCGCGATGCTCGATTTCGCCGTCAAGCTCACGGTCGAGCCGTGGGCGGTCGAGGAGGAAGACCGCGCCAAGCTGCGCAAGGCCGGGTTCAGCGACCGCGACATCTGGGACATCGCCTCGATCGCGGCGTTCTACAACATGACCAACCGGCTGGCCTCGGCGACCGACATGCGGCCGAACACCCCCTATCACGGGCAGGCGCGCTGACGGCGCGCATCGGAACGATGGAGCACGGGATGAATTCGCTCATCACATTGGCGGTCGCATCGATGACGGCACTATCCACGGCAGCGTTGGCGCAGGCTCCGAAGCTCGTCATGGAAGAAATCATGGTGCCGTCGGAACCCGGCATCGAGATCTACGTGCGCAACAAGCGGCCGGCCGACATGACGGCGTTCCGGCCGGAGCGCACGGTCATCTTCGTGCACGGCGCGACCTATCCGGCGCACGCGGCGTTCGACCTCAAGCTCGATGGCCAGTCGTGGATGGATTACATCGCGGCGCGCGGCTACGACGTCTATCTCCTCGACCTGCGCGGCTACGGCAAGTCGACGCGGCCGAAGGAAATGGATCAGCCGCCGGAGGCCAATCCGCCGATCGTGCGCGGCACCACCGCCGTCAAGGACATCGGCGCGGTGGTCGATTTCGTGCTCAAGCGCCGCAACATCTCCCGCACCAACCTGCTCGGCTGGTCGTGGGGCACGACGCTGATGTCGACCTACACGACGCAGAACGCCGCCAAGGTCGAACGGCTCGTGCTCTATGCCCCGGCCTGGATCAGGACGACGGCATCGCTCTCCAGACCTGCCGGCGCGCTCGGCGCCTACCGGACGGTGACGCGCGATCTCGCCAGGACGCGCTGGTACACCGGCGTGGCCGAGGACAAGAAGGCGGCGCTGATCCCGCCCGGCTGGTTCGACGCCTGGGCGGACGCGACCTTCGCCAGCGATCCGGTCGGCGCCAAGATGACCCCGCCGGCGATCCGCGCGCCGAACGGCGTGCAGCAGGACGGCGACGAATTCTTCGGCGCCGGCAAGCCCTATTACGATCCGAGCCAAGATCACGGTGCCGACGCTGCTGGTGCTCGGCGAATGGGACCGCGACACGCCGCCCTATATGGCGCAGACGCTGTTTCCGCTGCTGGTCAATGCGCCGGGCAAGCGCTTCGTCATGCTGCCGGAGGCGACGCATCACATGATGCTGGAGCGGAACCGGCTGATGCTGTTCGAGGCGGTGCAGGCGTTCCTCGACGAGTCGGGGCGGTCGTAGCGCGACCACCCTTCCGTTCGTCCCCGCGTAAGCGGGGACCCAGCGCGCGAAGCGCATGTAAGAAAGCCTGGGTGCCCGCCTTCGCGGGCACGAACGGAAAGATCGATATCAGCCCTCAGATTTCGACGAGCTTGTTCGATAGCTCGTCGCGGTTGAGCGCGCCGGGCGGGAAATGCTGGGCAAGCGCCGTGCCGCATTGCTCGATCGCCGCCACGAAGCCGTCGCCCGGCCGGCCGTCCTTCAGACCGTCGATCAGGACGGCGACCGCCTTGTCCCAGGTTTCGGGGGTGGTCTTCGCATTGATGCCGGCGTCGGCGACGATCTCGGCATAACGCTCGGCAAGCGAGGCAAAGATCAGCACGCCGGTGCGGTTCTCGGTGTGCTGCAGGCCCTGCGCGAAGAACTGCTGCAAAGCCAGCGCATGGGCGCGGTCGTGCTTGACCCGGCGCGGCACGATCCGGAAGCGCACCACCAGCAGCGACAGCAGAAGCGCCACGACGATGAACGCCAGCAACTGGATCAGGTAGATCAGCGCGGCCGGCAGCATGGTGAAGTGGATGAGCGGCCAGGGCAGCGCGAGCGCAATCGCCGCCGCCCAGGCCAGCGGCACGATGCGATAATCGCTGGCGCGATGCGCCAGCACGCAGAAGATCTCGCCGGAGGTCTTGGTCTCCGCCGCCCGGATGGCCGCTTCGATGCGCTCCTTGTCGCTTTGCGAGATCATGCTCATCGCTACCAGCTTCCCGATGAGCCGCCGCCGCCGAACGAGCCGCCGCCGCCGGAAAATCCGCCGCCGAAGCCGCCGCCCGATCCCGACGACCAGCCCGACCCTGACCCCGATCCTGAGGGGATGAAGATCCATGGACTGCTTCGGCGCGCGCCCGGCTTGCCGGGCGGGCCGGATATCATGCGGAAGACGATGAAAATGACGATGATCAGCAGGATGAAGAGCAGAATCGACGAGCCGTCCGAGGTGGTCTCCGGCCGCTGGGCGGCGCGCTGCCGCCATTCCTCGGCGTCGCCGGTCAGCACCTGGATGATGTCGTCGACGCCGCGCGCGATCCCGCCCGGGACGTCGTTGGCGCGGAACCGGGGAATGATCGCGCTCTGAATGATGTAGCTCGAGATCGCGTCGGTGAGCGTGCCTTCGAGGCCGTAACCGACCTCGATGCGCACCTTGCGCTCGTTCGGGGCGACGATCAGCAGGACGCCGTTGTTCTTGTCCTTCTGGCCGATCTGCCAGTGGCGGCCGAGCTGGTAGCCGTAGTCCTCGATCGAGGTGCCCTGCAGCGACTTGAGCGTGACGACCACCAGCTGGTCGGTGGACTTGGCCTCGAGGTCGGCGAGCTTCTGCGTCAGCGCCGCGCGCTGGGCCTGATCGAGGACGCCGGCCTCGTCGACCACGCGGCCGGTGAGGGCCGGGAAGGTGAGGGCGAGGGCGAGCGACGCGCAGGCAAGGAACGCCGCCACGACGGCGGCGATCCGCGTTGCGGGACGGCGCACGGCGCGGGCCGAAACGCCCTAGAACCTGACCGCGGGCGGCTTGGTCATCTCGTCCGGGATCGTGAACGTCTCCATCGGCTTGTTGTTGCGATAGAGCACGGTCGCCCAGATCACGCCCGGGAAGGTGCGCAGCTCGGTGTTATAGACGCGCACCGCCTCGATGTAGTCGCGCCGCGCCACCGCGATGCGGTTCTCGGTGCCTTCGAGCTGCGACTGCAACGCCAGGAAGTTCGCGTTCGACTTGAGTTCGGGATAGGCCTCCGACACCGCGATCAGCCGGCCGAGCGCGCCGGTGAGCTGGGCCTGCGCCTCCTGGAAACGCTTGAATGCCTCCGGGTTGGTCAAAATGTCGGGCGGAACCTGGAGCTGAGTCTGGGTGGCGCGCGCCCGCGCGTTGATGACCGCTTCCAGCACCTGCTTCTCCTGGGCGGCGAAGCCCTTCACGGTCTCGACCAGGTTCGGAATAAGCTCGGCGCGGCGCTGGTACTGGTTGAGCACCTCCGACCATTTCGCCTTGGCGGCCTCTTCCGCGGTGGGGATCGTGTTGATGCCGCAGCCCGATACCATCAGGCCGAGCAGGACGAACGCCAGCGGCAGGCGCACGAAGGAGAGGGCGGAGGACACAATTCGCATGGGACGCTCCCGGGACGATGCTTGAGCCAATTATATCAGCGGCGCATGACGTTCCATAGCCGACTTGCCAGAATGGGCTGCGCTCGATAGTCGACTGCAATGCAATATCACCGCATGTTCCGGATCGCACGGCGCGGCTTGCTGGCCTGGGCGCTCGGAATTGCGGCGTTGCCGGCACTCGCGCAGGACGCAGGCCTGTTGCTTGGGCCTGTCGTCCCGGTCACCGCCCGCCACGGCATGGTGGTGGGGCAGGAGGCGCGCGCCGCGCGCGTCGGGGTCGATATCCTGCAACGAGGCGGCAACGCCGTCGACGCCGCGGTGGCGGTCGCCTTCGCGATGGCGGTGACCTATCCGAAAGCCGGCAATCTCGGCGGCGGCGGCTACATGGTGATCCGGCTGGCCCGCCCGAACACCGAGGTGGCGATCGACTATCGCGAAACCGCGCCCGCCGCCGCCACCCGCGACATGTTTCTCGATGCGCTAGGCAATGCCGACCCGCAGAAGTCGCGCGAAGTCGGCGCTGGCGGCCGGCGTGCCCGGCACGGTGGCGGGACTGGCGCTCGCGCATGCGAAATACGGCTCGGGCAAATTCACCCTGGCGCAGTTGATCGCGCCGGCGATTGCGCTTGCGCGCAACGGTATTCCGGTCGAGGAGGACGTCGCCGATACATTGCAGCTGTATCAGCAGCGGCTCGGGCGCTGGCCGGCGTCCGTGAAGATCTTCTTCAAGCCCGACGGCAGCGTGCTGGCCGAAGGTGACACGCTGATCCAGCGCGATCTCGCCGATACGCTCGACGATATCGCCCGCAAAGGGCCTTCCGCCTTCTATGAGGGCGCCATCGCCGCCAAGATCGCCAGCGCGGTGCAGGCGGCGGGCGGGATCATGACCCGCGGCGACCTCCGGGGCTACAAGCCGATCGAATACGCGCCGTTGCGCGGCAGCTATCGCGGCCACGACATTCTTTCGATGCCGCCGTCGTCGTCGGGCGGCGTGGTGCTGCTCGAGATGCTCAACATCCTCGAGGGCTACAAGCTCGGCGAGATGGACGACGCGGCGCGCACGCACCTGATGATCGAGGCGATGAAGCGCGGCTATTTCGACCGCGCGAAATTTCTGGGCGATCCGGCGAGCGTCACGCCGCCCGCCTATCTCACCGCCAAGGACTATGCGGCGCGGCTGCGCAAGGGCATCGACCTCAACCGTGCGACCCCGGCCGCCAGTATCGGCTCGATTACCGGACCGCGCCGCGAGGGCGACAACACCACGCATTTCTCGGTGATCGACGCCGACGGCAATGCGGTCGCCAACACCTACACGCTCAATTTCAACTATGGCCTCGGCCTGGTGGCCGAGGGCACCGGCATCCTGCTCAACAACGAACTCGACGATTTCGCCGCCAAGCCCGGCGTGCCCAACGCCTTCGGCCTGGTCGGCAACGAGGCCAACGCGCCCGGGCCCGGCAAGCGGCCACTGTCGTCGATGTCGCCCACCATCGTGCTCAAGGACGGCAAGCCGCTGATCGTCACCGGCTCGCCGGGCGGCAGCCGCATCATCACGACCGTGCTGCAGGTGATCGTGAACGTGATCGACCGCGGCATGCCGGTGGCGCAGGCCGTGATGGAGCCGCGGTTTCACCATCAATGGTCGCCCGACGAGGTGTCGGCCGAGCGCGGGATCTCGCTGGACCTCGTCCGCGCGCTGGAGGCGCGCGGGCACGTGGTGACGCCGACCAGCGCGCGCACCTCGGCCAACTCGATCCTGGTCACGCCGCAGGGCTACACCGGCGCCGCCGATCCGCGCACGCGCGGCGCCGCGGCGGTGGGGTATTAGCGTGGCGCAACGGTCCGGCATCTACGCGCGGCTCACGACGAAAGGAATGAACGAATGGCCACAATCCCCGACAAGTATCTCGATCTGCTGAACGACAAGAAGGCGTTCGCCAGTTTGGCGACCGTGATGGCCGACGGTTCACCGCAGGTCACGCCGGTCTGGTTCGACTACACCAACGGCGTCGTTCGCGTGAACACCGCGAAGGGCAGGGTCAAGGCGCGCACGCTGAAGAAGGGCGCGCACGCGGCGCTCGCCATCATCGATCCCGACAATCCGTATCGCTATCTCCAAATTCGCGGGCGGGTCGGCCGCGCGACCGAAGACGGCGCCGATCGCCACATTGATCAGCTCGCGAAGAAGTATCTCGGCAAAGACAAGTACCCGTTCGCCAAGCCGGGAGAAGTCCGGATCATGTGCGAGATCGAGCCAGTTTCTGTTTCCGGACTGGACTGAGATACGTTCTGGTTTCCGACAGGAAGTCGCGCATCGACCAGAGCGAGTCCTGCGGGCTGGCCTGAACCGCGGACCCGGCGCGGGCGCTGACGTTGCCAAGCACCGGACGTTGATGGCGCGGGCGCGGCTTGGTCGCCCGGGCCGGCGGCTCGCTTGCGGCCATCAATTCTCTCGTCGCCGGCGCAAACGACTCCTCGGCCGATGCGACCTTGTCGCAGTTTTTCGACATCTGCCTGACCGGCGAGCCTTGCACGAACAGCGTCGGCTGATAGCGCTGTTCGTCAGGCGACCACGCCGCGCCGGAGATGTTGGCCATGCGCGCCATCTGCCGGGTCATGTCTTGCGTGACAAGGACATCCTTGCGGGTGCCGCCCTGCTCGGTCGTGTAGGCAACGTCGGTGCCGAATGTCTTCAGGAACACCGGGACCGCATAGCGCCGTCCGAGTTCCTGCGCAGCGCGTGAATTTTCGTCGAGCGCGCCCTTCTGATCCAGGTGCGCGTTTTCGACGATCTGGTAGAGCGGCACGGTCCGCAGCAGCCGCTGATCCAAGGCCTGCTTGAATACCTCGGGATTGTTCTTGGCGACGTAGCCCACGGTCCTGGTCCTGGCGATCAGGCCCTGCTGCTTGGCGGCTTCGATGGCCTGCAGATAGTCGTTGATCAGCCGCGCGATGCCGGCGGCGTCGAGGTTGTGGACATTGTCGAGATGTACGCCGATGGTCGCGCTCTTCGGCGCCCGCTCGTCGGCGTGCCGCATGATGCGAACCAGGTCCTCGACGACGATCTTCCGAGACTGCTGATCGTTGAGGTCGATCTCGCGCTCCTCGTTGCCCCACCGGTCGCCGGTCGGCTTCGAGGACGGCGAACCGATTGCAGTCGCTGCCGACGTAGCAGTTTCCGCCGACGTGATAGTAGATCAGATTGATCCCGGTTGCGGTTTCCGGAACCGGCGATTCCTCGCTGATGTCGAGCCAGGCGACCTCGCCGCGCGTGATCGCCTCCTGCAAACCCTGCATGATGCCGCTGTTGACTGCGCCGCTCAGGCTCGTTGCCCAATATTCCTTCTTGGGCTCCGAGGCGGTGCAGACGGGAGTGGCTGGCGCGCCGTCAGTCCGTGCGGTTCGCGAACTTCGTGCGGTTCGCGAAGTGCGAGCCGTTCGCGCGGCGCGCTCGGCCGTTGCCGGTGCTGCGCGGACCGTTTGCGCGGCGGGCGGACAAGGCCGCCAGTAGCCGAACAACAGGCCGTCGACCCAGCACATGTTGCCCCTGCGTGCGCTCGCGACGCCGACCGGGGCGCGCTGCCACGTGGAGAACGGATTGACGTATACGGATTGCGGAGTCCGATCGATCGGACGGACCGCCAAATCGGCTGCTGATGCAGAGCCGACCATCAGCGCGGCAAGAGCCGCGCCGCACAGCACGAGCTTCATCATGACGCACTCTTTTACGCTACACGACACAACACACTTACGAGCCCACCGTTAGCAGGGGTCCCTAGAGGTGTCTGTCGCGCGCTGGCCACAGCAGGGTCTGAAGTGGGGAAGGTGTTTCGAATTGGCACGATTTTTCGGCGCGCGAAGAATTGAGCCGCGGCCTTGTTGTCGCGAGCACACACATTGAGCGACGAGTGTCCCAGAACGGTTCGAACAAGCCGCGGCGACAGGGACCGTGGAACAATCGCGTTGTGGGCGATGCGAGAGAGCGTGCAACGCGCGATGAATTACCGCGTTCTTGTCATCGAGATAGCCGTTTTCCGCCGCAAAATTTCAAGAGTCCGTTGAGATCATCGGACATACGGTCGGTAGCGGGGAACCGGGGGACATCATGAAGACGAATTCTGCTCGCGTTCGGCGCGGCGGCGATTGCGATCGGCTGTCTCGCGGCCAAGCCGGCGATGGCCGCCGAGGCGACGAAAGATCATGCCGCCAAAGATCAATCGGGCATCGCGTCGATCTACTCGACCGACAGCGGAAGCCAGACCGCCAGCGGCCAGCGGCTCAATCCGAAGGCGCTGACCGCCGCACACCGTACCTTGCCGTTCGGCACCAAGGTGCGCGTCGTCAACAAGAAGAACGGCCGCTCGGTGCTGGTGACGATCAACGACCGCGGTCCGTTCATCCGCGGCCGGGTCATCGACCTGACGCCGGCCGGTGCGCGCGAACTCGGCTTCTCCGGGCTGACGCACGTGGCGCTCACGATCGAGGAGCTTGCGCCGCCCAAGCCGGTGAAGGTGAACACGCGCAAGCAGCAGCGCAGCGCCGCCCGGAAGGCTGAGCAGAAGCTGTCGGCGCTGTGATGCAGGTTGCCGCGGCTACTGCTGCGGGATGCCGGCCTGCTTGACGATGCGCTGATAGACCTCGATCTCGCTGCGCACGAACTTGGCGAACTCTTCGGGTGTCATCGGCAGCGGGTTGATGCCGAGCTTGCCGAACTGCGCCACCACCTCGGCGTTCCGCATGCTGCTCGTCACCTGCGCGTTGAGCTTCTGCACCACCGCCGCCGGCGTGCCGGCGGGCGCCCACATGCCGAACCAGAGCGAGACGTCGTAGGCCGGCAGGCCTTGCTCGGCGAGCGGCGCCACCTGGGGCAGGACCTCCGCGCGCGTCTTGGTCGAAATCCCGAGCGCGGCGAGCCTGCCTTCGTTCACCAGGTTGAGAGCGGTGTTGATCGGCGCCATGTAGAACGCGACGCGTCCGGCGATCGCGTCCTGGATCGCTTCGGGCGAGCCGCGGTACGGCACGTGCAGCATCTTGATGCCGGCGAGATCGACGACGTATTCCGCCGCCAGGTGGGTCGAGGTGCCGACGCCCGCGGAGGCGAACGGGATGTTGCCCGGACTGGCCTTGGCGGCATCGATCAGCGACTTGAGCGACTTGTACGGACCGTCGATCGCCGTGACCATGATGTAGGGCGTGACGCCAAGCCGCGCGACATCGACCAGGTCCTTGAGCGGATCGTAGGGCAGGCTCTTGTAGATCGCGGAGTTGGCGGCGTGCGACGCCGACTGGACCAGCAGCGTGTAGCCGTCGGGGTCGGCCTTGACCACCGCCTGGGTGCCGATCTGGCCGCCCGCGCCGGGACGGTTCTCGACCACCACCGGCTGATGCCAGGTCTCGGTCATCGACTTGCCGATGATGCGGCCCGCGATGTCGGCGCCGGAGCCCGCGGTGAGCGGCACGATCATGCGGATCGGACGGGTGGGAAAGTCCTGCGCCGGGGCGGACGCCGGCATGAACAACGGAGCCGCCATTGCGACGGCCAGGCACACGAATAGACGGCGAAGATCTTTCATCCGTTCCCTCCCGAGGAATCCCGTAGCCATTTTCTTTCAGGCTACATCAGCTTCGCGTCGGCGAGGAAGGGCAATGGCGCGGCGGAGCGGGGCGAGCGCGCCGGCGGGTCGGCGCGTTACTGCGCCTTGAGGCCGGCGGCGCGGATCACCTTGCCCCATTTCTCCAGCTCCAATCGAAGCTGTGCGTCGAACTGCTCGGGCGTGTTGGCGACCGGGTTGAAGCCGAGCGCGGCCAGCCGCTCCTTCACGTCGGCGAGCGCCATGACCTTGACGACCTCGCCGTGCAGCAGCGCGACGACGTCCTTCGGCGTGCCGGCCGGAACGAACAGGCCGAGCCAGCCGTCGCCGTCCATGTCGGGATAGCCGGCTTCCGCGATGGTGGGCGCGTCCGGAAAGCCGTCCGAGCGGCTCTTGCTCATCACCGCGAGCACGCGCAGCTTGCCGTCCTTGGCCTGCGGTGCCGCCGCCGACAGCGCGGCGAACACGATCGGCGTGTGGCCCGCGACTCCCGACGCAATGGCGGGGCCGCTGCCGCCATACGGCACGTGCACCATGTCGAGTCCGACGGTGACGCGGAACTGCTCGCCGAGCAGATGCGAGGGCGTGCCGACGCCGGGCGACGCAAAACTGTATTTGCCGGGGTTGGCCTTGATCAGCGCCACCAGCTCCTTGACGCTCGTGGCCGGCACCGACGGATTGACCGAGAACGCCGATGCGAACGCGGCCGCGAGCGTCACCGCTTCGAAATCCTTGAACGGCTCGTACGGGACCT
Organism: uncultured Alphaproteobacteria bacterium; assembly: GCA_963749815.1. Lineage (GTDB taxonomy): Bacteria > Pseudomonadota > Alphaproteobacteria > Rhizobiales > Xanthobacteraceae > VAZQ01. Next base: position 85,787 of record CAVVON010000007.1, on the reverse strand, counting down.
TGTCGTACAAGGTCGGGTTGATGACGTGGTTGTTGGCGTTGAAAACGATCGTGTAGCCGTCTGGCTTCGCTCTGGCGGCCTGGCCGGTGCCGATATTGCCGCCGGCGCCGGGGACGTTCTCGACGTAGAACTGCTTGCCGAGATGATCCGACAGTTTTTGCGCCACCAGGCGGGCGCAGACGTCGGTCGGTCCGCCCGGTGCAAAGGGCACGATCACGCGCACCGGCCGTGCCGGATAGGCTTGCGCGAACGACAAGCGCGCGGGCGCGGCGAGCGCAACGGCGCCAGCCGCCGCTTTCAGAAACTGACGGCGCGGAAGCTTCATGACGATCCTCGAAGTGGCGCCAAAGCGCGGCGCGTCCGGATTGGCTGCTTGCTGGATATATGGCGCGCGCGGCGCCAAAAATTGAGAGGCCCTGGCTTTCACCAGGGCCTCCCGACGGCGAGGGCGCTGCCGGGTCTTGCGCCCTAACCGCATCTCGTTTGCGCCGGTTCCCGTTCGCGGGAACCTCACTTGCGCGATGCTCGGTCTTCTCTAATCAAGTTGCGTGCCAGTTCGTCTGCAGCGCAATAAGTATCTGAAATAACTGAATATATTGAATTTGGCGCGCGAGTCCTCAGGCGGCGCCAGGGGCGCTCGCCCAAAGTCCATTCAGCTTTGCTCAGATTTTGGTCAGCGCCGGACAAGACCGGCGCGAGCAATGGTTGAACGCTGCTACTGCAAGGCTTCGCCGTGCTGCGTGACGTCGAGGCCTTCGATCTCGTGCTGCTTGCTGACCCGCAGCGGTGCGATGAATTCGATGACCTTGAGCAGGACGAGCGTCAGCACGCCCGACCAGACGATGGTGACGCCGATCCCATAGAGCTGGCTCACCACCTGTTTCGGATTGCCCTCGAACAATCCGGGCAGCCCATTGGGCGAGTCAGGTCCGACCGACAGCCACGCGACCGCGAAGAATCCCGTTGCCAATGTTCCGGTCATGCCGCCGATGCCGTGCACGCCGAACACATCGAGCGAGTCGTCATAGCCGAGGCGGAGCTTCAGCCACGTGCAGGCCCAGAAGCACAGCGCGCCGGCCATCACGCCGATCAACACGCCGTGCCACGGCAGCACGAAGCCGGACGCCGGCGTGATGGTGCCGAGACCCGCCACCGCGCCCGAGATCATGCCGAGCACTGATGGCTTTGCCGCGTGTCCACCACTCCAGCATCATCCAGGTCAGCGCGCCGGTCGAGGCCGCGAGATGCGTCGCGGCGATCGCGTAAACCGCGCGCGAATTGGCGCCGAGCGCGGAGCCGCCGTTGAACCCGAACCAGCCGACCCACAGCAGGCTGGTGCCGATCACCGCCAGCGACAGATCGTGCGGCGCCAAATTCTCCGAGCCGTAGCCCTGCCGCTTGCCGAGCACGTAGGCGGCCACCAGGCCGGCGATGCCGGCATTGAGGTGGACCACGGTGCCGCCGGCGAAATCGAGCAGGCCCTCCTTCTGCAGGAAGCCGTTGCCCCAGACCCAATGCGCGATCGGCACATAGACGATCAGCATCCAGAGCGCCGCAAACCAAATGAAGGCCGAGAACCGCATGCGGTCGGCGACCGAGCCGGCGACCAGCGCCACGGTGATGACCGCGAATGTCATCTCGTAGAGCATGAACAGGACTTCGGGGATGTTCGGCGCCAGCGGGTTGACGGAGTTCATGCCGACGCCGCGCAGGAACGTCCGCTCGAACGTGCCGAGCACGGGCCCGTCGCCGACGAAGGCCAGGCTGTAGCCGACCGCAAGCCAGAGCAGCGAGCAGATCATCACGCAGACCAGCGTCTGCGCCATGGTGGCAAGCACGTTCTTCTTGCGCACCATGCCGCAATAGAACAGCGCCAGTCCCGGGATGCTCATCATCAGCACCAGGGCGGTGGCGGAGATCATCCAGGCCGTGTCGGCCGCGTTGATCGTGCTGGCTTCGGCCAGCGCCGGGGAGGCGAGCAGCACGCCGGGCAGCGCGACGACGGGCGCAATGCGAGTGAATGATGCGAATTGCTTCATCGTGTCTCCCCCTCGGCCGGACGCCTGATGCGAACGGCCCATTATTGAATTTGTTGTTTCAGCGGTCGCGTCTTAGAGCGCGTCCACGTCGGTTTCGCCGGTCCGGATGCGCAGTGCCTGATCGATCGAGGTGACGAAAATCTTGCCGTCGCCGATCTGACCGGTCTTGGCAGAGCCGACGATCGCTTCGAGGACCTTGTCGACCTGCTCGGATGCGACCGCGACCTCGATCCGGATCTTGGGCAGGAAATTCACCGCATATTCGGCGCCGCGGTAAATCTCGGTGTGGCCCTTCTGGCGGCCGTAGCCCTTCACCTCGGTGACCGTCATGCCGTGCACGCCGATCGCCGTAAGGGCGTCGCGCACGTCTTCGAGCTTGAATGGCTTGATGATGGCGATGACCAGCTTCATCGGTTTGCCCCCCGTGGCACGGAGTCCGTTTTCGGACCTGTTTGAACAGACGCGCGGACCGCAGCAGGCGCGAGCGACGCCTGCACGATATCGGCATTGCGAATAAAAATTAAGCGCTCAGATTGGCCGCCGTACAGACGGTCCGTCAAAGCTGTGGGCAGATCAGGACAGTGAGGCTGTCCTAACTGCCGGACGGCGCCGGCGGCCGCCGCTCGCGCAGCAGGCCTTCCTGGGTCACCGAGGCGACCAGCGTGCCGTCGCGGGTGAAGACCAGCCCGCGGGAGAAGCCGCGGGCCCCGCTCAGGTTCGGGCTGTCCTGCGCGTACAGCAGCCACTCGTCGGCGCGGAACGGCCGGTGGAACCAGAGCGCGTGGTCGAGGCTTGCCGCCATGATGGTCTGCTCGAACACGGTGCGGCCGTGCGGGATCAGCGCGGAATCGAGGAGCCCCATGTCGGACGCGTAGGCGAGCACGCATTGGTGGATCGCCGGCTCGTCCGGCAGCTTGCCGGTCGCGCGCATCCAGACGTGGAAGCGGCCGTCTTCGATCTTCTTGCCGAGATAGCGGTCGAACTCGACCGGCCGCAGCTCGATCGGCCGCTCGCGCTCGTAGTAGCGGCGCACCGGCCTCGGGCATCAGCGGCAGCACGCGGTTCTTGATCTCGTCGTCGCTCGGCAACTGGTCGGGCGGCGGCACGTCCGGCATCTTGGCCTGGTGCGCGAGGCCCGGCTCGTCGCGATGGAACGACGCCGCCATGGTGAAGATCGCCTCGCCGTGCTGGATCGCCACCACGCGGCGGGTGGTGAAGCTCTTGCCGTCGCGGATGCGATCGACCTCGTAGATGATCGGCACCTTGGGATCGCCGCCGAGCAGGAAATAGGCGTGCAGCGAATGCGGCGGGCGGCCGCCGGTGTCGACGGTGCGGCAGGCGGCGACCAGCGCCTGGCCGATCACCTGGCCGCCGAACACGCGCTGCCAGCGCGTCTGCGGCGAGCGGCCGCGGAACAGGTTCTCTTCGAGCTTCTCGAGGTCGAGAATCGTCAGCAGGTCGTCGACGGCGGACATGATCTCAGGTTTCTCCGGCCGGTGCGCGGCCCATCTGTCTCGCTCTCGGTGTCGCCGCGCGGTATCCTATCATCGCTCCCGCCGGTCAAGCGGGCGAGGCCAGAAAGACGGTATCCGATCGTGCAGGCGTCCCGACGCGATTTTGACGTGCTGATCGCCGGCGGCGGATTTGCCGGCCTGGCGCTGGCGATCGCGCTGCGCCAGGGGCTCGGGGCGTCGTTCAAGGTGGCGGTGGCCGATCCGGCCTTCGCGCGGCCGCCGTCGGACGCGCGCGCCTGCGCGATCGTCGCGGCGGCGCGGCGGCTGTTCGAGACCATCGGCGTCTGGAGCGAGATCGAGGCGCAGCCGATCCTCGACATGGTCATCACCGACAGCCGCCTCGACGACGCGGTGCGGCCGACGCTTGCTCACGTTCGGCGGCGAAGTCGCGCCGGGCGAGCCGTTCGCCCACATGGTGGAGAACGGCCCGCTGCTCGATGCGCTGATCGCGAAGGCGAAGGCGGAGGGCGTGGAGTTGATCGCGGCGGCGGTGGGCGAGTTTTCCGTTTCGGCTCATCGGGTCGACGCTGCGCGCTCGCGGACGGCGAGACAGTCTCCGCCCGCCTGCTGGTCGCGGCCGACGGCGCGCGTTCGGCAATCCGCGAGCATTCCGGCATTGCGAGCCGGGGCTGGGACTACGGCCAGTCCGCCATCGTCGCGACGGTTGCGCACGAGCGCGACCATCATGGCCGCGCCGAGGAGCATTTCCTGCCGGCGGGACCGTTCGCGATCCTGCCGCTGACGGGCGCCCGCTCGTCGATCGTCTGGACCGAGGAAACGAAAGAGGCCGAGCGGATCGTCGCGCTGCCCGACGGCGAATTCCACGCCGAGCTGGAACGCCGCTTCGGCCTGCAGCTCGGCGACATCGCCGCGGTCGGCCTGCGCCGCGCCTATCCGCTGAGGATTTCGGTTGCGCGCGAGTTCATCGCCGAGCGCATCGCGCTCGTTGGCGACGCCGCGCACGTGATTCATCCGATCGCCGGGCAGGGCCTCAATATGGGGCTCAAGGACGTGGCGGCGCTGGCCGAAACCATCGCCGACGCGGCGCGGCTCGGGCTCGATCCGGGCTCGCTCGCGGTGCTGGAGCGCTATCAGCGCTGGCGGCGCTTCGACACCATGGCGATGGGAGTTGCGACCGACGGGCTCAACCGGCTGTTCTCGAACGGCTCGGGCGTGCTGCGGGCGGCGCGCGACGTCGGGCTCGGCGTGGTCGAGCGGCTGCCGGTGCTCAAGCAGGTATTCGTGCGCGAGGCGGCGGGGCTCGCGGGCGAGGTGCCGAAGCTGCTCAAGGGCGAGGCGCTGTAGCGGCTACGGCTTGACGCCGCCGATGAAGCCGGCGAGCGCCGGCATGAAGCCCGGCGACAGCGGCGCATCCGGCTTGTAGGACGCGAGCTGCGCGGCGCGGTCGGACGTATCGACGGGCGCGGGCTTGAACACATGGTTGGTCGCGGTCAGCCGCAGAATGCGCGCATCGGGGCGCGCCTTGGCGAGTGCGTCCAGGTCGGCGGCGCTGACCTGGATATCGCTGCCGCCGCGCGCCAGCAGAACCGGCACCGACACCTTGGCGAGCTCGGCCGCGGGGTCGATCGCCATCAGCGAGATCAGGAACGGCTGCACCGACGGCCGGAACAGCACCATCTGCTCCGGCGGGATGTCGTTCACGCGTTCGCCGCGCGCGAGCTTTGCCAGGATGTCGAGCCCCTTCTGACGGGCCGGCTCCTGGGCGGGCGGCAGCGGCACCGCCATCAGTTGTTCGCGCAAGACGACGTTGAAGCGGCGGCCCATGCCGGCGAGCAGGGCGATGCCTTGCACCGGTGCTTTTTGAGCGGCGAGCGTCGCGATCAGGGCGCCTTCGCTGTGGCCGATGATGAAGCTTGCGGACACGTCCGGACGTGCCGCCAGATTTCGGAGCAGCGCGACGGCGTCGTCGACAAAGGTCTCGAAGACCAGATCGTCCTCGCGCTTGACCAGCGCGCGGCTCTCGCCGACGCCGCGCTTGTCATAGCGCAGCGAGCGGATCCCGGCGGCCGCAAGGCCTTCGGCGATCAGGCGATAGGTTCCGACCGAACCGTCGCGGGGCGTCGGTCCCGATCCGGCGACGATCAGGGCCGCCGGTCCCGGCGGGGCGTCGCGCGGCCCGGCGAATGTGCCGAACAGGCCGCCGGCGGACCATGGTTGCTCTACTGTCGCGGATGGTTCGGCGCCGGCGCGCCACGAAAACAGCGAACCGGCCGCCGCCGCGCCGGTCGCAACGAAATGGCGGCGGTTGATGATTGCCATGCCGCGGTCTCCGGATTCAGGTCAGCGGAACGACGGCGACCTGCTCCTTGAACGCCGGGCGAGACGAGATCGCCGCGTACCACCGGTCGAGGCCGGGAGTCTTCGGCCGCTCGGGAATGAGCTGCATGTAGCGGTAGATCATGATCCCGACCGGGATGTCGCCGTACGAGAAGGTCGCCGGCCAAATATTCCGTCTTGCCGAGTTGCGCATCCATCATCTGCGCGGCCTCGATGCTCTTGACCTTGCCGGCCGCGATCGCGTTGGCGTCGCGCTTCTCGGGCGGGGTGCGGATGAGGCCCCAGAACACCGGTGTCAGCGCCGGCGCCATCACGGAGAGCTGCCAGTCCATCCATTTGCTGGCAAGCGCGCGGGTCTTCAGGTCGGCGGGCTCCAGCACGCGGCTTTGATGCTTGGCGGCGAGATAGCGCACGATCGTGTTCGATTCCCACAGCGTGAAGCCGTCCTCCTCCTCGAGCACCGGCACCAGCGAGTTCGGATTCATCGCCAGGTAGAACGGCTCCTTGGTGCGGCCGAACGCGCCGCCGACGTCGATGCGCTCGAACGGCAGCTTCATCTCGCCGAGCGCCCAGATCACCTTCTGCACGTTGGAGGAGGTGTTGCGCCCCCAGATCTTGATCATGCGAGCCTCCCGATTTTTTCGACGGCATTTCTGCCCCGTCATGGCCGGGCTTGTCCCGGCCATCCCAATTCGTTGGCACGATTGTGCCTACCTAAGCGAGATCGCCGGGACAAGCCCGGCGATGACGGAGCACGAAAGGCGTTGCCGTGCGAATCAATCCAGCTTGCGGGCTTCCTCGACCAGCATGATCGGAATGCCGGCGCGGATCGGATAGGCGAGCTTGGCGGAGCGCGAGATCAGCTCCTGCTTCTCGGCGTCGTATTCGAGCGGGCCCTTGGTCTTGGGGCAGACCAGGATTTCGACCAGCTTGCGATCGATGCTGTCGGCGGAATTGTCGGTGAGGGTCATGACGCAATCCGGAGCATTCGGAACACGTCATGACCTATAGCACGGCGGTCCGCTCAGCGCCGCCGGAAATTCGGCCGCCGCGCGGCGCCGGGTCCGGCGGCTGCCGGACGGTCGCTCTTGTGGCGGAAATTGATCCGGCCGCGGTCGAGATCGTAGGGCGAGACTTCGACGATGACCCGGTCGCCGACGCCGGTGCGGATGCGGAATTTGCGCATCTTGCCGGACATGTAGGCGAGCAACTGATGCTCGTTGTCGAGCTTCACGCGGTAATTGCCGTCCGGGAGAACCTCGGTGACGGTGCCGTCGAATTCGAGCAGTTCCTCTTTCGCCATGTTTCTCTGATCCTCGTTATCGGGCGTCAGCGCGGCGCGCGATGGCCGCCGGAATGCGGACGGGGGCCACGCTTGGGCTGCTGCAGGAAGGCCACGGAGGCGATCTCGCCGGTATGGGCCGCTGCCCGCTCGTTGCGCTGCTGCGGCTGCTGTTGCCGGGGCCGCTGCTGCGACTGGCCGTGCCGCGAGGGCTGTTGCGAGCGGCCCTCGTGCTTCTGGCTCTGATCGCCACGGCCCGCATGCTTGCGGTTGGACTGCTTGCGGCCGCCGTGATTGCGATCGCGATGTTGCTGATGCGGCCGCTGCTGCGGCCTCGCATGATCGCCGCCGTTCGCATGCTCGGGCGCGGCGCGCTGATCGCGGCGCCGGTCGGTGGCCGGGATCGCCATGCGGATCAGCTTCTCGATGTCGCGCAGGAACGCCCGCTCCTCGGCGTCGCAGAACGAGATCGCCACGCCTTCAGCGCCGGCGCGCGCGGTGCGGCCGATGCGGTGGACGTAGCTCTCCGGAACGTTCGGCAGGTCGTAATTGATGACGTGGCTGATGCCGTCGACGTCGATGCCGCGCGCGGCAATGTCGGTCGCAATCAGCGTGCGCACCTTGCCGGCGCGGAACGCCGCCAGCACGCGCTCGCGCTGGCCCTGCGACTTGTTGCCGTGGATCGCCTCGGCGGCGAGGCCCGCGCTGTTGAGCGCACGCACGACCTTGTCGGCGCCGTGCTTGGTGCGGGTGAAGACCAGCGCGCGGTCGATCGGCTCGTTGCGCAGGATCTCGGCGAGCAGCGCGCCCTTGCCGGCGCGCTCGACGTGGATGATGCGCTGGTCGACCTTCTCGGCGGTGGTTGCCTCGGGCGTGACCGCGACGCGGACCGGGTCGCGCAGCATGTGGCTGGCGAGCTCGGCGATCTCGCGCGGCATGGTCGCCGAGAAGAACAGGGTCTGGCGCCGCTGCGGCAGCACCTTCACGATCGAGCGGATGTCGTGGATGAAGCCCATGTCGAGCATGCGGTCGGCTTCGTCGAGCACGAACACCTCGACGTAGTCGAGCTTCACCGCGCCGGTCTGCATGAGATCGAGCAGCCGGCCGGGAGTCGCGACCAGCACGTCGACGCCGCTCACCAGATCGCGGATCTGGCGGTTGATCGGCACGCCGCCGATGGCGAGCGTGACGCGCGGGCGCAGGTAGCGGCCGTAGGTGTTGAAGCTGTCGACGATCTGCGCCGACAGTTCCCGCGTCGGGCTCAGCACCAGCACGCGGCAGGTGCGCTTCTCGAGGCGGATGCGGTTCTTCGCGAGGTGATGCAGGATCGGCAGCGCGAAGGCGGCGGTCTTGCCGGTTCCGGTCTGCGCGATGCCGACGACGTCGCGCGCGGCGAGCACTTGCGGGATGGTCTGCGCCTGGATCGGCGTCGGGTCGGTGTATTTTTCGTCAACAAGCGCGCGAGCGATGGGTTCGGCGAGGCCGAGATCAAGAAAAGCAGTCAATGTGGAATCTTTCGTGTGGCGAAACGCGCCGCGCTGATAAAGCGAACGGCGTCTCGCGGGGGAGTTGGACACCCCGCGTGGTCTGGGCTGTCGATGAGTTCGGTTTTGATTGAGACGGGTCGAAAACCAAGACGTGGAATTCGTTCACGCGACCCGTAAACGGCCTGTTGTTAGGCCATAAAACCTCAACGAGCCGTCACGTAGCAACTTAATGAGTTTAAATCAAGGCCTTACTGCAATGCGGTAAACGCGGGCCTTATTGCAACGGCGTCTCGCCGCCCGAGGTGCGTTTGGCGAGTTCCATCTCGGTGACCGCGACCAGCACGTCGGCGCGCGTTTTCAGGTCGGGCGCCTCCAGCAGCGCCTGCTTTTCGGCGGAGCCGAACGGCGCCATCATGGCGAGCGCATTGACCAGCGCCTCGTTGGGCGCACTGTCGATACCTTCCCAGTCGGCCTTGAGATTGTTTGCCTTGAGGAAGCTCGTCAGCGCGCGTAGCAGCGCCTTGCGGTCGACCGCATCCTCGCCCTTGCGCGCGGTGAAATCGTCGACGAACGGCTCGTAGCCGACGCGGCACTGGCGGTATGGCGTCATCACGCTCAGTTCCTGCTCGACGTGAAAGCGCGCGATGCCGGTGAGCTGGATCAGGTAGCGGCCGTCGCCCGACTCGGCGATCTGAGTGAGCCGCCCGACGCAACCGACCTTGTAGAGATTGGGCCTGCTCTCGGGGCCGGGATGCGCATCGTCGGGCTGGATCATGCCGATCAGGCGATGGCCGGAGCGGAGCGCATCGTCGATCATCGTCATGTAGCGCGGCTCGAAGATGTTGAGCGGCAACTGTCCGCGCGGCAGCAGCAGCGCGCCGGTGAGCGGGAATACCGGGATCACGTCGGGGAGGTCGGCGGGCTTCTCGTACACCGCATTCATCGGCATCGCGTGCTCCACTCGCCCGAGCCGACGCTCCGTCCTCATCCTGAGGAGCGTGCGAAGCACGCGTCTCGAAGGCCGAGAACGTCGGCGCTCGCCTGCCAACTTTACGCAAACAGGATCGACGACAGCCGCTTGCGCCCCGCGATCGTGGCCTCGTCGGTCGGGCCCCAGGCCTCGAAGAACTGCACCAGTTGCTTGCGGGCGCCGTCCTCGTTCCATTTGCGGTCGCGCTTGACGATCTCCAGTAGGTGATCGACGGCTTCCTGCCGGCTGCCCTTGCCGTTGAGCGCGACCGCAAGATCGAAGCGCGACTGATGGTCCTTCGGATCGGCCGCGACCTTCTGTTCGAGCTCGGTGATCGGTCCGACCGCTTTTGCCTGCTCGGAAAGCTCCAAGGCCGCGCGGGCGGCCGCAACCGCGGCGTCGTTCTGCTTCGCCTCCGGCACCAGCGCGAGCGTCTGCTTGGCCTGATCGATGGCGCCGGTCTGCACGTAGCAGCGCGCCAGCCCGGCAAGCGCCGTGATGTTGGTTGAATCTTCCGCCAGCACCTGCGCGTAGATGTCGGCGGCGGTGGCGGCGTCGTTCTTCGCCAATGCCTCCTCGGCGGCCTTGAGCAGGTCCTTCTCCTCACCGCCGACGCGGTCCTTGGTGACGCGCTCGAGGAATGCGACGACCTGGCTCTCCGGGAGATTGCCGAGGAAGCCGTCGACCGGCTGGCCGTTGACGAAAGCGAACACCGCGGGGATCGACTGGATGCCAAGCTGCCCGGGGATCTGCGGGTGCTTGTCGATGTCCATCTTGACGAGCTTGACCTTGCCCTTGGTGGACTTCACCACCTTCTCGAGCGTCGGGGCGAGTTGCTTGCACGGCCCGCACCATTCGGCCCAGAAGTCGACCAGCACCGGCTGGCGCTTCGACTCCTCGATTACGTCCTTCATAAAGGTCTGGGTGGTGGTGTCCTTGACCACCGCAGCGGCGGCCTGGGGGGCCGCGCCGTCACTCTGCAACATTGTCATTCTTGGTCTCTGCCCTTTGCGCCCGGTTCGAGGCGTCCGACGTTGTAATATGCCCGATTAAATGGGGTTTGCGGGGGCGAATGCAATCGTTCGGTTAATCGTCGGCCGGTCCGGCCAGGCCCGCCACCTGGACGATCCGGGGCGGGTGGCCGGTCGATTCCAGGAATTTGACCAGGTCGTCGCGGGCGATCGAGGTGGTCATGGTGTTGGCGAGCGGGTGGCAGTTGATGGTGGCGTGCTCCATCAGGCCGGCGTCGAGCACTACGCTGACCCGGCCGACGGTATCGTTCATGGCGGCGAACGGCGTCACCGCGCCGGGCGCAATCCCGAGCGTCTCGAACAGCAGGTCGGCCGAGCCGAACGAGAACCGGCCATTTGCGCCGAGCGCGCGGTGAAGCGATTTGAGTTCGATGATGCCATCCTCGGGGGCGGTCACCAGGAACAGCGCGCCCTTCTTGTCCTTGAGGAACAGATTTTTGGTGTGGCCGCCCGGGATCTGGCCGCGCAACGCCTGCGACTGCTCGACGGTGAACAGCGGCGGGTGCGAGACGGTGGTGTGGGCGATGCCGAGCCGGTCGAGCAGGGCGAACAGATCGGCGGGCGTGGCGGGCATCGGGATGGTGGTCGTGCGACGTTCCGGACTTTGCCGGGGCGGATGATTGTGAGCATGATACGGCAAACAGCGCGCGACCATGCGCCAGACCCGGGAGGAGTGCAATGCGCCGGTCGGTACCTGCGATCCTGCTCATCGTCGCGACGGCATGCGGCGCCGGTCAGGCTGCTGCACAAAACTACCCGTCGCGCCCGATCAACATGATCGTGCCGTTCCCGCCGGGCGGGAACACCGACATCATGGCGCGCGCACTGCAGAATGAACTCACCAAGGCGCTCGGCCAGACCGTGGTGGTCGTCAACAAGGGCGGTGCGTCTGGCACGCTCGGCATGATCGAGCTGAACAAGGCGGCGCCGGACGGCTACACGCTTGCGCTGACGCCGAACAATCCGCTGACGGCGCAACCGCACCTGCTGAAGCTGCCGTATTCCATCGACAGCTTCCGCTTTGTCTGCCTCACCTATTATGCGCCCTATGTGCTGATCGCCGGCCCGCAGGCGCCGTTCAAGACCTTCGACGAGTTCATCCGGTTCGCGAAGGCGAAGTCCGAGAACCTGATCTACGGCCACCCCGGCGTCGCGAGCCAGCCGCATCTCGGGATGCTGTCGGTGCTGAAGGCGATCGGTGCCGATGGGCTCGGCGTGCCGTTCCAGGGCGCCGGCCCGATGGCGCAGGCGCTGCTCAGCGGCACCGTGATGGCGATCACCGAGACGCCGGCGGTGGCCGCGGCCAGCAACCTGCCGGTGCTCGCGGTGTTGTCGGACCAGCGCATCGCGGCGCTGCCGGACATGCGCACCATGCGGGAACTCGGCTACCCGGCTGACGGCTTCACCGCCGGCGGGCTGGTTGCGCCTGCGGCGACACCGCCGGAGATCCTGGCCACGCTTGAGAAGGCCTGCGCGCGGGCGACCGCGACCGACGAGTACAAGACCATCGCCGGGCGGCTCAATGTCGAGGCGCGCTACCTCGACGGTGTCGCGTTCCGCAAGCTGTTCGAGGGCGATTCCGCGCAGAATGCCGCCGCGATCAAGGGCGCCGGATTAGGCGAGAGCAAATAGCCGAGCGTACGGCCCGATTTCGGTCCGTTGCACCGGAATCGGCCTGGAAATGGGCCAACTTGCAAATGCGGGCGCCATTTGGCATAGCTTTGCCTTAGGCGGGACAGACCCGCCGTACCCTTCTTGGATATGCGGGTGTAGCTCAGGGGTAGAGCACGACCTTGCCAAGGTCGGGGTCGAGGGTTCGAATCCCTTCGCCCGCTCCAAGTTTCGCACGCTGACCAGCGTGTTGTTGATCGGCAAATCCAACCGCGGACTCGACACCGGATTCGCATTGAATGATGCGGCCCGGCGTTCGTGGAGCGCTGCCATTCAACCTGGCGGCGCTCGCCAGCCGACGACCGTGGCATCGACCAGTTGCCCGGTTTCCGTATTGTGCCACCCGTCCTCGCGCCAATCGCAGAGGAACGGCAGCAAATAGGTGCCGTTATGGTCCTCGCACAGCAGTTCGAACGCCGTGCCCGCCGCGCGCGCGGGGTCGTTGGGGAACTGGTCCAGGCGGGCTTGTCGGGTCGCCACGGCGGCTTCTGCCTTAATTGGTCGTTTCGAGAGGGGTGTGTTAGCGTCAGGAGCAGATTGATAGTGCAACGAAGGAATTCTTTATGTCACTCATCTTCTGGTATCTGGGCTTCATGATCGCAGGAGACGTGGTCGCCTATTTCATCGGGCGCTTTGTTGAGTGGGAATGGGGCGCGAATGCGAGCCTCATCGTGTTTCTCACGCTGTATTTCCTGTCGCTCTGGTCGGCCTGGCTGCTGTCGGTGTGGGTGACCAAGCCAAAAGCCGCCGCCGCGTAACGCACGAGCCCGTTTAGCGACGAGATGCGGCGAGGCTTTGGCGCGGGCCTGCCTTCGTTTGTCTCTTTCTGACCATCGAAAGAATTGCGCCGCCGCGCGGCGGCATTTTTGCGCACGGATGCGCTCTTTCGCAGGTTCGGAGCGAGGTGTAGCTTTTGGCTCCAGCGCCACCGGCCGGAGTGCGGAGCATGATCCTTGCGCGCCGTCGTCTTTTGCAACTCGTCGCCGGTGTTGCCGCGCTTCCGGCCGCTGCCCATATCGCCCGTGCACAAGCCTATCCGGCACGGCCCGTGCGCATGGTCTGCGGCTTCCCGCCGGGCGGAGCGGCCGACGTGTCCGCGCGCGTGACGGCGCAATGGCTGTCGGAACGGCTCGGCCAGCAAGTCGTGGTCGAGAACCGTACCGGGGCCGGTGGCAACATCGCAACCGAGGCGGTCGTGCGCTCGCCGCCCGATGGCTACACGCTGCTGCTGGTCGCGCCCGCCAATGCGATCAACGCATCGCTCTATGACAAGCTCAGCTACGTCTTCATCCGCGACACCGACCCGGTGTGCGGCATCATTCGCGTGCCCAATGTGGTCGAGGTCAATCCGTCGGTTCCGGTGGCGTCGATCGCCGAGCTGATCGCTTACGCCAAAGCGAACCCCGGAACGCTGAGCTACGCCTCGGCCGGCGTCGGAACCGCCTCGCACATGGCGGGCGAATTGTTCAAGGCGATGACCGGCGTCAGCCTCGTGCATGTGCCGTTCCGCGGGAACGGCCCCGCCATGACCGCGCTGCTCGGCGGCCAGGTGCAGCTCGGCTTCGGCGACATGGCCTCGGCGATCGAGTTCGTGAAATCCGGAAAGCTGCGCGGACTGGCGGTGACCACGGCGGCGCGCTCGCCCGCGCTCGATCTGCCGACGGTCGCCGAAACCGTGCCGGGCTATGAGGCGAGCTCGTGGTTCGGCGTTTCGGCGCCGAAGGGCATGCCGACCGAGATCGTCGGCACGCTCAACCGCGAGATCAATGCGGGGCTCGCCGATCCGCAGGTGAAGATGCGGCTGGCGAATGTCGGCGGCACCATGCTGCCCGGCTCGGCCGCCGAATGGGGCAAGCTGATCGCCGACGAGACCGAGAAATGGGCCAGGGTGATCCGCGAGGCGAATATCAAGGCGGAGTGAGCGACTGCGGAGCCCTCCAGAACATGATCTTGCCGCCTTGTCCGCCCGAAACGAGGGTCTTCCCATCCGGAGAAAATCTCACGGCGTTGAGCGGGCCGGTGGGGTCTTCGAACGTTCGCGCCAGCTGCCCGCTCCGGGGGTCGAAAACCTTGACGGTGCCGTCGGCATTTGCCGTCGCGATCCATTTGCCGTCAGGCGAGAACGCCACCGATATCACCGAAGCGATTGGCTTGATAATCCTCTGGTTCGGCTCGCCGGTCATCACATCCCAGCCTTTGACAGTGCCGTCCGAGCTTCCCGAAGCGATCCACTTGCCGTCCGGTGAGATTGCAACCTCCAACACCTTGCCGCCGTGCTTCTCGTCGAGCACGGCTTTGCCGGTCGCAAGGTCCCAAATCTTGACGGTGCCGTCACGGCTGCCCGACGCGATCCGTTTGCCGTCGGTGAAAATCGCGACCGACGAGACTGTGTCGCTATGTCCCTCGAGCGTCCGCAGGAGCTGTCCGCTGGTGATCTCCCAAATCCTGATCGTCCGGTCCTGGCCCGCGGACGCGATGCGCGAGCCGTCGCGCATGAACGCAACCGAAATGATTTTCTGCGTGTGGCCAGCGAATGTTCGAACGAGATTGCCGCTGATTGCGTCCCATAACTTGAGATTGATGTCGTCGCTGCCGGAGGCGATCCAATTGCCATCCGGCGAAAACGGGACGGCTGCTCCGGTATGACTGCCGATGAGGCCGATGCGCTGACCGCTTGCAAACGACCAGATTTTGATCGTGCCATCCCAGCTTCCCGAAGCGAAACGCGTGCCGTCGGGAGAGAATGCGATCGAATCGACCGGCGTCCCGACGACGATCGTCGTACGCACGAGGTCCTGCGGCGCGGCCACGTAGGCGCGATAGCCGAAGATGCCGAGCGCGATCAGCACCATGGCTGACGCGGCGACGGCAGCCAGAATCCAATGGCGGGATATCCTTCGGTGCGGCGCAGTCGCAGGAGCGGCAGCTGCCACGGATTCCGTGGCGGTCGGGGCGACGCCCTGCGCCGGCGCAGCGGGGTTGGCAGGCAGCAGCGCCTTGATAGCGGCGGCGAGTTGCTTGAGATGCCGCTCCAGCGGCGGATTGAACGCATCGAGCCAGTGCGGCGTGCTGAGGAAATATTCCAGCGACTTGCTCGGGATGACGTCCTCGATGCGGAAGGGAATGATCGGTATCGCCCGGTTGACGGCCCGTTCCACCTCCCGCTTGATCTGGGGCGAGGCATTGGCGTGCCCCGAGAAGATCAGGATCATGATCTTCGCGGCTGCGATCGCGTTGACGATCAACTCGCCCCAGTCGGCGCCGGGCACGATGTCGCGCGGGGCGATCCAGCAGCGGATGCCGGCGGCCTCAAGCGTCGCGCAGGTCGCGTCGGCCGTGGCTTTGTCCTGATGCGAGTAGCTGATGAAGGCGTCGTAGGCCAAAGTGATCCGTGCCCTAGATTGAATGATCAAATCTTTTTGGCATGGCGATCGTCCGTCTTCAATC
Source organism: uncultured Alphaproteobacteria bacterium (assembly GCA_963749815.1). GTDB lineage: Bacteria > Pseudomonadota > Alphaproteobacteria > Rhizobiales > Xanthobacteraceae > VAZQ01. Next base: position 70,048 of record CAVVON010000007.1, on the reverse strand, counting down.
CAGCTTGGCCCCGGAGCGCCGCACCACGTCGGCCCACTTCGCCGAATCCTTGCGGATCGTCTCGACGAAGTCTTCCGGGCTGCCGCCGGCCGGCTCGTCGCCGATCTGGCCGAAGCGCTCCTTGAACGCCGGCGTCGAGATCGCGCGGTTGATCGCCGCGTTGAGCTTGTCGAGCACCGGCCGCGGCAGGCCGGCGGGCGCGATCACGCCCGACCAGGTGCCGGCATCGTAGCCTGGCACGCCGTTTCGCGCAATGGTCGGCAGGTCGGGGAATGCCGCCGAGCGGCGCGGCCCGCTGACGCCGAGTGCGCGCACCGTGCCGGTCCTGGCGACCGACGAGATCGAGTTGAGGCTCTCGAACATCAGCTGCACATGGCCGGCGATCAGGTCGTTGATCGCCTGGCGCGCCGCCCTTGTAGGGCACGTGCAGGATGTCGGTGTTGGTCATGAACTTGAACAGCTCGCCGCCGACATGGCCGGGCGAGCCGTTGCTCGACGACGCATTGGTGAGCTTGCCGGGATTCTTCCTGGCGTAGTCGATCAGCTCCTGCACCGACTTGACCGGCAGGTTCGGCGCGGCGGCGAGCAGCAGGTGGCCGCGGCTCACCAGCGCGATCGGCTGCAGGTCGCGCTCGATGTCGTACGGCAGCTTCGCCACCATGTGGCGGGTGATGGCGAGCGCGCCGATCGGCCCCATGCCGATGGTGTAGCCGTCGGGCGGAGACTTCGCGGTGAGGTCGATGCCGAGCGTGAGCGCGCCGCCCGGGCGGTTGTCGACCACGATGGTGGCGCCGCCGAGCGCGGTCGCAAGCTCCGCGGCCAGGAGCCGCGCGATCACGTCGGTGGCGCTGCCCGGCGCCTGCGGCACGATCAGCCGGATCGGCTTGTCGGGGAATTCGGCGGCGGCCGGGGCGGAAAACGCGACCGCGGCGCACGCGCTGAGCAACAAGCCGGCGCAGCGAACGAGCCGCGGCAATTGCACGCCTTTTTGGATTTCCATGTGCGCTCCCTCAGATCGATTGCCGGGCGGATCGAGCCGCCGAGATTTCCTTCCAGGATAGCCCGGGCGTGACGAAAAGGACGAGTCCCCGCGGGGTACCGTTGGTGTAAGCTTAGGTCCGCCGCCGTCACAAAAAGAAGAAGCGGCAAACGGGAGAAGCGCCATGCCGTATCGGTCGTGGTCCCGCTTTTGGGCCGATGCAGCCGCTATTGCCGCGGCCATTTGCCTCGCGGCCAGCGCGGCCGCGGCGCAAAGCTATCCGGACCGGCCGGTCAAGATCGTGATCGCGTTCCCGGCCGGCGGCACCATCGACACGCTCGGCCGCATCCTGGCGCAGAAGCTGTCCGAGGCCTGGGGCCAGAACGTCGTTGTCGAGAACCGGCCCGGCGCCGGCGGCAATATCGGCGCCGCCGCTGCCGCGCAGGCGGCGCCCGACGGCTACACGCTGCATTTCGGCGCGCAGACGCTGGGCGTCAACGTCACCATCGCGCCCTATCAGAACTTCGATCCGGTGCGCGATCTCGATCCGGTCATCCTGGCGGCGACCGCGACCGACGTGCTGGTCGTGCCGTTGACCTCGCCGTTCAAGACGCTCAAGGAGCTGATCGATTACGCCAAAGCCCATCCCGGCGAGCTCAACTACGGCTCGCTCGGCGTCGGCACCAGCTCGCACCTTTCGACCGTGCAATTCGCCGATGCGGTCCACGTCAAGCTGCAGCATGTGCCCTATACGGGCTTCTCGCAGATCACGACCGACCTGATCGCCGGCCGCCTGGCGTTATGGTCGCCGACGCTCGGCGGCTCGCTCGGCAACATCCAGGCCGGCCAGATGCGCGCGCTCGCGATCTCCGGACCGGCGCGCTCCGAGCCGCTGCCCGGCGTGCCGACCTTCAAGGAGCAGGGAGTCGAATTCGAGGAATCGTCCTGGTATGCGTTCTTCGTACCCAAGGGCACGCCGAAGGACGTCGTCGCCAAGGTCAATCGCGACGTCGAGCGTGTGCTGACATTGCCGGACGTGAAGGCCAAGGGCGTAACGCTCGGTTACCGGTATGTGGGCGGTTCGCCTGAACAGCTCGGCACATTCCTCAACAACGAGATTGCCAAATGGGCGGAGGCCGCCAAGCGCGGCTCGCTGAAGTGAACCTCGCTCTCGAAGTCTTCAAGTCATGGTCGCTCACGCGATTGGAGGAAAGATCATGAGATTGCCCCGTCGCAAGTTCCTGCATCTGGCCGCGGGCGCTGCCGCGCTTCCAGTCTTGCCGCGTGTTGCGCGGTCACAAACCTATCCGGCGCGGCCGGTGCGCCTGATTGTCGGCTTTGCCGCCGGCGGCACCACCGATCTCGGCGCGCGTCTCATGGGCCAATGGCTGTCCGACCGGCTCGGCCAGCAATTCATCATCGAAAACCGGACCGGTGCAGCCACCAATATCGCCACCGAGGCGGTCGTGCGTGCGCCTGCGGACGGCTATACGCTGCTCATCGTCACGGCGTCGAATGCGATCAACGCGACGCTCTACGAGAAGCTCAATTTCAATTTCCTCCGCGACATTACGCCGGTCGCCGGCGTGATGATCTACCCGCTCGTCATGCAGGTGAATCCGTCGTTTCCGGCGAAGACCGTTCCCGAATTCATCAGCTACGCGAAGGCCAATCCCGGCAAGATCAGCTACGGATCGGGCGGCAACGGCACGTCGATCCATGTCGCGACCGAGCTGTTCAGAATGATGACCGGGATCGAGATGACCCACGTGCCTTATCGCGGCGGCGCGCCTGCGATGACCGATCTGATGGGCGGACAGGTCCAGGTGGTGTTCAACCCCGTACCTGAATCGATGGAGTTCATCAGAGCGGGCAAGCTGCGCCCGCTGGCGGTGACGACCGCAACACGATCGGCGGTATTGCCGGACGTTCCGACCTTGGGCGACTTCGTGCCGGGCTACGAGGCAAGCGCGGTGCAGGGCATTGGCGCGCCCAGGAATACGCCCGCCGAGATCGTCGACAAGCTCAACAAGGAGATCAATGCCGGCCTCACCGATCCCAAGTTGAAGGCGCGGTTTGCCGATCTGGGCGCGACGGTGTTTCCATGCTCGCCCGCTGACTTCAGCAAGTTCATGACCGAAGAAACGGAAAAATGGGCCAAGGTCATCAAATTCTCAGGAGCGAAGTCAGAGTAACGCCGGACGCGGATGTTCCGAAAAAATCGCGTTCCGTAAGACGCGGGGAGGAGACGTCATGATACTTGCGCGCCGTCGATTCCTGCGTCTGGCAGCGGGCGCCGCGGCGTTGCCGGCGTGGCCGCGGATCGCATCGGCGCAGGTCTATCCGACGCGGCCGGTGCGTATCGTCGTCGCCTTCGCGGCCGGCGGCCCGAATGACTTCCTGGCGCGGCTGTTCGGTCAATGGCTGTCCGATCGCCTCGGTCAGCCCTTCGTGATCGAGAACCGGCCGGGCGCCGGCGGGAATATCGGCACCGAGGCGGTCGTGAAGGCGCCGGCGGACGGCTACACCCTGCAGGTCGTTGCTTCGGGCAGTGCGATCAACGCGACGCTCTACGACAAGCTCAGTTTCAATTTTATTCGTGATTTCACTCCGGTCGCGGCCTTCATCCGCCAGCCCCAAGTCATGCTGGTGACTCCGTCGTTTCCGGCCGCGACGGTTCCGGAATTCATCGCCTACGCCAAGGCCAATCCAGGCAGGATCAGCATGGCATCCCCGGGCGTGGGCACCACGCCGCATGTCGCCGGCGAATTGTTCAGGATGATGACCGGCGTCGACATGGTGCACGTGCCCTATCGCGGCGGCGGGCCGGCGTTGACCGATCTGATCGCCGGCCAGGTACAGGTCATGTTCTTCGGGACGATCGGCTCGGTCGAGCACATCAAGACCGGCAAGGTGCGCGCGCTGGCGGTGACGACGGCGACACGCGCTGATGTCCTGCCGGACATTCCGACCGTTGCCGATTTCGTACCGGGCTACGAGGCGAGCATCTGGTTCGGCGTCGTCGCACCGAAGAATACGCCCGCCGAGATCGTCGACCGGCTCAACCGCGAGATCAATGCCGGCCTCGCCGATCCAGCGATCAAGGCGAGGCTCACCGGCCTCGGCGGCACGGTGGTGATGGGCTCGCCGGCCGATTTCGGCAGCCTCATCGCCGAGGAAACCGAGAAGTGGGGCAAGGTGGTCAGGTTCGCGGGCATCAAGGCCGAGTAGAAGCCGGTCCGTTGGCCGGCTCGTTGTTGCGTATTGTCCATTCTGCGAAAGCTTGTGAAAGGAAAACATCGTGATACTTCCGCGCCGCCGATTTCTGCAACGCGCCGCAGCCACCGCTGTTTTGCCGCTCTGGCCGCGCTTTGCGGCGGCGCAGGCCTATCCGGTCAAGCCGGTGCGGGTGATCGTCCCGTTCGCGCCCGCCGGACCGGCCGACATTGTCGCGCGGCTGCTGACGCAGAAGCTCACCGAGCATCTCGGCAAGCAGTTCTACGTCGAGAATCAGCCCGGTGCCGGCGGCAATCTCGGCATGGGGGCGGCGGCGCGCGCTGCGCCGGACGGTCATACGCTCGTGCTCGTGTCGTCGAGCTACATGGTCAACCCGAGCCTCTATCCGAAGGTGCCGTACGATATCGGCAAGGATTTCCTGCCGATCACGCTGCCGGCCTATGCGCCGAACGTGCTGGTGGCCAATCCGTCGCTGCCGGTCAAAAGCGTGAAGGAGCTCGCCGAGTTCATCAAGGCCAATCCCGGCAAGCTCAGTTTCGCATCCGCCGGCATGGGAACGACGCCGTACCTGTCGGGCGAACTGTTCAAGATGTCGCTCGGCGCCGATCTTGTGCATGTGCCGTTCAACGGTTCGGCGCCTGCGATCCAATCGATGCTTGGCGGGCACACGCCGTTTGGATTCGTCGTGCTGGCGCCGGCGGTGCCGCAGATCAAGGAGAGCAAGCTGCGCGGGCTCGCGGTGCTGAGCGCGCGACGTTCGTCCGCGGTGCCGGACGTGCCGACCATCGCGGAGGCCGGATTTGCCGGCCAGGAGGCCGACACCTTGCTGGGCGTGCTCGCCCCGGCGGGGACGCCCAAGGCGATCGTCGAGCTGCTGCATGCGGAGATCGTGCGGATCGTCGGATCGCCCGAGGTGAAGGAGCGTCTCGACGCGATCGGCTTCGTGCCGGTGGCCAATACGCCGGATGAGTTCGCGGCGATCATCAGGGACGAGGCGGCGCGCTGGGCGAAGGTCATTCGTGCGGCCAACATCAAGGTGGAGTAGGCGCCGCGCCGCCGTTCGATGAGGGCAAGGGACGACAGCATGAAGCTTGCGCGCCGCCGCTTTCTGCAACTGACAGCCGGCGCTGTCGTGTGGCCTGCCGTGCCGCGCGCCGCCAAGGCGCAAGCCTATCCGGCGCGTCCGATCCATCTCGTGGTCGGCTTTCCGGCCGGCAGCTCGACCGACATCAGCGCGCGCATCATGGGACCGTGGCTGGCGGATCGTCTCGGTCAGCCGGTCATCATCGAGAACAAGCCCGGCGCCGGCACCAACATCGCCGCGCAAGCGGTCGTGAGCGCGCCGCCGGACGGCTACACGCTGCTCTGGATGACCACCGCCAATGCCAGCAACGTGTCGCTCTATCCGTCGCTGCGCTTCAATCTGCTTCGCGACATCGTGCCGGTCGCCGGCATCGTCAGCCTGCCGATGGTGCTCGAGGTCAACCCGTCGGTTCCGGCGAACACCGTTGCGGAACTGATCGCGCAGGCCAAGGCCAGCCCCGGCAAGATCAACATCGCGTCGAGCGGCGTCGGCAGCGTCAGCCATCTCGCCGGCGAACTGTTCAAATCGATGACCGGCATCAGCATGACCCATGTGCCCTATCGCGGCTCGCCGCCCGCGCACGTGGACCTGCTCGGCGGCCAGGTGCAGGTGATGGTGGACGCGGTGCCGGCCTCGCTGCCGCACATCCGCGCCGGCAAGCTGCGCCCGCTGGGCGTGACCACCGCCAGGCGTTCGGATGTGCTGCCCGATGTGCCGGCGATCGCCGAGACCGTGCCCGGCTACGATGCCAGCGTCTGGATCGGGATCGGCGCGCCGGCGGGGACGCCGCCGGACGCGATCGAGATGCTCAACCGCGAGGTCAATGCGGCTCTCGCCAACCCGAAGATCAAGGCGCAGTACACCGAACTCGGCAACACGCCGATGCCGCTGACGCCAGCCGCCTACGGCGCGTTCGTGGCGGCCGAGACGGACAAGTGGGCGAAGGTGGTGCGTGAGGCGAACGTCAAGGCGGAGTGAGTGCGGCAACCGGATTGGTGCGCAAGGATTTCGGGAGGACACGACATGCAGCTTCCTCGTCGGCAATTCCTGCATCTGGCGGCGGGCGCCGCCGCGCTTCCAGTCGCGTCGCGCATCGCCTGCGCGCAGACCTATCCGGATCGGCCGATCCGGGTCGTGGTGCCGTTTCCGCCCGCCGGCGCGTTCGACTCGGTCGGACGCCCGTGGGCCGAGAAGATGAAGTCGCTGCTCGGCACGATCATCATCGAGAACATCGGCGGCGGCGGCAGTTCGCTGGGCGCGGCGGCGGTCGCGCGCGCGAAGCCCGACGGCTACACCATCCTGATGGGCGGCAGCCTTCCGACCGTCAACGAAGCGCTGCTGAAGGCGCGGCCGCTCTACGATCCGGTCAAGGATCTCGATCCGATCGCGGGCGTGGCGGTGGTCACCATCGCGCTCGTGGTGCATCCATCGGTGCCGGCGACGACGCTGAAGGAATTCGTCGCTTACGCCAAGGCCAATGCCGGCAAGCTGTCCTACGGCCATGTCGGCGTCGGGTCGGTCAATCAACTGACCGGCGAGATGTTCAAGCTGCTCGCCGAATTGCCGGAACTCGTGCAGGTGCCCTATCGCGGCGCGGGGCCGACGATGGCGGACCTGATCAGCGGACAGGTGGCGATGGCGGTGGTGGCGGCCACCGGGCAGTCGCTCGAGCTGCACCGGACCGGCAAGCTGCGGGTGCTCGCGGTTACCAGTCCCGCGCGGCTTGCCGCCGCACCCGAATTGCCGACCGTCGCGGAGGCGGGCTTCCCCGGCCTGGCCAATCAGACCACCATCGGGCCGGTCGCCCCGGCCGGGACGCCGAAGCCGATCGTCGAGCAGATCGCGCAGGCGACGCGCGCGGCGCTCGCCGACCCCGAATACAAGCAGAAGCTGATCGAATCGGGCTTCGAAGCCAGCCTCGACACCACGCCGGAGAAATTCCGCCGCTGTCTGGAAAACGACATCGCGTTCTGGCGGCCGGTGGTGAAGGCGCTCGGCTTGCAGATCGATTGAGGCAGGTGAACCGGTGACGTTCTCTCGGAAGCCTTCGATGATGCGTTCGCGCCGCCGGTTCCTGGGCGAGGCGGCCGGCGCAATCGCGCTCGCCGCCGTGCCGCGGGTGGCGCGCGCGGAGAACTATCCGGCGAAGCCGGTGCGCTGGATCATCGGCTACACCTCGGGCGGCACGACCGACATCATTTCGCGGGTGGTGGTGCAGCCGCTGAGCGAGCGGCTCGGCCAGCCGTTCATCATCGAGACGCGGCCCGGCGCCGGCACCAATATCGCGACCGAGTCGGTGGTCCGGGCGGCGCCCGACGGCTACACGCTGCTGTTCGTCGGCGCGCCGAACGCGATCAACGCGACGCTGTACCCGAAGCTCAATTTCAATTTCATCCGCGACATCGCGCCGGTCGCCGGCATCGTGCGGGTGCCGAACGTCCTGGTGGTGCATCCGTCGGTGCCGGCCACGACCGTTCCGGAGTTCATCGCCTACGCCAAGGCCAATCCGGGCAAGATCAACATGGCGTCGTCCGGCGTCGGCAGTTCGCCGCATCTTGCGGGCGAGCTGTTCAAGATGATGGCCGGCGTCGACATCCAGCACGTGCCGTACCGCGGCGCGGCGCCGGCGGTGACCGATCTGCTGGCCGGGCAGATGCAGCTCTATTTCGTCACCACGCCGAGCTCGCTCGAATACATCCGGACCGGGAAGCTGCGCGCGCTGGCAGTGACGACGGTGATGCGCGCGGCGGAGCTGCCGGATGTGCCGACGCTCGGCGAATTTCTGCCGGGCTACGAGGCGAGCGCCTGGTACGGCATCGGCGCGCCGAGGGAAACGCCGGAGGAGATCGTCGGCAGGCTCAACCGCGAGATCAACGCGGTGCTGGGCGAGCCCCGGGTCAGGACCCGGCTGATGGAATTGGGCTGCACGCCGATGCCCGGCTCGCCGGCCGATTTCGGCAAGCTGATCGCGGACGAGACGGAGAAATGGGCCAAGGTGGTGAAATTCTCCGGCGCCAAGGTGGAGTGACGCGATGGATCGCCGGCGTCGCCGGTTTCTTCGGGCGGCAGGGACCGCGCTCGCGCTCCCGGCGGTCATGCGGCTCGCGCAGGCTCAGGCCTATCCGGCGCGGCCGGTGCGGGTCATCGTCGGGCTTGCGGCCGGCGGCGGCACCGACATCGTCGCGCGCCTGATCGGGCAGTGGCTGAGCGAACGGCTTGGCCAGCCGTTCGTGATCGAGAACCGGCCGGGCGCCGGCGGCAATATCGCGACCGAGACGGTCGTGAATGCGAGCCCCGACGGCTACACGCTGCTCGCGGTCAGCCCGGCGGCGGCGATCAACGCGACGCTCTACGACAAGCTGAGCTACGATTTCCTGCGCGACATCGCACCGGTCTCCGGAATCCTGCTTGTGCCGAATGTCATGCTGGTGACGCCGTCGCTGCCGGCCAGGACGATTCCGGAATTCATCGCCTATGCGAAGGCCAACCCGGACCGGGTCAATTTCGGCTCCGCCGGCGTCGGCTCGTCCAATCATCTCTGCGGCGAACTGTTCAACCTGATGACCGGCACCAAGATGGTTCATGTGCCCTATCGCGGCGCGGCGCCGGCGCTGACCGACGTGATCGCCGGACAGGTGCAGGTGCTGTTCGGCTCGGTGACCTCGTCGATCGAATACGTCAAGGCCGGCACGGTACGCGCGCTCGCCGTCACCTCGTCGGCGCGCAACGAGGTGTTGCCGGATGTGCCGGCCGTGGCCGAATTCGTGCCGGGCTACGAGGCCAGCAACTGGTGGGGCATCGCTGCGCCCAAGGCGACGCCGGCCGAAATTGTCGAGACGCTCAACCGCGAGATCAACACGGCGTTCGCCGATGCCAAGATCAAGGCGCGGCTCGCCGATCTCGGCGGCCCGCCGCTGGCCGGCTCGGCCGCGGCGTTCGGCAAGCTGATCGCGGACGAGACCGAGAAGTGGGCCAAGGTCATCCGGTTCGCGGGCATCAGGGCGGAGTGAGCGCGCACGCGCCGGCGCGAACGAGAATCGAAGAGGACGCCATGACGCTGTCACGCCGTCGATTGATGCGTCTCGCCACGGGTGCCGCCGTGCTGCCCCTGTTCGCGGGGGCGCGTGTGCGCAAAGCTATCCGGGGCGGCCCATCACCCTGGTGGTGTTCGTTCCGGCCGGTGGCGCGCCCGACATCACCGCGCGCATCGTCGGCCAGGCGCTGTCGCAGCGGCTCGGCCAGGCGATCGTGATCGACAACCGGCCGGGTGCCGGCGGCAATCTGGCGCTGCAGGCGGTCGCGCGCGCTCCGGCGGACGGTTACACGCTGCTGCTGATCGCGACGCCGCATGCGATCAATGTCTCGCTCTACGAGAAGAACCCCGTCACCGTGGCGAACGACATTGCGCCGGTGTCCGGCGTCTACTTCGGCGCGTTCGCGATGGTGGTCAATCCGTCGCTGCCGGCGCGGACGCTCGCCGAGTTCATCGCCGCCGCCAAGGCCAATCCCGGCAAGTTCAACCTGACCTCGAGCGGCGCCGGCAACCTGAGCCATCTCTCCGGCGAACTGTTCAAGATGATGGCCGGTGTCGACATGGTGCACGTGCCCTATAAGGGCACGGTGCCGGCGCTCGCCGGGGTGGTCGCGGGCGACGTGCATGTGATGTTCGATTCGATGACGTCGGTGCTGCCGCACATCCAGTCCGGCCGGTTGCGCGCGCTGGCGGTGACGTCGGCGCGGCGCTTGCCGGCGCTGCCCGACGTGCCGAGCGTCGCCGAGGTCGTCCCGGGCTATGCGGTGAACGGTTGGCTCGGCATCGGCGCGCCGAAGGGCACACCGGCCGAGATCGTCGACAGGCTCAACCGGGAGATCAATGTGGTTCTTGCCGATCCGGCGATCCAGGCGCGGTTCGCGGAGCTCGGCAGCGAGCCGCTGCCGGGCTCGCCCGCCGATTTCAGCCGGCATATCGCGGCCGAGACGGAGAAGTGGGGCAAGGTGATCCGGTATGCCGGCATCAAGCCGGAGTGACCGGGCCGGTCAGTGCCGGAAGTGCCGCGTGCCGGTGAACACCATCGCGATATCATGGTCGTCGGCGGCCTTGATCACCTCGTTGTCGCGCATCGAGCCGCCGGGCTGGATCACCGCGGTCGCGCCCGCCTCGATCGCCACCAATAGCCCGTCGGCGAACGGGAAGAACGCATCGGAGGCGACCACCGAGCCTTTGGTCAGCGGCGCCGCGAGCTTTGCCTCGGCGGCGGCGTCCTCGGCCTTGCGCGCGGCGATGCGCGCCGAATCGATGCGGCTCATCTGGCCGGCGCCAACGCCGACGGTGGCGCAGTCCTTGGCGTAGACGATGGTGTTCGACTTGACGTGCTTCGCCACCCGGAACGCGAACGCGAGGTCGCGCAGCTCCGCGTTGGTCGGCGCGCGCCTGGTGACGACCTTCATGTCCATGTCGTCGACCACCGCATTGTCGCGAGACTGGACAAGCAGTCCGCCGGCGACCGATTTCACCAGCAGGCCCTGGGCGCGCGGATCGGGCAGGCCGCCGGTGACGAGGAGGCGCAGATTCTTCTTCGCCGCCACGATCGCGGCCGCTTCTTCGCTGGCGTCCGGCGCGATGATGACCTCGGTGAAGATCTCGGTGATGGCGCGCGCCGCATCGGCGTCGAGCTTCTGGTTGAGCGCCACGATGCCGCCGAACGCCGAGACCGGGTCGCAGCGCAGCGCCTTCTGATAGGCGTCGACCAGGCTCCAGCCTTCCGCCACGCCGCAGGGATTGGCGTGCTTGACGATGACGCAGGCGGCGGTGCGCTTGGGGTCGAACTCGGCGGCGCATTCGAACGCCGCGTCGGTGTCGTTGATGTTGTTGTAGGAGAGCTGCTTGCCCTGCAGTTGCCGCGCGGTGGCGACGCCGGCGCGCCGCTCGGGCACTCGGTAGAACGCCGCCGACTGGTGCGGGTTCTCGCCGTAGCGCAGCGGCTCGGCGAGCTTGCCGCCGAAGGCGCGATAGGGCGGGGTCGGGTCGTTGAGCTCGCGCGCGAACCAGTTGGAGATTGCCGCGTCATAGACGGCGGTGCGCGCGTAGGCCTTGGCGGCGAGTTTCTGGCGGAACGCGAACGTGGTCGCGCCGTCATGCGTCTTAAGCTCGGCGAGCAAGGACGCGTAATCGCCCGGATCGACCATGACGGCCACGTCGGCATGGTTCTTCGCCGCCGCGCGGATCATCGCCGGCCCGCCGATGTCGATGTTCTCGATGGCGGTCTGGTAGTCGGTACCCTTCGCGACCGTTACTTCGAACGGATAGAGATTGACCACCAGCAGGTCGATCGGCGCGATCCCGTGCGCCTTCATCGACGATGCGTGCTCGGCGTTGTCGCGGATCGCCAGCAGCCCGCCGTGCACCTTCGGATGCAGCGTCTTGACGCGGCCGTCCATCATCTCGGGGAAGCCGGTCAGATCGGCGACGTCGCGCACCGTGAGGCCGGCATCGGCCAGCGCCTTGCGGGTGCCGCCGGTCGAGACGAGTTCGACGCCGTGGCCGGCGAGCGCGCGGGCGAAATCGACGAGGCCGGTCTTGTCGGATACGGACAACAGCGCGCGGGTCACGCAGCACAAGCGTTCGGTCATTTGCTCTCCAGCGGCAATTGCGGTTCATCGGCGCGCGCCCGGCGCGCTGTTGCGGCCGGAGCCGCGGTAGCGAGCGCGAACGTCCATTGCACCCGCATCACCTTGCGGGCGCGGCCGTAGAGCACGATCTGCACGGTGCGGCGCGGACCCTCGGTGCCGGCAAGGTAGACGCTCTCCTCGATGTCGACCCGGTCCTCGTAGGCGCTGAAGGTCCACACTTCCTTATTGGGCATCATCAGCATGGCGCTGTGGCCGTCGGTCAGGCGCGTCGCCTTGATCGAGGGATGCAGGTGGAAGCGCACCGCGAACTGGTCCTTGTTACCCGGGATGGCGTCGCCCTTCGCGGGAACGAAGGTGTCCTCGCCGTCGAGCCTGAGCCCGTCGGCTGCCAGCATGATGACGCGGTGATGCACCACGTTGAAGATGTCGGCGTAGCCGTCGTGCGAAGTCCGCAGGATGATGGTGCCGCCGTCCTGCTCGCGTGCGATGCCGACCTGGCGCGGGCCGCCCACCATCGGCATGCCGTTGAGCATGCGCCTGACCGAGGTGGCCTCGATGAAGCGGCACGACGAGGTATCGTTCAAGGTCACGGTCGAGTGCGCGGCGGTGGCGCGCGCGACCTGCCGCCAGTTCTCGCGGCCGGTGCCGGGCAGCCCGCAATTGACCACGATGCGCTGCTGCTTGACCGACAACTCGAACGACAGGCAGCCGGCATGCGCCTCCTGGCTCGCCGCCATCGGCGGGCCGAGGCCGGTGTCCATCAGCACCAGGGTGTTGCCGGCTTCGAGCCGCTGGTAGCCGGAATGCGGCGCGCTCGCGAGCGGCGCACCGCGAGCATCGTCGTAGACCAGGATCGTGCTCAGCACGTCGGTCGGCGTCGGCCCCATGCCGTTGAACAGCGCGAAATTGCCGTCGCCGTGCCGGAAGAAGCGCAGCATCGGCATCATCCGGTCGATGGCGTTGAGCAAGGCGGGCGGCGACGCGATATTGCGCGACGTGAACACCGTGCGCAGCGGCAGCAGATCGATCATCAGCTCGACCAGCGCACCCGGGTTGCGGCTGATATGGCCGCCGTCGGGCAGGATCTGGCGGTCGAGCTCGTCGGTGAGCCGTTTGGTGGCGGCGCGGATGTGGCGCTGCTGCCCCGCCATGCAGAGCGACGCCGTGGCGAGCGCGATTGCGACCTGCAGCCGCGGCACGCCGTCGCGTGCGTCGGACATCGTATGCCGCAGATGCCGCACCTGGCGGGTCAGGCTGCGCAGGAAGCGGCGATAGAAGCGCGCGTCGCTGTCGTCGACCACCAGCGGCGCCTGGCTGAGCCACGAGATCACGCGGCGCGCCACCACGTCCGGCCGCCACGCGATCGGATCCTGCGAGCTGTTGAGCGTGATCCATTCGTCGACCAGCGCGCGCGCATTGGCGCGGCTGATGCCGGATTCGGCGGCGCGCAGATGGCGCAACCAGCCGAAGCCGTGCAGCGCCGCGGCCCAGTCTTCCGACGGCGCCTTGCCTTCGAACGGCGAGCGCGCGTCGCAGACCACGACCTTGCCGGCGAAGGCGAAGCGGCCGGCATAGATCTCGCTCGCCCGCGTGGCGTCGGTGGTGCGCAGATCCTGCGGCGCGATCACCAGCCGGTCCGGCTTGCCGAACGAGAACGGCCATTGCACGATCGGGTGCGCAAGGACGCGGCCGAAGAGCCTGCGGGAGGCGCCTCGTACCAGGAACGCGGACAGCTTGGTCCGCTCCGCGACCGAAACGCGCGCCATCGACAGGCCTGCTTCCTCTATTGACGGCCGGGGGACCGTCCCGGTTCCCGCCGAAGGGCCAAGATAGCGAAGCGCGGACCCCCGGCCAACTGCGCTAAGTCCTTCAAATCCTTCGCAGACGTGCGGCAAAGAAGCCGTCGAGCCCGCCCATGCGCGAATCAGTGTCAGGCAGATGACAGGGCAGGGTGCGCAGATCGCCGTCGGAGGTAATGAATTCGCCAAGGCCATGAATTTCGGCGGCCAGGATCGGTACGCGCACGACGCGGGGGTCACGCGCCAGGAAATCGCGGACGATGTCGATGCCTTCGTCCGGTTCGAGCGAGCAGGTGCAGTAGACCAGCACGCCGCCCGGCCGCGTCAGTTCGACCGCGTTCGCCAGGAGGCGGCGCTGGAGCGCGGCGAGCTTGACGATGTCGGCCTCGCTCTTGAGCCAGGGAATGTCGGGATGGCGGCGAATCGTGCCGGTCGACGAGCACGGTGCGTCGATCAACACCGCGTCGAACGGGCCGCCGCGCCATTGCGTGGCGTCGGCCACGACGGTCTCGGCCGATAGCTTCAGCCGCGCGAGATTCTGCTGCACACGCTCGATGCGCTTGGGCGCGCGGTCGACCGCGGTGACGACGGCGCCGGCGGCGGCGAGCTGCGCGGTCTTGCCGCCGGGCGCGGCGCAAAGGTCGGCGACGCTGCGGCCGCGCACGTCGCCGAGCAGTTGCACGGGCAATGCCGCGGCGGCGTCCTGCACCCACCATTCGCCATCGTCGAAGCCCGGCAGTGCCGGCACCGGTCCATGCGCCGCCGTGCGCACCGTGCCGGTCGGCAGCACGCGGCCATTGAGCACCTCCGCCCAATGCTGCGGATCGCGCTTCACCGTCACGTCGAGCGCCGGTTCGTGGCCGTTGGCGGCGGCGATCGCGCGCGCGATGTCGGCGCCGTAGTGTCGGACCCAGCGCGCCATCAGCCAATCCGGCGTATCGAGCGTCACGGTGTCGAGGCCGGCGACCTGCTGCTTGCCGTCGCGCGCGACGCGCCGCAGCACGCCGTTGACGAGCTTCGCATAGCGCGCCGCGCGCCGGTCGGCCTGCACCAGCCGCACCGCGAGATCGACGGCGGCATGGTCGGGCACGTCGAGCCAGAGAATCTGCGCGGCCCCGAGGAGGAGCGTGGTCTCCACGCGTGGCGTGTCGGCCGGCAGGCCGCGCTCGAGCAGGTGGCCGACGAGATGCCGCAACGTGCCGAGCCGGCGCAGCACGGTCGCGACCAGGTGGCGCACGAGCGCGCGGTCGCGGTCCGGCAGTGGCGGCGAGCGCCGCGGAGTCGAGTTCGCCATCGAGCGGACGATGGCGGAGCAGCACCCCTTCGAGGATGTCGGCGGCGATGCGCCGGGCGGCGAGGCCGGCGACTTCGGGGGCGGCGGTGGCGGGATGGTTGAGCCATGCGCCTCCTTTGCACGAATCCCGGCCGGCCCGCGACCCGGCCATTGTGGCAGGTCGTGCGGGCCCCTAGTTTTGCGGCATGCACGACGACGAATCCCGAGCCAAGCCCGGGCAGAAGGCTGAGACGCCGCCCGCGGAGGCCGCTCCGAAGCGGCCGCTCGCGCCGGCCGCCGAGCGGGCGCTGGCCGAGGCCGAGGCGCGCCGGGCGGCCCATGACCGGGCTGCGGCCGAACGGCCGAGGGAATTGCAGGGGCGCGACGGCCCCGAGCCAACCCGTTATGGCGATTGGGAAAGCAAAGGCATCGCGTCGGATTTCTGACGGCCTCGCAACTTAAGATTGCTTAAAGAAAAACTCGCTCATAAGTTGTAGTGGCGAATCACAGTCAACGAAGGCGTGGTCGCGGTATCGCGTGTCACGCTCGACAAATATGGCGGCCGCGTCGTCGCCGAGGCACTGACCCGCAGGACTGCGGCCGGCGCGAAAGTGCAGCGGGACGGCCGGTTAGCGCAGGGCAGGCGCCTCAAAACACAATGAAGCCCGGGCAGAACCCGGGCTCCATCGCCGTGGCCTCACTTCGATTGCGAGCCATTCAGCGGGTCACGACCACCGTCGTGCCGAAGCTGACGCGGCCGTAGAGATCGAGCACATCCTGGTTGTACATGCGGATGCAGCCGTAGGACACGAAGCCGCCGATCGAGTCCGGCACGTTGGTGCCGTGGATGGCGTACTGGCCGCCGCTCAACGTCAGCGCCGCGGCGCCCATCGGGTTTTTCCCCGAGCCGCCAGCAATGAGGTTCGGCAGCGAAGGCTTGTCGCGCTTCACGTCGGCGGGCGGCGACCAGGCCGGCCGCAGATGCTTGCCGTCGATAATCGAGGTGCCGGTCCATTGCTTGCCGGCCTTGCCGACGCCGACGGTGTAGCGGACCGCCTTGCCGTTGCCGAGCACGTAATAGAGATGACGCTCGCCGGTTTTCACCACGATGGTGCCGGCCGAGTACTTCTCGTTGAAGCCGATGATTTCCCGAGCCTGCGCGGATTGCGCGACGGCGAGAAGCGAAACGGCAGCTGCGGCGGCTGCCAGCCATCGAGTGAGTTTCATGATTGAGCCCGTTCGTTGCCCGTGGATCCCTTTGATCGCGACGCCGAACCAACCGCTCGGTATCCCCCGAACGACGCCCGATCGCGGTAACCTTAACGGGCGAATTGCCGCACTGTCAGCCGAAACCGTCGAACACGGTTAGCGTTTGGTAAAGAATGCGGGCGACTGTGGCGCGCACGGCACAGCCAGCTCGAATGGCCTGAGCTATAGATCACGGATCGGGATGGAGCCGCGCCGGGCGCGGACGATGGCGTACGCGTGGTCGCGCGCTCGCGCCATTCTTCGGTGTCATCGCGCGCGAAAGCGGCGATCCGACCGTCTTGAGAGCATCGCCGGATGCCCGCTTTCGCAAGGCATGACCGACGCGAATCGGTGCAAGCGATCACGGTGGTTTAGGCGCTTTCCCGCTTGTTCTGCCGGTTCTTCACCAGATCGTCGACCACCGCCGGATCGGCGAGCGTCGAGGTGTCGCCGAGATTGCCGTACTCGTCCTCGGCGATCTTGCGCAGGATGCGGCGCATGATCTTGCCGGAGCGGGTCTTCGGCAGGCCGGGCGCGAACTGGATCAGGTCGGGCGAGGCGATCGGGCCGATCTCCTTGCGCACCCACGCCACCAGTTCCTTGCGCAACTCCTCGGTCGGCTGCTCGCCGCTCATCAGCGTCACATAGGCGTAGATGCCCTGGCCCTTGATGTCGTGCGGATAGCCGACGACGGCCGCTTCCGACACTTTGGCGTGCGCCACCAGCGCGCTCTCGACCTCGGCGGTGCCCATGCGGTGGCCGGCGACGTTGATCACGTCGTCGACGCGGCCGGTGATCCAGTAATAGCCGTCGGCGTCGCGCCGGCAGCCGTCGCCGGTGAAGTACTTGCCCGGATAGGTCTTGAAGTAGGTCTCGATGAAGCGCTGGTGATCGCCGAACACGGTGCGCATCTGGCCCGGCCAGGAATCCGCGATGCAGAGATTGCCGGAGGTCGCGCCTTCCAGCACCTTGCCCTCGGCGTCGACGATCTGCGGGATCACGCCGAAGAACGGCTTGGTGGCGGAGCCGGGCTTCTGCGGGATCGCGCCGGGCAGCGGCGTGATCAGGATGCCGCCGGTCTCGGTCTGCCACCAGGTGTCGACGATCGGGCAGCGGCCGTCGCCGACCACGCGGTGGTACCACTCCCAGGCTTCCGGATTGATCGGCTCGCCGACGCTGCCGAGCAGCCGCAGCGACGCGCGCGAGGTCTTCTTCACCGGGCGCGTCGCCCGCCTGCATCAGCGCGCGGATCGCGGTCGGCGCGGTGTAGAAGATGTTGACCTTGTGCTTGTCGATGACCTCCCAGAACCGCGACATGGTCGGATAGTTCGGCACGCCTTCGAACATCAGCGTGGTCGCGCCGTTCGAGAGCGGCCCGTAGACGATGTAGCTGTGGCCGGTGACCCAGCCGACGTCGGCGGTGCACCAGTAGATGTCGCCGTCGTGATAGTCGAACACGTATTGATGCGTCATCGAGGTGTAGACGCAGTAGCCGCCGGTGGTGTGCAGCACGCCCTTGGGCTTGCCGGTCGAGCCCGACGTGTAGAGGATGAACAGCGGGTCTTCCGCGCTCATCTCCTCGCACGGGCACTCGCTGGTCACCATGTCGGCGGCTTCGTGATACCAGACGTCGCGCACCGGATCCATGTCGACCGCGCCGCCGGTGCGCTTCACCACGATGACGTGATCGACGTTGCCGACCTTGGCGATGGCGGCGTCGGTGTTGGCCTTGAGCGGAATCTTGCGGCCGCCGCGCACGCCTTCGTCGGCGGTGATGACCACCTTCGACTGGCAGTCCTCGATGCGGTTGGCGAGCGAGTCGGGCGAGAAGCCGCCGAACACCACCGAGTGGATGGCGCCGATGCGCGCGCAGGCGAGCATCGCGTAGGCCGCCTCCGGGATCATCGGCAGGTAGATGGTGACGCGGTCGCCCTTCTCGACGTTGCGGTTGCGCAGGATGTTGGCGAAGCGGCAGACCTCGTCGTGCAGTTCCTGATAGGTGATGTGCTTGGAGTCGTTCGGGTCGTCGCCCTCCCAGATGATCGCGGTCTGCTCGGCGCGCTTGGCAAGATGGCGGTCGATGCAGTTGTAGGCGACGTTGAGCGTGCCGTCCTCGAACCATTTGATCGAGACGTCGCCGGGCCCGAAGGTGGTGTTCTTGACCTTGCTGAACGGCCTCATCCAGTCGATGCGCTTGGCCTGCTCGGCCCAGAAGCCGTTCGGATCCTTGATCGAGCGGGCGTACATCTCCTGGTATTTGGCCTCGTCGATGAACGCGCGCCGCTTCCACTCGGCTGAAACGTCGTAAATCTTGTCCGACATCGGTCGTTCCTCCAGGTGACGCATGCCCCTCCGGTCGGAGGACCGCGCCATTCTTTTACCGCTGCCGCCATTATGCGACGATGCCCGTCCGAGCGACAAGGCTGCGGATGTTCGACTTTGGTTGTCGAATTGCCGCGTCTCGGGCCGCGCGGTCTTGACTTGGATCAAAGCGAAAGGCGAGCGCACGCGATGTCATATTTGGCCCGGTTTGCAGTCGCAGCGCTCCTGATCGCGGAACCGTTTGCCGCGGCGGCGCAGACCTATCCGAGCCGGCCGATCAAGCTGCTGGTGTCGTTTCCGCCGGGCGGCGCTGCCGACATCGTGGCGCGGCTGGTGGGGCAGCCGCTGTCGGCGCGTCTCGGCCAGCCGGTGGTGATCGACAACCGGCCCGGCGCCAACGGCAACATCGCGGGCGAACTGGTCGTGCATGCGCTGCCCGACGGCTACACCCTGCTGGCCGGCCCGAGCGCGCTGTTCGGCATCAATCCGCACCTCTACGGCAAGATGTCGTTCGATCCGCTCAAGGACCTCGTGCCGGTCGCGACCGTGCAGTCGAACAGCCTCGCGCTGACTGCCAATCCGAAGCTCGCGGTCAAGGACTTCCGCGACTTCATCGCGCTGGCGCAGCGCACGACGCCGGCGATTGTTCTACGCGTCGATCGGCAACGGCAGCGAGCACCATCTGGCGATGGAACTGCTGAAGCTGCGCGCCGGCATCGATCTCGTGCACGTGCCGTATCGCGGCGGCGGGCCGGCGGCGCTCGCCGTGATGGCGGGCGACGTCGCCGCCATGTTCGGCGGCGGCTCGGTCGCGCCGATGGTGCGTTCGGGCCAATTGCGCGGCCTCGCGGTCAGCGGCCCGCAGCGCTCGCCGCTGCTGCCGGAACTGCCGGCGATCGCCGAAATCTATCCCGGCTACGAGGTCACCATCTGGCAGGGGATCTTCGCGCCGGTCGGCACGCCCGCTGCGATCGTCGAACGGTTGCGCAACGAGGTGAACGCGGTGCTGGCGCAGCCGGACTATGCCGAAAAGCTGTCGGCCGCCGGTGCGGGCGAACCCTACATCACGACGCCGGCGGAATTCTCCGCGCGCATCCGCGGCGACTACGAGAAGTACGGCAAGGTGATCAAGGATATCGGCGTGAAGAACTAGCGCTTCACCCCGAAATCCTGGTTGGGGAACGCCGCCGCGGAGTCGGGTGCCTTGATCACCACGAACGGGTGGTCGGTGGTGGCGTGGCAGGCGTTGCAGCCGGCGGTCAGCTTGCCGTAGGCCTCGGCGAACTGGCGCGGCTCGCCGGCCTTGATGGCGAAGTCCAGCACCGCCAGCGGCTGGCTCACCGCGGCATCGAACAGGTCGGGGACCGGCAGGCCTTTCCAGCGCGGGACCGCCCTGGCGATCACGAAGAGGCCCTGCTTGAGCTCCTTCAGCGCATAGCCGGCGAGCGGCCAATTCTCGGTCTGGCCGGCCAGCCCGATCTTGGCGTGGCGCGGTGCGATCAGCATGCCCATGAGCGCGCTCATCTGAGGATTGAACGGCGCCGGTTCCGCGTTCGCATCGCCGAACGGACTCTCCGCGGTGCTCGTGGTCGAGACCGCGGCGATTGCCGCGATGGCGACGACTGCGATCGCCGCAAACGACAAGGTACGCATGAGACTTCCTCTTTGATCCTGCCGCGCGCTGCGGGCGGCTTGCTGTCACTATATCATGGCGCCGAGGATTGCTCCCATCAGCACCATCACGACCAGCCAGTGGCCGCCGTCGATCAGGAGCAGGCGCCAGTCGCGGTGGGCGAAGCTGTTGTTGACCAGCATGACGGTGAGCACGAACGCGACCCACAGGTGGAGGCCCGAGATCACGCCGTTCCTGACCGAGATCGGGAAGCTCGGCGCCAGGTGCTGCAACAGCCCGGCCAGCATCCACGCCATCACCAGTTCGGCCACGAACGCATAGACGAACGGCAGATAGGCCTGCGGCCCCTGCCGCATCGCCGCCATCTTGTCCGGCGCGATGGCGAGCGCGGCTATCCAGGCTTTTCCGAAGATCGCGTACCAGGCGGCGCCCGCGAGCCAGGCCGCGACCGCCGCAAGCACGATCGTAAGGTGAAAATTCATCGCGCTCCCTCCGGTCCTGGAGGCGCCAGCCTAACGTCGGATCGCTGCTCTGGGGAAGGGGCGTACGCGCGGCAAGCGCCGCTACTCTTTCATCCCGCCCATCTTGCACACGATCTTCCATTCGCCCGCGGTCACCGGCTGCACCGACAGCCGGCTGTATTTCACCAGCGCCATGTCCTTGAGGCGCGGCGCCGCCTTGACGGCGGCGAGCGTGACCGGCTTCGGCAGCGGCTTGACCGACTTCACGTCGACCGCCTTGAAGATGCCCTTGGCGTCGGTCGGATCCGGATAGGCTTCGCGGACGATCTCCGCGATGCCGACGATCTGACGCTCCTCGCCGGTGTGATAGAAGAACGCCTGTTCGCCCTTCTTCATGTTCTTGAGGTGACCGCGGGCGGTGAAGTTGCGCACGCCGGTCCAGGGCTCGCCCTTCACGCCGCGCTTGACGCAGTCGTCCCAGGAAAATTCCTCGGGCTCGGTCTTCATCAGCCAATAAGTCATTTAGCCCTCCGCTCGAAATGGCCGCGTCAATAAATTGTCAATCGCCCCGTCTACACTTACCCGGTTGGCCAGAATGTTGGCAACCGCGCGCGCAATCGGTAATTCTATTCCTTTCGCATCCGCGAGATCGAGCAGCACCGGCGCGGTGAACGCACCTTCCGCCAGCGCGTCGACCGGCGCCGGACGGCGAACGCCCCTGGCCGAGCGCGACGCCGAGCGAATAATTGCGCGACTGCGGGCTCGAGCAGGTCAGGATCAGGTCGCCAAGTCCCGACAGGCCGGTCAACGTCTCGGCGCGCGCGCCATAGCGCCTTGCCGAACCGGAACAGCTCGGCGAAGCCGCGCGTGGTGACGGCCGCCGCCGCGCTGGCGCCGAGCCCGCGGCCGGCGACGATGCCGGCCGCGATCGCCAGCACGTTCTTGGCGGCGCCGCCGATCTCGACGCCGCGCATGTCGGTCGAGTGATAGAGCCGGAACGTTGCCGAGCCGAGGCAGCGGGCCAGTTCGGCGGCGACGCTCTCGTCGCCGGCGGCGAGCGTCACCGCGGTCGGCAGGCCGCGCGCCACGTCGGCGGCGAAGCTCGGGCCGGACAGGATCGCGGGCAGTGCGGTGGGCGCGCACTCGGCGATCACCTCGGTCATGAACTTGTGCGAGCCGCGCTCGATGCCCTTGGCGCACGCGACCACCGGGGTGCCCTCGACCACGGTCGCCGCGATCACCTCGGCGGCGGACCGCAGGTCTTGCGCCGGCACCGCGAGCAGGATCGCGTCATAGGGGCCGACGGCCTCGCTCAGCGGTGCAACGCCGATGCGCTCGTCGAGTTTCACCCCCGGCAGGCGGCTGCTCTCGCGGCGCGCTTCGATGGCGTCGGCCTCGGCCTTGTCGCGCGCGGCAAGCAGCACCGGACGGTCGGCGCGCGCGATCGCGCTGGCGAGCGCCGTGCCCCAGGCGCCGGCTCCGATCACCGCAATGCGATCGAACGTCATGGCAGCTCGCGGCGCATCGGGGGCACTCGTCAATCGTTGGTGCGCGCGGCCGCGGCGGCCGGCTGCCGCTTCAGCGTATCGAGCGGCCAGCGCGCGCGCGGCACGGTATCGAGCGTGTCGGTGAGGCCGAGCGCAAGCCGCTCGGCGCCGGCCCAGGCGATCATCGCGCCGTTGTCGGTGCACAGTTCCGCGGGCGGCACCACCAGCACGGTGCCGGCCTCGAACGCGATGCGGTGCAGGACCTTGCGGATCGACTCGTTGGCGGCGACGCCGCCGGCGGCGACCAGCGCGGTCGGCCGGTCGTAGCGCTCGCGGAACACCTTCAGGCCGGCGCGCAGCCGGTCGGCCACGACGTCGACCACGGCCTGCTGGAACGAGGCGCACAGGTCGCGCACGTCCTCGTCGCTGAGCGGCGCGATCTTCTCGGCCTCGAGCCGCATCGCGGTCTTCAGGCCGGACAGGGAGAAATCGGCATTCGGCCGGCCGTGCATCGGCCGCGGCAGCGCGAAGCGGCCGGCATTGCCGCTGATGCGCTTCCTTCTCCACCTGCGGGCCGCCCGGATAGCCGAGGCCCAGGAGCTTCGCGGTCTTGTCGAAGGCCTCGCCGATGGCGTCGTCGACCGTGGTGCCGATCCGCACATAGTTGCCGACGCCGAGCACCGCGACGATCTGCGTATGTCCGCCGGAGGCCAGGAACAGGCAATAGGGGAACGGCGTGTCGTCGGTGAGGCGCGCGGTCAGCGCGTGCGCCTCGAGATGATTGACCGCGATCAGCGGCTTCTCGGCGACCAGCGCGATCGCCTTGGCGGTGGTGAGCCCGACGATGACGCCGCCGATCAGCCCGGGCCCGGCGGCGACCGCGACGCCGTCGAGCTGGCTGAACGTCAGCCCGGCATCGTTCATCGCCTTGGCGATGATCATGTCGAGCGCCTCGACATGGGCGCGCGCCGCGATCTCCGGCACCACGCCGCCGAAGGCCGCGTGCTCGTTGATCTGCGACAGCACGATATTGGACAGAATCTTGCCCGGCCCGGTCTCGAGCCGCTCGACCACCGCCGCCGCGGTCTCGTCGCAGGTCGTCTCGATGCCGAGCACAACCATCCGGGTTCCTTGTCCAACGCCAGAAGCAGCTTTTCCGGCCGTGCCGGGGTGCCTATGATCGCGCGCTCCCTGCCGGCCTCATCCGGCGTAGCATTGCGAGGTCATGGGGTGCAATCCTCTGGCGCGGCAACGATTTTGCGGATCGGTACGCGCGGCTCGCCGCTCGCGCTGGCGCAGGCGCGGCAGGTGCGCGAGGCGCTCGCCGCCGCGCATGGGTTCAGCGCCGAACGCATCGAGCTCGCGATCATCCGCACCACCGGCGACGCGATCCAGGACCGGCCGCTCGCTGAGGCGGGCGGCAAGGGCCTGTTCACCAAGGAGATCGAGGAGGCGCTCATCGCCGGCGCGATCGACATCGCGGTCCATTCGGCCAAGGACATGCCGACGCTGCTGCCGGACGGTCTTGCGATCGTGGCGGCGCTGGCGCGCGAAGACCCGCGCGACGTCTTCATCAGCCGCAAGGCCAAGACCTTGCGTGAGCTGCCTGCGGGCGCGGTCATCGGCACCGCCTCGCTGCGGCGGCAGGCGCTGGCGAAGCGGCTGCGGCCCGATCTCGCGGTGGTCTCGTTCCGCGGCAACGTGGAAACGCGCCTGCGCAAGCTCGACGAGGGCGTGGTGGACGCCACGCTGCTGGCGCTCGCCGGGCTCAAGCGGCTCGGCCTCGCGGACGCGGCGACCGCGGTGCTGTCCGTCGACGAATTCCTGCCGGCGGTCGGGCAGGGCATCATCGCGATCGAGGCGCGCGCGGATGACGACGCAACGCGAACGCTGCTCGCGCCGCTGAACCACGCCGAAAGCGCGGCCGCGCTCGCCGCCGAGCGCGCCTTCCTCGCCGTGCTCGACGGCTCATGCCGCACCCCGATCGCCGGCCACGCAACCATCGCGGACGGCCGCGTGCGGTTCCGCGGCCTGATCGCCAAGCCGGACGGCAGCGAGCTGTTCGAGACCGCGCGCGAGGGTGCGGCCGCGGACGCGGTGCGGCTCGCCGAGGACGCCGCGCGCGAGCTCAAGCAGCGCGGCGGCGCCGACTTCTTCGTGCAGGCTTGACGTGCGGCTGCTGGTGACCCGGCCGCATCCCGACGGCGAGCGCACCGCGGCGGCGTTGCGCGCGCGCGGGCACGAGGTGCTGCTGGCCGAGCTGTTGCGGATCGAAACGGTGAGCGACGTGCGGCTCGGTCCAGGGCCGTGGAGCGGCGTGATCCTGACCAGCGCCAATGCGTTACGCGCCATCGAACAGCATCCGCAGCGCGCCGAATTGCTGAGGCTCCAGGCCTTCGCGGTCGGCCGCCGCACCGCCGAAGCCGCCCGCGCCGCGGGGTTCCACGAGGTCGCGTCGGCGGACGGCGACGCTCAGGATCTGGTCCGGCTGCTGTCGGCCGCGTAGCGTCAGGGGCCCGCTCCTCTATCTCGCGGGCGAGGACCGGGCCGCCGACCTTGCAGGCGCGTTGTCGGCCATTGGCGTAGCGGTCGAGACCGTCGTGGTCTATCGCGCGGTCAAAGCCGAGCGCTTTTCGCCTGCGGCCGAGGCCGCGCTGCGGGCCGGGACCGTCGACGGGGTGCTGCATTTTTCGCAGCGCAGCGCCGCCGTTTACCTCGATTGCGCAAAGCGGGCCGGGCTGCTCGACAGTGCGCTCCGGCCTTTTCATTATTGCCTGTCGCAACAGGTGGCGGTGCCGCTCGAGGCTGCGGGAGCCGCCGAGAATCGCGGTCCCGGCGCGGCCCGAGGAGGCCCTGCTGATCGGCCTGGTCCCTTCGTCGTGATGGCCAAATTGCCGCCGCCTCGGCTACTAGGATGGGCTAAAGTGTTCATCCACCCGGTGAATCGAAGGCCCGAGCCATGACCGCAAGTGACAGCCCCCCGCCCGGGCCGCCGCCTGGCAAACCCCGCCGGCCCTTGCCGGTCATCGATCTGGATGCCACCGAGATCGAGAGCAAGCCCGCTGCCGCGCCGGAGGCGCCGCAGCCGGAGGCAGCCCAGGCCCATGCGGCAGTGCAACCGGAGCCCAGCGTGCAGACAGACCAGCAACCGGCGCCGGCCGGTCCGGCAGCCCCGGAGGCGCCGGCTTCGAAGTCGCCGGATTGGCGCGCCGGCCTGGGCGATATGCGGACGAATGCGAGCACGGTCGCCAGCCGGATGCCGAACCTGCCGTGGCGCTCGTTCGCGGCGGCGGTCGCGGGCGGCCTGATCGTGCTGCTCGGGCTTTATGCTTTCAGCAAGGACGGGTCGCCGGCCAACGATTCCGCCCGCGTGTTCGACATGCGGCTGATCCGCGTCGAACAGCAGCTTCGCGAACTGACCGACCGCGCGCCGTCGGCCGCCACCGATCCGAAGATCGTCGAAGAGCTGACCGCACGGCTGGCCAAGATCGAAACCGCGGTGGCGGCGATCCGGCCGGCGGCCGATCCCGCGACCGCCAATCGCATCGCCATCATCGAGGGCGAGGTCAAGGCGATGGCGGAGAACGTTTCCGTGCTTGGCCGCCGCAACGACGATATTGCCGCGCTGGCCGGCGAGGCGCGCAAGCGCGCCGACGCCAATGCGGCGGCGATTGCCGAACTGGAGAAGAAGGTCGCGGCGCTGGGCCCGTCGCCGGTGGTGCGAAGCGAGTTCGATACGCTCACCGGCCGCGTCGGCGCCGTCGAGCAGAGCGGAAAGGCGATCGAGGCGGCGCTCGCCAAGCGTCCGCTCGAAACCGATCGCGCCGGCCGGCTGGCGGTGGTGGCGGCGGCGCTCAAGAACGCGGTCGACCGCGGCGACCCGTTCGCGGCGGAGCTTTCGAGCGTGACGACGCTCGCCCCCGACAACAAGACGCTGGCGCCGCTGGAGCCGTTCGCCGCCTCGGGCGTGCCGACCGCCGTCATGCTCGGCCGCGAGTTGTCGCTGCTCGCGCCTGCGCTCTATCAGGCTGCCGGTGTCGCAAATCGCGAGAGCGGCGGCTTTCTGGAGCGGCTGCAGGCCAATGCCGAGAAGCTCGTGCGCATCAAGCCGATCGCCGAGGTCCCCGGCGACGATCCCACCACCGTCATCACCCGCATCGAGCTGAAGGCCGCGCACTCCGACGTGGCCGGCGCGCTCGCCGAACTGGCGAAGTTGCCGGCGGCGGTGCGGGCGCCGGCCGATGCCTGGATCAAGCAGGCCGAGGCGCGTGCCGCCGCGGTCGAGGCGAGCCGGCGGTTCGCCGCCGACAGCATGGCCGCGCTCGGAAAGTAGTCTCGCATGATCCGCGTCGTTGTTTATCTGGCGATCGTTGCGTTGTTGGCGACCGGGGCGGTCTGGCTCGCCGACCGTCCGGGCGACGTGCTGGTGACCTGGCAGGGCTACCGCGTCGAGACCTCCGTGATGGTGCTGATCGCCGCGGTGGCGGCGATTGCGGCCGCTGCCGTGCTGCTGTGGTCGATCGTGCGGGCGATCTTCCGCTCGCCGCAGACGCTTGCGCACCATCTGCGGATGCGCCGCGGCGTGCGCGGCTATCACGCGGTGTCGCAGGGCTTGATCGCGATCGGCTCGGGCGACGCCCGCACCGCGCGCAAGTTTCTCGAACAGGCCAACCGCAGCGCGCCCGGCGAGCCGCTGACGCTGCTGCTCGGCGCGCAGGCGGCGCAGCTCTCCGGCGATCGCGAAGCGGCCGAGCGCGCCTTCCACCAGATGGCGAACCGCGACGACACCAGGCTGCTTGGCCTGCACGGCCTCTACATCGAAGCGCAGCGCCACGCCGACCCGGTTGCGGCACGGCTCTACGCCGAAGAGGCGGCGAAGCACGCGCACGCGCCGGGCTGGGCCGGGCAGGCGGTGCTGGAGTTCCGGTGCGCGACCGGCGACTGGAGCGGCGCGCTCGAACGGCTCGAGCGCAACATGAAGAGCGGCCTGATCGACAAGGCGTCGTACCGGCGCCAGCGCGCGGTGCTGCTGACCGCGCAGGCGCTCGCCGCCGAAGAGGGCGACCGCGACCGCGCCAAGGCGCTGGTGCTCGAAGCCGTGAAGCTCGCGCCGACGCTGGTGCCGGCGGCCGCGATGGCCGGCCGCTTCCTCGGCGAAGCCGGCGACCTGCGCAAGGCTGCGCGCATCATCGAGGCGGCCTGGCAGGACAATCCGCATCCCGATCTCGCCGAAGGCTACGCGCATCTGCGGCCGGGCGATTCGGCGCGCGAACGGCTGGTGCGCATCCAGGCGCTGGCCGAGAAATCGCCCGGCAACATCGAGGGCGCGCTCGCGGTCGCGCGCGCCGCGCTCGACGCGCAGGAATTCGTGGTGGCGCGCCGCGCGCTGACCCCGCTGGCGATTGCGCCGACGCAACGCGTGGCGGCGCTGATGGCCGAGCTCGAAGAGATGGAGCACGGCGACGAGGGCCGCGCCCGCGAATGGATGACGCGCGCGCTGCATGGGCGGCGCGATCCGGCCTGGACCGCCGACGGCTATGTGTCGGAGCGCTGGCTGCCGGTGTCGCCGGTGACCGGGCGGCTCGACGCATTCGAATGGAAGGACCCGCTGTCCGGGCACGACGGCGAAGGCACCGTGATCGAGATCGACAAGCGCGAGCGGATCGTGCTCGAACGGCCGCGCGCGCCGCCGCCCGAAGCCCCGGCCGAGGAGGATCACGCCGAGACTCCAAACGAGCCGCCTGCCGCGGCGGCGGAAGAACCGCGCCCGCGCCGCGCCAGGAGCACTGCGCCGGTGCCGGTCGCGCCGGCGGTGATCCCGCTGGTGCATGCGCCCGACGATCCGGGGCCCGAGACCGAGATCGTCGAGCCTGAGCCGGTACCCGAGCCGCCGGCCGATCGCTGGGGCCGGCTGGGCAAGTTCTTCAAGCCGTAAGATGGGGCGGCTGGGGTGCCTCGCTTCGGCGAGGCCCATTCGACAAGACCCCAAAAAGCGAAAACCCCGCTCGGGGAAAGCGGGGTTTTCTATCGACGGGCAGCCGGGGGGACAGCGGCCTGTCTGGGGGTTGAGTAACCATTAGTCGCCGCAGACCGCGAACTGGTTCAAAGCCCGGTTCGATTTTCTTTCGGATTTTTTGATAAGACGTTATCTATCTGAAAATATTATAGAAATTGTCTTCGTGTCTCACGCCGACCGCCGATCCCTTGGCTAGCCTGCCGCCAAAATCCTCCGGGCCCAGGCGCCATGGCGGCACCCGATTTTGCGGATAGCTTTTGAATTCGCGTGGCTTTAAGAGGGGTACCGGCGCCGCAATAGCTCAGCTGGTAGAGCACGTCATTCGTAATGACGGGGTCACAGGTTCGAATCCTGTTTGCGGCACCAACAAAATCAGATACCTGCCCTACTCCGGTTACGCCGGAGCGATGTACGGTTGCAAGCGGAAGTCCGAAAGTGGCCCGTCAACGGACGTCACGGAGCCCGCCGAATATCCGGTTCCGGGTGAGGACCGAACATCAATTGCTCACTTGCGCCGCACTCCCGCCATGTCGACCATCTGCGAGTACAGCGGCATATCCTTGCGGATGCTCGCAATAGCTTCCTCCGGCGTCGTGCCAACCGATTCGATGCCGAGACTGCGAAGATCTTGATGATCTCCGGATCGCGCGCAATGTCGCGCAGAGCTTCGGCGAGGCGGCTCGCGACCTCTTTCGGCGCACTTCCCGTCGTTGCATAGCCATTCCACGCGACATATTCGAAGTCGGGGATTGTTTCAGCGACAGTAGGGACATTCGGAAGTTGCGACATTCGTTCTCGCGTCGAGACGGCAAGGGCTTTCACGGTGCCGCTTTTCGCCGGTTCGATCAAATCGGATGAGTTGCCGAAATGCATGTCCACCGATTTCGAGAGTACGGCCGTCAGCGCGGCCTGGCCGCCGCTGAACGGCACATGCACCATATCCAGACTTTTCTTTTCCAGCGAGATAGGCCGTCGACAGATGATTGTTCGTGGCCGGGCCGCCGCTCGAATACGTAATCTTGCCCGGGTTCGCGCGCGCATAGTCGATGAATTCGCGCAACGTTGAGTATGGCGCATCCTTTGCGACGACCAAAACCATGCCATTCGTGCCGGTGATGCTGACAGGTATGAGGTCTTTCAAGGGCTCGTAGTTCACCTTCTGCGCCAGTGGCAGAACGGTAAACAGCGTGCTGCCAATAAACAGGATCGTGTAGCCATCCTGCGGAGAATGGAGAACGTAGTCGACGCCAATGGCTCCGCCGGCTCCTGGCTTGTTCTCGATGACAAACGTCTGATTCAGCATCTTGCCGAGGCGGTCCGCTGTGACGCGCGCCATCGTGTCGGTGACCCCGCCGACCCCGTAGGGCACCACCACCTTGACCGTGCGTGCCGGCCATTGCTGTGCGAAGCAGAATGGCGTCGATGCCGCAAGCACCACGCACGCGCCCGCCGCCGCCAGCAATTGTCTCCAAGCCATCACCGTCTCCTTCATCCACGCAGCGTTGCGCTTATCGATGGAAAGCAAAACCCGGACCATCCGGGACTTGCCAGCCTCGACCGCGCCCTGAAGCTCAAATTCAAGAACCAAGATCGGGAACGTAAACCCACAGATCGATTTGCAGCCGCGCGCCCGGGACCGGAAGCCAGCATACTTCGATGGGAGAAAGCGGGAGCGGCATGTCGTCCATCGCCTCCGACCAGACTTCCAGTGTCGGCGGAAGGTCCGAGAGGTCGGCATGGAACTGCTGGATGCGAACCGTGTTCTTAATGCTTGTTCCGGCGGTCCGGCAGATCGCTTCCGCCTGGGTCAGAATTTCCCGCAATTCGGCTTTGACAGGAATTGCGTAGAACGGTTGCGCGGAGTCGGTGCGCGCCTGCGGCACGAGCGATCCATCGCGCACAGCCATCAGGCCGGAGATGAAGAGCAGGTCACCCGCACGGATCGCGGTGGTGCCGCCCTGAAACAGGGGTGGGATCGGCGCGACGAACTGCTTCGTTGTCTTGCCGTCCTTAGCAAGTGCAATGGTGTTAATTTCGATGCGCGACTCCGACATGACGAAACCGGGCGTCGCGGTTGCGATGATCGTCGTCGCAGGCTGGATCGGAAAGTGATGGGCCCAGACCTCGCGAAAATCTGGAATGTCCTCTTGATCGCGCAAATAGACCTGCGCCTTCACAACTGTGTCCAGGCTGGCGTTCACGGCCTCGAGCGTTGGCTTGAGCTTCCTTTTGATGATGAAATCCGTTTCGAGCTTGATTGGCGTTCCTTTCCATAAGCCACGGCCACGCCGAGCTTCAGGATCGATGGATGCCTCTCCTTCACTGAGCGCCTCAGCCGTCTGACCAGGGATAAAGCGGAAATCGCCAGCGCTCAGCGCCGGGCTGTATCCGGAGCTGGCGTGGATCTTGTAAGCGCCGGCATTCGCTTCATGCCGGACGCTGAAATCCGGGCCGGGTATTGCCGACATGACCTGCACTTCTATCGACTGCTGCGCGCGGGCAAAGCGCCGATGAAGATTGGAGGTCGAGGGCGGAATTTGGCCCTTGAAGAATTCGCGCCGGAGTTTGGTGATAGGCGTCCACCACATTCGGCGAGGTGTAGTATTGGTCGATCCGGACGACATCCCCGGGGTTCGATCCGCCTTCGGCCGAGAACCTCGGCGATATTCTGAAATATGCGTCGTGCTTCGCGATGCGCTTTCGAGCGGCCATCGATAGGGTGCCCGGATCTGCAACACCTCGGGAGCAAGCGCGTGGATGTAATCCGTGCCGCACTGCCCAGTTGCAAACACCCATCGCCCGGCTCGAACTCCACGGGCCCATCGGTGTGGTGTATTGGGGATGTCAACCGGTAGGAGCGCGGTCGTCGCTGCACAGGATGAATTCTGAGCACCAGTCGATATTGAGTTCGGGTTCGTGCGATTCATTTTATTTCCTGCTCAAGGAAGCATAAATTGGACGGCGCGCGGCTCGGGGGTCTGTTCCAGGTATGAACGGGCGCGTAATCGGTCCTGGCCGCAAGCATCGTCCAGATGGATGGCTGACCTCAACCTTCATTTCGGAATGCCCATGGAGCAACGCAGCGCTCGACGAGATCGAACGTCATAAAAAGGATCATCCCGAGAAATAGCAATATTGAGAGTGCCGCAAAAGCGAGCGGCATGTTGAGGTTCGTGGTTGCTACGACAAGGACATAACCAAGTCCGCGATCGGCAGCGATCATTCGCGGCTGAGTTGAACGTGGTCAACTGTAAGAGCTTTGCACTGGAGGCGAAACTTGCCTGCCCGGTTCGAGCGCTGCGACATCACGGTCGCCCCTTTTCACCACTTGGGCGGCTGGCATAGCAATCCCAAACGTCGTACGTTGCACACACAGGCAAGTCGCTTAGCTAACGAGATCTGCTTAAAGCGAGGACGTGCCGAATTTCTCGTTCTTAATCATTGGCAGCTCTGGTGCCGCCGGCAGGCACAATCGCATGCGAATACGGTAAGTACGGCCGCGTTACTCGCCCGCCGAAGGCAGAGGGGCGTCGTTTTGTCGTAGGCGTTCCGAGAGTAATAGCTATGAAACTTCCCCGCCGACAATTTCTGCATTTGGTAGCGGGCGCTGCCGCGCTGCCAGCAGTGTCGCATAAGGCGAGTGCGCAAGCCTACCCGACGCGGCCGATGACCATGATCGTCCCGTTCGCAGCCGGTGGACCGCAGGACGTGCTCGGCCGCTTGGTGGCACAGCGCTTGAGCCAGGTTCTCGGCCAGCAGGTTATTGTCGAGAACATCGGTGGCGCGGGCGGCATCAATGGCTCCAAGCGCGTCGCCGAGGCAAGGCCCGATGGCTACATCATGGGGATTGGTAGCGTCGGCACGCACGCTCATAACCAGACCCTCTACAAGAAGCCGCCTTATGATGCTGCGGTCGATTTCGCGCCGGTCGCGCTAATTGCTGAGACACCGGTCGTGTTGGCCGCCCGCAAGGATTTGCCCCCGAGCAATTTCTCGGAGTTCGTCGTATACACCAAGGCGAACCAGGCGAAGATGCAGTACGGCTCGCCGGGTGGAGGATCCTCCTCCCATATCGCGTGCGTCGTGCTCAATCACATCATCGGAGTCGCCCCCACCCACGTGCCGTATCGCGGCGGGGCGCTGGCGATGCAGGACCTCGTCGGCGGCCGTATCGACTACCAGTGCGATCAGATCGTCACGGCCAAGGCCCAGATCGAGGGCGGGACTATCAAGGGGCTAGCGATCCTTACGCGGGAGCGCTCGCCAGCGCTTGCGAATCTTCCGACCGCGCTCGAGCAGGGTTTCGACATCCAGGCCTACGCCTGGACGGCGCTGTTCCTGCCCAGGCGCACGCCCGACTCGGTCGTACAAACGCTCAACGAAGCGGTGGTCGAAGCGTTGCACACGCCGTCAGTGCGCGCGCGCATTGTGGAACTCGGCTCCATGGCGGTTTCGGATGAGCGCGCGACCCCGCAATATCTCGCCGGCTTCGTCAAAAGCGAAATCGAGAAATGGGCCGGTCCGATCAAAGCTAGCGGCGTGTCAATGGATTGATCGCTGCTGCCGGACGTTCGATAATCTTTCGCGCGGTCTCCACGGGCTCACGGTTACAAGATCATGACCACGCCGAATGAAGCGCTTCGCACGATCCTGCCGATCGCGGGCTGGGGTGACACGCAGGCAGCGGATGTCATGTTCACCGGTGGTGCCGATCCTGTGCTGCCGACGCCGTTCCGCATCGGCGCGGCCGGGGCGGCTACTCTCGCTGCAAGCGGGCTCGCGGCCACGGAACTGTGGCAGGTTCGTACCGGGCGGCGTCAGCGAGTGACAGTCGATCTTCGCCAGGCCACGGCAGCGCTGCGCAGCGGCCACTACCTTCGGCTCGCCGGCACGGACGTTTCATCCGAGCGAAACACCATCATGGGCTTCTATCCGACCCGCGACGGGCGCTGGTCCTATCTCCACTGCAATTTTCCCAATCATCGCGCGGCGGCACTCAGCGTGCTCGGCGTAGCGGAGGATCGAGAGGCCGTGGCGCGCGCGGTGGCCACTTGGAACGTCGCCGATCTTGAGGAGGCGATTATTGCTGCGAAGGGCGCCGGTGGCATGGCGCGAACGCAGGCAGAATGGGCGAGACATCCGCAAGGCGCTGCAGTTGCGGCATTGCCACTCATGGAGATCGTGCGTATCGGCGACAGCGCCCCCGAACCGCTTCCTACCGGCGATCGGCCGCTCTCGGGCATCCGTGTCCTCGACCTCACTCGCGTCCTGGCCGGACCGACTTGTGCCCGCACGCTCGCCGAACATGGCGCTGACGTCTTGAGGATCACTGGCGCACATCTGCCCAGCCTTGGGTACCAGGAATTGGATACTGGGCACGGCAAGCTGTCGGCCGAACTCGATCTTCGCGTTCAGGGCAATGTCGATATCCTGCGCGGGCTGGTGCGCAAGGCAGATGTCTTCTCGCAAGGATATCGTCCGGGCACCTTGGCCCACCGCGGCTTGTCGCCAGAGGAGCTGGCTGCGATCCGACCTGGGCTCGTCTACGTCTCGCTCTCTGCCTTCAGTCACGTCGGCCCGTGGGCGTCACGGCGTGGCTTCGACACGGTGGTACAGACCGTCAGCGGCATGACGATACGGCAGGCGGAGTGCACCCCGGGGAAGTCTCCGGCGCCGCAATTCTATCCGGTCTCGGCGATCGATTATTGCACGGGTCACTTGATGGCGTTTGGCGCGATGGTGGCATTGGCGCGTCGGGCGCGGGAAGGTGGCAGCTGGTTGGTACGGATCTCTCTCGCTCAAGTCGGCAAGTGGATCGTTGATCTCGGCGAAGTGCCGCCTAGCGGCGCTTAAGGGCATACCAGCCGAGTTCACCGCCAGCGAACTGGAGCGTTGGTCGACGATCAGTGAGACCCCATCCGGTCGGCTCCGCCACCTCAAGCCAGCCGTGCAGTTGTCCGAAACCTCACCGTACTGGGCGCGGCCCTCGGTTCCGCTTGGTTATCACCGCCCTGTGTGGCCGTGAAAGCTGAAAACCGGATTGTCTGCAGTCACCAACAAAGAACGATCATTGCCCCCTTCCGCTGATTTTGCGAACGTGGTGTCGCTCTGCTGTTTGCAGCGATCCACTTGCATTGCCCGGGAGCATTGTCATGAACCTTCCCCGCCGGCAATTTCTCCAGCTTGCGGCGGGTGTGTTCGCCGCGCCGGCCGTTGCTCGTCGTGCCTTCGCGGACGCCTATCCGAGCCGACCGGTGCGATTGGTCGTCGGTTTCACAGCTGCCGGCGGCAACGACATTATTGCGCGCCTGGTGGGGCAGTGGCTGACGGAGCGGCTGGGCCAGACATTCGTCATCGAGAACCGCCCTGGCGCGGGCACCAACATCGCGGCCGAGGTGGTGATCAATTCACCCCCGGACGGCTACACGCTGTTCGTCACCAATCTCTCGAATGCGATCAACGCCACGCTCTACGAAAAACTCAACTTCAACTTCATGCGCGACATGCTGCCGATCGCCGGCATCGCCCAGGCGCCGGCGGTGTTCGCAATCAACTCTTCGGTTCCGGCGAAGACTGTCACCGAGTTCATCGCCCACGCCAAGGCCAATTCGGGCCGGATCAACATGGGGTCGGCCGGCATCGGCAGCACGGGCCATCTCGCCGGCGAACTGTTCAAGATGATGGCCGGCGTCAATCTGATCCACGTGCCATATCGCGGCAACGCGCCGGCGCTGACCGACCTGATCGCGGGACAGATTGAGGTTCTGTTTCCCTCGCTGGGCTCGTCGATCGAATATGTGAAGACCGGCAAGCTGCGTGCGCTTGCGGTGACGGGCGCGACCCGCTCCGACGCCGTGCCTGACCTGCCGACTTTGGCCGAGACGCTCCCGGGCTATCAGGCCGCCTCGTTCTATGGGATCGGCGCGCCCCGCAATACCCCGGCCGAGGTTGTCGAGGTTCTGAACAAAGCGGTCAACGCCGGGCTTGCCGATCCCAAGCTGAAGGCGCGTCTCACCGACCTCGGCAGCGTGTCGCTGCCGGGTCCGCCGGCCACGTTCGGCGAGCTGATCGCCGACGAAACCGAAAAATGGGGCAAGGTGATCAGGTTCGCCGGCATCAAGTCGCAGTGACTGACCGGCCCTTATCCGAAGTTCCACGCTCGGTGAATTCAAGGGGCCTCTGTTCCGCGTGGCTTAGGGCTAGGTTGCCGGCGGCGGGGCCCCCTCACTTCGCCCGCGCAATGGACGTTGCTCCATCCGTATCAAGGCGACTAGGCTTACGATCAAGCAGAATACTCCGAGCGCAAACACTCCGCGGAAGACGTGCTCTAGATTGACGTCCGGCGCCAACGTCGTAACGGCCGCGACAGTACCACTGCGCTCGACTGAGACACCGAGGCCGGCAAGAACGATTGCGCCCATGGCGGCGACGATGAATACCGCGGTCAGCCCGCGAAAGAAATTCATGGCTCCCATGGCAGCACCCACTTGATAGCGGGAGACAGCGTTTTGGATCGAAACGGTGCCCACTGGATAAGTAGTCCCGATCCCGAAGGCAACAACACTGAGCACGGCTGCGACGGCGACCGGCGACATCGTTGGCTTCCACACCAGGAGCAAGAGTGCCGCAATCGAGCACGAGAGGCAAATAATCGGAACGCGCTTGTACTGATCGATATGCATCATGGCGCGACCCGATGCGATCGATCCCGGCGTGGACATTACGATGATAGGAATCAATGCTAGCCCGGCGTCGCTCGCCGAATAATTGTGCACGACCGCGAAATAGAGGGGCAGAAGAATGGTGAGCCCGATCACCACACCTTGCGAGAACGAAGTGCACACGGTGCCCATACGCATCACTGGATTTGCAAGAATTGGCAGCGGCAGGAACGGCTCGGAAGCGCGCGTCAGTCGCCAGGCGAACAAAAGCCATAGCACTACCGAGGCCGCTACCAACGCGGCGATAGGTGGCGAGAGCCAAGAATAACGAGCCCCACCCCAGGTAAGTGCCAGCAAGAGCGGAATTGCAGCGGTCGTCATTAGACTCGCGCCGAGCAGATCCAACTCGTGCCTGTGCTCATGGCGCGGCAGGCGGTTGAGGGTCCTGAAGGCCATGAGAGCTGCAGCCATGCCCAGAGGGACATTGATCCAGAAAATGACCGACCAATGGAAATGCTCGGACAAGATGCCGCCGAGCACAGGCCCGGCAAGGCCCGCGGTCACCCAGACGCTTCCCATATAGGCTTGGTAACGACCGCGCTCTCGGGGTGCGACGGCGTCGCCGAGAATGGTTTGCGCAAGCGGAAGCATGCCGCCGCCTCCGATCCCCTGAAGACCGCGAGCGACAATGAGCGTGATCATGTCGGGCGCAACCGCACAGGCAGCGGAGCCTGCGACGAAAATCCCAATGCTCGCGAGCATCATGGCGCGCCGGCCGTGGATATCGCTCAATTTCCCGTAGAGTGGCGAGACGACCGTGGACGTCAGCAGATAGGCCGTGACTACCCATGGCAATAATTCGAAATCGCCGAAATCGCGTCCAATGGTGGGTAGCGCGGTGGCGACGATGGTTTGGTTGAGTGCGGCGAGAAACATCGCCAGCATGAGACCGAATACGATAGTGCGGATATCACGATGACTGAGTATCCAGCGCCCAGGTTGTGGGCCGGATGGCGGCGAAGCGGGTTGGTTCACTTCCGGCATTTGAGGGCAAGTACCCTGCTTCGTCTTGCTTGCGCTTCATGCAGCGCTATAGATCGCCGGCCCCATGCGCAACGATGTTTCGAGCCATATCTCTTCACAAGACGGCGTCGCCCGCGAGGCTACGCTCGCTGCTCTACTCGCTTCTAGATTGCCACAACAAGCTGAGAAGCCTACCTTAATTTCAAAATACCTGGGTCCAATCCAGGAGTGCTGTCGAGAATCGGCAATCGCTCTGGGAGGGCTAGACGATGAAGACCATTCTTGTGCCGATCGAGCAGCATGACCTTATGCCTTCGATCCTAGAAACCGCGTTACTCCTTGCACGAAGGTTTGACAGCTACATTGAAGGGTTCGCCTTATTCCCCGCCATGATCGAACTCTACGCCATCGATTCCGGGGTTTCGCTGCCGAGCGAAATTAAGGAGCATGACTCCGAAGTGGCGAAGCAAGCTCGGATCTTCTTCGAGAAATTTATGAATGATCGCGGCGTGTCGAAGTCAAAAAAAATAGACCAAACTCTGTCATTTGGCTGGCTGGATGAAGCGCCGGACGGTGACATCTTTGTAGGCAGCTACGGCCGTGTTTTCGACGTCGCTGTCTTGGGTAGGCCCGGTCCTGGAAGAGGGTCAAGGCCCAGCATGGCGACGATAGAGGCTGGTTTGTTCGAAGCGGGGCGTCCCGTCTTGATAGCGCCCCCGAAGCCACCGCAGCATATGGGTGAAAATATCTTGATCGCGTGGAATTGCAGTACTGAACAAGCGAAAACAACGGCGCTTGCAATGCCGCTTCTCCAAAAAGCAAGTCGTGTCGTTGTGCTTACAGTGCAGGGTGGAACCGTACCCGGGCCCACTGGCGAGCAACTTGCAAATTACCTCCAGCGCAATGGCGTACCGTCCGAGCCTATCACCGTGGCACCACAGGGCCGCAGCACAGGAGAGGTGATCCTTGCAAATGCGGCTGCGTTAAATTGTGACCTGCTAATAAAGGGGGCGTATACTCAGAGTCGACTGAGACAATGGATCTTTGGCGGAGCTACTCGACACATTCTGGCGAATGCAACTTTACCGGTGCTCATGGCGCATTGATTCCGCCCATACCAACGTTATTCGTCACAACCTGTTGTTTCGGCGGAAGCGCCTAGCGTTGCTGGGTTGGTGGTTACAATTTTCAGTAGGCTTGGCCCAGCGGCTGGGTGTTAGCCGCCGCCGCGCACATAGGCCCATAGTAGCTTCAAATCGTCGTCGCTGAGCTTATCGCGCCAAGCTGGCATTGCCTGATTCTTGCCGTTGAGCACGGCGTTGCGGAAGCGGTCGAAGTCGTCCTTGGGGAATTTGCGCAGGTCGGAAGACACTGTCCCGGCGTTGATCATGTCGCGGCCGTGGCAGGTGACGCAAAACTCACCATAGATCTCGCGGCCGATGTCAGCATCGTCGCCGCGCGCATGCGCGGCGAAGCTCACCATTAGGATCGCCAGCGCCCCGGTTGCGGCACGTTGGCTAGTCATCACACCTTCTTTTGCCGCAGTCCCGCTATCTGGATCGGCGGAACCCACGGCTTCTCAGCCCAGCCCACGCCGCGTCGCGCAACTTGCACGTCAAGCAGGTAGGGCTTGCCCTCAACCGTGCGCTGCCGTGCCCGCGTCAAGGCTTCGCGCAGTTGCACCGGATTCTGAACCACCTCGCCCTCGACCCCGAAGCCTTTGGCGATCGCGGCCATGTCCATGTCCGGACTGCCGAGATAGTCATGGTAGAATTGGTTGGTTTGCACCATGCGCCCACCCGGCACGTTCGAGATCACGCGGCTGTGCGGGCCGCCATAGGCGTGATTGTTGTAGACTACGACGATGACCGGCAATTCAAGCCGCGCCATGTTCCACAGCGCAGTCGGGCCAAATACGAAGGAACCATCGCCTACCAGGCAGATCACCTGCTGGTTGGGTCGGGCGAGCTTCACGCCGGCCGCGGTACCCACGCCCGAGCCGAGGTGAGCGCCGTAGTAGAAGAACAGCTCGCGCCCGCCGAGCGGATTAAACTCGAAGCCGTGAAGATTCACTGAACCGGCCTCGTGTACAACGATGGCATCGGGATCGGCAAACTTGGCGATCTCCCATGTCACCCGATCGGAGATGAGTGGGCTGTTGTCCCATTCCGGGTTATTGACCACCAGCGCCCGCAACGTCCTGTTTCGTTCGCTGACGCGACGGATCTCATCGGCGCGCTCTTGCGCCTTCTGCCGGATCGCTGGGGTCATCAACTGCTCAACCGCCGCGATCAGATCGTCGAGGCCATGCCCGACGTCGGCGACCAACGGAACGTCGGTCAGCATCACGTTGCCCATGCTGGCATAATCGATGCGCATGTCGATGAACTTCGGTCCGCGTGGCACAATTGGCGCCGAACTATTGTGCTGGAACTTATTGCCGACGTTGATGATGACGTCGGGGTCCTTTGGCCAGTTGAGAGACCGCAACGTGCCGGCCGGCACGTACCCGACCCACAGCGGATGCGTCTCGGGAAAATTGGCGTACATCTGGCGGACCTGCGTAACCGGCATGCCCAAGAGCTCGGCAAGATTCACCGACTTGGACTCGGCCTTGGCGGTATGCACTTCATCGCCGACGATCAGGAGCGGCATCCGCGCCTCAATTAAGAGTTTCGCCGCGCGTTGAATCTCGTCCGGGTTTGGCCGCACGCGCATGCGCGGATCGACTAAGCGTTGGTCTATGATCTCGGTGCGGACGCGCTCGTCATTGTAGTCCGAATGCCAGGAGATGTAGGCCGGCCCATAGGGGGGCGTCCACGCCGCCTTGAAGCCGCGACGGATGGTTTCTGGAATCATGTCTGGGCGGCGCGCGAGCCAAGTGTACTTGGTGATCGGCTGGACGATCTGCTCCTGGTTCGCGACCTCCTCGAAACCATCGCGCCCAGCTCGGCGCGATTGATCGGTTCGATAGGAGTACACTAACAAAGGCGTCTGCTCCTTAAAGGCGTTGAAAATCTGACCGATGGCGTTCGCCATACCGACGACAGCTGCCTGCATTACGATAGCGGGCTCTCCGGAGGCCTTGATGTAGCCCGCTGCCATCGCCGCGCCCGGACCTTCGTGCGGGGTGAGGATGTATTTGATCTGCGGCCGATCGACGAGCGCTTCGTAGAACTGGGCATCCTCACTGGCGGAGTTGCCGAACACATATTTCACGCCCGAGGCGATGAGCTGCTCTACGAAACAGGCGCCGCCCGGACCCTGGAACGACTTCACGCCGGCGATAGCGGAGCCTGCGCTCGGAGCAGCGGACGCCGCCGATGGCGTGGCTGTGGCGGGTGCGGGAGCAACTGGAGCCGAACCAACTCCTTGCGCCAAGCTGACGGAACCAACCGACGCCAATACCGAATTTGCGGCCGTGGCGGTGAGCCCTGCTTTCGTCAAGCCGCTCACAAACTTGCGCCGCGAGATGTCCCGCGACAAATATTTTACGACTAGATCTCTCATTGTCGTCCCCTAAAGGCTCAACGATTGCGGCTTTCCTGTCCGATGGAAGCGATCGTCATTTCAAAGTCGAGGTGGGCTTCGCATTGGGGCCGAACTCCGTGCCGAGATAATCCGCCATTAGCTTTATCTCCTCCTGCGTATACAGCCCGCCGCGCCCGATCATGCGGTAGATCGCAGCCTCCCAACTGCGACGCTCCTGGCGCTGATCACGAAACATGGAGTCAGTGTGGCATTGAAAGCATTTGCTCATGGCAATGTCGCGTCCGGGACTTGTCGCCACATCTTGCCCATGCGCGGAACCGGAACAAAACATTGCAGATGCACAGAACGTGGCCAGAATGGCCCCGAGTCTCTCAAGTCGTGATTTCATGGCGCGTCTCCCGGATCGGAATCTTAGTCGATCCTCGAAGATCGCGCCATATACCCTCTCAAAGCGATGGACCCAACAGATACCGACGGCACCGGAACTCTGGCACCTAGTGGGTTCAAATCCAGCATTGCGGCGAGAAATCCTGTGGCACACCGTCGGCAGAGGCGTGGTCGAAGTCTTAATCGCCGCATGCCGCAGGCATCCGCGCCAAAAAACTCCGACATCCGCGCTTAAGAAATCGATGAACGCTTATCCTATTGCGGCACGACATCGCCCTTCAGCTTATCGACGCCAACTGAATCGACAAATTGCGTCCAGCGCACGATATCGGCCTCGATAAATATTCGGAAGTCGTCCGGATCAAGTGCTGGTGGCGGCTCCATACCGGCCGCAATCAGCCGCTTCTGCAAATCCGGACGCTGCACCGCGCGATGCACGTCGGTATTCAGCTTCGCGACGATATCCCTTGGCGTACCCGCGGTTGCGAGCAACCCGCCCCAGCCCGGCATATTGAAGGTCGGATAGCCCGACTCCATCATCGTCGGTAGCATTGGCAGCAAGATCGAGCGCTGCGGCGTGCTTACCGCCAGCCCGTTCAATGTTCCGGATTCAATATTCGATTTGGCGCTGGTCGAGACCCCAAAGAACATTTGCGTGACGTTGCTGACGGTCGCAATCATCGCGGAATTCACATCGCGGTAGGGTACATGGAGGATATTCGTCCCGGCGATCTTATTGAGATACTCGCAGGCAAGGTGCGGGACGGTGCCGATGCCGGCCGACGCACAATTAAGCTTGCGGGAATTCTGCCTGGCGTAGGCGACAAGATCGGTTACGGACTTTACCGGCACGCTAGGGTGTGTAACGAGCGCATAGGAAATGAGCCCGATGTTCGCAACCGGCGCGAACTCCTTCAATAGGTCGTAGGATGCGACCTTCATTGCGGTGTTGAGAGTGTAGGTCGGCGTGGCAAACAGCAGCGTGTGGCCGTCCGGCGCCGCGGTTGATACGGCTGTGACCGCGAGCTTTCCACCCGCGCCGGGCCGCGGCTCTACGACGACCGGTTGTCCCCACACCTGTTGCAGATGCTCCGCCACAATTCGCGAGAAAATATCGGGGCTCGGTCCAACAATGATTTTGACCGGATGGTTGGGAAAGCTCTGCGCCAGCGCCGCGGTCCATTCGTGCGGCCTAGACGCTAAGGCCGCGCAGAGGGCAATGAGTGACGCGACGAGACGAGCGGCTCGCACAGTGTTTCCTCCAAATCCCCCGGTGACGTTCTTAGGTATCAGCGCTCCGGTCGGCAACCATCCTGGTCGATGATCGGTGGGATGACAATGCGGTTAGACTTGAACTACCTTTTGCTCTGGACCGAAAACTGAGGACTGTCGATGGTGGATGAATCGAAGCCAATCCGGCGCGTCGTGACCGGCAACGACGACCGGGGGCGATCCTGCGTGCTGTTTGACAGCGCCGCGCCCAACGTCAACCCGGGCGCGATTAGCCGGGGGACCTGCATGACAGACATCTGGGTGTACAAGTGCGCACCGGCGACTATCTCGGGCATGCGGGACGACGGCAATCTACCGTTCCATTTTGAGCCGCCGGATGAAGGGGGACATCTCAGGATCGTGCAATCCACGGGTAAGCCTTTGGATTACGATCAGGCGAAGGATCTTGCCTACAAGCCGCTTGGACGCGCGCAACTCCGCCCTGACGGAGTCTGGGATCGGGGCGGTCAGAACCTGTTCAGCTCGCCGGTACACAAGTCCGCTACGCTTGATTACGGCTTCCTGCTCGAAGGTGAACGTACGCTGCTGCTCGACCGCGGCAATGTCGTGATGCAGGCCGGCGACGTAGTGGTTCAACTCGGCAATTGGCACGGCTGGGCCAATGTCAATGGCGGTAGCCTGATGGCGTTTGTCATGATGGGTGCGACGTTCGAAAAAGAACCGAAGATTCTGGATTGATATGAGCACATCAGCAAAGTCGGTACGCCGGATAGTCACCATCGATGATGCAGAGGGAAAATCCGTCGCGATCGCCGACGGTCCGTCTCCCGACGTACGCGACGACCCGGCGCGGCCTGGATTTTCGTCGGCCCGCATGTGGGTCGCGGATGCGTCACCGCCGCAGATCGGTGAGTATCGCGACACCGTGCTGCGGCCGCATGCGATTGAGCCACCAAGCGGTGGCTCCGTGTGTCGGGTTGTGACCTTTCCGCCCGACGATGTCTTCCGCGGAAAAGTCGGCGCCAGGGAGGTCGAAGCGTTCTTCCGCTCAATGGGCTCGCCGCAGGCTTCGACCTACTCGCCGAAAGCCCCGCATCCCTACATGCAGAAGACCCGAACGCTCGATTTCTGCATAGTGCTGGAGGGCGAGATCACGTTAGTGCTCGACGCCGCCGAGGTCCATCTTAAGGCCGGCGATACTGTCGTGCAGCGCGGCACAAATCACGCCTGGAGCAATCGGTCGGCTGCTACCCTGCCGGATTGCCTTTTCCTCCCACGACGCTGCAATTTGACTGGCACAGCGTCGGTCGAAAAGCGCTCATGCGTCGCGATCCGGCCGGGCCGACGATGGCGTGACCGAGCGTTGAGAATCCTCGGGACAAGATTGTGTAGATCAGTACACTCCATGCCGATAGCCGCTCGACCGAGGACAACATGAAAG
The DNA here is from genome assembly GCA_963749815.1 of uncultured Alphaproteobacteria bacterium. Lineage (GTDB taxonomy): Bacteria > Pseudomonadota > Alphaproteobacteria > Rhizobiales > Xanthobacteraceae > VAZQ01. The sequence goes on along the minus strand of CAVVON010000007.1, from coordinate 26,642 downwards.
CGCATCGCCCAACCATCATGGGTACACGTCACATGATTTCCGCGACTCAATACCTCGCGGCGGAAGCCGGCTTCAAAATTCTAGAAGCGGGCGGCAACGCAATTGACGCAGGGGTTGGCGCGGGCATTGCGCTCGGCGTGGTGCAACCTGAATTCGTGAATGTCGCAGGCGTAGCTCCGATCATCGTCTATTCTGCTGCTGCGGCCCGCGTCGTCACCATCCCCGGTCTTGGCACTTGGCCCAAAGCACTCGATCGCGACTACTTCAAGAAGAACCACGGCGGTAAAATCCCGCAAGGCATCATGCGCACGGTGGTGCCGGCGGCCCCCGACGCCTGGATCACGGCGCTCGAACGCTTCGGCAGCATGAGCTTCGGCGAGGTGGCTCAATCGGCGATCGGATATGCCCGCGACGGGTTTCCGGTCTACCCGCTTATGGCGGAGATCATCGCCGACCATGAGGCCGAGTATCGCAAGTTCCCATCAAACGTCGCGCTCTACATGCCGAACGGCCGTCCACCGCGTGCCGGCGAAGTCTTCGTGCAGAAGGCGCTCGCTGCAACGCTGCAACATATGGCGGACCAGGAGGCCACGGCGCGTGCTAGCGGGCGCGAGGTCGGGCTCGCCGCAGCGCGGGCCGCCTTCTATCGCGGCGACATCGCGCGGGCTATCGTCAAATATCAGAAGGAGAACGGCGGCATCCTGTCGGCTGACGATCTCGCGAATTATCATTCGGGCTTCGATGAGCCGGTTTCGACTTCATTCGGCGACATCAAACTTTATGCCTGCGGCCCGTGGTGCCAGGGACCGTCGCTGTTGCAGGCGTTCAACCTCCTGGATGGCGGCGAACTGCGCAAGCTCGGCCACAATTCCACAGGTTATCTCCATCGCATTACCGAGGCGGTGAAGCTCGCCTTCGCGGATCGCGAGGCCTATTTTGGCGATCCGCGCATGGTCGACGTGCCGATTGAGGCATTGCTGTCCCGCGACTATGCACGCAAGCGCCGAGAGATGATCCGCCCTGAGAAAGCCTGGCCTGAAATGCCGCCGCCGGGTGATCCACGCAGACTCTCCGCCGAGCGCGGCCCACGCGGCGCCGCGCCGGTGGCAGAGCGTGCTTTCATGGCGCCGGAGCTCGATACGTCGCACGTCTGCGTCGTCGACCGGCACGGCAATGTGTTCGCCGCGACCCCAAGCGATGGCTCATACAACGCGCCGGTGATTCCCGAACTCGGTATCATTCCTTCGCCGCGCGGTAGCCAGAATTGGGGCGATCCGGATCATCCTTCGGGCGTCGCGCCCGGCAAGCGGCCGCGGCTGACGCCGAGTCCGGCGATCGCCATCGAACCCGGCAAGATGATGATGCCGTTTGGCACGCCCGGTGGCGATGTGCAGACGCAGGCGATGCTCCAGGTCTTCCTCAACATTCATCTGTTCGGCATGGAGGTGCAGGAAGCGGTCGAGGCGCCACGAGTAGCCTCCTACAGCTATCCGTCGTCGTTTGAGCCGCACGCATATCATCCGGGCCTGCTCAATCTGGAGCGCCGCATCGACAAGGCGACCGGAGATGCGCTCGGCCATCTCGGCCACAAGGTCGAATGGTGGCCAGATTGGACCTGGCTTGCCGGAGCCGTCTGTACGGTGGTCGCCGATCGGGAGAGCGGCGTGCTCAAAGGCGGCGCCGACCCCCGCCGTCCGTCATACGCGTGCGGGTTGTGACAGCGCGCGTAAGTCGCGAGACGGAGTGCTGTCGAGGGCTGACATGAGACCGCGACACCTCTTGTTGGCAATAGTCGTCCTTGCTGGGCAGGCCCAAGGTTACGCCCAGGACTACCCTTCGCGACCAATCCGGTTGATCTCACCGTTCGCGGCCGGTGGCGCCAATGACGTGCTGGCCCGCGTGCTGGCGGCCAAGCTCGCCAACCGCTTGCCCGGCACGGTCGTGGTCGAGAACCGGCCGGGCGCGGGCGCGGTGGTCGGGCTCGTGGCGGTGGCCCGCGCGGCGCCAGATGGTTACACGCTGGGACTGAGTGGCAGCACGCTTGCGGTCACTGGCGCGCTCTACAAACGGCCGCCATTCGACGCAATCAGGGACTATGTGCCGATCGCGCTGGTGACGCATTGGCCGTTCGTTCTCGTGGTCACGTCATCGCTGCCGGTGCACTCGGTACCGGGGTTGATCGCGCTCGCCAAGGAGCAGCCGGGCAAGCTGTTCTACGCTTCGCCGGGCGTCGCAACCTCGCAGCACCTTTACGGCGAGCTATTCAAGAGCATGACCGGCACTGACATCGGCCACATTCCCTATACCGGGAGCTCGCCCGCAGTTGTCGATATCGTCGCTGGACGCGTTTCGATGATGTTCGCCGCCGCAGCCGCCTCGCTACCGCTGATCAGGGAAGGCAAGCTGCGGGCGCTCGCCGTCACTTCGGCCGAGCGGCTCAAGGAGGCACCCGAGATTCCGCCGCTTGCGGATGACCTTCCTGGTTTTAATGCACTCAATTGGGCGATCGTGCTGGCCCCGGCCGGAACGCCCAAGGGCATCGCCAGCCGGCTTCATGAGGAGCTCAAGGCCATCATGGCGATGCCCGACGTCGAGCAGCAGGTCGCTAAAATCGGCATGATCCCGCTCGTCAGTCCGCCATCCGCGGAAATTCAAGCCTTCGTCAATTCTGAGGTCGCCCGCTGGAGCAAGATCTTGCAGCAAGCGGGCATCGCCGGCGCGCAGTGACGTCTTGCTTCCTCCCGCCTTGGTCGGGCAGCTAAAGTCCTGCCGCGCGTTCATTGCCTTCGCTTCCGATTGATTCGCCTGCCGCAGCAGTGGAAAATAAGCCTCACCATCGGAGTGAGAATGTATGCTCACGCGACGCGGATTTCTATCTTACTCTACAATAGCCTTCCTGTCTCAATCGACCGGCGTATTGCGAGCGCAGCAGACATTGCGCGCGCGGGTCATCGATATTCACGCCCATTGGTATCCGCAGCAATGGCTGTCATTGATCGAGAAGGAGGCCGGAGACAACGGAGCTCGGGTCGAGCGCAACGCACGCGGCAATACTGTCATTGTAATTCCCGGCCTGTCCGTGACTTTTCAGCCGAGGTACACGGACATCGCCTCACGGCTCAAGGCTATGGATGCCGCTGGCGTCGTCATCCACGCCGTCTCTCTTACACAGCCGATGGTTTACTGGGCGACTCCGGCGTTCGGATTGAAGCTTTCCCAAACTTTCAATAACGCCTGTTCGGCCCTGCATCTCGAGTATCCTGAACGCTTTGTGGGTTTGGCGATGTTGCCGATGCAGGCGCCTGACCTCGCGGTCGATGAGGTCGCCCGTGCGGGGAGCCTTCCTGGTATCCGTGGTGTTTACATGTCGACGCATGTGCGCGGACAGAATCTCGACGAAAAGGCGTTTTGGCCGGTGTACGAAAAATGTGAAGCGCTCGGATTACCAATCTTCCTGCACCCAACGAATACACTAGGCGCTGACAGGATGCGCAACCATTATCTCCGAAACTTCCTTGGCAATCCATATGAGACCGGCATTGCCGCGGCCTCGTTGATGTTCGGCGGAGTCATGGACGCGTTTCCGAAGCTTGAGGTGGTGCTCCCGCATGCGGGCGGCCCGTTCCCGTGGCTGCTCGGCCGTATGACCCACGGCGCCACAGTGCGCCAAGAGGTCAAGGACCTAGCTCGCCCTCCCATAGAATACAAACGCCGATTCTACTACGACACGATCGCGCACAATCGCGAGATCTTGCTCGATCTTGTACGCTTCGTCGGAGCCGATCGCGTGATGTGTGGCACTGATTTTCCGGCCGATATGAGCGACATTGCGCCGATCGCGACAGTGGATGGACTCACCGAATTGTCTGCCGACGAACGACAAATGATCCTCGGCGGCAATGCAGCGCGTCTTCTCAAGCTCTGAACCGCGGTAGAGTGGCTCTCATGTCTCAGAAGATCGCAGTATTTGGTACCGGGGCAAATGGTAGCTGCATCGCGGCCGACCTCGTTGATGCAGGTTTCGATGTCGTGGTCATAGACCAATGGCCGGCCCATGTTGAAGCGATGCGGGCCAATGGACTGCGGATCGCGATGCCGGAAAGTGAGCTGCGTGCGGCGGTGCGGGCGTATCATTTGTGCGAACTCTGCACCTTGCACGAGACGTTCGATATCGTTTTGCTCGCAATGAAGGCGTACGACACGCGGTGGTCGTGCGAGATGATCAAGCCACACCTAGCATCCAACGGTATGCTAATCGGGATGCAAAATGCCATGACCGCTGGTACGATCAGTGAGGTCGTGGGACCGGAGCGGACAATCGGCTGCGTGGTCGAGTTGTCGTCGGAGATGTTCACGCCCGGCTTGGTAAAGCGCAACACGCCGCCGCAGAGGACCTGGATCGGGCTTGGTAGTCTCAATTCGACGACCGATCACCGATTAGACGAGATCAAGGCGCTGCTCAGTCCAGTTGGACAGGTTGAGATCAAATCCAACATTCTGGCGGCAAAGTGGACCAAGCTCATTGTCAACGCGATGTGTCTCGGGCCGTTTGCGATGGTCGGCCTGACGCTAGCTGATGCGGTCAAGCTGCCGGGAATGCGTGAGCTGATCGTGGAGATCGGCGAAGAAGCGCTGCGCGCCGGACAGGACCTTGGATATCCGGTCGAGCCGATCTTGGGTCTGACGCAAGCCGACCTCGCGGGCACCAATCGGCCAATTGAGAAATTGTTCGACAAGCTCGCAAGCGATATCGGGCCAGGCCGCGGTCGCAACACTGTGTTGCAAGACCTACTGAAGGGCCGTGCTAGCGAAGTCGACATGATCAACGGCCTCGTCGTCGAGGAAAGCCGGAAGCGGGGCCGCTCAGCGCCAGCTAATTCGCGTGTCGCCGAGATTGTTCGGCATATCGAGGCTGGCGCCCTAAAGCCGGTGCCTGCCAACATCGATCTAGCCCTCGGTCCTTCCGGTGGCGTGCAATTCGTTACTTAAACGTCCGTCCTGGTCCGCTATCGTCCATTCAAACCGCGATTAAGCTGCAAACTCCGGCGCATTCCTAATGCGAAGACCTTTCACTCGCCGCAACGTGCTGGCCCTGATGGCATCGCTGGTGCCGACGGCGGCAGTGGGGGCATCCTATCCCGAACGGCCGATCAAGCTGATCGTAGCCCTTGCGGCCGGTGGGCCGGCCGACACCGCGGCTCGCGTATTCGCGCCGTATTTTGCCGAGGCCGTAGGCCAGAACGTCGTTATCGAGAACCGGACTGGCGCGTCCAGCGTCATCGGTACCGAGGCCGTCGTGCGGGCTGCGCCGGACGGTTACACACTACTGTTCGGATCGAGCTCAAGCTTCGCGGTCAATCCAGCGGTCATGAAAAATCTCCGCTTTGACGTCCAAAAGGACCTCAAGCTAGTCGGGCTCATCTCTTACACGCCGCATGTGCTTGTGGTTCGGGCGTCGCTGCCAGTGAACACCCTCGGTGATCTTATCGCGCTTGCGAAGCAGCGGCCTGGTAAGCTTACCTACGCTTCCTCAGGAAGCGGCGGCGCGATCCATCTCGCGAGCGAACTGTTCAAACGCGAAGCTCGCGTTGATCTTGTCCACGTTCCTTATCGGGGCGGCGGCCCGGCGTTACTCGGTATTCTGAGTGGCGATGTCGATGTCTTCATCAGCGATGTCAGCACGACTGCAGAGAACGTTAGTGGCGGGCATCTTAAAGCGCTGGCGATGGCATGGCCGAATCGTTCGCCTTTCCTACCCGAGGTACCGACCTTCGCCGAGCACGGCTATGCGGCGGTCCTTTCATCTTCGTGGTTCGGGCTAGCGGCGCCGGTCAATACGCCGGCAGACGTTATCGGTTACCTATCGCGAGCGATGCAGCAAGTCTTTGCCTCACGCGAATACCAAGCCGGCCTCAAGAAGCTTGGCAACGAACCGTTCACACTCACGCCTGAGCAGGCCGCAGTTTTCATCGAGATCGAGGCGGATAAGTGGGCGGCAGTCGCAAAATCCGCCAACATCAAATTTGACTGAAAGCCATGCGCTGCGGTCTGATAAATGGCCTACTTATCGTCGATTGACATCTAGGAGAATACCTTCTGGTGTACCGACTCCGTTCGGTCGTTCTGGAAAGAGCGCGCTCGTCGGCTGATCGAGGCCATAATGGTCGCGCAGCGTCTTGCCTTCATACGCGGTACGGAATAATCCACGCTTTTGCAGCAGCGGGATTACCTCCGTGCTAAATACGTCCAACATCGCGGGCAGCAGTGGCGGCATGATGTTGAATCCATCCGCCGCACCGTCGCCAAACCAGTCCTCGATGAGGTCTGCGACCTGCTCCGGAGTGCCGGCGAGGGCAAAGTGACCGCGCGCGCCGGCAAGGTTCGCCAACAATTGTCGCAGCGTTGGCTTTTCACGCCGCACTAGACTTAAGATTACCTCAGTGCGGCTACGAGCGGCCTCCACTGTTCCGGGGTCCGGAAAGTCGTCCGGCACCAGTGGACGGTCTAGCGGAAGATGAGAGAAGTCATGTCCGCCAAACCGGCCGGACAACCGCTTGCGCCCGACCTCCGGGTCGGAAAGCTCGTTTATCTCTCGTGTCATGCGTTCTGCTTCGGCCTGAGTAGAGGCGACCATCGGACTCAGGCCCGGCAGTATCAGCACTTGCTCGGGCTTTCTTCCTTCGGCCGCCACGAGCGTCTTCAGATCGGCATAGAACGCCTGCGCCGTCGCCTTCTCCATATGGGCGGTGAATACCGCCTCGGCGTGACGCGCAGCAAAGCGGCGACCAACATCGGACGATCCGGCCTGCACCAAAACCGGCCGGCCTTGCGGGGTGCGTGGCAGGTTTAGTGGTCCGGCGACTTGGTAATGCTCGCCGTTGTGATTGATCGGGCGAATGCGTTCCGCTCTGGCGTAAAGTCCACCGGCGCGGTCGTCGACAACTGCGTCATCGGCCCAGCTGTCCCACAGCCCCTTGACCACTGTCATGAACTCTTCGCCTTGGGCGTAGCGATCGGCATGACTGACCTGGCCGGTCCCGCCGAAGTTGCGCGCTGCCGTTGCGAGCCATGATGTGACGATGTTCCAGCCCACACGGCCATTGCTGATGTGATCGAGCGAGCCAAACTGCCGTGCCAGATTGAATGGCTCCGTATAGGTGGTAGACGCCGTGGCAATAAGTCCGATCCGGTCAGTCACGGCCGCGACCGCCGCGAGCACTGTTACGGGCTCCAGCCAAGTGCGCGCTGCCTGGGACGCGTCGTCGCCGAGCGCGAGCTGGTCAGCCAAGAAGATGGAGTCGAATAGCCCCGCCTCGGCGCGCTGCGCCAGGTCTTGGTAGTAGCGGATGTCGGTAAGCGCTAGCGGCGAGGACAGCGGATGCCGCCATGATGCTTCATGGTGTCCGCGACTGTGCATGAACAGATTCAGATGTAGTTGCCGCTTCATGGTGTCGTTCCAGGTCGGAGGCCTGAGCCGGCTCTACCCCAAATGGGGGCGAGGCACCGGCGACCACGCTGCATGAAGCCATTCCAACATGGGCAAGGTTGTGCTGCAATGCTGTTAGCCCTTGAGCGTTTGGATCCGCTCTTGATCCATCGCTGGATACGCAAGCAAAACGCTGATTTTTGCATTGCAGCGGGACGTTGAATGAAGACCTCGACGCGTCCTAATCCATCCCGCTCCGTCCTGGTCAGCATAACTTGGGCTATCGCAATGCTGTTTGCCGATACGGCGCGAGCACAGGAATGGCCAACGCGATCATTGATCATGGTGGCACCCTTCGCTGCTGGCGGATCGACAGACGCAATTGCACGAATCGTTGCCGATGGCTTGTCCATCCAACTTCAGCAGGCTGTGATCGTCGAAAATGTCGGCGGTGCTGGCGGGATGACTGGCGCGAACCGCGTCGCAAAGGCTACGCCAGATGGCTATCAGTTCGTACTCGGCAATGTCGGGACGCACGCTCAAAACCAATCGCTCTATAAGAAGCCACTTTACAATGCTGTTACCGATTTTGCCCCTGTAGCATTGGTCACGGACCAGTCTTTGATCTTGGTCATCCGCAAAGGTCTTCCCGCCACTAGCCTGAAAGAATTCATCTCATACGCGAAAACAAACCAGTCAAAACTGCAGTACGGTTCCGCTGGGCTGGGAGGATCAAATCATCTCGCGTGTGTCCTACTCAACACGGCGATAGGCATTCAAGTGACGCATGTTCCCTACCGAGGCGGCGCTCAAGCAATGCAGGACCTTTTGGCTGGGCGTATTGATTATCAATGCCCAAGCGCTCCAACCGTAATGCCGCAAATCGCCGGCAATGCAATCAGCGCTATTGCGATCCTGAGCAAGAATCGTTCGCCGAGTATGCCAGATTTAGCAACCGCCCATGAACAAGGCCTGACGGATTTTGACATTCCAAGCTGGTATGCGCTCTTCCTACCAAATGGCACGCCCGGCGAGATCGTTCGAAAGTTGAATAGCGCAATGGTCGCCGCGATGAACACGCCAGTCATGCAAGAGCGACTCCGAATGATCGGTTCCGATCTGGTGGGATCTGAGCGTAGGTCGCCGGAATATCTCGCCCAATTCGTCGCGGATGAAATCAAGAAATGGGAAGGTCCAATCAGGGCAAGTGGCGTCCAGTTTTGAGCAGGCGACTACCTTAAAGGCGTCTTAGGGGAGGAACGGCAGTGGCGGCGTCGATCAGATATCTGGATGCGCCATTGGGCGCAGAGGTCAGCGGTATCGACCTTTCGGGGCCACTGGCCCGTGACGATGTCGACGCGATCGAAAGCGTATGGCGCAATCGGCTCGTGGTCGTGTTCCACGAACAGAAGCTCAGTGATTCGCAGCTCATCGCCTTCAGTAAGCGTTTTGGAGAACTCGACCCGCCAGGACCGAACCCTTATGGCGAACCCTTCAACAAGGAGCATCCGGAGCTCAACGTGATCTCCAACGTTGTCGAAAATGGCAAACCGATCGGAAATCTGGGGGACGGCGAGGCCGTGTGGCATGCCTACATGACTTACGTCGAGGTGCCGCCTAAAGCCGCGATGCTGCACGCGCTCGAAGTCCCGCCGCCCGAGGCGGGTGGTAACACGTATTTCGCCGACATGTTCACTGCCTATGAGACGTTGCCGACAGAGTTGAAGGACGCCGCGGACGGAAAAGTCGCGGTACATGATGCATCAACCAACAGTGCAGGAATGCTGCGCAAAGGTTACAAGAAAGTAATTGATGTCCGAGAAGTTGTTGGAGCCCATCATCCACTGGTTCGCACCGAGCCGACGAGCGGACGGAAAGCATTGTTTCTTGGTCGCCGGCCCAACGCCTATGTGTTTGGCCTTTCGGTGCCCGAAAGTGAAGCACTGCTCGACAAGCTGTGGGCACACGCGACGCAGCCGCGATTTGCCATGTCCCATATGTGGAAGGTCGGCGACGTGCTGATGTGGAACAATTTGTCCGTATTGCATCGGCGAGACCCGTTCGACCCCAACACGCGGCGCGTCATGCATCGCAGCCAAATCAAGGGCAGTGAACGAATTTCCTAAATGAGGTGGCCTGTGCCCTTTAGGATGGGCTGTTGATCACGATCCAGTGGTCCAGCCTGCGACTGCCGGGCCTGGCGCGAGAAGAGCCAGTCTGGCGAGAGCCGATATGTATTCTTCGGTCTTCGGCCGGACGTTGAAGTCGCGCACCATTGGACGGAACTGGGTCGATGCAGCCATTCGCTCCGAACTCAAAAGCGAGATCATTCGGAACGTGGGCAAAGCTGCTGAGGGGTTCGAGGGCACACTTGCTGTGTACGTCGAGGATATGCTCCACGGGTCGTTGATCTTTCTGCGTTCAGCGAGCGTGGATGGCTGTAGCCCCAGAGCACGTATGCCTCGATTAGCTTCGGCCTGAATAGCGGGTCAATGCTGTGACCGACTGCGTGAACAATTCGACATCGCGACGATAAATCTCCTGGTGCAAGAAGCTAATTTCCGCATCCACTGAAGCCTCATCAATTTCAATATGCCATGCTCTTGGGCGCCCATCGCTCCCGTCGTTCCAACGATATTTTCGTCTTTTGAGTACATCTTTAAGGTCGAAGGGAGCGTCTTCCGCCCAGATACGTACGGTTCTTCTGCGGGCGCGATCCAGCAGTGCGCCGAGCGATGGCCGATCCGTCCGCGGGAGGGTCATCGCCAGTACCTCAAGCAGTGCACGACAATCATCAACCGCACGATGGGCGGTGTGGAACAGACCTGCACCCATCAGCAGATATCCGAGCCGTGATCCTTCGAAGCCATGCGCACGCCAGTCGATCTCGGTTGCGGAGCAGCCCCAGTGCTTACGTTCGAACTCGCCCCAGTAGCGTTCGGCAAACCTGCGGTCGAAGTTTGCATTGTGCGCAATTATTATATTCGCGTCCGAAATAAAGCCTGATACGGCGGTAGCATCGATACATTGCCCAGCGACCATGTCATTCGAAATGCCGGTCAGAGCGGTGATCTCCGCCGGTATCGAGTTGGCAGGCTCATTCAGCGAGCCGAAGCTATCGATAACATGGGCAACGCGGCCATCCGCGCAGTAGGCGAACTTGACCATACCTAATTCGATCACTTCATCGGTCTTTGCATCCAGCCCTGTCGTCTCCACGTCCAGCAGGACGCCGATCTTGAACGGTTCTTGGTTCGCAACCGGTGTAAAAGCATCACGAGGCACCAAGCGACGCAAAACTCGATAGTCGCCCGATCGATCCAACGCTTGTGCCATCCGAGGAAGGTCGTCGGTTGTGTCCTGACTCATGCCTCCTCCTTCAATGCGTTGTATCTCCGCCGGCTGCATTCGATTTTTCCATGTACATCTGGCTTACCTTTGCTACTGCGAATGCGATCAGTTTCGCATGTTCGGCTGGCTCGGCGGAAAGGACGAGATCAGCTAAGCTCTCCGCCATCTTGGCTATAAGTTCGGAAAGGTCGACCTCGTCTTTGTCAGCGACATGCTCATCAACAACTTCGTTGATTTTGCAATGCAGGCAATCTTCTTCTGCCATCATGAACTCCGGCGGGAACTGTGGCTTTCCTGCGCAGATTAATGGTGAATCCGCGCGCTCTCTGGCAATTCAGATTCCGTGAACACGTAGGCGCAAACTTTTCGAGTCCCTGCCTTCTGGTTGGGACGATCCCTGAAGATGACCCTCGGTCGATACGCCCAACGGCCGGGGGTCCTAGGGCTCCTTAGTTGCGTGCGTAAGATCGGCGGAGGGCGATAGCGTCATTCAGGCTTGATGCCCTTTTCGTCGATGAACCTGGTCCAATTCCTGATCTCACTTTCAAGCTTGGCCTTCAGATCTGATCCGGATGCATAATCCGGCTCGATGTCGAGCTTGGCTAGACGTTCTTTAACTTTGGAATTCGTTAGCGTTGCGGCGACCGCTTTGTCGAGCTTGGCCTTGATCGCATCTGGAATGCCTTTTGGGCCGAACAGGCCAAACCAGAAGCGCATGTCGACGTCGGCGGGTTTGAGGCCACTCTCTAGGAGAGTTGGGATATTGGGCAGTACCGGTGAACGTTTGGCGCTGGTAACGGCGAGCGCTTTAATCGTTCCGGACTCCACGAGTTCTTTGCCAACCTGGATCGCCGCCAAATTCAGTTGCACGTGCCCGGCAATCAGGTCGTTCATGGCCGGCCCGCCGCCCTTATAGGGCACGTGAACAATATCGACCCCGGCAGCGTCTTTGAAGGCTTCGAAGGCCAGATGGGTCACGCTGCCGATGCCCCCAGACGAGTAGTTGAGCTTTCGGGGAGTTGAGCGCGAGTACGCAATCAGCTCGGCGACGGTATTGAACGGTACTTTATTGGTGGCCACCAGCACCAGCGGGGAAAATGCGACCGACGCGATCGCGTCGTATTGCAAAAGCGGATCGAAGCTCGACAAGGACTTACGATATAACGCCTGGCTGATGCCGAGGGCGTTTTCGGCCATTAGTAGAGTGTAGCCATCGGGCTCCGAGGTGGCGACATGATTCCAGGCGATGTAGCTACCACCGCCCGGTCGGTTCTCGATGACGATGGTCGTGCCGAGTGCTTCGCCCAGTTCCTGCGTAATCTGGCGCGTCATCGTGTCGGTGGCACCCCCGGGTGCAAATGCGACTACTAGCCTGACCGGTCGGTTAGGGTAGGTTTGTGCTGCGGCAAATCCCGACCACGCTAAAATTGCTGCCAGTTTTAAGGACCAACGAACGAGGTTCGTTATCGTCATCGGTATCCTCCCATCGGCGCCCGTCGGGACTACGCTTTTAATTGGGCTTCTTCATCGCTCGCGCTGTGCCGGAACGCGCTTTCATGTGTTCCTAGCTGAGCGCCGCAGGTGCAATTGCGAATTTCCGCCCCGCGACACAGTTCAAAGATTTTTGCAACCTCAGACTTGAAAGTCCATGGGCTGACGGCTTAGCCGAGGCCGTTCTGATCACTATCCGCTCGTAGGCATGAAGCGGAAGTTTGCGCCGAGTTTAAGCTGAGCGCGACATTTCATATGAGATAGAGTCGGGGCCTACTTATCGAACGAATCGATGTGAAGCTCCCCTTCGTCGCGAAGCACTGGGGGATCCGGCATCGCACTCGATGTGCGGATCACACTCCGACAGGCAAGCAAAGGACATCCTGCATTTGGCGGTGGCTGCGGCTTCGATAAACGCGGGCCAGCTCAGCCGCACGAGCCTTGCGTTAGTTGTCACCTTTTGAAATCTTATGAAGGTGGAAATCGAGTTCACCATCAACGGTCGCCGAGCGCGCCTCGATTGCGACGGATCTACTCCGTTACTGAGCGTGTTGCGTGAGCGGCTTGCGCTACACGGTACCAAGTACGGTTGCGGCACCGAACAATGCGGCGCCTGCATGGTGCTGATCGACGGCAAGCCCGAGTACTCTTGCGCGCGCGAGGTGTCGACGGTCGCCGGTAGGGCGATCACGACGGTCGAAGGTCTTTCGATTAACGAGACTCTCCATCCTCTGCAGCAAGCCTTTCTGGATGAGCAGGCTGGTCAGTGTGGCTATTGCCTATCCGGGATCTTGATTTCGTCAGTCGCGCTTCTGAGAACCAACGACGCGCCAAGCCGCGATGACATCATTGCCGCCCTCGATCCGCACCTTTGCCGCTGCGGGATTCACAACCGTGTTATACGTGCGGTCCAGAAAGCCGCCACCGTCGTCAAGGCGCGGTCATGATTTCCAACGCGCTGCCGTTCAGCCTGATCGATAACCCGATCTTGTCGCAATGGATCGCGTTCGTGGGAAGCGGCCATGTTCAGGTCGGTAGCGGCAAGGTCGAGATCGGTCAGGGCATTCTCACGGCGCTCACGCAGATCGCTGCCGAGGAACTGGATGTCAGGCCGGATCAGGTCAATCTCGTCTCTGGACAGACCGACGTCAGCCCGGGGGAGGGCTTCACCTCGGGTAGCTATTCGGTCGCGGTGGGCGGTGCGTCGATCCGGCTGGTCTGTGCCGAGGTGCGTTCGCTGTTCCTCTATCGGATTGCTGACGCGCTCGGCTGTAAGGCCAGCGAGTTGTCAGTCGAAGACGGGAAATTCCTGCGCAACGGCAGGGAGACCGGGCATGATTACTGGTCGGTGGCAGGCCAAATCAACCTCGACCGTCGTGTGACCGGCATCGCACCGGTCAAGCGACCCTCAACCTACAAGGTCGTCGGCAAGCACCTGCCGCGACTCGATCTTCCGGCGAAGGTTGCGGGCTCGGGCTTCATCCACGACCTCGTGCCCGTGAATGTGCTGCATGCGCGAGCGCTTCGGCAGCCCTGGCGTGGCGCGCGGCTTGCCACCTTCGACGAGGCCTCGGTGCGCAAGGCGGCCGGCGCACCGATCGAGGTCTTGCGCGAGGGCGAGTTCGTCGCGTTCACGTCGGACAGTGAACTGGCGGTCGTTCGTGCCGTGGGAGTGGCCCGCGTGCTGGCGCAATGGGAAGGCGGCACGCCCCTGCCGGACGACGCCGGCAGCCCGACCTGGCTCAGGGCGCAGCCCGCGAAGAGCCGCACGGTCGAGACTGGCAATCCCGAGCCCGTTCCGGGCGGGCGCGTAGTGGAAGCAAGTTATTCCCGTCCGTTCCTCACTTACGGCTCTATCGGCCCCTGCTGCGCGCTCGCCGAGTGGAAGGACAACGCACTCAAGGTCTGGACGCATTCCCAAGGTCCGGTGGTTTTGCGCGATTGGCTTGCCCACGCTCTGGGGCTTGAGACGAGACAGGTCACCGCTTTCCACCGCCATGGCTCAGGCGCTTATGGCCACAACACTGCCGATGATGCCGCCTTCGATGCTTCTTGGCTCGCATTGCGCAATCCGGGACGTACGGTCCGGGTGCAATGGTCCCGCGAAGATGAGTTTGCCGCGGCTCCTATCAGCCCAGCCATGGCGATCGATTTCCGGGCGGTGCTCGACAACGACGGCAAACCGGTTGACTGGACGATCGAAATCTGGAGCCCACCGCACGCCCAACGTCCCGGCATGAACGGCAACTCCAACCTGATTGGTGCAGACGCATTACCGAATGCGCCGGCACTCAACCCGCTTGGCGACGTTCCCGACGAGCGTGGCGGTGGCGCGACCCGCAACGCCGTCGCGATTTACGACCTGCCGCGCCATCGGCTGATCCATCATCTGCTACCCGAAGTGCCGACGCGGACCTCCTCGCTACGGGGACTCGGTGCCTGGGTCAACGTGTATGCGATCGAGGGCTTTATCGACGAGCTTGCCGAATTGGCTGACGACGATCCGGTCAGCTATCGGCTCGACCTGCTGTCGGATCCGAGACCGCGAAAGGTTGTGGAAACCGCCGCCGACATGAGCGGGTGGTTCGACAAGCACAAATTGCCGGAAGGCCGTGCGTTAGGCTTCGGCTTTGCCCGCTACAAGAATATTGCCGCGTTCGGCGCCGTGGTCGTGGAGGTCGAGGTCGACGAAGAGGTCCGGCTGAAGAAGATCTGGTGTGCGGTCGACGCAGGCCTTGTGATCGCGCCGGACGGGGCGAGAAACCAGATCGAGGGCGGCATCATCCAGGGTGCAAGCTTTGTACTGCGCGAGCAGATACGCTTCTCGGGTGGCCGGATCGCAAACGGCTCTTGGGGCGATTATCCGATCCTCCGTTTCAGTGATATCCCCGAAATCGAAATCCGGGTCATCGACAATCCGGACGAACCGGCACTCGGACTGGGCGAATGCACGGTTGGGCCGACTGGCGCTGCGATCGGCAACGCCGTGGCCCGCGCGCTCGGTTGCCGCATCCGCGATTTGCCGCTGACGCGAGAGAGGATCATGGCTACCATTCTCAAATAACAACAAGCTCTGGGGAGGTGATGATGCTGCGGCTGCGAGACGTAGGACAAACCATTCTCTTTGGCGGCACCTTGTTGGTCGCCGGGCCGGTGGCAGCCCAGGACTTGCAAGCCAGCAAGCCGATCCGCTTCATCGTCGGTCTCTCCGCGGGCGGCGGCACCGACGTCACCGCCCGCCTGATTGCGCAGAAGCTAGCGATCAACCTGAACATCCCAACGCTGGTTGAGAACAAGGCCGGCGGCAACTTCATTCCGGCCGGCAAGGAGGTGATGGGAGCGGCTCCAGACGGCCACACGCTCTATTTCATCTCGACGAGTTCTCTTATCACGCAAGCGCTATTTCCGGACTATCCGTTCGACATCACCAAGTTCGCCGCGGTGACGGAAGTGGCGACCGGGCCGCTCATCCTCGTTGTTCGCAATGATCTCGGGGTGAAGACCGTGGGCGAACTAATCGGGCTGACCAAGAAGGAGCCCGGTAAGATCAGATTTGGAATGGGCGGCGGCGTCGGCAGTTCGCTCGGTGTCGCTACCGAGTTACTGAAAGCTCGAACGGGCATCAACATCACCGCCGTACCCTATCGAGGATCCGCGCCTGCGTTGAACGATCTTCTGGGTGGTCATATCGACGCGATGTTCGACGCAATGCCAGTGATGGCGGTGCAGGCTAAGGAGGGCAAAGTGACGCCGCTTGCCGTGACCGGGGACAAGCGCTCGTTTGTCCTGCCCGATGTGCCGACCCTGAGGGAGTTCAGGCATTGATCATCTGATCAACGGTTGGTACGGCATCGTAGCGCCTCCCGGCACACCACCGACTATCGTGCAGAGACTGCGCGACGAAGTGGCGAAGATCGTGAATGTGAGAGACGTGATCGAGACACTCGCGCAGCAAGGCATGGAGCCGCGAGGCACCCAGCCCGCCGACTGGCAAGCTTACATGGAAGAGGAGAAGGCATTCTACACAAGGGTTGTGAAGGACGCCGAGATCAAGCCTCCGCAATAATCTAGGGCCATCAGAACCGATGCTGTAAGTTCGAAGATCGAAGCGGAATTATTCGTCAGTCTCGTCGTCGATCGGGCGCATTGGTCGCAGAGATCCACTCGCAAGCGTGATTTTCCGACGGCCGAGGTAAGAGGTAGTGCCCGAGGGAGGTGGAGCGTCTCGGGACTTTGCGAACAGCATTGCGCCGGCATTGCCTCCTGCCCGAACGAGATCGTCTTCGTCACAACTCGCGGCGATCGCCAGCCCCACCGACATCAGGTGAGCTCGTCGGTAACAGTACAGAGCCAGTGTCGCCCTCGCGCCGGGAGGGACTGTTGCAATGAGCTCGGCAAGTCCATGCGGGCTGGACCGATACAATTCGCCCAACACCTGTTCGGAGACAGGGCAGGGATCGATCTCGACTTTGCGGTGATCAGGCACTACTGCAAATCCTCTATCACGCCTTCCGAGAGGACCATTCGAAGGCGAAACGCACACATAGCCTGACCCAGCTTTCTCCGCTCCGTTCCCGCCCTGCAAAAAAACAAATCGGCGATTAGTTTCACCACCTGGCTGGACTAAACAGCGTCTTTGGCTGCCTTGACGGGCCGCGCCCGGATAATCTTGCGAGCAGGTCGAGCTTTAAATACGGTCGGTTCTTTCGTGAAGGGATTGATCCCTTTCCGCTCTTTCGTCGCAGGCTTCTTGATGACGACAAACTTAGCAAATCCTGGAATTAAGAATGCACCTGATTTCTTAAGCTCCTTGTAGCCAACCTTAGTCAGCGTCTCCATTACGCCTTTGACGTCCTTCTTTGTGAGACCCTCGTGATCTGCGGTAATTGCTTCGATCAGTTCTGACTTTGACATCAGCTTGGACATGCGTTGCTCCCATTTCTGATTCGTTTGGAGCAGACATTATTTGGAAAACCAATCATAATGCTCGGCGACAAGGAGATGTGCACAGTTTACTTCCGTGGGTAAATTTGCGTTCTGCCGAAGCCCCTGGCCTGCCCCCCGCGGTCATCAACGTCCGCGGCCCATGCCGCAGATCGAGGTCTGAGTTCGTCGCCCCTGCGGTTTCACGAAGCAATCGATTGAAGCGCGCTTGCAATCCGCCCTGGGAGGGAAATGAAATGAGCCGCAGGCAGTGCATGCATACGCGTGGCCGTATACCCATCGCCTTTGTCTTGGCAGCTCTCCTCGCCACTTGTGCGATCCCGGCCAGCGCACAGCCGTCCTATCCTGATCGTCCAGTCCGGATCATCGTCACCTTTGCGGCCGGAAGTGCGACCGACATCACCGCGCGCATTATTGCGCAGAAACTGCAGGAGTCGCTCGGTCTGCCGTTTACGGTCGAGAACATTCCAGGTGCAGGTGGTTCGGTCGGTGCCGACCGCGTCGCGAAGGCAGCGCCCGACGGCGCCACGCTGGGCTGGATCGCCAATGGCGCACTCACTATCGTGCCGGCTCTTCAGGCCAAGGTGCCCTATGACGCGACGCGCGATTTCGCGCCGATCTCGCAGGTGCTCGCTATGGCGAGCATCGTAGCGGTCAACAACGATCTACCGGTAAAGACTTTCCAAGACCTTGTTGCCTACGCCAAGGCACGACCAGGAAAATTGTCGTATGCACACCCTGGCATCGGCACCCCGCAGCACATCGGTGGCGAACTCCTCAAGAGCATCGCCGGTATCGACATCACGCAGGTACCGTATCGCGGTGCGCTGATCGCCGACGTGCTGGACGGTCGCGTGCCGATCACCCTGCAGAACATGGCGGCGATCCTGCCGACAGTTCGTGACCATAAATTACGGGGGCTTGCGGTCACGTCTCTCGAACGATCGGCGGTCATTCCAGAATTGCCGACAGTCGCAGAGAGTGGCTATCCGGGCTATGAGGCGACGTCGTGGTTTGCACTGGTCGCGCCCGCCGGCACACCCCCGTCGATCGTACGCAAGCTCCACAACGAGATCGTCAAACTGGTCTCACATGCTGAAACGCGAGCGCGGCTTGCGCAGCTTGGGGTCGACGCAGTCGGCGGCTCACCCGCCGAGCTCGGCTCAATTATCAAGTCCGACATCGCCAAGTGGGCGAAGGTGATCAGGGATGCTGGCATCAAGGAAGAGTAGCGCGGGCGCCGCCACCTCGATCCGCGACCTCAGAATCCATGTAGCTATTTTCGCATCGCGCCAACTAGGGTGCAGGACCGGAGTGCGGTCCGTACGCCAACGAGCAACCGATTTACCGAGTCGTATTAATCTCCCGCCACCTAAGTCGGCCCATCATCGATTGCTGCCTGACGGCACCGCGACGTCGGCGGCGCCTTCACCGATGATCGAGAATGCTCCCCAGTAGGCCGGGTACGCGTTTCGCGGCTCGGAAGCGTCGCTGAGATACGAGAGCATGGCGCCGCGCAGCGCGTTGGCGCGTCCTAGCTTGGGATTGTTCTTGAGGGCGTCAAAGGTGGAGATGGCAATCCTCGTGGCGGCCGCCGAATCGACCGCCCAATGCGACACTAGAAGCGCTCGCGCGCCGGCATAGAAGAAAGCGCGCGCCAGGCCCGACAGCGCTTCCGCGCCAGGCTTGTCGCCGGCAATGGTGTTGCAGGCAGACAGCACGACCCAATCGGCATTGAGCTTGAGTTGCGCCACCTCGCTCGCAGTGAGGAGGCCGTCGTCAAGATCGGACGGCTGAGTAGGGATGGTCAGCGCTAGCGACGGCTCGGCGAGCCCCTTGACATCGCCCGCGACGAGACCGTGGGTGGCGAAATAGACGATGCGGTAGTCGGCAAGCGGCGCCCGCTTGACTTGCCGCTCGCTCGCTTCGCGGCGCAGATAGATGTCGCTTGCGCTTTCGCCGAGCGTCTGCGCCACCGCCTTGAGCTCGTCTGCGGTATCGGGCAGTCGGGGCAGAGCCTGCGAAAGTTTCGTGCGGTCGACGCCGGCACCCTGCCAATAGTCGGCGTAGCCGCGAGTCGCAACCTTGCGCCGCTCCGGTGCCCGCTGTGCGACCGTTGTGGTCGGCTCCGGTCCGAAGACCGGATCGCCGAAGCCGATCATGGCTTTGGGACGCGTGTCGCTGCGGGTGAAGGCGCGAAGCGCCTTCAGACTCGCAACCGAAGGAAGCACGGAGACCACCTGCCGCTTGATTAACCAGGCCGCGTCGCGATACCGCGCGGCGTCCGCCGGTGTGAGTTTGTCGCTGGTGCTGGGCGCAGTTTGTGATGGTTGCTGCGTGACCAGGAGGTGGAAGGGCAGGGCCGTCAAAGGTCCGTCCGGCACAACTAGCAGCGACGGCTTGTCCCGTATTAGCGGATCAACCGGGCCGAGCAGTTCCACGAACAGCGCATGCGCGGCGTCAAGGTCGAACAACTCGATCCCGCCGGATGCCCTGTACAGCATTTCGACATCGAGACCGCGACGAAACGCGGCGACCTTCTGCGATAGCGCGTTACGGCCAAGCGGAATCGTCTTCCAGTCGAAGTTCTGAGTAGTGAAAGCAAAGACGTAACTTTCGCTATCACCGGGCAGGAAAAGCACGAGTGCTTCGCCCGTGGTGAGAAGCTTTTGCACCTCGTCCGCCTTGAGCGGTTGGGGTCGAGCGAGTGCGACATAATCGGGAAATTTCTGCTCGAGCTCGCTAGCGATGGCGGTGAGCTTGCTTTCGGTCTCGGCCATCTGCCGACGCAACGCCGCGACTGCGGGTTCCTTGCGCTCGCCCGCCGATTTCCCCAGCACTGCGGTCAGAGCCGCGTCGTTGGCGCGGTGCGTGGCTGCGAGATCCTGGCTCTCGCGCACCAGCGCAGCAAGCGCATTGTCGCCGGCGGCAAAGCGCAGGCCCATCTGCTCGACTGCAGCTGCCGCCGATGACTGGCTCGCCCATTGCGCCACTTCGAAGCCTTCGCGAGCGAGCTCGGCCGATAGCTCGCCGCCCTTTCTTGCAGCCGCGGCGACAATCGCGAGGTGATTTCGGAAATAGTCGATCCGCTGCGTCGTGAGGCCGGGGGTGGCCTGCGGCGGCTGTGCCGCTCCCGCGGCGACCTCGGCGGACGCGACAAGCGCCCTAGTCGCGCGCCGCGCATAGGTGAGAGCGTTCTCCACATCATTGGACAGTCGATAAGTAACTGCCAGGTTGTGCAGGCTTTCGACGGTCAGCGGATGGGTCGGCCCCCAGTGTGCCTCCAGATTAGGAAGACCGGTTTTGTAGATGACTTCCGCTTCGGCATAGCGGCCGCGCAGGCGGTAGAGGTTGGCGAGACGGCTGCGCAACTCGGCGACGTCAGGAAAGGTCGCCCCGAAGGTTCTCTCATAGATCGCGGCCGAGCGCTTATAGAGATCCTCGGCTTCCTCGAAGCGTTCCATCCCTTGGTAGGTCTGTGCCAGGAGGTGGAGGTCTTTGCCGGTCTGCCAGTTGTTGGCGCCATAGAGCTTCATGTCGATCGCCAGCGCCTGCCTGAGAGCCTTCTCGGCCTCGGCGTAGCGGCCCTGACCGATATAGGCGACGCCGATATTGTCGAGCGTGGTGGCGTACTCCCAGCTGCTTGTCCCATCCGATCTGGCGACCAGCGGCATCGTCCGCTTGAGCAATGCCTCAGCTTCCGCGAAGCGCGTCTGCCGCGTGTAGAATACCGCGAGGTTGTTCAGTGGCAGGATGAGGCTTGAGTGATTGGGACCATGGGCCTTTTCGCCGATGGCGATGGCAAGTTTGAAGTGCGCCTCCGCTTCCGCCTGCCGTCCTTGCCTGGCGTAGTTGTCGGCAAGGTTGTTAAGGTCCCGAACGACGGCTTCGGTATCGCGCAATTGTTCGTCGATGGCCCAGGCGCGCTTATAGTATGGCTCGGCCTCACGGCTCCGGCCGAGTCCTTCGAGGGAGTTCCCAATCGAGTGAAGCACCGTTGTATAGCGAAAGCTGCGTTCGCCGAAACGCGCGAGCACCAGCGCCTCAATCCTGCGTGCCTCTTCCAACGCGAGCTCAAATTGCCCTTCATCGTAGTATTTCTGGAACTGCCGCTGCATCGCGTCGATATTACCGCTGGCGCGGCTCGCCGCGGCCGGGGCGGCATCGCCGCCTGCCAGCTTGATCTTCTCGCTGATCTTCTTGAGCTCGGTCGGCTCCGGCTTAAGTTCGACTGCACGCCGCCAGCGAGCGAGCGCTTCGCGTTTGCGACCGACTTTGTCGTAGGCATCGCCTAGGTGATCGTCGATAGTGGGATCGTCGTGCGGCAACGCGACTGCGCGCTCAAGCGTCTTTACAGCATCCTCGAATTGGCCGGCCCGGTAATAGGCCCAGCCTAGCGAATCGAGGATGAAGGCTTCGCCTGGTGCCAGCTCGAGCGCGCGCTTGATCAGCGCCAGGGCGCGATCGAAATTGAGCCCGCGGTCGATCCAGATATACCCGAGATAATTCATTACCTCAGGCTGCTCCGGATTAAGGGCGAGCGCCTGCTCTAGGTCGGTCTCCGCCTTGGCGAGTTGCTCGCTGCGCTCATAGCAGATGGCGCGAAAGTAAAAGATTGGCCAGTGGTCCTTGTTGGGTTGTCCGATCGCGGCGATGCCCTTGCTGTAAACCTCTACGCAGCGGGTGAACTGCTTGCCTTCGCGAAGCGTGTTGCCGAGCAACATGACGGGTGCGAGGTCATTCGGATTCGTTGCGGCGGCGCGCTCGCACGCGGCAAGTCGGCGATCCACCCGGACCTTCTCGTTGAGACAGATGGCGCGGTCGTCGGCGGCACGCGCGGCAGTGCAAAGAACCGCCATCAGGACCGATGCTAGGCCGAATTTCATCCCGTGCTTCATCGCTGCCTTCGAAACTCTGGGGCGCGCGTTGCGCAGCATTGTAACTGATTATACAGGCTGGGTGGCTACTCGGCAAAAAGCCGCTAAATAAATCCAAAACGTGAGCACTCGACGATCGGATACCTGAGCCCTAGCCAGCAGAAGGCTGGATTAGCTTAAGCGGGTGTCATCCAAACGGGTCGGGCCGTGCAAGCGATGCCGTTATCGGTCAGGCGCTACAGTGGGATATGTGTGGGAGGCTACGTAAGCGCTGCCATAGCCGGCGACCGTGTGCACCCGATGCGGAAGCCCATTTAACGGAGCCGGTTGGTGATAGCGGCCTAGATTGTTGCGGTGGGTCCCTCTAATTTTCGATCCGACGGTCTTGTGGTCGATATAACCATTAGTCGCGTCCGGCGCGAAACTCGTTCATTCGTCCCACAAATCTTGCTCGCGAGGCCATGGCGACGCCAATCAAGAGGCCTCCCGAGTGTTGTAGGTCCTGAGGACGATCAGCCCAGCTGCCGGAAGCATGGTTCTCTGTGGGACCGATTATTGAACGTTCCCCGGCTTGGGCTGCCCAGGAACGACGAAAGTGCATCGGCGATGTGAACCGAAGCGGCTCGGGGCAGCGACAAAGGGCAAGCGCCTACCCAAGAAAAAAAACAAGAAACCTCAGGAGACGAACATGTCCACGACTGCCTCAGACACTGATACTCCCAATCGCCGCTCGATATTGACCAGCGTCCTGTTGAGCCTGCTGATGCCAGGCCTTGGCCACTTGTACTTGGGCAAGGCTCGACGAGGCTTGGTTCTCTTTGGGCTTACGCTGGCCTCATATGCGCTGCTCGTGTTCTGGCGGATCGGAGCGCTGCCGCGCGTCTGGATGCTGGCGACCATCCTGGCCTTCATGCTTGGGCTTCTTCTGTTCACGGTCGGCGACGCGGTAGTCACAGCGCGCCAGAAGACGCGTTACGAACTCAAGCGGTACAACTCGTGGCACATCTACGCGGTTGCCTATTCGCTTGGCGCAGCCATCTTGTCTCTTCCGTGCCTCTATGCTGCTCATGCACTGGAAAATGGAATGTCCGGCTACTTCAACGTCGCCTCGGCCAGCATGGAGCCGACCCTGCGGCAGGGGGAAAACCTGCTTGCGGATACGTTCTACTATCGTAGTCACTCGCCGGCCCGCGGTGAAATCGTGGTCTATTCGATCCCGAAGGACCCAAATCTGCGTTATATCAAGCGCGTCGTGGCGATTGCGGGCGATCGGGTCGCAGTGCGTGACGGCCGTGCCATCGTCAACGGCACGCCAGTGAACGAGCCTTACATCACGGTCGGCGACGCCAAGGCGTTCTACAACACGACGCCTACTTATACGGTGCCGGCAGGCCATGTCTTCGTGATGGGCGACAACAGAGCCAATAGCATGGACAGTCGCGCGACCGCGCAACACGGCCCAGTTCCCGTGTCGAGCCTTATTGGACGCGTGACCGACATCGCATTCTCCCGTGAGGTCACCCGCATCGGTCGCTGGGTGGGAACCCCGGCTGGCCACTGACCACCGAGGCTACTCAGGCTCGTCGGTCAAACAATATAAATAAGATGGCCGTGCCCACTTTAGCGCGGCCTTCCTTTTTACGACCTAGACGGGTTGAGAGATATGAAACGGCGACGTCCATGTAGCTTGCGGGCCAACAGCAGAAGTTCGACCAATCTAATTCCTGACCAGTGACGGACGTTTTCCGTCGAACATCCAACCCGGAATGAGAAACTGCATGGCGGCAGCGTCATCGCGCGCGCCGAGTTCGATGCTTCTGTAGCGCTGGTGCGCGCGATCGATTTGCTCCATGTCAGGCTCGACGCCGAGACCCGGCCGCTCTGGAACGGCAACTAGACCGTTGATGATTTCGAACGGCTCCCGGGTCAGGCGCTGGCCATCCTGCCAGATCCAATGCGTGTCGATCGCAGTGATACGCCCAGGCGCGGCCGCAGCGACGTGCGTAAACATCGCCAATGAGATATCGAAGTGATTGTTCGAGTGTGAGCCCCAGGTCAGTCCCCAGTCGCGGCACATCTGCGCCACCCTAACGGAGCCCTGCAGGGTCCAGAAATGCGGGTCAGCCAGCGGAATATCGATCGCCTGAAGCTGGATGGCATGACCCATCTGGCGCCAATCGGTGGCGACCATGTTGGTGGCGGTGGGTAGTCGGGTGGCGCGCCGGAACTCAGCCAGAATCTCACGACCAGAATAGCCGCCCTCTGCGCCGCAAGGGTCCTCGGCGTAGGCCAGGACGCCATGCTGTCCGCTGCACAGCCGTACCGCTTCGTCCAGCGACCAGGCGCCATTAGGATCGAGTGTGATGCGGGCGTTTGGAAACCGATGCGCGAGCGCCGTGACGGCGGTCATCTCCTCTTCGCCTCGGAACACGCCGCCCTTGAGCTTAAAGTCCTGGAAGCCGTAGCGAGCTTGCGCTGCTTCCGCGAGGCGCACAATCGACGCGGGCGTGAGCGCAGCCTCATCGCGCAGACGAAACCAGTCGTCTTTGCCGCCCGCGCGCCGATACGGCATTGGCGTTCGGTTGCGGTCGCCGATGTAGAAGAGATAACCCAGCATTTGGACTGCCGTGCGCTGTTGCCCTTCGCCGAGTAGTGCACACACCGGGACGCCGAGATGTTGTCCCAAAAGGTCTAAGAGCGCCGCTTCGACAGCCGTCACAGCATGGATCGCGATGCGAAGGTCGAAGGTCTGTTGACCTCGACCGCCGGTGTCGCGGTCGGCAAACTTCTCCCACATCGCGTTGAGCGCAGCATTATGGTCGGCAACGGACCGCCCGACGACCAGCGGGCGCGCGTCGTCCAGCGTCTGGCGAATACGTTCGCCGCCCGGCACTTCACCAACACCAACGTGCCCCACATTGTCCTTTAAGATGACGACGTTACGGGTGAAAAATGGACCGTGCGCGCCGCTCAAGTTGAGCAGCATGCTGTCCTCGCCTGCCACCGGGATGACCAGCATCTCGGTTACGACAGGCGCACCGTGCGCGGCACCACATGCAGCGTCAATCAGGTTGGGCAAGCGTCAGTCTCCTACCGGCTCCGATCTTGCGGTACTCATCCGTGCTATTCGGCAGTGATTTTCCCGGTCTCGATCACCGACTTCCAGCGGGTTATTTCCTCCGCAAGGAATTTTTCGAACTGGGCGCCGTTGCTGGCGACCACCTCGAACCCGACAGCCTCGAACTTCGCCTTGACGTCCGGCGATTGGGCCGAAGCAGCAAGTTCTGCTTCGAGCTTTGCCTTAATCGCAGCGGGCAACCCTTTGGGAGCCGCTGCCGCCTGCCAGGAATAGACCTCCAGGTCCTTGACGCCCGCTTCCGCCATGGTGGGGACATCCGGAAGCGTTGCAGTGCGCATGTCGCTCGTCACGGCCAGCGCCTTGAGGCTGCCGGACTTCACCTGTTGCGCAATGGCGCCGAGATTTTGAAACGACACATTAGCGTGGCCGCCGACCAAGTCGTTGATGGCCGGCCCACCGCCCCGATACGGCACATGGATGCCGGTCGTGCCGGTCTTCTGCCAGAACAGTGCGGCGGTCAGGTGATCCGACGATCCGATGCCCGAAGACGCAAATGTAATCTTACCGGGATTCTTGTTCAGGTAATCGATCAGCTCGCGAACAGTGTTGGCGGGAAATCCGGGATTCGCCACCAGCACGTTCGGCGTGCGTACAATAACCGAAAGCAGGTCGAAATCCTTCTGCGGATCGTATTTGAGGTCTTTGATCAGCGCCGGATTTATAGCGAACACGCCGATCGAGCCTACCAGCAAAATGTAACCGTCGGCGGGCGCCTGCTTTAGCGCGGTCGCGCCGAGCGCGCCGTTGGCACCGGCCCGGTTATCGACCACAACAGTCTGCTTCACACGCTCCGCGAGCTTTGCGGTGATTAGCCGCGCCGTGACGTCAGAGGCGCCGCCGGGCGGGAACGGGACGATAACGGTAATGTTGCGTTCGGGGTACTCGGCAGCTTGAGGCGATACCGTCGCCAAGGCTATTAGCAGGAGATTAGCGAGCGTGCAGCGTGCGAGAAATGTCATCGATGCCTCCCTAGATGTGGTTGGGTGAGTTGAGCCCACGGCCACATCGCGTCTTAGCCCTCGACGCCCACAACAGCGACTAAAGCACCAGTGGGCCCTTATCCGCCAGCTGAGCAGACACATCGATCGCATCCGCCGCTAACCCTGTCGATTCGGGCAAGACTGCTCAATTGTCCAAAGTCGTCACGGGCCCATCCGAACGCGCTGCGATGTCCAACTTGGGACCAGCAGCGGAAGTCGTGCGCTACAGAAAAAGGCATCGAGTCGCAAGCCGCCGCGATGCTAGCCGACCCCCACGTTGTCATTGAGTGATTGGCGCGTGGTTCGCATCTTCCTGGCTTTAGTAGCAAGTTTTTGCTGTTGTGCTCGACAGTCGAAACAGACCGCTGGCAAGGTTGCGCGCGTGTAATGCCTATGCTGCATCTTTCCGCAATGTCGGCACAAAACCTCCACCT
>CAVVON010000006.1:0-6930 GCA_963749815.1 uncultured Alphaproteobacteria bacterium | reverse complement strand
GCTGTAGCGCTCAATTTCCTGGTCGAGATCGTGCAGCACCGCATGGAGCGGTGGCGGATGATCGGCCGCTGACAACAAGAAACACCGGAGGACCACGCCATGAGAGCCATATCCCTTTGCACCGTTGCGATCGGCGCGGCGGCATCGTTCGGACTTTTTGCGCCCGCGTCGGCCGAACCGGTAAAGATCACCAATATCGGCCACGGCTATTATTCGGGCGCGCTCTATGTCGCCAAGCAGGAGAAGCTCTTCGAGAAATACGGCCTCGAACCGGACATCTCCTTCGTGCAAGGCGGTGCGCTGGCATTGCAGGCGGCGCTAACCAAGCAGTCCGATGTCAGCATTCTCAGCTACGAGCACATTCTTACTGCCGGCGTGCAGGGCAAGAGCATCGTCGCCTTCTTCAACGTCTGCAATCGGCCGGTGAACAACGTCATCGCCAGCGACAAGCTGATGGCCGGTGCCGAGAAGTTCGGCATCGAGGACAAGATCAAGCGCCTCAAGGGCCAGCGCGTGGCCATGCCGTCGGCGGCCGGATCGGGCGAGAAGATGCTGGGCGTGCTGGCCAAGAAGTACGGTCTCACTCTGCCGGGCGATATCAGCAGCGTATATCTCGGCGCCGAAGCCGCTGCCTATGTGGCGGCGTTTCAGCGCGATCTGATCGATGCGGCGCTGCCGTTCGAGCCGGCCGGCGTGCTGGTGCAGCAGGCCGGCAAGGGCAAGATCTATCTCAACATGATGAACGGAGAGATTCCGGAGTTCCGCGATATCCTCTTCATCGTGCTCGCGACGCATCCCGACATCGTCAAGCAGAAGCCCGAAGTGCTGCGAAAGGTCTCGCTCGCGTTCGGTGACGCCGTCAACATTCTCAAGACCGATCCCAAACGCGGCAAGGCGCTGATGGCCAAGGAGTACCCGACCATGGCGCCGGAGACGAACGATCAGGCCTACGAGACCGTCAGCCAGATTTGGGCGCCCAGCCCGCGGATCAGCGAGCAGCAGGCGCGCGCGACCTTCGCCTACCTGCAGCCCGCGGGCGCCGTGCCGATCGATTTTCCAACAACCTTCACGAACGAGTTTCTGCCGAAATGATCTTCATTGCGAGGAGCGCAAGCGACGAAGCAATCCAGATTGATGGCGACTTGCTCGCCTGGATTGCTTCGCCTTCGGCTCGCAATGACGGTGCCGTTGCGCGGCGAATGCCGGCCACCGGGAGACGCGCATGACTGAATTCACCGTCGGCCAGGCGAAGATTGCCCGCGTCGAGGAGACCTACGGGGCGACCTTCCGTCCGGCCGATCTTTTCCCAGAATGGAACGACAAGACGCTTGCCGAACATGGGCACTGGCTTGCGCCGCATCACTATGATGCGGCGAGCGGGTTCCTCAAGCTCAGCGTGCACAGTTGGCTGCTGCGGATCGGAGGGCAGAAGATCTTGATCGACGCGTGCTGCGGCAATCACAAGTCGAAACCGGCGAGGCAGTTCTGGCACATGCTGAACCTGCCGTTCCTCGACCGGCTTGCCGCCGCCGGCGCGCGCCCGGAGGAGATCGACCTCGTGATGTGTACGCACCTGCATCACGATCACGTCGGCTGGAATACGCAGCTTCGCGACGGGCGCTGGGTACCGACCTTTCCGAATGCCCGCTACGTGTTTTCCCAGCCGGACTTCGACTACTACCGCAAGCTTGACGCCGATCCCGCGCAGGGGCCCGCCGAACTCGGCACGTTTCGCGAATGCGTCCTGCCGGTAGTCGATGCCGGGCGCGCCGATCTGGTGACGGGACCGCACCGCCTCAACGATCATCTTGAAATTCTGCCCGCGCCTGGGCATTCCGCCGGGCATGTCGTATTCAAGCTGGACAGCGGCAGACAACAGGCGATCTTCATCGGCGATGTGTTCCACCATCTGCTGCAGGTCTACTATCCGCATTGGAATTTTCCGAAAAACTCGGATGTGGATCAGGCGCGCGCGAGCCGCCGCTCCGTGCTCGACCTGTGCGCTTCGACCGGCGCGCTGGTGCTGCCGTGCCATGTCGGCGCGCCGTTTGCCGGCCACATCGAAGCGACCGGCGACGGGTTCTGCCCGCGCTTTGGCTGACACGACATGACCGATTTGCCGGACATCGGCCTGCGCCTGCATGGCGGCATGGAGCCCGCCAAGTGCGTCGAACTCGCTAAGGCGGCGGAGGCCAACGGATTTGCCTCGGTCTGGTTCGCGGAGAATCCATTCGAGCGCGGCGTGCTGCCGATGGCGACGGCGTGCGCGCTGGCAACGCAGCGCATCCAGATCGGCATCGGCGTGTGGAACCCCTACACCCGCCATCCGAGCCTGATCGCCATGGAGATCGGGACGCTCGACGCCCTGGCAAACGGCCGGGCGCGGCTGGGCATTGGCTCTGGGCTCGCGGCTGCGATCCAGAAGCTCAAGGTCGACAACAAGAAGCCGCTCGGCGCACTACGCGACACGTTTCACATCGTGCGCGCGCTGTTGCGCGGCGAGGAGGTGTCCTACGACGGCGCGGTATTCTCGGCCCAGGGCGTCAGTCTCGGCTACACGCCGCCGCGGCCGGATATGCCGATCTTCATGGCGGCGCGCGGCGACAAAGCGCTCGCGCTGTGCGGACAGATCGCCGACGGGTTGATCGTCTCGAACATGTGCCCGCCCGGCTTCACGGCGCACGCGGTCGAGATCGTGCGTCAGGCCGCCGCCGAGGCGGGCCGCACGTCACCTCTGCGGGTTGTGCAATACGTGCCGTGCGTCGCCCGCCCTGATGGCGCGGAAGCGCGCCGCGCGATCAAGCCGGCGCTGGCCGCGATGGTGAAGCAGTATTGGGCGACCGCCCTGGCGGTGCCCTCGGCGATGGAGGGACTGCGCTACAGCGGAATTCCGGAAGGCGAATTCCGCACCGCTGTCGACCGGCTCGCGACCGGAGATGCGCCCGAAGACGTGCTCGACGATCGTTTTGTAGAAGCCTTCACGATCGCGGGCAGCGCGGACGACTGTCTGCAAAGTGCCCGCGTCTATGCGCGTGCCGGTGTCGCCGAACTGGTGCTGACATTCACCGGCGCCGATCCGGTTGCGGAGATCGAGTATCTCGGGCGCGCTCTCAAGTCGCGCTGATCGACGCCCCATTGCGCCTATTGTTTGTGCGCGGGTTTGCTTGACGCCTGATGCGCTCTGCTGCCAGAATTCGACGCTGGTAACATGTCACATGGTATCGAAAGGCGCGTCTGCTTGGCCGGAGCCGGCGCGCGCCCACGAGGAAAGGAATTGTGATGCGGCGGTTGTTGCGGGTCTGCGGAGTTGCCATGGCGCTGGTCGCGGTGACGATGATGACGCGGCCTGGCCGGGCCGCCGAATGGCCGACGCGGGTGGTCAAGGTCGTCGTTCCGTTCGCGGCGGGCGGCGCGACCGACGTGCTCACGCGCCTGTTGTGCCAGCGGCTGTCCACGCAGCTCAACGCGTCCTTCATCATTGAAAATCGCGGCGGCGCGGGCGGCAATGTCGGCGGCGCGGCGGTGGCGAGCGCGCCGAACGACGGCTATACGTTCCTGATGGGTGCGCCGGGCATCCTCGCCTACAACAAGGCGCTCTATCGCGAGATGCGGTTCGATCCCGACAAGGAACTCGAGCCGGTTGCGCTCTACGCCCGCATTCCCAACGTGCTGGTGGTCAATCCGTCGCTGCCCGCCAACAGCGTCGCCGAACTGGTCGCCTACGCCAAGGCCAATCCCAACAAGCTCAACTACGGCGCCATCGGTCTCGGAGCGACGTCGTATCTCTCGGCCGAACTGTTCAAGTCGATGGCCGGCGTGGACATCCAGTTCGTGTCCTACAGCGCGACGACGCTGTCGCTGACCGACCTGATCACCGGGCGCATTCAGATGGTGATCGACAACCTGACGTCGTTCCTGCCGGTCATCAAGGACGGCCGCGTTCGCGCGCTCGGCATGAGCACTGCGGCGCGCTCGCCGCTACTTCCGGACGTTCCCACCATCAGCGAAGGCGGCGTTGCGGGCTATGAGGCATCGTCTTGGATCATGATGACGGCACCCGCCGGCACGCCGGCGGGCATCGTCAATGCGTTGGCGTCAGCGATGAAAGACATCACCGCCGATCCGGAATTCCGCGCCCGCATTGCCGAACTGGGCGCGGAGGCCGCGGTCGGCACGCCCGCCGAAGCGCGGGCATTCGTGAAGGAAGAGGCGGCGAAATGGCAAGGTGTGATCGCCAAGACCGGCGTCCGGCTGGATTAACCGGATGAACAGGCAGCCTAAGGAACTCGGCCGCGACAAGGCCTACGAGTGCATGCTCGCCGACATCATGTTCGGCGAACTGCCGCCGGGCGGCTCGGTCGACGAAAAGAGCCTGGCGCTGCGCTATGGGATCGGGCTCGCGAGCGTGCGCGAGGCGCTCTACCGGCTGTCGCTCGAAGGGCTGATCGAGCGCATCTCGCGGCGCGGCACGCGCATCGCCGCGCTCGAACTGTCCGGCCTCTACGCCGTGTTCGAGGCGCGTGTGATCCTCGAGGAGCGATGCGCCGCGCTCGCAGCGGAGCGCGCGGACGGCTCCGACATCCGCGCCCTTAAGGACGCATTCGCGGGCTATGAGGCGGTGATCCGCAACCGCGAATTCCGTACCCTGGTCGCAATGGACCGGCGGTTTCACGGAGCGTTAGCGGCGGCTTCCAAGAATCCGTCGATGATCAAGATGCAGGCCTGGCTGCACAAGGACGCCATGCGCTACTGGTATTTCGGCTTGCCGCGCCTCGATCCGAATGAGGTGCGCTCCGACATCGCCTCGCATCTCGCCATCGTCACGGCGATCGAGCGGCGCAATCCGGCCGCGGCGGCCGCCGCCATGCGCGAGGTGCTCGGACATTTTCCCGACATGGTGCGTACGTTCATGTCAGGTGCGATGCTCTATCAGCGGGAGGAAGCCAACAATGGGCGAGGCAAGATTGAGCGAAACAAAGCCGAGCGAAACAAAACCGAGCGAGGCAAAGCTCATTGGCGGCTCCGAAAGCGATCGGAAAAAGCTCCTGCAATTGCTTGACGAATACATCGTCGCCAATCACCACATCGAATGGGACGAGCTCAAGCATATCTGGAGCGAGCTGCCGGAAGCGACCTTCTACAATCTCAACGGCCACACCTACAACGGAGCCGATCATTGGCGGAAGCTCTGGGCGTTCTACAAGAAGAACGTGCAAGGCTCCTACTGGACGCCGTTCGATATCGGCGGGGCGATCACCGACGAGATGGCCGTGATCTGGTGTCACCGCGATTGCTATCGCAACTGGGTCGGCAAGGACACGCCGCCACGTGAGATTCACTACAAGGGCGAAAAGTTCTTCTCGCGCTCGACCATGGTCTTCCACAAAGAGAAGGGCGAGTGGCGGGTCTTCCACGCGCACTTCTCGGTGGGAGATTCCGGGCCGCGCCCGGGCGGCGTCTGACCGGAGCAACACATGGCGTGGTCGTTGCTCATTAAGAACGGGACTGTGATCGACGGCTCGGGTGGGGCCCGCGTAAGGGCCGACGTGGCGCTGGAGGGCGAGAAGATCGCGGCGATTAGCCCCGGGCTTTCCGAAGGGGCCGAACGTGTGATCGACGCGACCGGCCTCATTGTCGCGCCCGGGTTCATCGACATTCATTCGCATTCCGACTTCTTCTACGAGCAATGTCCGTCGGCCGAGTCCAAGGTCCGCCAGGGCGTGACGACCGAAGTCGTCGGCATGTGCAGCTTTTCTCCGGCGCCCTGTACGCACGCGAGCCGTCATCAGGTCGAGACCGCCGCGCATTCGCTCGGCGCCTCGCTTAATGTCCGCTGGTCCACGTTCACCGAGTATCTCGACGCACTGGAACAGGCGCGGCCCGGCATCAACATCGTGCATTTTGTCGGACACGGACCGATCCGATATGCCGCCATGGGCGGCGACAATCGGGCGCCGACCGTCGCTGAACTCGAAGACATGAAGGCGCTGCTGGCCGAGGCGATGGGGGCGGGCGCATTCGGAATATCCTCGGGCCTCGTCTATGCGCCGAGCGCATACGCCAAGACCGACGAGTTGATCGCGCTCTGCCGGTCGATGGCGCCCAGAGGCGGCCAGTACTTCACGCATATGCGCGGCGAGGCCGGCACGCTGCTGGAGTCGATTGCCGAAGCGGTGCGGATCTCCGAAGACAGCGAAGTCCCGCTGCAGATCGCGCATCTCAAGTCGCACGGCCGCGAGAATTGGCCGCTGTTCGATCGCGCGCTGGCGCTCATCGATGCGGCGCGCCAGCGCGGGCTCGACGCGACGGCGGACGTCTATCCCTATGTCGCCGGCAGCACGTTCATGAGCGCGCTGCTGCCCGATTGGGTACATGACGGCGGGATCGAAAAATTCCTTCAGCGCATCGTCGAACCTGAGGTCCGCGCCACCATCGTCAGCCAGAACGCGAGCCCGGACGGGCGCTGGCGCACTGCGCAGGGCACGATCGGCTGGGACGAGATCATGATCGCGACCTGCCCGAGCCCGTCTGAGGAGGGGCTGACCGTCGCCGATCTCGCCGCGAAGCAGCGCAAGTCCCCGGCGGACGCCATGCTGGACCTGCTGGCCGGGCACGATGCGGCGGTGTCGGTGATCATGTTCACCCAGGCCGAAGCCAACGTGCAGAAGGCGCTGCGGCAGCCCTACGTGATGATCGGCTCGGATTCGCTTGGCCTCTCGCATGGGCCGGGCCCCCATTCCGGCCGCCCGCATCCGCGCATGTACGGCACATTCCCGCGCATTCTCGGCCGCTATGCGCGCGAGCAGAAGCTCTTTTCGCACGAGGAAGCGGTCGCCAAGATGACCGGGCAGCCGGCCGCGAAGCTCGGCCTTGCGCGGCGCGGTCTCGTTCGCGAGGGCTACTTTGCCGATCTCGCGATCTTCGATCCCG
>CAVVON010000005.1:0-42850 GCA_963749815.1 uncultured Alphaproteobacteria bacterium | reverse complement strand
AGAAATGCTTAGGAAGATAGGGAAAAAGCCGAGGATTCCTTAACTATCGGAGTTCCATCGCCGCGCCGTAGGCGGCGAGCACGCCTTCGGTCATGGCGTCGGCCGAGAACGCCGTGCGCACGCGCTCACGCAGGCGGGCGGCGGCGTCGCGGCCGGCGGCCGGATCGCGCAGCGCCGTGGCGATGGCGCGGGCGAGCGCCGCCGGGTCGCCCGGCGGAATGAGGGCGCCCGCGCCGGGGCCGAAAATCTCCGGAATGCCGCCGACGCGGGTGGCGATCAGCGGCAGGCCGGCGGCGGCGGCCTCCAGCACGATGTAGGGAAGCGACTCCGCCCGCGACGGCACGACCAGCAGGCGGCCGAGCGCGAACGCGGCGCGCGCCGGCTTGGCGCCGAGAAAGCGGACGGATTGTCCAAGCCCCTGCGCCGCGGCCTCGAACGCCGGGCGGTCGGGGCCGTCGCCGACGATATTGGCGGTGAGCGGCCGGCCCTCGCGGGCAAGCTGCGCGATCGCCTCGATCAGCACGTCGACGCCTTTGAGCAGGCGCAATTCGCCGACGAACACGAGGTCGGCGGCGTCGGCGGCGGGCACGACCGGTTCGAATTCGGCGGTAGTGACGCCGTTGTGCACGACGCGCGTGGTCGCGCGCGGCGTACCGATCTTGGCGGTGAAAACGTCGCGCCCATAGGCGCTTTCGAACAGGAACAGATCGGTGCGCGCCATCAGCGCGCGCTCGAGCGCGAGGTAAAGCAGACCGGTCGGCGACGCCCAGCGGTAATGCAGGCTGCCGCCATGCGGCGTGTAGACGCGGATCGCGTTGCGGGCACCGGCGAGCCTGGCATAGGCGCCGCCCTTGGCGCCGTGGCCGTGCAGCACGTCGGCGGCGACCTCCGCGGCGCGGCGCGTGACGTGAGCGGTGGCGGAAACATCCGACGGTCCGATCTGACGGCTCATCGCGACGCGGGTGACGCCGAGCGCGAGGGCAGGGGCCAATTCCGCCAGCACCGCCTCGGCGCGCGCGCCGCCGGTCGAGGCGTCCGCCACCAGGCCGACCCGGTGGCCGCGCGCCGCCTGGCCGCGCGCCAGATCGACGACGTGGCGGAACAGCCCGCCGACCGGCGCGCGCAGCACATGCAGAATGTTGAGCGGGCGCACGGCACCGGTCATGAATTCACGCTTCGTTAACGACGGGCGCGCGCCGCGGTCGCAAAGGGACAGTTCGATTAGCGCCGGCCGTGGTTAACAAAGCCTGACCAGGCCCGCTTTATCCCTCACCCTCGGGGCGGAGGGGATGGCCGTCCTTAACGCGACATCAACCATAATCGTTTGGAATTGGCTTACGAGTCGCGCGTGGTGCGCGTTGGTGTGTGAATGGTCATGCAGGGCGTACAGTCGAACGGCAGGCTTGGCGTAGCGCAAGCCAACGGCGAGCTCGAACTCGGCTCGCTCGGGCGCGCGCTCTGGGCGAAGAAATGGCGGATCGTCCTGCTGACGATGATCGCCGCGGGCGTCGCCTTCTCGGTCGTCAACGTGCTGACGCCGCGCTACCGCTCCGAAGCGCGCCTCCTGATCGAAACCCGCGAAAACATCTTCCTGCGGCCCGACGCCGAAAAGAACGCCACGGAGCGCGGCGCCACCGTCGACCAGGAGGCGGTGACCAGCCAGGTCCAGCTGATCCTGTCGCGCGATCTCGCCAGCATCATCATCAAGAAGCTCAAGCTCGCGGAACTGCCCGAGTTCGATCCGGTGCTGCGCGGCCCCTCGCTGCTGCGCAGCGTGCTGAGCCTCACCGGCATCATCAAGGATCCGATGAGCATGACGCCCGAAGAGCGCGTGCTCAAAAGCTATTTCGACCGCCTGCAGGCGTTCCAGGTCGAGAAGTCGCGGGTGATCGCGATCGAATTCGAATCGGAGGACGCCGAGCTCGCCGCGCGCGTCGCCAACGCGATCGCCGAAGGCTATCTGGTGCTGCAGCAGGCGGCCAAGCAGGATCAGACCCGCGCCGCCGGCTCCTGGCTCGCGGGCGAGATCGAGAGCCTGCGCAAGAAGGTCGCCGACGCCGAGGCCAAGGTCGAGCAGTACCGCTCCAAGACCAACCTGTTCATCGGCAACAACAACACCACGCTGTCGAACCAGCAGCTCGGCGATTTCAACGCCCAGCTGGCGGCGGCGCGGGCGCAGAAGTCCGACGCCGCGTCGAAGGCGGCGATGATCCGCGACGCGCTGAAGTCGGGCACCGCGATCGAGTTCTCCGACATCATCAATTCCGAATTGCTGCGGCGCCTGACCGAGCAGCGCGTGACCCTGCGGGCGCAGCTCGCCGAGCAGTCGTCGACCCTGATGGAGCAGCATCCGCGCATCAAGGAACTGCGCGCGCAGATCGGCGACCTCGAGCACCAGATGCGCGGCGAGGCCGACCGGCTCGCCCGCTCGCTCGAGAACGACGCCAAGCTTGCGAGCGCCAAGGTCGACGGTCTCGTCTCCGGCCTCGACCAGCTCAAGCGGCAGGCGGCTTCGACCAACGAGCAGGACGTGCAGTTGCGCGCGCTCGAGCGCGACGCCAAGTCGCAGCGCGATCTCCTGGAGTCCTATCTCGCCAAGTATCGTGAGGCTTCGGCGCGCGACAATATCGGCGCCGTCTCGCCGGATGCGCGCATCATCTCGACCGCGACGGTCTCGAACACGGCGGCCTGGCCGAAGAAACTGCCGATCGTGCTGGTCTCGGCGCTCGCGGTGTTCGCGCTGTCGGCAGGCTTCGTGCTCACCGGCGAATTGCTCAACGCGCTGCCGATGCAGCCGGCGGGCATTCCGGTCCCGCAGCCGGAATCGGCGCCGGCCGAAGCCACGGGCCGCCCGCTCGCCGTGGCGATTTCGCGCCGGCCCATGGGCAGCCACGTTCCCGGCGTGCCGACCGAGGCGATCCAGGGCCTGGCGCAAGAGCTGTCGGCCGGCGGCGAAAGTACGCGCCGCATCTCGGTGCTGGGGGCCGGCCGCAATATCGGCACGACCATGACGGCGATTGCGCTGGCCCGCGAGCTTGCCAAGCAGGCGCGGGTGGTGCTGGTCGACCTGGCGCTCGGCGCGCCGAATCTGTCGGCCATCGCGGTCGATCCGGGCGGGCCCGGCATCACCGACATGGTCAGCGACGAGGCTTCGTTCGGCGAGATCATCACGCGCGATCGCAACTCGCGGGTCCATCTGGTGATGGCCGGCAGGGCCGCGATCGATCCGCAGACGGCGATGGCGTCGCAGCGGCTGTCGCTGACGTTCGAAGCGCTGGCGCGCAGCTATGACTACATGGTGGTCGATGTGGGCGATCTGGCGGGCGTGGCGCTGGAGCGGCTGGCGATGCTGGCGCCGCGCGCGGTGCTGGTCGCGGAGCAGCCGGACCATACGGTGGTGGCGCAGGAGCGGCTCGCGCAGGCCGGCTTCACCGGCGTGTCGGTGATCGCCGGCGTCGCGCCGAGCAAGGCTGCGGCGGCCTGATCTTCGACGAGATTGACCGCGCACTCGGTTACCCTCTCCCCTTGCGGGAGAGGGTGGCGAGCATCGAGATGCGAGCCGGTAGGGGTCGAAGTCCATCTCGCGCTGACCCTCACCCGCACTCGTGCGCTCGGCCCTCTCCCACAAGGGGAGAGGGTAACGCGAGCCACGGTGCGGGTCGTTCTGCGAACTACCGCTTGGCGCGGAAGCGCCGCAGCGCCTGCACGGCGGCCCATAAGGCGGGCTTGCGCTTGATCATGCGCTTGGTGGCGAAGGTGGCGCTCAGCGCCGGTGCGAACACGCGCCCCTTGGCGGTGAGCGGCAGGAACACGTCGAACAGCGGCTCCGGCTCCTTGCAGAAGAACGACTTGTAGTGCGCCCGCCCGACGCCGATGTCGAAGCTGCGCGAGCCGCGGCGCGCGCAATCGCCGATCATGTGGGTCAGCAGGATCAGGCCCGGGCTGTGGCGGCCGCTGTCGCCGAGCGTGTAGGTGTTGAACATCGAGGAGAAGCGGTATTCGTCGACGATGGTGCCGAACAGCGCCAGCACCTCGCCATCGCTCTCGAGCGCGTGCAGCTCGATCAGCGGCGCGCCGTTGGCGAGCTTGCGGTGGCAGGCATCGCGCAGGAACTCCGCCACGCCCGGCTCGGCGAACACGTTGGCGAGGCCGTTCGCCGCCATGTGGATCGATTTGAGGCTGAGGAAGGCGTCGAGCAGCCGGTCGATCTCCTGCGCGCCCTCGGCCCGAATGTAGCGGTAGCCCGGCAGCCGCTCGAGCTTGCGCTCCTTGGTGCGCAGCCGGTTGCGCATGGATCCGCTCAACACCGCGTCGATCACGTCCGGGGAGGGTGCAGGAATGGTGAGGCGCGCGCTGCTGTCGACGGACGGCTGATGCGGCAGCAGCAGGAACGGGTTGGCAATGCCGTCCCACCGGACCGGCAGCCGGAGCAGCCCGAGCACGTCGGCGGCGTGTCCGCCGGTGGCGATGCTTTCGAGGATCGTCTGAAGGTCATGGGCGGTGATGGCGGTGGCGACGTCGCGCCGCCATAGCCCGACGTTGAAGTTGGCGTGCTTGGAGCCGAGGAACTGCACGATCGCGAGCGGTCCGACGTGCTTGCGGCCGAACGGCCACAGGAAGGCTGGCTCGCCGGCGCGGTCGAAGCCGACGACGATGAACGGGGTAATCCCGGTGCGCGCGCCGACGTGGCGCTGCCAGGCGGCCAGCAGATCGAAGCGCTGGTAGGGCGTGCCGAGCGGGTGGATGTCTTCGAGGCCGCGCCAGAACGGCTCGGCGGCAGCGAGGTCGTCGAATACCTCGACCGCAGCGATCGCGCTGTCCGGCGCCGCGGCAGGCGTCAGGCGAATTTGGCCGGGGCGATAGCTGACAGCGACACTCATTGCCAATGCGCGGCTCTTGACCGCCGATCCCCCCACATCCGGTCGGGACCTTGGCAGGGAATTATCAATAAACAGTTGGGATAGTCGCGGGAACTGAAACGGGCGGTAGCGCTTTGAGCGGCTTGAAGAAAACCATCATCCGCGGCGGCCTCGAAACGCTCTATTTCAGCGGCGCGCATGCCGTCATGCGGCCGTTTGTGGCGGGCGTCGGCGCGATCCTGACGCTGCACCACGTGCGGCCGCCCCGGCTCGACCGCTTCCAGCCGAACCGGCTGCTGGAGGTGACGCCGAGCTTTCTCGACGACGTGATCCGCTACCTGCGGCGCAGCCGGCTCGACCTCGTGAGCCTGGACGAGATGTACCGGCGCTTCGCCGAAGGCGATTTCCGCCGCCGCTTCGTGTGCATCACGATCGACGACGGCTACCGCGACACGCTCAACTGGGCCTATCCGATCCTGAAGCGGCACGGCGTGCCGTTCTGCGTCTATGTCCCGACGAGCTTCCCCGACCGGCTCGGCGAATTGTGGTGGCTGGCGCTCGAAGCGGTGGTGTCGCGCAACAAGCGCATCAACCTGTTGATCGACGGCCGCGAGCAGGGCTTCGACTGCGCAACCCTCGCCGACAAGCGGCACGTCTACGAAGAGCTCTACGGCTGGGTGCGCAGCTTCAAGACCGAGGACGAGCTGCGCAATGTCGTGCGCGACCTGAGCGCGCGCTACCAGGTCGACATCGCGGCGTTCTGCGCCGAGCTGTGCATGGACTGGGACGAGCTCGCCACGCTGGCGACCGACGATCTCGTCACCATCGGCGCGCACACGGTCAACCACGTGATGCTGGCGAAGGTGCCGGAGAACGTGGCGCGCTCCGAGATGCAGATGAGCCGCTCGGTGATCGAGGCGTCGCTCGGCACGCGGCCGGAGCACCTGTCCTATCCGGTCGGCGATCCGACCTCGGCCGGCCCGCGCGAATTCCGCATCGCCGCCGAACTGGGCTTCAAGACCGCGGTGACGACGCGGCCGGGCGTGCTGTTTCGCGCCCACCGCGAGCACATGACCGCGCTGCCGCGGATTTCGCTCAACGGCGAGCACCAGCAGTTGCGCTACGTGCGGGTGATGCTCTCGGGCGCCGCGACCGCGATGTGGAACGGCTTCCGCCGCGTCAACGCGGCGTAGCGCTCAGGCCGGATCGGGCCGCAGCATCCAGCGGATCAGCGGCATCGCCGGCAGCACCCAGCCGAGGCCTGCGACCACGTAGTAGATCACCTCGACCAGGCCGTTCGCCTTGATCGCCGGGAACTGCGCGATCGCCATGGCGATCAGCGCCCAGGTCACCACCAGGGCGATCAGCACGATGCCGCCAATGAGCTTGCGGAGCCGGATGGGCATTTGCTTTTGCGCCAATTGCGAGGGCAGGGCGATGACTATATGGTCCGCGCGCCGCCAGCAAGCCGACCGCCATGATGACCCGCGCCCTGCCAGATATCGACGTCCGCCGCCGCGCCATCCGCGCGTGGCTGTGGTCGGTCGCGGCGCTGATCGTCGTCACGCTGGTGGTGGGCGGCGCGACCCGCCTGACCGAGTCCGGGCTGTCGATCGTCGAATGGAAGCCGCTGACCGGCGTCATTCCGCCGCTGAGCGATCTGGCCTGGCAGGCGGAGTTCGACAAGTACAAATTGATCCCGCAGTTCCGCGAGCTGTTTCCGGCGATGACGCTCGCCGACTTCAAGACCATCTACTGGTGGGAATGGTCGCACCGGCTGCTGGCGCGGCTGGTCGGCGCGGCGTTCCTGATCCCGTTCCTGTGGTTTCTGTGGCGCGGCTTTGTCGAGCCCGGCCTGCGCACGCGGCTGTGGGCGATCTTCGGGATGGGCGCGGCGCTCGGCGCGGTCGGCTGGTGGATGGTGGCGTCGGGGCTGAGCGAGCGCGTGAACGTGTCGCAGTACCGGCTGGCGTTTCACCTCACGCTCGCCTGCGCGGTGTTCGCGGCGATCGTCTGGACCGCGGAGCGGCTCGCGCCGCGGCCTGAGATCGCGGCGCCGGCGCGGATCCGGCGGAGCGCGGTCGCGCTGGCGTGTGTCGCTGCTGTTGCAGATCTACCTTGGCGCGCTGGTCGCCGGATTGCGCGCCGGGCTGATCTACAACACCTGGCCGCTGATCGACGGCAGTTTCATTCCCGACGGGGCGCGGCTGTTGTTCAACGCGCCGTGGTGGCGCAACGTCTTCGAGAACGCGCTGACGGTGCAGTTCGATCACCGCATGGTGGCGTATCTGCTGGTGCTCGGCGCGCTGGCGCACGCGGTCGATGTCGCGCGCAAGGTCGATCATCCCGCCGCCATCGCGGGCGGCATCGCGCTCGCCGGTCTGCTGGCCGCGCAGATGGCGCTCGGCGTGCTGACGCTGATCTATGCGGTGCCGATCGGGCTCGCGCTGGCGCATCAGGCGCTGGCGATCGTGGCGCTGACGGTCGCGGTCATCCATGCGGCGCGGCTGGCGCGGGTCGCGACCGTCTCGAGCGCGGCGCCGCAACCGGTGGAGCAGCCGACATGATCGAGGTCGAGACCCACGACGGCATCGCGGTGCTGCGCCTCATACACGGCAAGGCCAACGCCATGAGCACCGAATTCTGCCGGGCGCTCACCGGGTGGGTTGCGGAATTCCGCGCCTCGCCGGCGCGCGCCGCGGTCATCACCGGGCAGGGCAAGATCTTCTCGGCCGGCGTCGACCTGCTGCGGCTGTCGGAAGGCGGCGCACCTTACGTGCGCGAATTCCTGCCGGCGCTCAACGCCATGTTCGAGGCGGTGTTCCAATGCGACAAACCGGTGGTCGCGGCGATCAACGGCCACGCCATCGCCGGCGGCTGCGTGCTGGCCTGCGCCGCCGACCGCCGGCTGATGGGCCGCGAGGCCGGCCGCATCGGCGTGACCGAGCTCCTGGTCGGCGTGCCGTTTCCGGCCGGCGCCATGGAGATCATGCGCCGCGCGGTCGCGCCGCAATGTGCTCGAAGAAGTGATCTTCGGCGCCGCCACCTACCTGCCGGCGGACGCGCTCGGCCGCGGCCTGATCGACGAGGTGGTGGAGGGCGACGCGCTGATCGAGCGCGCGGTCGCGGCCGCGAAGACGCTCGCCGCGCTGCCGCCAACAACCTTCGCGCAGACCAAGCGGCAGACGCGGGCGGCAGCCGTTCGAGCGGCTCGCGCGCGACGGCGCCCGCATCGACGCCGAGGTGACGGAGATCTGGTGCGCCGACGAGACGCTCGGGCGGATCAGGGACTACGTGGCGCGGACGCTGAAGAAGTAGCTTGTGTCCGTTCGTCCCCGCGAAAGCGGGGACCCAGCGCAAAAAAAGAGGGTGCCCGCCTTCGCGGGCA
This sequence comes from uncultured Alphaproteobacteria bacterium, assembly GCA_963749815.1. Lineage (GTDB taxonomy): Bacteria > Pseudomonadota > Alphaproteobacteria > Rhizobiales > Xanthobacteraceae > VAZQ01. The sequence continues at coordinate 34,603 of CAVVON010000005.1, read as the reverse complement.
CGAACGGAGAGAGCACGCCTCACTCCCCCGCCAAGCCCTGCTCCAGGTCGGCGATGATGTCGTCCTTGTCCTCGAGCCCGATCGAGAGCCGCACCACGTCCGGCCCGGCGCCGGCCTGCACCTTCTGCTCGTCGGAGAGCTGGCGGTGGGTGGTCGAGGCCGGGTGGATGATCAGCGAGCGGGTGTCGCCGATATTGGCCAGGTGCGAGAACAGCTTCACGTTCGACACGAGCTTGACGCCGGCGTCGTAGCCGCCCTTGAGCCCGAAGGTGAACACCGCGCCCGCGCCCTTCGGCACGTATTTCTGCGCCAGGCCGTGATAGCGGTCGCCGGCGAGGCCCGGATAGCTCACCCAGGCGACCTTCGGGTGCTTGGCCAGCCACTCCGTCACCGCCTTGGTGTTCTCGCAGTGGCGCTGCATGCGCAGCGGCAAGGTCTCGATGCCGGTGAGGATCAGGAAGGCGTTGAACGGCGACAGCGCCGGCCCGATATCGCGCAGGGAGAGCACCCGGCAGGCGATCGCGAACGCGAAGTTGCCGAACGTCTCGTGCAGCACGATGCCGTGATATTCCGGCCGCGGCTCCGACAGCATCGGATAGCGCTTCTCGCGCGACCAGTTGAACGTCCCGCCGTCGACGATCAGGCCGCCGATCGAGTTGCCGTGGCCGCCGAGAAATTTCGTCAGCGAGTGCACCACGATGTCGGCGCCATGTTCGAACGGGCGGCAGAGATAGGGCGTGGCGAGCGTGTTGTCGACGATGTAGGGCACGCCGGCTTTCTTGGCGATCGCGGAGACCGCCTGCATGTCGGTGATGACGCCGCCCGGATTGGCGATCGACTCGGTGAAGATCGCCTTGGTCTTGGGGCTGACCGCGCGTTCGAACGTGCCGATGTCGTCGGGGTCCGCCCACACCACGTTCCAGCCGAAATTCTTGAACGCGTGGTTGAACTGGTTGATCGAGCCGCCATAGAGCTTCTTCGAGGCGACGAACTCGTCGCCGGGCTTCATCAGGCAGTGCATCACCAGCACCTGCGCGGCGTGGCCGGAGGCGACCGCCAGGCCCGCGGTGCCGCCTTCGAGCGCGGCGACGCGCTCTTCGAGCACCGCGCAGGTCGGATTGCCGATGCGGGTGTAGATGTTGCCGAAGGTCTGCAGGCCGAACAGCGAGGCGGCGTGGTCGACGTCCTCGAACACGAACGAGGTGGTCTGGTAGATCGGCGTGGCGCGCGCGCCCGTGGTCGGATCGGGCTGCGCGCCGGCGTGGATCGCCAGCGTCGAGAAGCCTGGTGTGCGGTCGGTCATTCGTGTCCTCCGTACTGTTGCCCGGATTGCGGAGCGGCCGTCGATCGTGCCCGCCAGACGCCTTGGTAAGGCTGCGCCAATCGCGCGTAAACAGTCTTGTCCCGCCGTTTGTTCAAATCTTCAGCAATCGAGCTTCCGGTTGCCGCTTAGGTTGGCAGCATGCGGGCCGCGCGGCGGCCGGCACGGCGGGGTTCGTCGCGGTCCTTCGCGGGTAACGACATAAAACGAGCCAAAGCCGCCTTGGCTCGCTCATTGCATCCTGAGCCTTGTTTCAAACCCAAAGCGGGCCTGCTCAAGCCCCGAAAATGGAGAGATCCCATGTGCCAAGGCGACGATCGATCCTGTCCGCAATTCGACCTGCACCGCGAGCAACTGCTCGCGGACCTCGATCTCGAACGCCGCAGCTTCCTCAAGAGCGCGTTCGTCGCGACCGGTGGGGCGGCGGCGCTCACCGCGGGAGGGATGGTCGCGCCCGTTGCGGCGCAGACCGCGGCCGCGCGGCAGGTCAAATCAAATCACTACTACCTGCCGGCGACCGCCGACACGGTTCACTGGGGCTATTTCAGCAAGCTGCTCAAGCCGCAGATCGAAGTCGATTCCGGCGACTACGTCACGATCGAGGCCCTGACGCATCATGCCAACGACGATGCCGAGCGCATGATCAAGGGCGATCCGGGCGCCGAAAGCGTCTATCTCTGGACCAAGGACAAGAAAGGCGTGAACCGCCGCGGCGCCGGTCCGATCGACGGCAAGCTGCTGGGACGCGGCGCGGGCGAGGGCTTCGGCGTGCACATCTGCACCGGGCCGGTCTACGTGCGCGGCGCCGAGCCGGGCGACATCCTTGAGGTGCGCATCATCGACGTGAAGCCGCGGCCGAGCGCCAATCCGCAATATCCCGGCAAGGCGTTCGGCAGCAACGCCGCCGCCTGGTGGGGCTTCCACTACAAGGAACTGCTGACCGAGCCGAAGCCGCGCGAGGTCATCACCATCTACGAGCTCGACGCGACCGGCCAGCGCAACTGGGCGAGCGCCGTCTACAATTTCCAATGGACGCCGCAAACCGATCCGTTCGGTGTCGTGCACAAGACCATCGACTATCCGGGCGTGCCGGTCGATCACACGACCGTCAAGGAAAACCACGGCATCCTCAAGAACGTGCGCATTCCGATCCGGCCGCATTTCGGCGTCTTGGGCCTGGCGCCGAAGGAAGCGGACGTCGTCGACTCGATCCCGCCCGGATATTTCGGCGGCAACATCGACAATTGGCGCATCGGCAAGGGCGCCACGATGTACTACCCGGTCGCAGTTCCCGGCGGACTTTTATCGGTCGGCGACTCCCATGCCTCGCAGGGCGATTCGGAACTGTGCGGCACCGCGATCGAATGCTCGCTCACCGGCACGTTCCAGCTGATCGTGCACAAGAAGGCGACGCTGGCCGGCACCTCGCTGGCGACGCTCGACTATCCGCTGCTCGAGACCCAGGACGAGTGGGTGCTGCACGGCTTCAGCTATGCCAACTATCTGGCCGAGCTCGGCGAGAAGGCGCAATCGCAGATCTACGAGAAGTCCTCGGTCGATCTCGCGCTCAAGGACGCGTTCCGCAAGATGCGCGCCTTCCTGATGTCGACCAAGGGGCTGACCGAGGACGAGGCGATCTCGCTGATTTCGATCGCGGTCGATTTCGGCGTGACGCAGGTGGTCGACGGCAACTGGGGCGTTCACGCCGTGATCAAGAAGAGCCTGTTCGCAGGCGGCGTGGCCTGACGTTGGCGGCCTAGCGGCTGGCGGTCGGATTGATGTCGACCGGCCCGCCGCTGCGCTTGGCGCGCTGCTGGGTGGCGCCCGACTTCTTCTTGGCCGGCGGATCGGGCGGGAAGAAGCCCGCCAGCACGGTGCGGCAGGCGCCCGACAGGCTGTCCTTGGCCTGGACCAGGCAGGCGAGGGTGCGGTCGCGGTCCGGGATGGTGGCCTGGCAGAGCCTGAACGCGTCGTCCTGGCACGCGGCCTGAGCCTGCTGCTCGTTGACCTGCTGCTGGGCTTGCGACAGGCCAAGCATGCCGGCGACAAGCATGCCGGCCGTGAAAGCCACGATGAGCGCGAACCGCTGAAATCCCGACATGAGCCCCCGCAATGGCGCCCGCGGGCGCCTTTTTTCCCGCGCCATTGTGCCATGGCAGGGTTGCCACAGTCCAACAAACTCGCAAGCGGTCACGGTTGCTGAGGAATTCGCGCGAGAAGACGCGAGAAGATTGGAAGGCGCGCGGCCGATTCGGTCTGCTTCCTCCCCGGCAAGCAGGGAGGGACGCACCGCCGTTGCGGACAATGCTACCGAGAGCCCTCGCCGTCCTTCTGCGCGGCGCGGTCGGCGGCCTGGGTGGAACCACCCGCCATGATGGTGCGGTCGAGCGACATCCGCTGGATTCCGCCGCCGAGCTTGGCCTTCTTGGAACTGAGCGTGCGGGAGTTGACGCCCATCCAGGAGATCTCGGACGAGATGCGGCCGTACTCGATCTTGGGGCAGCGGTTCATCACCACCTTGAGGCCGTTGTCCTCGGCGAGCTTCGCCGCCTCGTCGTTGCGCACGCCGAGCTGCATCCAGATCACGCTCGGGCGCGGCTTGAGCGCGAGCGCCTCCTGGACGATCGGCAGCGCATGCTGCGAGGCGCGGAAGATGTCGACCATGTCGACCGGTTCGGGGATGTCGGCGAGCCTGGCGTAGACTTTTCGGCCGAGCATCTCGTGCCCGACCTGGCCCGGATTGACCGGGATCATGTTGTAGCCGCGCTCGAGCAGGTATTTGAACGCGAAATAGCTCGGCCGGTTGTCCTTCTCGGACGCGCCGACCATGGCGATGGTCTTCACCGTGTTGAGGATGCCACGGATGTAGTTGTCGTCGTAGTTGTCGTGATTCATCGGGGAGGTTGCCTTTGCCCGAACATAAGCGCGCCCGGTCCGCGGCGAAAGGGCCGGCCGGCGATTATCCGGCCGCTGCGGCGGCGCCGCCGGGACGAGGCAGCGGCAGTTGCGAACGCAGCCGCGCGTTCTCGGCCTCGAGTTCGGCGATCCTGGCGCCCATCGCCTTCGTCGCCTCCGCGATCTCGGCTTCGGTGTAGCGCGGCGTGATGTGCTGCGGACAGTTGACGTCCCAGGCTTCGACCGTGAACAGGATCGCGCGCTCCGGCCGCGCCCGGTAGCCGGGATCGGCGAGCCGCGCCAGCAGTTCCGGATCGCCTTCGACGACCCGCGCGCGGCCCCAGACCTTGATCCGGCGGCGGTTGGCGAAATCGAGCAGGAACAGATAGGCGCGGTCGTTCTCGCTGAGATTGGCGAGCGTGATGTACTGCCGGTTGCCGGCATAGTCGGCAAAGCCGAGCGTCTTGTCGTCGAGGACCTTGATGAACCCTTGCGGCCCGCCGCGATGCTGGATGTAGGGCGCGCCGGCGCCTGACGCGGTCGCGAGGAACGCCGTGTCGAGCCCGGCGATGAACTGCGCCAGGTCCGGCGTGATCCGGTCGGGGAAGCCGGTTTCGGCCTTGCGATCGTAGGCCTTGGCGGAGCCGCGCTCGGCCTGCGCGCGGCGCGCCGCCGGGGTGAAGACGATGTCGCTGTTGTTGGTCATGACGGTGCCTCGGGTTGGCGGCGCGCGGTCGGCTCGCGCAGTGAACGACCCTAAAATATGCGTTTCGACGGCAATGATAATACCGCTTCTTTGCACATGATTATTGCGATATACGAAACAATATGGATCGCATCGACAGCGTCGCCGCATTCGTCGAGATCGCCGAGCGCGGCAGCTTCACCGAAGCCGCCCGCCGTCTCGGCCGCTCGCCGAGCGCGGTCACGCGCGCGGTCGCGGAACTGGAGGCGAGGCTTGGCGTGCGCCTGCTCAACCGCACCACGCGGGCGGTCAGCGCCACCGAGGCCGGGGAGCGGTTTCTTGCGGGCGCCCGGCGGCTGCTGTCCGATCTCGACGAGATCGAGCGCGCCGCGGCCGGGCGAGGGGACCGCGCCGCGCGGCGAGTTGCGCGTCACCGCGCCGATCCTGTTCGGGCGGCTGCACGTGCTGCCGGTGGTCACCGAATTCCTGGATCGGTTCGCGGCGGTGACGGTGTCGCTGACGCTGCTCGACCGGCCGGTCGATCTGGTCGACGAGGGTTTGGACGTCGCGGTCCGCATCGGGACGCTGGCGGAGAGTTCGGCCATTGCGACGCGGGTCGGCGCGGTGCGCCAGGTGGTCGTCGCCTCGCCGCGCTATCTGGCGCGGCAGGGCACGCCGAAGACGCCGGCCGAGATTGCCGGGCACAAGTGCGTCGCGTTCACCGGGCTATCGGGCGCCGAGCGCTGGCAGTTCAGAGAGCAGAAGAAGACCGTGAGCGTGACGATCAAGCCGCGCCTGATCGTGTCGACGGCGGAAGCGGCGGTGGCGGCGGCGCGGTCGGGCTTCGGTCTCGCGCGCGTGCTGAGCTATCAGGCGGCCGACGAACTGGCGCGCGGAACATTGCGGCGGGTGCTGAAAGATCATGAAGGCGAGGACCTGCCCATCCATTTGCTCTATCCGGGCGGGCGGCATCCGCCGCCAAAACTGCGGGCGTTCCTCGATTTCGCCGTGCCGCGGCTGCGGCAGCGATGCGAACGCATCCGGCGCGCGGCCGGGATGTGAACCGGGCGGTCTACTTATCGGTCCACTTGGGCGCGCGCTTCTCGATGAAGGCGCCGATGCCTTCCTCGGCGTCGTTCGCCAGCATGTTCTCCACCATCACGCCGGCGGTGTAGCGGTAGGCGTCCTCGAGGTTCATTTCGAGCTGCCGGTAGAACGCCTGCTTGCCGAGCTTGACCACATGCGCCGACTTGGCCGCGATCTTGCGCGCGAGCGCGAGCGCGGCGTCGCGCTCTTCGCCCGCCGGCACCACGCGGTTGACGAGCCCGATGCGGCAGGCGTCCTCGGCCGAAATCAGGTCGCCGGTGAGCAGCATCTCCATGGCGTGCTTGCGCGCGACGTTGCGCGACAGCGCGACCATCGGCGTCGAGCAGAACAGGCCGGCATTGATGCCGGAGACGCCGAACTTCGCCGTCCGCCGAGGCGACCGCGAGATCGCAGCTCGCCACCAGCTGGCAGCCGGCCGCGGTCGCGATGCCCTGCACCGCGGCGATCACCGGCTGCGGCAGCCGCACGATCTGCAGCATCATCGCGCTGCAGGTCGTCATGATGTGGTGGAAATAGGCGCGGCCGCGGTCGGCGTCGGCGCGATGCGCGGTCAGTTCCTTGAGGTCGTGGCCGCCGGAGAAGCCCGGTCCCTTGGCGGCGAGCACCACGGCCCGCACGCGTGCGGTCCTTGGCGATGGCGGCAAACTCGTTCGCCAGCGCCGCCAGCATGGCCTCGGACAAGGTGTTGCGCGACTTCGGCCGGTTGAGCGTGAGCACCGCGATGCCGGCGATGGTCTCGCGCAGCAGCACCGGAGAGGAGTCGGCGGGCGCGGCTTCGGCGTTCCGGGCGGACGATCGGGCTGGCTTTGCGGCAGGCATGGTTCATTGTATCCGATCGAGGCGGCAACGGCACAGGGGTGACGAGTACATGGCGGCGCCGGTGATGACGGTCAAAGAGCTCGAGCGCTTCCTCGCCGCCGAGATTCCCGCAAGTGTTCCATCCGGACAGCGGGCTTGCGATCGAGGCGGTCTGGGACGGCGGCGGCCGGGTGCGGCAGGGATTCCGCGACGGACTTGATCCGGCCGGGCGGCACGATTTCCGGGCCGACCATGATGGCGCTGGCGGATTTCGCCATGTACGTGGCGCTGCTGGCGGCGATCGGGCCGGTTCCGCTCGCCGTCACCACCAATCTCAACATCAACTTCCTGCGCCGGCCTGCGCCGCGCGACCTCTTGGCCGACGCGCACCTGCTCAAGCTCGGGCAAACGGCTCGCGGTCGGCGAGGTGACCATCCGGTCCGAGGGCGAGGACGACCCGGTGGCGCATGTCACGTCGACCTACTCAATCCCGCCCGGCAACGGGGATTAGTCGATGGTAATATAAAACCATTCTTTCAAAGCTATTGATTTTATGAGGATTATGTTCGCGTATCGGCGTTGACCGGGGCCGACCCGCTGGTGTATCCAGCGCACGTCCAAGACCGGGAGGGCAAGCCCTCCTCCTGCACCGAAAGCCAAAGCTCATGAAAACATTTTCGGCCAAGCCCGCCGAGGTGGAAAAGAAGTGGATCATGATCGACGCCACCGGCCTGGTGGTCGGCCGGCTCGCGACGCATCGTGGCGATGCGGCTGCGCGGCAAGCACAAGCCGACCTTCACCCCGCATGTCGATGACGGCGACAACGTCATCATCGTCAATGCGGAAAAGATCGTGCTGACCGGCAAGCAAGCGCGAGAAGAAGGTCTACTACCACCACACCGGCTACATCGGCGGCATCAAGGAGCGCACCGCGCGCTCGATCCTGGAAGGCAAGTTTCCCGAGCGCATCGTCGAGAAGGCGATCGAGCGCATGCTGCCGCGCGGCCCGCTCGGGCGCGTGCAGCTCGGCAACCTGCGCGTCTATTGCGGGCCCGAACATCCGCACGCGGCGCAGAACCCGGAAAAGCTCGATATCGCCGGTCATGAACCGCAAGAACATGAGGAGCGCGTGATCATGGCCGAAACCATGCAGTCGCTCGACCAGCTGTCGACCCTCAAGCCCGCAGCCGCGCCCGAGGCGCCGAAATACATCCAGAAGCTCGACAAGCAGGGCCGCGCCTACGCGACCGGCAAACGCAAGAACGCGGTGGCGCGGGTCTGGATCAAGCCCGGCAGCGGCAAGATCGTGGTCAACACCCGCACCATCGAGGTGTTCTTCGCGCGTCCGGTGCTGCGCATGCTGATCCAGCAGCCGCTGGTCACCACCAACCGCAACGGCCAGTACGACGTGATCTGCACGGTCTCGGGCGGCGGGCTGTCGGGGCAGGCGGGCGCGGTGCGCCACGGCCTCTCCAAGGCGCTGATGAATTTCGAGCCGGACCTGCGCGGCGCGCTCAAGAAGGGCGGCTTCCTCACCCGCGACTCGCGCGTGGTCGAACGCAAGAAGTACGGCCGGGCCAAGGCACGCCGCAGCTTCCAGTTCTCCAAGCGCTGATCTGTTACGGCGGAGAATTGTCCCGGTCATTCCCGCGCAAGCGGGAATCCAGCCTTGCGACTTGGGCGACAAAAGCCTGGGTCCCCGCTTTCGCGGGGACGACAGCCATATGTCCGCGCAACGGTTGAATCGAATTGCGCGCAGTTCGTTTACCTCCTGGCAAGGCTAATCGCTGGCGGCCCGCCGTTGGTAACTCCCGCAAAACGACTTGCATCTAGTGTCCCGCTCGTTCGCGTGGCGGTGAGATTTCGATGCATCTCGATGTCGGGACCCTCTCGGTCGTAACGGTGTTCGTGACCGCGCTGCTCGGCGCGTTGCTCGTGTTCGCCGGACTGCAGAACCGCAGCATCCGCGCCCCGATGTGGTGGGGCGCGGCGCAGATCGTCGGCGCGGTCGGCTTGGCGCTGGCGACGTCGCGCGGCGCGGTGCCGGATTTCGTCTCGATCGACGTTGCCAATGCGCTGGTGCTGTTCGCCTACGGGCTGACCTGGGCCGGCGCGCGCAATTTCGACGGCCGCAGGGTGATCCCGCTGGTCGTGATGTTTGCGCCGATCCTGTGGCTGCTGGTCTGCCGCATTCCCGGCGTTCGTCGACGACGTCAACCTGCGCGTCGTCGTGGTCTCCGCGATGATGGCGATGCTGGCGGCGGCGACCGCCGAGGAGTTCTGGCGCGGCCGCGACGAGCCGCTGATGTCGCGCTGGCCGACCGTGATCGTGCTGCTGGCCTATGCGGGCGCGCTGCTGGCGCGCATTCCGGCGACCTATTTCTCGCCGCTCCTGGACAACAATTCGCTGCTCGGCGGCGTCTCGTTCGCGGTGCTGGCGTTCGGCACGCTGCTGTTCACGGTGGTGATGTCGTTCCTGCTGCTCAACATGACCAAGGAGCGCACCGAGCTGCAGCACAAGATCAATTCGCTGGTCGACCCGCTGAGCGGCGTCGCCAACCGGCGCGCGTTCCTGACCGGCGCCGACGCATTGTTCGAACGCCAGTCCGCCGATCGCGAGCCGCTGGCGATGATGCTGTTCGACCTCGACCGCTTCAAGGACATCAACGACCGGCTCGGCCACGCGATCGGCGACCGCGTGCTGCAGACGTTCGCGCAGTCGGCGACCACGACGCTCGGCGGCGACGTGCTGTTCGGGCGCATCGGCGGCGAGGAATTCGCCTGCCTGACGCCGGTCGGCGATCTCGGCGAGGCGTTCGCGGTGGCCGACCGGGTGCGCCGCAACTTCGCCGATGCCGCCGGGCGCTTCGCCGACGGCGAGCTCAGGCCCACGGTCAGCATCGGCGTCACGCTCGGCATCGACCCGAAGACCGAGATCGACGTGCTGATGGCGGTCGCCGACCGCGCGCTCTACCGCGCCAAGGCGAACGGGCGCAATCGCGTCGAAGCGACCGCGCCGGTCGACCAGCCGCATGAGGTGCTGGCTTGCGCGCCGTCGATCGTGCCGCTGATGAGCGCCGAGCGCGCCAGCATGCTGGTCGCCGACCCGGCGCCCGCGCGCCGTCGCGCGTCCTAGATCCTTAAGCCGCATTTCCCGGCCTGTCGTTGAGAGATCGCGCCGCTCGCGACGGTGGCGCGATGCGATCACACCCAAACAATTCATTACACGCATGCGGATTGTTTTTAGGCGTTTTTCCCGACAAAGCCGCATGATCAACGAAACCTTCCACAAACGCTGGACTCAGAGTTCCCTCGCGCAAACTTATGATGCTGATATGGGTTGATGGTCTGTAGAAACCCTCAAGGGGCAGCGCCATGTACATTCCAGCCGTTAATGCTTCGATCGAGCTCGACGTCACGACATTGTTCGTGGTGGCGACCTGCATCACCGCGTTGCTTGGGCTGTTCCTGCTGTCCGCCTGGGCGCAGGAGCGCATCCGTGCGCTCGCCTGGTGGGGCTCCGCCTATCTGATCGGCGGCTTCTCGGTCGCGATCTGGTCGATCGAAGGCCTGATCTCGCCGCCGCTTCCGGCCGGCACCGCCAACGCGCTGCTGTTCATCGCGTGCGGCATGATCTGGAACGCCGCGCGGCTGTTCCACGGCCGTCCGGTGCTGTGGGGCTGGCTGTTCGCGGGCTCGATCATCTGGCTGATGGCCTGCCTGTCGCCGGAATTCCTGCGCTGGACGGCGGCGCGCATCGTGCTGAGCTCGCTGATCGTGGCGAGCTACACGTTCCTCACCGCCGCCGAGCTCTGGCGCGAGCGGCGCAAGACCCTGCTGCGGCGCTGGCCGGCGATCTTCGTGCCGATGCTGCACGGCGCGGTGTTCCTGTTCCCGATCCCGCTCGCCAGCATGCTGCCGGCCGACGGCGGCATGGTCAGCCTCGCGACCGGCTGGATCGCGGTGTTCGCGCTCGAGACCATGCTCTACGTCGTCGGCACCGCCTTCATCGTGCTGGTGCTCGCCAAGGAGCGCAGCGTGCGCGTGATGCGCGACGCCGCCTCGACCGACGATCTGACCGGTCTGCTCAACCGCCGCGGCTTCTTCGCCGCCGCCCACCAGCTGGTCGCGCTGCAGGCCAAGCGGCGCGAGCCGGTGAGCGTGCTGATGTTCGACCTCGACCACTTCAAGTCGATCAACGACCGCTTCGGCCATCCGCTCGGCGACGAGGTGCTGCGCACCTTCGCCAACGCCATCGGCGCAAGCCTGCGCGCCGCCGACGTGATCGGCCGCTTCGGCGGCGAGGAGTTCGTGGTCATCCTCGGCGGCAATCTCGCCGATGCGAGCGTCGCCGCCGAGCGGGTACGCCTGGCGTTCCAGGCCGCCGGCCGCGTGGTCGCCGGCCGCGAGGTGGGCGCGACCGTGAGCATCGGCGTGGCCTCGGGCGGCATCGACGTGGCCTCGCTGATCGCAACCGCCGACGCCGCGCTCTATCGCGCCAAGTCGAACGGCCGCAACCGGGTCGAAGGCATCGAGCAGGGGCTTCCGGGCAGCGTCGAGCCCGAGTTCGAGCCCGCCGGCGCCGACGGATTGGCCTGGCACATCAATGGCGAGAGCCAGACGGCGGCGGCGTCTTAACCGCCCGGAAGCCTTGCCGCGGGAAGACGCGGGTCCGGCCGGGTGGTGCAACCGCCCGTTTACCGGGCCCGCGTTAGCATTTGGCCCATGTGGCAGGCTCGTACCGGCTCCTGGATCCCGTCGCGGCTTCACGCCGACATGCTGGCGCTGCAAAGCACCGCCGAGCACGCCGGTCGGGCCTTGGCCTGCCCGTTCTCGTCGTCCGATGAATTCGAGGCCGCGGTCATCCGCGCCCGGCGCGCCGCCGGCGCCTACGGCCCCAAGCGCAGCCTGCGCTATGCGCTCTATGGCGGCGGCGCGGCGATGAGCCTGCTCGCCGCCTGTGCCTGGATGATCTGACGCGTCATCCGTTCCGAGAATGAAAAAGGGCGCTCCACCGAGCGCCCTTTTCCGGCTGCATCGCAACCGCGATGCGGCAGCACTCACGCCGAATAGTACATCTCGAACTCGACCGGATGCGGGGTGTGCTCGAACCGGATCACCTCGGTCATCTTCAGCTCGATGTAGCTGTCGATGAAGTCGTCGTCGAACACGCCGCCGTTCTTGAGGAACGCGCGGTCCTTGTCGAGTTCCTCCAGCGCCTGGCGCAGCGATCCGCAGACCGTCGGAATGGTCTTCAGTTCCGCCTTCGGCAGATCGTAGAGGTCCTTGTCCATCGCCGCGCCCGGATCGAGCTTGTTCTTGATGCCGTCGAGGCCGGCCATCAGCAGCGCGGCAAAGCCGAGATACGGATTGCACAGCGGATCGGGGAAGCGGACCTCGACGCGCTTGGCCTTCGGATTGGTCGTGTACGGGATGCGGCAGGAGGCCGAGCGATTGCGCGCCGAGTAGGCGAGCAGCACCGGCGCCTCGTAGCCCGGCACCAGCCGCTTGTACGAATTGGTGGTCGGGTTGGTGAAGGCGTTGATCGCCTTGGCGTGCTTGATGATGCCGGCGATGTAGGAGAGGCACATCTCCGACAGGTCGGCGTACTTGTTGCCGGCGAACACCGGCTTGCCGTCCTTCCAGATCGACTGGTGGCAGTGCATGCCCGAGCCGTTGTCGCCGTAGATCGGCTTCGGCATGAAGGTCGCGGTCTTGCCGTAGATCTGCGCGACCTGCTGGATCCAGTACTTGTAGATCTGCATGCGGTCGGCCATGACCACCAGCGGCGCGAATTTCAGGCCGAGTTCGTGCTGGGCCGACGCCACTTCATGGTGGTGCTTCTCGACCACGCAGCCCATCTTGGCCATGGCGCCGAGCATTTCGGAGCGCATGTCCTGGCAGGTGTCCTGCGGCGGCACCGGGAAGTAGCCCTTCTTGAAGCCGATGTGGTGGCCGAGATTGCCGCCTTCGTAGTCGGTGTCGGAGTTGGTCGGGAACTCGATCGAGTCGAGCTTGAAGCCGGTGTTGTAGGGCTGCGCGGAATACTTCACGTCGTCGAAGATGAAGAACTCGGCCTCCGGACCGAAGAATATGGTATCGCCGACGCCCGAGGCCTTGACCATGCCTTCGGCCTTCTTGGCGATGCTGCGCGGATCGCGGTTGTAGGGCTCGCCGGTGGTCGGCTCGAGCACGTCGCACACCAGCGACAACGTGGTTTCGGCAAAGAACGGATCGATGCACGCCGAGATCGGATCGGGCATCAGGTTCATGTCGGATTCGTTGATCGCCTTCCAGCCGGCGATCGAAGAGCCGTCGAACGTCTGACCCTCCGCGAACGTCTCCTCTTCGATCATGGTGACGTCGAAAGTGACGTGCTGCCATTTGCCGCGCGGGTCGGTGAAACGGAAATCGACGTATTTCACGTCGTTGTCCTTGATCATTTTCATGACGTCTTTGGCGGTCGTCATGGAAACCTTACCTTTCGTGGCTTATTCAATGGGATGGAGGATCGTTTGAATCCGTGCGGGACAGGGCGCGGCTCAGATGGCGTCCACCCCGGATTCCCCCGTTCTGATCCGGATGGCTTCTTCGATGTTGGAGACGAAGATTTTTCCGTCGCCAATCCGCCCGGTCTGGGCAGCGCGCCGGATCGCCTCGATGGCTTTTTCAACCATGTCGTTGCCGAGCACAATCTCGATCTTCACCTTGGGCAGAAAATCCACGACGTATTCGGCGCCGCGATAAAGCTCGGTGTGACCCTTCTGCCGGCCGAAGCCCTTGGCCTCGGTCACGGTGATGCCCTGCAGGCCGACCTCCTGTAGCGCCTCCTTCACCTCGTCGAGCTTGAAGGGCTTGATGATGGCCTCGATCTTCTTCATCGCGTTTCCTTTTTCGGCTGGCCGGTTGTCGCGCCCCGGGTCGAGCCGCCTTCCGGTTAGCAGGGTCCGTGCCAGCCCGGACGAGGACCGAAAAGCGCTCATCCTTCAGGCGGTTATCGCGCGTTGGCGGGGCTGCCGTGGGGGCCGATAATAGGCCCACGTTCAGTTTTTAGGCAATCTGCCCAATTCGCGGGCTGGCACCTGCTCGATCCCGCCAGAGGCCGGTGAAATAGGGGCAAACGCCTGATCTCGCGCTGGTTCCGGGCAGGGGCTAGTGTCGGACCGATGATCGAATTGCTCACCACAACCGAAATGGCGGAGGCCGACCGGCTCGCAATCGCCGGTGGGATTGCCGGCATCGCGCTGATGGAGAACGCCGGGCGCGCGGTCGCCGAGCGCGTGGCCGCGCGCCATCCGCCCGGCAGCCGGGTCGTGGTGGTGGCCGGGCCCGGCAACAACGGCGGCGACGGCTTCGTCGCCGCGCGCATCCTGGCCGAGCGCGGCTACCGGGTGCGGCTGGTGCTGCTCGGCGCGCGCGAGCGGCTCAAGGGCGATGCGGCGCTTGCCGCGCAGCGCTGGACCGGGAGTGTGGAGACGGCCGAGGCGGCCGGGCTGCCGCCCGCCGACGCGGTCGTCGATGCGCTGTTCGGCGCCGGCCTCGACCGGCCGGTCGAGGGGGTCGCGCGCGCGCTGATCGAGGCGATGAACGGCGCGCCGTGCATCTACGCGGTCGATCTGCCGAGCGGGATCAACGGCACCACCGGCGCAGTGATGGGCGTGGCGGTCAACGCCACCGAGACCATCACGTTCTTCCGCCGCAAGCCCGGCCATCTGCTGCTGCCCGGCCGGCTGCATTGCGGGGCGGTGCACGTCGCCGACATCGGCATTCCGGCGAGCGTGCTCGAGCGCATCGCGCCGCGGACCTTCGCCAACACGCCCGAATTGTGGGGCGCGGCGTTTCCGCGCCCGCGCGCCGGCGGGCACAAATATTCGCGCGGCCACGCGGTCGTGGTGTCGGGCGGGATCGCCTCGACCGGCGCGGCGCGGCTGGCGGCACGCGGCGCGCTGCGCGCCGGCGCGGGCCTGGTCACGCTCGCGAGCCCGCGCGCGGCGCTGATGGTGAACGCGGCCGCGAGCCTCGCCGTGATGGTGCGGCCGGTCGACGGCGCACCCGAGCTAGCCGAGTTTCTCGCCGATGCGCGCCGCAACGCGATCGTGCTGGGGCCGGGCGGCGGCGTCGGCGCGGACATGCGCGCGCTGGTGCTCGCGGCGCTGACCGGCGAGCGCGCGGTCGTGCTCGATGCCGATGCGCTGACGAGCTTTGCGGACGCGCCGGCGGAACTGGCGGGCGCGATCAAGCGGCACAAGGGTGCGACCGTGCTGACGCCGCATGAGGGCGAGTTCGGCCGGCTGTTTCGCGCGATGCCGGAGGTGCACGGCGCGCCCTCGAAGCTTGCAGCGCGCGCGGGCGGCGGCGGCGGCCACCGGCGCGGTCTGCCTGCTCAAGGGCTCCGATACCGTGATCGCGGCGCCGGACGGGCGCGCCGCCATCGCCGACAACGCGCCGCCGTGGCTCGCGACCGCAGGCTCGGGCGACGTGCTGGCGGGCTTCATCGCCGGCCTGCTGGCGCAGGGCATGGGCGGCTTCGAGGGCGCAGCCGCCGCGGCCTGGCTGCACGGCGAGGCCGGCACCGAGGCGGGACCGGGCCTGATCGCCGAGGATCTGACGGAAGTCGTGCCGAAGGTCTACCGCCGCCTGTTCGGGGCGTTACGATAGGGCGGCGTACGCACTAGATCTGTGTGCAGATCAGGCTCCGCGTGCCGAGCGCTCGACACGAGAGAATTCCGGCGGTCTTGACGACTTCGGCCCTGGCTTCAGCCCACGCTTGGGAAGACCCGAACGGCTGCCCGCGGTTGCGCCGCCACGATGTCGGCGGCCTGCGGCCCGGTGATGACCGCCGCGATACGCTCCGACGGCGGCCCGACCGGTTGAAGACACCGTTGATAGCGGCGACCGTAGCAGCGGGTCCATGCCGGCGCCGTAATAGCCCTGCCAAACGCTGGCATCGACGCCGGCGTATCGTCTGGCCCGAGTCGACGGCGTAGTCCGGCAGTTGGGGCATCGGCCGCACCGTAGCGCCGGCAAGCGCCCGGCCTTGCCCTCCTTGATCGGCTCCGCAGCAGCCGAGCGTGAAGATCGCGGGTGTCGGTGAACGTTGACGCAGCACCGCAACCGCCGTCCCAGCATCCGCCTGCTCTGCCGGCGCGGCTTCGAATGCGAGGCTGAGCAGGATATTGCAGCAACGGCTGCGAGCTGATGAGATTGGGCCATGAAAGATGCGTCTCCTTCCAGCTTTTCCTCCGATGGCGTAGTCGAACGTAACTGCGATGCTTTACGCGGCGTCAATTCGAATTTTTAGGTTAATTCCTGGTATCCAAATGAGGGCGCCCGCCGGCCGGATTAGGATGACCGCCGGCAACGGTTGCGCGCCCTGGATCGGTTCCGGCGTGATGTCGCGTGCGGGCGTCAAAGCGGCGGAAAGCATGGCGACACGGCATTAGGCCCGACCTCGGCAAGGAACGAGCGTGTAGCCATCCGGCTTCTCGCGCGCCACCGCCGCCGCCGCGATGGTGCCGCCCGCTCCAGGCCGGTATTTCCAACGATGAGCGGTTGCCCGTTGCGCGAGTCGTTGGATTCCGTTCGACAGGCTTCCGTACTCAACGTATCGCCTGCGCCGCAGCGCCGACCGTCGACAAGCTGCCGACCGGCCGCTCGGCGCCATCTTCGCCGCTGACTGCGCAAGGCGGGCATCGTTGCAGCGATATTTGGAAAGCATGGGCCGAAAACTGCATGATGCAGATGATGGTCGCACAATCCTTTGACGCATGGTGGGAGCATATTGAGGATCCTCGAATCTGCCGAAGAAAGTCAGCGTTCAACCGCCAAAGGCGCCGGCCATGCCGCTCTTGGGGACTGCGCGTGGGTTACGATTGCGACCGTCCGGTCGGCATCTTTGCACGTCGCGGAGCGCCGAAGAATGCGCTCTTGAGCGCATGCCCTAGTCGAAATAGCTGCGCTTGCCGGACTGGATCAGCTCGTAGAGCGCGCGGATTTCGTTCTTGAGCCGCGCGTAGTTGCGCCAGTCCTTGTACTGCGGGAAGGTCAATGTCGCGAGCGCGTCGTCGAGGCTCACGCCCTTGGCGATGGCGCCTTTCACGGTCGTGTATTCGTCCAGGATCATGGCGTGGAGCTCGCGCACGTCGCGCGCGTTCGCCACATCGCCGTGCGCGGGCAGGATCCGGTCGACGTCCATGGCGGCGAGCTTGTCGAGCAGCGCGAGCCAGCCGTCGACCGACGGCGTGAACGCCATGTTGGGCATGCTGTGCGGCCCGAACATGCCGGTGGTGAAGACCGTGCGCGCATGCGGGAAGAACACGAAGGTGTCGCCCGCCTGCTGGCCGGGGCCGAGATAGGCGAGCCGGACCTCGCGGCCGCCGAGCATGATCGTCAGCTCGCTGTCGAAGGTGACGTCCGGCAGCGTGAGCTTGACCTCGGCCGGATCGTAGCCGCGGCTCTTGAAGAAATTGGCGCGCCGCGCGAACTCCTTGTCCTGCACCTTCGCCATGATGCGCGCGGTGTCCTGCTGCGCCACGATGGTGGCGCCGGCCGCCTTGAACACCGAGTTCCCGTAATGATGATCGCCGTGGAAATGGCTGGTGATCACCCATTTGACCGGCTTGTCGGTGATCTTGCGGATGCGATCGAGCAGGTCCTGGCCATCGCGCGGGTGCTGGCGGGTGTCGATCACCAGCACGCCCTCGCCGGTGGTGAGCACGACCGCGTTCGAGGACGTGAAGTCGAACAGGAAGTAAAGATCGGGCGCGACCTGCTGGAAGGTGACCGCCGCCGCGGAGCGCGTGCTGTCTTCCGCGATTGCCGAGGTGGCGGCGGCGACAGCGCCGGCGAGGAGGGCGACTGCGGTGGTGATCTTCATCGAGGCGGTGCTCCCGTTCCGGCGCGTGCGGAAATCACTCCGCCTGAATCCCGGCGTCCTTGGCGAGTTGGGTCCAGCGCACGATGTCGGCCGCGAGGTATGCGGGCATCTCGGCCGGGCCGACCCAGACCGGCTGCGTACCGGCCATCGAGAGCTGGCGGTTCATCTCGGGATCGGTCGCGAATTTTTTCAGCACCGGCTCGAGCGTCGCGACGACGTCCGCTGGAAGCCCGGCCGGGCCGAACAGCCCGGCCCAGCCGGAGGCGTCGATGCCGGGCGCGAAGGTTTCGTTGAAGGTCGGAACCTCGGGCAGGAGCGGGCTGCGGGTGCGGGTGCTGACCGCGATGGCGCGCACCTTGCCGTCCCTGATCTGCGGCACGCCGAGCGAGGTATCGACGATCATCACCCGGATATGCCCGGCGATCAGATCGGTCAGGCCCTGCGCGTTGCTGCGATAGGCGATGCGCGCCATCTCGACGCCGGCGGCGCGGCGAAGGAGCTCCCCGGCGACGAGGCCGCCGGAATTGCCGTAGCCGTATTCGAGCTTGCCCGGATTGGCCTTGATGTAGTCGACCAGTTCCCTGGCGTTCTGCGCCGGGATGCTGGGATGCACGATCAGCACGTTGCAGAACTCGAACAGGCGCGCGAGCGGCGTGAAGCTCGTGACCGGATCGTAGGGCACGTTCTTGTAGGTCATGCGCACGACCGAATGGGTGGTGTTGCCGCCGATCAGCAGCGTGTAGCCGTCGGGCCGCGCATTGGCGACGAGGCCGGCGCCGATCATGCCGGTGGCGCCGGGCTTGTTCTCGATCACGAACGGCTGGCCGATCTGGCTTTGCAGAAATTGCGCAAGCTGCCGCGAATTGACGTCGGTGACGGTGGCGGCCGCGAACGGCACCACGATCGTCACCGGCCGGGAGGGATAGGACTGCGCGCGCGCGGAACGCGGCAGCAGCGCGCCGGCGATTGCCGCACCGGAGGATGCGAGGAAGGCGCGGCGCGAATGCTTCGGGAGGCGCATGGCGGTTCTGCGGTTCGTGGATGGGCCGGCGCGCGCCTACTCGGCGGCCGCGGCGATCTTGCCCTTGGATTCACCGCCCATGCCGCGCTTGAAGGCGTCGGCGAGGCCGTAGGTCTCGACCGGCATGGTGAAGATCGATTCGACCGAGGTGTAGTCAAGGTAACCCAGGCGGGCCAATGGCCGGATGCGGGCGATGTCGACCTTGCCGTCCTTGGTGATGAACTCGTCCTTGATGTGGATCGCGATCACCTTGCCGATCACGACGTGGAACGCGGTCTCGGCGCTGTTGCCGGGCAGCACCAGCGTCGACTGATGCACGCACTCGAAGTGCACCGGCGAGGCGGCGACCCGCGGCGGCTTGACGTAGAGCGAGGGCGCCTTCTCGAGCTTCGCCAGATCGAACTCGTCGACCTCGGCCTCGACGTACAGCGCGGTCTTGTTGACCGCGTCGCGCAGGTCATACGTGGCCATGTTGAAGACGAACTCGCCGGTCTCCTGGACGTTGCAGACGCTGTCCTTGCGGCGCGCGCCGACCGGATGCGCGGAGGCCGCGAACATGATGTAGGGCGGGTCCCAGCCGACGATGTTGAACTGGCTGAAGGGGGCGAGATTGGCGCAGCCTTCCCGGCTCAAGGTCGAGATCCAGGCGATCGGGCGCGGCACCACGCAACTCTTGAACGGATTGAACGGCAGGCCGTGGTTGTTCTTGTCGGTTTCGTAGTGCATCGCGGGTCCGTGGCGTTGAATGAGCCGGCTGACGGCGGAGTATAGGATGGGGCCTTTCAGTGTCTATTGCCAACGCGGCATGTTAGCCGCGCGCCCGGCGATTTCGACGCTGGTTCGGTGGCGCGTGAAGCTACGCTCAGACAGAGAGAGCCCCGGGTGGTAACACCCGAGGCTCCCCAGTTCGCATTGAAGGCAGGTCGTCAGTGCGCTTGATCGCTCAGTTGTACGCCGAGATCGAGCCGCTGCCGAACCGGTAGTTCACGCCGAACTTCACCAGGTGGACGTTCTGCGTCACGTCGATGTTGAAGGTGCCGGCGCCGCCGAAGCCGCCGCCAAGTCCGCCGGTGGTGAACGCGACGCTGTGCTTGCCGAAGTTGATGTAGTCGTACTCGATCTTCGCCGACCAGCCGGGAGCGAACGCGTATTCCACGCCGGTGCCGATCGTCGCGCCCCACTGGCTGTAGTCGCTGGCCGTGGCGATGTTGAAGCCCGCGATCGACGCACTGGAGTCGAAGCTCGCCCAGGCGGCGCCGCCCTTCACGTAGATGAGGGCCTTGTCCGCGGTGAAGCCGAGACGGCCGGTGAAGGTGCTCAGCCAGTTGACGTTGGTTTTGCAGACCAGGATGCCCACGACGCAAGGCGCAGTGCCCTTCAGGCTCGTGGCGCTGGCGTCAGCCTCGACGCCGATCACGATCGGTCCGGTCTGCCAGTTGAATCCGATCTGGCCGCCACCCAGAAAACCGTTGTAGTTGTGCGACGACAGCGCAAACCCGCCGCCCGGAATTTCGCTTTCGACGGTGCCGAAGCCGGAGCCGACGTGTGCGCCGAGATAGAATCCGGTCCACGACCAAGCCGGCGGGGCGTACGAAGCCTTCACCGCAATATCGGCGGCGGATGCAACCGATGCTGACGCGAGCGCGAGAACACTGGTGGCTACAAGACCCATGATGGTACGGCGCATTGACTGACCCCTGTTTAAGCTTTTTCGCTGACGCGCACGCGGTTGCGGGCGCGTCAGCAGCAAACAGGGAGTGCCTGACGCATCACAACGATAAACCGCGTAAACAAAATCGAATGGAGAGGCGTGTGATAAATTAGCGCCAGAATGGAACTTTGCGCGTGTCTGACGTCTCATTTTGGTTCATGCAGAAACGTGCGCAAGCGGAATTTGTATTTGCGCAAACGAAAATCGCGATCGGGTAAAACGATACGCAGACTTGCCGTCGCGGTTAGCTGCGCGCGCGCAGCTTGCAACGGACTCGGCTGCGCAACCATCGCGGCTCGCTCGACGCGAGCGCAGTCACCCCTTGATGCCGGCGAACTCCACCACCTTCTGCCACTTCTTGATGTCGTCCTGGATGAACACGCCGAACGCGTCGAGCGTCAGCGAGAACGGCTCGGCGCCGTTCTTCGCGAGTTGCGCCCTCACGTCGTCGGCGTTGCCGGCCTCGACCAGAGCGTCGGCGAGAATTTTCAGCATCGCCGGCGGCGTGCCCTTGGGCGCGACGTAGCTGTACCAGATCGCGGTGTCGAAGCCCGGCAGGCCGGATTCGGCGAGCGTCGGCAGGTCCGGGAATTGCGCGGAGCGCTTGATCGAGGTGACGGCGAGCGCCTTCACCCGGCTGTCCTGCACGAAAGCTGCGAGCGTGGGCGCCGGCGCGAACACGGCGTGCAGGCGGCCGCTGAGGAGATCGAGCAGGCCCTGGCTGTTGCCGCGATAGGGCACGTGCACGAGCTTGGTTCCGGTCATCATGTTGAACAGCTCGCCCGACAGGTGCGGCGCGGTGCCGACGCCGGCGGAGCCGAAGAACATGTCGCTCTTGCCCTTGGCGAGCGCGATCAGCTCCGGCACCGACTTCACGCCGGTGCCTTCGCTCACCACCAGGATGTTGGGGGCGCGGCTCATGACCGCGACCGGCACGAAGTCGGTCGCGAAATTGTGCGACAGGTTGCTGAACACGCTGGCGCTGATCGCGTTGGCGACCGAGCCCAGCAGCAACGTGTAGCCGTCGGGGTCCGAACGCGCCGCGACATCGGCCGCGAGGTTGCCGGACGCGCCGAGCCGGTTTTCGACGATGAACTGCTGACCGAACTTTTCCGACAGCTTCTGCGCGTAGATGCGCGCCATGATGTCGGCCGAGGTGCCGGCCGGAAAGCCGCAGAGGATTTTCACCGGGCGCGAGGGGTAGGGGGCTTGTGCGTGCGCGGTGGTCGCGAGCGGCAGCATCTGCGCGGCAAGAGCGGCCACGGCCGCGATCAGGTGGATTTTCATCGTCGTGCTTCCTCGGCGTTATCTTGTCAGCGCGCCGGGATGACCGGCAGCAGCACGTAGGGTTGATGCCCCGGCTCGAAGTGCAGAGTCACATAGGAGCCGAAGATTTCAGGCGGACGATCCTCGGACGAGTCGTGCCGGAACGGGCCAACGCCGGTCATGTCGTACCAGAGGCCGGGCACCTTCAGCGGCGGCGCGTCGGGATAGCGGTAGTCGTTGCCGCGCACGCTCAATCCCAGCCGGTAGCCGGGCGGGATGACGATCGAGGTCGGCCAGATCTCGATGTCGAGTTCGACCGGTTCACGGGGCGTGAGCGGCTGCACCTCGTCGTGGGTGTGATAGGGGCGATAGGGCAATGACAGTGCCGGATCGAGCTTGCGGTGCGAGGCGCGCAGCCAGCCGAGTCCGACCGGCGTGCGTGGATCGTTCGAGCCCTGGAACACGACCTCCTTGCCGTCGGGCGCGAACACCCGCAGCACCAGGAACAGGTCCGCGTCGGTGCTCGCAGAGGACACGATCAGTACGGGCAGCCGCAGGGCCGGTGATCTCCATCTCGTGCGCGAGCGGTGGCGTCAGGAAGGTGAGCCCGCCGCCCATCGGATCGTAGGTCAGCGTGGTCGTCGTGCCAGGCTCGCGCGGCCCGAAGGCCTTGGTCGCCGGATCGAGGTAGTACTTCGTCCACTGCGTGCGCGCGAGCGGCCATTCGTGCTCGTGGCGCTCGACGAATGTTTCGCCGGGGTGGCGAACCTGGAGTTGGACGCGCGGATGCTTGTCGAAGCCGTTGTCCTCGCCCTTGAGGAAGTGGGCGAAGAAGCGCTTCTGCAGCGCCTCGCCGTAGCTGCTGTAGAAATGCGCCCAGTGGGTCGAGCCGTGCGCCTCCAGCCACTTCTGCTCGGAGGCGGCGCGCATGAAGCCTTCGAAATTGCCGCGCGGATGCAGGCCGACGCCGCCCCAGTTGGCGGCGGAGAGAAACGGCACCTTCACCTTCGACCAGTCGGGCGACGCGATCGCGGTAGTAGCGGTCGTCGAGCGGATGCGAGAGCAGCGACTTGGCGAGGTCGATGCGGTTGCGCTTGAGTTCGTCGGGCGAGAGCGTCTCCGGCCCGGACACGAGTTCGCCGGTGACACGGCTGCGGTGGCCGCGTTCGCCGACGCCATGCTGGATCGGCCAGACGCCGAAGTCGTTCACGGTGAGCGCGAAGGTCGAGAGGATGCCGCCGTGGTGGGTGTTCTCGCGGTAGTAGTCGGACGCGCCTTCCCAGACGCACATGGCGGCGAGGTGCGGCGGCTGCAGCGGCGCGACGTACCACTGGTTGGTGGCGAAATAGGAGATGCCGTTGAGGCCGACCTTGCCGTTCGACCACGGCTGCACGCCGGCCCATTCGATGCAGTCGTGCAGATCCTTGGTCTCGCGCACCGACTTCGGATCGAGGAAGCCCGGCGAGCGGCCGGCGCCGCGCGAATCGACGCGCACGATGGCGTAACCGTCCGGCACCCATTTTTCCGGATCGACGACCTCGAAGTTCGCGTATTTGGCGCTGGTGCCTTCGAGCACGTTGGGATGCATCGCGACAAGGCGCTCCCAGGCATTCTTCCAGCCATCCTGGAACGCGAGCCCCTTGCCGTAGGGGCCGTAGCTCAGGATGACGGGGTAGCGGCCGGGCGCCGAGCGGGCGAAAGACGTCGGCGCGCAGCACGATGCCGTCGTCCATCGTGATCGGGACGTCCCACTCGATCTGCATCCCGTCGGCGATTTCGGATTTTTGTTGCAGGCTTCCGTGCATTCGTCGCGTCCAAGGTCCGGGTTTCGGCACGTCACCGGATAGCATTCCGTACGAAGTCGATCCATAATATGCTTGCATCGAAATTCATATCAGATTGGATATGGAATGGAGCTGAGGCACCTGCGGTATTTCATCGCCGTCGCCGAGGAGGGGCACATCACGCGCGCCGCCGAGCGGCTCGGCATGCAGCAGCCGCCGCTCAGCCAGCGCATCAAGGCGATCGAGCGCGAGCTCGACGTGCAGTTGTTTCACCGCAAGCCGCGCGGCGTCGAACTGACCGACGCCGGGCGCGCCTTTCTCGACAATGCCCGTGCGCTGCTCGCGCAGTTTGATCACGCGTTCGAAACGACGCGCCGCACCGCGCGCGGCGAGGAGGGGCAGATATGCGTCGGGATCGTGCCGACGAGCCCGTTTCATCCGTTCGTGCCGCGGGTCATCCGCGCGTTTCGCGAAGCCTATCCGCTGGTGTCGCTGCGGCTGGAGGAGCGCCTGGGCGAAGGACTTGTCGAACTGCTGCGCAACGATCAGATCGACGCCGCGTTCCTGCGGCCCACGCCGCCGGACCGGGATGGCCTCGTCGTGAACCGGCTGTTCGAGGAGCCGATGCTGGTGGCATTGCCGGCTACGCACCGGCTGGCGCGGATCGGCAGCGCCGGCGACAGCCTGCTGCACCTCAAGCATCTCGCGCGCGAGACATTCATTCTCTACGCGCCGCTGCGGGCGGGGCTGCGCGAGGTGACGATGGCGGCGTGCCGCGCCGCGGGCTTCACGCCGCGCGTCGGGCAGGAGGCGCCGCGGGTCGCGTCTGCGCTGAGCCTGGTCGCGGTCGGGCTCGGGATTTCGATCGTCCCTGCCTCGGTGCAGCACATGTACATGGACGGCGTCGTCTACCGCCGGATCAGTGGTTCGGTGCAGCCGATGGCGCCGATGGATCTCGCCACGCGCCGCGGCGATCCGTCGGCGGTGGTCCGGCATTTCGTCAGTCTGGTGCGACAGGCCGCAAAGGATTTTCGCGGCGACGAATCCCCGGACGGCCGCCGCGGCGCCCGGAAGCGAAAATCGCCGGCCGTCGCCGGCTGAGGGCGCGCTCAATTCACCTTGATGCCGGCGGCCTTCACCAACTGCGTGTTGGTCTCGATCTCCTGCTTCACCAGCGCCTCGAACTCACCCGAGTTGAGCGGCATCGGATCGGCGCCGAGGTTCTTGAGCTTCGTCCTGGATCGCCGGGTTGGCCAGCACCTTGGCCATCTCGGCGGAAAGCTTCTCGCGGATGGCGGCGGGCGTCTTCGCGGGCGCGAACATGCCGACCCAGAAATTGTATTCCGAGTTGGGATAGCCGGCCTGCACGGTGGTCGGCACGTCGGGCAGCGCGGAAGCGCGCTGCGAGCCCGAGACCGCGAGCGCCACCACCTGCTTGTCCTTGAGGAGCGGCAGCGCGTTCACCAGCGGCGCGAAGTAGAAATCGGCGCGGCCGGCGATCACTTCGGTCAGCGCGTCGGGCGCGCCCTTCATCGGCAGGTGCACGGCCTCGATGCCGGCGGCAAGCCGGAAACGCTCGCCGTTGAGATGCGAGGAGTTGCCGGCGCCGGCCGAAACATAGAGCGCCTTGCCGGGATTGGCCTTGGCCCAGGCGACGTAGTCGGCGAGCGTCTTGTAGCCTCTCGCCGGATTGAAGCTCATCACCACCGGCATGTTGCCGAGCGGCGCGATGGCGGCGAGGTCGCTCATCTCGAAGCCGAGATTGGTGCGGGTCGCCGGCGTCACCGTGTGGGTCGAGGAATTGACCAGCAGGGTGTGGCCGTCGGGCTCGGCCTTGGCGACCGCGCTCATGCCGATGGTGTTGCCGGCGCCGGGGCGGTTCTCGACGATGATCGGCTGGCCGAGCTGCTGGGACAGCTGATCGGCGACGATCCGGCCCATCACGTCGCTGGCGCTGCCGGCGGTGAGCGGCACGATCACGCGGATCGGCTTGGTCGGCCAGGGCGGGGTCTGGGCGAGGGCGCCGGGGACGGCGCCGCCAGCGGCCAGCGCCAGAACGCCGGCGAACAACGTAGAACGCATGCTTTTTTCTCCTGATCGGGCTTCAATCCCCGAGTTCTCGGGCTTTGCGCCCGTTGCGGGGGCGCCACCCTTCGATCTGGCTTATATCATGCGGGCGACCACGGCCGGACGGCCGGGCGCATGGCAGGACCTCTGACAGGCGGGAATTTTGCCCATTTTTACCGTGTGCCCGCGAGTTTATGCGTGTTATAAGCCGCGCCGCCCGGCCCCAGCGCAGGCCGGCTGATGCCGGTTGCGCAATCTGCTGTGATCGGGCGGCCCCGACATTGGTTGGGTAGAGCGGTGCCCTTGCGGGCGTGGCGGAACTGGTAGACGCGCGGGATTTAGGTTCCCGTGACGAAAGTCGTGGGGGTTCGAGTCCCTCCGCCCGCACCACGCCACGGAGGCGCATCAAACCGGGACACCGTCGCGCGGCGCGGCGCAGCAGAATGTAGAGATTGTCATCATGCAAGTCACAGAAACCCTCTCCGACGGCCTCAAGCGCGAATTCCAGGTCAAGGTCCCGGCGGCCGATCTCGAGGCGCGCGTGGCGGCGCGCCTGGGCGAGCTCAAGGACCAGGTCCAGCTGCGCGGCTTCCGGCCGGGCAAGGTGCCGGTCGCGCATCTCAAGAAGCTCTACGGCCGCTCGGTCATGGCCGAGACGATCGAGGCGGTGATCCGCGAGATCAACGCCAAGATCGTCGAGGAGCGCGGCCTCAAGCTCGCGATGGAGCCGAAGGTCACGCTGCCGGAGCGAGGAGGACGAGGTCGAGAAGCGTCATCGGCGGGCAAGGCCGATCTCGCCTACACGCTGGCGCTCGAAGTGCTGCCGAAGATCGAGCTCGCCGACTTCAAGGGCATCAAGCTCGAGCGGCTGACCGCCGAGGTGACCGACGCCGAGATCGACGAGGCGCTCGACAAGATCGCCGAGCAGAACAAGCCGTATCGCCGCCAAAGGCGAGGGCGCCAAGGTCGAGAAGGGCGACCGCGTCGTGATCGACTTCACCGGCACGCATCGACGGCGAGCCGTTCGAGGGCGGCACCGGCGACGACGTCGGCGTCAATGTCGGCTCCGGCACCTTCATTCCGGGCTTCGAGGAGCAGCTCATCGGCATGGCCGTCGGCGAGAACCGCACCGTCAAGGTCACGTTCCCGGCCAACTACATGCAGCGCAACGCTGGCCGGCAAGGACGCCGAGTTCGAGGTGACCGCCAAATCGATCGAGGCGCCGGGCGCGGTCACGATCGACGACGCGTTCGCCAAGTCGCTCGGCCTGGAATCGCTCGACAAGCTCAAGGAGGCGGTCAAGGAGCGGATCGCGCGCGAGCACGCCGGCCATGAGCCGGCAGAAGCTCAAGCGGCAGCTGCTCGACCAGCTCGACGAGCTGCACAAGTTCGCGCCGCCGCCGACGCTGGTCGAGGAGGAGTTCAAGAACGTCTGGAAGGCGGTCGAAGGCGATCTCAAGCAGCAGGGCCGCACCTTCGCCGACGAAGGCACGACCGAGGAGAAGGCGCGCGAGGAATATCGCGCCATCGCCGAGCGCCGCGTGCGGCTCGGCCTGGTGCTTGCGGAGATCGGCGAGAAGAACAACATCAAGGTCACCGACGACGAGCTGATCGCGCGCGATCGTCGAGCGCGCCCGCCAGTTCCCCGGCCGCGAGCAGGAGGTCTGGGACTACTACCGCAAGAACCCGCAGGCGGTCGCGGCGTGCGCGCGCCGATCTTCGAGGAGAAGGTCGTCGACTTCCTCGTCGAGCTCGCCAAGGTGACCGACAAGCCGGTCTCGCGCGAGGAGCTCTACAAGGACGACGAGGACACCGCGCCGGCTGCCTAGCGCCAGCGCGATGCCCGTTTCGGAATGCCGGCGCCCGCGTTATCCAGGACATGCGCCGGGGCCGGGCTTGGTGCGCGGCCGAATCGTGCAGATAAGTGCTGTCCGGCCGGTCGCCGCGACGGTGGGCGGCTTGTTCACGTGGGCGTTCGCCTACATATGCGATGACTGCGTGAGCATGCGTCGCGGTTCCTGCGAGCGGCGACGACGCCGTCGCTCCGGCCGACTGAGACAGGTTGACCCATGCGCGATCCCGTACGATACCTACATGAACACCTCGTTCCCATGGTGGTCGAGCAGACCAACCGCGGCGAGCGCGCCTACGACATCTTTTCGCGCCTGCTGAAGGAGCGCATCATCTTCATCACCGGTCCGGTCGAGGACGGCATGTCGACGCTGGTCGTCGCGCAGCTCCTGTTCCTGGAGGCGGACAATCCGAAGAAAGAAATCTCGATGTACATCAACTCGCCGGGCGGGGTGGTGACGTCGGGGCTGGCGATCTACGACACCATGCAGTTCGTGCGGCCGGCGGTGTCGACGCTGTGCATCGGCCAGGCGGCCTCGATGGGCTCGCTGCTGCTGGCGGCCGGCGCACAAGGACATGCGCTTCGCGCTGCCGAATGCGCGCATCATGCTGCACCAGCCGTCCGGCGGCTTCCAGGGCCAGGCGACCGACATCATGCTGCACGCCCAGGAGATCCTGAACCTGAAGAAGCGGCTGAACGAGATCTACGTGAAGCATACCGGCCAGCCGCTCAAGAAGATCGAGGATGCGCTCGAGCGCGACTACTTCCTGACCGCCGAGATGGCGAAGGAGTTGGGCATGGTCGACAAGGTGATCGACAAGCGGCCGGAGGAGCCCGCAAAGCCCTGACCGGGGCCCCGCGCCCCGGCGCGCCAAGGCGGCTCCCTGCCGTCCAGCGCGCCTGTGGAACCGCCTAAAAGTCGCCATCTGGTTGAATTTTCATCGTTAATGAAATCTTGATTGTCGCCGGGCTACCGTGTTTCGCTAGGAGTGATTTGGCGAAGAATGGGCGTACAATACCAGGGGGATGTGTGGCTTCAGGGCTACGGACTCTTAGGGGAGCGCCTGATATGGTTTGCTGCAATGCGGCCGGTTTGTCGGCTGCGGCGGCGGGCCGACGGAGAGCTGGAATGAGCAAGGTCGGCAGCAGCGATTCCAAGAACACGCTCTACTGCTCGTTCTGCGGCAAGAGCCAGCACGAGGTGCGCAAGCTCATTGCCGGGCCGACCGTCTTCATCTGCGACGAGTGCGTCGAACTGTGCATGGACATCATCCGCGAGGAGAACAAATCCTCGCTGGTGAAGTCGCGCGACGGCATTCCGACGCCGAAGGAAATCCGCAAGGTTCTCGACGACTACGTGATCGGCCAGGATCACGCCAAGAAGGTGCTCTCGGTCGCCGTCCACAATCACTACAAGCGGCTCAATCACCAGACCAAGCACAACGACGTCGAGCTGGCGAAGTCGAACATCCTGCTGATCGGGCCGACCGGCTCGGGCAAGACGCTGCTGGCGCAGACGCTGGCGCGCATCCTCGACGTGCCGTTCACGATGGCGGACGCGACGACGCTGACCGAAGCCGGCTATGTCGGCGAGGACGTCGAGAACATCATCCTCAAGCTGCTGCAGTGCGGCCGACTACAATGTCGAGCGCGCGCAGCGCGGCATCGTCTATATCGACGAGATCGACAAGATTTCGCGCAAGTCCGACAACCCCTCGATCACCCGCGACGTGTCGGGCGAGGGCGTGCAGCAGGCGCTGCTCAAGATCATGGAAGGCACCATCGCCTCGGTGCCGCCGCAGGGCGGCCGCAAGCATCCGCAGCAGGAATTCCTGCAGGTCGACACCACCAACATCCTGTTCGTCTGCGGCGGCGCCTTCGCCGGCCTCGAGAAGATCATCTCGGCGCGCGGCCGGTCGACCTCGATCGGCTTCGGCGCCAAGGTGATGGCGCCGGAGGACCGCAAGCCGGGCGAAATCTTCCGCGAGGTCGAGCCGGAGGATCTGCTGAAGTACGGCCTGATCCCGGAATTCGTCGGCCGTCTGCCGGTGGTCGCGACGCTCGAGGATCTCGACGAGGCCTCGCTCAAGCTCATCCTGACCGAGCCGAAGAACGCGCTGGTGAAGCAGTACCAGCGGCTGTTCGAGATGGAGAGCGATCGACCTGACGCTCGCCGAGGAGGCGCTCGGCGCGATCGCCCGCAAGGCGATCGACCGCAAGACCGGCGCGCGCGGCCTGCGCTCGATCATGGAGAGCATCCTGCTCGACACCATGTTCGACCTGCCGAGCCTCGAAGGCGTCGAGGAGGTCGTGATCTCCAAGGAGGTCGTCGAGGGCACGGCGCGGCCGCTCTACATCTACGCCGACCGGGCGGACCGCGCCAACGAAGCGCCGGCCAGCGCCTGAGACGGGCTCCAGCCCATCCGGTTGCCACCGCCGATTCGGCCGGCCGGTCTGCGTTCAGCTGCCGCGAAGCCCGCTATTTGCTTGAATTTCCGGGCTTACTTGACACCCCGGCCAGCCGTCGCCACCTATTGTCGACGATCGAAAAAGCGTACGAAAGATCGAGTCGAGATTCTCCCGGGGAGGGTTTCGTATCCGCCCGACCGGCGCACGGAGTTCGCTCGCCGTGTTCCCTTCCCGGTCCATCCGCAGCACTCGGCCGTGATGCCGCATGCCGCGGGTTGCGGGCGAGGGGCACAACAATAAGGAATTCGGGACATGACAAGCGCCAAGCCACGGCCCCCCCTGATCCCGGGCGAAACCCGGGCCTATCCGGTGCTGCCGCTGCGCGACATCGTCGTCTTCCCGCACATGATCGTGCCGCTCTTCGTCGGCCGCGAGAAGTCGATCAAGGCGCTCGAAGAGGTGATGCGCTCCGACACGTTCATCCTGCTCGCGACGCAGAAGAACGCCTCCGACGACGATCCGGCGACCGACGCGATCTACGAGATCGGCACGCTCGCGAGCGTGCTGCAGCTGCTCAAGCTGCCCGACGGCACCGTCAAGGTGCTGGTCGAGGGCGCCGCGCGCGCGAAGGTCGGCAGCTACACCGACCGCGCCGAATATTTCGAGGCCGACGCGGTCGTGCTCGCCGACGATGCCGGCGAGCAGGTCGAGGCCGAGGCGCTCGCGCGCTCGGTCGTCAACGAGTTCGAGAACTATGTGAAGCTCAACAAGAAGGTGTCGCCCGAGGTCGTCGGCGTCGTCCAGCAGATCGAGGACTACGCCAAGCTCGCCGACACGGTGGCCTCGCATCTCGCGGTCAAGATTCCCGACAAGCAGGTGATCCTGGAGACGCCGTCGGTCACCGAGCGGCTGGAAAAGGTGCTCGGCCTGATGGAGAGCGAAATCTCGGTGCTGCAGGTCGAGAAGCGCATCCGCACGCGCGTCAAGCGCCAGATGGAGAAGACCCAGCGCGAGTACTACCTCAACGAGCAGATGAAGGCGATCCAGAAGGAGCTCGGCGACGAGGAAGGCAAGGACGAGCTCGCCGAGATCGAAGACAAGATCAAGAAGACCAAGCTCTCGAAGGAAGCGCGCGAGAAGGCGCACGCACGAGCTCAAGAAGCTGCGGCAGATGTCGCCGATGTCGGCCGAAGCGACCGTCGTGCGCAACTATCTCGACTGGCTGCTGTCGATCCCGTGGAACAAGAAGTCCAAGGTCAAGAAGGACCTCAAGGCCGCGCAGGAGATCCTCGACGCCGATCACTTCGGCCTCGAGAAGGTCAAGGAGCGCATCGTCGAGTATCTCGCCGTGCAGCAGCGCGCCAACAAGCTGACCGGCCCGATCCTGTGCCTGGTCGGCCCGCCCGGCGTCGGCAAGACCTCGCTCGGCAAGTCGATCGCCAAGGCGACCGGCCGCGAATTCGTGCGCGTGTCGCTCGGCGGCGTGCGCGACGAGGCCGAGATCCGCGGTCACCGGCGCACCTATATCGGCTCGATGCCCGGCAAGATCATCCAGTCGATGCGCAAGGCCAAGTCGTCGAACCCGCTGTTCCTGCTCGACGAGGTCGACAAGATGGGCGCCGATTTCCGCGGCGATCCGTCCTCGGCGCTGCTCGAGGTGCTCGACCCCGAGCAGAACCACACCTTCAACGACCACTATCTCGAGGTCGACTACGATCTCTCGAACGTGATGTTCATCACGACGGCGAACACGCTCAACATTCCGCCGCCCCTGATGGACCGCATGGAGATCATCCGCATCGCCGGCTACACCGAGGACGAGAAGGTCGAGATCGCGCGCAAGCACCTGATCCCGGACGCGATCGCCAAGCACGGCCTCGAGGTCGAAGGAATGGTCGATCGACGACGAGGCGCTGCTGCTGCTGATCCGCCGCTACACGCGGGAAGCGGGCGTGCGCAATCTCGAGCGCGAGCTCTCGACGCTGATCCGCAAGGCGGTGAAGGAGCTGATCGCTCACGAAGAAGAAGTCGATCACGGTCGACGCCAAGGCCGTCGCCGACTATCTCGGCGTGCCGAAGTACCGCTACGGCGAGCTCGAGGACGAGGATCAGGTCGGCGTCGTCACCGGCCTCGCCTGGACCGACGTGGGCGGCGAGCTGCTCACCATCGAAGCCGTCATGATGCCCGGCAAGGGCAAGATGACGGTCACCGGCAACCTGCGCGACGTGATGAAGGAATTGATCTCGGCGGCGGCCTCCTATGTGCGCTCGCGCGCGGTCGCCTTCGGCATCGAGCCGCCGTTCTTCGACAAGAAGGACATCCACGTGCACGTGCCGGAAGGCGCGACCCCGAAGGACGGCCCGTCGGCGGGCGTCGCCATGGTGACGGCGATCGTCTCGGTGATGACCGGCATTCCGGTGCGCCGCGACGTCGCCATGACCGGCGAGATCACGCTGCGCGGCCGCGTGCTGCCGATCGGCGGCCTGAAGGAGAAGCTGCTGGCGGCCTCGCGCGGCGGCATCAAGACGGTGCTGATCCCGGAGGAGAACGCCAAGGACCTCGTCGAGATCAGCGAGAGCATCAAGAAGGGGCTCGAGATCATCCCGGTCTCGCGCATGGACGAGGTGCTGGCCCGGGCGCTGGTGCGCAAGCCCGAGCCGATCGAGTGGGACGAGGAGAAGGCCAAGCCCGCAGCCGCGGTGGCGACCGAGCCGGCGGTCGAGGAGGACGCTTCGGCCCTCACCGCGCACTGATCGCGCTCGATACGACCCAGACATGACGGCGGCGCCTTCGGGCGCCGCCGTTTTGTTTTGCGCGACATCACCGTCATGAATTGGCAGGCCGGCGTCCGATCGATCTCGTTTTTGCTGCCGTTTCGTGACAACCCTTGCGAGAGGTCGACAAATTCGATCGCCGACGGCTGGAGCGTCATCGCGAGGCTATCGCGACGCGACGAGACGGGAGTATCGAGGCGCGTGCTGTCGCGTCTGCGGATGCAGCAGGTGAAACCTCCTTCGGAGACATGTCCCATGCGAGTATCGTTGCATGCGGCGTTGATGGAGTTGCCGCGATCCTCATCTACTCGCCAAGACGGGGCTGCTGCCGACGTCGGGCGAGAAGCTACCGCTGCTGGAATGCGCGATGGCAGATGTGGCCCGCCATCTTGGCGACCTTGCAGGCTGACGGCAAGACGCGCCGGGCCTTCCTCGCCGAATGCGTAGGTGTGACCGCAAGCAAGTCGCGCGCGCTCGCCGAGGCCAGCTTACGTCCGAGGCCGACGCCTAGACTTCGATCTAGCCGACATCCTGATCTGGCCGTGGGTCTCGCGCTACGAATGGCACGATCGACTACCAGCGAACAGCGCTGGTACGTCAAGACCAAGCGGCGAGGCCGGGCACGACGGCCGCGGTCAGCCTCGAGCAGGCCGGCGCCGCCCGCAGTGAGCGAGCGGGTTTCCGCACCCAAATGATCAAGCGCCTCACGCTGGCTTCGCTCGGCTTTCGGCGCTTCAGCCGGCTTCAATGTAGGATTGGCAAACTCCTTGGTGTCACGCGTGCGCGTCGTTTGATTCGCGGGACAAGGAGTTGCCGATGACGAAGAACGAGCTGATCGGCGCAATCGCGGAGAAGACCGGAATGGACCGGAACGCCGCGGCGGCGGCGGTGGATGCGACATTCGAGGCGATTGCCGCGACGTTGAAGAGCGGCGAGGAGGTCAAGATCACCGGCTTCGGCAACTTCAAAGTCGTCGAGCGCAGCGCCCGCGAGGGGCGCGATCCGCGCACCGGCGCGCCGGTGAAGATCAAGGCCGCCAAGCGGCCGCGCTTCTCCCCCGGCAAGGGACTGAAGGATGCCGTCAACCGGAAGCCGACGACCACGCTTGCGTGCGAGAAGCGGCGACGAAGGTGCGGCATGGTTCTGTGCAGATCGCGATGAGGGCGGTTAGCTCAGTTGGTAGAGCGCCTGCTTTACACGCAGGATGTCGGCGGTTCGAGTCCGTCACCGCCCACCAGCCTTCGCGCCTTCGCGCTTCGGCTGGCATGCCAGCCTTGGCCCGCGGTTTCGCACGAGCGCTACGGGCCTCCGCCGGCCTGCCTGCGAAGGCCACCGGTGGGCTGCCGAACAGGTAGCCTGCCGCGGACAGGGCTGGTCAGACGGCTTCCTTGAGCTCCTTGGCGGGACGGAACGCGACTTTCTTGCTCGCCTTGATCTGGATCGGCTCGCCGGTTGCGGGATTGCGTCCCATGCGGGCGGCGCGCTTGCGCACCGCAGAATTCCAAGGCCGCCGATGCGGATGCGGTCGCCCTTCTTGAGGTGCTTGGTCACCAGCCGACCAGATCGCCGAGCACGGCCTCGGTCTGTTTCTTCGACATCTCGTGGGATTCCGCGAGATTGGCGGCGAGATGCTTAAGCGTCACGGTCGCGCGCGCCCGTTCTTGGCTGCCATGGCTGGCCCTCCTCGTTGCAGCAAGTGGCGAAAGGCCACTCCTCACATAGGTCGATTAGACGATTCGGATGTGGTCTGACCATGACTTCCTAGCGGAAAATAGGGGTTTTTTGCAGGTTTCTGCTTTGTCCGCAGCGCTCCCGCACCGCAACCAAGCGTGCAGCACGGTGCCCCGCACGGGCTCCCGTGCGTGAAAACGACCCGTCCGGCGATTTGTCCGCCGCGCCGCCGTGCGATCCTTGACTTGGTCGGAAGCGACATTTAAGTCCGCAGCATCCCCAAAAGGGGGCGTAGCTCAGTTGGTTAGAGCGCCGGCCTGTCACGCCGGAGGCCGCGGGTTCGAGTCCCGTCGCTCCCGCCATTT
>CAVVON010000004.1:0-92746 GCA_963749815.1 uncultured Alphaproteobacteria bacterium | reverse complement strand
ATCACGGCGGCGACCAAGATGCTGGGTGTTCCGGACCGCGCGACCGACGTTGCGGACGTGGCGTTCATCGGCGGCGCTATTGCGCTCGGCGCCCTGATCGGTGCGGTGGTCTACAAGATCGGCAGCGTGCCGCTGACGCTGTCCACCTCCGGCGGCGCGCTGATTTCCGGTCTGTTCTTTGGCTGGCTGCGCTCGGTGCGTCCGACCTTTGGACGAATCCCTCGCCGACCGTTTGGTTCATGAACTCGGTCGGCCTGAACGTGTTCATCGCCGTAGTCGGCATCTCGTCGGGACCGGGCTTCGTCGCCGGCCTGCAAGCAGCTCGGTTTCAGCTTGTTCCTATGGGGCGTGGCTGGCTACGACCGTGCCGCTGATCCTCGGCGATGTATGTCGGCAAATATCTGTTCCGCTTCGACGACGCCATCTTGCTCGGGATCGTCTCCGGCGCGCGCACGACGACGGCGTCGCTCGGCATGATCAACGACCAGCGCCAAGAGCCAGATTCCCGGGCTCGGCTACACCGTGACTTATGCGGTCGGCAATACGCTGCTGACGATCTGGGGCATGGTCCTCGTCATGCTGCTGACCTGAGCCGAGCCGACGCCCTTCGCTCAATCTAAACATTAGAACTGGGACGCACCATGGCGGACCTTCTCACCCTGAAGAAATTCGAAGCTCTGGGCCCGTTCGAGATCAAAAACGAACTGATCGCCGCTCGCCAAGGAAGTCTCACGCACCTCACAGTCGGCCTTCCTCAACGCCGGCCGCGGCAATCCCAACTGGATCGCGACCACGCCGCGCGAGGGTTTCTTTCTGCTCGGTCAGTTCGCCATCACCGAGAGCAAACGCGTCATGGAGCAATCTCGCCGGGATCGGCGGAATGCCGGCGGCCAAGGGCATCGCCGGCCGTCTCGACGCGTGGCTCGCCA
This sequence comes from uncultured Alphaproteobacteria bacterium, assembly GCA_963749815.1. Lineage (GTDB taxonomy): Bacteria > Pseudomonadota > Alphaproteobacteria > Rhizobiales > Xanthobacteraceae > VAZQ01. The sequence goes on along the minus strand of CAVVON010000004.1, from coordinate 91,817 downwards.
AGCACACGGACATGCCCGGCGCGGAGTTCCTGTCCGCAATGGTGAAGTTCGCGATCAAGACCTTCGAGTTCGATCCGGACGCATTCGTGCACGAACTCGTCGATTCGATCATCGGCGACAACTATCCGGTGCCGGATCGCATGCTGGTTCACAACGAGCGGATCGTGCACGAGTATCTGATGTGGGCGATGTGCGGAAATCCGCATCCGACCGGCAAGTTCGACATCTACGCGGTCGAGGGCGGCACCGCCGCGATGTGCTACATCTTCAAGTCGCTCAAGGCCAACCGGCTGCTGTTCCCGGGCGACACGATTGCGCTGGGCACGCCGATTTTCACCCCTTATCTCGAGATGACGCATCTTGAGGACTACGGCCTCAAGGTCGTGAACATCGCGGCTCCTCAGGAGAACCGCTTCCAATACTCGGACGAGGAACTCAAGAAGCTCGAAGACCCCAAGATCAAGGCGTTCTTCATCGTCAATCCGGGCAATCCGACCGGAATGGCGATGAGCCGGGAAACGATCGCCAAGATCGTGAAGCTGGTGAAGACCAAGCGCCCCGACCTGATGTTGCTGACGGACGACGTGTACGGGACCTTCGTCGAAGACTTCCGCTCCCTGCTTGGCGAGCTGCCGCACAACACCATCGGCGTCTACTCCTACTCGAAGTACTTCGGCTGCACCGGGTGGCGGCTCGGCACCATCGCGATTCACGAGGACAACATCTTCGACAAGATGATCGCCAAGCTGCCGGCCGAGCACGTCAAGGCGCTGGACCACCGGTACGGCCCGATCACGCTTGAACCGCGCAAAGTTCAAGTTCATCGACCGCATCGTCGCCGACAGCCGCGACATCGCGTCTCAACCACACTGCCGGCCTCTCGCTGCCGCAGCAGGTCATGATGACGATGTTCTCGCTTTACGAACTGATGGATGCGAAGAAGGCCTATCAGAAGGCCTGCATGGAGATCGTCCATAAGCGCATGCATGCCTTGCTCGAAGGCATGGACCTGCAAGTTGCCCCCAATTCGCACTTCGACGCCTATTACGCGCTGATCGACTTCGAGTTCTGGGCGCGCAAGAACATCGGCGACGCCGCGGTCGAGTACCTGAAGAAGAACATCCACCCGCTCGATCTCGCGTTCCGGCTGGCCGAGGCGCACGGCATCGTGCTGCTGAACGGTGGCGGGTTCGAAGCCCCCAACTGGTCGCTGCGCGTATCGTTGGCGAACCTGCCCGACGAGGCCTACGAGGACATCGGCCGCGGTGTCCGGTCGATCGCGCGCGGCTATCGCGACGCCTACGAGGCGTCGAAGAAGAAGTGAGCGTCTGTGGACTGGGTAAAGCACGTCGTCACCAGCGCGCCGGAAATCTTCATTTTTCTGGCGATCGCCATCGGCGCGACCGCGTGCACCTTGATCGTCGCGGTGACCCTCGGGCGGCTCGGTACTTTCGCGATATCGTTTCCGGCCCCGGGTGCTTTGCCCCGTTGAACATTAGTTGCCGTGGCTTGATCGCAGTTACGGGAGGAGCCGTACATGGACTTTTTCGTACAGGCGCTGCAGAAGAATCCCGAGCTGGCGATCTTCCTCACGCTCGCGATTGGCTTCCTGATCGGCCGCATCAAGTTCGGGAGCTTCAGCCTCGGGATCGTCGTCGGGACGCTCCTGGCCGGGGTTCTGATCGGGCAGCTCGACATCAAGATCCCCCCCATCGTCAAGACGATCTTCTTCGATCTCTTCCTCTTCACCACCGGGTATAAAGTGGGACCGCAATTCTTTCGCGGGCTCAAGGGCGACGCCATTCCCCAGGTGGCACTCACTGTCATCTTGTGCGTCGCGTGTCTGCTCACGTCTTTCGGGTTCTCGAAGCTTCTCGGCTACGACGTCGGGACAGCCGCAGGGCTCCTTGCGGGGGCGTTCTCGGAGTCCACCGTGATCGGCACCGCCGGCGAGGCGATCCAGCGCCTGGCAATTCCGGATGCGGAGAAGTCCGCGCTGCTGAACAACATTCCGGTCGCATATGCCGTGACCTACCTTGTCGGAACGGCCAGCCTCGTCTGGTTCCTTCCCACGATCGGGCCCAAGCTGATGAGGATCAACCTCCGCGAGGAAGGGGAGCGGATGCGGGCTAAGATCGGCGCCGCCGAGTTGGAACTCGGCGTGATCTCGGGGTCGAGGTTCTTCGATATCCGCGCATACCGCGTGACGAACCCAGATCTGGTGAACAAGACCGTCGCCGAACTCGAAGCGCTGCCCCAAAACGTCCGGGTCTTCATCGCGCGGATCCGCCACCGCGGCGAGATCGTCGAAGCTGGGCCGACCTCGATCATTCACCAAGACGATGTGGTCGCGATCCTCGCCCGGCAGGAAGCGCATGTGGAAGGTGGGCGCAGAATCGGCCCCGAGGTAGACGACAAGGCTCTGCTCGACGTCCCGATCGAAGCGCTGGATGTCGTGATTACCCAGCGTGCTATTGTCGGAAAAACGATAGCGGAACTGGCACGGCTCGAGTTCGACCCGTGGAGTGTTCCTGCGGAAGCTCACGCGGGCCGGGCAAGAGATGCCCACTGCCGTCAATACCCAAATCGATCGGGGAGACGTGTTGCGACTGATCGGAACCAAGCCGGAAGTCGAGCGGGCGGCGAAGGAACTGGGATATCCCGACCGCCCGACCACGGCGACAGACATGGTCTTTGTCGGGACCGGCATCGTGCTTGGAGGGTTCGTCGGCCTGCTCTCGGTCACCGTCGGAGGAATTCCGCTGACACTCACCGCCAGCGGTGGCGCCCTCGTCATGGGGCTGGTGTTCGGCTGGCTTCGCTCGGTATATCCCTTTTTCGGTCGAATCCCCGAGCCGGCAATCTGGATCTTCGATACCGTCGGGTTGTGTACCTTCATCGGCGTGGTTGGCATTACCGCCGGCCCCAGTTTCTTTGCCGGCCTTCAGAAAACCGGACGTGAGCCTGGTCGCCGTAGGCCTGATATCAGCCTTGCTGCCTCACACACTGGGCATCCTCTTCGGCCGCTATGTCCTGAAGATGAGCCCTCTCATCGTTCTCGGTGCCTGCGCTGGAGCTGGGACGATTACCGCCGCCCTTCGCGCCATCCAGGACGAGTCTCGGAGCAGCGTTCCCGCGCTGGGTTACACGGTGCCCTATGCCGTCGGGAACATCCTGCTGACGGCCTGGGGACCGGTCCTCGTGGCGATGATGATGATCGGAAAATGAAGGACTACATTGCTCGCCCATCAGCGTATTGGCGATTAAAACTCCGGCAGGTCATGATGGCTGGCCATGGGCCGCTTGAGTACGACTGGTTCTGCGCAGAAAGGTAACCTATGACGACGTCATCATGGGTGGTTCGCCCGATATCGCTCCTTAAATACCTGCTCAATAGGAAGTCGGAGCACCGTGTTGCCGGGCTAAAACATTCAAGAATTTGGGGGATGCGCGAGTCGAGGAGATTGTCATGATGGCATGGCCGATGCGGCTCATCGTGCTGATGCTGCTCTGGACAGTGTCGCACGGCGCTTATGCGCAGGCGCCTGCCGCCCAGACGACTCCGCAGACGCCGTCGGCGGCGTCCGCGCCGTCGCAGCCGGCTCTTTCGGCTGCTCAGCTCGATCAGTTGGTCTCACCGATCGCCCTCTATCCTGATCCGCTGCTGGCGCAGGTCCTGATCGCGGCCACTTATCCTTTGGAAATTGTGCAGGCCGACCGCTGGGCTAAGAACAACAAGAATCTGAAAGGCGACGCGCTGCGTGCGGCGGTCGCGAAGGAGAGCTGGGACGACAGCCTTAAGGCGCTGGTCGAGGTACCTAACGTCCTGTCGATGATGAACGACAAGCTCGATTGGACGCAGAAGCTCGGCGATGCGATGCTGGCGCAGCAGGCCGATGTCATGGATGCGGTGCAGCGCCTGCGTCAGCTCGCCAAGAAGAACAATAAGCTCGAGACAAATAGCCAGCAGACGGTGAGTACGCAGAGCGGAAGCGGCCAGGAATATATCGCGATCCAGCCGGCCTCAGAGGATCAGCTCTACGTCCCGTATTACGAGCCTGCCGTGGTGTATGGCGACTGGCCCTATCCGGATTATCCGCCGTACTACTTCGCGCCCCCGTACGGCTACTTTCCGGGTGGCGTCCTTGCGGCTGGCATCGCTTTTGCGGGCGCAGTCGCGATCCGCCATGCTTTTTGGGGCAATTGCAATTGGGGCGGCCGTTACGTAAATCACTACAGCCGCAACACCGCGAACCTCGCGAGATGGGAACACAACGTCGATCACCGCCACGGTGTCCGCTACAACAACGACGCCGTACGGCAGAAATACGCGAAAAACAATATACAAGCCGGTCGGCAGGAACGGATGGATTTCCGCGGCCGAGATGGCGAGCGCGTGCTCGATCCGGGACGCCCGGGTGATCGCCCAGGAGCAGGTGACCGACCTGGCGGTGGCGACCGCCCCGGTGCGCGGTGATCGCCCTGGCGGCGGCGATCGTCCCGGTGCCGGCGATCGTCCAGGTGGTGGTGATCGTCCTGGCGCCGGAGCAGGCAACCGTCCAGGCGGTGGTGATCGTCCCGGCGCGGGCGATCGCCCAGGTGGCGGTGGCGGCGGTCAGGCCCAGCAGCGGCCGGCACAGCGTCCGAGCGCTGGCGGCGGCGGTGGAAACCGGCCGGCCGCCCAGCCGCAACGGCGCGACAATGCCTTCGAGCGCAGCGGCTCGGGTCAGGCTGCGCGGCAGCAGTCGAGCCGCGGCCAGCAGAGCTATCGCGGCGGCGGCGGAGGACAGCGTCAGGCGGGTGGCGGTGGGCGCGGCGGTGGTGGTGGCGGCGGCGGCCGGCGGTCCGATGTCGCGCTCAAGCACGACATCACGCTGCTTGGCCATCTCGACAACGGCCTCGGCTTCTATCGCTTCAGCTATCTCGACAGCGAACGCGTCTACGTCGGTGTCATGGCGCAGGAAGTGCAAGCGATCATGCCCGAGGCGGTCGTGCGCGGTCGCGACGGCTATCTGCGGGTTTTCTACGACAAGCTCGGGCTGACATTCCAAACCTACGACGAATGGATCGCTTCCGGTGGACACGTTCCCGCCGGCAAGCGATTGGACACTGAACGAATGACGACGCCATGACACAGATACTCACCGTGCACGGCTCTCGAACCGTCTCGCTCCGGCGGGCGCTGACCAGCCTCGTTGCAGCACTCGGTCTGCTGCTCGTCTTGGCTAGCGCTGCGTCCGCGCAGCAGCTCTTCCAGACACCGGAAGCCGCGGCCGAAGCGCTCGCGGCCGGCGCGAAGGCTGCTGACGCCCGCTCTCTCTTGCGGGTGCTGGGTCCCGATGGCGATGACATCATCTCATCCGGCGATCCGGTCGCCGACGCCAACAACCGCAAGCGCTTCGTCGAGGCTTACGAGGCCAAGCACGGAATGGAGAAGGACGGCGACGGCAGGGCGACGCTGGTCCTCGGCGACGACGACTGGCCGTTCCCGATCCCGCTGGTGCGCGTCAACGAAAATTGGCGCTTCGACACTGCGGCCGGCCGCGACGAGATCCTGTTCCGACGTATCGGCCGCAACGAGTTGAGTGTCATCCAGGCCATGCTCGCCTATGTCGACGCCCAGCAGGACTACGCCGAGAAGAATTTCGGCGGCGCCAATGCCTACGCCCAGCGCATCGTCAGCCGCCCGGGCAAGAAGGACGGCCTGTACTGGCCGGCCGCGCAGGGCGAACCGGAAAGCCCGCTCGGCGAGTTCGCGGCCCGCGCCGCGCTCGACGGCTACCGGCCGGGCCAGCAGCGCATCCCGTTCCACGGCTACTACTACAAGGTCCTCACCCGGCAGGGGCCGGCGGCGCCGGGCGGGGCGCTGGACTACATCGTCAAAGGCAACATGATCGGCGGCTTCGCGCTGATCGCCTATCCGGCCGAATACGACAATTCCGGCATCAAGACCTTCATGGTGAACCAGGACGGGGTGGTCTACGAGAAGGACCTCGGGCTCAATACGGCCCGGATTGCCTCGGGGATCGCGGCCTTCAACCCAGACCAGGGCTGGGAGAAGGTCGTCAACAACGGGATCCCGCAGTCTGCTGCCAAGCCCTGATCTATGACCCGTTCGAAGAAGGAAGAAGCTCAATGACGACCGGTACGGATGACGCGCTGCCTACGGCCTTGGATTGCCGCAAGAAAAGCGCGGAAATGGAGGCCGAGAAGGCCGCCGAGTACATGCGCAAGCGCACGGCCGCCGAGGCCGAGAAGAAGGAACTGCTTGATCGCCTCGCAAAGCCGTCGGGCGTCAGCGACGAAGAGCGCATGAAGCGGGCAGCCGCGATCATCAAGCGCGCCGTCAGCAACGGTCTGACCGAGGTCGAAGTCGGCCGGTTCCCGAACAACCTTTGTACCGACAAAGGGCGTGCCCTCAACCAGCAGGAGCCCGGCTGGGAAGACACGCTCACGGGCCTGCCAAAGGAGGTCTATCAATTCTGGAAGAAGTATCTCGAGCCGCGTGGTTATCGTCTCAAGTTTCAGATTGCCGATTGGCCGAACGGGATGCCCGGTGACGTCAGCGTAACGCTGATCTGGAGCTGACCGCGCCGGCAGCAGTCTCGTTGCTCAACATTGGAGTTGGATATCGCCATGGCCAAGGATCGAAAGAAGGACGAGAGCGGCGAGCGGATGAACCGCAAGGTCTACGAAAAGGAGTTGCGCAAGCTTCAGGTCCAGCTCTGCGATCTGCAGGAATGGGTGAAAGCCACTGGCGCGAAGATCATCATCGTGTTCGAGGGCCGCGATGCCGCGGGCAAGGGCGGCACCATCAAGGCGCTGACCGAGCGCGTCAGCCCGCGGGTTTTCCAGGTCGTGGCGCTACCGGCGCCTTCCGACCGCCAGAAGTCGCAGATGTTCATGCAGCGCTACATCGAGCGTTTTCCCTCCGGCGGCGAGATCGTGATCTTCGACCGCAGTTGGTACAACCGCGTCGGCGTCGAGCGCGTGATGGGATTCGTCGACGAGCACCGCTACCAGAACTTCCTGAAGCTGTGTCCCGAGATCGAGGGGTACATCATCAATGCCGGCATCATGCTGATCAAGGTCTGGCTGGAAGTCGGCATGAAGGAGCAGGAGCGGCGATTCGCCGCCCGGGTCAACGACCCGCTGCGGCAATGGAAGCTCAGCCCGATGGACGTCGAGTCGTATACGCGCTGGTACGACTATTCGCGCGCGCGCGACGCGATGCTGAAAGCGACCGACAGCCGGCATGCGCCGTGGTCGATCGTGCGTACCGACGACAAGCGCCGCGGACGCCTCAATTGCATCTCGCATATCCTGAACGCCATTCCGTACAAGAAAGTGCGCAAGCCGAAGGTCAAGCTGCCCAGCCGGACCGGCAAGGGCGCTTACGACGATCAGGCGGGCCTGAAGGGCCGGCGGTTCGTGGCCGAGCGCTATTAGCGGACGCCGCAAGACCTTTGCCGGCTGCGTGAGCCTTTCAAGAGGGCCCGCACTTGCGTGCCTAACCGACCGACGAGATGAAGACCTTGGCGTCTGCCCTTGAAACGTCATCATTGACATTGCGCTTCGATGTCATCGCCGGCCTGACGGCGGCGGCCGTCGTCCTGCCCAAGGCCATGGCCTATGCGACCGTGGCCGGACTTCCGGTCAGCGTTGGGCTCTACACCGCCTTCGTCCCGATGATCGTCTACGCGCTGCTCGGGACCTCGCGCGTACTGAGCGTCAGTTCAACGACGACACTTGCCATCCTCGCCGGCACGCAGCTCGGATTGGCGGTCCCGGATGGCGACCCCGGCAAGCTGATCACCGCGACCGCAACGCTCACGGCGCTGACCGGCGCGCTGCTGATCGGGGCATCGATGCTTCGGCTCGGCTTTGTCGCGAACTTCATCTCGACCCCGGTGCTGACCGGCTTCAAGGCCGGCATCGGGCTGGTGATCGTGCTCGACCAGGTCCCGAAGCTGCTCGGCATCCACATCACCAAGGAGGGCTTTTTCCGGGACATCCTGAGCATGGTGCATCATCTTCCCGAGACGTCGCTGATCACTTTGACCGTCGCCGTGGTGGCACTATTGGGGCTGCTCGCCATGGAGCGGATGTGGCCACACTCGCCCGCGCCGCTGGTCGTGGTGGGCGCCGGAATTGCCGCCTCGTGGCTGTTCGGCCTGAGCGCATTGGGCGTGGGCGACGGTCGGTATCATCCCGCAATCGCTGCCCTCGATCACGCTGCCGAGCCTCGGTCTGGTCGAGCAGTTGCTTCCCGGTGCGCTCGGCATCGCCTTGATGAGTTTTACCGAAACGATCGCCGCCGGGCGCGCCTTCGCCAGGCAGGCGGAGCCGCCGATCAAGCCCAACCGCGAATTGCTGGCGACCGGTGCGGCAAATCTTGCGGGCGCTTTCTTCGGTGCCATGCCCGCAGGCGGCGGCACGTCGCAGACGGCAGTCGTGCGCTCGGTCGGCGGACGAACGCAAAAGGCGTCGCTGGTGACGGCCGCGGCTGCGGCGGCCACCATGCTGGTGCTCGCGCCGCTCCTTGGCCTGCTGCCCCAGGCAGTGCTGGCGGCCATCGTCATCGTCTATTCCGTCGGGCTGATCGATCCGGCCGAGTTCGTATCAATCAGCAAGAATTCGGATGATGGAGTTCACCTGGGCGCTTGCCGCGTTCGCCGGGGTGCTCGTGTTCGGTACGCTGCAGGGAATCGTGGTGGCGATCGTCCTGTCGCTGATCGGACTTTCGAGCCAAGCCGCCAATCCCAAGGTCCACGCGATCGGCCGCAAGCGGGGAGAGGACGTGTTGCGGCCGCTCTCGCCTGAACATCCCGATGACGAGACCTTCGACGGGTTGCTGATCCTGCGGCCGGAGGGGCGACTGTTCTTTGCCAACGCTCAGCAGGTCGGCGACCGGATCCGGGCGCTGGTCGCCGAGCATCGGCCGAGGGTGCTGGCGCTCGACATGAGCCGCGTCCCCGACATCGAATACTCAGCACTACAGATGCTGATCGATGGCGAGCGGCGAATGACCGAAGACGGAATCACAGTCTGGCTGGCGGCGTTGAACCCGAGCGTGCTGGAGTGCATCCGCTCGTCCCCGCTTGCGGACCGGCTTGGCCAGGACCGCTTGCTGTTCAATGCCCGCGCGGTCATAAGGAAGTACCAGGACACATGACGGTCGAGCACGCGCGGCCGTACGCCCACCGGACCATTCGACCGGGGCAGGCCAGCCGCCGACAGCGGCCGTTGCCGGAGGTCGCATGAGCGAACCGGTCATCGCCGAACCTGGATCACCGTCGCTCCTGCGGCGAGCCTTTCAGTGGTGGCTCGCGCAGGTCAAGCACGTGCTGCCGCCGACAGTCTTTTTCTTCATCGGCTTCAACCTGATCTTATGGACCAAATACCTGATCTTGAAGGAGCATGGAATCGAGTTCAGTGCCTTTCTGACGGCGACACTGGCCGCGCTACTGGTCGGCAAAGCCGTTCTGGTGACCGACAACATACGCCTTATGCACTACTTCGACGGCAGGCCGATGATTCAGCCTATCCTGTTCAAGACCGCGATCTACTGGCTGTGCGTGCTGGTCGCACGCCTTGCCGAGGGACTGGTTCACTTTCTTGCCGCCGACGGTTCGATCGCCGATTTTCCAGCCTACCTGGTCGAGCGCTTTTCGTGGGCACGCTTTTTGTCTATCCAAATCTGGTTGATGGTTCTGTTTCTGCTCTACGTCACAATACACGAACTCAATCTGCTCTTCGGTGAAGGCGAACTCTATCGCGTATTCTTCCGCTGGCGTTCTTCCGAGGCCAAGCTGACCCGCCGTCGTCGTGTACGCCTGCTCGTTAGGCTCAACCGGTTGACCGAGGCTAACTCGGTCGAGACCATCAGCCAGCGAGGCTCACCCGCCAATACCGAACTTGTGGCAATTCTGCGCGAACTGGCGTCGCCGGACCGACCTGCTGATCGTAGCGGGCAGGACCCGCATTAGCGGTGTGCTTCATGCGGTGGTCCAACTGCTTGGTGTCCGCGCGCCGCTACCGCGTAAGGAATGACGCTCGAAAATTGCACGGGCGCCACGTGGCGCCCGTATCATTGGCTTCACCTTTGCGCGAACGATGCGGCCGCCTTCACGGCCACCGCGCGAACGTAACGCTAGCAGTCATAAACGCCCGCAGCACAACGCCGCACCGTCCTTCGCGCCGAACCGGCGACGCTCACCGGTGTCATGGGACGGCCGACGACTGCCTCGGCAGTCGAGACGAGGCCGTAGCCGCTCGGGCCCGAAATCCGCTCACCGAGCCCGAAGCACAAGGCGCCGATGATTGAGGCGAGTACGATAATTCCGATCCGCTTGAACATGTCACAGTCCTCCTTTTTACCGCTTGACCGCGAAAGCGGCGGGCAACTCGTCATAGTCGGGGAGATCATTCGGATTGAGCTTCTTGGCGCCCGCGGGAATCTGCACGCTGAACTTATCGGCCGCGACCTCCGCGCCGGTTTTCCACGCCCTGACATCGATGGTGTATTGCGGCGACCCGGCGACTTTGGTGCTGGTGATGACATAGCGACAGGGATAGGGACGCGGTCCCTGAGCGATCCAGATCTGCCAGTCCACCTCTTCCGTCCTGAAGGCGAGGTGATCGCATTCGACGCCACGGATCACGCCGCTTCCGAGGTCCTTTGTGTTCACGACCAGAGGCATAAGCTCGTTGTAGGGATTCGACATCAGCAAGTCTGCGGCCGGGATCGGCCGGTGGTACTTGTCGCGCAGTTCGTCGACCAGGCGATCGATCGTGCCCGGCGCTTCGACTTGAGCATAGACGTTTGCGTTCTTTCCGAGCAGCGTCACCATTTTTCCGTCGAAGACCAACTCGATATCGGCAAATCCGCCCGTGCGCGTCGCGCGGATCTTATCAGGTCGGTTGAGTGTCAAGGCGCCCGAGCTCGCGAGCGCCAATTTCTGGCCATCGCGGGTCACGACTTCGAGGTTCGAGTCGATTTCAAGCGAGATCGCGCTCTGCGCCGCCATGTAGTCGGACATGGCCTTGAACAGAGTTTTGGCTTGTGCTTCGTCGGCACGCGCCGCCGACACGCTCGCCATTCCCGCTACCGCAAGAACGGTTGTGAAGTTCATTGCGCTTTTCGTGAGGTTCCTGGCGATGTGATGCATGGCATCCTCCGCAGTTGCGTGTGTCGAGGCCATTCCGGCAAATCCGGGCTTCAACGTACTCTACGTTTCAGCCACCGAATGCTCTGCTTGCTCCGCGCTTATCGACCGAAGGGTAAGCGGGTCGACCGAAGGGTAAGCGAGAGCGCCGCCGCAGCAGTGTCGAGAGCGATGCCCACCGTCTCGCGGGTGAGCGATTAGCGTCGAACCCTGCGCTGGATGTGATACGGGATCAATTTTCTAAAAGTACAGATCAGCATACTTTAGTTTAGCAGCGCCACGTCTCATCAAGCCAAGTGCTCTGTTCGCTTCGTGTCTATTATTCGATCCATCCGTCCTTCACGTTGATTTGGATCAATTCGCGGTCAAGCGAAGGTCAAAGTAAAGTGTTACCGCTTGCCCTGCCGCCAGTTGTTGGCGTCGTGGCTGCCAGCGCTGCGTCGAATCCGAGTTTCCGGAACGCACCCGATATCAATAAATCAATTGACAATGTCGATTGAAGTTCGACGTGAAAGGCCGAGCCCTTGCCGATCCTCCTGGAGGGCTCTGGTCTTGTCCTCGGAGTCGAACACCGAATGATCGATGGTCAGATCGAGATGCCTCAGATAGCGCCGCACCGCTTCAGCCCGTGCGGCAACCATTGTCAACTCCGCAAGGCCGGTTAGCGCGGCCCTTAGCCGACGCATGACCTGTATGGAACCAGCACCGAACTGCCGGATCTCGTCGAAACTGAGCATGAGATAGTCATCCCATGTCGGCATTAGAAGAACGAGACGAAGTACGCCAGTTGGGTCTTTGACCAGGCCCGTATCCAGTTCGTGCTGCGCAAGACGACGCAGGAGGTCTTCGATCTGATCGAGGGCCTGAATCGCCGTGGTCGGATCATTGATCGCAGGCGAAAGAGCCTTGATGGCAATGTCGACCAGGAGGCGGATGGGATATTTTGGATCCTGATCGAAAGTGCGTTCGGTGCCTAGATGGACAGCTTGCATCAAGGCGATCTCGGAGAGGCTCCCGGAGGCGCCGTGCACGCGCAGGACAACACTGCCTTGGAGCAAGGTGTCGCCCACGGCGCAGGCCATTACGATGGTTGCTCCTGCCCGGCGGGCGTGTTCGACGAGAGCATGGGTCTCCAGCTTCGTGATTGTTCTTGGATCTGCCGAATAGATGAGAGTTTGCGAGATCGATCCAAGCTGAGCATTGCTTCCATCGGCTTTGCCTTCGAGCGCCGACCGCCGATCAAGAGCGTCAAACATGTCGCGAATGACCGCGCGGCCCCTGTTGCCGAGCAGTTGCAGAACATTCGTGATTTGCAACGCGGTCAGCCGCTGCACCAGCCAGGAGAAAAGGAGCATACTGGCAAGGAGCAGAGATCCCACCAGCAACATAGAAACCGTCGGCACAGCTCCGGAACCATCTCGATCAATCCAGGCCAATGCAAAAAACGCATAAATGAATGTAGCGGAAAACACGCCGAGCGAATGAAATAGAACGCGGTCCCGGGCCAGCCAAAGCACCAATCGCGGCGAATATGCAATGGCGCTGAACTGCACCATCACGAAAGCCATCGCGAATATCAGACTGGTGAGCGCCATCATTCCAGAAGCCGCGGCCGACAAGCAGGCCTGCGCCGAGCCAACCGACAAACCGATGCTGACGGCTCCGAAATACGCTTGTTCGATCCGCGGCAGTACGAGGCCGCACGCAAGACTGCCCGCCACGTACATCATTGGGATGACCCAGAGACGCATCTCGCTTTCCCTATCCGTCTTGTTTTGCGTCGCTGACCGCGGTCAGCGACGCGCATAAAAGGCTCAGTACCCCGCAGAAAAAGATTCCTCCCTTTTGAGAGAGTCGATCGTTGCATTCCTTCTGTTCTGAGTGGCCGCGTTTGCGGCATATTCTAATCGCGAACTCGATTTGCTACAGAGGGACACTCGCGCATCTGGGACGTTGCAAGGATACTCCTCTGCTCCGAGCCGAACGGCAACCTCGGACCATCGCGGTTACTCCGATCCAGGGGCATCACGCTTCGCGCGGTTCTGATTTTCGGGAGGGATAGGTGCAGAAACTCATCGCCGGCATCGTTGACTTTCGGGAGCGGATGCTGCCGCAGTATGTTAAGCGTTTTCAAGAGCTTGCGGTCAACCAGACGCCCGATACGCTGTTCATAACGTGTTCGGATAGCCGCGTCGTCCCGGATCTGCTGGCTTCCACCCACCCGGGCGATCTTTTCACGATGCGGAATGTCGGCAACCTGGTGCCGCCCGCGACAGTCGACGGGATCTCGATTGGCGACGTTTCGGAAGCTAGCGCGATCGAGTACTCGGTGCTCGTCCTGAACGTAACGAATATCGTCGTTTGCGGACACTCTGAGTGCGGTGCAATGAAGGCCGTAATTGCGAACGACGTGCGGCCCGAGACTCCAAACCTTGCCAAGTGGCTGCACCACGCGCACGCGGCGGCGTTCCGGCTGAAGCAAGAGGGTGCACTCGATGTGAATTTGACGCCGCACGATCAACTTTCGCAACTCAATGTATTGGTCCAACTTGAGCACCTGATGTCTTACGCCATCGTCCGCGAGAAAGTCCTCACTGGTGAACTTTGCTTGAGCGGATGGTGGTTTCACATCGCGTCCGGGAGCATGCATGCATACGACAGTGGATGCCGTCGGTTCGAAATCATGGACCGGCAACTGGCCGGGCGCCTGATCGCGCGTCTTGTGACCCGTAAAGATTAGGTTCTCCCTTGGGGGAGTGGCCACTCTGTAATATCTCGAATTGAGACGCGATGGTACTTCGCGACGCGTTGCCTTGCTGGCGGGTCTGTCCGGTCAAGCGGCCGACTAGCAAAGAACTTGTTCGATGCGACGAGCACGGGAGCAGCCAATGACGGTCCTCTTCGAGATTGATCATGTCACCACCTACAAATACGCAAACCCGGTCACGTTCGGCACACATCGCGCCATGTTCTTGCCTCGACCCGCCGCGAACGGACGCCTCCTCGATTGGTCGGCAAAGACGAGCCTTCCCTCCAAGATCCATTGGGTCAGTGATGCCCTCACCAATAATGTGACAGTGATCGAATTCAGTGAGCCGGGCAAAGACCTGATCTTTACGTTCCGGTTTCGGGCACTGCATTTCGGGACCAGAGGGGCGGAGGAGTTTCCCCTGGAAGCGCGAGCCGAGGAAGTACCGGTGCAATACACTCCGGACGAGTGGACTGACCTTGTCTCTTGCATGCGGCCCCATGCCGAAGACCCCGATGCCAGCGTTGCCGCATGGGCGAAGAGTTTCGCTTCCGCCGCCGGTGGTCGAACCATCGATACATTGCGACGGATGCTCGATACGTTCCGCGACACTTTCAATTACAATGCCAGAGACGCGGAAGGGACCCAGTCGCCGGGTGAAACCTTGCGGTCGAAGTCGGGCACCTGCCGGGACTATGCTTGGCTTATGATTGAAACCTTGCGACGGCTTGGTTTTGCCTCGCGCTTTGTCAGCGGTTATCTCTATGACTCCGCACTGGATGGTGGCGACGCAGGCATGGTCGGCGCCGGTGCGACCCACGCTTGGGTGCAGGTGTTTCTGCCTGGTGCCGGCTGGACGCACTACGACCCAACTAACCGCATCAATGCCGGATACGATCTGATCCCGGTAGCGATTGCACGCCACCCGGGTCAAGCAGTCCCACTGGCGGGCTCGTGGTTTGGGGGCGCGCAGGACTACCTCGGCATGTCAGTCAACGTTGCTGTCCGTAAGCTTGGTGACGTCGCTGATCCCGAATGAATTGAGAAGCTATTTCTGGACGAGCATCCGGGCCTTCGTCACGGCGATACGCCGCTTAGCCGCGGTATGCCCCCGCAGCGACGGCCGCGGTGACACCCGTGCGGTAATAGGCGGACCGCACAATATCTGCGTGTGGCCCCTGACAGGGGCCCGTCTCCGTTCGATCAGTCGCCGGCGACCTTGCCGCGGCTGAGATGGCACGAAACGAAGTGGCCGGGCCGTACTTCGCGAATCGCAGGCGTTTCGACACGGCAGCGCGGTTCGGCGTAGGGGCAGCGGGTGTGGAAGGTGCAGCCGGGCGGCGGGTTGATGGGGCTCGGCACGTCGCCCTGCAGGATGATGCGCGCCGGCTTGGACTTCGGATCGGGGACGGGCACGGCGGAGAGCAGCGCCTCGGTGTAGGGATGCTGCGGGCTTGCAAACAGCGCGTGCTTTTCCGCCAACTCGACCACGCGGCCGAGATACATCACCGCCACGCGATGGGAAATGTGCTCGACCACCGCCAGATCGTGGGCAATGAACAGATAGGCGACGCCGAAGTCGCGTTGCAGGTCGGCCAGCAGGTTGATCACCTGCGCCTGCACCGACACGTCGAGCGCGGATACGGGCTCGTCGCAGACGATCAGTTTTGGCCGCAGCGCGAGCGCGCGGGCGATCACCAGGCGCTGGCGCTGGCCGCCGGAGAACTCGTGCGGGAAGCGGTTCATCTGATCGCGTCTCAGTCCGACCTTGTCGAACAGGGTCGCGACCTCGGCCTCGATCTCGGCACGCGTGAGTTCGCTGAAGTTGCGTAACGGCTCGGCGACGATCGCGCGGGCGCGCATTCGCGGGTTGAGCGAAGAATAAGGGTCCTGGAACACGATCTGCAGGTTCCGGCGGCAGCGCCGCATGTCGGCGCGCGAAAGTTGATCGACCCGCTCGCCGTCGAGATGGATCTCTCCGGCGCTCGGATCGATCAGCCGCAGGATCAGCTTGCCCACCGTCGACTTGCCGCAGCCGGATTCTCCGACCAGGCCCAGGGTCTCGGCGGCCGCGATCGTGAAGGAGACGCCGTCGACCGCCAGCACCATGGCCGGACGGCGCAACAGGCCCGTGCGCACCCGGAAGTGCTTCTTGAGCCCCCGGACCTCCAGGACGGGCTTGGCCGCGCCGGTCATGCCGGCCACCCTGTGATGCGGTCGCTTTCCCAGCAGGCGACCCAATGGCCTGCATCCTTCTCCTCGAGCGGCGGATAGGCCTCACGGCAGCGGACGGTCGCGTACGCACAGCGCGGGGCGAAGATGCAGCCGGGAATGTCCTCCTTCAGCGACGGCACGACGCCCGGAATCTCGGCGAGCCGGGTCCTGTCGTCGCCGAGCAGCGAGGCGCCAAGCCGCGGCACCGAGGCCAGAAGCGCGCGGGTATAGGGATGGCGCGGCTGCTCGAACAGCGCGTCGACAGGCGCCTCCTCGACCTTCTTGCCCGCGTACATGACCACCACGCGCTGCGCCATTTCGGCCACGAGGCCGAGGCTGTGGGTGATGAGGATGATGGCGGTGCCGGTGTCGGCCTTGAGCTTTCCCATCAGGTCGAGAATCTGCGCCTGGACGGTGACGTCGAGCGCGGTGGTCGGCTCGTCCGCGATCAGGAGCTTGGGATTGCAGGCGAGCGCCATGGCGATCATGACCCGCTGGCGCATGCCGCCGGACAGCTCGTGCGGGTATTGCCGGATGCGGCGCGCAGGCTCGGGAATACCGACGAGCCGCAGCATGTCCACGGCGCGGGCCTCGGCGGCGCCGCGGTCGAGGCCTTGATGCAGGGTCAGCGTCTCGCCGATCTGCCGGCCGATGGTGAGGACCGGGTTGAGCGAGGTCATCGGCTCCTGGAAGATCATCGACATCTCGTTGCCGCGCAGCGCGCGCATCTCGCGCTCGGTCAGGGCCAGGAGGTCGACGCCGGCAAGGCGGATAGTGCCCTCGACGATACGGCCGGGCGGCGAAGCGATCAGCCGCATGATCGAGAGGGCGGTGACGCTCTTGCCGCAGCCGGATTCGCCAACCACGGCCAGCGTCTCGCCGGGACGAACCACGAGAGACACGCCGTCGACGGCGCGCACGATCCCGTCGCGCGTGAAGAAATGCGTCTTGAGGCCGTCGATCTCGAGCAGCGGCGCTGGGGCGGCGGTCATGAACTCACATGTTGCGGGCGAGACGAGGATCGAGCGCATCGCGCAGGCCGTCACCCAGCAGGTTGACCGATAATACCGCCATCGACAGGAAAAGGCCGGGAAAGAAAATCAGGTAGGTGGCGATCTGAAACAGCGAACGGCCCTCGGCCATGATGTTCCCCCAACTGGGGATGTTCGGCGGCGTGCCGGCGCCGAGGAACGACAGGATCGCCTCCGTCAGCATGGCGGAGGCGCAGATGTACGTGCTCTGCACCAGCAGCGGCGCGATCGTATTGGGAAGGATGTGGCGGATGAGGATGAGCGGGGTCCGCGTGCCGGCGGCGATGGCGGCATCGACGTAGGGCTGCTCGCGCAACGTGAGGACGAGACTGCGGATGAGCCGGACGACGCGAGGCACCTCGGTGACGGTGATGGCGATGATGACGTTCTCCAGGCTCGCCTTGGTCAAGGCCATGAGTGCAATGGCGAGCAGCACGCCGGGAATCGACATCAGGCCGTCCATGACGCGCATGACGATGCCATCGACCCAGCGCACGAAGCCGGTCACGAGGCCGATGGCAAGGCCGATGACGGTCGCGAGCAGCGCCACGCACAGCCCGACCGCGAGCGAGACTCGCGCGCCGTAGACGACGCGGCTGTAGACATCGCGGCCGAGCATGTCGGTGCCGAACCAGTACGTCTCGGATGGCCTGCGCAGGCGCCTGACCGGGGAGATCGCCTGCGGATCGACGGTGCCCAGCAGCGGCGCGAAGGCCGCCATCAAGATCAGCAGGAGCAGCACGACCGCGCCGACGATGGCGGTGGGATGACGCCGAAACGCCTCCCTGATGCGGATCCAGGTGGGAGACAGGCTGATCCCGCGAGAGCTGTCGGCAGGGATGTCGGCGGCGGTCATGTCGGACGTCAGTACTGGATGCGCGGATCGAACAGCCGGTACGACAGATCGACCAGCAGGTTCACCAGCACGTAGACCGCGGAGAAGATCAGCGTCACGCCTTGGATGATCGGATAGTCCCGGCGCAGGATCGCATCGACGGTGAGGCGGCCGATGCCGGGAATGGCAAATACGCTCTCGGTGACCACCACGCCGGAGATCAGCAGCGCCACGCCGATGCCGATGACGGTGACGATCGGCACCGCGGCGTTCTTGAGCGCATGGCGCATCAGCACCGCGTTGGGAGCAAGGCCCTTGGCGTGGGCGGTGCGCACGTAGTCCTGGGCGAGCACCTCGAGCATGGTGGCGCGCGTGATGCGGGCGATCAGCGCGATGTAGATCGTGCCCAGCGCGATCGACGGCAGGATGAGATGGCTGAGCCACGGCCACAGGCCCTCGCGGATCGGCGTGTAGCCCTGCACCGGCAACCAATCGAGTTCGATCGCAAAGACGTAGATCAGCATGTAGGCCAGGACGAACACCGGTATCGAGAAGCCCAGCACGGAGAACAGCATGACCAGCCGGTCGACGGCCTTGCCGACCTTCCAGGCCGCGACCACGCCCAGCGGAACGGCAATGATGACGGTCACGATCAGGGTGCACAGCGCCAGCGAGAGCGTGGGCTCGACGCGCTGGCCGATCAGTTGCGTCACCGGCAGGTTGGTGAAGATGGAGATGCCGAGATCGCCGTGCAGGATCGCCCAGGCCCAGGTGCCGAAGCGCGTGCAGAAACGGCTGGTCGAGCCCCAGGCTGTGGCGGATGCGCTCGATGTCCTCGTTGGTGGCGATGTCACCGGCGATGACCGCCGCCGGATCGCCGGGCGTGAGATAGAGCAGCGAGAAAACAAACAAGGCGACCATGCCGATGACCGGCATGGTCGCGAAGAGGCGCCTGATGGCATATCCAAGCATGTCGTCCGAACGGTCCGGCTCCTACTTCTTCTCGACGTTCCAGAGGAAGGCGACCGGCGAGATCAGCAAGCCGGAAATATTGGAGCGATAGGCGGTCGGGATCACGAACTGCGCCGTCGGAATGAACGGCACCGTTTCCCAGCCGTGCTTCTGCATCTCGTCGATCAGTTTCTTCTGGGACGCCGCATCCGGAGCGTCGAACCACGCGTCGCGCAGCTTCTCCATCTCGGGGTCCGTGGGCCAGCCGAACCACGACTTGTCGCCGGCGCCGCGCACCGCATAATTGATGCCCGGATTGGTCATGTCCGGCCCCACCAGCCAGGTGTGGAAGATGCTCCAGCCGCCCTTGTCGATCGGCTCCTTGACGGCGCGGCGATTGATGAGCGTGCCCCAGTCATTGGCGGCCAGCTCGACGTTCAGTCCGGCGGAGCGCAGCAACTCGGTCGTCACCAGGCCCTGGCTGTGGACGATCGGCTGGTCGGTCGCCGAGAGCACGACGATCTTCTCGCCCTTGTAGCCGGCCTCCTGGATGAGCTGCTTGGCCTTGGCCAGGTCGCGCTTGCCGGTGAGGATCTCGGAGCCAACCTTGCTTTCGCCCGGCGAACCGCAGGTGAAGAAGGAAGGACATGCCTTGCCTTGTTTCGGATCGCCCGCGATCGCCAGGGCGTAGTCCTGCTGGTTGACGAGGTACAGCAGAGCCTGCCGCATCTTTGGATTGTTGAACGGCGGCAGCAGCTGGTTGAACCGGATCAGCCCGATCGAACCCAACGGATCGGTGTTCTCGATCTTGATGTCCTTGTTCTTGGCGAGCAGCGGCACGAGGTCGGGCGGCACCATCTGCCACCAGTCCACCTCGCCGGCATTGAGCGCGGCCGCCGCGGTCGCCGAATCCGGAATGTAGATCCACTCGACCCGGTCGACCTTGACCACCTTGCCGCCCGAAGCCCACGACGACGGTTCGGTGCGCGGCACATAGTCCGTGTTCTTGACGAACACGACCTTGCTGCCGGGCACCCACTCCTCTCGCACCATCTTGAATGGGCCGGAGCCGACGGATTCGGTGATCTGCGTGAAGGCATCGGTCTTGGCGACCCGCTCCGGCATGATGAACGGGACGTTCGATGAGGGCTTGGCGAGCGCATCGAGGGTCGGCGCGAACGGCTTCTTCAGCTTGAGCGTGAAGGTCTTGTCGTCGACCGCCGTCCATTTGTCGGTGAGATCGGCGAGCTTCTGGCCGAGCGCGTCGCGCTTGGCCCAGCGCTCGATCGAGGCGATGCAATCGGCGGAGCGTACCGGCTGGCCGTCATGCCACTTGAGACCGGCGCGCAGCGTGAAGGTGTATGTGAGCTTGTCGTCGCTGAGCGTCCACTTGTCGACCATCTGCGGCTGCGGTTCGAACTTGTCGTTCACCGCAAACAGCGTGTCGTAGACCATGTAGCCGTAGTTGCGGGTGATGTAGGCCGTGGTCCAGATCGGATCGAGGCTGCGCAGGTCCGCCTCCGGCACGAATTTCAGGGTCTTTTGCTGCGCCACGGCGGGCGTGGACAGGGCGCCGCCCGCAAAAGCGACCGCGAGCCCCACCGCTGCCAGCGCGCATCGTGTCTTTGCCGCAATCATCGCCGTCTCCCTTAAAACAGGCCGTCCGCGCCAACCGCTGATCGGGCCAGCGCACGGCCAAAGCCATGTTAGAAAAGCCTGAGGGAAGGCACCAGACGCAAATTCTGCGCATTTCGCCCAAACGTTGATCGGGGGATCGCGCCCAGGCCCCCTTGATCGTGTCGGGGCGCTCCCCGTCGCGGCGTTGTCACCGGCATTTCGTTGGTTTACATGGGAACCTTGGATCCCGGTTTCTCTCCTTTCCTTCGTCCGCGGAAGACGCAACGACAGAGAGGATGACCTGGATCGGCGAGGGCCCCGAGCCGCCATGGGCAGGTCAACTCTGACAATTCGCGTCATCAATCCGAACTCGAATGACGCCGTCACCCGCGGTCTCGATGCGGCGCTGGAGCCGCTGCGGTTTGCCGGCGGTCCCGAGATCGTGTGTTCGACCCTTGCGGAAGGGCCGTTCGGCATCGAGACCCAGTCCGACGTCGAAAGCGTGGTGATGCCGTTGCGCCGGATGGTGGAGGCCGACAACGCGTCCGACGCGTTCGTCATCGCCTGCTACAGCGATCCGGGACTGCATGTCTGCCGCGAAGGCACGACGCGGCCGGTGTTCGGAATCGCCGAATGCGGCGTGCTGACCGCGCTCGCGCGGGCAGGGCGCTTCGGCGTCATTGCCATCAGCCAGCGCTCGATCGCCCGCCACATGCGCTACCTGCGCCAGATGGGGCTCACCGACCGGCTCGCGGGCGAACGTCCGCTCGAAATGTCGGTCGCCGAGACCGCCAGCGGCGAAAAGACGCTCGAGCGCATGATCGATGTCGGGCGGCAATTGAAGGAGAAGGACGGCGCCGAGGCGGTGGTCATGGGCTGTGCCGGCATGGCGCGCCATCGCCGTCCGCTCGAAGACGCACTTGGCGTGCCGGTGATCGATCCGACCCAGGCCGCCGTCACGATGGCGCTCGGCACCGTGCAGTTCAACCGCGCTTGACGCCGGTCGAGGCGAGCCACTCGGCGTAGGTCTGGCGCACCATGGTGAACGGCTTGCCGAGCGGGGCGTAGAGGTTGGCGAACAGGCGCGCCACCGGCTTGTAGGCATCGAGGTTCACGTACATGCGGTCAGGATCGACGATGCCGGCGCGCGCGTGCAGGTAGACGACTTCGCCGACGCAAAGACGGCGGCGCGCACTGACCTCCAGTGTCTGGTAGTGGCGGCACTCCAGCGAAGCGACCGCTTCCGCGATCCGCGGCACCGGAATTGCCGCGCCCGGCGCCGCGGTGAGGCCCGCGGCATCGAGCTCGCTGACATCCGGCGGAAAGTTCACGGAACAGGTGACCATGCGCTCCGCCAGCGCCTCGTCGACAAGGTTGACGGTGAAAGACCCGTTGTCACGAATGTGCGCGGAGGTGTCCTTCAGCGATCCGTCAGGCTGAGACTCCAATCCGAGCACCACGAGCGGCGGGTCCTCCGCAAACACGTTGAAAAACGAGAATGGAGCGGCGTTGACGATGCCTCCTGGGCCGAGCGTGGTGACCAGCGCGATCGGCCGCGGCACGACCAGCGCACACAGCAGCTTGTAGCGGTCCTGCGCCGGCAGCGTGGTGAAATCGGCCTGGAACGCCTCGGCCATCTCACGTTTCCGGCGGCAGGATGACGCCGGTCTGGCTGGTGATGCGGCCGTAATGCTCGATGCGGCGGTGGCGCTCGAAGTCGAAGATCGTTTCCTTGCCGAAGATGGTGGCGTCGAGATCGCAGTCCGCCACGATCAGTTCGTCGTCCTCGGTCTTGGCCTCGGCGACGATCTCGCCGTCCGGATTGACGATCAGGCTGCCGGCGATCATCGGGTAGCCGTCCTCGACGCCGCCCTTCGCGATCGCCACCACCCAGGTCGAGTTCTGGTAGGCGCCGGCCTGCAACGTCAGGCGATTGTGGAACAGCCGCTTCTCCGGCCCCTCGCCCTCCCGCTGCGAATTGCTCGAGGGCGTGTTGTAGCCGAGCACGATCAGCTCGACGCCCTGCAGCCCCATGACGCGGTAGGTCTCGGGCCAGCGCCGGTCGTTGCAGATGCACATGCCGACGATGCCGCCCATGGTGCGCCAGACCGGAAAGCCGAGGTCGCCGGGCTCGAAATAGCGCTTCTCCAGGTGTTGGAAGGCGCGTTGCGGGTCGAACTCGGAATGGCCCGGCAGATGCACCTTGCGGTACTTGCCGACGATCTTGCCCGCCTTGTCGACCAGGATCGCGGTGTTGAAGTGGTGGCCGTCGGGGGTGAGCTCGGCATAGCCGAACGACATGCCGATGCGATACTTGGCCGCCTGCTCGAACAGCGGCCGCGTCGCGGCGTTCGGCATCTCGCGCTCGAACCAGGCGTCGACCTCGGCCTGGTCGGTCATGTACCAGCGCGGGAAGAAGGTGGTGAGCGCAAGCTCCGGATAGACGACGAAGTCGCATTTCTGCGCGTGCGCCTGGTCGAGCAGGTCCAGCATGCGCCGCACCACCGCCTGCCGGCTGTCCGCCTTGTGGATCGGACCCATCTGGGCGCCGCCAATCCGAAGCACTCGGCTCACCAAATCCTCCCGCAATTCAAGTCGCGATCCGCCGTTCCAGCCGGCTGATCAGCCGCACCACCGGCCACAGCATAACAAGGTAGATCGCCGCGGCCAGCACGATCGGCGAGGAATTGAAGGTCACCGAGCGCGCCATGTCGGCCGAGTACAGCAGTTCCGGCAGCGCCACCACGCTGGCGATCGAGGTGAGCTTCACCACCTCGACCGTGTTGGACACGAGATCGGGCAGCACGTTGCGCACCGCCTGCGGCAGCACGACATAGGCCAGCGTCTGATAGCTCCGCAGCCCGGTCGAGCGCGCGGCGTCCCATTGGCCGCGGCCGACGCTCTCGATGCCGGCGCGGTAGATCTCGCCGTAGTAGCTCGACGTGTTGAGGAAAAAGGCGATGGCGACCGCCATCAGGGGCGACGGCCGAAAGCCCGCAAACGGCAGGCCGGAATAGACGAAGATCAGCAGCACCAGCGGCGGGATGGCGCGGAAGAAGTCGAGAACCACGATCGCCGCCCAGCGCACAGTCCGCCAGCGCGACAGCGAGGTCAGCGCCAGCATGAGGCCGCCCGCAAGCCCGAGCGGAATGACGATCAGGCAGATGAGGATCGTCTGCTTCAATCCTTGAAGGATGATCGGCAGCGCCTGCTGCATGATCGCGAGGTTGAAGAACTGCTGGACGATCGCGTCCATCAGACTCTCCGCCAGGCGAAGCGGGTCTCGAGGAACCGCCCGAGCACGACCACCGGGATGAACAGGATCACGTAGGCGATGGCGCCCATCATCAGCGGCGTGGCATTGCCGGAGAACGATTGCGCGGTGGTGGCCTGATTGAGGATTTCGCCGACCCCGATCACGGTGCCGAGCGCGGTGTTCTTGGTGATGGCGATGGTGCGGTTGGTGAGCGGGGGAACGGTCAGCCGGATCGCCTGCGGCAGCACGACATAGACGAGCGTGCCGAGAAAGCTCAAGCCGGTGGAGCGCGCCGCCTCCCACTGGCCCTTCGGGATCGACAGGATGCCGGCCCAGAAAATCTCCTCCGCAAAGGCGGCGAGCACGAGCGAGAGCACCAGCCACAAGACGGCGAATGACGGCAGATTGATGCCGACATTCGGCAGCCCGAAATAGACCAGCAGAACCAGCACGAGCGGCGGCAGTGCGCGGAACACGTCGACGAAGACGACGATCAGCGCGTTGACCGCGAGCAGGCGAAACGCGCGGACGATCGCGAGCACCAGCCCGAGCAGAATGCCGGTGACGACCACGGCCGCGGCGATCTCGATCGTCACCACCACGCCCTTCATGATCGCGGGGAGATAGCGATCGATCACCGCCGGGTCGAAGAAGGTGTCGAGAAAGCGCGACCAGCCGCCCATGGCCGTCTCAGCGCGTCAGTTCGGCGATGAACGCACGGGTGCGCGCCTCGCCCGGAGCGGAGAACATCTGCTGCGGCGGCCCCTCTTCCACGATCAACCCGTGATCCATGAAGATCACCCGGTCGGCGGCGTCGCGCGCAAACCGCATCTCGTGGCTCACCACCAGCATGGTCATGCCGGTGCGCTTGAGCTCGCGCATGACGTTGAGCACGCTGCCGACCAGCTCCGGGTCGAGCGCCGACGTCGGCTCGTCGAACAGCATCACCTTGGGTTCGAGCGCCAGCGCGCGCGCGATCGCGACCCGCTGCTGCTGGCCGCCCGAGAGCTCGCCGGGAAAGGCGCGGGCCTTTTCGGCGAGGCCCGACCTGATCGAGCGCCGCCATGCCGATGCGCTCCGCCTCGGCGCGCGACTTGCCCAGCACCTTGGCGAGCGCGAGCGTGACGTTGCGCAGCGCGGTCATGTGCGGATAGAGGTTGAAAGACTGGAACACCATGCCGATCTGGCGGCGCATGGCGTTGATGTCGGTCGAGCGCGCCATGACGTCGACGCCGTCGACGCGGATCGAACCGGCGGTCGGCTCCTCCAGGCGGTTGCAGCAGCGCAGCAGCGTGCTCTTGCCCGATCCGGACGGTCCGATGACGAACACCAGTTCCTGCGGCAGCACCGCGAGGTCGATCCCGCGCAGCACCTCCACATCGTGGAACTGTCTTGCGCAGTCCGCGGATGTCCAGGATGGGCGGCGACCGTCGGTCATCAACAGTCGTCGCGTCGGCAGGGCCCGACCGCGCAGGCCATCACGCGGTTCCGCTCAGCCGCACGCCGGTGTGTGCGGGGTCGGATCGTAGCCCGGCATGTCGGGCACGCCGTAGCCGGGGAACACCGTCACCGCGGCCGAACCCGCCGGCGGGCGCGACGCCGAACCATTTCTCGTGCATCTTGGCGATCGTGCCGTCGAGCTTCATGCATTCGATCGGCGACTTCGAGCGTCTTGCGCAGTTCGGCGGAATCCTTGCGCAGCGGCGCCGCCCAGACCAGACCGGTCGAGTAGAGATACGACAATTCGAGCTGCGGGTTGTTCTTGACCGCCCAGGCGATCACGGTGTTGCCGGCGACGTTGGCGTCGGCGCGGCCGACCATCACCGCCTGCACGGCATCGGTCTGGGTGCCGAAGGACTCGATCTTCCAGCCGATCTTGGCTTCGAGATCGCGCGCCCAGGAGTCGTAGGCCGAGCCTTTGTTCACCGACACGGTCTTGCCCTTGAGGTCCTCGAGCTTCGTCGATCTTGGGCGCGCCCTTCTTGATCAGGAACTGGAAGTCGGTGTTCAGATATCCCTCGGTGAACAGCATGTTGTCGGCGCGCTCTTTGGTCACGGTCGTGGGCGCGGCGAGAAAATCGTAGGTGCCGGCCTGCAGCGCCGGCACCAGGCCGGAGAACTGCGCGGCGTCGATCACGATCTTGCGCTTGAGCCGCGCCGCGATCTCGTTGGCGAGATCGATGTTGAACCCCTGATAGCCGCCGGCAAGATTGGGAAATGCGTGCGGTGCGAAGGTGCCGTCGACCGCCGCGCGCAGCGGCGGCGGCTCCTGGGCAAATGCGGGGATGGCGAAAACAAGCAAGGCACCGGCAACCGAGAGCGTGGATCGGGTCATAGGAATGCACCTCACGTGAGCCCAGCAATCGTCCTCTCGACTATAGCAACCGGACCAGACCGGACAAGCTGAATGCGCGGGCAGCGACTGCGATAGCTGCTCAATGTCGGCGCAGAAGACGCTCGGTTGCCCTCCGGCGGGCACGAGGTATACATTTCGATCCGGCCATCTTCCCGGCACACCGAAAGCAGAACCATGAGTCAGCTGCTCGACGCATCCGCCAAAGGCATGTACGCAATTTCGGCGACGCCGTTCACCGATGCGGGCGACATCGACTGGCCGAGTGTCGACAGCCTGGTCGAATTCTATCTGCAATGCGGCGTGCAGGGACTGACCATTCTCGGCATGATGGGCGAGGCGCAGAAGCTCAGTAGCTGAGGAATCGGCCGAGCTGACGCTTCACTTCTTGCGACGGGTGAACGGCCGCGTGCCGGTGATCGTCGGCGTGTCGAATCCGGGCACCGCCAATCTCGTCAAGCTCAGCAAGACGGCGATGGACGCCGGCGCCTGCGGTGTCATGGTCGCGCCGCTCGCCGGGCTGAAGACCGAAGCCCAGATCGTCAGCTATTTCGCCGACGTGATCGCGGCGATGGGCGACGATATCCCGGTCTGCTACCAGGACTATCCGCAGTCGACGCAGGCCGACATCTCCGCGCAGGGCTTCCTCACGATCGTCGACCGGCATCCGAGCGTGGTGATGTTCAAGCACGAGGATTGCCCCGGCCTGAAGAAGCTCACGCAGATCCGCAAAGCCTGCGATGGCAGTTCGCGACGTTACGTCAGCATTCTGGTCGGTAACGGTGGATTGTATGTGCCGCAGGAGTTGGCGCGCGGCGCCGACGGCGCGATGACCGGCTTTGCCTATCCGGAGATGCTGGTCTCCGTGTGCGCGCTGTTTGCGGCCGGCCGCAGCGACGAGGCGGAAGACCTGTTCGACGTCTATCTGCCGCTCGTCCGCCACGAGCAGCAGCCGGGCTTCGGGCTCGCCACGCGCAAAGAAGTCCTGCGCCGGCGCGGCGCCATCAGGTCAGCCGCCACGCGCGCGCCCGGCCCCAAGCTTGATGCCACCGACATAGCCGAACTCGACCGGCTGCTGGCTCGCCTCGAAGCGCGCCTCAGCGACGGCACGCGCAAGCGCGCGGTCGCCTGACGGATCGCAACAATCATGGCCGATTACGATCTGGTCGTACGCAACGGAACGCTGGCGACGGCGTCCGACGTATTCCGTGCCGACATCGGCGTGATCGACGGCCGCATCGCGACGATCGGCGCCAAGCTCGGCGCCGGCCGCCGCGAGATCAACGCCGAAGGCCGCATCGTCACGCCCGGCGGCATCGACAGCCACTGCCACATCGAGCAGTTCTCCTCCATGGGCGTCATGACCGCGGACGATTTCTTCACCGCCACCCGTTCGGCGGCGTGCGGCGGCACCACCACGGTCATTCCGTTCGCCGCGCAATATCGCGGCATGTCGCTGCGCCAGGTGGTGAAGGACTATCACGCCCGCGCCGAGCCCAAGGCCGCGGTCGACTACGCCTTCCACCTGATCATTTCCGATCCGAGCGAGCAGGTCACCGGCCAGGAACTGCCGGCGCTGATCAAGGACGGCTACACGTCGTTCAAGATCTACACCACCTATGACGCGCTCAAGCTCGACGACCGGCAGATCCTCGAAGTGCTGTCGGTGGCGCGGCGCGAGCGTGCGCTGGTCATGGTGCATGCCGAGAACCACGACGTGATCTCCTGGCTCGCCGACAAGATGCTGGCCGCCGGCCACTCGGCGCCGCGCTTTCACGCCATGGCGCATGCGCCGATCGCCGAGCGCGAGGCCACGTCGCGCGCGATCTCGCTTGCCGAGATTGTCGACGTGCCGATCCTGATCGTGCACGTCTCCGCGCGCGAGGCGATGGAGCAGATCCGCCAGGCCAAGGCGCGCGGGCTCAAGGTCTACGGCGAAACCTGCCCGCAATATCTCTTCCTCACCGCGGACGATCTCGACCGGCCGGGCTTCGAGGGCGCCAAGTACATGTGCAGCCCGCCGCCGCGCGACAAGGCGAACCAGGAGGTCATCTGGCAAGGGCTCGCGACCGGCGTGTTCGACGTCTTCTCGTCCGATCACGCCGGCTATCGCTACGACGACCCGGAAGGAAAGATGAAGCACGGCCGCAACGCGCCGTTCAAGAAGGTGGCGAACGGCGTGCCCGGCCTCGAAGTGCGAACCGCGCTGTTGTTTTCGGAAGGCGTCGGCAAGGGGCGCATCGACCTGTCGCAGTTCGTCGCGCTGACCTCCACCAATGCCGCCAAGCTCTATGGCCTCCACCCGCGCAAGGGGACGATCGCGGTCGGCAGCGATGCGGACCTCGCGATCTGGGACCCGGAGAAAGAAGTGACGATCCGGCAATCGATGATCCACGACGCGATGGACTACACGCCCTACGAGGGCAAGACGATCAAGGGCTGGCCGATCATGACGCTGGTGCGCGGCGAGGTGGTCGCCGAAGGTGGCGAATTCGTTGGCGCCGCGGGCCGGGGCCGGTTCCTCAAGTGCGATATCTCGCCGGCGGCCGCGCCGCTGGGGCGGCGCACCATCCCGTTCGATCCGGCGACCGGGGCGGCCGAGCCCAGCAGGCACGGCGGAGATTCTTGACGAGCGGCCTCGTCCTTCAGCAAACAACGGGCCATATAGATAATCTATCTGCGGATCATACGGGCAGGCGGGACATTCAACGTTCATCGTCTGCCGTCAAGATCGCGCGCGCGTGACGCTCGACGTCCTTGGTAACGGCAATACCGGCGCCGGGCTGCCGACAACCGTTTGGAGAAACCGATGCCGACCTCTGCCACGCCGGCCGTCCAAAGAATTGCCGACGATGTCCTCGTCGACCTGGCGCTGCAGGGCGGGGGAGCGCACGGCGCGTTCACGTGGGGCGTGCTCGACCGGTTGCTGGAGGAGAACAAGCTGCGGATCGATGGCATCTCCGGCACGTCGGCCGGGGCCATGAACGCGGCTGTGCTCGCCGACGGCTATACCGACGGTGGCGCCGCCGGCGCGCGTGCGGCGCTCGACGCGTTCTGGGCGGGCGTCGCGCAATCGGCGCGCTTCAGTCCGTTTCAGCGCGGCCCGCTCGACCGGCTGCTCGGCCGGTGGACGCTCGATCAATCGCCGATGTACATCACCATGGATCTGATGTCGCGGCTGTTCTCGCCTTACGACCTCAACCCGCTGGGGACCAATCCGCTCCGCGATGTCCTGGCCAAGACGGTCAATTTCGAGCGTCTGCCGAGAAGCCCGATCAAGCTGTTCGTCACGGCGACCAACGTCCGCACCGGCAGGGGCAGGGTGTTCCGCAACAGCGAGCTCACGGTCGACGTGCTTCTCGCCTCGGCCTGCCTGCCGACGATGTTCCAGGCCGTCGAGATCGACGGCGAGCACTACTGGGACGGCGGCTATTCGGGCAACCCGACGATGACGCCGCTGGTACGCGAATGTGCGTCGAGCGATACCATCCTGGTTCCGATCAATCCGGTCGAACGGCCGGGCGTTCCGCGCTCGGCGCGCGACATCCTCGACCGCCTGAACGAGGTCTCCTTCAACGCGGTGCTGCTGAAGGAGCTGCGCATGATCGCTCTGCTGCGGCAGGTCGCGCAGCCGGGCGACACCGAGGGCGCTAAATGGGCGGGGATGCGCATTCACATGGTGCCCAACAAGGCCATGGTCGATCTCGGCTCGTCATCGAAGCTCAACGCCGAATGGGAATTCCTGTCCATGCTGAAGGAAGAGGGGCGCAGCGCCGCCGAGGCCTTCCTGACGGCGCACGCCGGCGACCTCGGCCGGCGCTCGTCGATCGATCTCGACGTTCTGCTGCAGGGCGTATGACGCCATGGGGCTGCTCGGCATCGCGCTCGGACTGCTGCTGCTCATCGCGCTCGCGTTCCGCAGCTGGAGCGTGTTGCTGCTCGCGCCGGCGGCGGCACTGGTGGCCGCCCTCTTTGCCGGTGAGCCGCTGCTCGCCCACTGGACCCAGACCTTCATGGGCGGCACCGCGCGCTTCCTCGCGCAGTTCTTCCCGATTTTCCTGCTGGGAGCGCTGTTCGGCAAGCTGATGGACGACAGCGGTTCGGTCACCGCGATCGCGGATGACATGACGCGGCGGCTCGGAGAGCGGCGCGCCATCCTGGCGGTCGTGCTCGCCGGCGCGCTGGTCACCTATGGCGGCGTCAGCCTGTTCGTCGCCTTCTTCGTGCTTGCGCCGATGGCGCAGGCGCTGTTCCGTGCCGCCGCCATTCCGCGCCGGCTGATGCCGGCTGCGATCGCGCTGGGGACGTCCACCTTCACCATGTCGGCGCTGCCGGGAACGCCGGCGATTCAGAACGCCATCCCGATGCCCTTCTTCGGCACGACGCCATTCGCCGCGCCGGGGCTCGGCATCGTCGCTTCCGCCGTCATGCTGGGATTCGGGATGTGGTGGCTCGGCCGAGCCGAGGCTTCCGCCCGGCGCGCCGGCGAGCAATTCGGGCAGGGGGCTCCTGCCGATACCGACACCGTCGTCAACGATCAGATGCTGCGCGAGCGCGCCACCACGGCGCGTGAATTCGATCCGGCCGAAATCAAGCACGGTGCCCACGGCGCGACCGTACCCGCGATCGGGCTCGCCATTCTGCCGCTTATCGTGGTCGTGGGCGTCAACCTTCTGATGTCGTTCGTGGTGCTTCCGCGCCTCGACCTGTCGTATCTGGGCGAGGATCGCTGGGGCGCGACGTCGCTCTCGGCGGTGGGCGGCGTCTGGGCGGTCGTCACCGCGCTCGCCGCTGCGATCGTGACGGTGGTGGCCGTCAACTGGGCCCGCCTGCCGGCATTACGGGAATCCGTGGACGCCGGCGCGAACGCCTCGGTCCTGCCGGCGCTGAGCGTGGCGAGCCTGGTGGGCTTTGGCGCGGTGGTCGCGGCCATGCCGGCCTTCGCGGTGGTGCGCGACTGGGTATTGGGTATCGGCGGCGGTCCACTGATCTCGCTGGCGGCGGCGACCAACGTGCTGGCCGCGCTCACCGGCTCGGCCTCGGGCGGATTGACCATCGCGCTCGATGCTCTCGGCGGCACCTATCTGGCCTTGGCGCGGGAACAGGGGATCGATCCGTCGCTGCTGCATCGTGTCGCCGTGATCGGATCCGGCACGCTCGACAGCCTTCCCCACAATGGAGCGGTGGTGACGCTCCTTGCGGTGTGCGGGACGACCCACCGCGAGAGCTATTTCGACATCGTCGTTGTCGGCATTGTCGGCCCGATCGTTGCGCTTGCGGTCGTCATCGGGCTTGGCACGGCGTTCGGATCGTTTTGAGCGGCCGCAGGCGCCGCCCGTCTCGATGATCCAGGCTTTCTCCAGGGCTGGACTCGCAATTTGATCAATGGGATGAAGCCGCCGTCGGCGGTGCTCGCGGTCGAACCGGCGGTGAGGGGCCCGGCGCCGCGCCGAAATGACATTGGCGTTCGGGCCGCGGGCGATGCGATAGTGCATCTTCGGAGGAATAATGCTGGCACTGGCGGACCTGGACGAGAGCAACGTCGTCGACATCGACCTCGGCAGCGCCGAGTTCAAGGCGAACGCGCACCGGCACATGGCCGAATGGGCGCGGCGGCCGCCGTTCTACGTGCTTGGCCACGGCCAGCCGCAGGTGGTGGTCGGCCGCTACGCCGACGTGCACAAGGTCTTCTCCGATACGCAGACGTTCGCGTCCGAGATGCCGCGCGGCCCCGGCTGGGAGCAGTTCAACAAGATCATGGACGCGCAGTTCGTCACGCAGATGGACGGCGAGCAGCATGCCCGCGTCCGCCGCCTGCTGATGCCGGCGTTCTCGTCGCGGCGGATCGAGCAGCTCAAGGAGAGCATCACCGGGATCGTCGACGGCATGCTGGACCGGATCGAGGCCAACGGCCCCGCGTTCGACGGCATGGCGGATTACGGCGCGCATCTCGTCGTCGACGCGTTGCTCGATGCGATGGTCAACATGGACGAGCGGCGCAAGGCGATCTTCGTCGCGTTTCACGACCTCATTCCGGGCACCACCTACGTCAAGCCGGGCGAGCCGTGGTCGGAGGAATTGCGGCGCGCCTTCGACCGCACCATGGAAGAGATCAAGGTGATCATCGACGAGCGGCGCGTCAGTCCGCGGCCGGACTTCATCAGCGATCTGGTCAATGCCCGCGATGCCGGCGACAAGCTCAACGAGCGCGAACTGTTCGACCAGATTTTCGGCATCTGCGGCGCGTCGCTGTCGGCCACCAGCCGCGCCGCCGGCGGTGCGCTCTACCTCCTTTACACCCACGACGACCAGCGGCGGCAACTGATCGAGGATCCCTCGCTCATCCCCGAGGCGATCGAGGAATGCCTGCGGCTCGGCAGCAACGGCTATTTCACCTTTCCGCGCATCGCGACGCGCGACACCGAGGTCGGCGGCACACGGATCTTCAAGGGCATGGTGGTGCGGCCGTCGCCGCTGGCGCCGAACTACGACCCGGACGCTTTTCCCGACCCGTTGCGCTTCGACATCCACCGCAAGCCCAAGCGCATCCTGTCGTTCGGCGCCGGGCCGCACCATTGCATCGGCAATATCCTGGGACGCACCACCATCACCACCGCGATCACGCGGCTGCTGGCGCGCTTTCCGAACGCGCACATCAGCGATCCGAATTTCACGCCGGTCTATGGTGGCGCGGTCGGCGAGTTGCGGCTGCAGAGCCTGCCGATGCGTATCCACTGACGAGAAACCCGGGGCCGCCGATGAAACGCTTCGTGTTGCGCGCCGTTTTCGCCGCGGCATTGGCGGCCGCCCTGTCCTCGACCGCGCACGCCCAGGCTCCGTATCCCAATCAGGGCATCCGCTTCATCGTGCCGTATGCGGCGGGCGGACTGCCGGACACCGTGGCGCGGATCGTCGGCCAGCATCTGCAGGAGCGGCTCGGTCAGTCTGTCGTCATCGAGAACCGTCCCGGCGGCGGCGCCGCTCCCGCGGTGAACGCGATGATGAGCGCCCCGGCCGACGGCTACACGTTCCTCGTCACCGACGGTGGCATCGTCTCGACCAATCCCGCGCTGTTTAAGCAGCTCAGCTACAATCCGAACGACATCATTCCGCTCGCGCTGCTCGGCCGCACGCCGATGTTCCTCGCCGCGCATCCGGACCTGCCGGTATCGACGCTGCGGGAGTTCATCGACTACGTGAAAGCTCATCCGGGCGAGATCAACTACGGGTCATCCGGCGTCGGCAGCATCCATCATCTGTCGATGGAGGCCCTGAAGGCGCCGCTGCAGCTCAAGATGACGCACATTCCATATCGCGGCACCGGCCAGTCGGTGCCGGCGCTGCTTGGCGGTCACGTTCAGGTGCTGTTCGCGGCCTATCCGTCGCTGGCCGGCGCGGTCGAGAGCAAGAAGGTCAAGCTCTTGGCGCAGAACGGGGAAGGGCGCTGGTTCCAGGCGCCGGAGGTGCCGGCGGTGTCCGATGTGGTGCCGAATTTCGATCTGGCGACCATCGTCGGGCTGTTCGCGCGGCCCGGCGTGCCGCCGGCGATCATCGACAAGATCACCGCCGAGGCGATCGTGGCTGCGAACTCGCCGGCGGCCGAGAAGCAGCTCCGGGCCGCCGGCATCGAGCCCGCCGGCGGCAACGCCGCGGCACTCGCGGCCGCGCTCAAGCGCGAGATCGACAAGGTCAACGAAGTGGTGAAGAACGCCGGCATCGAGCCGCATGTGACGACCTGAAGTGAGTCGATCCACCATGCCGACCCAAGTCCTGATTGCCGGCGCCGGGCCGACCGGCCTCACGCTCGCCATCGACCTCGGGCTGCGCGGCATCCAATGCACGCTGATCGAGCAGAAGCCCGAGCCCGCGTTCCTGCCCAAGATGGAACGCTGCAACGCCCGCACCATGGAAATCTATCGGCGCATGGGGATCGCCGAACGGGTGCGCGCGGCCGGCTTGCCGGCGCACTGCCCGATGGACATCTTCATCGTGTTCTCGCTCACCGAGCCGCCGCTGGTGCATCACCCGCATCCTTCGGTCACCGAGGCGAAGGCGCGGATCGCCAAATGCACGGATGGCACGCTGCCGCTCGAGCCCTATCAGCTGATCTCGCAATACACGCTCGAACCGTTGCTGAAGTCGATCGCCGAGACGTTGCCGAGCGTTACGGTGCGGTTCGGCTGCGAGCTGCTGTCATTCACGCAGGATCAAGGCTCAGTGACCGCGACGGTGCGCGACCTCGGCGGCGCGACGTCCGAGATCGAGGCGCAATATCTCGTCGGTTGCGACGGCGGCTCGAGCACCGTGCGCAAGCAGCTCGGCATCGCGTTGCAGGGCGACCAGCTGCTGCAGCTCTGCCAGGCGCTCTACCGCTGCGACGAGCTTTACGAGCGCATCCCGATCGGCAAGGGGCCGCCACTATCACGTCGCCGACGACAAGGCGACGCAGCTCATCGTGCAGGATTCGACCAGGCACTTCACCCTGCACTCGATCGTCGAGAGCGAAGCCGAGATGCGGCCGATGTTCGAGAAGACCATCGCGATGCCGCTCGCGTACGAGATGCTGTTCGCCGGCATGTGGCGGCAGAACCTGCTGCTCGCCGACCAGTACGGCGAAGGCCGTGTGTTCCTCGCCGGCGATGCCGTGCATCTGGTCATTCCGACCGGCGGGCTCGGCATGAACAGCGGGGTCGGCGACGCCATCGACCTGTCGTGGAAGCTCGCGGCGGTGCTGCAGGGCTGGGGCGGGCCGAACCTGCTGCCGTCCTACGAGACTGAGCGCCGCCAGATCGGCGCCCGCAATGTCGCGGCTTCGCGCCACGCCACGGTTGGGCGCCGCGTGTGGCGCGGCGCCTATCGTCCGCTCATTCGCGAGAACACGCCGGAGGGACTGGCGGCGCGTGCCGAGTTCGCAAAACTTGCCGACGTCGAGCAGCGCAAGGCGAGCGATATGATCGGTGCAGAGCTCGGTTACCGCTATGCCGGCTCGCCGCTGATCGCGCGGGAGCCGGGCGAGGGACCCGAGCCGAAATTCATGGAATACGAGCCGACCACATGGCCGGGCGCGCGGCTGCCGCACACATGGCTCGCCGACGGCAGCGCGATGCAGGATCGCATCGGCTATGGGCACGGCTACACGCTGCTGCGGCTCGGCGGCACGCGGGCGGCGACCGCGGCGCTGGAGCGAGCGTTCGCGGCGCTCGGTGCGCCGCTCCAGGTGCTCGATATTGCCGATGCCGCGCCGCGCGATGTCTACGGCTACGACCTGCTGCTGCTGCGGCCCGACATGCACGTGGTGTGGCGGGGAAATGCGCTGCCGGAGGCACCGGAGACGCTCGCCGCGATGGCGACGGGGCATTGAGACGCGCGGCGCTCGCCGGCGCTCTCTTCCCTCGCCCCGCGGAGCGGGGAGAGGGAGCGCACCGAGTTCGCGGTGGCATCATCAATTAAACAACCAGCACGATCGAGCCGGTCGTCTTGCGCGCTTCCATATCCGCATGCGCGCGCGGGGTATCGCGCAGCGCGTATTCCTGGCTGATCTCGATCCTGATCCTGCCGCTGCCGACCATCTCGAACAGGTCATTTGCCGTCGCCATCAGCTCGGCGCGGGTAAAGGTGTAGTTGGTCACGCTCGGATGCGTGAGATAGATCGAGCCGAGCGCGCCCAGCCGGCGCGGCGGCATCGGGTCGGGATCGCCCGAGGCCTCGCCGAACGAGCACATATAGCCGCGCCGGCGCAGGCACTTGAGCGAGCCTTCGAAGGTGTCGCGGCCGATCGAATCGTAGACCACCGGCAGGCCTTCGCCGTTCGTGATCTCGCGCACCCGCCCGACGAAATCCTCGCGCGTGTACACAATGGCGTGGTCGCAGCCGTGCTCGCGCGCGACCTTGGCCTTTTCGTCGCTGCTCACCGTGCCGATCACGGTGGCGCCGAGGTGCTTCGCCCACTGGCACATGATCAGGCCGACGCCGCCGGCCGCGGCATGAATCAAGGATCGTGTCGCCGGGCTTGACCGCATAGGCGTCCTTGAGCAGGGCGCGCGCGGTCATGCCGCGGATCATCATGGCGGCGGCGGTGCGCTCGCTGACGGTCGCGGGCAGCGGAATGAGGCGGGCGGCCGGAACGATCCGCTCCTCCGCGCAGGCGCCCTCCGGCATGCCCGCATAGGCGACGCGGTCGCCGACCTTGAAGCCTTCGACGCCGGGCCCGAGCGCCGCGATCACGCCCGCGCTTTCGAGCCCGATGCCGGACGGCAGCGACTTCACCGCGTGCACGCCCTTGCGCATCAGCACGTCGCGGAAGTTGAGCGCGACCGCGACGTTGCGCATGCGGACTTCGCCGGGGCCGGGTGCGGGGAGTTCCACGTCCTCGAAGCGCAGAACCTCGGGGCCGCCGATGGCGTGAAACCGGAACGCCTTGGTCATGATTGCTCCGCATATTGCTGCGCCAGCCGTTCCATCATGTCGGCCAGGTCGTTGAGCGCGTTCTGGCGCGGCTGGGCGGCGATGTGCGGTGACATCACCACGTTGTCGAACTTGAGCAGTTCGTCGTCGCTGCGTCCCGGCGCCTCGTAGGGCGGGTCGAGGCCGAAGCCGCCGAGCCGCTGCGATTTCAGCGCCTCGATCAGGGCGGGGCGGTCGACGATTTCGGCGCGCGAGATGTTGACCAGGCAGGCGCCGCGCTTCATCTGGGCGAAGCGCTCGCGGTTGATGAAGCCCCGGGTGGAGTCGGTCGAGGGAAGCTGCGGAACGATCCAGTCGCTCTTGCCGAGCAGATCGGGGAGCGGCGCAAAGGTCGCGTTGAGCTCGCGTTCCTCTGCATCCGGCAACCGGGTGCGCTGATAGTAGAGAATGCGCATGCCGAAGGCGTTGGCGCGCAACGCGACCTCGCGGCCGATCTCGCCCACGCCGATGATGCCGATGGTCGACTCGTTGAGCATTCGGATGCCGTTGATGCGCGCCCAGTTCGAGTTCGGCGTGTGGCGGCGGTCGAACGGCTTGTAATGATAGCCGACGATCGAGAGCTGCTCGCGGCTGATGCGGTTCATCACCCGCTGCATCTTCTTCGCCAGGATCAGCATCAGCGCGATCGTCATCTCGGCGCAGGCGATGTTGGCGCGGCGGCGGATGGTGAGCACCTTGATGTTGCGCGCCTCGCATTCGGCGAGATTGATGTTGCGCGTGCGGGTGCCGTATTTCTGCACCAGGCGGAGGTTCGCGCCGGCGAGCTCCTCGCGCCCGACGCCGAGCGACTCGACGATCAGCGCATTCGCGGCAAGTGCTTGCGAGCGCAATTGCTTCTGGTCCTCGACCAGCCGTACCTCCGCCGGGTAGAGCGCCGCGGCGCGCTCGCGCACGCGCCGGCACCAGCCGGCGAAATCGCGCTCGTCGTGGGCGAAGAAATCCGCATAGGCGTCGACACGCTCTTTCGGCGTGCCGGGATCGAGCACGACGCCGACGACGCGCAGGAAGCGGTCGTCTTCGACCACCAGCACCGGAGGTTTGCGGATTGACACTGACCAGCTCCGGTCAAGATGCAGGCGGTTCGAGGTCGAGTTCGAGCGCCTCGAGCACGCGAGCATTCATGTTGTAGGTGCCGATCAGCACCGTCAGCTCGACGGTGGCGCGGGCGTCGAAGTGCTTTTTGACTTCGGCGAACACCGGGGCCGGCACCTTGATCTCGCGCGTCATGGCATCCGCGTAGGCGAGCGCCGCGCGCTCGCGCTCGCTGAACAATTTGCTCGCGCGCCAGTCGGCGAGCGCGTTGCATTCCTCGACCGTCACGCCATCGGCGAGCGCGAGTGCGGGCACGTGCTGGCGCAGCACGTAGCCGCAGCCGGCGAGGTGGCCCATGCGGATGATGATGATCTCGCGCAGCCTGCCGTCGAGCGTGGTCTTCCAGCGGATCGCGTTGGAATGGTTGAACCAGCTTTCCGCGAGCGCAGGGGCGTTGAGCAGCATGCGGTAGAGATTGAGCAGCTTGCCGCGCCGGCCGGCGGCGTATTTCTGGATGACCTCGGCGAGCTCGGGATGGTCTTGTTCTTGGATCAAGGGGACGCGCGCCATGATTGACCTTTTGATGTGTCTGATGTGTCGACACTCTCCGCGTTGCTGCCGGGCTTGTCCCGGCAATCCCGCTTAGGTGAGCACTGTGCCTACCTAAGCGGATGCCCGGCACAAGGCCGGCCATGACGACGAGACGCGCTGTCGGTCGGCTCCTCAGCATAAGAGCCGTCTGCCCGCTCACTCCATCTTGAATCCAGTCGCCTTCATGATCGGGACCCAGCGTGCCAGTTCGGCTGCGATGAAGGCGCGCGTCTGTTCGGGTCCGGTATCGGGCGCCGGTTCGAATCCCGAGGCCACCAGGATGCGCTGGAAGTCGGCGTCGGCGACCACCGTGCGGGTCGCGTCCGCGATCCGCTCGACGATAGCGCGCGGCACGCCGGCCGGGGCGAACAGTCCGTTGAGGTTGCCCGCCACCATGCCGGCAAGCCCGGCTTCGAGCGCGGTGGGCACATCGGGCAGGCTCTTGCTGCGGACGGTCGCGTTCACCGCCAGGATACGGACTTTGCCCTGGCGGTGGAATTCGATCAGCGGCCCGCCCAGGTTGGGCGTCATCATTGGAATGTGCCCGCTGGCGAGATCGGCGACGCCGGGCGCGGAGCCCTTGTAGGGGATGTGCACGATATCCGGCGCGCCGATGAGTTGCTTGAACAGTTCGCCGGCGAGATTGGTGAGCGTGCCGGCGCCGGCCGAGCCGTAGGACAGTTTGCCGGGATTGGCCTTGGTGTACGCCACCAGCTCCTGGAGCGTGCGCGCCGGCACCGACTCGTGCACCACGATCGAGGTCGGCGCGTTGCAGATGATGGCGATGCTGACGAAATCTTTGAGCGGGTCGTAGGGCGGATGGGGCAGGATCGCCGGGATCAGCACCTGCGTCGAGGTATTGCCGAAGAGGAAAGTGTGACCGTCCGGCTGCGCGCGCGCCACCTCGGCCGCTCCGGTCACGCCGCCACCGCCGCCGCGATTCTCGGTGACGATGGTGCCGAGTAGCGGCTTCATCTTCTCCGCCCACAGCCGGCCGACCACGTCGGTCGCGCCGCCGGGCGAGAACGGCACGACGAGCTTGATGGTGCGGTCCGGATAGGCGAGCGCCATCGACGGCAGCGCCACCGCCGACAACGAGGCGAGCCCGGTCGCGAGCACTTCGCGGCGGTCCATGGCTTGTTTCGTGCCCTGGCCAATGTCTTGGCTCACGTCTTGTCCTCGATCAGCGCGCGCAGCTCCGCCGTGACTTCGGGCATGATCCCGAACCAGGCGTGGAAGGCGGGGCGCGCCTGGTGCAGCAGCATGCCGAGCCCGTTCACGGCCGGATTGCCGCGCTTGCGGGCTGCGGCGAGGAGCGGTGTC
Organism: uncultured Alphaproteobacteria bacterium; assembly: GCA_963749815.1. Taxonomy (GTDB): domain Bacteria; phylum Pseudomonadota; class Alphaproteobacteria; order Rhizobiales; family Xanthobacteraceae; genus VAZQ01. Next base: position 52,233 of record CAVVON010000004.1, on the reverse strand, counting down.
TCGCGCGGGATGTAGATGATGTCGGACACCAGTGCGGCGACCGGCAGCGCGTCGAGCGCGAGGTCGAGCGGCGGCTCACCGCTCATGCCCTGGCTCGTGGTGTTGACCAGCATGGCGGCGCCGGCGAGCGCTTGATGGCGATCCTCCCAGGGCAGCGCCTTGATCGCGCCGCCGAATTCTTGCGCCAGCGCTTCGGCGCGCGCGAGGGTGCGGTTGACCAGGCGGATGTCGCGCGCGCCCTGGTCGATCAGTCCCACCAGGATCGCGCGTGCGCTGCCGCCCGCGCCGATCATGACGATGGGACCGGCGTCCGCGCGCCAGCCAGGCTGCGCCTCGCGGATGCTCTCGATATAGCCGAAGGCGTCGTGGTTGTAGCCCGCAAGGGAGCCGTCGGGCCTGACCACCACGCAGTTCATGGCGCCGATGCGCTTCGCCACCGGGTCGACGGTATCGACGATGGCGAGCGCCGCCTCCTTGTGCGGGATCGTCAGGTTGCAGCCTGAAAAGCCCAGGGCGGGTAGCGCGCGCAACGCCGCGCGCAGCCCGGCGGGCTTGATCGCGAGCGGCAGGTAGCTGCCGGTCAGGCCGTATTTCTTGAACCAATAGCCATGCAGTTCCGGCGAGCGCGAATGCATCACCGGGTCGCCCATGACGCCGGCGAGCAGGAAACGGTCGGGATGCGGCATGGCTTGCTCGGCTCGGCGTGACCCAGCACGGGTCTGTCATTGCCGGGCATAGTCGTCCGAAGGACGGCGTCGCTTCGCTCCGCCTATGCCCGGCAATCCATCTTCTTGCGGAAAGATAGACCCCCGGGTCAAGCCCGGGGGTGACGAGTGGCGATTGCCGGGTCAAGCCCGGCAATCACACCTGTTGCGCGGCCTCAACGGTCAGACCAGCTTCACGTTCTTCAGCGGCAGGCTGCGCACCGGCTTGCCGGTCGCCGCCATGATGGCGTTGAGCACCGACGGGATCACCACGCAGATGGTCGGTTCGCCGACGCCGCCCCAGAAGTCGTAGGTCGGCACGATCACGGTCTCGACCTTTGGCATCTCGTCGATCCGCATGATCTGATGCGTGTCGAAGTTGAGATCGACCATGCGGCCGTCCTTGACCTTGCACTCGCCGTAGAGCGCCGCCGACAGGCCGTAGGCCACCGAGCCTTCGACCTGGGCGGCGATCTGGTCGGGATTGACCGCGTGGCCGCAATTCAAAGCCAGCACCATGCGGTGAACCTTGAGCTTGCCGTCCGGGCTCACCGAGACCTCGGCGGTGGCGGCCGAGTAGCTGCCATAGCCCATGAACTGGGCGATGCCGCGATGCACGCCCGCGGGCAGCGGCTTGCCCCAGTCGCCCTTCTCGGCCGCTGCATTGAGCACGGCCAGATGCTTGGGGTGCTTGCTCATCAAGGCGCGGCGGAACTCGAGCGAATCCTTGCCCGCGGCCCGTGCGCATTCCTCGATGAAGCACTCCATGTAGATGCCGTTCTGGTTGGTGTTCACCCCGCGCCAGGGGCCGACCGGAACGTGCGTGTTGCGCATCACGTATTCGGTCAGCAGGTTCGGCACGGTGTAGCCGAGCTGCGCGTCGCCGGGCGCCGCCCACCAGCCTTGCAGTTGCCGCTCGTCCTTGCCGCCGACGATGCCCGCCGGGTTGAGCCAGGCATTGATCGACTGGCCGGTGAGCCGCACGTGCAGGCCGACCAGATTGCCCTGCGCGTCGAGGCCCGCCGACAGCTTGCATTGCGAGATCGGGCGGAAGAAGTCGTGCGCCATGTCTTCCTCGCGGCTCCAGATCAGCTTGATCGGGGTGCCGGGGAATTGCTTGGCGATCTCGGTGGCCTGGCGGGTGTAGTCCTGCGTACCGCCGCGTCGGCCGAAGCCGCCGCCGAGGTCGATGCGGTGGACGTCACACTTGCCGATCGGCACGCCGGACACCTCCGACAATGCCGCGAGCGAGGCCTCGACGCTCTGCGACGGGATCCAGCCCTCGACCTTGTCGGGCGTGTAGAGCACGGTGCAGTTCATCGGCTCCATGCAGGCATGGGCGAGGAACGGTGTCGAATAGACCGCCTCGACCTTCTTGGCCGCGCCGGCGATCGCCGTGAGGGCATCGCCCTCGTTGCGGCCGCCGTTGGTCTCGGTGGCGGTGAAGCCGGTCTTGAGATGCTCGGCGATGCTGGCGTCCGACACCTTGGCGTTGTCGCCCTCGTTCCAGACGATCGGCAGCGCCTCGAGCGCACTCTTGGCGTGCCACCAGGTATCGGCGACGACTGCGACGGCGGTGTCACCGACCTTCATCACCTTCTTCACGCCGGGCCGGCCGGCGATCTTCGACTCGTCGTAGCTCACGACCTTGCTGCCGAACACCGGCGCATCCTTGATGGCGGCGCTGAGCATGCCCGGCAGCTTGACGTCGATCGCATAGACCTTGCTGCCGTTGAGTTTGTCGGCAGTGTCGATGCGCTTCTTCGGCTGGCCGGCGACCTTCCAGCTCTTCGGATCCTTGAGCTTCACGCCCTTCGGATCGGGCTCGGTGAGCTTCGCGGCTGCAGCCGCAACCTTGCCGTAGCTGGTCTGCCGGTTGGAGGCGGCGTGCTTGATGACGCCGTCGGACACCGTGAGCTCGCCGACCGGGACCTTCCACTCGTCGGCGGCGGCTTGCAGCAGCATCATGCGTGCGGTGACGCCGGCGCGGCGCACATAGTCCTGCGAGGTGCGGATGCCACGGCTGCCGCCGGTCGACATGTCGCCCCAGACGCGCTTGTTGGCGAGGTTGCGGCCGGGCGTGATCGGCTCGGTCGTCACCTTGCTCCAGTCGCATTCGAGTTCTTCGGCGATGAGCTGGGCGAGACCCGTGATCGTGCCCTGGCCCATCTCGGAGCGCGCGATGCGGATCACGACGGTTTCGTCCGGCTTGATCGCGACCCAGATGTTGACCTCGGCCGGCGCGTTCTGCGCGGCCGCGGTGTCGATGCCGAACGGCACATGGAAGCCGAGCGCCAGGCCGCCGCTCGCTGCGGCGGAGCCGACGACAAAGTGACGGCGTGAAAGTTTCGCGGCCTTGCCGCGGATGGTCGTTGTCATGATTGACCTCCTTGGCTCAGGTTCTGGACGTGCTGCTGCCGGCCGCGACATGCACGGCCTGGCGGATGCGCTGATAGGTGCCGCAGCGGCAGATGTTGGTCATCGCGGCGTCGATGTCGGCATCGGTCGGTTTTGGCTTCTGCTTGAGCAGGGCCACCGCCGCCATGATCTGTCCCGACTGGCAGTAGCCGCATTGCGGCACGTCGACCGTGGCCCATGCCTTCTGCACCGGGTGCGAGGAATCGGCCGACAGTCCCTCGATGGTGACGATCTTGTCGGTGTCCTTCACGTCGCCGACCCGCAGCGAACACGAGCGCACGACGGTGTCGTTGAGATGCACCGAGCACGCGCCGCATTGCGCGACGCCGCAGCCGTATTTGGTCCCGGTCAGTCCGACCTGCTCGCGGATGACCCACAGGAGCGGGGTATCGGGCTCGATATCGATGTCCCGAATACTGCCGTTGATGTTGAGCTTTGCCATGAGTGTCCTCTCTGGGTTGCCGGGGAGGCAACCCTTATTGATCTTGCGTCGCCTTTGTGCCCTCGACGGCTTGGCTGTTTGGATTGATTTGAGAAGGCCGCCTAGGCTGCTGCAAAGCATAGCGTTTGCCAGGTGGCTTGCCTACGGCATGCACGGCGGTTGAGCCGGTCGCCGGTTGGCGTAACATGCATGTCAATATCGCCGTCCAGCCGGAGACCGCGACCATGCGTGCAGGATTGAATGCGCTTGCGACCGCTGCGGCGATCATTGCGGCATCGATGCTCGCTCCGGCGGCGGCGCAGGACAAATACCCCTCGCGCCCGATCACCATGATCGTGCCGTTCCCGGCCGGCGGCGGCGTCGACGCGATGGGAAGGATCGTTGCCGACAAACTTTCCGCTGCGCTCGGCCAGCAGGTCGTGGTCGACAACAAGGGCGGCGCGGCCGGCGTGATCGGCACGCGGCTTGCCGCCAAGGCCGCGCCCGATGGCTACACGCTGGTGATGGCGACGAGCGGCACCACGCTGATCAATCCCACGCTCTATGCCAATCCCGGCTACGACCCGCGCAAGGATTTCGCCCCGATCGGGCTGATCGCCTCGACGCCGATCGTGCTGATGGCGCATCCGTCGGCGCCGGCGAAGACGGTCGCCGAGCTGATCGCACTCGCCAAGGCGCAACCCGGCAAGCTCGACGCCGGCACGCCGCCGCCCGGCACCGAGAACTACATGGCGGCGGTGCTGTTCAAGTCGACTGCCGATGTCGACATGACGATCGTGCCCTATAAGGGGACCGGCCCGCTCACCACCGACCTGATCGGCGGCCACATCAAATACGCGTTCAACACGCTGCCGCCGGCGATGAGCAACGTCCAGGCCGGGCAACTGCTCGCGATGGCGGTGGCGGCGCGGTCACGGGTGGCGATCCTTCCGGACGTGCCGACGGTCGCCGAGTTGGGCCTGCCGGGCTTCGAGGCGGTGGTCTATTACGGGCTGCTGGCGCCTGCCGGCACGCCGAAGGACATCATTGCGCGGCTCAACAAGGAGTTGCGGGGGCTGACAGCGTTGCCCGAGATCCGGGCGCGGATCGTCGCCGACGGCGGCGAGGTGCTGAGTTCGAGCCCCGAGGAATACGCCGCCAACATCGACCAGGGGGAGGCGAAATGGTCGGCGTTGATCAAGCGGCTGGGGCTGAAAGTCGAGTAATCCACAGGCTGTCCCGCCCGCGCCGTTCGCAGCGCATCAAAATTCCGCTGGAAATCCGAGTCGAAGCGCTCGTCAAGCTCATTTTCTCAAGCGATTCCAATCTTCAACAGTAATTGTTGCTTTGCAATCGTCTGGCCCTCTGCGAGCATTCGAGTCGGGCGGGTCAATGGGGGAGGGGAACCATGCAGTGGGCTGTCTCCATCATCGTTGGTTGTGCCGCTGTGATTGCTAGCGTCGGCTCCGCGCTCGCCGGACAGGCGACCAGCACCATCGTCCAAGGCGACGATGGGCAGATCGAGATTCTTGCCCAAGGCCAGGGGCCGTTGATCGTCCTGCTGCCGTCGCTGGGGCGCGGCGCCGAAGATTTCGACCCGATCGCCGCGCGCCTCGCCGAGGCCGGCTATCGCGTGCTGCGGCCGCAGCCGCGCGGCATCGGGCACAGCAACGCACCGCTGACCGGGATCGATCTGCACGATTACGCAGCCGACGTCGCGGCCGTGATCGAAGAGGAAGGTCTCGGCCCTGCCTTCGTGGTCGGCCATGCTTTCGGCAACCGGGTGGCGCGCATGCTTGCGACCGACCGTCCCGAACTGGTGACCGCGGTGGCGCTGGTCGCCGCCAATATCGGCAAGGCGCCGAGCCCGCCGCAGGTGCGCGAAGCGATCCGCGACAGTGCCGATTCGTCGCTGCCGGAAGACAAGCGGCTCGAAGCGCTGCGGTTTGCGTTCTTCGCGCCCGGCAACGATCCGCGCGCCTGGCTCACCGGCTGGTATCCGCAGGCTCTGGCGGCCGAGCGGCTCGCCGGCGACCGCACCTCGCGCGAAGAGGATTTCGCCGCCGGACGGGCGCCCGTCCTCTACGTGCAGCCGGCGCACGACCCGCTCGCCCATGTCGAGGATGCGCAGGCCTACCGGCGGCAGCTCGGCAATCGTGTCACCGTCACGGTGATCGACAATGCGAGCCACGCGGTGATCGCCGAGCAGCCGGAGGCGGTCAGCGCCGCGCTGATCGACTACGCCCGAAAAATCTGGCCGCTGCCCGCCGGGCAGTAAGGCGCCGATTCGCGTCCAGGCTGGTCCAGGTAGCGCATGGCGGCTGCGGCCCCCACATAAGGGGTCAGCAGCCGCGAGGTGTCGAATGGACCAGCGACCAGTGCCGCGGGGCGAGAAGCCCCGGATCGAGCCGGAGATCATTTTGCCCGGCGAGGCCGAGACGCGCTGGGATGGTGCGGCCGGCTGGTCGTCTGCCGGCACCCAGCGCATCTATGTCGCCAAGATCGGCCCGCTCGGTTTCTTCCTGATTGCGCTGGTCGTGGCCGCCGTGGCGGTCCTGGTGCTCGTGCTGGCGCTCGGCGCCGTGCTTTTGTGGATCCCGGTCGCGGGCCTGCTGTTGGCGATCGCGGTGATCTCGGGAATGTGGCGCAGTCGCCGTCCGCGCTGAGGTTCGTTCTGCTTTACGCCAGCCCCAAAAAGTTAGCGGGCTGAGCCCGGGGGGAGCTCAGCCCGCATCGCCTTTTTTCATGGGGTTTAGGTGGGTCCGCGGTCCGGGACGCCTGGAGGTTGGGGGATTGACGCCTCGTTCCGCGGTGAAACAGCAGCAGCTGGGGACAGGTGAAGCTTAGTGAGCGGTCGCGTGCACGCCAGATCGCTTGAGCAGCTCTTGCATCTTGTTGCGCGCGTAGAACATGCGGGTCTTGACGGTCGCGGCCGGCACGCCGGTGATCTTGGCGACTTCGTCGACCGACTTCTCGTGATAGTAGACGAGATCGATCACTTCGCGATGCGCCGGCGACAGCTGCGACAGGCACTTCTGGACCAGCGTGTTGCGGTCCTTGTGATACATGGCGGTTTCCGGATCGTCCGAGGTGTCCGGGATGGCCGCGGCCACCTGGTCGTCGAGCTGCTCTTCCGAGCGGCGGCGCAGCGCCGAGAGCGCCTTGTAGCGCGCGATCGCCAGGAGCCAGGTCGAAACCTGCGCCTTCGCCTCGAAGGCGTCGGCCTGCCGCCACACGTCCAGGAACACCTCGCTCACGAGGTCCTCGGCCAGCGAGGTATTGCCGGTGAGGCGGACGATGAAGCGATAAACCCGCACGTTGTGCCGGGCGTAGAGGACCTGCATGGCGCGCTTGTCGCCATCGGCGATCAGCCCGACCAGCGCCTCATCCGAAGTTTCCGGAACGGACGGCTTGGTGCGCGTGGAAATGACATCGCGCAGCGCGTATCCGATTTGCATGACGATCCCCTGTAGCTTGGTAGCTTGCCCTTGCCCAATTGACTAACAGCCCCCTGTTGCTTGGATGTTACGTGGGAAATGGAAAATGGTTTCGTCGCCGGGGCGATTGTTTCGTGGGGAGCGCAGCGACGAAACAAACGGTACTTAATTACCACTTGTGTTTCGTCGCGGATGGCTTGGCGGCCACAGCGAAGCAATCCAGTTTCGCAGCCTGGGGATAAGGAAATCAGGTTTCGCCGGTCGGCGAAAAAACATAGCCGCCGCCGCGGACGGTCCGGATGACGGTTGGATGGGCCGGGTTGGGCTCGATCTTGCGCCGGATCCGCATGATTCGCAGGTCGATGGCCCGGTCGAAGGCCTCCGCATCGCGCGCCTGGGACAGTTCCAGCAGCCGGTCGCGGGACAGCACCCGCTTCGGATTGGCCGCAAAGACCTTCAGGAGCCCGTATTCGGAGGCGGTGAGCGGGTGCTCGTGGCCGTTCTCGTCGCGCAGCACCTGGGCATCGTGATCGAGCCATTTGGTGCCGAATCGCACGCCCTTGGCCGCCTCGGCTGCGGCTGGAGCCAACGCCGCGGCAGCCGCCGGAGCCTGCACCGGGCCGCCCCGCCGCAGCACTACGCGAATGCGGGCCAGCAACTCGCGCAATTCGCAGGGTTTGGCGAGGTAGTCGTCGGCACCAAGCTCCAGTCCGACCACCCGGTCGATCGCGCTCGCGGTTGCGGTCAGCATGATGATCGGGACGTTCATCTGCTTCTTCAGGTCGCGAATGATCGAGAGCCCGTCCTCCTCCGGCATGTTGAGGTCGAGCACGATCAGGTCCGGCGCCTGCTGGGCGATGGCCGCGCGCAGGCTGGCGCCGCCGTCGCACAGGCCGACGCTGTAGCCGTGCATGCGCAGATAGTCGCCGACCATCTCACGGGCCGGCTGCTCGTCGTCGACGACCACGATGTGCTGCGCTTGGCTCATGGAGCTTGTTCGGTCACTGCCACCGGAAGGGCCACCTTGAATATCGCGCCTTGTCCGGGGCCCCCGCTTTCGACCGTGACGCTTCCGTGGTGCAGGTCGATGATGCGCTTGACGATCGAGAGACCCAGCCCCGTCGAGGTCTCGCCAGCGGTCGGCTTCGCCGACAGCCGCTGGAAACGCCCGAACAGCCGCGAAATGTCTTCCGGCGACAGCCCCGGACCCTTGTCCTTGACGAGTATGGCGATTTTATCGCCTTCGGGCGCGACCGTGAGTTCGATCGGGCCGCCGATCGGGCTGTACTTGATGGCGTTGCTCACCAGGTTGTCGATCGCTTCGCGGACCCGGTCCGCGTCCCCCATGGTGATCTGGTCGGCCTGCGTGACGACGCTGAGGGTCTGGTTCTTCCGCTGCGCCAGCGGGCGGTTCGCATCCGCGACCTCCTCGATCAGGACCGCGAGATTGATCGGCTCGCGGCGGATCGTAATGTTGAGGGCGTCGGCCATGGCGTCCGAAACCAGATCGTCCACCATCTCGGTCAGCCGGTTGGCGGCGTTGCGGATGTAGGCGATCTGCGCCTCGACGTCGGGATTGAGCGAGCCGGTGGCGCCGATCATCTCTTTGAGGATCTCGGTGCGGCCGAGGATGACGCCCAGGGGGTTTTTCAGATCGTGCGCGACGGTACCGAGAATCTCGCTCTTGAAGTTGTTGGCCTGGCGCAGTCTGGCCCACTGCGAGGCGAGCCGCCGGTTCGCCGAGGTCAGCTCCTCGGTGCGCTGCGCGACCCGGCCCTCCAGGCCCATATTGGCTTCCTGCAATTGCTCGTAGAGCAGCACGTTGTCGAACGCGATCGACAGCCGGCTGCAGAAGATTTCGACCAGCGTGCGGTCGGTCTCGGACAGCCGGCGCGCCGCTTCAAGCACGACCACGACCTCGCGCCCGCTGATCGTGCGGATGTAGAGCACCGAACGGCGGCCTGAGAACTCGTGGCGTCGCCGGGTGAACGCCTCCTCGACCAGTTGGCGCAGATCGGTTTCGATGATGTTGGACACATCCCGGCCGATGAAGCGGCTGTAGCACCCCGAGCCCGCCAGCACCGAAAACGTCTCGTGTGCGTTCTCTGCTTCGCGCAGCACCAGGATGCCGGCACAATCGACGTTGAGGAGCGACGCGATCTGGGTCAGCACGCCTTCGGCGAGCCGTTGCATCGACTTGAAATCGAACAGGGTGCCGGCGGCCTCGATGATGATCTCGAGCCCGCGGCGGGTTTCCACCATGCGCTGAAGCTGCTGGTAGCTGCGCAGCGCCGCTGTCAGCGCGGTGAACAGCTTGTCGGCGGTCAGCTCGGTCTTGGCCTTGTAGTCGTTGATGTCGTAATCGACGATGACCCGCCGCTCCGGCGCCTGGCCCGGCTGGCCGGTGCGCAGGATGATGCGCACGGTGTCGTTCTTGAGATCCTTGCGGATGAACTCGACCAGATCGAGACCGGCGGTGTCGCTCTCCATGATCACGTCGAGCAGGATCACCGCCACGTCCGGGTGCCGGCGCAGTAGTTCGCGCCCTTCGGCCGCCGAATAGGCCGAGATGATATTGAGCCCCTGGCCGTTAAGCGTGTAGTCGGAGAGCGCAAAGCGCGTGCCGTCGTGCACGGCCGGCTCGTCGTCGATCACGGCGACTTGCCAGCGCGGGCCTTCGTCGGCGGGCGTCTCGACGCCCGAATCGTCGATCAGGTGGACGATGTCGTCTGGCTCGGCCATGTACTCGGTCCGTTACTGTTGATGTGGGCCTGCATAGGCGGCGAGGGCTGCTCGAACGGCGCGACGCGCGGCATCATGATGCGGAAACGCGTGCCCCATCCGAGCTTCGACTCGAAGGTGAGCCTGCCGCCGAGTTGCTGGGTGACCAGATTGAAGATGATATGCAGTCCGAGCCCGGTGCCGCCCTCGTTGCGGCGGGTGGTGAAGAACGGATCGAGGGCGCGGCGTTGGGTCTCCTCGTTCATGCCGACGCCGTCGTCGGAGACGAAGATTTCCACGTTATTCTCGCCAACCTGGCGCGCCTCGATGATGACATGGCCGTCGCGGCCATCCGGAAAGGCGTGAATGACTGCGTTCAGGAACAGGTTGGTCAGCACCTGTCCGTACGAACCGGGATAGCTGTCCATGGTGATCGAAGGCACGTCGACCGTGAGCGTGATCTGCGACTTCTTCAGCACCGGGCGCAGGCTCGCCACGATCTGATCGGTCGATTCGCGCAGATCGAACTGCCGCCGTTCGGCGTGACTGCGGTCGACCGCGACCTGCTTGAACGATTGGACCAGCTCGCCGGCGCGCTGCAGGTTGGCGACCAGTTGGTTGGCGGCATCGCGGCCGCCTTCGAGGAATTCGTCGAGTCGCGATTTGCGCAGCGGTCCGGCGCTGACCTCGCGGGCGAAGTCGTCGCAGCGGCGCGCGAAGCTCGACGCCACGGTGAGACTGATGCCGATCGGATTGTTGACCTCGTGCGCGACACCGGCCACGAGCCCGCCGAGCGCCGCGAGCTTCTCGGCCGCGATCAGGTTCTGCTGCGCCTCGCGCAGGTCATCCAGCGCGACCTCGGCGCGCTCCTTCGAGGCGCGCAGCTCGTTCTCGGCCTTGCGCTTGGCTAGCGCATTCTCCCGGAACACCTCGAGCGAGCGCGCCATCTCGCCGATCTCGTCGCGCGCCTTGGTGCCGCGGATCAGGTGCTCGTACTTCTCGGCCACCACCGCCTGCATCGCCTGGACCAGTTCCTTGAGCGGCAGGCTGATGCTGCGCGAGACCAGCACGCCGAACACGATGATCAGGATCAGGAACAGCACGGTGACCAGCGCCACGTTCTGATAGATGTCGGCGAGCGTGTGGTCGAAGCTGCCCTGCGCCTGCAGCTCGCGTGCGTTCATTTGTGCCGACAGCCCGTTGATCACCGCGATCATGGCCGCCTGGTTGTCGTCGATCGCGCTGCGCAGCAGGTTGGAGCGCGTGGCGAACTGCTCGTTGAGGCTCTTCAATCCCTCCCGGAACGCCGACGCCCGCTGCGCGAGCGCGCGCAGCGCGGCGCGCTGCAGGTCGTTCTCGGCGAGATCGATCATCACCGGAACGGTCTGCTCGACGGTGGCGATGCCGCGCCGCGCGTCGTCGGCGGCATCGGACGCGAGCGACAGATAGAACGCGTTGGCGGCGACCAGGCTCGACGTGAAGGCCTCGCGCGATTTTCCGAGCGAGGGCCACAGCAGCGCGTCGCGCTTGCCGATCGCGCCCTCGATGATGGCGTAGAGGCCCGCCATCTCCTTCGCCGGCTTGAGCACCTCGTTCTCGTAAGTGTGCTCGATGGTGCTTTGGACTTCCCGCACTTCGCCGAAGCCCAGCAGGAATCGTTCGGTGACCCCGCGCAGTTCGTCGGCGGAGCCCGACAGCACCGGATCGATCGCGCCGCGGTTGCGCAGCGTGCTCAGCACTTCGCCGTGCAGCCGCAGGATTTCGGCGAACACCTCCGCGTTTGGCTGGTTGATGTAGCGATGGATCAGGTTCTGCAGCCGGCTCGCTTCGCTTTCCAAGCTGGACCAGAAGCTTGTCGGACTCGCGCACCCGCCGGACCTCGTCCCAGGCGCGGCTGAGCACGTTGGCGCCGCTCCAGATCAGCGCAGCGAGGATCACGGCGGCGGCGACGTTCAAGGCTGCGATGGTGACGAGACGCCACCGGATCGGCAGCGTGCGGACGACGCTCTCGGCTTCGATGTCAATCGCTCGCCGCTGCCGCGCCGGCGGCTTTCCTGAAAGCTCTTGGTGGATGACGGCCAAATCGAATTCTCTACTGAACCTGCCGGACGCGGTCGATCAGCGTCTTTAGATCGGGATCGGTCACCGTCGCGGCATAGATCGGGCTCATGGCGTCCTCGAACGGCTTGCGCGGGAAATTGCCGACGATCGTGTTGCCGTTGTTGCGCGCCTGCTGGCGCGAGCTTTCCTCGAGGCTGGTCCAGATGTTGCGCATGTGCCGGCTCGATTCGCGCGCCGCATTGCGAAACACGATCTTGTCGGCGTCGGAGAGCTCCTCCCATGCGCGCAGCGACATCACCAGCACCTCCGGTCCCATCGTGTGCTCGGTCAGGCTGTAGTGGGGCGCGACCTTGAAGTGGCCGGTGGTCACGTAGGACGGCCAGTTGTTCTCCGCGCCGTCGATCAGCTTGGTCTGCAGGCCCGTGAGCACCTGGCCGTAGGGCAGTTCGACCGGTTCGGCGCCGAGCGCCCGGATCATGTCGACCATCAGGTCCGACTGCTGGACGCGGATGCGCATGCCCTTGAGGTCGGCCAGCGAGCGAACCGGCCGCAGCGTATTGTAGATCGATCGCGCGCCCGAGTCGTAGAACGCCAGGCCGACAAACCCGTAGCGTTGGAAGCTCGCAAGAATCTCGTCGCCGATGCTCTGGTCGAGCACCTTGTGCAGGTGGTCGAACGAGCGGAACAGAAACGGCAGCGCCAGCACATTGGCGGCCGGGATGAGCGAGCCGATCGGCGCCACATTGGTACGGTTGAGGTCGATCGCGCCGACCCGGGTCTGCTCGATCGTTTCCTTCTCTTCGCCCAGTTGCCGCGAATGGAAGACCCGGATGCGATGGCGCCCTTGCGTCTTCTCCTCGACCTGCTTGGCCATGAACCGCAGCGCCTGAACGGTCGGGTAATCCTCCGCCTGGGTGTCGGCGGCCCGGAATTCACGCGCCAGGGTGGCTGTCGACAGCCCGGAGAGCGCGATCAGCATCGCGCCGGTCACCAGGGCATGGACGGGCGAGCTTGGGAGCATGGCTACGCCTACTGTTGACAAAATACGGTGCAATTATGCCACGACTGTTTGCGCCGGCGGAAGCCGCCAAAGGTCGTGCGGCCAGCTCGGTCCTTAACCTTTTCCCGTGCCGGAGAGCATGAACCGAGCACGCGGCGCGGCTTAAGGCAATCGACTTTCCGCCGCCTGCGCTAGCGCCGCGGCTCCAGCGCCAGAACCCGGTCGACCATTTCGCCCGAAAGGCCGAGATAATTTGCCGGATCGCACATTTTTTCGAGCTCCGGCCGCGTCAGGTGCCGCGAGATATCGGCATCCTGGGCCAGTAGATCGACCAGCGGCGTGCCGGTCGCCGCGACCTTGCGGCAGATGTCGTAGACGAGGTCGTGGGCGCGCTGGCGGCCGAGATGCGGGCCGAGGCCCATCATCACCGCTTCCGAGACGATCATGCCGAGTGTCATGTCGAGATTGGCGCGCATGCGGGCGGCGTCCACTTCGAGGCCGGCGACCATGTGCTTGGTCTGCGACAGCGCGCCGGAGGACAGCAGGAAGATTTCCGGCAGCGAGATCCACTCGATCTCCCAGGGCCCGGTCGAACGCTCGTGGTCGGCGACCGCGGCTTCGAGGAGCGCCGCGACGTGCTGGCGCACCAGCGCGGCGGTCGAGTGGATGTAGAGCGACGCGATCGGGTTTCGCTTCTGCGGCATGGTGCTCGACGAGCCGCGTCCCTCGTGGAACGGCTCGTAGACCTCGGCGACCTCGGTCTGCATCAGGAGCTTCACGTCCATCGAGATCTTGCCGAGCGTGCCGGTGACCAGGCCGAGGAAGCAGCCGACCTCGCCGATGCGGTCGCGCACCGTGTGCCAGGCGATCTCGGGCTGGCCGAGACCGAGTTCCTGGCAGAGCGCCGCCTGCACCTCGAGACCTCTCGTACCCAGAGAAGCCAGGTTGCCGACCGCGCCGCCGAACTCGCCGACCAGGACCCGCGGGCGCATCTGGGCGAGCCGCTCGCGGTGGCGCTGCATGGCGGCGAGCAGCGCCGCGGTCTTGAAGCCGAAAGTCAGCGGCACCGCCTGCTGCAGGTTGCTGCGGCCGGCCATCGGCGTGTTGCGATGCTTGCGTGAGAGGTCGGCGAGCGAGGCGGCAATCGCCTCCATGTCCTTTTCGACCAGGTCGAGGGCGGCGCGGATCTGCAGGATCGCGGCGGTATCGGTGATGTCCTGCGTGGTCGCGCCCCAGTGCGCCCATTCGCCGAGACCGTCCTTGCACAGGCCGACGATCTGCTGCACGACGCCGAGGATCGGATAGCCGATGCGCTCGGTCTGCTGCTTGAGGCGGTTGAGATCGATGTTCTCGATCCGGCATTTGCTGACGATCTCGTGCATGGCGTGCTCGGGGATGATGCCGAGCTTGGCCTGCGCGCGCGCGAGCGCCGCTTCGATTTCCAGGTAATAGCCGGTGCGCGCCTCGTCGGAAAAGACGTGGCGCATCTCCGCGGTCGAGAAGATGTCGCGGAAGATGAGGGAGTTGAACGCGGTCGCGGGCATAGCGTCTCCGAATGAAATACTGGGCATAGCCAGGAAGGCAGCGCGCTCCCTCTCCCCATTGGGGGAGAGGGTTGGGGTGAGGGGGTTACCATACTCTCGATAGACCGTAACCCCTCACCCCACCCCTCTCCCTATGGGAGAGGGAGCCCGCCGAGTATGCCGCGAGGTTGCGTCAGATGACGATGCTGGGATTGCGCAGGTTCTGGTCGCAGTCGATCAGGTTGACCTGCCGCACCGCGATCAGCCAGCGCTCGCCGTCGCGGACGAAGCGGTGGCCGCACCAGCCCGACAGATAGCGCGTGCCGTCGACGCGGAATTCGCTGATCAGGTAGTTCGAGCGCACCATGCGGGCGTCGCCCTGCCGGGCGCGGAACACCTCGACGTTCGTGACCATGCGCACGGTGCGCGATTTCGGCGCCTGCGACCAGGCGTAGCCGGTGCGCAGCCGGTAGATGCGGTCCTCCATGCGGCGGCGGTCGTCGAACGAGATCGCGATCTCGCGGCGCGGATCGCCGGCCGCGGGCGTGCCCGGCACCCAGTAGATGCATTCGGGCGCATACATTGCGAGCCAGGGGTCGAAGTCGAGCTGGTCAAGGAGCCGCGCTTCGCGCTCGATCAACTGGCGGAAGCGGTCGCGCTCGGCCGGGTCGGCGACCGCGAGGTCGTCGCGCTGCCAGTCGGTGAAGTTGTCGACCAGCGCCTGGTAGAACGGCTCGGTGACGTAGAACGAGGTGAGGGACGGGTCGCGGATGGTTTGCATCTTTTTTCCCTACCTCGCGCTCCTTCCGTTCCTCCCCGCGAAGGCGGGCACCCAGTCTTTACTGCTTCACCAAAACGCAGCGGGAAAGTCTGGGTGCCCGCCTTCGCGGGCACGAACGGAGAATGTACCTCCGCTCGAGAGAAATCACGGCTCTCGCTGCACGCCGAGGTTCGGCGTCGTCTTCATCAGCTCTTTCCAGTAGCGGATGTATTCGCGCATGAAGGCCTCATCGGTGGCGGGCGCCTTGACGATGCCGTGCGCGTCGGTGGTCACGCGGCCCGGGATGCCGAGGCCGCGGTGCATGTAGACCCACTCGTCCTCGAGGCACCCGAGCCCGCGCTGGATCTCCTCGAAATTGGCGAGATCGTCGACCTCGCCGAAATTCGGGAACTGCTCCTGCGTGCGCATGCGCAGTGCGTTGATCTCGTCGACCGCGCCGCCGAGCACGTCGTCCTCGTCCACCACTGCGGTGCCGTACCAGGTGACGTTGGTCTCATCGACCGACACCGGCTCGAACACCTGGATGTGGTTGCCGAGGAGCGAGAAGTTCGGGAACACGTTGATGTTGACCGGCTCGGAGGAGGCGAGGTCGAGGATCTCCTCGGCCTTGGCGCCGAAGCGGCGGCGCATCTCCTCCTGGTAGTGCTCGGTGCCGGGCGCGGGCCCTTCGACTGCCCACAGGCCGCCGGCGCGCTTCTCGATGTTCGGGCGCTTGTCCTTGAAGTGATGGCCGTGGCCCATATAGGCCATGTACATCGCCTTGGAGTCGGGCGAGCCCTTGTAATAGCGACATGCCCTTATTGGCCTCGTCGGCCAGCCGGTTCTCCATCTCCAGCAGCGAGCGGTGCGAGAACACGACGTGATAGCCGTCGCCGGAATTGTCGTAGGCGAGCTTCCAGTTGCCCTTGTATTTGAGCCGGTTGGCTTCGCAGACCGCGATCTTGCCCTTGGGCTGGCGGTCGAGCCATTCGTCGATCGGCTTGGTGATGGCGCCGAGATATTCGAGCAGCGGCGGCGCATCGAGATTGAGCGTCGCGAAGATGAAGCCGCGATAGCTGTCGACGCGCGGCACCTGCGCGACGTTGTATTTCGGGTCGTTGAAGTCGCAGGCGTAGCCGTCCGGCCACGGCACCGCGCGCAGCTTGCCGGTGTTGAGGTAGCTCCAGCCGTGATAGGGGCAGACGAACATGAACGCCGACCCTTTTTCCTTGCGGCAGAGCGTGGTGCCGCGGTGGGTGCAGCGGTTGAACAGCGCGCGGATCTTGCCGTCCGAATCGCGCAGCAGGATGATCGGGCGCAGCCCGAGCCGGGTGGTGATGTAGTCGTTCGGCTTGGCGATCTGGCTCTCGTGGCCGAGATAGACCCACACCGCGCCGAAGATGTGCGTCATCTCGGCCTGAAAGATCGCCGGATCGGTGTAGATCAGGCGGTGGACGCGCTCCTCCTGCACCAGTTCGTCGAAGTCATAGAGATCGGCGGCGCTGTTCTGGCGGAGCGAGGGGGCGTTGAGTTTTTCGAGCATCGATCTTGATCCATGGCGTTGCCGCAATGTACTCGAAAATCGCAAGGAATGCGCCCCTCGCTGGGGCAACCCGGGCAGGCTACGCCGGGCGTGCCGCGGCCCTCTGGCAGCCGCGCCGGGACGGCGCTAGCCTGCCGGGGGAATCCATCCTGGAATGAGGAACCCGCATGCTGCTCCGGATCGTGGCCGCCCTGGTCCTGACAGGTGCCGCGCTCGCCGCGCCGGCCTTCGCCGCCAGCCAGCAGGACTGGGACGACTGCAAGGGCAATGACACCGACCGCAGCATCGCCGGTTGCACGCGGGTGATCGCCGATCGCAGCGAGAGCCTCTATACCCGCGCCCAGGCCTACAACTATCGCGGCAACGCTTTCAGACGTAAGAGCGACTGGGATCACGCCATCGCCGACTACACCGAGGCGATCACTCTCGATCCGCAGTTCGCCCGCGCCTACAACGGCCGCGGCATCGCCTGGCGTGAGAAGGGCGATCTCGACAAGGCCATTGCCGACTACACCGAGGCGATCAAGCTCGATCCGCAATATTCGGTGACCTACTACAACCGCGGCATCGCCTGGCGCGATAAGAACGAGCTCGACAAGGCGATCGCCGACTACACCGAGGCGATCCGGCTCGACCCCAAGGATCCCGACTTCTTCAACAACCGTGGCGCGGCCTGGCGCCGCAAGGGTGATCTCGACCGCGCCATCGCCGATTACGACGAGGCGATCAAGATCGACCCGAAGTATTCGCGCGGCTATAACAGCCGCGGCATCGTCTGGCGCGAGAAGGGCGAGTTCGACCGCGCCATTGCCGACTACAGCGAGGCGATCAAGATTGATCCGAAATTCACCCTGGCCTACTACAATCGCGGAGTGGCGCTGCGCGAGAAGGGCGACCTCGATCGGGCCATCGCCGACTACAGCGAAGCGATCAAGCTCGATGCCAGCGACATCGATTTCTTCAACAGCCGCGGCGTCGCCTTGCGCGACAAGGGCGAGCTCGATCGCGCCATTGCCGATTTCAGCGAGGCCGTGAAGCTCAAGCCGAAAAGTCCTGGGGCCTACTTCAATCGCGGGCTCGGTTATTTCTACGGCGGCGCGCCGGTGAAGGCGCTGGCCGATTTCTACCAGGCCTACGACCTCAATCCGGGATTTGCCTACAACGCGCTCTGGGTCGACATCGTCGCGACCCGCAACGGCGTTGCGAGCAAGCTTGCGCAGGCGGCGCAGCGGCTCGACACGGCGAAATGGCCCGGCCCGGTGGTGCGTCTGCTCCTTGGGCAGTCGACGCCGGCGGCCGTGCTGGCGGCGGCGGACTCGCCCAACGCCAAGACCAAGCGCGAGCAGGTCTGCGAGGCCAATTTCTATGGCGGCGTCTGGGAACTGCGGAAGGGCGCCAAGGATCGCGCGGCGGCTCTGTTCCGGACGGCGGTAGCCGACTGCCCGCGCAATTTCGACGAGCGGTTTGCCGCGGGCGCTGAGCTGAAGCAACTGGGGCTGTAGCGTTTTTGTCGTCATGGCCGGGCATGACGGTGGGGCGATCAGCGCGCTCTAGAAAAAATCGAAATACTCGCGCTGCTCCCAGTCGGTCGTCTCGCCGCCGGTGTCCATCGTTCCCGTGTCGGCGAGCCACGTCTCGAAGCGGCCGGCCTCGTTGCGCTTGAGCTTGAGGTAATAGTCGACGAACACCTCGCCGAATTCCGCCTTGAACAGCGCCGCCTGTTCGAGCGCGGTCAGCGCCTCCGGCAGCGACCGCGGCAGCATCGGCTTCTTGGCCGCGTAGGGCTCTTCATCCGCCGGCCCGGGATCGCGCTTTTGCGCGATGCCGTCGAGCCCGGCGGCGATCTGCGAGGCGATGTAGAGGTAGGGATTGGCCGCGGGCTCTCCGACCCGATTCTCGAGCCGCGTCGCCGCGTCGCCAGGCGCACCGAGCACGCGCACCATCACGCCGCGGTGGTCGTGGCACCAGGTTGCGCGGTCGGGGGCGAGCGAGTTCGGGCGATAACGCCGGTAGCCGTTCACGGTCGGCGTGGCGAACACCGTGCACGGCCCGGCGTGCGCGATCAGCCCGCCGAGATAGTTGCGGCCGAGCGGGGACAGCACGTCGCCCTCGTGCTCCGGCATGAACAGGTTCTGCCGGCTCTTGGCGTCGATCAGCGACTGGTGCAGGTGCCAGCCGCTCGCGTAATAACCCTTCAGCGCCGGGCGCGTCATGAAGGAGGCGAGATAGCCCATGTGCCGGCAGATCTGCCGCGTGGCGGTGCGGAACAGGAACGCATGGTCGGCGGCTTCGAGCGCGGGCCTTGCGGCGAACGTGCACTCGAGCTGGCCCGGCCCCCACTCGTTTTCGATCGAGCGCAGCGGCAGCCCGATCTTCTCGTAGGCTTCCGCGAGCGCCGAGATCACCGGCTGCATCAGGTCCATGTTGGATTCGGAGTGATAGGAGAAGCCGGGTTCGGGCGGCACGGTCCGGACCGGCCGGCCGCGCGCGCCGGGGAGGCCGATGTTCTCGTCGGTCAGCGTGGCGTCGGCGACGCGCGCCAGGTACCACTCGATCTCCAGCCCGACGACCGCGCGCAGGCCCTTGTCCGAAAGGCGCTTGATCTGCCGGCGCAGCAACTGCCGCGGCGAAAAATGAAACGGCACGCCGCTGTTGAAATATTCGTCGCACAGCACCCACGCGACGCCCGGCGCCCACGGCAGCAACCGGAACGTACCCGGGTCGGGCACGATCGTGAGATTGGGCGAGCCGGTCATCTCGGTGAGCCCCATGCCGCCGCCGGGCGTGAACGAGGCGAAGATGCGGGCGTTGGCGGAATCGAGCGTGGTGGTGGCGACGTTGATGTTGTAGCCGGTGCCGAGCGCGGCGACGAATGCCGGCACGGTGACTGCCTTGGCGCGCGCGGCGCCGTGCGGATCGGCCCAGGCGACGCGGATCAGCCGGATGTCGTCCTTTTCGAGCCGGAGCTTGATCTCCTCGGCCTGCCGGCGCTGATCGTCGGTCCACAGCCCGTGTTTTTCGATGAATCCGCCCGACATTCCGCCCTGCTGCTTTGCGATAGTGGTCTGGGCAATCTAGCGCATGTTCCGGGTGAGGCGAACTGCTCCAACCAGCCGACGGGTGGCTAGAAAGCCTGGGTCCCGCTTTCGCGGGGGCGTCGACGAGGTTTCCGTTGCATTGTCGCAGCGGCATTGACGGACGCGAGGCCTGCCGTTCTGATTGGCTGGGGCCGCCGCACGAGGGGACGATGCAAATCCGCGCGCCGAAGGATTTCTGGTCGGGCGTGATGTTCTGCGGCTTTGCCGCGGTCGCGCTCTTGGCCGCGCGCGGCTATGCGCTCGGCACCGCCGGCAAGATGGGCCCCGGCTATTTCCCGCTGCTGCTCGGCGGCGTGCTCGCGGGCCTCGGCCTGATCCTGATCGGCCGCTCGCTCGTGCTCGACGGCGAGGCCGTGCCGCGCATCCACCTCCTGCCGCTCGCGGTGATTGCGGGGGCGGTGGCGCTGTTCGGCGTCGATGATCGAATATCTGCGGCCTCGTCATCTCGCTTGCGGTGCTGACCGTGCTGACCGCGTGGGCCGGCGCGCAATTCCGCCTGATGGAAGTGGTGGCGCTCGCGGCCGTGCTGATCGTGTTCTCGGTCGGCGTGTTCTTCTATGCGCTGGGCCTCCCGCTCAGCCTCTGGCCAAGCCTGTAGCCGCCGGTGACGGAGGTATTCGCCAATCTCGGACTTGGCTTCGCGGTCGCGCTGACCGTGCAGAACATCGGCTACTGTTTCCTCGGCGTGTTGCTCGGCACCATCATCGGCGTGCTGCCGGGCATCGGGCCGGTGACCACGGTGGCGATGCTGCTGCCGGTGTCGTTCACGCTCGCGCCGGAGTCGGCGCTGATCCTGCTCGCCGGCATCTACTACGGCGCGCAGTACGGCGGCTCGACCACCGCGATCCTGGTGAGCATTCCGGGCGAGGCGTCGTCCGTCGTGACCATCATCGACGGCCACCAGATGGCGCTGCAGGGCCGCGCCGGGCCGGCGCTCGGCATCGCGGCGATCGGCTCGTTCTTCGCCGGCTGCGTCTCGACGCTGCTGATTGCGGTGGCGGCGCCGCCGCTCGCCAAGGTGGCGCTGGAGTTCGGGCCGGCGGAGTACTTCTCGCTGATGGTCTGCGGTCTGATCGCCGCGGTGGTGCTGGCGCGCGGCTCCCTGATCAAGGCGATCGCCATGGTGGTGCTGGGCCTGCTGCTCGGGCTGGTCGGCACCGACGTGAACTCGGCTGCGCGGCGTTTTAATTTCGGCATGACCGGGCTCGCCGACGGCATCGAGTTCGTCGCGCTGTCGATGGCGATCTACGGCATCGCCGAGGTCGTCACCAATCTCGAGAAGGCGCAGGAGACCAACATCGTCTCCTCGGCCGTCGGCAATGTCTGGCCGAGCCGCGCCGACCTGATCCATTGCGCCGGTGCGATCCTGCGCGGCACGGGGCTCGGCGCGATCCTCGGCGTGCTGCCCGGCGGTGGCGCACTGCTCGCCTCGTTCGCCGCCTACACGCTGGAGAAGAACGTCGCCCGGCCGCCGCGTAATTTCGGCCACGGCGACATCCGCGGCGTCGCCGCGCCGGAATCCGCCAACAATGCCGGTGCGCAGACCTCGTTCGTGCCGATGCTGACGCTGGGCATCCCGTCGAACCCGACCATGGCGATGATGATCGGCGCGCTGATGATCCACGGCATCGCGCCCGGCCCGCGCGTCATGACCGAGCGGCCGGGGCTGTTCTGGGGGCTGATCGCCTCGATGTGGATCGGCAACCTGATGCTGGTGGTGCTCAACCTGCCGCTGGTCGGGCTGTGGGTGAAGCTCCTGCGCGTGCCGTACCGGTTTCTGTTTCCGTCGATCATCGTGTTCTGCTGCATCGGCGCCTACACCATCAACAGCAAGGGCTTCGACCTGTACGTCATGGCGTTCTTCGCCGTGTTCGGCTACCTCGCGCTCAAGCTCGATTGCGAGCCGGCGCCGCTGGTGCTGGGCTTCGTGCTCGGGCCGATGATGGAGGAGAACCTGCGCCGCGCGCTGTTGATCTCGCGCGGCGATCCGCGCGTGTTCGTCGACGAGTGGCTGAGCCTGCTGTTCCTGCTGATCGCGGCGGGTCTGCTGGTTGTGGTGGCGTTGCCGGCGATCCGGAAGAAGCGCGAGGAGGTGCTGAAGGAGTAGGGCTAGCTGCGCCGGAACAAGCCGGTGAACCAGCTCGCGATCACCTTGGCCATCAGCGAAAAGCCCGAGATCGGCTTGGCCGCTACCGGCGGCGGGGAGGGCGCCTTCGCTTCCTTCGGCACCGGCGCGGCGGCTTTGATCGGCGGCCCATCGTCCGGCGCGAGCGGCGGCGCGGCGACCTGCGGCTGCCCGAGCTTGTCCTTCAGGCACTTGGCGAACTGGTTCATCAGCTGCGTCGCCGTGGCCTGGATGATGCCGACTCCGCGGCCGTACTGCGCGACCGCGCCGGACAATGTCAGGTTCGTGTGCACCAGCACCTTCGAGCCGCTGCCTGCCGGTTCGAGATGGAATTCGGCCATCGCGTTGGCGCCGCCGCGACCCTTGGCGTCGTTGCCCTGCGCCGAGATGCGCGCCTTGTGGTTGGCGTCGTCGATCTCGTCGAACTTGACGATGCCGGCGAAGGTGAGCGCCACCGGCCCGAGCCGCACCGAGATGTTGCCCTTGTAGGTGCGCTTGTCGACCACTTCGGTCAGTTGCGCGCCCGGCATGCAGGGCGCGATGCGTTCGATGTCGAGCAGCACCTTCCAGGCCTCGGCCGGCGGCAGCGGCACCTCGAACGAATTGTCGAATTCCATGTCGCTTGCCTCACCCTAACCTTGTACGCCGACCATCTCCGGCTCGCCGAGCTTGTCCCACACCCAGCGCGCGCAGGCGAACAGCCGCCGGTCGTCGTGCGGGAGCGCGACCAGCTGGATGCCGACCGGCAGGTTGTTCGGGCCGCGATGGGTCGGCAGCGACATCGCCGGCGTGTACAGCATGGTCCAGATCGCCTGGAAGCCGGGGTCGCCAGTTTCGCTCGAGCCCGCGCGGCGCCTCGCCGTTGCAGGTCGGCGTCAGCAGCACGTCGTAGCCGTCGAACACGGCCGGCAGTTGCGCGCGGCACGTGTCGCCGAGCTTGAGCGCTGCGACATACTCTTCGTGCGGCATGGCGCGGCCGATCGCGATGCGCTTGCGCAGCCGCTCGCTGATCTGATCGCGGTGGTTGTTCCATTCATACGCCATACAGGCGGCGCGCTCGTAGTTGTTGAGCGTTTCGCGCGCGGCGTTGCGCAGGCCGGCGAACAGGTCGGGCAGCTTGATCTCGCGCACCTGCGCGCCGGCCTTGGCGAGCTTGGCGGCCGCGTCCTCGATCGCCTTGACGGTTTCGGGCTGCGCCTTGTCCCACATCGGCGTGCGGCAGAGCCCGATGCGCGGCGCGCCGCCGAGCGAAACCGGCGATGCGCCCTTGCGCAGTTCGAGCACGGCGCTGAGGAGTTCGATGTCGTCGATCGAGCGTGCGATCAACCCGACGGTGTCGAGGCTTTCGGCCGCCGGATAGACGCCGCGGCGGTTGAACGCGCCGAAGGTCGGCTTGAAGCCGAACACGCCGTTGTAGGACGCAGGCCGCAGCACCGAGCCGCCGGTCTGCGTGCCAAAGGCGACCGGCACCATCCAGTCGGCGACCGCCGCGCCCGAGCCGCTCGACGAGCCGCCCGGCGTGTGCGCGGTGTTGTGCGGGTTGGCGGTGATGTTCGGCTGCATGCCGGCGAATTCGCAGGTGATGGTCTTGCCGAGGATGACGGCGCCGGCCTCGCGCGTGAGACCCACGCAGGCGGCGTCGGCCGCCGGCCGGTGGCCCCGGTAGATCGGCGAGCCCATCTCGGTCGGCTGGTCGAAGGTGTCGATGACGTCCTTCACGCCGATCGGCACGCCGTGCAGCGGCCCGCGCTCGCGCGCCTGGTCGAGCTTCTTCGCCGCGCGCAGCGCCAGTTCCGGATCGTGGCTCGCCCAGGCGTGCACCTCGCCTTCGCGTGCCGCGATGCGCGCGAGACAATCGCGAACCACCGCCTCGCAGGTGATCTCGCCCGCGGCGACGGCGCGCACGACCTCGGTCGCGGTCAGCGTGTTGAGCGCGGTCGCGCCGGCTCGAGTCTTGGCCTGTGCGACGCTACTCATGGGAACCTCGCGATGTGGCGCGCTCGCAATTTCGTCGAAGTTCAAGTTCGCGCTCAATTCTTGCCGGCGCGGCCGGCGGAGTTGCCGGCGATCCGGCCGAACACCGCGCCGGAGGTGAGTCCCGAACCGCCCGGATAGTTGAAGTAGAACAGCCCGCCGACCAGTTCGCCCGCCGCGTAAAGCCCGCGGATCGGCTGGTAGTCGGTGTTCAGCACCTCGCCGTCGGTGTTGATGCGCACGCCGCCGAACGTGAACGAGATGCCGCATGTCACCGCGTAGCCTTCGAACGGCGGCGTATCGACGGTGTTCGCCCAGTTGCTCTTGTCGATCGCCAGCCCGACGGTGCGGCGGCCGTCCTTGATGTTGGGATTGAACGGCACATCCTTCTTCACCGCCGCGTTGTATTCGGCGATGGTCTTGAGGAACTGCTCGGCATTCACGCCCTCGAGCTTCTTGGCGAATTCCTCGAGCGTATCGGCGGTCACCTTGGTGATCTGCCGGATGCGGTACTCGTCGCGCTGCATGTGCTTGACCTTGGCGTCGAACACCTGCCAGGCGAACTGACCCGGCTGCTCCAGCACCACGCGGCCGTATTTCGCGTAGGTGTAGTTGCGGAAGTCCGCGCCCTCGTCGACGAAGCGCTTGCCGGTCGCATTGATCATCACGCTGAACGGGTAGGAGTGCTTCTGGAACTGGTCGCCGACCGCGAGGTCGCCGAATTCCGGCGCGTTCATCTCCCACTGCACCGCGTGGCAGCCCGACCAGTTGCCGCGCGTCGAGGCGCCGATGTCGGTCGCCATCCGGATGCCGTCGCCGGTGTTGAAGCGCGTGCCGCGCACCTTGGCGAGGTCCCAGCCGGGACCGAGATAGCGCGTGCGCCATTCGGAATTGGCCTCGAAGCCGCCGCACGCGAGGATCACGGACTTGGCGTGCACTTCGCTCTCGACGCCGTCGTGGCGGATGCGCACGCCCGACACGCGCACGCCGTCGAACAGCAGACTCAGCGCGCGAGTGGCGTAGCGGATCTCGATGCCGCGCTTCTGCGCGGCCTCGGTTTCCATCTTGATCAGGCCGGGGCCGCCGCCGACCGCCTCGACCGTGAGCCCGCCCCAGAACTTGAACTTGCCGTCGATCTTGAACGCCTGCCGGCCGTAGATCGGGATCCAGCGGACGCCCTTGTCGCGCAGCCAGCAAAAGGTGTCGAAGCTCTTCGTCACCAGCAGTTCGACCAGATCGGGGTCGGCGCGATTCTGCGTGACGCGGGCCATGTCGTCGAAGAACTGATCGGCGGTGTAGGTGCCGAAATCGGTGTCGGCGACTTCCTGCGGCGTGAGATCGGGGACCAGCGTCTTGATGTCGTCGACGCCGTTGTAGACGACGCGCACCGAGCCCGCGGTGTAGCGGCTGTTGCCGCCCGACTCGTCCTCCGGCGCGGCTTCCAGCATCACCACCTTGGCGCCTTGCTCCTGCGCCGCCAGCGCCGCGCAGAACGCCGCATTGCCGCCGCCCACCACGATCACATCGAACGATTCAGCCATTCCACATTCCCCGCTCAGTCTCGCGTCGTCACAGTTCTTGCGTCATTCCGGGGCTGGCCGAAGGCCGGAGCCCGGAATCGCATAAACACAGATTGTGGGTTCTCAGACAAGATCGTGGTTATGGATTTCGGCTCTCGCTACGCTCGGCCGGAATGACGAAACAGCATAGCCGGTTTCGCAATTCACTCCGCCGCGACCGCCGACACGCCGCCGTGCGCCTTCGACCAGCCGGCCGGGTCGTGCATGAACTTCTCGACCTCGGCCAGTGTCTTGGGGTCGAACTTGTTGCTCGCCTTGGCGACCGCCAGGATGTCCCACCACGACGCCAGATTGTGCAGCGTGATGCCGAGGTCGGCGAGGATCGTCCGGCCCTCCGGATAGATGTCGTAGAAGAACAGCACGAAGCAGTGCTCGACCTTGGCGCCGGCATCGCGCAGCGCCTTGGCGAAATTGACCTTGCTGCGGCCGTCGGTGGTCAGATCCTCGACCAGCAGCACGCGCTGGCCCTCGATCAGGTGGCCCTCGATCTGGGCGTTGCGGCCGAAGCCTTTCGGCTTCTTGCGCACGTATTGCATCGGCAGCATCAGCCGGTCGGCCATCCAGGCGGCGAACGGGATGCCGGCGGTCTCGCCGCCGGCGACCGAGTCGAACTGCTCGACGCCGGCGTCGCGCAGGATGGTGGTGGCGCCGAAATCGATCAGGATCTGCCGCACCCGCGGGAACGAGATCAGCCGGCGGCAGTCGATGTAGACCGGGCTCGCCCAGCCCGAGGTGAAGATGAACGGCTTGTCCGACATGAAGCGGACGGCCTCGACCTCGAGGAACATCTTGGCGGTCTGCTCGGCGATCGCCTTCTTGTCGGAAAAGCCTGCGCCCAGGGTCATGATCTCTGTCCTTCGGCAAACTCAGTCGTCATTCCGGGGCGCCGCGGAGCGGCGAGCCCGGAATCCATACTCCGCAGCGGTGGTTATGGATTCCGGGTTCGCGCCTTCGGCGCGCCCCGGAATGACGAGAAAGTATGCCTTGATCTGCATGACAAGTGGAGATTTCAACTCGCCACCACTTTCCACTCAATTGTTTCCCCACCCCGGTAGACCAATGCCTTCTCGTCCGGGCCGTCGACCTTCACTTCCTCGGGGGCGGTCCAGGATACCTTCTCGAGCGTGATCCGTTCCTCGTTCGGCGGCAGCCGGTAGTGCTTGGGGCCATTGAGCGAGGCGAACGCCTCGAGCTTGTCGAGTGCGCCGGCCTCCTCGAATACCTTGGCGTAGCTCTCGATCGCAACCGGCGCGTTGAACAGGCCCGGGATGCCGTTCACCGCCAGCTTCTTGGCGATCGGATGCGGCGCCGAATCGGTGCCGAGGAAATAGCAGGCCTCGCCCGAGGTTGCGGCCTTGCGCAACGCGTCGCGATCCTTGGCGGTTTTGATCACCGGCATGCAGTACATGTAGGGCTTGTTGCCCCAGCCCAGCCAGTCGGTGCGCGTCAGCACCATGTGGTAGGGCGTGATGGTGCCGCCGACCTGCGGCGCCGCGCTCTTGACGAAATCGACGCCGTCCTTCGACGACAGGTGCTCCAGGATGAAGCGCAGGCCGGGGAACTGCTTCACCCATTTCGACAGGTAGCGCTCGATGAACATCGCCTCGCGGTCGAAGATGTCGATCGCGGGATCGACGTCCTCGCCGTGCATCAGAAACGGCATGCCGATCTTTTCCATGCGCTCCAGCACGCGCATGATCTTCTTGTAGTCGGTGACACCGGCGGCCGAATTGGTGGTGGCGTTCGCCGGATAGAGCTTCACGCCGGTGAACACGCCATCGCGGAAGCCGCGCTCGACATCGTCGGGATCGGTGTCGTCGGTGAGATAGCAGGTCATCAGCGGCTGGAAGGTCGAGCCCGCAGGCCGCGCCGCCAGCGCGCGCTCGCGGTAGGCGATGGCGTCCTTGGTGGTGAGCACCGGCGGGATCAGGTTCGGCATCAGGATGGCGCGGCCGAAATGCCTCGCCGTGTACGGCATCACCGCCTTGAGCATGGCGCCGTCGCGCACGTGCAGGTGCCAGTCGTCGGGCTTGCGGATGGTGATGCGCGTGGTCATGGAAAGCCGATACACCTTCAGTCGGAAAGGAGCCAACGACACCGGCCGAGGCCGCAGTGAAGTCCCGGCCCTTCTAGCGCGCGGTGTACCAAAATCAAAATTTTTTCCAATTTCCGTACAGCGGATTGATAGAATTCGGTCTCCAGGAGCAACCCGTGGCGAAGCAGATGCCGGTTGATTTCCGCGCGCTCGTTGCCGGCGCCATGGCGGATTTTCAGGCCGGGCGGCTGGCGGAGGCCGAGCACGCCTATCGGGCGGCGCTGGTCATTGCGCCGGATGACCCCGCGGTGACGCACAACCTCGGCGTGACGATCGCGGCCCAGGGCCGTCACCGTGCCGCCGTCGGCTGTTTCGAGGCGGCTCTGCGGGCCGACCCCGGTTTCGTCTCCGCTCACTACAACCGGGCGGTCGCGCTGATGACGCTCGGGGAGACGCCGGAGGCGATCAAGTCCTTCGCACGCGCCGCGACGCTCGAACCGCAGCACTACGAGGCGCATCGCGCATTGGGCTTCCTATGGCTGTCGCAAGGCGAGCGTGGGCGCTCGCTCGATCACTTGGCGCGGACCTACGAGTTGCGCCGCGGCGATGACCGGACCGCCATCGCGCTCAAGTCGTTGACCACGGCGACGCGCTACAAGCTCGAACACGATGCCGAGCAGTTTCTTCATCTGTCGCAACGAACACGGAACGGTCTGCGCTTCGAGTTGCTCGCGCGTAGTTACCGCGCGATTGCGGAGCAGGTTTCGGACGAGGTGCCGCCGCTGTCCGATGCGCAGATCGACGTGCTGGGTAACGACTACAACACGCCGATCCATCTGCGCGCCGCACCCGAGGCCGCAGGCGGTGCCGTCAATGAGCGGGCGGACCTCGATGGGCTGACCGCACAGTTCGACGACCATGGAGCGATCGCTGTCGACGATCTGCTCACGCCGCCGGCGCTGGACTCGCTGCGGCGGTTCCTGCTGGAGAGCACGATCTGGCACGACTTCTCCCATATCGACGGCTTCGTCGCGTCCTATCTCGAAGACGGGCTCGCCTGTCCGCTGCTGCTGCAGATCGCGGACGAACTCCGGCGCGCGTTTCCCGACATTCTCGGCAGGCACCCGCTGTCGCAGGCCTGGGCCTTCAAAGGCCTGCGCCCGCAGTCGGCCGTCGATGTTCACGCCGACGACGCTGCCGTCAGCGTCAATTTCTGGGTCACGCCGACCGAAGCCAACCTCAACCCCGAAAGCGGCGGCCTGGTCGTTTGCCGCACGCCGCCGCCCGGCGATTGGCAGATCAAGGATTACGATGCCGACCGAGAGCGCATTGTAACATTTTTGGAAAAAAACGCCGATAATAGCCTGGTCGTGCCCTATCGGCAGAACCGCGCGGTGCTGTTCCGGTCGCGCCTATTCCACCACTCCGACCGTCCGAGATTTCGCGTCAAGCTATGAGAATCACAGGATAAATATGACGCTGCTCTACGGCCGACAAGTGTTTGGGATGGCTTGAGAACGCGGTTGGTTTCGCGCTGTTCCAAAATTGACACATCGGGCTCGTTTTCCCTATACAGACGCTGGACAAGCGCGCAGCGAGACGCGCGGCTGGCGGAGCCCAAGGTCGCCGCCCCTGGCGGGACTGTCCCGCCCATGAGACCCATGGACCGATGACCATCGACCCGAACGCCAACTACACCAGTGCCGCCCTGCGCGTCGGCGACGTCGATCCCTCTCCGCAGCGGCCGGTGGGCGAGTTCATCGGTACGGTCGTCGCCAACGACTGGGTCAACAAGGAATACAAGCACCTGATCCTGAAGGTGCATCCGCACGCGCTGCAGGCTTACGCCGGCCAGATGTTCCACCTGCTGTGTCCGTCGCCGGACGGCGCCGAGGTCTGGATGCGCCGGCCGATGAGCGTCTACCGCGTCGACAGGGACGCCGGCCACGTCGAGTTCCTCTACAAGTGCGAAGGGCGCGGCACCCGCGGCATGGCGATGCTCGCTCCCGGCGACGACTTCAATCTGGCCGGCCCGCTCGGCGTCGGCTTTACGCTGCAGCCCGGCTGGAAAAACATCGTCGTGCTCGGCCGTGGCGTCGGACTCGCCACGCTCGCGCCGCTGTCGCAGCTTGCGGCCGCGCACGGCGTCGGCGTCACGGCGATCCTCAGCGCCCGCAATCCCGGCGTGGTGATGTCGAAGGAACTGTTCGAGGGGCTCGGTGCCAAGACCGTCACGGTCCTCGATACCGACAACAGCAGTGCGGTCGAGAATGTCGAGACGATCATCGAGGGCCTGATCGCGGCGGGCAAGGCCCACGCGTTCTTCACCTGCGGCTCCAATCGGCTGCTGAAGCTGATGCAGCGGATTGGCAAGAAGCACGGGATTCCGGGCCAGGTCGCGATGGAACAGATCATGGTCTGTGGATTCGGCGCCTGCTACGTTTGCGTGCGCACCTTCGAGGTCGACGGCAAGCGCGTGCTCAGGCGCGTGTGCCGGGAAGGCCCGGTGTTCAACATGCAGGAGGCCGTCGGATGGTAGACCTGACCGTCAAGATCGGCGACGTCACGCTTCAGAACCCGGTGCAGCCGGCGTCCGGCGCGTTCTCCTGGGAATACAACGACGTCATCGACCTCAACCGGCTCGGCGCGCTGGTCGCCAAGACCATCTGCCGCGAGCCGCGGCTCGGCAACCCGACCCCGCGCATGGCCGAGACCGAGGCCGGAATCATCCAGTCGATCGGCCTGCCCGGCAAAGGCATCGAGTACTTCATCGAGCACATCGTTCCCGAATACGCCAAGTTCAAGCCGCCGCTGGTGGTTAGCGTCTCGTCGGAGAGCATCGAGGATTTTGCGGCGCTCGCCGAAGAGCTGAGCGTGCCGGATGTCGACGTGATCGAGGCCAACATCTCGTGCCCGACCCGCAACGCGACCGGCGGCAACTTTGCGATGCACGAGGACTACACGCGCGACTGCATCACCGCGATCCGGGCCAAGACCAAAAAGCCGCTGTGGGTGAAGCTCTCGCCCAACGCCGGCGACATCGTCTCGATCGCCCGGGCCGCGGAGGATGCCGGCGCCGACGCCCTGGTGATCGCCAATACCTTCCTGTCGCTGAAGATCAGGACCGACAATTTCCGGCCGGCGATCGGCAACAAGTTCGGCGGGCTGGTCTCGCCCGCCTTGAAGCCGATCGTGCTGCGGATGGTCTATCAGGTCGCCAAGCAGGTGAAGATCCCGATCATCGGCATCGGCGGTGTGACCAAGGCCGAGGACGTGGTCGAGTACATGCTGGCCGGTGCGAGCGCGGTCGGCATCGGCTATGCCGGCTTCCGCAATCCGACCGCGCTGACCACGATCATCGACGACCTGGAAGCCTGGTGCGACGAGCGCGGCATCAAGAAGGTCACCGAGTTGATCGGCGCCGTCCGCGATCAGGACATGGAGACCGATACGCTCGTCGCCGCCTCTGCGGGCGTGTAGGGCGCGATTGTATTGATTGAATGGCGTTTGGCTCCGCTCGTCCCCGCGAAAGCGGGGACCCAGCACTTGTCAAGGACTGGATGCCCGCTTCCGCGGGCATGAGCGGAAAGATCGGTGCTGACCGGCTCATCGCCGCTGCGGCTGATCCATCCGCGCGAGCAGGTCGCGCATCAGCGCCACCGCCTGCGATCCTTTCAGGGCGCGCCCCCACAACTCCTTCGCCATCTTCTCGTGCAGGGCGAGCGCCTCGGGCGCCGAGGTGATCATCGCGACCCCGACACGGATGTTCGGCTGCTCGCCCAGCCGGAACGGACTGAGCACCAGGATCTGCCGGTCGGGCTGGCGGAAAATCTGGAAGCTCGCATGCGGCAAGGTGTCGGGCACGATGCCGATCTGCACGCCGATCGGCTCGTCCTGCATCAGCGCGATGAAATGCTCGGCCTCGGCGCGGGCGAGCGCGCGACGCTCGCGGCGGACCTTTTCGGGCAGGCCCAGGCGGCCGACTAGGCCGTTCTCCAGGAAATGCTCCATCTCGATCGCCGAGATCAGGTTGACGATGCCGGGCTTGCGTTTGCGGTAGTTCTGCTTGCGCTGGGAGAGCACCGCGGTGATCTCGTCGACCTGTGCCAGTGCGCGTTCGCGGCCGGGCAATGCTTCCGGGATGCTCTCACGCAGGATGTCGCCCAGCGCCGCGTCGAAAGTGTCGGAGGCGAGCAGGTAGGAGATCGGCCCGGCCAGCACGATGATGTGCTCGGAGGTTTCCTCGATCTGCCGCATGCGCTCGAAATAGCTCACCGCCGACGGCACGTATTCGACGCCGACCCCGAGCAGGGTCGGCACCGAGACCGACAAGAGATCGGCGAGCTTCTCCAGCGTCTCGATCTTGGCGAGTTCGCCCTTCTCAAAGCGGTAGAGCGCGGTGCGGGAAATGCCGAGCCGGCCCGCGATCTCGTCGGCGGACAAGCCCGAGCCGAGGCGGAACGCCTTCAGCCGGTTGCCGATATCGTCGAAGCGGATCGCCATGACAGTACTGGGTGTCGTCCCCGCGCAAGCGGGGACGACAGTCCCTCAAAATTCAGACCGTCTGCCCCTGCAGCCGCTTGGCCGCGTCGAGCGCCGAAATGACGATGTTCTGATAGCCGGTGCAGCGGCAGAGATTGCCGGAGATCGCGACCCGCACCTCCTGCTCGGTCGGGTTCGGGTTGTCGCGCAGGAACTCGATCAGCGTGGTCAGCATCCCCGGCGTGCAGAAGCCGCACTGCAGCCCATGGTTCTCGTGGAACGCCTGCTGCAGCGGATGCAGCTTGTCGGGGGAGGGCGCGATGCCCTCGACCGTCAGCAATTCGTGGCCGTTCGCCTGCACCGCCAGCATCAGACAGGAGCGCGCCGAACGGCCATCCACGAGGATCGTGCACGCGCCGCAGACGCCGTGCTCGCAGCCGAGATGTGTGCCGGTCAGACCGAGCTGATGCCGGATGAAGTCGGCGAGCGTGACCCGCACCTCGACTTCTTCCTCGTACTTCTTGCCGTTGACGGTGAGCGCAATTTTCCGTTTCTCGCCCATGATCTGTTCCTAATGCGCCCCGTGGCGAGGTTCTTTGCCGGTCAGCCGCGCGTAGGCTTTCTCCAGCGCGCGCCGCGACAGCACCGCCGCCAGATGCTGGCGGTAGTTGGCGGGCGCATGCACGTCGTCGATCGCCTCGATCTTGCGGCAGCTCTCGCAGGCGCCGCGGAACAGGTCGCCGGCCGGCACCTGTCCGGTGATCGCCTGTTCGACCTCGCGCGCGCGCACCGGCGCCGTGCCCATGCCGCCGATCGTCACCGAGGCGCGGGTGATCTTGCCTGCGGCATCACCCTCCAGCATGACGGCCGCCGACGTGATGGCGAAGTCGCCGTGCCGGCGCGCGAACTCGATGAACGCGTAGCCGTGGTTTGGCGCCCATTGCGGAAAGCGCACGCCGGTGACGATCTCGTTGAGCTCGATCGACGGCGTCATGTAGGCCACCGGGAAATCCGCGAACGCGATCTCGCGCTTCCCGTTCGGGCCGGCGACCGTGACGGTCGCGTCGTGGCCGGCGGCGAGCGACACCAACTCGGCTGCCGGATCGAGATGGCAGAGCGAGCCGCCGATGGTGCCGCGGTTGCGGGTCTGCCGGTGCCCGACCTGCAAGAGTGCCTCGTGCATGATCGGCCAGCGCGCGCGCACCACGTCGGAGAATTCCAGATCGCGCTGGCGCGTCATGGCGCCGATTTCGAGCGCGCCGTTCGCCTCGCGGATGTAGGACAGGCCCTCGATCAGGTTGAGGTCGATGATGTGGTCGGGCTGCACGAACCGGAAGTTCAGCATCGGCATCAGCGACTGGCCGCCCGCCAACACCTTGGCGTTGTCCAGGCTGCCGAGCAGCTTGACGGCTTCGTCGACCGTCTTCGGATCGTGATAGCTAAAGGGCGGTGGTTTCATGTGGCGAGGGATGCTGTGCGAGGAGGGCCCGACTTCTTTACATATACCAGCAACTATGCATCAATCCAAAAAAGTTTCATATTCCCAAATCTGGGACAACCCTGCGGTGCTTGCCTGCTTCGACATTCACCGTGCCAGCGGTGAGGACCGATGAAGCCCGCGCCGTTTCGCTATCACGCACCCAAGACCGTCGAGGAAGCCGTGGCGACGCTCGCCGAAGTTGCGAGCGAGGACGGCCGCGTGCTGGCCGGCGGCCAGAGCCTCGTTCCGATCATGGCGTTCCGCCTGGCGCGCCCGGCGCATCTCGTCGACATCAACGGCATCGAGGCGCTGTCGCGGATCGCGGTCGACGGCGGCAAGCTGTCGATCGGCGCCTGCGTGCGGCACGCGGCGTTTCATCGCCCGGTGGTGGACGGCCCGCTCGGCAAGCTCCTGTCGGCCGTCGTGCGCCACATCGCGCATTATCCAATTCGCACCCGTGGAACCTTCTGCGGCAGCGTGGCGCATGCCGATCCGGCTTCCGAGTGGTGCCTGGTGGCGGCGACGCTCGACGGCGAGATGGTCGCAAAGAGCGCGCGCGGCACCCGCGTGATCCCCGCCAAGGATTTTTTCCAGGGCATCATGACTACGGCGCTCGCCGAGGATGAGCTGCTCACCGAGGTGCGGCTGCCGCTGCTGCCGGCCGATACTCGCTTCGGCTTCTACGAGTTCAACCGCCGCGCCGGCGATTTCGCGATTTCCGCCGCGCTCGTCACCTTCCGCGTGCAGAACGGCGTCATCGCCGAGCCGCACGTCGGTGTCGGCGGCGCCGAGCCGCAGCCGCGCCGCATCGCGGCGGCCGAAGCCGCGCTCGCCGGCCGCTCGCCGGATGCCGCCGCGTTCAAGGCTGCCGCCGAAGCCGCTTCCACCGCCATTGACGCGATGGAGGACGCCACCACCAGCGCCGAATATCGCCGCGACCTGGTGGGCACGGTGACGCGCCGCGCGCTGGAGCAGGCGGTCGCGTGAGCGGGAAGCGCGAGATCATGCTCACGATCAACGGGCAGGACTACGCTGTCCGGACCGATCCGCGGCGTACGCTGGTCGACGCCATCCGCGAGGATTGCGGCCAGACCGGCACCCATATCGGCTGCGAGCACGGCATCTGCGGCGCCTGTACGGTGCTGGTCGACGGCGAACCGGTGCGCTCCTGCCTGATGTTCGCCGTGCAGGCGCAAGGCCGCGCCATCCGCACCGTCGAAGGGCTGGCCAACGGCGACGCGCTGCATCCGCTGCAACAGGCGTTCATCGAGAATTTCGCCCTGCAATGCGGCTTCTGCACGCCGGGCTTCCTGATGCTGGCGGCGGGCGTGCTCGAGCGCGAGCCCGATATCAGCGAGGACGACCTCGTCGATGCGCTCGCCTCCAATCTCTGCCGCTGTACCGGCTACGAGACCATCGTGAACGCGGTGCGAGCGGCGGCCGCCAAGATGGGCGCGCGGCGATGAGCACCAAGTGGATCGGCCAATCAGTGCTGCGGCTCGAAGACCCGCCGCTGATCCGCGGCCGCGGCCGCTATGCCGGCGACATCGTGTTCGCGCATCAGCTCTGCATGCGGGTGGTGCGCTCGAACCACGCGTACGGCCGGATCGTCTCGGTCGATACCGCGGCGGCGCGCGCGCTGCCCGGCGTATTTGCGGTCTGGACGGCCGACGACATCAAGCACGTGCCGCCGATCGACTTCCGCGAAGGCCGGATCGAGAAGCTCGAACCCTTCCGGCAGCCGGTGCTGGCGACCGGCAAGGTGCGCTTCGTCGGCGATCCGGTCGCGGTCGTGTTCGCCGAAGATCCCTATGTGGCGGAGGACGCCGCCGATCTGGTCGCGGTCGAGATCGAGGAACTGCCGCCGGTCCTCGATGCCGCTGCGCCGCCGACCGAGTTCTCGCCCGGCTACAAGACCGAGGCCGACATCATCCGTCAGGGTTATGGCGACGTCGACGCGGCGCTCGCCGCCGCGCCGATCGTGGTCGAGCTGGAACTGGCGATCGGCCGGCATTCCGGCACCCCGATGGAAAACCGCGGCTCGATCGGCCGCTACGATGCCTCGCGCGATATTCTGGAGCTGCACGGCGCCGCCAAGGTGCCGCACCGCATCCGCGAGCTGCTGTCGCTGATGCTGCGGCGGCCGCCGTCGTCGATCCACATCCACGAGGGCCATACCGGCGGCGGCTTCGGCATCCGCGGCGAGCTCTATCCCGAGGACGTGCTGGTCTGCGTCGCCGCCATGCGGTTCAACCGCCCGGTCAAGTGGATCGAGGACCGCCGCGAGCACCTGACCGCTGCCAACCATTCGCGCCAGCAACTGCACCGGATCAAGGCCGGCGTCGACCGCGACGGCGTCATTCTGGCGATGGACGACACCTACTTCCACGACCAGGGCGCCTATATCCGCACCCACGCGGCCCGCGTCGTCCACATGACCTCGGGCATCCTGCCGGGGCCGTACCGCGTCCCGGTCTACCGAGCCACCGGGCACTTCCGCCTCACCAACAAAACGCCGGCGGCGACCTATCGGGCGCCGGGCCGCTACGAGACCACGTTCGTGCGCGAGCGCCTGATCGACGCGATCGCGCACAAGCTCGGCATCGATCCGAACCTGGTGCGGCGGCGGAATGCCATCACCAAGGAGGAGATGCCGTATCACCGCCCGCTCGAGGCGTTGGGCGAGGAGATCGAGCACGATTCCGGCGACTACACCGCGCTGCTCGACCGCGTGCTGACGACCTACGGCTGGGAGGCGATCAAGGCCGACGTCGCGCGCCGCCGCGCCGCCGGCGAGACCGTCGGCGCCGGCATGGCGATGTTCGTCGAAAAGGGCGGGCTCGGGCCCTCCGACGGCGTTCGCATCGAAGTCGACACCTCCGGCATGGTCGAGCTGATCACCGGCGGCGCTTCGCTTGGGCAGGGCTTCGAAACCGTGATGGCGCAGGTCTGCGCCGAAGGCCTCGGCATCGACTACCGGCAGGTACGCGTCACCCACGGCCAGACGGATCGCATCGAGTTCGGCATCGGCGCGCATGCCTCGCGCGCGACCGTCATGACCGCGTCGGCGACGCATAATGGTGCGCTTGTGGTACGCGCCAAGGCGCTCGGCATGGCGGCCGAACTGCTGCAGACGCGGCCGGACGCGCTCGACATCGTCGAGGGCAGGGTGGTGCGCAAGGACCAGCCGTCCGGCCCCTCGATCGGTCTCGGTGAGCTCGCCGTGCACCTTGCGCCGCAGTCAAAGACCCGCGGCGATCGAGCGCCCGGGCTGTCCGGCGAGGGCTGGTTCGACACCGCGCACCAAGTCTATCCCTACGGCATCCACTTCGCGGTGGTGCGGGTCGATCGCGAGACCGGCGGCGTCGCCGGTCGAGCGTTACGTCATCGCCTACGACATCGGCCGCGCCATCAATCCCGCGCTGGTGAAGGGGCAACTGCTCGGCGGCTTCGCCCAGGGGCTCGGTGGCGCGCTGATGGAGGAGTTCACCTACAACGAGCGCGGCGATCCGCTGGCGACCACGTTCGCCGACTATCTGGTGCCGACGGTGCGCGAGGTGCCCAAGGTCGAGATCATGCTGCGCGAGGATTTTACCAGCCCGCTCAACCCGCTCGGCATCAAGTCGGCCGGCGAGGCCGGCATCACCGGCGTCGGCGCCGCGATCGCTTCCGCCATCGACGACGCCATCGGCATACCGGGCGCGGTGACGCAGATCCCGGTGACGCCGCAGCGGCTGAAGCGGATTCTCGCGACACAGCGCTGACGGCGTCGTAAATAGGCGCAATGGCTCCCGTTCCGTCCGCGCACCGCATCAAGCTGCCCGACCGCCCGCGCATCCTGGTGGTGGCGCTGCGCCGGCTGGGCGACGTGCTGCTGACGACACCGCTGATCCGCAGCCTGCGTCGTGCCTGGCCGGACGCCTCGATCGACGCGCTGGTGTTCGCCAACACCGCCGGCATTCTGCAGGGCAACCCCGACCTTGCGCGGATCATCACGCTGCCGGAGCGGCCGGCGGCGTCGGAGACCGCCGCGCTCGCGCGCCAACTGTTCAGGCGCTACGCGCTCGCGGTCTCGACCCAGAGCGGCGACCGGCCGACCATGTTCGCGCTCGCCGCCGGCCGCAGCCATGCGGGCATGGTCGAAACCCGTCCTGCAAGCGTGCTCAAGCGGCTCCTGCTCCGCCGCAGCGTGGCGATGGCGCCCGGCGTGCATCGCGTCGAAGAAATGCTGCGGCTCGCCGATGCGCTCGGGATCGAGCGGGTGCCTGAGGTGGTGGGGCCGGCGGGCGCGCAGTCCGATCAGGCTCCCGGCCAGCCCTACGCGGTGATCCACGCCGCGCCGATGTTCCACTACAAGCGCTGGACGCGCGAGGGCTGGCGCATGATCGCGGCCGAGCTTGCAAGCCGCGGCTTGGTCGTGGTCGCGACCGGTGGTCCCGATCCCGCAGAACGCACTTATCTCGACGAGGTCTGGCAAGGCGATGCCGCGATCCGCCGGCTCGACGGCAAGCTCTCCTGGCCGGAACTCGCCGCCCTGCTCGCGCGGGCGCACGTCTATGTCGGCCCCGACACATCGGTGACCCATCTCGCCGCCGCCAGCGGCTGTCCCACCGTTGCGCTGTTCGGTCCGACCGATCCGCGGCTCTGGGGACCATGGCCGGCGGGCGGATTGCAGGGCAACTGGCAGGCCAACGGCGCGCTGCAGCGCCGCGGCAACGTCTGGCTGGTGCGGCATCCGCTGCCTTGCCTGCCGTGCCAGGAGGAAGGCTGCAACCGCCACATCGAGAGCTTCAGCCATTGCCTCGATCTGCTCGCTCCCGAACAGGTGATGGCCGCGGTTGACCGGGCGCTTTCGGCCAAGCATGAGTGAGCCCATGGCGGGAGAACTCTCGGCTCGCATGAGCGCGCGCTACGCGCTCGACCTTTACCTGCCGCTGTCGGCGGTGCAGCGCGCCTGGCGCGCGCGCATGCGCGCGCTGCGCGGCGCAGCGAAGGTGCACGCGCAGGTGACGAAGCTGCCGCGGGCCGCCTGGTCGGACATTTTCCCGCGCCGGGCGATCCATCTGGTCGAGACCGAGAAGCGCAACGGCAATGTCCATCTCGGCGAGCTTGCGGTGCTGGCGCAGGCCGCCGCCGCGACGCCGCTCCGGCGACGAGGTCGTCGAGATCGGCACCTTCGACGGCCGCACCACCATCAACCTCGCGATCAATGCGCCCGATGCCTGTCCGGTGTTCACGCTCGATCTGCCGCCCGATCATCCGACCCGTTTCGATCTCGACACCGGCGAGCGCACGTTCATCGACAAGCCGGCGATCGGTGCGCGCTTCCAGCATCGCGGCCCGCCGTGGTCGAAGCAGGCGGCAAAGATCGTTCAGCTCGCGGGCGACTCGGCGACCTTCGACTGGTCGGGCCATGAGGGCAGGGCGGGGCTGGTGTTCGTCGACGGCTCGCACGCCTACGACTACGTGCGGGCGGATTCGGAAACCGCGTTCCGCCTCGTCGCCAAGGGCGCGACCGTGCTCTGGCACGACTATGGCGTCTGGGAGGGCGTCACCCGCGCGCTCGAAGAGCTGGACGCGGCGCGCAAGCTTGGGCTGCGCCATATCCGCGGCACCAGCCTGGTATGCTGGCGCGCGGGCTGACGAGCGCGAACGGCCGGTAGATTTGTCGCCCCGCTCCCGATATTCATGGGAGACACCCGAAGGAGCGCCAGCCATGACCATCGCCGACGTCCAAGGCAAGCGGGGCGCCAAGCCGGCCAGGAAAGCGGCGAAAGCGTCCTCCCGGCAGGACCTGCGCCACTGGCTCGACGCGTTGCGCGCCAACGGCGAGGTCCAGGAAATCCTGGGCGCCGAGCGCGAAAAGGAGATCGGCGGCATCGTCGATCTCTACATGCGCAAGATGGGCAACAAGGCGGTGCTGTTCGACGACGTGCCGGGCTATCCGCGCGGCCACCGCATCCTGGCGAACATCCTCACCTCGGTCCGGCGCATCAACCTGACGCTCGGCCTGCCGATCGACGGCTCGGCGGTCGAGCTGGTGTCCTACTGGCGCAACTACATGAAACAGGCGCGCAGCATCCCGCCGGTGACGGTGAAATCCGGCGCGCTGATGGACAACGTCCATACCGGCAAGGACATCGACATCACGAAAATCCCGACGCCGCGCTGGCACGAGCACGACGGCGGCTACTACATCGGCACCGGCGTGATGGTGATCATGCGCGATCCCGACACCGGCTGGATCAACTACGGCGCCTACCGCGTGCAGTCGCAGGGGCCGAACGTCGCGACCGTGATGTGCTCCAAGGGCAAGCACGGCGACCTGATCAAGCGGCGCTATCACGAGCGCGGCGAGCCGTGCCCGATCGCGGTGGTGTGCGGCATGCACCCGGCGCTGTTCATGGTGGCGGGGCTGGAAATCCCTTACGGCAAGAACGAATACGACGTGGCGGGCGGCCTGATCGGCGAGGCCGTCGAGGTGATCAAGGGGCCGCGCACCGGCCTGCCGATCCCGGCGCATGCCGAGATCGCGTTCGAGGGCTTCGTGCATCCGAACGATCTCATCGACGAAGGGCCGCTCGGCGAATGGACCGGCTACTACGCCGGCGGCCACAAGAAGGAGCCGGCGATCCGGATCGAAACCTTCATGCACCGCGACGATCCGATCCTGCTCGGCGCCATTCCGGGCGTGCCGCCGGACGATGACTTGTTCTATCGCGGCACCTATCGTTCCGGCGCGGTCTGGAACCAGATCGAAGCCGCCGGCGTGCCGGAGGTGAAGGGCGTGTGGGCGCATCCGGCCGGCGGCAGCCGGCTCTGGCTCACGGTCGCGATCAAGCAGCAATATGGCGGGCATTCGAAGCAGGCCGGGCTGATCGCCTCGCAGTGCCACGCCGGCGCCTACGCCAACCGCGTCGTGGTGGTGGTCGACGACGACATCGATCCCGCCGACATGGATCAGGTGGTGTGGGCAATCTCCACACGAATGGATCCGCGCGAGGGCATCGAGACCTTGCGCGGCTGCTGGAGCACGGTGCTCGATCCGATGGCCTACGGCACCAGCGATCCGCGCAACGCGCGCGTGGTGATCGACGCCTGCAAGCCGTGGTCGCGGCGCGATACGTTTCCGATCGTGGCGCGTTCGAGCAAGGAGCTCGACGACAAGATCCGCGCCAAATGGGCGAAGGTCCTGCCGCGGACGTGACGATGACGCGACCCGTCCTCAAATGCTGCGTCGCTGTTGCGCTCATCGGCCTTGCCGCGGCGCAGAAGGCTCACGCGCAGAGCGTCGAGGAGTTCTACAAGGGCAGGACCGTCAATCTGCTGATCGGGTTTTCGGTCGGCGGCGGCTACGATCTCTATGCGCGCCATCTCGCGCGCTTCATCGGCAAGCATATTCCGGGCAACCCGACCATCATCCCGCAGAACATGGCGGGGGCGGGGAGCCTGCGGGCGGCGAGCTTTCTCTATTCGGCGGCGCCGAAGGACGGCAGCGTGTTCGGCACCTTCGCGCGCACCACCGGCATCAATCCGCTGCTGGAGAGCGGCGCCAATTTCGACGGCACCAAGTTCTCCTGGCTCGGCAGCGTCACCGACGACGTCAGCACCTGCGTCACCTGGCATACCTCGCCGGTGAAGACCTGGCAGGACTTCCTCACGAAGCCGGTGACCCTCGGCGGGCAGGGGCCGAGTTCGGAGCCCGACATCTTCGCGCGGTTGTTCAAGAACGTGTTCAACGCACCGGTGAAGCTCGTCGCCGGCTATCCGGGCACCAACGAGATCACGCTCGCGATGGAGCGCGGCGAGGTGGACGGGCTGTGCGGGTTGTCGTGGAGCACGATCAAGACCCGGCACGCGGCCTGGTTCCGCGACCAGAAGATCAACGTCTTCATTCAGTCGGCGTTCCGCAAGGAGCCGGAGCTCGGCGACGTGCCGCTGGTGATGGACATGACCAAGGACGCCGAGAAGCTGCAGATCCTCAAGCTGATTCTCGCGGCGCAGCAGATGGCGCGGCCGTTCGCGGCGCCGCCGGGCATTCCGGCCGACCGCAAGGCGGCGCTGGTCGCGGCCTTCGACGCCACCATGAAGGATCCGGAGTTTCTCGCCGAGGCGCAAAAGCTGAGCATCGATGTCAGTCCGGTCAGCGCGGCCGAACTGGACAGGCTGCTTGGCCGAGCTCTACGCGACGCCGAAGGACATCGTCGCCAAGGCCGCCAAGGCGATCGCGAATTAGTCGAATGCAGCAAGAGATCGGATAGACCGTGATCGGCGCGCGCCTTCCCCGGCTCGAAGACCGGCCGCTGCTCACCGGCGCGGGCCGCTATGTCGACGAC
This sequence comes from uncultured Alphaproteobacteria bacterium, assembly GCA_963749815.1. GTDB lineage: Bacteria > Pseudomonadota > Alphaproteobacteria > Rhizobiales > Xanthobacteraceae > VAZQ01. Next base: position 10,535 of record CAVVON010000004.1, on the reverse strand, counting down.
ATCACCGTGCCCGGGCTGCTGCATGCCGCCTTCGTGCGCAGCCCGCATCCGCACGCGATCATCCGCAAGGTCGATGCGGACGTTGCGCGCGCGCTTCCCGGCGTGCACGCGGTGCTGACGCTCGACGACCTCGCGCCGGTGCTGCTGCAGCGCCGCATGCTGCGCCATTCCAATTCCGGAACGCCGCTCGACAAGCTGTGGTCGTTCGCGCTCGCCGACGGCGAGGTCTCCTATGTCGGCGAGGCGGTCGCCATCGTCATCGCCGCCGATCGCTACCTCGCCGAGGATGCGGCGGCGCTGGTCGCGGTCGACTACGAGCCGCTCGGCGCGGTCGCCGACTGCCGCAAGGCGGCCGAGCCGAATGCGCCGGCGGTGCGGCGCGAGCTCAACAGCAACATCACCTCGACGTTCAAGGTCGCGTTCGGCGATACGGCTGCGGCCTTCGCCAAGGCCGCGCACGTCTTCCACGAGGACCTGTGGCAGCACCGCGGCGCCGGACATCCGATCGAGGGCCGCGGGCTCGTCGCCGAATACCGCGCGGCCGACGGCAGCATGATGGTCTGGGCCTCGACCCAGAAGGCGCACGACCTGTTCCAGTCGCTGACCGCGCTGCATCGGTTTCGACGAAAGCGCCTTGCGCGTGGCGACGCCCGACGTCGGCGGCGGCTTCGGTCCCAAGCTCTGCGTCTATCCGGAAGACATCGCCGTGGTGGCGGCCGCGAAGCTCATCAAGCGCCCGGTCAAATGGATCGAAGACCGCCGCGAGCACTTCACCAATGCGGCGCAGGAGCGCGACCAGTACTGGTCGCTCGACATCGCGGTCGACAAGGACGCCAAGGTGCTCGGCGTCCGCGGCAGGCTGCTGCACGATCTCGGCGCCTATGCGCTGCAGGATGTGAACATTCCCTTCAATTCGGCCGCGATGCTGAGCGGACCCTACATCGTGCCCGCGGTGTCGATCGAGGTGAGCGTTGCCGCCACCAACAAGTGCCCGGTGTCGTCGGTGCGCGGCGCCGGTTATCCGCAGGCGGCATTCGCGATGGAGCGGCTGATGGACCGCGTCGCGCGCGAACTGAAGCTCGATCGCGCGGACGTGCGTCTGCGCAACCTGATCCCGCCCGAGAAGATGCCCTACACCAAGCCGCTGAAGGCGCGCTCCGGCGCCGCCATGCAGTACGACAGCGGCGACTATCCGGCGGGCCAGGCGCAGGTGCTGGCGGCGGCGAACTGGCGCGACTTTCCGCAGCGCCAGGCGCGCGCGCGGCAGCAGGGTCGCCACATCGGCATCGGCATGGCGCACGGCGTCAAGGGCACCGGCCGCGGACCGTTTGAATCGGGCCTGGTGCGGGTCTCGAACACCGGGCGGGTCTCGGTGTTCACCGGCGCCGCGGCGATCGGGCAGGGGCTCGGCACCGCGCTCGCGCAGATCTGCGCCAGCGAACTGGGCATGCGCGCCGAGGACGTCAGGGTGGTGCCCGGCGATACCGGCGGCATTTCGCTGGGGCTCGGCGCGTTCGCAAGCCGTCAGACCGTGACGGCGGGTTCCTCGGTGCTGCTGGCCGCGCGCGCGGTCGCCGTCAAGGCCAAGAAGCTCGCCAGCCACGTGCTGGAGGCGGCGGAGCATGATTTGGAAATTGTCGACGGCGAGGTGCGCGTGGTCGGCGCGCCGCAACTCTCCGTCAGGCTCGCCGAACTGTCGCGCATCCTCAAGGGCGCGCCCGGCTACGGCTATCCGCCCGACGTGGAACCTGGCCTCGAAGCCAACGTCAACTGGCGCACCGATTTGCTCGCCTATGCCAATGCCTGCCACGTCGCCGAGGTCGAGGTCGATATCGAAACCGGCGGCGTGAAGGTCATCAACTACGTGGCGATGCAGGACTTCGGCGTGCTGATCAATCCGATGCTGGTCGAGGGCCAGGCCCAGGGCGGCATCGCGCACGGGCTCGGCAATGCGCTCTTGGAATGGATGGGCTACGACGAGAGCGGCCAGCCGGTCACCACGACCTTCGCCGACTATCTCCTGCCCGGCGCCGCCGAGGTGCCGGCGATGACGATCCTGTTCACGCAGACGCCGTCGCCGCTCAACCCGCTCGGCGCCAAGGGCGCGGGCGAGGTCAGCACCATCCCGGCTGCCGCCGCGATCATGTCGGCGATCGAGGACGCGCTGTCGCCGTTCGGCGTGCGCATCGCGCAGACGCCGATCACGCCGGCGAAGCTGGTGGAATTGATCGGGAGCAGCGGAAACCGCTGATCGCGAACGCTGTCGCCCCGGCCGAGCGCAAAGCGCGAGAGCCGGGGTCCAGTTCGCCCTATCGATGCGAAGAAGACTGGGTCCCGGCTCTCGCTTCGCTCGGCCGGGATGACGGTCGTAAGCGCGTGCCGACCTCCCGTTACGCTAGTGCCGCTCGCGCGCGGTCGGCGCGGCGGATTTCCGCCAGCGCATTCTCGGTGTTGAGCGCGAACGTCGACAGGAACCGCGCCACCACCGCGAAGTCCTCGCGCGGGATGTTCTGAAACAGGCAGTCGTTCACCTTGCGCAGCAGCGGATTGACCTCGCGGATCGCCGCCTCGCCCTTCGGCGTCAGGCGGACCAGCACGCCGCGCCGGTCCTGCGGGTTGGCCGTCTTGGTCAGCAGGCCCTTGTCGATCAGGCGGCCGACCTCGGTCGTCACGTGCGTGGCGGCAAGCTGGGTGTGGTCGGAAAGCGTCCGGATCGACACGCCGTCGCTGCCCTGCCGGTACGCCGTGCCGATCAGCACGATGAACTGCGACGCGGTCAGCGCCAGGTGCCGGCCGAACGCCTCGCGGCAGGAGACCAGCCGCCCGAACGCGAACACCATCAGATAGAGCGTTTCGCGGAATCGCACGTCGCCGCCGGCCGTCAGCATGGCCGGCAAGGTGATGGTTGCGGGCGGGACGAATTCCTTGCCCCGCCTCGGCAAGACTTTGTCCGCTCGACTGGATTCGGTCTTTCGTTTCGTCATTCGAAGGCGCCATCCACCGCCCGAATCGACCCTAGCACGAAAGCATTTGACCTTACCTTCAAAATAAAGCTACATGATGTAGTTATATTATGAATATATCAAATGGAGGCTTGCCATGAGTGCACTGCCGAAAATGCATGCCGACGGTCTCCCCGCCGAAGCCGCGCTGCGCACCGGCTCGGACTACCTGCGCTCGCTCAACGACGGACGTCAGGTGTTCGTCGACGGCGAAAAGGTCGCCGACGTCAGCCGGCACCCGGCCTTCCGCGAGGCCGCGCGCTCGGTGGCGCGGCTCTACGACATCGCGGCGGAGCCGGCCAACCGCGAGTTGATGACCTATCCCTCGCCCAAGACCGGGCGCCCGGTGCTGCGCGCCTTCCAGATTCCGAAGACGCACGCCGACCTGCGCGCGCGCCGGCTGTTCTCGGAGAAATGGGCGGAGGCGACCTTCGGCCTGATGGGCCGTTCGCCCGACCATGTCGCGGGCTTCTTTGCCGGCTACGCGGCGGCGCCCGGCGTGTTCGCGGCCGGCGGGCAGCAGTTCGCCGACAACGTCGTCGCATTCTACGAGAAGATGCGCGACGAGCACCTCTACCTCAGCTACGCGATCGTGCCGCCGCAGATCGACCGCTCGAAGCCGGCGCATCAGCAGAGCGATCCCACGCTCTATGCCGGCGTGGTCAAGGAGCGCGACGGCGGCATCGTCATCTCGGGCGCCCAGCAGGTCGCGACCGGCGGCGTGCTGTCCGACTGGATTCATCTGAGCTGCATCCACCCGCTCCAGCCGGGCGACGAGAACTACGCCAACTGCCTCGCCGTTCCGGTCAACGCGCCGGGCGTCAAGCTCATTCCACGCCGGCCGTTCGCGCGGCAGGGCGACAATTCCTTCGACTACCCGCTGTCGACGCGGTTCGACGAGTCCGACAGCTTTGTCGTGTTCGACAACGTGTTCGTGCCCTGGGAGCACGTGTTCATCTACCGCAATCTGCAGGTCACGCGCGACCAGTGGTTCAAGACGCCGTCGCACTCGTACGGCAACCACCAGGCGCAGACCCGCTACGTGACCAAGCTGCGCTTCATGATGGGGCTGGCGCAGCGCACGATCGAGATGATCTGCAGCGCCGGGTCGCCGCCGGTGCAGATCGCGATGGGAGAGATCGCTTCGCTGGTGTCGATCTACGAGGGATTGCTGCTCTCGCACGAGATCAGCGCGACGATCAAGGACGGCGTGCTCTGGCCGTCGGTGGTCACGCTGTATGCGGCGATGGCGATGCAGTCGGAGTTCAACGGCCGGATGCTCGAGATGGTGCGCGAGCTGGTCTCGTCGTCGGTGATCTCGCAGCCGTCGTCGGTCGCCGACTTCGACAACGCGGAAGTAGCGCCGATGATCGAGCGCTACATGCGTTCGGGCACCATGGACGCGAAGTCGCGCACCGCGCTGGTGCGGCTGCTCTGGGATTTCCTCGGCACCGAGTTCGGCAGCCGTCACCAGCAGTACGAGAAATTCTACGGCGGCTCCTCGTTCATCGTGAAGCAGAACGTCTACCGCAACTTCGACTTCAAGCGCGCCACCGGCCTGGTCGACAAGGCGCTGAGCCTGCCGCCGGTCGCGGAGTAGTACCTCCGATCCGCCCTCATCCTGAGGAGCGCGAAGCGCGTCTCGAAGGATGGGGCGGCCACATGCTTCGAGACGCCGACCTTCGGTCGGCTCCTCAGCATGAGGCCGAGGAAAGTCAGCGCGTTTGCACTAAGCTTTCCACAAATTCGAAAACTGCGTCGCGACCACGTCCTCGTAGGTCGCGTCGCCCTTGAGCAGCCCCATGTCGCGGGCGAACTGGTTCATGCCGGCGACGAATTCGCGCGAGATCGTCGCGTCGTAATAAGGCAGGTCGCGGCGGATCAGCTCGGCGATCAGTTCCGCCTCCTGCGGCGGAAACAGCTTGCGGCCGACGCCGGTCGCCCGTGACGGGTCGGCCTTCAGCGCCGCTTGCGTCTTCACCAGCGCGCGCACCGCCGCGGCCGCGGTCTCCGGCGACTTCTCGATCAGCCGGTCGGTCGTCGCGATCGACGCCATCGTGTAGTTGAAGCACGGCTTCGGCCCGTCGCCGCGGCGCACGTCGAGCACCATGGTGCCGACCCCGCGCCGCACCGCGACCTCGGTGCCCATGCCGTTCGCCCAGAATCCGTCGATCTTGCGCTCCTCCAGCGCCTTGGCGGCGGTGAGGCCGAAGTTGACGCCGGCGCCCTGCGCGCCCGGCACCGGCCCGACCTTGATCTGGTCGCGTTCGAGATCGAAGCCCGATTCGATCAGCAACCGGCGCAGGCCGTAGTCCACCCACGGGGAGGCGCCGATGCTCTTGCCCTTCACCACGCTCAGGTCGCCGCGCTTGGCGTTGAAATCCTTGTGCATGACCAGGAACCAGTACATGCCCTGCGCCTGCGCACACAGGAGCTTCGAACCCCGCCAGTTCGGGAACGCGGCCAGTGCGGAATGCGCCGAGCCTGCGACGAAGTCGATGCTGCCGTCACGCATCGCCGCGTAGGACTTGTCGACCGGGAACACCAACTCGAGTTCGACGTCGAGGCCTTCCTCCTTGAAGAAGCCGAGCTCGATCGCGGCGATCGCGGGGAAGTACGAGTTCGAGATCATGTCCGGCACGGCGAGTTTCATTTTGGTTCCACCTTATTGGTCGATCGCAGTCTTGCCCCTCACCCGCCTCGCTCGCAAGGGCTCGCTTGGCACCCTCTCCCCGCAAGTGCGGGGCGAGGGAAGGGCGCCGCATCGCGGGGCGCGGGCGCGACACGCTCGTCCTACTCCCGCTTCACCGGTGTGTTCATCGCGACGTCGCTGCGGCGCTCGTTGGCGAGGTTCTGGCCCAGCTCGAAATACGCGCTGTTCGCCGCCATCTCGGCCTGCCGTGCCAGGTCCGCCGGCCAGTGGCCGAGCTCGTAGCCGTGCCAGGGCGGCTGCGGCGTCAGCGGCGGCAGCCCGAGCCGCTCCCAGATCGCCTTCGCGTTCTCCATGAATTCGCGCGTCGGCAACGCGACCGGCGCGTAGACGCCCTTGAGCCGCGCGTCGATCAGCACCGCCGCGCTCTCGCCGCCGTCGCGCGGGCCGCGCGGCCCGTGGCCCGGGTCCTTGTGCGGAACGACCTTGAGATCGTGCTGCGGCTGGCAGCGGTAGGACATCGCCCAGAACAGCATGTCGGCATTGTCCGGCGCGATGTCCTCGTCGACCGCGACGATCCACTTGCCGGCGAAGCGGTGCAGCGACGAGGCGCCGTAGAGCGCGCGCCAGACTTCGGTCGCGGGTGCGCCGCGCTCGAACTGGATCGCGATCACCGCATAGAGGCTGGTGAGCGGCTCGTGCATCGCCACGCGCTTGACGCCCTTGATGGCGAGCACCGACTTCAGGTGATGCAGATAGAGCGGCTCCATCGCCACCTTGCGGATCACGCTCGATTCGCTCGGCGTCACCTGGCTGATGAAGGACGTCAGGATGGGATTCTTCCGCCGCGTGATCGCGGTCACGTCCATGAACGCATTGTATTCCTGCATGTTGACATAGCCGTGCGACTCGCCGAACGGCGCCTCGGGCTCGAGCGTTTCGGTGCTGATCAGGCCCTCGATCACGATCTCGGCCTCGGCCGGCACCAGAAGATCGACCGTCTTCGCCTTGACCACGTTGATCGGCGCGCCGGCGAGCGCGCCTGCCACCGCCATCTCGTCGAGATTCTCCGGCATCTTCTGCACCGACGCATAGGAAATTGCCGGCGGACAGCCGACGACGACCGCGCACGGCAGCGGCTCGCCGCGCGCTTTGCACTTGAGCCAGTGCGCATAGATGCCGGCGCGCAGCTCGACCGACGGGTTCATCCCCAATCGCCGCGGCGCCTTGAGCTGGCCGCGATAGTTGCCGACGTTCTGGATGCCGGTGTCCGGGTCCTTGGTGATGTAGTGCCCGGCCGAGAGATAGGGCGCATTGTCGAAGCCCGGCGTCGAGATCGGCACCGGCAGGCCGTCGAGCGCCTCCCCGTCGCGGTCGAGGTCTTTGCCGGTGACGACGATCTCCTGGCATGGCGCGTCGCCGACCACGCGCGGGGCGATCGGATTGGCGATCGCATTCACCCAGGTCCGGCCGATCTCGTCGAGCGGCTTGCCGAAGCCGATGCGGTAGACCTCCGGATTGGCGGCAAGCCCTGCGACCAGCACGGCCGCTCCGTAACGCCGGCCTTTCGAGTCGGTCGGCTGGGTGAACAGGAACGCCTTGCGCTCGCTCTCCGGGATGCCGCCGCGATACTGCCAGCGCACCAGCGGGTGCATCTCGGTGTCCTTGTTGATCGGCTCGTCGACGATCACCAATCGTCCCGCGCGCGCCAGTGCCAGCAAGTGCTCGTGCAGGTCGGGATAGCCGCGCGGATGCCGCGGTGGCCCATCGCGGTAGCGCTCGAGGGCAGGGTGGAGGGCAGCCTCAACCATCTGCGCCACCGCATTCCCGGATCAGCGACGATGTGGCCGCGCACTCGGTCTGCTCCCCTCCCCCCGCGTAGCGGTGGGGAGGGGTTGAGGGTGGGGGGGAAACTTGCTCGGTCGCGCCACCCCCCACCCCGACCCTCCCCACCGCTCGCAAACGCTCGCGGGGGGAGGGTGAAGCGAGGGCGGCGTTCATCTCAGAACAGCGCTTTGATTGCGCCGGCCGCCGCGAACACCTGCGCGTCGCCGTTCACGAAGCCGGTCACCTGCAACCCGAGCGGCATGCCTTCGTCCTGCAGCACCGGCAGCGAGATCGCCGGGATGCCGAGCAGCGAGACGTGCACCGTCATGTTGGGATCGCCGGTGGACGCCAGACCCTTGGGTGCCGCGCCCGGCGCCGCCAGCGTCACGCACACATCGCACTCGCTCGCCAGCGCCGCATAGACCGCACGCGCCTCGTCGCGGCGCTTGAGCTCAACGCGATAGTCGTCGAGCGTCATCGCTTCCGCTTCCTTCAGGCGGTCGAGCATCGCGCGGCTGATCTTGGTGGCGTCGCGCCGGGTGTAGGTGTTGAGCGGCCAGCGGAACTCCCAGCAGTTGAGCCGCATCGAGATCGGCCGCGCGTCCTTGATGGTGGCTTCGACCGCCGCCACCTTGGCGTTCGACTGCCGGTCGACAACCTCGATGCCGGCGGCCTTGAGCCGCGCCAGCGCATCGCTCATCGCCCGCCTGCCGCCCGGCGTGACCGCGCTCCAGCCGCCCGAACTCGATGAACGCGACCCGGCGGGGCTTGTGCGCCGCGGGTACGGTCGGGGGACCATACAAACCCGGATAGCCCGGGTCGCCGCCCGCGCGCTGCGCAATCTCGTAGGCGACCTGCCAGGCGTCTTCGAGCGTGGTCGCGAGCGTGCCGGTCGAGCTTTGGCTGAGCCCGTCGCAGCTGCCGCCGCGGTTGAGCGCACCGACCGACGATTTGAACGCGATCACGCCGCAATAGCTGCCCGGCCGGATGGTCGAGCCGATCACCTGGGTGCCGAGCGCGGCGCTGAGCATGCCGGTGGCGACCCCCGCCGCCGAGCCGCTCGACGAGCCGCCGGGCGTGCGATCGAGATCGTGCGGGTTGCGGGTGCCGCGCGGCTCGGTGGCGGCGAATTCGGTGGTCACGGTCTTGCCGACGATCACCGCACCGGCCTCGCGCAGCGCGAATACGCTGGCGGCGTCGCGCTCGGTGCGCTGGCCGGCGAACAGCGGCGAGCCGTTCTCGGTCGGCATATCGGCGGTCTCGATGATGTCCTTGATGCCGACCGGCATGCCGTCGATCTTCGAGAGCGGCTTGCCGGCGCGCCAGCGCACGGTCGACTGGTCGGCCGCCGCCCGCGCCGCGTTGACGCCGAGATGGACGAAGGCGCCGATCTTCGGCTCGAGCTTGTCGATATCGGCGAGGCAGCGCTCCAGGAAATCGCGCGGCGTATCGGCGCCGGCGGCGAACCGCGCCGTGGCGGAGAGGTAAGGCTTCTCGGCGAATTTCATCTTCGCATCCGGTGCCAGCATGGTCGCGCCTCTGTTTGTCCGAAATCTTACGTCATTCCGGGGCGCGCCGCAGGCGCGAGCCCGGAATCCATGTCCCCGGCAGCGGAGTATGGATTTCGGACAGCCGCTTCGCGGCTTCCGGAATGACGGCGGAGCGTTTCTTAACCTACGTCTTCTTGCTCTCGTCGTAGTAGTGGATCTCGTACAGCATACAGCCTTTCTCCGACTTGAAAGGCCCATGCCAGGCGCCCGGCGGCCGGCAGGCGTATGTCGGCGCCTCGAACGACTCGCCGCCCTTGCCCTGCTTGTCGTTGCCGACGACGAGGTCGCCGGAGACGACGTAGACCTCTTCCCAGTGGTCGTGCACGAACGGCTCGGTGGTGTAGGTGCCGGGCTCGAAGGTGAGGAGCCGCGTGCGGCTGCCCATCTTGCGGCTCTCGTCGAGATCGCTGGCGAGGATCTTCTGCTTGATCCCGGCCGGATAGCCCGGCGGCGTGACCCATCCGTCTTTCATGTTGACGCGGAAGAATTCGAGATGCGGCTTGTTCATCGGCATGTGATGGGCTCCAGACAAAATTGCGCTCATCCCAGAATGGGGAGAGTGCGGACCCGATAAGCGTGCGAAATCTTGCGGCCGAGCACCGGGTCTTCGAGCTCGAACGCGAAACTTGCGGTGGCGCGCACGCCGCCGTGGGCCGCGAGCGTGCCGCAGAACATGATCGAGTTGTCCGGCAGGCGTCCCTCGGCGGTACGGCGCTGCATCAGGTCGCGCGGGTCGATCATCGCGGCGACCGAGCCGTCCTGGTAGAGCGCGCGCTTGCCGTTCTCCGTCGACGTGCGAGCGCAGCAGAAGCCGGTCCCAATGCGGCGCGACCTCGTCGAATGCCCAGAACGTCGGGGCGATCGGCTTGTCGCACATCTGCTTGGAGACGGTGACGCCGTATTTCTCGACCTCGCGATCGGTGTGGTCGGAGCCGGTGCCGACCCAGAGCCGGCCGCCGTGTTGCAGCAGCACGAACTCGACCTCGCCGCCCGAACTGTCGCCGACCGCCTCGATCGTGTCGTCGGTGGTGATGCGGCTCGCCGACACGCGATAGAAGATCGGCGTCGTCGCTGGCCGCTTCACGCCGAGCGCTTCGAGTTCCCGGATGTGCTTTTCGACCGCGGCCGCGTCGCGGCCGGTCCAGCCCGCGACGATCGCCTGATCGATCGCGACGGCGGACGGCCGGCTGCCCGAGTTGTCTTGCAATGACAGGTTTAGGACGCGACGCGACACGCGAGACACCGATAGTTAAGGCGCTAACATACATAAAGCGTAGCAGGCAGCCTGCCGATGTGGAATGCTGTCGTTTCGCGGCTGTTCAAATACGAATATCGATGGTGACGCACGCGGGATGTGCGGCCGGGTGGGGACGACCATGCGTTGCATCGGCGACATCGCCAGGGCCCTTGCGGGGGGAGCAAAGAGCCGTGGCCTGGTCGAGGAATGCCTTGCCCGCATCAAGGATCCGGCCGGCGAGGGCAAGCGCGTCTACCTGAAGGTGCACG
>CAVVON010000003.1:0-62364 GCA_963749815.1 uncultured Alphaproteobacteria bacterium | reverse complement strand
CCATCCTCGATTTTCGCGATCGAGCCGCCGCCGGTCCCGACCTCGAAAATATCCATCATGGCGATCTGCACTGGCAGCGCCTTGGCATAGCCGCCGATCAGCGCGGCGCCTGTGGTCAGCGCCTCACCCTTGTGAATAACGCCTGCCTTCGCCGTCGTGCCCCCCATATCAAAGGCGATCGCGTTCTTTAGACCGAGAACGCGGCAGAGCGCCTGGGTGCCGATGACGCCAGCTGCGGGCCCAATTCCAGCATGCGGACGCATTGCGTCTGAGCTTGGCCGCTTTCATAGAGGCCCCCGGTCGATTGCACAATCAAGAACGAACCACTGAAGCCAGCGCTTTTGATATGGTCGTCGATCTCTCCAATGTAGCGGCGCACCTTCGGTCCGATATAGGCATTGGCGGCCACGGTCGAGCAGCGCTCAAACTCACGGTACTCTTCCGAAAGTTCGTGCGACGCAGAAACGAACATTCCTGGATGGCGCATGCTTAAGAGCTTCTTGGCTCGCGCCTCATGTTCGCTATTGGCGTAGCAGTTGATGAACATAATTGCGGCAGCTTCAATACCCAGCTTGTCGAGTGTGTCGCTCAACGCCGCCAATCTTTCTTCATCGAGAGGAGCGACCACTTCGCCGTCGGCACGGACGCGTTCCTTGACCTCGAAGCACAGCGCCCGCTCGATCAGCGGCTCATGCTTATGAAAATAGAGGTTGTAGGCGTCAGGTCGGTTAATGCGACCAATTTAGTAGACGTCGCGAAAGCCTTCTGTGGTCACCAGCGCGGTCTTCGCTCCGGTGCGCTCCAACATTGTATTGATCGCGACGGTCGACCCGTGAAGAAACAGGGTCGCGGACGCATAATCGCTGCCGGCCTTATCGACGCCGCTGCTGATACCATCAACAAGACGTACCGGGGTCGAGAGCGCTTTGCCAAAGGTCAATCGCCCCGTCTTGTCGTCGAACACCGCAATGTCGGTGAATGTGCCGCCAATATCCGTTGCGAGCCGCACGTTTTTAGGGCGGCGAAAATTATCTGCCTTCATTCTACGCCTGCATTATCAGAGACCGGGGCAACCCAAGCTAAAGGTAGGGAAGTTCGAAATTTATTGATCGTCTTGATGTTCATCCTCGGACGTCTCCTATGATCTGCGACAACGTACTAAAGTGTAGCAAGGTGCGAAAGCCTTCCTGCCGACAGGAGATGCGCCATTCCGCTCTGGCAACATTCTATTCGTTGCCGATCTTCTCGTTCGCGCGCTCCATCAAGCGCGCGCGCACACCAAAGCGGATATGCGCGAGCCCTGTGTTTCCTCGGAAGCGGGTATCCCGCAGTCGCGCGATGTCTGTTGGCGCACAACTGGAGACGTCAGTCCGCTTTTGGTGGTCTTGGTACCTGCGTCTTTGGAGAACTATCTCGACTGCCCCTGCTTTTTGCACTTAGCGGCGACGCCCGCGATAGCCTGCCCGTTGCGGACAAGCCGCGATGGACTCCAACGGCGTCAAGATCAACTAATCGAGGTCCGGGATCCTAAGCGCTTCTGCAGAAAGGGAATCGCACCCATGACCAGAGTCAGAAACCCGCAAATCACGGCGATCATGATCATTGGTCGTGGAGTGCCGTCGGCGAGCACCCCGTAAAGCTGAGAGAAGACCGCCGCGCCGAAATTTTGCATGAACACTCCGACGCCAGCGGCAGTGCCGGCGAAGCGTGGAATTTCCGCCATCGCGCCAACCTGCGCGTAGGGCATCGCAATGCCCTGCGCCATAGTGATGAAAGTACCTGGGATAAAGAGCGCGAGCGGTGTCACCCATCCATAGGAGAGGACAAGCGCTTGCCCAGTGACCGTCATCAGAGACAATGTTGACCCGACTAACACCATCGTCTCGGTCGAAACTCGATTGCCCACGCGAGTCGAGATCAAATTTCCAGTAAAAAAGCCAATGGGAAACAGTAGAAAATAGAGGCCGAATTCGGTGGCGGGCCGGTGTAGTAGCTCCGTCATCAGGGATGCAGACGCGCTCGCCATGACCATGAAAGCGCCGGTGTTGAACCCGCTCTGAAAAACGAAGGCATTGAAGCGCAACCTGCTAAACAACGCGAAGTAACTCTGAATAACACTCTCGTCACTCCTGTTGCGATTGGCGGGCGGATGGGTTTCGACCACCACCATATATGCGGTGAGCGTGATCGCGGCGCCGGCCACGAGTGCGAAACCAAATACGCTTCGCCATCCGAGCGTGTCGGTCAACACGCCACCGATGAATGGCGAGACCATCGGCCCTAAGGTCCCAAACATGGTGAGATAGGCGATCGCCTTAACCAGTTGATCAGGTTGGTAGGCGTCCCGCGCGATCGCGCGGACTAGCGTTAGAGCGCAGCCAGCGCCTATTGCCTGGACCAGCCGCCCCAGCAATAGGGCACTTGGGGTCTCCGCGATGGCCGACACAATGCTTCCGAGCAGGAACAGGGCCAGTCCCGACAGCAACATCGGACGCCGCCCGTGACGATCCGATAGCGAGCCGTAGAATAGGGTGGAGAAGGCCATGCCGAACAGAGCGATGCTGAAGGTGAGCTGCGCATAGGCGTCGGACAATTGGAGCGCTGCCTTCACGGCGGGGATCACCGGAAAGAACAGGTGGACAGCCAAGGGCGTAATGAGGGCGACGAGGGCGAGCGCAATGGAAAAGCCGCGGCTTGGTCGCCCTGGCGTTGATTTTGTGAGTGTCATGCGTCTGAGCTAGCACTCCGAAACCAAATCCGGAAACCGGACGTCCCACCCTAATGGCTGGCCGCAAATTGCGACTTCGGCGGTCGCCGCCTAGGCGACTTGTGAGGCGCTCCCTACCAAACGAAGGACGGTGCCTACTCCAAGGCCAACATCCCGCGCGATGCGACGCACGCCGAGGCCCCTGCCCCGAAGTTCATGGACTGCCTTCACCTTCCGAGCATCCGTTTCCTCTTGGGCCGCCGGCTGTGTGTATCGAAAACCTAAACACGCACATATTGGTGATGAAGTCCGCCAAGGATCGCGCGGGAATTGATTGATCCGGTCCGCTGAACTGGGCGAGAGAACGGCGCATCTTTGCCCAATGACCGGTGCGTTCTGATGTCGTTGTAGTAACGAGCGTAGGTTCGCAGGATGCGGCGCAGATGTGCTTCGCCCAAGACGATGAAATGATCCACGCACTCGCGCCGGATCGATCCGATCAGCCGTTCGGCAAAGCCATTCTGCCAGGGCGAAGCAGGTGCGATAGGCTTGTCCCGGATGCCCATGGCGCGAATCCGCCTCATGACCACGGCGCCGTAGGCTCGGTCCCGATCCCGGATGAGGTAGCGCGGAGCCTCATCCCAGGGGAATGCCTCGGTTAACTGGCGCGCGAGCCATTCGGCCGTCGGATGCGATGTGACGTTGATCCAGACCAGATCTCGGCGGTCCAGGCGGACAACGACAAAGGCGTAAAGCAGGTCGAAGCCAATCGTCGGAACAACGAACAAATCCATGGCGGCGATGTTCGGTGCGTGGTTGCGCAGGAAGGTGGACCATCCTTGCGAGGGAGGCCCTGCCCGCTTGACCATGTACTTGGCAACGCTGGACTGAGCGACCTCAAACCCCAGCTTGAGCAGTTCGCCATGAATGCGCGGCGCGCCCCACAGCGGATTGTCCAGGCTCATCCGCCGGATCAACGCTCGCAGCTCCGCATCGATCTGAGGCCGACCGCCGAGGGAACGGGATTTCCATCGCCAGTACTGGCGAAAACCGGCTCGATGCCAACGAACGAGTGTCGCGGGTTGGATGATCGTGACCACCTGCAAGACCGAGGGAAACCATCGATACAGCTGGGTCAAGAACAAGCGATCGCCGCTCGTGAGTTGAACACGCCCCCTCACCTTCCGCCGTAACACCGCAAGCTGACGCCGGAGCGCGGCGTTCTCCGCCTCAAGCCGGCTCTTCGATTTGAATTGCGCGGCGAGCAGCGCCAGCAGGAAGCTTAACAGGGCGATCATCGCCCATAACGTTAGGCGATTCGGTCACCAGATCAATACGGATGGAGTTTTCGGTACACACACCGCCGAAAGACCTTCGCCCCATCCGTTCCGAGACCCGCGCGACGCTCGTTGCTTCGATTGCCCGGGGACGCCGTTGGCTCGATGAGCTTACCGCTGACCCGAACGCAAACGTGGAGAGCATCGCGAAGCGAGAGAGCTGCAGCGCCCGCAAGGTCAACATGACGATCTCGCTCGCATTCCTCGCGCCCGATCTCGTCAAGGCAGCCATCGAGGGTCGGCTACCACGCGGCATGGGCGTCGCGCGCCTCTGCGACATGCCCGTCGAATGGTCTCGGCAACGCCAGATGCTGGGCCTTGCTTCCGCGGAACCACGATAGTCGAACCGGTCTCTGCCTGCCGCCGTCTCCGTTTCCGGGAAACGCGATTTCGAGGGCCAGAGAATAACGGGCCGAAACGACCTCCCTGGTCCAATTACTCCTTTGCAGAGACACATCGCCACGCACGAGACCCCGCCAATTGCGGGCTATTTGACGAATCTCCGGAAAACCTGGTTCGCGCGTGACTGCGTGGTGGGCCCGGGAGGACTCGAACCTCCAACCAGACCGTTATGAGCGGTCGGCTCTAACCATTGAGCTACGGGCCCGCCGCGGCGCAGCCGCAAGCCGCAACACGCGGACATGAACGGCGGCTTCTCCCCAATACAATGCCCGCCTGCGAGCGGCAACCGCGCGCCCGCCAAGCCGCGGCCGAACCGTCCGCACCCGCGTCCGTACTCGCACGTGCGCCGGGGCTTGCCCAAATGCATCACGTTCAGACCCATGGCGCGATCGTGGCGGCGGCGGCCTTGCGTTCGCCGCGAAAACGGATTCTGCTGAACACGCCGCAGCGAATCACGGCCGGGGGTATGCCGTGGCCGCGGACAGATTGTATCAGCCAGCCCGTCTTCGCTGCGCAAAGCGAGGCGCGCCGGATTCGCGACGGGGGATGAGATGCTGCCTGACTTCCGCTTCATCATCGGCGCCACGCTGGCCACCGCGCTCCTGGCGATGGCGGGACTGGGCTTGATCACGGCGACGCGGCTTGCCCATCACGCCAAGGTCGGACCGCTCGAAGCATCGCGCAGCCTGGCCTACACCGATCCGTTCGAGACCCGCTTCACCGATCTCGAGACTGCGCGCCGCTTCGACGCGCTCGCGCGCCGAGCCGGAGCCGCCGACGCGTCAATGGACCGGGAGCTCGCGCCGCCGTCCGTTCCATTGGCCGGCGCGACGCCCGACGATGCCGCGCTCAAGCCGGACAATGCCGTCGCGCAGACCACTGCCGCACCGGTCGTTCAACCGGAGCAGCCGGAAGCCGCGGTCGCCGCGCCCGCCGAATCGCCGCCCGTGCTGGCGTATGAGCCCGACCACCACGAGCACGAACAAACCACGGCAGCCGCAGCCGCCATCGCCGGCGCGCCAACCGAGCTTGCGCCGCCGGCAACGATCCCGGCCGAAGTGGCCGTCGCCGCGGCGCCGGCCACCACCGAAGCCGCCGTCACGGACCGTGCCGCGCTGGCCGCCCCCGCTCCCTCGGATGAGCAGATCATCACCGGCAGTGTGCGGATCGAATCCGAAAGCGCACCCGCGGCCGCCGAACGGCTGGCCGCCGTGCCACCGGCACCGGCCGAGATTGAAGCACCCGCCCCCGCGCCTGCGGCGGTGAAGCCGCCGCAGCAGCCGCGCAGCCCCGGCCGCGCTGCCGAACGCGGCCGTCACCGTCCATCCGGCACGCAAGGCGGCGCCGGTCACGCGCGCCGTCGCTCCGGCGGCGGTCACGCGCACCATCGCTCCGGCGGTGACGTCACGCGCCCGCAGCGAGCCGCAGCACTACCAACAGCCGCGACAGGTTTATCCGCAACAGCGGCTTACCGGGTTCGAATGGGCCGGCCACTACGGCAAGCCGCAGGCCGTCGAGCAGCCGTACGCCTACGCGCCGCAGCCCTACCAGCAGTATCGCACGCAGCCCTATCGCGAGCCGCAATACGCACGCGATCCCTATACGAACCAGCAGTGGCGGCCGTGGTCCGAGCTCGGCCGCTGACGGCTAGGCTTGACGGAGCATGATCTAGCCCGAAAGCCGGTTCCCGCTTTTCGGGATCGTGCTCTAGAGCCTCAGCAGCCGTGTCGCGTTGCCGCTCAGGATCTTGACCTTGTCCGCGTCGCTGAGCGGCACGGACTTCATCCATTCCACCGCCGGCGGGTTCATCACGAACGGCCAGTCGACCGAGAACATGATGCGGTCGACGCCCATTTCCATGACGCAGCACAGCAGCGCCGGGTTGGAGAAGTTGCCGCTCGTGGTGATCCAGAAGTTGTTGCAGAACACGTCGCGGAAGCCCGCCTGCCGCGCCGAGCCGGGCCGCGCCAGCGCGGTGTCGACGCGCCACACCAGGAACGGCAGCGTCTCGCCGAGATGGCCGAGAATGACCTTGAGCTTCGGATACTTGTCGAACATCCCCGACAGCACCATGCGGATCGCGAGCGTCGCGGTCTCGACCGTGTAGCCCCAGGCGGCGCGCACCACCATCGGGAAATCCTTGGCGTAGTCCTTGTAATAAGTGTCCATCACCGCCGGATGCGGCAGCGACGGATGCATGTAGACCGGAACGTCGAGCCGCTCGGCGCGCTCGTAGATCGGCCAGAACTTCTTGTCGTCCATGAACACGCCGTTGCCGAGGCCATGAATCATCGCGCCCTTGAAGCCGAGCTTGACGGTGCGCTCGAGTTCGTCGGCGGCGGCATTCGGATCGATGGTCGGCAGCGCGGCGAACGCCGCAAACCGCGTCGGGTGCGCCTTGACCGCCGCGTGCAGCCGGTCGTTGACGCGGCGCGTCAGCGCGACCGCGTCATCGCCCGACAGCTTCTGCGCCGACGGCGCGCCGTGCGAGATCACCTGCAGGTCGATCCCCGCCTCGTCCATCTCCTTGATGCGCAGCGCGCCGAGATCGTGCAGCCGCTCGTTGGTGGGTCCGGGACGCGGGCCTTCGACGCCCGTATAGGTGGCGGCCAGTTCGGCATCCCAGTAGTGCTCCTCGAGGGCGATGATCGGGCAGTTCGGCTTCTGCATCATGGCGCGCTGTTTCCTTCCCGTGATCCGGTGCGGGCTTCCTAGCAACCGTGCGCCGGGGTGTCACGAACGCGTGATTGCCAAGTGGCGCTGCTTTGCCGGTCCGCTGCGCTGGCGTCCTGGTGTGGCGAGCATCGACGCGCGTGGATCGCCGGTTTCGCGGCGGCGACCCCGCCGAAACCGGCCGTAAATCGCGCATAAAGAGCCGCGCGAGGTGCGTCCCCGGTGCAACCCTGCTTTGCTGCGACGGCCTTGGGGGGACCCGGGTTTGGCGTTATCCCACGGCTGGGGTCGGGGCGACGAGGACGGAGGGCGGATCATGTCCTATCTCGCCGAGAAGCACGTGGCGGAACGAGCCAACGCAGTTTGGCTGAGCATCCTGTGGGGAGCACTGGCGGCTTGCGTCGTCGGCGCGCTGGCGTTCGACATCGCCTATTGGTTCAAATAAATCCACCGCGCGGCCCGAATGCCGCCGTGGCCAGAAAGTCTCACCGCGCAAAAATCATCGGTAACGCGTTTAGACGCGATTTACTCATTGGCGCGCCGCCAGAGCCGCATTGAACGTTGCCGGCACGGCTGTGCGTTTCAAAAGAACCACGCCACGGCTGCTGTCATTTGTCCCGCCCGCAGCACGGGCAAGACCACCGTTGACTTCATTCCAGCTTCGCGGGCGGACACGCTTACGACCGACATATCGGCGGACAAGCCATCGTCGATCATCGGGATTCCCTTGAGCCACGCTTTGCCGATCGAGCCCTTCGCCCTTTGCGATCTGCTTGGACGCATAGGTAGCTTCGAGGTCGGCGTTGCTGGTGCAGTTGCCCGATTGAAAAACCAAAGCATCCCGGCGCTCGCTCGGTATCCAGATTTCGAAGCGCCGCGCGATCGGCGTGTTCCGCGCCGACAGGAAGGTCATGACCCAGGTTTCGTCCGATCCGTTGTCGAAGGGAATGCCAATGCCGAGGTTAATCCCGATCTCGGTCGCCTGCTCCCACCGCAGGAAACGTTGCGAATTGTGCAGATCCTTGATCAGGACCGGCATCTTGGCTTTCCAGGTCCGTCCCGGCAGGCCGTAGCCGGGCGCAAACTTGGTGTGCCGCGCGTTGAACTCGAACATGTCGGCGGTGCCGAAGTAGCCGTCGACAAGTTTCATCTCGTAGGAGGCTTTTGGATCGTTATGCCAAAGCTCGATCGCACCGACATGGTCTTCGTCGTCACCGCAGAACAGCACCAGCACGCCCATCAGGAATTCGCCGGCGAAAACCGGCAACGCGACGCCGCATGTCAACCCTGCCGCGCGTGCGGCTTCGGTGCGCTGGAAGTAGGAGTTTTCGAATTTCGTCAGGATGACCGGGTGGCGCAACGCCCATGCCTTGCCGGGCAGGCCTTGGTCCAGGTTGAACGTCATGTTTTCGGTGATCTCGCGGAATTCCGTGAACCCGCCGTAGATCCCGCCTGCCAGGACAAGTTTGGTCCGATTCATATCCGGCAACCACAGTTCCACCACCCGGATAAATGTTCTCATCGAGCCAACACCTCCTTCGCCGCACGCGAACCCGGACGCGATCCAGCATCCGCAATCCGGCGGCGCGAGGCATGCTCGAATAGTGGGCAGTGCGCTGAAAATGCTGCCAGCTTGCGGGGCTAAACGGACATGGCCGATTGGCCAGGACACGGTCTAGATTCCGCCAAACGCCGGCGCTGCAATTTTTCGCCAAATCAGGCCGGCCGCTTCGGGCTCTATCAACCAACAAACCAGAACGACGCCAGGAACCAGACCGCGAGCGCCACGGTCAGGAACTGGAGACTCGTGCTGGTCATCAGGTAGGCGAGCTGCTTTGCAATCAACGACAGCACGATCAGCACCGAAAGCGCGACAATGGGCACGGTGGCAGACATGGGTAGACCGCCTTTCGCCTCCCCGCCTCCGGCCTGTCTGATACCGCCATAAGGTGACCAAGTTCCCAACGTCCGCGCGATCGGCATCGCTGCGTTGCGGCATCAAACCGGCCCCGGGACATGACCCCGCCCGACCGGTTATAATGAGTGCTCATCGTTTCACGATGCAGCAGGGAGGCGACCCATGTCGATGAATCAACCCGGTCAATTCGGCGACCTTCAGCGCTCGGTCGAACAGTCGATCGGCAAGCATTGGGGGCTGTTCCTGGCCGAGGGCATCGTCCTGGTGATCCTCGGTCTGATCGCCATCATCGTGCCGCCGATCGCCACGATCGCGATTACCATCCTGATCGGCTGGCTGTTTCTCATCAGCGGCGTCGCCGGCCTGGTCATGACCTTCATGACGCGCGGCACGCCGGGCTTCTGGTGGTCGCTGCTGTCGGGCGTGCTCGGCATCGCGGCCGGCCTGGTGCTGCTGATCTGGCCGGTCTCCGGCGCGTTCTCGCTCACCTACCTGCTGATCGCGTTCTTCATCGTCGAAGGCATCCTCACCATCATGTTCGCGCTCGAACACAAGAAGGAGCTGTCGGGCCGCTGGGGCTGGATGCTGGCGAGCGGCATCGTCGACCTGATCCTTGCCGTCATGATCCTCACCGGACTGCCGAGCAGCGCCGCCTGGGCGATCGGCCTCCTGGTCGGCATCAACATGGTGTTCGGCGGCACGTCGCTGATCGCGATGGCGCTGCATGCGCGCAGCAGCGCGCCGAGTGCGCCTGCGGCCGGCAAGCCGGCGTAAGGCGCGTCGCGCTCTAAACTGGAACGCTATTCGAGCGTGAGCCCGAGCTTCGCGATCAGGCGCTTCCAGGTCTCGCGCTCGCGGTCGAGTTCGGCCGCGAACGCGGCCGGCGTATTGGCGACCGGGATCAAGCCCATCGGCTTGAGCTGCGCCTTGGTGGCGTCCTCGCCGAACGCGGCCGCGATATTGCTCTGCAGCTTGAGCATGATGTCCGGGCTGGTCCCGGCCGGCGCCGCCATGCCCATCCAGCCGTCGACGCGATAGCCCGGGAAACCCGAACTCGGCGATCGTCGGCACGTCCGGCAGGTTCGGATCGCGCGCCGCGCCCGTGGTCGCCACGATGGTCAGGGCGCCGCTCTGCGCCAGCGGCGCGATGACGGCGCCGGCGTCGATCAGCATGTCGACATGGCCGCCGGCGACGGCCGCGGCGGCGGCCGCACCGCCGTTGTACGGGATGGTCTTGAAATCGAGGTCGCCCTGCTGCTTGAGCAGTTCGGCGCCGAGTTGCTGGAAGCTGCCGACATTGGTGGTGGCGAGATTGAGCTTGCCGGGATTGGCGCGGATATGCGCGACCAGATCCTTGAACGTCCTGATGTTCAGCGATGACCGCACCGCCAGCAGGAAATCGAGATTGGTCAGCTTGGTGAGCGGCGCCAGCCCGGTGAGGATCGCAGCGCTGGTCTTCGGATAGAGGTACGGGTTGGTCGTCAGGATCGAGGAGCCCGCGACCAGCAGCGTATAGCCGTCCGCCGGCGAGCGGCTCGCGGCTTCCACCGCGAGACTGCCGTTCGCGCCGACCTTGTTCTCGATGACGAAGGTCTGATTGAGCCGCTGCGTGAGATGGTTGGCGGTCAACCGCGCGACCACGTCCGGCGACGAACCGGCCGCATGGCTGACGATGACCTTGACCGGCCGGCTCGGATAGGGCTGCGCCGCCGCCGGCACGTTGGCCGCCAGCAGGGCGAGGCTTGCGGCCAATGCGGCACGTCTGCAGATCGTCATCGGCACACCTCCCAAGCGTGACGCCACGTCGCGGGCGGCAGCCTGGCGAGGCGATCGCGCCTCTTTGCCGCTAGCCGGCCGGAATAGCAGAAATCTGGCGCTGCTCCCGCCACAAGTCGAGCTTCTCCTGCGCCGCACGGTCCGACGACACGAACAGGACGCAACCGTCGGACCCGGCGGCGAAATGACGCCAGCACCAGTTCGGCACCACCACCACATCGCCCGGGCCCACACTCAGCCGCGTGGACCCGGCCTGCACCATGCCACTGCCCTCGGCGACGGCGACGATCAATGCGTCCGTTGAGCGCACCGGATCGGTTGTGAAATCCGCCGGCAGCCGGGTCATCCAATTGGCGATCGTCGGCGTGGCCCAACTGCCGTTGAGCGGATTGGCGAAGCGCAGCGTATGTCCCCAGCATGGATCGGGGCGGGAATTGCGCTCGATGGTCGCCAGCGCCGCGCGGGTGCGCTGATAGGGATAGTTGAAGACCGGCGAGGCCAGCCCATACGGGGCCTTGGCTTCGAGCGGCAACAGACCGGCGCCGAAACGGGCGAGCGAATCGCCCTCCGGCCGGGTGATCGACTGTGCCTTGTCATTGTGCAGCCCGGAAAATCCGGTGCTGAAGAACGCGCTGATCGGCGCATCGACCACATCCAGGAACAGCAGCGGCGCCTGCCCGTCGTTGCCGTGATCATGGAACGTCCAGGATGGCGTGATGATGAAATCGCCGGGCCGCATCGGGGTGCGCTCGCCGTCGACCGTCGTGAAGCCGCCCTCGCTCTCCATCACGAAGCGCACCGCGGTCTGGGTGTGCCGGTGCGCCGGCGCGATTTCCTTCGGCAACACGAGCTGGATTGCTCCGGTCAGCGTCCCGGTGGTTCGCGACTTGCCCGGCAGCGCCGGATTTTCGAGCAGCAGCGCCCGCCGCTCGGCCTCTTCCGCGGTCAGAAGCCCGCCCGCCTCGATCAGATAGGCGCGGCAGTCCTCCCAGCGCCAGACGTGCGGCGCCAGCGCGGTCACCGGCTCGCGCGGGGCGAGCCCCTTCAACACCTCCCACAACGGCGCGATCGATTGCGTCGCGATCCGGTCGTAGAAGTCCTTGCGCGCGTTCCGGGAGGTCCGCTCCACGCCGGATAGTTCGATCACGTTATCGGTCATTTGCCACCGCTGTTGGTTTCGCTGACAATGGGATTGCGGATTTCGGGCTTCCACCCTGACGGCCTTCCTGTTGCGGAACTTGAAACCGCTCCCGTGACCGTCGAGCGATATTATTTTAGAATGCTAAATGATTTAGGATGCTAAATGACACCCCCTCCCCTGTCAATCTCGCCGGCCAGGAAACCCTCGCTCCGCGAGCAGGCGCACCGCGCCGGCCGCGAAATGAGCGCGCGCAGCGTCATGTTCTATACGCTGATCGCCAGGCAGATCGGGCTCAGCGTCAGCGATCTGCGGGCATGGGACCTGCTGGTGAACTATGGGCCGATGTCGGCGAGCGAATTCGCCGACCTCACCGGCCTGACCGCCGGCGCGATCACCGGCCTGATCGACCGGCTCACCAAAGCCGGCGCCGTCAGGCGGGTGCCGGATGCCCGACGACCGCCGCAAGGTCATCCTGGTCGTGACCTCGGAATTGCGCACCGGCCGCACGTCGGTCTATTTTGACGCGTTTCAGGCCGCGCTCGAGCGGATGTACAAGCGATTTTCGGACGAGGAAATCCGCGTCATCGACCGCTTCAGCCGTGAAATGTCGGCGCTGCTGCAGGAAGAGACCGCGCGTTTGCGGTCCGTGAAACCTCCCAAGCGCAAGAAACCAAAGGCGTCCCGATGAACAACAAGAGCAATTTCGGCGGCAACATCGCCTATGACGACCTGCGCGAATGGCTGTGCCTCGCCGAACGGCTGGGCGAGGTCCGCACCGTCAAGGGCGCCAACTGCGAAGAGGACATCGGGCTTGCCGCCGAGGCGGTGCTGCGCGCCGAGAACGGTCCCTGCGTGGTGTTCGAGGATATCCCCGGCTGCGCCAAGGGTACGCGGCTCCTGATGAACGTGTTCGCCGGCACGCGGCGCAACATGACGCTCGGATTTCCGGACCACCTTACGAAGTGGGAGCTGAGCGACGCCTACCGCGAAGCCTATCTGAAAGAGCAGCGCATCATCCCGCACGAGATCGTCGACGACGGTCCCGTGCTCGAAAACGTCATGATGGGCGACGACGTCGATGTCACCAAATTCCCGGCGCCGAAATGGCACGAGAAGGACGGCGGCAAGTATATCGGCACCGGCACCTACAGCATCACGCGCGACCCGGAGGAGAACTGGCTCAACGCCGGCGCCTACCGCGCGCAGGTGCACGACAAGAAGACCGTCGGCATGGTGATGGCCGCCGGCCACCACGGCCGCATCCATCGCGACAAGGCGTTCAAGCGCGGCGAGCCGCTGCCGGTGGTCACCGTGCTGGGCGGCGATCCGATCGCGTTCTTCTTCGGCGGACTGGAAGCGCCCTACGGCGTGTTCGAGCTCGACCTGGTCGGCGGCTTGCGCGGCCGGCCGGTGAAGATGGTGCGCGGCAAGGTCACCGGCCTGCCCTTCCCGGCCAATGCCGAGATCGTGCTCGAAGGCTACGTTCCGCCCGACCGCACCCACCCGGAAGGCCCGTTCGGCGAATGGACCGGGCATTACGCGGGCGGCGTGCGGCCGATCCCGGTGCTCGACATCAAGGCGATCTACTACCGCAACGACCCGATCGTGCTCGGCGTGCCGCCGATGGGCGGCGGCCCGGACGAGATGGCGCGCTATCGTGCCGTCATGCGCTCGGCCACCATCAAGCAGAACGTCACCAATGCGGGCGTGCCGGGCGTGCAGCAGGTGTGGTGCCACGAGGTCGGCGGCGCGCGCATGTTCCACGCCGTCTCGATCACGCAGCGCTATCCCGGTCACGCCGTGCAGACCGCGCACATCGCGGCGCAGTGCGGCGCCTCGGCCTATGCGTCGAAATACATCGTGGTGGTCGACGACGACGTCGACGTCACCAACCTCGACCAGCTGCTGTGGGCGATGCTGACCCGCACCGACCCGAAAGAATCGATCCAGTTCATCACCGGCTCATGGGATTCGAGCGCCGATCCGGCGCTGCCGCCCGAGCGCCGCGCGGCGGGCGACATGACCCACTCGGTCGCGCTGATCAACGCGTGCAAGCCGTGGGCCTGGCGCGACAAGTTCCCGCCGACCAACGCGCCGAGCGCGGAGGTGACGCGCAAGGCGCGCGAGAAATTCGGCTGGCTGATGGACGGCAACGGAAAGACGTAAGTCGGCAACCCTGCCCCGTTCGTCCCCGCGAAAGCGGGGACCCAGACTTCGTCTCAGCGATCCAGCTCTGCCGAAACACCGGATTCCCGACTGCGCGGGAATGAACGGGGAAAGACCCGTCGCTCAATACGGCCGCACCGTGCCCTGCGTCGTGGTGCGCAGCATCAGCCGGCGCTGGTCGGAGGGGAAATCGTCGCGCGCGTGCATCGAGCAGCGGTTGTCCCAGACGATCAGGTCGCCGACCCGCCAGACGTGCCGGTAGACGAATTCCGGCTTCTCGGCGTGATCGAACACCGCATTCAACAGCGCGTCGCTTTCCGCCTGCGGCATGCCCTCGACCGACTGCGTCATCAGCCGGTCGACATAGATCGCCTTGCGGCCGGTCTCGTCGTGGGTGCGGAACACCGGGTGCACCGCCTGGTTCGACGCGCCGACGCCGCGTGTGTCGCCGCGCATGGTCGAGCCGTAATTGTAGAAATTGTGCGCGCGCTTGCCCTCGAGCTTCTTCTTGAGCTCGGGATCGAGCGTGTCGTAGGCCGCATAGCCCGACGCGAACAGCGTGTCGCCGCCATGGCTCGGGATTTCGATGGAGTAGAGCAGCGTGCCGTTGTGCGGGATTTCGGAGTGGATCTGATCGTGATGGAAGTGCATCTCGCCGTCCGGCAGCGCGCCGATGGTCTCGCCGTTCTCGCGGATGTTGGAGATCATCATGATGTTCGGGTGCACGCGATCGTAACCCGGCGGGCGGAATTTCGCCGGCCGCGTCAGCGGCGCGAGCGCGCCGAAATAGCCGGTGACGCGGATCTGGTCGTCCTGCGAGAGCTTCTGCCCGCGGAACAGCACCACCTCGTGCTGGAGCCACGCGCGGTGGATTGCGTCGATGGTGTCCTGGTCGAGCGTCTCGCGCAGGTCGACGCCGCGGATTTCGGCGCCGATGTGCTTGGTGAGCGGAACCACCTCGAGTTTTGTTTTGGTTGCGACGGTCATGGCGTCCTCGGTTGCTTCTCAGGCCGGCGGGCGGCCATCCTGCTATTGCTGCATCTTGATGTTGGCGGCGCGGATCACCTTGCCCCACATGTCTATTTCATCCCGGATGCGCTGGGCAAATTCATCCGGCGTGCTGGCGACTGCATCGCAGCCGAGCGCGAGCAGTTTTTGCTTGATGTCCGGCGCGGCCAGCGCCTTGGCGATCTCTCGCTGCAGCAAGGTGATGATGTCCTTCGGCGTACCAGCCGGGGCGAGCACGCCGACCCAGCTGTCACCCTTGATCCCAGCATATCCGGCCTCCAGCATGGTCGGCGCATCCGGCATGGCTTGGCTGCGTTTTTCGCCGGTCACCGCCAACAGGCGCAGCTTGCCGTCCTGAATATGCGGCAGCGTCGCCGGCGGCGAATTGAACCCGATCGGGGTATGGCCGCCGACCACCGACGCGGCCGCCGGCCCGCCGCCGCTGAACGGCACGTGCACGAGGTCGAGCCCGAGCGCGAGGCGGAACTGCTCGCCGGAGAGATGCGATTGCGTTCCCGCGCCCGCCGACGCGAAGCTGTACTTGCCGGGATTGGCGCGCACGAGCTCGACCAGCTCCTTGACGTTCTGCGCCGGCACCGATGGGTTGACCACCAGCACCGTGGTCGAGGTGGTCGCGAGCGTGATCGGATCGAGGTCCTTGTAGGGATCGTACGGCACCTTGTCGAACAGCGTCGGGTTGACGACGTAGGAGCTGAACACCACCACCAGCGTGTAGCCGTCGGGCGCCGCCTTCGCGGCCTGTGCGGTGCCGATGTTGCCGGTGGCGCCCGGCACGTTCTCGACGACGAACTGCTTGCCCAGCGCATCGCTCAATTTCAGCGCGATCAGGCGGCCGACGACGTCGGTCACCCCGGCCGGCGCATAAGGCAGAATGATCCGCACCGGCCGCGCCGGATAGCTCTGCGCGAAGGCGAACGTCGCCAGCATGGGCGTAGCCGCTGCGCCACCCGCCATCTGCATGAACCGACGCCGCACGAGCTCTTTCATCATGTCCTCCGGAACACGGAGATCAGCCTACCGCACCCGCCGCACCGGCAAAAGATGCGTGCGGCATGATGGCAAGCGCGCGCACAGTTGCGGAACGCATAAGAAGGCGGCCGATTTTGCACGCGCGGACGCCGCGAGCGCGACGCACGCGTCATGTTCGAACGCACATTTTGCAATAGGTCAGTCTTGCTGTCCGACCTACGCGGGGCGCGTTGCAACGCTACGGCCAAAGGCGCAATCTTGATATCGGTGCCGATGCACCGAGCACGACAGGCTTCACAACAGCCTGAAACAAAAATACGCGCGGGCGGTCGATGGACCGCTCCAAGCGGCAGGGAGAGAACCATGACGACACGCGAGCGCCGCGACGGCGCACCCCCACCATTTGAACAGGTTGCCGGCAACGGCCTGATCGATCGCCGCGCGCTTCTGGGCCGCGGCATCGCGCTGGCGGGCGCCGCCGGCACCGGCGTCGGCACCTCGCTGACCGGCGCCGCCGCCGAGCCGCTCAAGAACGATCCGTGGAGCCTGGAGATGGGCACGGTCGTGCCGCCCTACCAGGTCGCTTCGCGGTTCGAGAAGAACGTGGTGCGCACGCTCAGCAATCCCAACAACGAGCTGCGCAATTCGCATGCCCGCACGCCGCACCATCTGCTGCAGGGCACGGTCACGCCGAACGGCCTGTTCTTCACCATCGCGCATTCGGGCCTGCCGGACATCGATCCGGCGCAGCACAAGCTCGTCATCCACGGGCTGGTGAAGCAGCCGCTCGTCTACACCGTCGACGACCTATCGCGTTATTCCATGGTCACGCGCATGCACTTCCTCGAGTGCAGCGGCAATTCGGCGCCGATGTTCTCGAACGAGCCGGTGCAGGCGACCGCGCAGGCGCTGCACGGCCTGGTCTCGAACGCCGAATGGACCGGCGTGCCGCTGTCGACCCTGCTGGAAGAAACCGGCATCGATCCGAAGGCGAAGTGGCTCCTCGCCGAGGGCACCGATTCGCTCGGCCTGCACCGCAGCGTGCCGATCAAGAAGGCGCTCGATGACGCGATCATCGTGCTCTACCAGAACGGCGAGCGCCTGATGCCCGGCAACGGCTATCCGATGCGCCTGCTGCTGCCCGGCTATCAGGGCAACATGAACGTCAAGCACGTGCGCCGGATCAAGCTGATCGACCAGCCGGCGATGAGCTTCTTCGAATCGAAGACCTACTCGCAGATCCTTCCGGGCGGCAAAAGCTGGCTGTTCCACTTCACCCAGGAGGTCAAATCGTTCATCACCCATCCCTCGTTCGGCCAATCGATGAAGGGACCGGGCTTCTACGAGGTTTCCGGCGTCGCCTATTCGGGCAACGGCCGCATCGCCAAGGTCATGGTCTCGGCCGACGGCGGCAAGAGCTGGGCGCAGGCGGCGCTGCAGGCTCCGGTGCTGCCGAAGGCCTTCACCCGCTTCCGCATGCCGTGGCGCTGGGATGGCCAGCCGGTCGTCTTGCAGAGCCGCGCCTGGGACGAAGGCGGCAACGTGCAGCCGCTGCGGGCCGAGTTCGTCGCGGCGCGCGGCCAGACCGAGAAGCCGGTGGCGACCCCGCTGGCATTCCCCAACCAGCACTACAACAGCATCACCAGCTGGGGCATCGGCAGCCAACGGGGAGATCAAGCATGTCTACGCATAAGTCGCTGCTTGCGCTGGCGCTGACCCTCGCGTTCGGCGCGGGAACCGCCGCCGCCCAGACCCCCGGCCTCGGCAAGCCGATCACCGAGGCCGACATCACGGCCTGGAACATCGAGGTCCTGCCGGACGGCACCGGGTTGCCGCCCGGCAGCGGCACCGCCAAGCAGGGCGCGGCGATCTATGCGCAGAAGTGCGCGCTGTGCCACGGCGAGAACGGCGTAAAGCCCGCCCCCGGCGTGCTGCCGCTGGTCGGGCCGTCCAAGTTCGACCGCATCGATACGATGAAGACGGTGCCGTACTACAAGTACGCCACCACGCTCTACGACGTGATGCGCCGCTCGATGCCGTTCCCGATGCCGAAGACGCTGACCAACGAAGAGCTCTACGCGCTGTCGGCCTACATCCTCGCGCTCAACAAGATCATTCCGGAAGACGCGGTGATGGACGCCAAGACCCTGCCGGCGGTGAAGATGCCCAACCGCGACAACTTCATCGTCTGGGACCAGGACAAGATCGACTACGATCCGACGCATCTGGGCCCGCCGCGCTGAGTGCGGCTGCGCTCGCTCTTGACTTGCCTGGTCATTCCGGATTAAAGTCCTATCATCTCTGGTCCGTCGCCGCCTTCTAGAGGGCGGCGGCGGGCCGGAGCGTGGAGCGGCGGGGAGGCGCCGGCCCCCAGCCAGCCGGGGGCGGGAACGCCTCACCAGCGTTCCCGGCGGACCGACGCCAGGTCCGTCGAGGGGCCTCGCCAGCCCCTGGCGCCTCCCCGGCGCTCCATTCCCGCTCGCGCGGGAAGAGGAAAAAGGGACAAGGGCGCGCCCGCGCCCCAAACAATAGGGCCAGCGGAGCGTTGGCTTGTCCCGCTATGGCCCGCTCGCGCCGCGCGCCGAATACGATAGAATTGCGAAACTCCCGAACAACATGATCGGAATGGAGCGCTTGATGAAGCTTGGGCTGGAGGGAAAGATCGCGCTGGTGACGGGATCGAGCAGCGGCATCGGCCGCGGCGTGGCATTCGCGCTGGCGGACGAAGGCTGCGACCTGATGCTGACCGGACGCAACGTACCGGCGCTCGACGAGGCCGCGGCCACCATCCGCGGCAAGGGCCGCCGGGCCGCGATCACGGTGCTCGATCTGCGCGAGAAGGATGCGCCCGAGAAGCTCATCGCGGCGACCCGCAAGGAATTCGGCGGCCTCGACATCCTGATGAACAACGCCGGCACCACCAGGCGCGGCGATTTCCTCAAGCTCACCGACGCCGACTGGGAGGAAGGCTACGCGCTGAAATTCTTCGCCCACGTGCGGCTCGCGCGCGCGGCCTGGCCATTGCTGAAGGAGCGCAAGGGCTGCCTCGTCACCATGGGCGGCACCAGCGGACGCAAGCCCGACAAGGCCTTCACCATCGGCAGTTCGGTCAATTCCGCGGTCGCCGCCTTCACCAAGTGCCTCGCCGATCTCGGCAAGGAGGACGGCGTGCGGGTCAACTGCATCCATCCGAGCCTGGTCGAGACCGAGCGGCAGTGGCGGCGCATCCGCGCCGAGGTCGAGCGCACCGGCGCATCCGAGCAGGAGGCCCGCGACCGGCTCGCCCGCGAAACCGGGATCATCCGCTTCGGCACGGTCGAGGACGTGGCCGACCTGGTGACGTTCATGGTCTCGGCGCGCGCCTCCTGGCTGCACGGCGCCACCATCGACATCGACGGCGGCGAGATTCCGGTGCTGTGAGCAGATCGCGCACAATCTCTCCCGGCCTCATGCTGAGGAGGCGCGAAGCGCCGTCTCGAAGCACGAGGCCGCCACCATCCTTCGAGACGCGCCCTTCGTGCGCTCCTCAGGATGAGGACTGAGTGACGGAAGACCCATGAACATCCTGCTCACGCCCGCGCGCATCGGTCCGGTCGAGATCAAGAACCGCATCGTCATGCCGCCGATGACGACGCGCACGTCGGACGCCGAGGGCTTCGTCACCGACGACAGCGTCGCCTACTACATGGCGCGGGTGCGCGGCGGCGTCGGCCTGATCACCGTCGAGATGGCCTCGCCGGAGAAATGCGGGCGCCATCGCCGCCACGAGGTCGGCATCTACGACGACAAATTCCTGCCCGGGCTCACGCGCCTGGTCGGCGAAATCCACAAGGGCGGCGCCAAGGCTTCGATCCAGCTCGGCCATGGCGGCGGCCACACCCGCATCGACATCTGCGGCGAAACGCCGATCGCGCCGTCCGCCATTCCCCATCCGGTCTACGAGACCACCTTCGAGACCATCATTCCCGAAGCGATGAGCAAGGCGCGGATCGCGCAGACCACCGCCGCCCACGTCGCCGCCGCAGTCCGCGCGCAGAAGGCCGGTTTCGACTGCGTCGAGATCCACGCCGCGCACGGCTACCTGATCTCGCAGTTCCACGCGCCGTTCGAGAATCTGCGCACCGACGAATACGGCGGCTCGCTCGTAAACCGCGCCCGCTTCGGCCTCGACATCCTGCGCGCCGTGAAGGCCGCCGTGCCGGGCCTGGGCGTGATCTACCGGCTGTCGGTCGAGGACTTCTTCCCCGGCGGCCTGCCGTTCAGCGAGGGCCGGCAGATCGCGATGTGGGCCGCGGAGGCCGGCGCCGACGCGCTGCATGTCACCGCCGGGCATTATCGCTCCCTGCCCTCCGCGCAAATCGTGCTGCCGCCGATGAGCATGCCGGACGCGCCGTTCCTCGACTTCGCGGCCGAAGTGAAGAAGCTGGTGCGCATTCCGATCATCGCGGTCGGCCGCCTCGGCGATCCGGCGCTCGCGACCGCCGCGGTCGCGGACGGCAAGACCGATTTCATCGCGCTCGGCCGCACGCTGGTGGCCGATCCGCAATGGGTGGCGAAGCTCGCGCGCGGCGAGCCGGTCCGCCGCTGCCTTGCCTGCAACACCTGCATCAACGAGATGCGCGGCGGCGCCCGCATCGGCTGCGTCGTCAACGGCGCGGCCGGGCGAGAGACATTGTTCGCGAACGCCGCGCCGCCGCGCGGCGAAAAGATCGCCGTGATCGGCGCCGGTCCGGCCGGCCTCACCTATGCGTCGCTGGTCGCGGACGGCAACAGCGTCACGGTGTTCGAGAAGGACGCGACGCCCGGCGGCTCGTTCCGCTATGCCGGCAAGGCGCCGCTGTTCCAGGAGGTCGAGGCGAACGACTTCAGCTTCGCGCGCTACGTCGCCGACATGGCTGCGGCCTGTGCGCACAAAGGTGTTGCATTCCGATACGACATCGACGTGACGGAACAGCCCGGCGTTGCTCGCACCGTTCGACCGCATCGTGATCGCGACCGGGGCCGACTATCGCTTCGGCCTCGAACCAATGGCGAAACGCGTGCTCGACTGGGGCGCCGGCCGCTGGTTCGGCCTGTCGCAACTGCTCTCGTCCGCGAAGCTGCGCGACTGGTTCTATTATCGCGGACGGCGCGGCACCGCCGAGCGCTTCAGGGCGCTCGCGAAGCCCGGACAGAAAGTGGTCGTGATCGGCGACGCCGTCGCGGCCGGCAAGAGCAAGCAGGCGATCGCGAGCGCGTTCGAAGCGGCGCTGCTATCGGCTCACCCATGAGAGGCTTCGCTCTTTCCCGCTCATGCCCGCGAAGCGGGCATCCAGTTCTTGAAAGTGCTGGGTCCCCGCTTTCGCGGGGACGAGCGGAGAAACCGCGATCCCACGAATGGACAGAAGTCTAATCCGACCACCCAGCAGGTCGGCCACCGTCAGCGCGACGATCTTGGTCGCAGCCCGCAGATCGTCGAGCCGCAAATTCTCGTTGGCGTTGTGCGCATTGGCTTCCAGGATCGAGCGCGGGCCGGCGCCATAGAGCACGATCGGAATGCCCGCCTCCGAGTAATGGCGCGCATCGGTATAGAGCGGCACGCCGTTGACCGGCACGTCGACGCCCAGAACCGCCTTGGCGTGGCGCCGGATCGCCGCCGCGATCCGTTCGGTTCCGGGCTGCGGCACCAGCGGCATGGCGAGCAGCAGGCGATGCACGCCGACCTTGGCCTGCGGGCGCTGCGCGGCCGCAGCCGCGATCACCGCCCGAAGCTCGGCTTCGACCTTGGCGGGGTTCTCCTCCGGGATCATGCGGCGGTCGATGCGGAACACCACCTGGTCCGGCACCACGTTGGTGTTGATGCCGCCGCGGATCAACCCGACGGTGAGCGTCGGCGACACGATGCCCGGCGTCTTGGAGCGGATCTCGGCGAGCCCGGCGCGATGCGCATAGAGCGCGCTCAGCACGGCGGTCGCGGCTTCCAGCGCATCGACGCCGCTCTCCGGCATCGCCGCATGCGCCTGCTTGCCGGTGACGGTCACTTCGAGATGCAGGCAGCCGTCGTGCGCATTGACGATGGCGTAGGAGAATCCCGCGGCGATCACCATGTCGGGTCTGGTCAGGCGCTGGTCGAGCAGCCATTTCGGACCGACGTCGCCGCCGATCTCCTCGTCGTAGGTGAAATGCAGCTCCAGCGTGCCGCCGATCTTGGCGCCCTTCGCGACGGCGTCCTTCAGCGCCAGCAGCGTCCAGGTGTAGGTGGCGAAATCGGACTTCGAGACCGCGACGCCGCGTCCGAACATCACCTTGCCGTGCGCGCTGTCCTCGATCACCGCGCCGTAGGGATCGACGCGCCAGCCGAGCCCGGGCGGCACCACGTCGCCGTGCGCGTTGAGCGCGACCACCGGTCCGTCGCCGAAACGATGCCGCACGATCAGGTTGGTGGCGGACGTCATGCCGACCGCCTCGACCGCGGCACGCGGCACGTCGTGCGCCTCGACCGTAAAGCCGAGCTGTTCCAGCAACTGCTTCGCGCGCCGGGCATGCGCGGCGCAGTCGCCGGGCGGATTGTCGCTCGGCACCTTCACCAGTTCGGCGAGGAACTGCGTCTCGCGGGCAAAATCGCCGTCGACGAAAGCGCCGATGGTGGTGGCAAGCGTCATGACGCGGGCTCGAAGTTGACGATGGTGTCGAGGAGAATGCGCGCGGCGGCGTCCCCGTCCGCGGCGGTAATCGTTTCGAGCGGCGAGTGGCTGATGCCGCCGTTGCCGCAGCGCACGAACAGCATGCCGATATCGGTGACGCCCGCGAACATCACCGCGTCATGCCCGGCGCCGCTCGGCAGATAGCGCGGCGTGACGCCGGCATGCGCGACGGCGGCGGCGATCTGCGCTTGCATGCCGGCCGAGCACGGCACCGCCGGGCCGCGCTGGATCTCCTTGACCTCGATCCTGACGCCGCGGCGCCGGGCGATGCGGTCGATCTCGGCGAGCACGTCGGCGCTGGCGGCATCGCGGGTCGCGTCGTCGCCGGCGCGGATGTCGAGCGTCAGTTCGCAGCGGCCCGGAATGACGTTGATCGCGCCGCCCGGAACGGTGAGCCGTCCGACCGTGCCGACCAGCGTCGGCGCGGTCGAGCAGCGCTTCTCCACATAGAGCACGACCTCGGCGGCCGCCGCCGCGGCGTCGCGGCGCAATTCCATCGGCACCGTGCCGGCGTGCCCGGCCGCGCCGCTGACCATGACGCTGTAGCGGATCGTGCCCGCAATCCCGGTGACGATCCCGACCGGAAGATTCTCGCCCAGCAGCACCGGTCCCTGCTCGATATGCACCTCGAGATAGCCGGCCAGATCCTTGGGATGGCGCGCCAGCGGCCCGAGATTGTCGGGATCGAAGCCGGCCTTGTGGATGAGGTCGGCCACGCTCTGCCCGGCCGCATCGCGAAGCTGCAGGATGCGCCGGTCGAAGCGGCCGGCAATCGCGCTCGAACCGATGTAGTGCACCGAGAAGCGCACGCCCTCTTCCTCGGCAAAGGCGATCAGATCGACGTGGAACGGCAACCTCAAACCTTGCCGGTTGAGATGATCGATCGCCACCAGGCCGGTGAGGATGCCGAGCCGGCCGTCGTAATTGCCCGCATTGATGACCGTGTCGTAGTGCGAGCCGACGATCAGCGCCTTGGCGTTCGGATCGGCGGCGGCGTAGCGCCCGATGACGTTGCCGACCGCGTCGATCTGCACGGTCATGCCGGCGTCGCGCATCCATTTCTGCAACTCGGCCGCGGCCGCGCGATGCGCCGGCGTGAGATAGGTGCAGGTCAGGCCGTCCGGCGTCTCGGAGAACTCGGCCAGCTTCGCCGCCAGGTCGATGATGCGCTGCCCGAACGCGCCCTCGGCCGGCAGGACGTTTGACGTTTCCTTGTGCGCGCGCTGCCCGGTCAGCATGCAGCGCGCCCGGAATTCGCCCCGCGCGTGGACCCTTGAACAAGCCCCGCGGCGTCTGTCATGGTGCGGACGTGCCGGCCACACGCGGAACGGGGCTTTGCTATCGTGGAAATCGTGCTCAATGAGTGGGTCAGCATCATCATTCGATGGGTGCACGTCGTCGCCGGCATAGGCTGGATCGGCAGCTCATTCTATTTCATTCACCTCGATCTCAGCCTCAAGGCCCGCGCCAACCTTCCGCAGGGCGTCAAGGGCGACGCCTGGCAGGTCCATGGTGGCGGCTTCTACCACATGATCAAGTACCTGGTCGCACCGGCCCAGATGCCCGATGAACTGACCTGGTTCAAGTGGGAGGCCTACGCCACCTGGCTGTCCGGCTTCGCGCTGCTGGTGCTCGTCTACTATATGGGGGCCGAGCTCTACCTGATCGACAAGAGCGTGCTCGACCTGACCGCGCCGATGGCGGCGGTGGTCGCGTTCGGCAGCCTGCTGATCGCCTGGCTGTTCTACGAAGGCGCTGTGCCGGTCGCCGCTGGCGCGCCACGAAGTGGCGATGTCGCTGGTCGGCTACGTCTTTCTGGTCGGCTTGACCTACGGCTTCACCCACGTGTTCAGCGGCCGCGGCGCCTTCACGCAGATCGGCGCGCTGATCGGCACCATCATGGTGGCGAACGTCTTCATCATCATCATCCCCTACCAGAAGAAGACCGTCGCGGCGCTGATCGCCGGCCGCGAGCCCGACCCGTTCTGGGGCGACGAAGGCAAGCGCCGCTCCGTCCACAACAACTATCTGACGCTGCCGGTCGTCTTCCTGATGATCGCCAACCATTACCCGCTGATGTTCGCGACCCGCTTCAACTGGCTGATCGTCGCGATCATCCTGCTGATCGGGCCGGTCATCCGGCACTTCTACAACTCGCGCCACGAAGGCAAAGGCAGCCCGTGGTGGACCTGGGGGCTGGCTGCGGCCGGCATGATCGCGGTGGCCTGGCTGTCGAGCCTGGGTCCCCGGCAGACGACCACCGGCGCGTTGCCGAAGGCCGACGTGCGGGAAGCGCACAACGTCGTGTTCACCCGCTGCAGCATGTGCCACATGCCCTCGCCGGTCTGGCCGGGCGTGCATGTCGCGCCCAAGGACGTCGTGCTGGACAGTCCCGAGAACATCAACCGTCACGCCCGGCTGATCGACATCCAGGCGGTGCGGTCGAGCGCCATGCCGCCCGGCAACATCACCGAGATCACCGCGGAGGAGCGGCAGATCCTCGCGGCCTGGATCGCGGCCGGCGCGCCCGCGCAGTGACGGCCATGCCGCCTTCCGATTTCTCCAAGTACCCGCGCGACCTCGTCGGCTACGGCCGCAATCCGCCCGACCCGCGCTGGCCCGGCGGCGCGCGCGTCGCGGTGCAGTTCGTGCTCAACTACGAGGAAGGCGGCGAGCGCAACATCCTGCACGGCGACGCGACCTCGGAAGCCTTTCTCTCGGACGTGCTCGGCGCAGTGCCTTGGCCCGGCCAGCGGCATATGAACGTCGAGTCGATGTACGAGTACGGCTCGCGCGCCGGCTTCTGGCGGCTGTGGCGGATGTTCACCGCGCGCAAGATGCCGGTCACGGTGTTCGCGGTGGCGCGCGCGCTCGCGCGTTATCCCGACGCGGTCGCGGCGATGAAAGAGGCCCGCTGGGAGATCGCCAGCCACGGGCTGCGCTGGATCGACTACAAGGATATCCCCGAAGCCGAAGAGCGCGCCGATTTCGCCGAGGCCATCCGCATTCACACGCAGGCGACCGGCGAACGGCCGCTCGGCTGGTACACCGGCCGCACCTCGATCAACAGCCTCAAGCCCGTGCTGGAGGACGGCGGCTTCGCCTATTCGTCGGATTCCTACGCCGACGATCTGCCCTACTGGGTGAACGGGCCGAAAGGCCCGCACCTGATCATTCCCTACACGCTCGACAACAACGACATGCGCTTCATCAATCCGCAGGGTTTTGGCAGCGGCACGGAGTTCTTCACCTACCTGAAGGACGCATTCGATCTGCTCTACGCCGAAGGCGAGACATGCGCCGAAGATGATGTCGGTCGGGCTGCACTGCCGCCTGGTCGGGCGGCCGGGACGTGCAGCGGCGCTCGCCCGGTTTCTCGACTATATTGCGGGCAAGGACCGGGTCTTCGTCGCGACCCGGCTCGACATCGCTCGCCACTGGCAGCGCGAGCACCTGGCGCTTGCGAAAGACGCACCAATCATCACCTGACGGACATCGGACGTGACCACCGTTTCGCTCGCCAGCCTCAACGCCGCCACCCAGGCCGATTTCGTCGCCGCACTCGGCGACATCTACGAGCACGCGCCCTGGGTCGCCGAAGCGGCCGCCGGCCGGCGGCCGTTCGAAACGCTCGCCGCGCTGCACGACGCGATGAGCGAGGCGGTCCGCTCGGCGCCCGCGGACCAGGGGCTCGCGCTCATCAACGGACACCCCGATCTCGCCGGCAAAGCCGCGCGCGCCGGCGCCATGACCACCGACTCGAAGGCCGAGCAGGCGAGCGTCGGCCTCGACCGGCTCTCGGAAGCGGAGTTCGCGCAATTCCACCGGCTCAACGACGCCTACAAGGCGAAGTTCGGAATCCCGTTCATCGTCTGCGTGCGCCGCCACACCAAGGATTCGATCCTGCGGCAGTTCGAGCAGCGCCTGCGCAATGACGCGACCGCCGAGCTCGACGCGGCGCTGGGCGAGATTTCACGCATCACGGCGCTGCGCCTCGATCAGCGGGTGGAGGCGCCCGACCGGCTCAAGGTGAACGGCCGGATCTCGACCCACATCCTCGACACCCACGGCGGCCGTCCGGCGCCGGACGTGCAGATCGACCTCTTGGAGATGTCGGCCAACGGCGAGAGCCGCACGCTCGCGACCGCCAGGACCAACCTCGACGGCCGCACCGACCAGCCGCTGATCGGCGGACGGCCGGTCCCGATCGGCTGCTACGAATTGCGCTTCCACGTCGGCGAGCACTTTGCCCGCATGGGCGTGCCGCTCGCGGATCCGCCGTTCCTCGGCGTGGTGCCGGTGCAATTCTGGGTCAGCGAGCCGGAGGCGCATTATCATGTGCCGCTGCTGGCAACGCCGTGGAGCTACGCCACCTATCGGGGCAGCTGACCATCCACAGCCGCCTGCCGGTCCAATAGGCAAGGCACGGCAAAATGCCTACTCTTCAGGCAAACAAGAAAAATACCGGTGTGCCGCCATTCATGCCGCCTACGAAAAGGGCTGGCACATGGATTGCTGAGAAAGTGCACAGCGCGCCGGTCAAACGGCCTGAAAATGAGGGAGCGACCGTCATGAATACGATCAGCCGCATCGCAGTGCTCGCGGGAGTGGCATTCGCCGCGTTCGCAACGAATCCGGCCTCGGCCCAGACCGACCTGAAATTCGCGCTCGACTGGAAATTCGAAGGCCCTTCGGCGCCGTTCTTCGTCGCCGTCGACAAGGGCTACTACAAAGCCGAAGGCCTTAACGTCACCATCGACTCCGGCCCGGGCTCGGTCGCAGGCATCGCACGCGTCGCCGCCGGCACCTACCCGATCGGCTTCTTCGACATCAACTCGCTCGCCAAATTCCAGGACCAGAACCCGGACAAGAAGGTCCAGGCGGTGCTGATGATCTATGACAGCCCCGCTTTCGCGATCGGATCGACCGCGAAGACCGGCATCGCCAAGCCGAAGGACCTGGAAGGCAAGAAGCTCGGCGCGCCGGCGGCGGACGGCGCCTGGGCGCAGTGGAAGGCTTTCGTGCAGGCGACCGGCATCGATGCCTCCAAGGTCCAGGTCGAGAATATCGGCTTCCCGGTGCGCGAGCCGATGCTGGCCGACGGCAAGGTCGACGCCATCACCGGCTTCTCGTTCTCGATGTTCTTCAACCTGCTGCAGAAGGGCCTCAAGCCCGAGGACATCAAGATCATGCTGATGTCCGATTTCGGACTGGTGCTCTACGGCAACGCGATCATGGTCAATCCGGATTATCTCAAGGCCAATCCGAAGGCGGTCGCCGGCTTCGTCAAGGCGACCATCAAGGGCTTCCAGGACACCTACAAGGATCCGGACGCGGCGATCAAATCGGTGATGACGCGCAACGAAACCGGCGACACCAAGATCGAGCTCGACCGGCTCAAGATGGCGCTGCGCGATAATTTCGTGACGCCGTGGGTGAAGGCCAACGGCTTCGGCGGCATCGACCCCGCGCGGTTCGCCAAGTCGATCGATCAGCTGGCGCTCACCTACGACTTCAAGGTCAAGCCGAAGACCGAGGACATCTTCACCAGCCAGTTCCTGCCGCCGGCAGCCGAGCGGAAGATTTGAGGCTTTCTCTGCCCTGCAGGGCACTGGCAGCAGGGCCACATGACAGACTCCGTCGACATCGCTGACGTCACGCTGACCTACAAGGGCGCGTCCGGCGGCGTGCTGGCGCTGCGCGGCACCACGCTCAAGGTCGCGCGCGGCGAGTTCGCCGCCGTGGTCGGGCCGTCCGGCTGCGGCAAGTCCTCGCTGATGAAGCTCGTCACCGGGCTGATGCCGCCCGACTGGGGCACGATCAACATCTTCGGCGATCAGGTGCGCGGGCCGGTGAAGATCGCCGGCATGGCGTTCCAGAACTCGAACCTGCTGCCCTGGCGCAAGGTCGTCGACAATGTGCT
The DNA here is from genome assembly GCA_963749815.1 of uncultured Alphaproteobacteria bacterium. Lineage (GTDB taxonomy): Bacteria > Pseudomonadota > Alphaproteobacteria > Rhizobiales > Xanthobacteraceae > VAZQ01. The sequence continues at coordinate 33,640 of CAVVON010000003.1, read as the reverse complement.
GCTGCCGCTCGAAATCGTGCGGCCGCACCGCGAGCGTTTCCGAGCCGCACAAGGCGGAATATCGCGCGCAAGCCAATGCGCTGCTCACGACGGTCGGGCTCGACGGCTTCGGCGAGCGCTTCCCCTGGGAGCTGTCGGGCGGCATGCAGCAGCGCGTCTCGCTCTGCCGCGCGCTCATTCACGAACCCGCCTTGCTGATGCTGGACGAGCCGTTCGCCGCGCTCGACGCGTTCACGCGCGAGGAATTGTGGTGCGTGCTGCGCGACCTCTGGCAGAAGCTCAACTTCACGGTCATTCTGGTGACGCACGACCTGCGCGAGGCCGCCTTCCTCGCCGACCGGATCCACGTCATGAGCGCGCGCCCCGGCCGCATCGTCATGACCAAGCAGGTCGATCTGCGGCGCCCGCGCGATCTCGACATCTGCTTCGAGCCGAAATTCACCGAGATCGTGCACGAACTGCGCGGCAAGATCGCCGAGGTGCGCAACGCATGAACGCCTCGATCGAGAAGCTTTCGCCCTGGCTGTTCACCATCGGCATTTTCGCCATCTGGGAGGCGGCCTGCCGCATCTTCCATATCGACAAGTTCATCCTGCCGGCGCCGTCGGAAGCCTTCGCCGCGATGGCGCAATACTGGCGGCCGCTGATGCGCCACTCGCGCGGTGACGCTGTGGACCACGATGGCGGGCTTCGCGCTCGCGATCGTGTTCGGCATCGTGCTCGGCCTGGTCGTCGGCTGGTCGCGCACGATCTATCGCGGGCTTTATCCGGTCATGATCGGCTTCAACTGCATCCCGAAGGTCGCGGTGGTGCCGATCCTGATCATGTGGTTCGGCATCGGCGAGGTGCCGGCGATCCTGACCGCGTTCCTGATCTCGTTCTTCCCGATCGTCGTCAACGTCGCCACCGGGCTCGCCACCATGGAGCCCGAGCTCGAGGACGTGCTGCGCGCGCTCGGTGCCAGCAAGCTCGACATCATGCTCAAGGTCGGCATCCCGCGCACGCAACCCTATCTGTTCGGCTCGCTGAAGGTCGCGATCACGCTCGCCTTCGTCGGCACGGTGGTGTCGGAGACGGTCGGCGCCAATGCCGGGCTCGGCTACCAGATCGCGCTCGCCGGCTCGAACTTCCAGATGCCGCTGGTATTCGCGGCGCTGCTGCTGCTCGCGATCGAGGGCATCGCGATGTACGCGATCTTCGCCTATGTCGAAGTCTACTTCACGCGCTGGGCGTTCCGCTCCTCGATGAGCGCAGCGGCCTGAGGCTTAGCGGCGGTAGATCGCGATCTTGATCGTCTCGTCCGCCGCAAGGGGAGTGTCGCCGCCCGACCAGGTCGGCGCCGATACGAATTCCGGCCGCGGCATGTCGAGCGCCGCCAGTTGCCGCCCGAGGATCGCGACCACCTCGATCGGCACCGGCACGAGCCGCGTGCCGATGCCGAACCACGGGCCGAGCCAGCCGCCCTGCGTCACGACCAGCTGGACCTTTCCCTGCGGGGTACGCACCACCTGACGGACGTAGCCAATCGTCAGGTCGTAGTCATCGAGCACCGCAAGCCCGATCAGGTCGGCGACCTTGATCGGCTGCGGGAAGCGCCGGTTCATCCGCTCTTCCGGCGTCAGCTTCTTCTCTTCGGCAGTCGGCGCGCTCGGTGGCTGGTGCGCGCCGCCCGATTCCGCCACCACGAGACGGCCGGTGGCCGTTTCGGCAGACGCACAGCTTGCGCCTCCTGCGAACAGGAGAGCACCGCGGCGAGTAAACCCGCACTCGTTCTCATCGTCCGCCCTCGCGTCTCAACACGTTATACACGAGAAAGTGTAGCCCTGTTATTTGTCTCGCGCCGGTCGGGTCCGTATTCTCGCGGCGAATGGATCGGCCTTCAGGCCGATGTCGCGGGGATTTTTCGAGATGACCGACACTCCCGTCAAATCACATGAGCGGCATTTGCAGAAGCTGCATCCCTGGCCGATCCGGATCATGCATTGGATCAATGCGCTGTCGATGTTCATCATGATCGGCAGCGGCTGGCAGATCTATCAGGACGAAGTGCTGTTCGGCTGGCTGCATTTCCCCGACTGGATGACCATCGGCGGCGGGCCGGAAGGCGCGCTGCAGTGGCACTTTCTGGGAATGTGGATCCTGACGTTCAACGGGCTTGCCTACATCATCTACGGCATCGCGACCGGCCGCTTCCGCCGCAAGCTGCTGCCGATCCGCATCGGCGAACTGATCGCAACGATCCGCGATGCGCTCCATTTCCGCCTCAAGCACGACGACATCACCCACTACAACATGGTGCAGCGTATTCTCTATGTTGGGATCATCCTGGTCGCCATCGTGCAGGTGCTGTCCGGCCTGGCGATCTGGAAGCCGGTGCAGTTCTCCGAGCTGGCAGCGCTGTTCGGCAGCTTCCAGACCGCGCGCCTGATCCATTTTCTCTGCATGGCGGCGATCGTCGGCTTCGTCGTCGTGCACGTCGCGCTGGCGCTGCTGGTGCCGCGGACGCTGCTCGCGATGCTGACCGGCGGACCGGCGGTGAACACCGAGCGAGCACAAGCCTGACGCACCCGCCGCCTTGTCGGCCGAACGCGCCGGCTGACCCGAGGGAAACTCCCATGACCATCCGCACCCCCTCTCCTTCCGTGTTCCGCCGCCCGATCGACCAGAGCGTGCTCAAGGAGCACAAGACGCTCGTCGACGAGATCGACCGCCGCAAGATCCTGCGCGGCTCGCTCAGTCTCGGCGCGCTCACCCTGCTGACCGGCTGCGACGTGACCGATCGCGCCGCCGTGCAGGCCGTGCTCAAGCGGGTCTCGAGCTTCAACGATCTGGCGCAGGAATTCCTGTTCCGCCCGAACCACCTCGCGCCGACCTTCCCCGAAGTCGATGGTGGTCAAGCCGCCGCGCTTCAACGCCTACTACGACGTGGAGAAGGTCCAGCCGGTCAATGCCGCGACCTGGAAGCTCGAGCTCTACGGCCTGATCCGCGACAAGCGCGCCTGGACCGCGCAGCAGCTCGCGGAACTGCCGGAGCAGGAGATCATCGTCCGCCACATCTGCGTCGAGGGCTGGGACTATATCGGTCAGTGGTCCGGGCCGAACCTGCGCCAGTTCCTGGAGCGAATCGGCGCCGACCTCACCGCCAAATACATCTCGTTCAAGTGCGCCGACGACTATACCGAGAGCCTCGACATGGCGACGGCGCTGCATCCGCAGACCATCCTGGCGACCAAGTACGCGCGCGAACCGATCGCCGATCCGTTCGGCTTCCCGCTGCGGCTGCGCACCTCGACCAAGCTCGGCTACAAGAACGCCAAGTGGATCACCGCGATCGAGGTGACCAACACCTTCCCGAGCAGCTATTGGGCCGATCGCGGCTTCAACTGGTTCGCTGGGATCTAGCCGGCGGCGCGGGCTGCATCGCCACCCGCGCGAACGTGCCGACGATGCGCGTCCCGGCCCGCAGCGTGCCGGACAGGCTGCCGGCGACCTTCGATTCTCCGCCGGTGCGGCAGTGGTACGGCACCGGCACCTCCAGGATGCGCAGGCCCGCGCGCGCCGCGCGCATCTGCATCTCGATGTTCCAGCCGTAGGTCATTTCCTGCATGCCGAGTGTCAACAGCAGGTCACGGCGGATCGCCCGGAACGCGCACATGTCGGTGTAGCGCACCCCGTAGAGCATGCGCATGGCGTAGCCCGCCATGAGGCCGGCGGCGATCTGATGCCAGGAAATGCTGCCCGCCGCCCGCTCGCCGCGCACGCGCGAGCCGATGACGAAGTCATACGTGCCAGCGCGGATCGGCTCGACCAGCGTCGCGATGCTGTGCGGGTCGTCGGCGCCGTCGCCGTCCATGAACACGATGACATCGGCGTCGCTCGCCGCCTCGGCCGCCGCGAGGCAGGCGCGGCCGTAGCCGTTGCCGGCGTCGATCACCTCCGCGCCAGCGGCGCGCGCACGCGCCGCGGTCGCGTCGCGGCTGCCGCCATCGGCGACGACCACGCGCGCCGCGAGCGCGCGCGGGATCGAGCGCACCACGCCGCCGATCGAATCTTCCTCGTTCAGCGCCGGAATGGCGACCGCGACCCGCATCGCTCAAAGGCTCCAGCGCAGCCCGCAGCTCGCGCAGGCGGCGGGCGGCTGGTCGGACAGGAGCGCTTCGCGGAACGACTGATAGGCCGGGCCGTTCCAGATCTCGCGCAGGCTCTGCTGGGTGGCGTCGCCGAGCGTGTAGTTCTCGTAGCCGCGCTGCGAGAACGGCGCGATGCAGCACGGCAGCGCACGGCCGTTGGCGGTGAAATACATCACCGTCCACGGCCGCCGGCACATCGACCACGGCGAACCGTCGCCCTCGCGCTTGAGGCTCATGCCCGGCTCCGACGCAGCGCCCGAAGCGCCGAACGTCATGCCGTAGGATCGCGCGATCTCGGCCGCCTCTTCCAGACGAACGGATTCTTCCCGCGTCATGCGCTCGTAGAGCGCCTGGTCCGGCCGCGCGTGCCCGACCGCGTCCTGCTCGAAGAACACCAGCCGCTGCAGGTAGACTTCCTTGACGCCGATGTCGGCCGCGACCTTCACGAACGCCGGCAATTCGTCGATCGTCTCCTTGAGGCCGGTCAGCCAGGCCGACACGCGCGGGCGGTCCTTGCCCTCGCGCTCCTGCAGATTGCGGAATGCCCGCACGTTCCTGAGGATGCGGTTGAAGTAGTCCTTGCCGCGCACGGCGCGATAGGACTTGGCGCTGGCGGCGTCGAGCGACACGCGAAGCTCGTCGAGCCCGGCGTCGATCAGCGCGCGGCCGTTCTTCTCGTTGAGCACGGTGCCGTTGGTGTTGAACAGCACATAGGTGCCGCGATCCTTCAGGTGGCGCACCATCCTCGGCAGGTTCTTCACCAGCATCGGCTCGCCGACGCCGTGCAGCACCGCGCGCACCAGGTTCGGCACCTGGTCGACGATCGAGGTGAACAGCTCCCAGCTCATGTCGGCCGGCGGCTCGAGTTCCTCGTAGGTGCGCGGACAGGTGGTGCACAGGAGATTGCAGCGGTTGGTCGTCTCCAGGTAGATGCACACCGGCTCGCGCTCGGCGCGGGCGCGGCGCTCCTCCGCGGCGGCCTGGAAGTAGCGCTTCGGGTCGACCGGCTTCGCATCGGCTGATTTCGAATCGACTTTGGCCTCACGCGGTGACGGTGTCTCCACGCTGCGCCTCCTTTCTGTACTGCCAGCGGACAAGACCTTCGAGGATCAGCACCAGGACGAATCCGCCGTAGATGATCAGCCCGCCGGTCAGCCAGGTCGAAGCGTGCCCGAGATAGAGCCAGTTGATCGCACAGGTCAGATACACGACCGCGACCGACGGATAGAAGCAGAGAAACGGCACCAGCCAGGCGAAGTACCAAGGGTAGTGCGGCGACAGCAGAAACAGGAACACGGTGACAAGAACCATCGCACCGAGAAGGTCGGCGCCGGACTTGCGATCGCGCAGCACCACGTAAAGCGCGAGCGCGATCATGACCGCGACTGCGACCGCGAGATACACGACGACTGTCAAGCGCGGCAGATGGAGCACGGCATCGAGGGCGCGCCAGATGAAGAAGCCCTGCCCTTCGTCGAAGCCTTCCTCGGAAATGTAGCGCGGCAGGAAACCGAGCACCTTGGAGCCGGCGCCAAGGTACGGCAGATAGAGGATCGCGACCGAGGCGAGAAAGGCCGCCGGCAGCCGCCAATCCCAGCGCCGGTAGAGACCCGGGCCGGCGACCGCCGGCGAATACTTCACCAAGGTTCCTGCGCCGAGCGCCACGCCGGCCCAGACCGGCGAGCGCCGCTCGGCCGCGAGGAATGCCAGCATCAGACAGGCGATGGCGATGGCGTCGACATGGCCGCTGCGCGCGAACTCCCACAGCGGCAGCGGGTGCCAGACGTAGAGCAGCACATTGGTGACCGGCTGGCCGCGCGCCACCAGCAGTTTCACGATCGCCCAGATGGCGACGGCCTCGAAACCGACCATCGCGACCTTCATGAAGGTCACGGTCTCCGAAATCCGCGTGACCAGGAAGAACACGATCTGCGCCATCGGCGGATAGATCGTCGGCGCATAATCGGCGCGATTGATGTTGGGGAAGATCGTTGCGTCGCGCAGGCTGGCCAGCGTCAGCGTCCGCCGGGCACGTAGAGATACGGATTGATGCCGGCGCCTTGCACGCGGCCATCCCAGACGTAGCGGAACACGTCGGTCGAGATCGGCTGGCCGGGCAGCAGCAGGAGCCGCATCGCAAAGCCGATGGACGAGGATCACGACCAGCGCACGGCTGCGCGCCTGCGGCGGCCGGCTCACCACGATCCAGGCCGCGAGCGCGTAGAACGCCGCATGGATCAGCGTCACGGTGCCGACCCGCGGGTCGTCGAATTGATCGATCGCGATCGCGCCCCAGCCGGTGAGCGCCAGCAGGATGGCGCCGAGCGCCCAGAGCATCCAATCCGTGTTGCGCGTCACCCGGCAACTCTCCGCAGGTCGGCACCGGCGGCAATGCCAAGACGATTTGCCAAGTCCGCCTCCGCCGTCAACGAGCGCAGCAACTGCGCCGTGTGAGGCGCCCGGTGGATGTGAAGACCGTCCGCAACGGCCGAATCACCGCACAGTTCGCCGTGCATTCGCCTAAACGATTCAAGATCGTCGACATCGTACCACGCCGGCAGGACGTGCACGGGTAGACCGATCTCCTCCGCGCGCTGCAAGGTCTGGCCCGCGACCCGCTCGGTGCTCCAGGCGATATCCTCGAACAGGCGGCTGTGACACCGCTTGACGCCCAGGAGGTAGTAGCCGCCATCCGTAGACGGCCCGAGCACCGCCCGATCGCCCGGTTGGGCGAGCAGCGACGCGGTCTTTGTCAGCAGCGCCGTCGGCAGCGTCGGACTGTCCGAGTTGAGCACCACCGCAGCAGGATGCCCGCGCTCGAGCATCTGCTCGATCGAGCTCGACAGGCACGCGCCGAAATTCGGGTGCCAGGCCTCCAGCAAGCCGACCTCGGAGGGAAGCGCTTCCTTGAAGAACGCCAGGGACTGCGGTCCGGGCGGGCCATAGGCCACGTAGCCGGTGATCGGCTCGTGCCTGGACGCCGCCAGGAGATTGGCCACGACGTCCTTCAGAAATACGGTGTTGAAAGCGGCGGCTTCGTCGAAGCTGAGCGGCGGAACCAGGCGCGTCTTGGTACGGCCGGGGGCCGAGGCCTTGGCCATCACGGCGATGCCGCACGAGGTCCGGGCGGCCGCCTCGACCGAAGACGCGTGATCCATGCTCCCTCCCGCTCAGCCAATGCCATCGCGGCCCGGGCGGAAGGCTATTCCGGGGCCGCGCAGCCGTAATTCACATTTGCCGCCAATTCGGTTCGGCCGGCGTCACGAGGTCGTGAACGCGCCGGCGCCGAATCGGTTCCGCCAGGATGACCGTCAGGTTTCCGACAGCACGCCCGACGCCATGAAATGGCGCCGGATCCGCTCGACATGCTCGACAAAGCGCGCGTCGCTGCGGGTGTCTGCTCCGCGCGGCCGCGGCAGCCCGATCTCGATCACATCGGCGATCCGGCCCGGCCGCGAGGTCATCACCACGACCCGGTCGGACAGCAGCACGGCCTCCTCGATGCTGTGGGTGATGAACATCACCGTGCTGCGGTCGCGCAGCCAGACCCGCTGCAGATCGAGGTTCATCTGCTCGCGGGTGAGCGCGTCGAGCGCGCCGAACGGCTCGTCCATCAGAAGAATGCCGGGGTCCTGCACCAGCGCCCGGCAGATCGCCACGCGCTGGCGCATGCCGCCGGACAACTCCGCCGGATATTTCTGCTCGAAGTCCGCCAGCCCGACCGAGCGCAGGAGGCGGTGCGCCTTCTGGAGGTGCGTCGCATGATCGAGCTTCTTGATCTCGACCGGCAGCAGCACGTTCGCCAGCACCGTGCGCCAATCGAGCAGGAGATCGCGCTGGAACACGATGCCGGCCTTGTCGACCGCGCCCTTCACCGGCGTTCCGCCGATCTCGATCGCGCCGGCGGTCGCCGGAATGAGCCCCGACACCAGCATCATCAGCGTGCTCTTGCCGCAGCCGCTCGGGCCGACGATCGAGACGAATTCGCCGGCGGCGATCGCGAGGCTCACCTCGGCGAGTGCATGCACCCGCTCGCCGCTCGCGGTGGCGTAGTGCTTCGACACCGCACGGATGTCGATGCCCAGTCCCTTTGCGGGCGCGCTCATCGGCTCCGGCATGCCCTGGTCGCGCGCCACGCTATTCGGCCGTTTCGGTACGCAGCCGGTTCCACGGCAGCATGATCTGCTCGACCCAGGCCACGACGTTGAACAGCAGCACGCCCAGCATGGACAGCACCACGACGGCGGCGAACAGGAGCGGCGTGTCGAGCCGCACCTGCGAGATCAACTGGAGGTAGCCGAGCCCCTGCTCGGCTGCGATGAATTCGCCGACGGTCGCGCCGACCACCGCCTGCCCCATGCCGACCTTGAGGCCGCCGAAGATCGAGGGCAGTGCCTTCGGCAGCCTGATCTTGATGAAGGTGGTGAGCTCGTTCGCGCCCATCGACTGGACCAGGTAGATCATCTCCTTGTCGGTCGAGCGCATGCCCACCACCGCGCTGATCACGATCGGAAAGAACGAGATCAGGAACGCCACCATGACCTTCGGCAAGATCCCGTAGCCGAGCCACATCACCAGGATCGGCGCCAGCGCGACCTTGGGGATGGTCTGGAGCGACACCATGAAGGGAAACGCAACGCGCTCGAACAGCCGCGAATAGACGACCGCAATGGCGAGCGGAATGGCCAGCGCCACGCTCAGGCCGAAGCCCAGCACGATTTCCTTGGCGGTCACGATCGCGTTCTCCAGCAGGAGCTGCCAGGACACGACGATCTTGGCGGCGATCACGGACGGACTTGGCAGGATGTAATCGGGAACGCTCAGCAGCCGGCAAGCCAGCTCCCACAGCGCGAAGATGACGACGACGATTGCCAGCACCGGCCCGTTGCGCACGGCCCATGCGGCGAACCGGCCGGGCCTGGCCGGCGCCGCTGCTTCGACGACCGTCATGAGCGCCCCTCCCCGCGAGGCGGCGCCCCGCGCTATGCGACGACCGCGCCCCTATTGCAGGAACGCGTTGGTGTAATAGGCGTCGAGCGGCTTGAGCTCGGCGATGCCGCCGGTCTCCTTCAGGAGCTTGAGCGTCGCCTCCCAGTCGGCCGCTTCCTGCCAGCCGATCGGCTTGCCCTTGGGCGCATTGGTCGAGACCACGGTGGCCTCGACCTGCGCTTCGAGCACGTCCGCCTGCTCGGGCACTTTCATGTACTTCGCCATGCTTCTGGCGGCTCCCTTGGGATCGGCCATCGCGTCCTGATAGCCCTTGGCGGTGGCACGCAACAGCTTCTGCACGGTTTGCGGATTCTGCTCGGCGAAGGCGTTGCCGACGAACAACGACGCGCCGACCAGCCGGAGCCCGAAATCCGACACGCGCAACACGTTGAATTTGACGTTGGCGCGCTTGCTGAGCTGCGGCAGTTCGTTGCTGAGATAGGCCGACATGAGGTCGATCTTGCGGGTGAGGAATTGCGCCGAACGGACCGACGTCTCCATCTGGATCTGCTGGACCTTGCTCATGTCGACGCCGTTGACGCGGCAGAACGGCGCGAGCATGTCGCTGAAGGTTTCGCCGACCGAGATCGCGAGCCGCTTGCCTTCGATGTCCTTGGGCGTCTTGAGCGGCACGTCCGGGAACGAGATCACGCCCATCGGCGCTTCGGTCTGGTAAAGCGCGATCACCTTGACCGGCAGGCCCTGGCTGATCGCGGTCGCCGCCGACACCGCCGGCCCGTAACCGAACTTCTCGGTGCCGGCCGCCAGCAGCTTGAGCACCGTCTGGGCGCCGCTGCCTTCGGCGAGCTCGACGTCGAGCCCTTCGGCCTTGTAGTAGCCCTTGTCGAGGGCGACGAAGAGCGGCGCGTATTCGCCCTTGAGCTTCCAAGTGAAGCGGATCGTCAGCTTCTCGGCCGCCTGCGCGTAGGCCGGTGGCGCCGCCGCCATCGCCAGCAGCGCGGCGAGCCCGGCCACGACCGAGGCGACCGCAAGCCGGTGAATTCCACGACGCATGAGCGACCTCTTGGCATTCGGAGACAGGAGAACGATGCTGCCCGACAGGTCCGAGGATGCCAAGCCTCGCATGGTCAATAATGCCCAAAATTCAGGCGGCGCTGGCCTGCGACGTCGTCGCAGCAGCCGATCGCAACCGCTGCGCGATCCGCCCTTGTGCGATGCCATCGCCGGTCCATAGAATTGCAAAACACAACGGCATTGTCGGGAGGGACTGCGCTTGAAGATCGGGGTGATGCTGGGTGACGACATCGGGCTCGAAGTCGTGCCGGAATGCGTCAAGGTGATGAAGGCCGCAGCCGGGCGCGAACATCTCGACATCGACTGGCGCCCGCTGCCGATCGGCAAGGCCGGACACGAGCAGCATGGCGATACCCTGCCGGCGATCACCGAACAGACCCTGCGCACGCTGGACGGCTGGATCATGGGCCCGATCGGGCACGCCGCCTATCCGCGCGGCGACGCCACCTGGGTGATGCCGCCGGTGCGCAAGAAGTTCGACCTGTTCGCGGCGCTGCGGCCCGCGCTGTCGCACCCGACCATCCCGTCGGTCCACAAGAACGTGGACATCGCCTTCTTCCGCGAACTCACCGAGGGCATGCTCTATTCCGAGACCGTGGTGGCAGGACTTCCCGAGTTTCGGCCGAACGACGACATCACGATTGCGATGCGCGTGATTACGCGCAAGGGCTCGAACCGGGTGGCGCGCGAGGCGTTCGAAATGGCGCGCACCCGCAAGAAGAAGAAAGTCACTGCCGCCCACAAGGAGCCGGTCTATCGCTTGGCCTGCGGCATGTTCGCCGAGGAGTGCCGCAAGGTCGCCAAGGAATATCCGGACGTCGCCTTCGAGGAGATGATGATCAACTCGATCGCCATGAAGCTCGTCATCGAGCCGCAGCGCTTCGACGTGGTCGTCACCACCAACCAGTTCGGCGACATCCTCACCGACATCGGCGCGGGCCTCGTCGGCGGACTGGGTCTCGCGCCCGGCCTGTGCGTCGGCGAGAAGCAGGCGATGGCGCAGGCGACGCACGGTTCGGCTCCCGACATCGCCGGGCGCAATATCGCCAATCCCTACGCGATGATCGTGTCGGGCCAGATGCTGCTGGGCTGGCTCGGCCGCAAGCACAACGAACCCAAGGCCACCGCGGCTTCCAGCCGTATCCTGGCGGCGGTGAACAAGGTCATCGCCGAAGGCAGGCACCTGACGCGCGACCTCGGCGGACAGGCCAGCACCCAGGAAATGGGAGACGCCATCGCCGCGGCCGTGCAAGGATAGGCCGCAGAACAAGCCGAGCCGGGCAAACCGGCCGGAGCCAATCGGAGGAAATCCATGCGAAGTCAATTCGGCAAGCTCGCCCTCGCGGCGCTCGTTCTCATGCGCGCTGCCGGAAGCCGCCCTGGCACAGGCTTGGCCGAACAAGCCGATCAAGATGATCGTGCCGTTCCCCGCCGGCGGCGGCACCGATTTCATGGCGCGCGTCGCCGCCAAACAGCTGTCCGACCGGTTGGGCCAGCAGGTGTTCGTCGAGAACCGCGGCGGCGCCAACGGCGCCATCGGCCTGCAGGCGCTGATGCAATCCGACCCCGACGGCTACACCATCGCGACCACCTCCGACACGCCGCTGGTGGTCAATCCCTGGCTCTACGACAAGCTGCCCTACTCGGCGCTGCGTGATTTCATCCCGGTGGCGACGATGATCCGCTTCCCCGGCATGCTCGCCACCCATCCGTCGGTCCCGGTCAAGACCATCGCGGAACTGATCGCGCTTGCCAAATCCAAGCCCAACGGCCTCAACTATGCCTCCGCCGGCGTCGGCAATTTCAGCCATCTGGCGATGGAGCTGTTCTCGATGGCGACCGGCGTGAAGATGCAGCACGTGCCTTACAAGGGCACCGGCCCCGCGTCGCTCGCGCTCCTCGGCGGCGAGGTGCAACTCGGCTTCAACAACGTCCAGACGTTGCTGCAGAACGTGCGCGCCGGCCAGTTGCGCGCGCTCGCCGTCGCCGAGCCGCAACGCATGCCGATGCTGCCGGACATTCCGGCAGTCGCCGAGACGGTTCCCGGATTCAGCATGGCGCCCTGGATCGGCATCATCGTGCCGGTCAAGACGCCCAAAGAGGTCGTCTCAAAGCTGGGCGAGGCGACGCTCGCGATGATGCGCGATCCGGAGGTGATCAAGCTCCTGGTCGAGCAGCAGATCACGCCCGATGCCCTCGGACGCGGCCGAATTCGAGAAGCTGATCAAATCCGATCTCGACCGCTGGGAAAAGGTGGTCAAGACTGCAGGCATCAAGCCCGAATAGCCGCCGGGGGCCGACATGAAAACGTCCACACTCCTGCTGATAGGCTTGCTCATGACCTCTCCAGCCATCGCGCAATCTTCCCCTCCGCCGCTCGACTATGTCCCGGTGCCGGATCCGTTCGTCCTGCCCGCCGGCATGACGATGGGCAGCACATCCGGGGTTGCGATCAACTCCAAGGGCCACATCTTCGTGCTCCATCGCGGGCCGGGTCCGCTGATGGAGTTCGACCCAACCGGCAAATTCATCCGCGCGATGGGCGAGGGCTATTTCGACCGGCCGCATGGGCTTCGCATCGATGCGCGGGACAACATCTGGACCACCGACGTCCGCTCGCACATCGTCTACAAGATGAGCCCGGAAGGCCGCATCCTCAACGTGCTCGGCGTGCGCGGCAATGCCGGCGAGATGCACGTGTTCGGGCATCTGCGGCTGTTCGACGAGCCGACCGACATCGCGTTCGGACCGGCGGGCGACATCTACGTGACGCAGGGCCACGGCAAGGGCGATTCCAAGGTCGTCAAGTTCGACAAGGACGGCAACTTCATCAAGACCTGGGGCAAGCACGGCTCCGGTCCCGGCGAATTCAGCATCGCGCATTCGATCGTGGTCGACCGCGCCGGACTTCTCCACGTCGCGGACCGCAACAATGCCCGCATCCAGGTGTTCGACGGCGACGGCAAGTATATCCGCGAGTCCAAGCATCCCGGCCCGCCGTGCGGCCTGTTCATCACCCCCGATCAGACCTCTGTGGCTGGCGCACGGCCATTCCGGCAAGATCATGAAGCTCGATCTCAACGGCAACGTGCTCGGCGTCACCGGCGGACAAGGCAAATCGCCCGGGCAATACGGCGAGGCGCACTACCTCGCGGTGGCCCCGAATGGCGACATCTACGTGGCCGACACGCTCAATTGGCGGGTGCAGAAGCTGGTCAGAAAATCCCTTTGATCGTCGCACCCGCCGGCGGCATTCCGGAGACAAGGCACCATGTACGATCTCCACCTGAGCGCGGAGCAGATCGAAATCCGCGACACTGTCCGCGATTTCGTCACCGAGAAGATCAAGCCGGTGGCGACCAGTTCGGCGCGGCTCGAACCGCGCGCCAAGCCGCTGCTGATGGCCGCGCTCGATCAAGCGTCGCAGTTGGGATTGCGCGCGCTCATGCTGTCGGAAGAGGCGGGCGGCGCGGGCGCCGATACGCTGACCGGCTGCATCGTCGTGGAGGAACTGGCGGCCGGCGACCCCGATATCGCGGCGATTCTGGCGCAGACCGCCTCGCTGGCGCATCTCCTGTTCGATCACGCGATGACGCCGCAGCAGCGCGCGCGCTTCCTGCCCGCGTTCCAGGTGGACGACCGCTATCACCTGGCTTTCGCAGTTCATGAGCCGGGCCGGGACGACGCGCTGGGCGTCCACTATCATCGGCCGGAGCGCAGCAATTCCGCCATTGCGACCAAGGCCGCGCGCTCGGGCGACGTGTTCATCGTCAACGGGCGCAAGGAGCTCGTCGCCAACGCGCCGCTCGCGAAGCTGTTCGCGGTCGAGGTCGAGACCGGCTCGGGCCCAGGCACGCTGCTCGTCCCGCGCGATACCCCCGGACTGACCGTCACCGACAGCGACCAGCCCGGCCGCTGGTACCATGGCGCGAGCGGCGAGATGATTTTCGAGAACTGCCGTGTGCCGGCGGACAACCGGCTCTCCGGCGGGCTGCAACTCGATGCCGCAAGCCCGCTCGATCAGGCGATCAATGTCGGCATCGGCCGCGCCGCCTACGAGGCCGCGATCGAATACGCATCGCTGCGGGTGCAGGGCGGCCGCCGCATCATCGAGCACCAGGCGATCGGCACTAAACTGGCCGAGATCGCGATCCGGCTCGACATCGCGCGCGCGACGATCTGGCGCGCCGCCTGGACCGCCGATCATCCCAACGCCGTCACCGACGGCAGCCTGCCGAACCTGCCGCTCGCCAACATGTCGAAGGTGTTCTCGTCCGAGGCGATCTACCGCGCCACCAAGGACGCCGCCGAGTGCTTTGGCGCCATGGGCGTGATGCGCGACATGCCGTTGCAGAAATATGTGCACGATGCACTCATCTGCCTGCGCTCCGGCGTGAGCAACAGCGACGCCAAGCTGCGGATCGCGGAGGTCATCGCCGACTATGCTCGGCCCGCCGTTCTCACCGCCGCCGAATAGACCGGGAACACGACCATGGACTTCACGCTGAGCAACGAGCAGCGCTCCTGGCAGATGGCGGCGCGCAAGTTCGCCGAGGAGGAGATTCGCCCGATCTCGCTCCCTCGCGACGAAATCGACGACCCGCGCGAGGCGTTCGACTGGGACATCGTCAAGAAAGGCTCCAAGCTCGGCTTCCGCACCATGGCGGTGCCGAAGGAATGGGGCGGTCACGGCACCGACTTCGTCACCCAGGCGCTGGTCATGTCGGAGCTCGCCAAAGGCGACAGCGCGATCTCGAAGACCTTCAGCCAGTGCTGGAAGTGGAGCCACCTGATCGCGGCGAGCTGCAGCGACGAGCAGAAAGGCCGCTTCCTCAAGCCGTTCCTGGAGGACGACACGTTCCTGCTCGGCAAGGGCATCAGCGAGCCGAGCGCCGGCTCCGACAACCGGCTGCCGCCTGACGACATCAAGGCCGGCCTCAAACTGCGCGCCGAGCGCAAGGGCGACGAGTGGATCCTCAACGGCGAGAAGTGCTTCATCGCCAACGCCACCGTCGGCAAGCTGTTCTTCATCGACGCCCGCACCGATCCGACCGTTCCGCTCAAGCAGGGCATCACGATGTTCCTGGTGCCGCGCGACACGCCGGGCTTCCGCATCGGCAAGGCGTTCAACAAGAGCGGATGGCGGTTCTACCAGAACGGCGAGATGATCTTCGAGAATGCGCGGGTGCCGCACGCCAATGTAGTCGGCGAGGTCAACGGCGGGGTCCGCAAGGCCGGCAGCCGCGGCGGCGACACCACCGGCGGCGATATTTTCGGCGACCTCGAGCTTGCCGCCAATGCACTCGGCGTCTGCGAGGACGCCTGCGAGATGGCGATGAAGCTCGCCCGCAGCAGGAAGCAAGGCGGCCGGCTGCTGTTCGAGCAGCAGGTGGTGCAGCTCAAGCTCAACAAGATGCACATGCTGACCGAGGCGCTGCGTTCCTACGTCATGCGCATCGCCTGGGAGCACGATTACAAGGTGCACTCGCCCAATGCCGGGCTGTGCATGAACTACTCGACCGACGTGATCCAGGACGTGACCGAGCTCAATCTCGAGCTGCACACCGACGCCGGCGTGATCGAACCGCGCGCCGACAAGCTGGTGCGCGATGCGTTCATCTGGAGCCACCTCGCCGGCGACACCGTGCAGCGACTGAAGGTGGCGGGGCGATTGGTGCGGTAGCACTCGGTCGATCCGTCGTCATGCCGGAACAAGCCCGGGCATGACGTGGAACGGGTAGTGACTACCCCAATTCCTCCGCCCGTTTCAAACTCGCGAGCATCGATACCCGCCTGAGATAGTCGCGGGTGCGATCGCGGTCGGCGGCGATGTGCGCGAGGTTGCTGCCTGAACTCCGGGCCGGCTGATTTCGAGGTTTTTCTTGTTCTGGATGGTCTGGGTCTGAACCACCTCGAGCGTCACCAGACGGCGCTGCCGGTCGTAGCGGTCGAGTTCCGCATCGGGCGCCTCACCGCGCCAGACCGCCGCCAGCCGCTCCGTCAAGTTGACGGCATCGTGAATGCCGCCATTCATGCCCATGCCGCCGAGCGGGTTGTTGATGTGCGCGGCGTCGCCGATCAGGAACGCCCTGCCCTGCCGGAACGTCTTCGCCACCCGCTGATGCACCTTGTAGAGCGTGACGTGGGCGATCTCATAGTTCGAGCGTCCCGGCAGAACCGTCGCCATCAAGGACTGCGCGAAATCCCGGTTCAGCGCCAGTTCGTCGCTCTCGGTCGCGGCGATCGGGAACATGACCCGGCACAGCCCCGGAATTTGCAGCAGGAAATGCCAGCGCACCGGGTCGGCCACGTAGCTCACCGCCGCCAGGTCCGCGATCTCGGTGCGGAAATCGAACGGCGTGCTCACCACCAGAAAGCGCTCAGGCCAGGTGAAGCCCTCGAAATCGATCCCGAGCGAGCGCCGCACCACGCTGCTGGCGCCGTCAGCGCCGATCAGCCAGCGGCCGCCCAGCGTTTCGGTCCGCCCGTTGCGGTCGATCTCGATCTCGACGGCCGACGCCTGCTCCTTGGCGCCGCGCACCTGCGCATTGAACACGATCTCGAAGCCGCTTTTGCCGCCGAGTTGGTCGAGCAAAATGCGTGTGAGCTTCGACTGCTCGCATTGCAGGCGGAACGGATGGCCGGTGAGGTCGGCGATCGTGCCGAAATCGAACTCGGCCAGCAGGCCCTGCTCCTTGGTCCGGTATTGGAATTTCGGCGCCACCAGCCCCTGCGCGATCAGCGGCGCGGCGGCGCCGAGACTGTCGAGCATGTCCAGCGTCGGCGGATGAAACGTCGAGGCGCGCGATTCCTCGCTCAGCGCCGCGCCCGCCTCGAACACGGTCACCGGAATGCCGTGCCGCACGAGATTGGCCGCGGCAACCAGTCCGACCGGGCCGGCGCCGGCAATCAGGACGCGATCGTGCGACATGGAGCGTGGCTGTGCGTCGGAGCGCCTACTGCGGTTCGATCCCGGCCTTCTTGATGATGCCGATCCATTTATCCGTCTCCGCGACCAGAAACCGGCCCAGTTCCTCCGGCGTGGTGGTCGTCACTTCCGCACCCTGTTCGCGGAAGCGCTCGCGAACGCCCGCATCCTTGCCGGCGGCGATGACCTCCTGGTTGAGCCTGGCGATGATGTCCTTGGGGGTACCGTGGGGCGCAAGGAGCGCAAACCAGCCCGACGCGATGTAGTCCGGCAATCCGGCCTCGGCGGTGGTCGGCACGTCCGGCAGGATCGCGAGCCGCGTCTTGCTCGGTACCGCCAGCGCCCGCGCGCCGTCGGCCTGCAGCGCGGCCGACACGTTCGGATACCATTGGAAGCCGACCGGCACCTGACCGGCGATCAGATCGGGCACGTACTGCGCGATGTTGCGGTAAGGCACGTGAGTGAGCTTCACGCCGGTGATCTGCTCGAAATACGTCCCGGTGAGATGCTGCGAGCTGCCGACGCCGACCGAGCCGTAGTTGAGCTCGCCCGGGCGCGCCTTGGCGTAGGCGATGAACTCGGCGAGCGTCGTCACCGGCAGCTTCTTGCTGGTGATGACGAGGTTGGGAAACGTCACCAGCAGCGAGATCGGATCGAGATCCTTGTGCGGATCGTAGTTGAATTCCTTGGTGAGCGCCTTGTTGGGTCCGAGCGGCCCCAGTCCGCTTGCCACCAGCGTATAGCCGTCGGGCGGCGCCTTGGTCGCGGCCTGGGTGCCGATATTGCCGCCGGAACCGGGACGGTTCTCGATGATGATCGGCTTGCCGAGCGACTTGCTGACGCGGTCGAGCAGGATGCGCGTCACCACGTCGCTCGCGCTGCCGCCGGCGAACGGAATGATCACCGTGATCGGACGCGCCGGATAGCTCTGGGCGTCGGCGCGCCCGCTGCCCAGCATGACCGACAGCACGACGGCCGCGCCGTACGCGAGCCCTTTGCAACCATCGCCGATCATGGACCGCATCCCTTCAGATTCCCTTGAATTTCGCTGGCCGCTTGGCATGGAACGCCTCCACCCCCTCGCGGAAGTCGTCAGATTGTCGCAACCGGCTGTAGCAGTGTCCTTCGAGCTCGATCGCCGTGGTCAGCATGGCATCCTCGGTGTCGTTGAGGAGCTTCTTGGCGGTGCGCTGGGCGAGCGGCGAAAAACCGCGCAGCTCATCGACCAGCGCATCGGTCGCCGCTTCGAGCTTGCCGTCCGGCACGCATTCGGTGGCGATGCCCCAGTCGTAGGCCTGCTTGGCCGGGATGCGGCGCGAGCGCATCACGATGTCCTTGGTGCGGGTGATGCCGACGATCTTCTGCAGCCTGGCCGATCCGCCCGAGCCCGGGATCTGGCCGAGCCGCTGCTCCGGCAGCGCGTAGAAGCCGGTCTCCGAGACGATACGGAAATCGCAGGCGAGCGACAGTTCGAAGCCGACGCCGAAGCAGAAGCCGCGATTGGCGGCGATCACCGGCTTGGCGCAACGCGCGGGCGCCGCGATGTTCCAGGCGAGCTTGGAGACCGTCTCGGGCGTCGCCTCCATGAAGCCCTTGATGTTGCCGCCGCTCGAAAAATGCTCGCCGGCCGCGCGCAGCACGATGACCCGCACCCGCGCGTCGTCATCGAGCGATCTCGAACACCAGCCGGAGCTGGTCGCGCTGCGGCATCGAGACGATGTTGAACGGCGGCCGGTCGAGGACGATGTCGGCGCGCTCGCGGCCGGCATCGATCTCGACCCGGAAGCCGTCGAGCGCGGCGAGCCGCGGATCGGCAAACGTCAAGGCTTGGCTCATGCGGCTGTTCCCTTCTCGTGCATCTCACCTCCGGCTTTTTCCAGTTCGTACTCCCCCGCCACCAGCTTGCGGCGCAGGAGCTTGCCGACCGGCGATTTCGGGATGGCTTCGACGAACACATAGCGGCGCGGCCGCTTGAAGTTGGCCAGCCCCGATTGCCGGCAGAACTGGTCGAGGTCGTCGGATTCGACCGCGGCGCGCCGCTTGATGAAAGCCGCCACGACCTTGCCCCAGCGCTCGTCGGCAAGCCCCACCACCGCCACCTCCGACACCGCCGCGTGCAACGACAGGCAGCTTTCGATCTCGACCGGCGACACGTTCTCGCCGCCGGTGATGATCATGTCGTCGACCCGGCCGGTGACGAACAGGTCGCCGTCGGCGTCGAAATAGCCGGTGTCGCCGGTAAAGTACCAGCCGTCGCGCAGCGCCTTGGCGTCGGCGTCGGGCCGGCGCCAGTAACCCTCGAACGATTCGTCGCCCGCGAGCAGCGCGACGATCTCGCCTTCCTCGTTCGGCTTCGCCAATTCGTCGGGCGAGGCCGCGCCGAGGCGCACCACCCGCATGATCTGGTTGATGCCGGCGCGTCCGGCCGAGCCGGGCTTTGCCGGCGCATTCTGGTCGACGGTGAAGGTGTAGATCTCGGACGAGCCGTAGTGGTTGACGAACAGCTCGGGCTTGAACGCGGCGGTGAGCTCCTTGAGCAGCCCGTCGGTCATCGAGGCGCCGGCGAAACCGAGCTTGCGCACCGAACGGACGTCGGCGTGCTTGAATGCATCGTGGTGCAGCAGGTCGTGATAGAGCGTCGGCACGAGATAAAGGTTGCTGATCTTCTCGGCCGCGATCAGCTCCAGCGCGCGCCGCACGTCGAATCGCGGCAGGCAGACGAAGGCCCCGCCGATCAGCGACATGGCGAGCAACGAGCGCACGCCCATGGTGTGATAGAGCGGCATCACGCCGAGCGTGCGCTCGCCCGCGCGGTAGAGATTCTGCGCCACGTGCGCGAGCGCGGCCGCGCGCTCGGCGCGCTGCCGGCGCGGCACGCCTTTCGGCCGCGCGGTGGTGCCCGAGGTATAGAGCATCACCGACCAGGCGTCGGCATCGGCCCGCGGACGGGCGTCTTCGGCCTTCGCGCCCAGCATGGCGGCGAGATCGGGATCGCCCGCATGCGGCAGGCCGACGGCGATGCGCCGGCAGCGCTGCGCCGCCGGCGACCCCAGCACCGCCTCGGCCGAGACCTGTTCGTAGACGATCAGCCGCGCGTCGGCATCGGTGACGCAGTAGTCGACCTCCTCGGCGCTGGAGCGCCAGTTGAGCGGCGTCACGATGATGCCCGAGAACTGGCAGGCCCAATGGATGGTCGCGGCCTCCCAGCGGTTCTGCAGCAAGCGTGACCAGATGATCGCCGGCCTTCAGGCCGAGCGCATCGAAGCCCGCCACCAGCGCGGAGATCCGCGCGTACCACTCCCGGTATGTCAGGCGAACGTCGCCGTCGACGAGCGCCAGCGCGTCCGGGTCGCGCGCGACCGACGCGAGGAAGCTCGTGCCGAGATCAAGCATCAGGCCCTCCGGATGACGGCGGCATAATCGCTCAAATCGGCCGGGCCGCAAAGGTCGGCGGTCATGACAGGCGAAGCCCGAGTTGGCCCGCCGCCGGGCGGATGCTACATCTTGCTCGAACCGGGCGTGGTCCATGGCCGAATTGACAACAGCAAGGCAACCGCACAGCGCAGCCGCGCCGCAGCGCACGCTGGGCGACAATGCGCCCAAGCCGGTCTGCACGCTGCGCGACTGGCTCGACCATCTGGCGGCGCGCCAGCGGCTCGCGGTCATCAAGCCCAATGTCGATCTGCGCTTCGAGCTTGCGGCCTACGCCAAGCGGCTCGACGGCCAGCGCGCCACGATGTTTCCGCGCCCGGGCGGACACACCATCCCGGTCGTGTCCGGCCTGACCTCGAACCGCGCCTGGATGGCCGAGGCGATGGGCGTCGAGCCGCACGAACTGCTGGCGCGCTTCCAGGAGGCCGCGCTCAACCCGGTGCCGTGGCAGGAGACCGCCGCCGCGCCGGTGCAGGAGGTGGTGCACCGGCAGGTCGACCTGCTGAAGCAACTGCCGATCCCGACCCACAACGAGCACGACGGCGGGCCCTACGTCAGCGCCGGCCTCCTGATCGCGCGCAACCCGAAGACCGGCAAGCAGAACGTCACCATCCACCGCTGCCAGGTGACCGGCCCCAACCGGCTCGGCGTGCTGCTGTTGCCGCGTCACACCCATGCGTTCTTCCGGATGGCCGAAGAGGCCGGCCAGCCGCTCGATGTCGCAATCGTCATCGGCGTCGATCCGCTGACGCTGCTCGCCTCGCAGGCGATCGTGCCGATCGACCACGACGAGTTGGAGATCGCGGGCGCGCTGCAAGGCCGGCCGCTGCCGGTCGTCAAATGCAAGACCAGCGAGATCCGCGTGCCGGCCGAGGCCGAGATCGTGCTCGAGGGCCGCATCCTGCCGAACGTGCGCGAGCCCGAAGGACCGTTCGGCGAATTCCCGCAATACTACGGCCCAACGGCGAACCGCGAAGTGATGGAGGTGGTGGCGATCACCCACCGCAAGGACGCGATCTTCCACACCATCGTCGGCGGCGGCCTCGACCATCAACTCCTTGGCGCGATCCCGAAGGAGGCGACGCTGCTCACGCACCTGCGGCGGAATTTTCCCGACGTGCTCGACGTGCACCTCTCGCCCGGCGGCGTCATGCGCTACCACCTGTTCGTCAAGCTGAAGAAGCGGCAGGAAGGCCAGGCCAAGAACGTCATCATGGGGGCGTTCGCCGGCTCGTTCGACCTCAAGCACGTCATCGTGGTCGACGACGACGTCGACATTCACAATCCGACCGAGGTCGAGTGGGCGATGGCGACCCGCTTCCAGGCCGACCGCGATCTCCTGATCGTGCCGAACAGCCAGGGCTCAAAACTCGACCCGTCGAACCGCGACGGCGTCGGCGCCAAGATGGGCATCGACGCCACCAAGCCGCTCGATGCCGCCGAGATGGTGTTCAAGCGGATTCGCGTTCCGGGCGAAGAGAATGTCGACGCGACCGCCCTGCTCAAGCAGCCGGCCGGCAACTGGCGCGACGCGCTGAAGCGGTAGCCTACTGACGCTTCCGCCGTTCGTTCCCGCGCAAGCGGGAACCCAGGCTTTTCCATTTCAAGCGCTGGGTCCCCGCCTTCGCGGGGACGAACGGAAAGACCAACTGTTCACTGATCAGCGCTCGGCGACCGGCGTCACCGTGACGGCGACGCCGAGGCGCTGGCGGCCGGCGCCGAACACCACCCCGTCGATCGGCGCGACGTCGGCATAGTCGCGGCCGATCGCAAGCGTCACGTGGTCATCGCCGGCGAGAATGCCGTTGGTCGGATCGAAGCCAAGCCACCCGGCCTCCTCCCCGCACCACACCTGCACCCAGGCATGCATGGCGTCGGCGCCGGTGAGGCGTTCGGCGTCGGCGCGCTGCACCGTGCGCAGATAGCCGCTGACATAGGCGGCGGGGAGGCCTAGCCCGCGCAGGCCGGAGATCATGATATGCGCAAAATCCTGGCAGACGCCGCGGCGCAACGCGAACGACATCGGCGCGGTGGTCGACGCAGTCGTTGCGCCAATCTCGTAGACGAAATCGGCCTTGATGCGCCGCATCAGGTCGATCGCGCCCTCCATCACCGCGCGGCCTTGCGGAAAGCTGTCGCGCGCATAGTCGCGGATTTCGGGATCGAGCGGCACTTGCCGGCTGGCAAACAGGAAATGCGCCGGCGAATGCGGGCCGATGTCGCTGGTGGTGAAAACCAGATCCCGCAGATGCTCCCACGGCGGCGTCACGATCGTACCGGCCTTCGCCAGTCCTTCGACCGTCACCCGTGCAATCACCCGGACCACCAGCTTGTCGTGCGGCTGATCGAGGCGGATCAGCGTCAGGTGATTGCCGAAGAAATCCTTGCTCTCGCGGCGTTCCACCGGAGTGGGCTCGACCTCGAGCGAGGCGGCGTGCACCCGCTGGCGGGTCCGGTTGATCGGCGTGAGACGCAGCACATGATGCGCATAGGCGACTTTGGAGGCGTAGTTGTAGGTCGTGATCTGGCGCACATCGTAGATCACGCCAACGCCTCCCACTGCCCGGCCGCGCTTTCGTTGTAGCTCAGGTAGGCCGATGCGATCGCCTCGGACAATCGCAGCAGCGAGTCTTCGATGCCCTCGATCACCGCGTCGTCGATGTTGGCGGCCTCGGCCGTGCGCAGCGTCGTCGCCGCGGCGGCGGCGATCTGCTGCGGCGGCGACAAACGGCCGTCGGCCAACTGCTTGGGCACCGCCGCCAAGTGCTCCTCGATCCGGTCGAGCTGGTAGGCGACCGAACGCGGGTTGCTCGGGTCGAGCGCGACCAGATCGATCACGGGCGCGCGCGCCGCAACCATGATATAGCGCTGCCGGTAGGTGATGCGGCTGTCGCACAGCTCAAGCAGAACGTCGAGGCCGGCGTCGGAACTGTCCGCGCCGGCGAATTGAAGGATGAAGCGGCACGTGGCGACGCCGCGCTCGATGCGGCGGCCGAGCTCCAGGAACCGCCAGCCGGCGAGCCGCGTCATGTTCTCCTTGGCGAGCCCCGAGAACGCCGAGACGATGCGCAGCGCCTCCTCGACCCGGTCGAACATCGCGGTTTCCGAAAGCCCCGTCGGCAACCGCGCCCCGATCACGGCGACCAGATCGTTCAGCGCACGATAAGCTTCCGGCGAAAACCGGTCGCGGATGATCGAGGCCGCCACATGCGCGGCCCGCACCAGGTTGGGCAGCGAGCCGTCGAAGTCGCCGCGCAGCGCCGCGCGCGCCACCAATGCCGGCCGCGCGTACGGGATCTCGCTCGAGCTCGCGTCCCAGGCTTCGAGCAGCGAGCCGATCTGCTCGACCACTGGCGCTTCATCCTCGCCGGCCTCGGCGATGCGATTGATCAGCGCCCGAATGAGCCGCAGCGTCGCCTCCGCCCGCTCGACGTAGCGGCCAACCCAGAACAGGTTGTCGGCGGCGCGGCTCGGCAGCACGCCTGTTGCGCGCCGGATGGTGACGTTTTCCGGCGTCGGCAGCAGCGTGAACTCGTTGACCGGCCCCTCCGACAGCACCCAGGCGTCCGCGGTGCGCCCGCCCCGCTGCAGGCTCACCGCGCGCGCGTCGGCATTTTCGGCGATGCGCACGAAGCCGCCCGGCATCACGCTCCAGCCGTCGCCGGTGCGCGCCATGAAGAGCCGCAGAATGAACGGATGCGGCTCCAAGCGGCCGCCGTGCCAGACCGGCATCGTGGACAGCGTCACCGCCTCCTGCACCACGAAATCGACGCCGCGATCCGCGATGCCCTGCACCAGGCGCGCGCGCTGCGTCTCGTCGAGCGCCGCGCCGAGCGTGCCCTCCCCGATCGCACCGGGAAGATGGTCGGAGAACGCCGAAGCGATCACCATGGTGTCGAGGTTGGCGATCATCTCGTCGCGCAATTCGGCCTCGCCGAGCCACCAGGTGGCGACGTTCGGAAGGATCAGATCGGCGCCGCCGACCGCCGGCGCCAGCGCGGGCAGGAAGGCCAGCATCGCGCGCGCCTCGACCAGCCCGGCGCCGAGCGCGTTCGCGATCACCACCTTGCCTTCGCGCACCGCCTGGACGAGGCCGCTGACACCGAGCCGCGAGCTGGCGTTGAGTTCCAGCGGATCGGCGAAGTCGGCATCGAGCCGGCGCAGGATCACTTCGGCCCGCCGCAGCCCCGACACGGTGCGGATGAACACGCCGTCGTCACGCACGGTGAGATCCTCGCCCTCGACCAGCAGCATGCCGAGATAGCGCGCGAGGTAAGCGTGTTCGAAATAGGTCTCGTTCATCGAACCGGGCGTGAGCAGGCAGATGCGCGAGTTGTCGCGCCGGTTGAAGCTCGCGAGATCGTTCTGGAACGCCTGGAAGAACGGCGCCAGACGCTCGACCCGCGTACCGCGGTAGAGATCGGGAATGGCGCGCGACAGCGCGAGCCGGTTCTCCAGCGCGTAGCCCGCGCCGGACGGCGCCTGCGTCCGGTCGCCGAGCACCCACCAGCGGCCGTCGGCGCCGCGGCCGACGTCGACCGCGCAGAACCGCAGATGCGCGCCGCCGGGCGGTGCGACACCTGCGAGCGGCCGCAGGAATTCGGGATTGCCGGCGATCAGCGCCGCCGGCAGCCGTCCGTCCTTGACGAGATCGGCCGGACCATAGGCGTCGGCCAGCACGGCTTCGAGCAGTTGCGCGCGCTGGGCGAGACCCGCCTTGAGCATGCTCCACTCGGTGTGATCGATCAGCAGCGGGACGTGGCTCAGCGGCCAGGCCCGCTCGGCGCCGGAGGGATCCTCGTAGACGCGATAGAACACGCCGGAGTCGTGGAGATAGCGGTCGGCTGCGGCGAAGCGGCGGCCGATCTCGTCGGCGCCAAGCCCGGCCAGCATCGCGAGAAACGGCTGCCAGTGCGGCCGCGGGGAGCCGTCGGCATCCATCATCTCGTCGAAGATGCCGGGCAGCGGCTTGTAGCCCGCCAGGAAGCGTTCGACGGCGCCGCTCGACTGCTCCGATGCACTCTCGCGGTGGGCTGCCATGGCGCTATCGCGAATCGAACGGGCGCCGCAGATCGAGCGTAGTCGGATATTCGAGCGAGCGTTCTTCCGGCGGCAGGCTCGCGATCGGGCCCGGCGTGTGGCCGATCTTCTCGAAGCGCGCGCGCCGGCGCGCCTCCGCCTCGTAGGAGTTGACCGGGAAAGTTTCGTAGTTGCGGCCGCCCGGATGCGAGACATGGTAGACGCAGCCGCCGAGCGAGCGGCCGCTCCAGGTATCGACGATGTCGAAGGTGAGCGGCGCATGCACCGGCACGGTCGGGTGCAGCGACGACGACAGGCCCCAGGCCTTGAAGCGCACGCCGGCGACGAACTCGCCCGGCCGGCCGGTCGAGGCGAGCGGCAGGCGGCGGCCGTTGCACGTCACCAGATGGCGGCTTGCGTTCAACCCTTCCACCTTCACCTGCAGGCGCTCGATCGACGAATCGACGAATCGCACGGTGGTGCCGACGTTACCTTCCTCACCCAGCACGTACCAGGGCTCGAGCGCGTGCCGCACTTCGAGCCGCACGCCGCCATGGTCGACCACGCCATAGCGCGGAAAGCGGAATTCGCGTTGCGCCGCGAACCAGGCCGGATCGAAGTGGTAGCCTTCGCGCGACAGATCCTCGAGCACCTCGAGGAAATCGTGCCAGACGAAATGCTCCAGCATGAAGCGGTCGTGCAGCGCCGTGCCCCAGCGCACCAGCTTGCCGTCGAGCGGCTCGCGCCAGAACCACGCCACCAGCGCCCGCAGCAGCAATTGCTGCGCCAGCGACATGCGCGCGTCGGGCGGCATCTCGAACGAGCGGAATTCGACCAGGCCGAGCCGGCCGGTCGGGCCGTCGGGCGAGAACAGCTTGTCGATGCAGATCTCGGTGCGGTGGGTGTTGCCGGTGACGTCGACCAGGAGATTGCGGAACAGCCGATCGACCAGCCACGGCGACGGCGCGTCGCCCTCGCCCGGCGCCGGCACGTTGCCCATCGCGATCTCAAGCTCGTAGAGCAAATCCTGCCGCGCCTCGTCGACGCGCGGCGCCTGGCTGGTCGGCCCGATGAACAGGCCGGAGAACAGGTAGGACAGCGACGGCCGCCGCTGCCAGTAGAGGATCAGGCTCTTGAGCAGATCGGGCCGTCGCAGGAACGGACTGTCGGGCGCGCTCAAGCCGCCGAGCACGATGTGATTGCCGCCGCCGGTGCCGGTGTGGCGGCCGTCGATCATGAACTTGTCGGTGCCGAGCCGCGATTGGTGCGCGTCCTCATAGACGCTCTTGGTGATGTCGACCGCCTCGCGCCAGGACGCCGCCGGATGGATGTTGACCTCGATCACGCCGGGGTCGGGCGTGACCTTGATGACGTTGAGGCGTGGATCGGGCGGCGGCCCATAGCCTTCGACCTGGATCGCCACCGCAAGCTCGGCGGCGGTCGCTTCGACCGCCGCCAGGATTTCCAGATAGTCTTCGAGCTTTTCGGTCGGCGGCATGAACACCATGAGCCTGCCGTTGCGGACCTCGACCGCGAGCGCGGTACGCACCGGCACGTCAACGCCCTGCGCCGCGATGGCGACCGCGCGCTCGGGCAAAGGCTCGGGCGCAAGCGGCGGCGCGCCGGCGTCCTGGTAGGCGTAGGCCGGCTGCCGTCGCGCGCGGGCCGGGCAGCGGCCCGCGCGGCGCAAACGGGTCGGCCGGGATCAGATGCGGATAGTCGACCGGATTGAAATACGGAAGCGCGCCGAGCGGCAGCCGCAGCCCGATCGGCGAGTCGCCCGGCGACAGATAGAGCCGGCCGCGGCGCGTCTGCCACAGCTCGCTCAGCCAGCCGGGGCTCGCCTTTGCGGTCCAGCGCTGCACCGGCAGCACGAAGCCGGCGGGCGCACCGAGCCGCCGCTCGAACGCGCGCATGATACGCGCGCGCTCGACCGGATCGTCGATCTTGGGATTGCCCGGATCGACATTCTCGGGCAGTTCGCCGTCCTTGAGCATGCGTTCGGCCGGGTCTTCGAACACCGGCTGCACGAACTCGGGCATGATGCCGAGATGGGCGGCGATGCCGTGGGCGAAACGCTCGGCGTCCGCGCGCGCGGGCGTGCGCGGGCTGGTTTCAGACGCGATCAACGCGGGATCGCGCCAGATCGGAACGCCGTCGCGCCGCCAGTAGAGCGAGAACGCCCAGCGCGGCAGCTCTTCGCCCGGGTACCATTTGCCCTCGCCGTGGTGGAGGAGCCCGCCGTGCGCGAAGCGATCGCGCAGCCGCAGCACCAATTCGTCGGCGCGCTTGCGCTTGTCGGGACCGAGCGCCGCCGTGTTCCACTCCGCCGTCTGATAGTCGTCGACCGAGACGAAGGTCGGCTCGCCGCCCATGGTGAGGCGGACATCGCGCGCAACCAGGTCGGCATCGACCTTGTCGCCGAGCGCATCGAGCGCGGCCCAGGCCTCGTCGGAGAACGGCAGCGTGACGCGCGGCTTCTCGTCGATGCGGGTGATCCGCATGTCGAACGAGAACTCGACCTTCGCGGGCTCGACCGCGCCCGAGATCGGCGCGGCGGTGCGGTAGTGCGGCGTGGCCGCGACCGGGATGTGCCCCTCCCCGCACAAGCAGGCCGGAGGTGGCGTCGAGCCCGATCCAGCCGGCGCCGGGGATGTAGACCTCGGTCCAGGCGTGCAGATCGGTAAAGTCCTGCGTGGCGCCGGCCGGTCCATCGAGCGGCTTCACGTCGGGGCGCAGCTGGATCAGGTAGCCGGAGACGAAGCGCGCAGCGAGGCCGAGGTGGCGCAACGTCTGCACCAGCAGCCAGGCGGTGTCGCGGCACGAGCCGGCGGCGGTGGTGAGCGTCTCCTCGGGCGTCTGCACGCCCGGCTCCATGCGGATGAGATAGCGGATGTCGTGCTGGAGGCGCTGGTTGAGCTCGACCAGGAAGTCGACGGTGTTGCGCGGCGTGCGCGGGATCGAAGCGAGGAATGCGGCGAGCCGCGGGCCGGCCGGCTCGGACGCGAGATACGGCGCGAGGTCCTGGCGCAGCTCGCCCTCGTAGCCGAACGGGAACAGCCCCGCGTCAGGCTCGACGAAGAAGTCGAACGGATTGATGACCTCCATGTCGGCGAGCAGATCGACCGTGACCGAGAACTCGGTGGCCTTCTCCGGGAACACCAGGCGGGCGAGCCAGTTGCCGAACGGATCCTGTTGCCAGTTCAAGAAATGCAGGGCGGGCGTGACCTTGAGCGAGTAGCTCGGAATGCGGGTGCGGGAGTGGGGCGCGGGACGCAGCCGCACCACCTGGGGCCCGAGGCCGACCGGCCGATCGTAGGTGTAGCGCGTGACGTGATGGAGACCCGCAAGAACCGACATCGACCCCGCCTTACCCGAACCGCACTGAGGCACCGCCCGAACACGCCTTTGAGCCAGGATAGCCCCAAGACCGGCTCAAAGACCTGCCCAACAATGATGCAATTTCCGGGCCGCCGGGTCGATCCTGGAATGCGCTAGCCCCAGGCGGGGCCGGGCGACCCTACCTTACGGCGCAGCCCGCTGGCGATGGCGCGGATCGTTTCTTTCGCGCCGCCCCGCGGCGACGGCGTGCGCCCCGCATGCGTCAGCCCGTGGATGAACGCGAGCTTCACGATCACCGCCGGCCCCAGCAGAAACGGGTACAGGTCCTGCAGCCCCATGCTGCGGTTGATCGAGTTCATCGCGAAGGTGAGCGGCAGCCAGGCGTCGATGATGCGATCCATCTCGGCCTCGTGGGGATCGAAGTCGATCTTGGTCGCGAGCGCGGGACCCTTGGAGACCTTCGGCCGTACGCTCATGCCGAAATCGCTCGCGGTCTCCAGCGTATCGACCATGTGGAAATAGTGCGCCCAGGTCTCGGCGAAATCCTCCCACGGGTGGGAGCTGGCATAGGCGGTGACGAAACGCTGCGGCCAGTCCGGCGGCGGTCCGTAGGCGTAATGCTGCTGGAGAGCGCCAGGGTAATCCTGCTGCTCGTTTCCGAAGGTCTCGCGGAATTCCCAAAGCTTCGGCGAGTTTGCGACCAGCCGGTCCCAATAGTAGTGCGCGATCTCGTGGCGGAAATGTCCAAGCAGCGTGCGGTAGGGCTCGTCCATCTGGCTGCGCAGGCGCTCGCGCTCGGGATCGTCGGCTTCGGCGAGGTTAAGTGTGATGAGGCCATTGGCGTGTCCGGTCATCACCGGGATGTGGCCGTGCGGAGTCTGCTGATCGGCGATGAAGTCGAAGGCAAGCCCGTCCGGGTCCTCCGCCTTGGTGGCGAGCGGCAGGCGCAGCTTGAGCAGCGTGTAGAACAGACGATGCTTGGCGGACTCGATCTTGCCCCAGCGGCGCAGATTGTCCTGCTGGGTGAGATCGGGGATGGTGCGGTTGTGGCGGCAGGCGGCGCAGAACTGCCCGGGCTGGTCGGCTCGCACCAGCCAGTTGCAGACGTTGTGCCGCGCGTTGGCGCACAGGCGATAGCGCACCTTCGGATGCGCCAGCGCGCGCCACTCGTCGCCCTCCTGCTGCAGGGCCGAGACGGTCCCCAGCCACGGCAGATAGCCCAGACGAAGCCCACAGCTTTCGCAGCTCGTGTTCTCGAAGTAGAGCGCCTGCCCGCAGTTCTGGCATTCAAACAACTTCATGACGATCAAAATCCAAAGAGGACACCGCGGAGATCGAACGATGTCTGCCGCATCAAGGTTCCCGGCCGGCTATCGCGAATCGGACAATTGACGGGAGAATACCGCCGATCGCATCCCGCCGCCGCTGCCACGCCACCGCGTGCACGGCACCCCTGCACGGTCAACAGCTTGAACTGCTGCGGCTTTTCAGGGGACACTTAGTCATCCGGCGGACCCAAACCAAGCCACCCGCGCGGACAAGAAAGGAAAAAGATGAGCGCCAAGGAGCTGCTTTATTCGGTCGAGGACAGCATCGCGACCATCACGCTCAACCGCCCCGAGCGGATGAACGCGCTCAACCACGACCTCGAAGAGGAATTGCACCGCACCTTCGACAAGGCCGACGCCGACCGCGCGGTGCGCGTGATCATCCTGACCGGCGCCGGGCGCGCGTTCTGCGCCGGTTACGACCAGGCGACGCCGGCGAACGCCGGACCGCGCCATATCGATCCGAAGGGAAAAACGCACGCCGAGTATATCGAATATTGGCAACGCAACGACACCGGCCGCATCGCCTACTGGACGCATATGTGGCGGCTCGGCAAGCCGATCATCGCCGCCGTCAACGGCTGGGCGATGGGCGGCGGCTTCTGGTACCAACTCGCCGCCGACATCACGATCGCGTCCGACCAGGCGGTGTTCGCGCAGCCCGAGGTGCGGCACATCTCCAACACGACGTTCCTGTTCGGCGCGCTGTGCGGCTGGAAATCCGCCAATCGCTGGGGCCTGACCGGCGACCATTTCGACGCGCAAGAGGCGCTGCGCATCGGCATGGTGAACGAAGTGGTGCCGCACGACGAACTGATGGAGCGCACGCGCGCGCTGGCCAAACGCATCGCGCTAGTGCCGGAACCGGCGGTGCGGCTCAACAAGGCCGTCACCATGATGGGCATGCAGGCGGCCGGCGTCTATTCCGGGCTGCTGCTCGAAGGCACCTTGGGCGCGCTCGCGCACTCTTCGCATAATGAGCAGCGCGACAAGCTGTTCGAGGCGCAGACCAAGGGCGGCACCAAGGCCTATCTCGAATTGCGCGACGGGCCGTTCCAGCCCGAGCCGATGGGGCCGAAGTCCGCCAAGGGCCGCCAGAAGAAGGCCGGTTCGTGAGCGCTAGGCCGGGCTACATCGGCAGCGCGGTCAAGCGGATCGAAGACCGGCCCCTCCTCACCGGCAGCGGCCGCTTCGTCGACGATCTGCGCTTTCCGGGCACGCTCGAGGCAGCGTTCGTGCGCAGCCCGCACGCGCACGCCGTCGTCCGCGGCATCGACACGAGCGCGGCCCGCGCACATCCCGGCGTGCATTGCGGTACTGACGCTCGCCGACATCCGGCATCTCCTCACCAACGAGCGGCTGCCGCTGCAATTTCGCACCTCGGCGCTGCCGCAGGACATCACGCCCTGGGCGCTGGTGAAGGACGAGGTGTCGTTCGTCGGCGAAGCGATCGCGGTGGTAATTGCGCAGTCGCGCTACGTCGCCGAGGATGCCGCCGCGCTGGTCGCGGTCGACTACGAGGTTCTGCCCGCCGTCAGCGACTGCCGGCAGGCGCTCAAGCCCGGCGCGCCGGTGGCGCATCGCGGCAGGACGAGCAACCTCCTCCATGAATTCCGCCAGAGCTACGGCGACGTCGCCGGCGTCTTCGCGCGATGCGCCGCATCGTGTGAGCGTCAGCCTCAAGCAGCACCGCGGCGGCGCGCATTCGATCGAGGGCCGCGGCGCGCTCGCGCAGTACGACGCCAACGAGGATCGCCTGACGCTGTGGTCGTCGACGCAGCTCGCGCACGAGGTGCGGGCGTTTCTGATGCGGCTCCTCGATCTCGACGAGAACCGGCTGCGGGTGGTGGCGCCCGACGTCGGCGGCGGCTTCGGCGCCAAGTTCGTGATGTATCCCGAGGAGGTGGTGCTGTGCGCTGCTGCCCTGATGATGAAGCGGTCGGTCAAATGGGTCGAGGACCGGCGCGAGCATTTTCTCGCCTCGGTGCAGGAGCGCGAACAATACTGGGACATGGAGGTCGCGTTCGACGGCAATGGCGTGCTGCTCGCGGCGCGGGGTCATCTCATCCACGACGAAGGCGCCTTCACGCCGCAGGGCATCAACCTGCCGTACAACGCATCGACCGGCGTGCCCGGCCCCTACATGCTGCCGGCCTACGAGATTCTCGTGTCGATCGTCGAGACCAACAAGGTCGCCACCATGCCGGTGCGCGGCGCCGGTTATCCGGAGGCCGCGTTCACGATGGAGCGCATGCTCGATGCCGTGGCGCAGACGCTCGGCCTTGACCGCACCGAAGTGCGGCGGCGCAACCTGGTTCCGGCCGACAAGATTCCATATGTGACGCCGCTCAAGGCGCGCTCGGGCTCCGCCATCACGCTCGACAGCGGCGATTTTCCGGGGCTCCAGCGCACCGCGATGGACGCGATCGGCTACGCGGACTTTCCCGAGCGGCAGCGGCGCGCGCGCGAAGCCGGCCGCTATCTCGGCATCGGCGTCGGCAACGGCGTGAAGGGCACCGGCCGCGGGCCGTTCGAGTCCGGCATCGTGCGCATCGGCCGCTCCGGGCGCGTCTCGGTCTACACCGGCGCGATGCCGATGGGGCAAGGCATCAAGACCGCGCTCGCGCAGATCTGCGCGCAGGAACTCAACGTCGCGCCCGACACCATCACGGTCATGGCCGGCGACACCGCCGTCATTCCATACGGCCAGGGCGGCTTCGCCAGCCGGCAGACCATCACCGCCGGCTCGGCGGTGCATCTCGCCTCGGCCGCCGTGCGCGACAAGGCGCTCAAGGTCGCGGCGCATCTGCTTGAAACCAGCGTCGACGATCTCACCATGCGCGATGGACGGATCGAGATCGAGGGCGTGCCGGGCAGCGGCCTGACCTTGCGCGAGGTGGCCGAAGCGGTGTCCGGCGTGCCGGGCTACGCCATGCCGGGCAAGTTCGATCCCGGCCTCGAAAGCATGCAGAGCTTCCTGCCGGACGCGCTCACCTACGGCGGCGGCTGCCACGCGGTCGAGGTCGAGATCGACATCGAGACCTGCGGCGTGACGATCCTGCGCTACGTGCTGGTCAACGACAGCGGCCGTCTCATCAATCCGCAGATCGTCGAGGGCCAGCTGCTCGGTGGCGCCGCGCACGCGATCGGCAATTCGCTCTACGAGTGGATGGGCTACGACGATCAGGCGCAGCCGGTCACGACCACGTTCGCGGATTACCTGATGCTGACCGCGACCGAGATGCCGCACATCGAGGTGACGATGGCCGAGCACCCCTCCCCGCTCAACCCGCTCGGCGTCAAGGGCGTGGGCGAGTCCGGCTGCGTGCCGGCCGCCGGCGCGATCGTCTCGGCGGTGGAGAATGCGCTGGCGCCGTTCGGCATCCGCATCTCGGAATATCCGATGACGCCGGCGCGGCTGTTCGCGCTGCTGCAGG
>CAVVON010000002.1:0-83548 GCA_963749815.1 uncultured Alphaproteobacteria bacterium | reverse complement strand
CGGCCGGCCCATCACCTGGCGCGCGAAGATCAGGCGGAAGATCGTCACCTGCTCCTCGGTCTTGGCGAAGTCCATGATCAGCGGAACGTCCGGCAGGTCGGGATGCTTGTTGAGCGAGAGCTGCACCATGACGGTCAGCAGCTTGTCGTCGAGCCAGCTCTTGTGGGTCGAGAGCACGCTCGACCACGACCAGCCGCAGCGGCCCCTCACCTCGCCGCGCTCCATCGCGAGGTTGATCTCGTTGCCGCCCGGATAGCCGGTGACCATCTTGAACTTGGCGCCGAGCACGCCGTTGAGGATCTTCGGAAACTGGTCGGTGTCGGCCGCCTGTCCGGTGCCGCCGACGATCAGCTCCTTCGACAGCACGTCTTCGAATCTGGCGATGCCGCTGCCCTTCCAGGCGACGCAGATGCTGACCTCGTTGTTGGCGCTGCCGATCCAGGTGAAGGCGTCGGCCTTGAACTGCGCGCCCTTGGAGCCGAGCAGCGGATCGAACGGCGTGCCGCGGCCGATGGCGCCGATGACGCTGCCGTCCTTGTTGCCGACATTGTAGAGCCAGTTGGCGAGACGGAGGCTGCCGGCGCCTTCCAGGTTCTTCGGGATGACGGTGGGATTTCCCGGGATGTGCTTGCCGAGATGCCGCGCGATCAGGCGGGCATAGAGATCGTAGGCGCCGCCGACGCTGTAGCCGATGTAAAGCTCGACGCTCTTGCCCTTGTAGAAGGCGGCCGGGTCCTGGGCGTGGGCGCGTGATGTCGCAACCAGCAGCAAGATCGCGGCGGAAAGCCCGAGAGCCGTAGTGGTGGGCAAAGGCTCCGAAGGAGCCGTGCCCACGTCGCGGCGCCGCAACCCGGTTTCGCTTGTCGTGATGGACCATATGCGGCCTGCTGTTGCGCGTGGGCACGCGCTCCGCGCTTTGCCCACCCTACGTAATCGGCTTCCGCGCTAAAACCCCGGCGCGCGCTCCACCAGGTCGAACCAGTCGAAGCCCATTTCCTTGACGATGCGGTTGCTCATCATGATCAGCCGCGCCTCTTCGGTCGCGAAATGCTGATGCGTGGTGAACGGCGGAATGTAGATGAAATCGCCGCGCTTCCATTCGAACTTCTTCGGCACCTCCGCCCATTCCCATTGGAACGCGTCGAGGCAGTCGAACTTCATGTCCCAGTGCAGATCGTAGCCCGAGCCTTCGACCACGAAGATGATCTCCTCCCACATATGGCGATGCTTGCCGGAGCGCTCCCCCGCCTTGAGGAACTGCATGTAGGATTCGACGCAGCACTCCCGCGTGTTGAGCTTGGCGTGGACGAGGTGCTTGATCAGGCCGTCGGGCGAGCGCTCCCACGGCATGTCCTCGGCCAACACCACGTTGGTGCGGGTTTCGTACTGCTGGCGGAATTCCGCCGAGGCCGCGATCGCGTCGGCGTGAA
Organism: uncultured Alphaproteobacteria bacterium; assembly: GCA_963749815.1. GTDB lineage: Bacteria > Pseudomonadota > Alphaproteobacteria > Rhizobiales > Xanthobacteraceae > VAZQ01. Next base: position 82,118 of record CAVVON010000002.1, on the reverse strand, counting down.
AGGTGCAGGTGGCCGAGCCGGAATGCGCGGGCCCCTTGTCTTCGAAAGACATGTGTCCTCCTTGGCGCTTGGCTCAGACGTCCGCGGGCGGCTTGTATTCGGTCTGGCCCTCGGGAAGCTTTTCCGGCGGCCATTCGACGATCTTCTGAAACAACAGGTGCATGAACAGGAACAGCGGCTTCGCCTTGAACACCAAGCAGGATCGCCTCTTCCTTCGGGTCGTCGTTGAAGTGCTGATGCACGCAGCCGTTCTCGACGATCATCACGTCGCCGGCCTTCCACGGAATGTGCCGGCCGTCGTGCACGTCGTGGCCGCGCCCCTTGAGCACGTAGAACACCGCGCTGTTGAGATGCCCGTGCTTCTGCCCGAACGCGCCCGGCGCATAGGCCTCGATGTGGGTCTCGATCGATTGCGTGACGGTCGAGGCCTGCGGGCTGATGATGTGCTTGCCGTATTGCCCGGGGCCGCCCTTCCAGGGCACGTCCTGCGAGGAATAGACCCGCTTCTCCTCGATCAGCGCCTTGTAGAGATGGCTGTAGGTGCCTTCGAGCGCGCGCACGAAGGTGCGCTTCTTGGCCCAGCGCTCCCACTTGGCGTGCTTCTTCTCCTCGGCGTATTCGTCGGGCTGGTTGTGGCCGATGCCCGGCCGCGCCTGCTCGTACATTCCGGTCATTCGTGGCGCTCCTCGAATCTGCCGCGCTTGGGCGCTCGGCGACGCCTGCGCGCGCAAGTCTTGATGGCTCGTATGCCTCTGGTGTTACGGGATAATCGCACATGGCGCAACGCCTTCCCGGCCGCCGGCAAGGCGCGTAAGCTTGACGCAAAGACGCAAAAGACCAAGACGAGCGGGAGGATCGCCATGCGCACGCTGCGAGCGGCTGCCGTCGTCGTCGGCGTTGCTGCGCTCCTGTCGGCTCCGGCGCGCGCGCAGGAGCCCTTCTACAAGGGCAAGCGGCTCAGCATCCTGATCAACTTCGCCCCCGGCGGACCGACCGACATCGAGGGGCGCCTGTTCGCCAAGCATCTGGCGCGCCACATCGACGGCGCGCCGAACCTCGTGATCCAGAACATGGAGGGCGCCGGCGGCATCGTCGGCGCGAAATATCTCGGCGAGATTTCGCCGCGCGACGGCACGGTCGCGGGCTATTTCACCGGCACCGCGTTCCAGTATGCGCTCGATCCCGAGCGCTTCCGCGTCGACTTCAAGACCTACGAGTTCGTCGCCGTGCAGCCGGGCACGACCGTGCACTTCGTTCGCACCGACGTCGAGCCCGGCATGAGGCAGCCGGCCGACATCATCAAGGCCAAGGGCCTGGTGCTCGGCGGCCTCAGCGTCGATACGCCGAAGGACCTGCGATTGCGGCTCGCCATGGACATGCTCGGCATCCCGCACAAATACGTCACCGGCTTCCGGTCGAGTCCCTCGGCGCGGCTTGCGTTCCAGCGCGGCGAGATCAACTTCTTCTCGGAATCGCCGCCGACCTATCGTGGCGTGGTCGACCCGACCATGGTGAAGACCGGGCAGGCGATGCCGGTGTTCTACGACGCCGGCTACGACGGGCAGACGTTCTTTCCGCCGGACGCCGTGAAGGATCTTCCGATCCCGATGTTCCACGAGCTTCACCAGACCATCAAAGGCGCGATGCCGTCGGGTCAGCTCTGGGATATCTACAAGGCGATCATCGGCGCCGACGGCATCATCCAGCGCATCATCGTGATGCCGCCGGGCGCACCGGCGGCGGCGGTCGACGCGATTCGCGCGGCGATCCCGCGCGTCAACCGCGATGCCGCCTACGCGGAGGAGGCGGAGAAGGCGTTCGGCTACGTCCCGGTCTGGGAAGCCTCGCCCGACACGCCGAAGCTCGCGCGCCGCGCGCTGTCGGTGGCGCCCGAGGTGCGGGCGTTTCTCATCGAATACATGAAGAACGTGCCGGGAAAGTAACGGCGCGCATGGGCTTTGCCTCGACAGAACACAACGGGAGGATCGTCATGGTCTGGCTGCGAGCGATCGGTCTCTTGCTCGGCATCGCGATGCTCCTGCCGGGCGCGGCCCGCGCCGACGATCCGTTCTACAAGGGCAAGCGCCTCAATCTGATCATCAACTTCGCGCCCGGCGGCCCGAGCGACATCGAGGGCCGGCTCCTGGCGCGCCACCTCGTCAAGCATCTCGACGGTGCGCCGCAGATCGTGGTGCAGAACAAGGACGGCGCCGGCGGCAATGTCGGGGTCACCTATATCGGCGAGCTCGGCCCGAAGGACGGGACCATGTTCGGTTACGTCACGGCGACCGCGTGGCCCTACGTGATCGACCCGGGCGCGTACCGCGTCGATTTCAAGACCTACGAATTCATCGGCACGCAGCCGGGCAACGCGGTCTACTACGTCAAGGCCGATACCGAGCCGGGCATGAGGGATGCCGCCGATCTGATGAAAGCCAAGGCGCTGGTGGCGGGCGGTCTCTCGGTCGATTCGTCGAAGGACATGCTGATCCGCACCATGCTCGACATGCTGGGCCTGCAATTCAAATACGTGACCGGCTATCGCAGCAACACCGCGGCGCGGCTCGCGCTCCAGCGCGGCGAGGTCAATTTCTTCTCGGAGACGACGCCCGCCTATTTCAGCGTCGTCGAGCCGAGCATGGTCAAGCCCGGCCAGGTGGTTCCGATCTATTACGATCCCAACTTCGACGGCGAGCGCTTCAGCACGCCGAAGGTGATGGAAGGGTCGTCCATCCTCTCGTTTCCGGAGTACTACCGCAAAGTCAGGGGCGTCACGCCGTCCGGCATCCTTTGGGACGTCTATCGCGCCAACCTGGCGGTCGATTCGGCGATGCTGCGCCTGATCGTGATGCCGCCGGGCTCGCCGAAGGCGGCGGCCGATGCGCTGCGCACCGCGATCGCGCGCCTCAACGGCGACAAGGAGTATGCCGAGGAGGCGATGAGGACGATCCAGTTCGTGCCGCAGTACGAAACCGGCCCGGCCATCAACGAGCAGATCCGCAAGCGGCTCGACGTCAAGCCCGAGATCCGCGCGTTCGTGCAGGACTACATGAAGCGCAGGTGAGCTACCGCCGCGCCTGCGTCTGCACGTTGAGCGTCACCGCCGTGCCGCCGCGCACCGTGTCGAGGCCGCGCCGCAGCGCCGGCAACAGGTTCTCCGGCCCCTCGACCCGCTCGCCCTTGCCGCCGCAGGTCTCGACCACCTTCTCGTAGTCGGGCGACGGCTTGAGCTCGGTCAGCGCCATGGTGTTGGCCTTGGCGGCGTTGCCGTCCGGATAGACGTCGAGCGTCGACTGCCGCACCGCCAGCCACGAGCCGTTGTTGGCGACCACCGTCAGCGTCGGCAGGTTCTCGGCCTTGCCGACGAAGTGATACGGCACCGGATTGCCGAACATGTAGGAGCCGTCGCCGACCGTCACGATCACCTCGCGCTCGGGCGCGGCGAGCTTGGCGCCGAGCCCCGCGCCCATGCCGAAGCCGAGCCCGCCGGATAAGAGCGAGCCCATGAAGGTCTGCGGCTTCTTCAATTCGAGATGCGCCAGCGGCGCGCCCAATTCGCTGACGACGATGGCGTCGTCCGACTTGACCTGGTTGATGCAGGCCGCGAGCCAGGCCGGATGGATCGGCGTCTGGTTCTTCACCGTGTCGATGAACTTGAGCCGCTTGGCGGCCTGCTCGGCGCGGATGTCGGCGAGCGCCTTGCGGCGGCTCTCGATCGAGGCCTTCTTGCCCTTCATCGCCTCGCCCAACTCGGCGCGCAGCATGGTCATGGCGGCGAGCGAGGAGCCGGCAACGTAAAGGTCGGCCTCCAGCTCGCGGAACGGATAGCGCGTCTCCAGCGGATCGGCCGAGATGTGGATGACCTTGGCGTCCTTGCGCGGCTGGATGTTGCGCGCCATCCAGGGCACCGGGCTGTCGATCACGATCACCACGTCGGCCTTCGGCAGCAGTTCGCCGGCATTGTGGCCGAGATGCATGGGGTGGTCGGTCGGCAGGTTCATGTCGCGCGCTTCCGACTGCGTCACCGGAATGGCGAACTCGTCGGCCAGCGCGGCGAGCGCGTGCACCGCCGCGGCGTGGCGTCCGACGCTCGATGTGATGATCATCGGGAATTCCGCCTTGGCGATGATGGCGGCGGCTTCCTCGATCGCGGCCCGCGCCGGCTCCGGCGCCAGCACGCCGAGCCTGCGCACCGTGTCGCGGCGGATCGGGCTCGCCGCGCCGGCCAGCACCTCGCGCGGCAGCGTCAGGTAGACCGGCCCGCGCGGCTCGCTCATGGCGATATCGAGCGCGCGGTCGACCACGGCCTCGACCGGCTGGCCGGAGCGCAGCTCGTAGTCCCATTTCACGTATTCGCGCAGCATGCCGCCCTGGTCGAACGATTCCTGGCCCCAGTGGATCGGCCGGTTGCGCGACGCGATGCTGCCGGTCTCGGTCAGCGGCGTGCGGCCGGCCGCCAGCAGGACCGGGATGTTGTCGCGGGCCGCGTTGATGATGCCGTTGATCGAATTGGCGGTGCCGACCGTGACGTGCACCATCACGGCCGCGGGCTTTCCCGCAATGCGGTAGTAGCCGTGCGCCATCGCCATCGCGACGTTCTCGTGCGGCACCACCATGAAGCGCGGCACCTTGGCGTTCTGCTTGTTCTGGTGGATCGCCTCGACGATCGGGGCGAAATCGGTCCCGGCATTGGCGAACACGTATTCGATGCCGCGCTCGCCGAGCCGCGCGATATAGGCCTCGGCCGAAGTCCCGTTCTGTGCGTCTTTCACGGTCTGATCCATGGCAATGGGTGCGGAAGGGCATAGGGTATGGCATAAGATGCCGCCGAAGGGAAAGTTATGGCTGCGATGCCGCGAACGGCATTTGTCGGCGTGCCGCAAGCTCTCTCCGCTCGTCCCCGCGAAAGCGGGGACCCAGCACTTGTTGGTCTGCGCTGCTGTTATGGGACGTGCTGGATGCCCGCTTCCGCGGGCATGAGCGGAAGTCGATCGGACTGGGAATAGGGAAACGTCGATGGCCGATGGCGACGACAACAAGGCCGGCAAGCACACGCTCGCCGACCATCTGCTCGGCCAGGATTTCGTGCACGACCACGACGGCGACGCCGACCACGATCACGACCATTTCGAGTTCGATCCCGACGAGCGGCTGGAAGACAACCCGATCTGGATCCAGGACCATGTGACGCTGGTCAGCGTCGGCATCGACATCGGCTCGGCCGGCACGCAGGTGATCTTCTCCCGCATCAACCTGCGCCGCTACGGCGAGGACCTGACCAGCCGCTACACCGTGGTGTCGCGCGAGACGCTGTACCAGTCGCCGGTCGCGCTGACGCCCTATTCGAGCGACGAGCGGATCGACGACGCGCGCGCTGGCGGCGATCATCGACCAGGCCTATGCGGCCGCCGCGATCAAGCCTGAGGACATCGACACCGGCGCCGTCATCCTCACCGGCGAGGCGCTGCGGCGCGAGAATGCCCAGGCCATTGCCGGGCTGCTGGCCGAGCAGCGCGGCGATTTCGTCACCGCCACCGCCGGCCATCACATGGAATCGCTGCTCGCCGCCTACGGCTCCGGTGCGGCGCGCATCTCGCACGACGAGAACAAGCGCATCCTCAACATCGACATCGGCGGCGGCACCACCAAGCTCGCCGTGGTCGAGAACGGCAACGTGGTGGCGACCGCGGCGCTGCACATCGGCGGGCGCCTGCAGGTGGTCGACGAGATCGGCCGCATCACCCGGCTCGATCCGGCCGGGCGCTACCACGCGCGCCAGGCCGGCTACTTCTGGAACCGCGGCGACGTGCTGTCGCCGCCGCAGCTCGACAAGGTCGCCGAGCACATGGCCGATGCGCTGGTCGCCGCGCTGACGCAGCATCCGGTCCCGCACACGATCGAGCATCTCCAGCTCACCGATCCGATCGCCGATCTCGGCCGCATCGACGGCGTGATGTTCTCCGGCGGCGTCGGCGAATACGTCTATGGCCGCGAGCAACGCGACTTCGGCGACATGGGGCGGCGGCTGGGGCAGGCGATCCGCCGGCGCATCGATGCAGGCACGCTGCCGTGGCCGCTGCTGCCCGCCGGCGAATGCATCCGCGCGACCGCCTTGGGCGCGTCCGAATACAGCGTGCAGCTTTCCGGCAATACCTCGACCATCACCAAGCCGGGCGTGCTGCTGCCGCGCCGCAATCTGCAGGTGCTGCAGCCGTCATACGAGTGCGGCGAGGTCATCGACCCGCAGGCGCTGGCGGGCGCGATCCGCGCGCACTTCACCGCCTTCGACCTGGTCGAGGGGGAAGGCGAGGTGGCGCTGGCGCTGCGCTGGACCGGCGCGCCGTCCTACCAGCGCATCGCGGCGTTTGCCGAGGGCATCAAGCGCGGGCTGGCGCGGACGATCGAGCGGAAGCTCCCGGTCTACATCATGCTCGACGGCGACGTGGCGCAGACGCTCGGCGCGATCCTGCGCGAGGAACTGCTGGTCGAGAGCGAGATTTTGGCGATCGACGGCGTGGTGCTGCGCGATTTCGACTACATCGATCTCGGCAAGATCCGGCTGCCGTCCTACACCGTGCCGGTGACGATCAAATCGCTGGTGTTCAGCGAAGACCCGCGGGCGGGCCGGGCGCACCAGCGCATCCATCATCATGAGCATGGGCACGATCACGATCACCAGCATCATGAGCACCACCATGATCACCTCATGCCGTCATGGACACGATCATCATCACCACGGCCACGATCATTCCCACGACCATGATCATCACCACGCTCATGGCCACGACCACAAACATGACTAGCGCGCATCGCCGCCGAATTCGCGCGGCTGCTGCCGCGTGAACACAGTTCGCGCCCTCGCTCGGTCTGCTCCCTCCCCCGCAAGCGGGGAGGGGTGGGGAGGGGGTCGATAGAGGCAGCTTCCTTCGCCTCGACCGCGCTCCCCGGTCCCTCCCCTCAAGGGGGGAGGGGACGCAGTGGCGGGAGCCGTTGCAGTCGCATTTCAGTGCGTGCGGCATGTTCATTACGCGCTTGCATTAATCCCGGAGCGCCGCGGTGAGCGTCGCCACGGCCGTCTTGCCTCGCTCCCGCACGCGACGCCGCGCTTCGATCTGAAATGGCTCGTCATCGGCATACCGGTCGTGCTGGTCGCGTGGCTCGCGCTCGTGCCGCTGGCCTTCCTGCTCTGGCACAGCATCCTGACGCCCGACACCGCCGCCGCGCCGGCACAGTTCACGCTCGACAATTTCCGCGAAGCCTATTTCTCCGCCGATACCGCGCGGCTGTTTCTCAACTCGGTGCAGTTCGCCTCGGGCTCGGCGGCGCTCGCGCTCGTCACCGGCACCGCGCTCGCCTGGATGAACGAGCGCACCAACACGCCGTTCAAGACGCTGTTCTTCGCGCTCGCGCTCGTCCCGCTGGTCATTCCGGGCATCCTGTTCACTGTCGCCTGGATCATGCTGGCGAGCCCGAAGATCGGCCTGATCAACCTGGCGCTCCAGGCGATCACCGGCAGCGACCGCGTGTTCGTCGATATCTATTCGATGGCCGGCATGATCTTCGTCGACGGCCTGCACTACTCGCCGATGGCGTTTCTCCTCATGACGGCGGCGTTCCGCTCCATGGATCCTTCGCTCGAGGAGTCGGCGATGATGAGCGGCGCCTCGGTGCTGCAGGTCGCGCGCCGCATCACCCTGAAGCTCGCCTGGCCGGCGGCGCTCGGCGCGCTGCTGATCCTGTTCGTGCGCTCGATCGAATCCTTCGAGGTGCCGGCGCTGCTCGGCCTGCCGGTCGGCATCCACGTCTACACCTCGTCGATCTACCAGGCGATCCACGACTACCCGAGCCGGATCGGGCTTGCTTCCGCCTATGCGGTGACGCTGCTGCTTCTCACCTCGCTCGGCATCTATGCGCAATCGCGGCTGTCGCGTCAGGGCGCGCGCTTCTCGACCGTGACCGGCAAGGGCTTCCGTCCGCGCACCATCGATCTCGGCCGCGGCCGCTATCTCACGGCGGCGATCTTCATCGTCTATTTCACCGTGATCGTGCTGCTGCCGTTCCTGGTGCTGATCTGGACCTCGCTGCAGAAATTCTACAGCCCGCCGTCCTGGGCGGCGCTGTCGCGGGTCTCGCTCGAATCCTACCGCGCGGTGCTGGCCTCTCCGAACATCGGCCAGATCGTCTGGAACAGCCTTGTGCTCTCGCTCGGCACCGCGACCGTGGTCGTGCTCGTCTCGGCGGTGATCTCGTGGATCGTGGTGCGCACCAAAATCCCCGGCCGCTGGCTGCTCGATAACGTCGCCTCGCTGCCGCTGGTGTTTCCCGGCCTGGTGCTCGGGCTCGCCATCATGGTCTGCTATCTGACGCTCGACATCGGCGTCTACGGCACGCTCTGGATCATGTTCATCGCCTATGTGACGCGGTTTCTGCCGTACGGCATGCGCTACAGCTCCGCCTCCATGCTGCAGATCCACAAGGAGCTCGAGGAATCCGCCGCCATGAGCGGCGCGACCTGGAGCATGACCTTCCGCCGCGTCGTGCTGCCGCTGCTCAAGCCCGGCCTGCTGGCGGGCTTCATCTATGTGATGATCGTGTCGATCCGCGAGCTGTCGAGCTCGATCCTGCTCTATTCGCCCGGCACCGAGGTCGTCTCGATCATGATCTGGGAGCTGTGGCAGAATGGCCAATACGTCGAGCTGTCGGCGCTCGGCGTCATGCTGATCGCCGCGCTATTTGTACTTGTAGTGTTGGCCCAGCTTGCTGGCCGGCGTTTCGGAATCGCGGACGCTTAACGACAAGACGCACAACAACAACGTCGGGATGGACACGTGCTGAGCGTGCGGTCGCTTTCCACCGAATACGCCAACGAGCGCGGCGCGCCGATCAAGGCCGCGCAGGACATCTCGTTCGAGGTGCCGGACGGCAAGCTGTTCACGCTGCTCGGGCCCTCGGGCTGCGGCAAGACCACGATCCTGCGCTCCATCGCCGGCCTCGAACGGCCGGTCGCGGGCGAGATCGAGGCCGGCGGCCGCGTGGTCTATTCGTCCGGCAAGGGCATTTTCGTCGCGCCCAACAAGCGCAATTTCGGCATGGTGTTCCAGTCCTACGCGATCTGGCCGCACATGAACGTGTACGAGAACGTCGCGTTCCCGCTCGAGGTGCGCCGGCTGAAGAAGCGCGACATCCGCGACAAGGTCATGCGCGTGCTGGCCGCGGTCCAGCTCGAGGATCTGGCCGAGCGCGATGCCACCAGGCTTTCGGGCGGCCAGCAGCAGCGGCTCGCGCTGGCGCGGGCGCTGGTGATGGAGCCGCAGCTTCTGCTGCTCGACGAGCCGCTCTCGAACCTGGACGCCAAGCTGCGCGACCGCATGCGCAGCGAGCTCAAGCGCATCCAGCGCGAGCTCGGCCTGACCACGGTCTACGTCACCCACGACCAGAGCGAAGCGCTCGCGCTGTCGCACGAGATCGCCGTCATGAACGCCGGGCGCATCGTCCAGATCGGCACGCCGCGGCAGATCTACGATCGGCCGAAGGACCGGTTCGTGGCCGATTTCGTCGGCACCACCAACCTGATCGCCGGCGCCGTGACGGCGCTCGACGACGGCAGCGGCCGTTGCATCGTGCGCACCGGCATCGGCGACCTCAAGGCGCAGGCGAGCGAAGGGGCGGGGCGGGGCGCGCCGGTGGTGGTCTCGGTGCGGCCCGAGGACGTGGATCTGTCGGAGACGCCGCCCGCGCCGGCCGACGACGAGAACGTTCTCAGGGGCACGGTCGCCGCCAAGGAGTTCCTCGGCGACACGCTCAATTTCCATATCAGGGTCGGCGAGGTCGCGATCCTCGCCAAGGCGCACCCGTCGCTGCGCACGCCGAACGGCAGCCCCATCCACCTGCGGATGCGGGCCGAGAAGTGCATCGCGATCGCGGCGGATATGGCAGCGTCCGGGCGGGCCCGTCAGTGATGCTGCGGTCAGGCAGCATCGGTCCTCGGCGGTATTGGTCACCGTTACGTCCGCAAGTTTTCAGTACACACCGCTTATTGTCACGCAGGGCTTGCGCGCGGATTGCTGACACAGGCCGACGACATGGCGCAGTTTGCACAGCGGCCGGAAGGAACCGTTTCGGGGCTGAGGCGCGGTTCGGCACCGAGCCAATACAGCATGTTTGCCATAATGCAATAACCTGTGGCGGCGAACCAAACCATTGCGCCTCCAACAAAGACAATGAACGAAGACCACCAAAGGCTGTTCGCCAGCACCAAGATGGACGCCACGGAAATGTTAAAGCCAACGACGAGATAAATGCGCCGCTCAAGGTACCAGCGGTCGGTCTGCATGACGTAGAGATTCCAACGCATAGGGGTGTTCGCCCCTAACATGGGCGTGAAGCCAAACAAACGAAGCAGATTGCCAACAGGACAAAAGCCGGTCAGCGCCACATTGATGGAAACAAGGCCAGTGGCGGTTACGGCGAGAATCCACAGTGGATTGATCAGCAATGCCAGTGCTGAACCGAACAACAAGACGATACCGGCAATCAACCACACGGTCCGCTCAATATACCAGCGGTGAGTGGGGACGATATAAGCGCCAGCGCGATGAGCCATGGCTGTCACCGTGATTTATGTGATCCTGACAACAACGCTAGCGTCGGCATACCACAGGGCAACGAGATCTGTCAGCGGGACTCGGCAAGGGATATGGACAAAAGACAATGCATCAGCGCACCGGCCCGACCATCCGTGACTGACGGATGGCTTCTTCACAACGCCAGACCGAGAGCAAGCAATAGACTGAACGCGAATTGGACGTGAACAGTCTGGACAAGAATTTGATTGAATACCAAAGCATGTGGCGCGCGGGCGAATCGGTAGATCAATGTTAGCGCGAACGGCAGCGCAATCAGCGCAGGCCACACCTGACTATACGGGAGAGCGACGACCGATCGGCAGGAGCAGGGCAAATGGCAACAGCATCAGCCCGGCAAAAATTGCCGTCGTTGAGGCTGGTCCTGCGACAATGGGCAATGTTCTGCGCCCCACACGCGCATCCGCTATGATATCGCGACGATTGTTCACCAACAGAACGGCTCCAGTTAAGGAACCGATTGCGAGGCCGGTCTCCAGGACGACTGGGTTGATGTCTCCTGTGCAGAGAAAATACGTGCCGCTCACTGCACCCACGCCAAAAAAGGCCACCACGAAGACTTCCCCCAACGGCGTGTAGGCGATCGGGAACGGCCCGCCGGTGTAACCCCAACCCGATGCAATACATAGGAGGCCCAGCATCAGAATGGGCCATCCGCCCACGAACACGAGATAGACGCCCATGAGAGCGGCGATTGCGAAGCAAACGATCGCGCCGCGCTTGACTGCGGTTGCGGTCAGCAAACCGGAAGCGGTCACGCGCGGCGGGCCGATGCGGTCGCGCCTATCGCCGCCGCGTTCGAAGTCAGCTGCATCGTTGTGAATGTTCGTGCCGAGTTGGATGAATACGCTTCCGGCAAGCGCGGCGAGCACCGCAGGCCAATGGAGGTTTCCTTCCACGGCGCCGGCGAGAGCCGCGCCAACCAGCACCGGTGTTACCGAAAGTGTGAGGGTGCGGGGGCGTCCCGCCATGATCCAAGATGACAGGCTGCTGCGAGTTTCTTGCCCGCTATTGGTCAACTTCTCCGATCGCAGGTGAACGTGCGAATCGTTCACGGCGTCAGGCCATGCCGATACACGGAGTTACCAGCACGATGTCATCGCTCCTGTTGTCCAATGTTGGATAAAATCATGTCCACTTGAAATTGATTTCACGATCAGAGTTGTCGGCTTTTGATCTAAATCAAGGGCGCTGTGGTCTGTACCAGAGTTACTGTATCGCACAAATTGCGTCTCACGCCGCAGCCCAGGCAAATGCTTCGCGGTCATGCAACACATAGAGAGGCATCATTCGAAAAACACGCCCGCGCAACTATTCGATATGGTTGCGGACGTTGAACGATATCCTGATTTCTTGCCGTGGGTCATCGATGCCAAAGTCATCGGCCGCCAGGACAGGACGATGCGGGTGGAAATGACGGTGGGAACAAGTTTTCTTCGCAAGCGATTTAAGACAGTGGCCCTGCTGGACAGGCCGCATCGAATTGAGATTAGCAGTCACGATGCGATGTTTGAGCGCTTTGAGCAGATATGGACGTTCGACCCAGCCGCACAAGGCGGCACCAATGTCGAGTACCGGGTCGATTTCCATTTCAGATCGCGTGTCTTGCAAGCGCTGATAGGCGCATCATTCGTTGAACGCAGCGAGATGATGGTGAGGGGCTATATGCTCAGGGCACGGCGCCTGTATGGCGCGCTGTAGACGAATCGCTCAAGGCGTTACCGCGATGGTCAGGGCCGCGCGAGGAGACGATCAAACCAGTCGACGAGCAGCTTGATGCGACGGATCGAGGAGATAATCCGCGCAAGATGGTGGTCGAGTAAACCGGCGGCCGGGCCTTGAGTCCTTCGAAGGCTCAGAGGGCTGTCATTGACTTGGATCAACACACTGTCATGAGTTTGAAACTATTCTAAATCAGAAACGACGGTGAAAAGGCCGTGCGATGACGCGCAGGGGCTGGCTGCGAATTATTGGGCTGCTCGCGGTCGGCGGAGTTCTGGGCGCCGCCGCCCTGCTTGCGTCCGTCGAAGTCAATCGTCACACCTCAACCGACGCCTTTTGCACCTCGTGCCACAGCATGAAACATGTGGCAGCCGATCCATTCTTCACCAAGTCGAAACACCGCAGCAACACGGCCGGTGTGGCGGTTGGTTGTGCCGGCTGTCATATTCCGACAACGAATTGGTTTGTCGAAACCTATGTCCATGTTTCCAGCGGTATTCGCGACGTCATTGCAGAACAAACAAACAATTTCACCGATCCGGCGGTGTGGGAAAAGCGGCGGATCGAGCTCGCCCACTACGTCCGCGACGAGATGCGCCGCAACGACAGCGTGACCTGCCGCGGCTGCCATGTCCCCGCCGCCATCCAGCCTGCGAGCGAGCGCGGCCGTGCGGCGCACGCGCTGCTCGCCGAGCGGCAGATGACCTGCATCGACTGTCATTTCAACCTGGCCCACGCGCCAGTTCCGCCGAGCACGGATTTCCTGCGCGGATCCGGAATCAGGACACCAAGGAAATAGCGGGACTCGACGCGCGAGGTCTTGTCCGCCACCGACCGGAGGTTTCGATGAGAAACGCAAGCAAGCTCTTGGCCATCTTGTCGGTAGCGCTTGCCTGGGGTGGCCTCTCCACCGGGATCGCACTCTGGCAGTCCGGCGGACTCAACGCGCAGACTCCCGCTCCCGAACCGCCGCCGAACACGCCCGGCCTGGTCCCGGCGACCGAAATTCCGTTCTATCCCGAGTGGGCGGGCTCGTCCCATGCCCACCGGTCGTCCGAAGCCTTCAACCATTGGAACAAGGAGGGCGTCATTCCGGTCGAATGCGCGCGATGCCACTCGACCCCGGGCTTCCAGGATTATCTCGGAGCGGATGGCAGCGCGGCCGGCGTCGTCGACCGGCCGGCGCCGATCGGCACGGTCATCACCTGCGTCGCCTGCCACAACGCCAAGACCCGCGCGCTCACCTCGGTCGTGTTTCCGTCCGGAGCCCGGGTCGACAATCTCGGCACCGATGCACGCTGCATGACCTGCCACCAGGGCGTCGAGTTCGACCGTGAGCGTTACCCGTGCGGTCGCCAATCTGGCCGACGACACGGTCGAGCCCAAGCTCGCATTCCTCAATGTGCATTACCGCGCGGCCGGCGCGACCCTGATGGGCTCGGTCGCTCGCGGCGCCTATGAGTATCCGGGCAAGACCTACGCCGGGCGCTTCCAGCACCGCGAGCCGTACAACCGCTGCGGCGCCTGCCACGACGTCCACACCACCGCGGTCAAGGTTGCCGACTGCGCCGCCTGCCACAAGGAGGTGACAGACAAACCGTCATTGCATCGCATCCGCGTGAGCACGATCGATTTTGACGGCAACGGCAATGCGACCGAAGGGCTCGCCGAGGAAATCGAACACCTGCGCACCCGCCTCTATGCGGCGATCCAGGCTTACGCCAAGACCGTCGCCGGCAAGCCCATTGCGTACGATCTCGACGCGTATCCTTATTTCTTCGTCGATACCAACGCCAACGGCGTGGCCGACAAGGACGAGGCCAAGTTTCCCAACCGGTACCGAGGCGGCCTACATCGTTCGTCGCCAAGAGCCGGGCGCCGACAACCCAGCCGTCGCTTCCGAACTCGCAACGATCTGGGCGCCGGTCAGCGGCGACGCGCCCGCCAGCGTCCGATAATCTGCTTCGAAGCTGCGAGCATGCGGTGCGCAACGTCTGCCGTCGACGTCACCTGCCGATCGGTAGCGCCACAGAGTCAAATGACAGGCACGAACGTGGCGTCTGATCCGCCTCGACACAGGGGAATTCAATGCGGTATGAACTCACCCGCTATCGACTTCCATCCGCGGGGAGCACTATGAATCCGGGAACCATGGGGGAGGGAGCCGCCCGAGTTCGCGACGCGTATGATGCCAGATCGCCCGTTTTGGACTGAAGGTGATTCCGCCGACATCGCCGACCCCCGCGGAGAAAGCAATCCATGGCCAAGAACGCCATCGTCTCGGAAGAGCTGGCCAAGAAATTCGCCACCGAGAAGGACACGCCCTATCTGCGCTGGGTGCGCGGCGAAGGCCTCGACATCATCAGCGCGCATTACGTGCAGAACCTCAACACCGTCGCGCTCAAGCCCTGGGCGCGCCGCGGCGGCGCCGGCGTCTACATCAACCACGAGGCGTCGCGCACCTCGAACGACTGCTACGTCTGCGAAATCCCGCCCGGCGGGAAGCTCGAGCCGCACCGGCAGCTGTTCGAGGAGATGGTGATGATCCTCTCCGGCCGCGGCTCCACCACCGTCTGGAACGACGAGGGCAAGCGCATCACCTTCGAATGGAAGGCCGGCGCGCTGTTCGCGATCCCGCTCAACTGCTGGCACCAGCATTTCAACGGCTCCGGCCAGGCGCCCGCGCGCTATGTCGCCGTCACCAACGCGCCGCCGGTGATCAATCTCTACGAGGACATCGAGTTCGTGTTCGGCACGAAGCACGATTTCAAGGATCGCTTCGCCGGCGAGCCCGACTACTTCTCGACCAAAGGCGAGCAGAAGGGCTTCCTGCTGCAGACCAACTTCGTCGCCGACGCCGTCAACCTGCCGCTGATCACCGCCAAGGAGCGCGGCGCCGGCGGCGGCCATATCCGCTTCAACATGGCCAAGGGCTCGATGAACAGCCACATCTCGCAGTTCCCGATCGGCACCTACAAGAAGGGCCACGCCCACGGCCCCGGTGCGCATGTCATTATTCTCTCGGGCGAGGGCTATTCGCTGATGTGGCCGGAGGGCGAGGAGCCCAAGCGCTACGACTGGGAGATCGGCACGCTGGTGGTGCCGCCGAACATGTGGTTTCACCAGCACTTCAACACCGGCACCACGCCCGCGCGCTATCTCGCCTTCAAGCATGAGGGCGTCGCGATCCGCAACGTGCAGGGCGTGCCGAAGGCCTGGATCAGCCGGCGCGCCGGCGGCGACCAGATCGATTACGCCGACGAACTGCCGGCGGTGCGCAAGATCTTCGCCGACGAGCTCGCCAAGCACGGCCTCAGCTCGCGCATGGATGGCGCCTACGCGGCCGAGGCCGCCGAGCTGTCGGGGATGGCGAAGTCGGCTTAGCTCTGCTCATCACAACCGTTAGGGGCGATCATGGTCCGAATGAGAATCTCCGCCGCGGTGCTTGCCGTGCTCGCGGTCGTCCTGCCGAGCAATGCCATCGCTCAGCAATCGATCAAGGATCAGATCGTCGGCGCATGGACGATGGTGTCGGTGGTCGCCGAGCGTGCTGATGGAAGCAAAGGCGAGCCGTTCGGGAGCAACCCGCGGGTGTGATCATCTTCACCAGCGACGGCCACTTCTCGCTGTTCCAATCGCGCCCGGACATCCCGAAAATCGCGTCGAACGATCGCGCCAAGGCGACGCCGGAGGAAGCATTGGGGTAGTCGGTGGCTCGATCGCGTATTATGGGACCTATTCGGTCAACGAGGCCGACAAATCGCTGGCGGTCAGCCTTCAGGGCAGCACGTTTGCGAATCTTCTGGGCGGGCCGCCACAGAAGCGCATCGTCACGGCGCTCACCGCCGACGAATTGAAGTTCACCAACCCCCGTACGCCCGCCGGTGTGACCTTGCTGACGGTCTGGAAGCGCGCGAAGTAGCGGACGGATCGAGGTCGCGCGTCCCCTACGACGCCCCAATCGCCTTCGCCGCCTGCTTGATCCACGCGCCCGGCTCGCGCGGCTTGCGCTCGGCGCCGCCCAGCCGGCGGTGCAGCTTGTCGAGCAAGAGATAGATCACCGGCGTCGTATAGAGCGTCAGCATCTGCGACACGATCAGCCCGCCCACGATGGTGATGCCGAGCGGCCGGCGCAGCTCCGAGCCCGGCCCGGTCGCGATCACCAGCGGGATCGCGCCGAGCAGCGCCGCCAGCGTCGTCATCATGATCGGCCGGAAGCGCTCGAGGCACGCCTCGAAGATCGCGCGCTCGGGCGCGCAGCCCGCGCTTCCGCTCGCCCTCGAGCGCGAAGTCGACCATCATGATGCCGTTCTTCTTGACGATGCCGATCAGCAGAATGATGCCGATGAAGGCGATCAGCGACAGCTCGGTGTTGAAGATCTGCAGCGCCAGCAGCGCGCCCAAGCCCGCCGACGGCAGCGTCGAGATGATCGTCAGCGGATGCGCCAGGCTCTCGTACAGCACGCCGAGCACGATGTAGACGGCGACCAGCGCCGCCACGATCAGGAGCGGCTGCGCCCCGATCGACGAGCGGTAGGCGCGCGCATCGCCGGCATATTCGGCATGCAGCGTATCGGGGATGTGCAACTCGGCCACCGCCTGGTCGACGCGCCGCGTCGCCTCCTCGATCGGCGTGTCGGCGTCGAGGCCGAAGCTGATCGTGACGGCGGGAAACTGGCCCTGGTGGTTGACCACCAGCGGCGACAGCCCGCGCGTGATCTTGGTCACCGCGCTGAGCGGCACCTGCGTGTTGTTCGCGCCGCTGACATAGATGCGGGTCAGGTCGGACGGATCGCGCTGGTATTGCGGATCGATCTCGAGGATGACGCGGTACTGGTTGCGCTGGGTGTAGAGCGTCGAGATCTGGCGCTGGGCATAGGCGTTGTTGAGCGCGTTGTAGATGTCCTGGATGCGCACGCCCAGCCGCGAGGCGGCGATGCGGTCGATCGCGACGTTGACCTGCAAGCCGCCCTGCTCGCGGTCGGTCGAGACGTCGACCAGCCCCGGCACCGTCTGGATCGCTGCCAGGACGCGCGGCGCCCAGGCGATCAGCTCCTGATAGTCCGGATCCCACAGCGTGAACTGGAAGGAGGAGTCGCTCTGGCGGCCGCCGACGCGGACGTCCTGCATCGGGTTGAAGAACGTGCGCAGGCCCGGAATGTTGCCGGCCTTCGGGCGCAGCCGCGCCGCCACCTGCGGCGAGGTGACGCCGCGCTCCGACAGCGGCTTGAGGCTGATGAAGAGATTGCCGCGGTTGACCGAGGCATTGAAGCCCGACGAGCCGATCGAGGAGCCGACGCCCGCGACCGCCGGATCGGCGCGCACGATCGCCTCGGCCTTCTGCTGCAACTCGTACATCGCCTCGAACGAGACCTCGGTCGAGGCTTGCGTCCCGCCGTAGATCAGGCCGGTGTCGTCCTGCGGGAAATAGCCCTTCGGCGTGCGCACATAGAGGATGGCGGTGATCGCGATGGTGCCGGCCATCACGATCAGCGTGAGCGCGCGATAGTCCAGCACCGCGGCGAGGCTGCGTGCATAAAGCCGCACCATCCAGTTGAGCACGGCCTCGACCGCGCGGTCGAACCAGGTGGCGTCCGGGCTCGGCGGCTTCTTCACGAAATGCGCGCAGATCATCGGCGTCACCGTGAGCGACACCACGGTCGACACGATGATGGCGAACGCCAGCGTCACCGAGAATTCCCGGAACACGCGGCCGATCACGCCGGTCATGAACAGGAGCGGCACGAAGGCCGCGATCAGCGAAATGCTGATCGAGATCACCGTGAAGCCGATCTGGCGCGCGCCCTCGATGGCGGCGTTGAGCGGCGACATGCCCTTTTCGAGATTGCGGAAGCAGTTCTCGATCATCACGATGGCGTCGTCGACCACGAAGCCGACCGAGACCGCGAGCGCCATCAGCGACAGATTGTCGATCGAGAAGCCCGACGACCCACATCGCCGCGCAGGTGCCGGCGAGCGACAGCGGCACCGTGACGCCGGCCGCGATGGTCGCCGCCACGCGCCGCAGGAACACGAACACCACCAGCATCACCAGGCACACCGTCGCGAGCAGCGTGAGCTGCATGTCGTGGATCGAGGCGCGGATCGTGCTGGTGCGGTCGGACAGCACCGAGATGTCGATGCCGGCCGGGATCCAGCGCTTGAGCTCGGGCAGCAGCTCGTAGATGCGATCGACCGTCTCGATCACGTTGGCGGTGGATTGCTTGGTGATGACCAGCAGCACCGAGGGCTGGCCGTTGTACCAGCCGGCGGCGCGGCTGTTGCGCACGCCGGCCTCGATCGAGGCCACCGACGACAGCCGCACCACGGTGCCGTTGGCGGTGCGCACCACGATCGGGTCGTAGTCCGACGCCGCGCGCAGCTGGTCGTTGGTCGCGATGGTGACGGAGCGCTCCGGCCCGTCGAACACGCCGATCGGGCCGACCGCGTTGGTGTTGGCGATGGCGGTGCGCACGTCCTCCATCGACAGGCCCATCGAGGCAAGCGCGATCGGATTGACCTGGACGCGGATGGCGGGCTGCTCGGCGCCGTTGACGCTCACCTCGGCGACGCCGTCGACCTGCGACAGGCGCTGCGCGATCACGGTGTCGGCGGCGTCGTAGATCGCGCTCGGCGCCACCGTCTTGGAGGTCAGCGCCAGGATCAGGATCGGCGTTGCCGCCGGGTTCGACTTGCGGAACGACGGCCGTGACGGCAGGTCCGCCGGCAGGTCGCTCTGCGCGGCGTTGATCGCGGCCTGCACGTCGCGGGCGGCGCCGTCGATGCTGCGGTTGAGGTCGAACTGGGCGGTGATGCTCGTCGAGCCGAGCGAACTGCGCGAGGTCAGCTCGGTCACGCCGGCGATCTCGCCCAGCCGGCGCTCGAGCGGCGCCGCGACCGTCGCGGCCATCGTTTCCGGATCGGCGCCGGGCCGGCTCGCGCTGACGTTGATGGTCGGGAAGTCCACCGTCGGCATGCTGGAGACCGGCAGAAACCGGTAGGCCACCATTCCGACCAGCAGCAGGCCGACGGCGAGCAGCGTGGTGCCGACGGGCCGGTGGATGAACGGTTCGGAGAAGCTCTGGAAATTCATTCCGTCACTCCGCCGCATGCCGCTGCGAGGGCTCGGGGCTCTCCGGCAGCTCGAACTCGGTCTGCAACGGCGCCGGCGTGACGAACCGCGCCTTCAGCCGCTCCATCGCCAGGTAGATGACCGGCGTCGTGTAGAGCGTGAGCAACTGGCTGAGCAGCAGCCCGCCGATGATGGTGATGCCGAGCGGATTGCGCAGCTCCGAGCCGGTGCCGGTCTCGACCGCGAGCGGGATCGCGCCGAACAGCGCCGCCAGCGTCGTCATCATGATCGGCCGGAACCGCAGCAGCGACGCCTGCACGATCGAATCGCGCGGCGACAGCCCCTGCTTGCGCTCGGCTTCGAGCGCGAAGTCGATCATCATGATGGCGTTCTTCTTGACGATGCCCATCAGCAGCACGATGCCGATCAGCGCCACCACCGACAGGTCCATCCGGTAGAGCATCAGCGCCAGCAGCGCGCCGACGCCCGCCGACGGCAGGGTCGACAGGATGGTGAGCGGGTGGATGAAGCTCTCGTACAGCACGCCGAGCACGATGTAGATCGTGATCGCCGCCGCCAGGATCAGCCACGGCTGGCCGGCCAGCGACTTGGCGAACTCCGCCGCGTCGCCCGAATAGCTGCCGACCATCGAGGTCGGCATGCCGATGGTCTTCTCGGCCTGGGTGATGACCTGCACCGCGTCGCTCAGCGCCGCGTCCGGCGCGAGGTTGAAGCTGATGGTGACCGCCGGAAACTGCTCCTGGTGCGCGATCACCAGCGGCGCCGTGCCGTATTCGAAGCGCGCGATCGCGCTCAGCGGCACCAGCGGGCTGCCCGACACGGTCGGGATGATCGGGGTCTGGGTCGAGGTCAGCGACGTCGATTGCGCCACCGCCTGGATGCCGGAGGCCGGGACATAGAGCTTCGACAGCGAATTCGGATCGTTCTGGTATTCCGGCATCGCCTCCAGGATCACGCGGTACTGGTTGGCCTGGCCGTAGATGGTCGAGATCTGCCGCTGGCCGAAGGCATCGCTCAGCGTGTCGACGATGGTCTGCACCGAGACGCCGAGCCGGCCGGCGGTCTCGCGGTCGATCTTGACGTTGATCTGGAAGCCGTTGTCCTGCGCCTCGGACGCGACGTCGTGCAGCAGCGGGGACGATTTCAGCTCCTGCGCCAGCCGCGCGCCCCAGTCGTCGACCTCCTTGGGGTCGGTTCCGGTCAGCGTGTACTGGTACTGCGCGCGGCTCACCCGCGTCGAGATCTGGATGTCCTGCACCGGCTGGAAGAACACCGTCACGCCGGGGATCGCGGCGACCGACTTCTGCAGCCGCGTGATCACCTCGGTGACCGGCGTCTTGCGCACGTCGCGCGAGCGCAGCGTGATCGCGAGCCGGCCGGCATTCGGCGTGGCGTTGAGCGGGGTGACGCCGACGACCGACACGACGCCGGTCACCTCCGGATCCTTGCGGATCTCGGTCTCGACCGCGCCCTGCAGCCGCTGCATCTCGCTGAACGACACCTCCTGCCCGCCCTCCATCACGGCGAAGATCAGGCCGGTGTCCTGCAGCGGCAGGAAGCCCTTGGGGATCGTGATGTAGAGCCAGACCGTCGCCACCATGGTGGCGAGCGTCACCAGCAGCGTCAGCTTCTCGCGGCGCAGCACCCATTCGAGGCTTCGCCCGTATTGCACGACGGTCCAGTCGACCGCGCCGTTGAGCTTTTCGGTGATGCGCCAGCCCTTGCCGTGCTCGGTGTGGCGCAAGAGCCGGCTGCACATCATCGGCGTCAGCGTCAGCGACACGATCGCCGAGGTGATGACCGCGATGGTCAGCGTCAGCGCGAACTCGCGGAACATGCGGCCGACCAGGCCGGTCATGAACAAGAGCGGGATGAACACCGCGATCAGCGACAGCGTCAGCGAGATGACGGTGAAGCCGATCTCGCTCGCGCCGTGCAGCGCCGCCTCGAACGGGCCTTCGCCGTCCTCCATGTGGCGGACGATGTTCTCGATCATCACGATCGCGTCGTCGACCACGAAGCCGGTGCCGATGGTGAGCGCCATCAGCGACAGATTGTCGAGCGAGAAGCCGCAGAACCACATCACCCCGAAGGTCGCGATCAGCGACAGCGGCAGCGCCACGCCGGCGATGATGGTGGCGCGGATGGTGCGCAGGAAGATCAGCACCACCAGGATGACCAGCCCGACGCTGAGCACCAGGGTGAACTGCACGTCCCGGATCGACGCCCGGATCGTGGTGGTGCGGTCGCTGCACCACCGTCAGCGTGACGCCGACCGGCATCGAGCGCTGCAGCTTCGGCAATTCCTTGGTGATGCGCTGGACGGTCTCGATCACGTTGGCGCCGGGCTGGCGCTGGATGTCGACCACGATCGCCGGGTTGCCCATGTACCAGCCGCCGACCTTGCTGTTCTCCAGCCCGTCGATCACGTCGGCGACGTCGCGCAGCAGCACCGGCGCGTTGTTGCGGTAGGTGAGGATGATGTTGCGGTAGGCGTCGGCCGCCGTGATCTGGTCGTTGGCCGAGATGGTGTAGGACTGGTGCGCGCCGTCGAGCGCGCCTTTCGGGCCGGCGACGTTCGCGCGCCACGATGACGTTGCGCACGTCTTCGAGCGCGATGCCGTAATTGGCGAGCCGCGACAGGTCGGCCTGGATGCGCACCGCCGGCCGGATGTTGCCCTGCACGGTCACCCGGCCGACGCCGGTGAGTTCGCTCAGGCGCTGCGCCAGCATGGTGTCGGCGATGTCGCTGAGCTGGCGCAGCGACATCGTGTTCGAGGTCAGCGCGAGCGTGACGATCGGCGCGTCGGCCGGGTTCACCTTGGAGTAGACCGGCGGGTAGGGCAGGTTGCGCGGCAGCGTCGAGCCCGACGCATTGATCGCGGCCTGCACGTCCTGCGCCGCCGAGTCGATGTCGCGGTTGAGGTCGAACTGCAGGGTGATCTGGCTGACCCCGAACGAGCTCGACGAGGTCATCAGCTGGAGCGCGGGGATCTGGCCGAAATTGCGCTCGAGCGGCGCCGTCACCAGCGACGCCATGGTGTCGGGACTGGCGCCGGGAAGCTGGGTGGTGACCTGGATGGTCGGGAAGTCGACCTGCGGCAGCGACGACACCGGCAGCCACAGGTAACCGAGCAAACCGCCCAGCATGGTGGCGATCCCGAGCAGCGAGGTCGCGATCGGGCGATGAATGAAGGGCGAGGACACGCTCATGGCGTTGTGCCCTGAGCCCCTCGCGCCTTCGGATTGGTGCCGTCGCTCTTCGGGCGCGGGGGTCGCGGCGGCCGCGGGCCGTCCTGGGCCGGCGTCTCGCTCGGCGCCGATACCGTCACCGCGGTCCCCTCGGTGAGGCGGGCGAAGCCGGTCGTCACCACCTTCTCGCCGGCGCGCAGGCCGGTGCCGACGACCGCGCGCACGTCGTCCTGCTGGGTGATGCGCACGCGCCGGACCGTGACGGTGTTGTCGTCCTTCACCACATAGACGAACGTGCCCTGCGGGCCGCGCTGGATCGCGGCGGTCGGAACCACCACCACGCCGCGGAGCGTGTCGATCAGCACCCGCACGTTGATGAACTGGCCCGGCCAGAGCTGGAGCTTCTCGTTCGGAAACTCGGCCTTGAGCTTGACCGTGCCGGTGGTCTGGTCGACCTGGTTGTCGATCACCATCACCTTGCCCTTGTCGAGCACGCTCTTGCCGTCAGGCCCCAGCGCGTCGATCGGCAGCGGGCCTTCGGCCAGTCCCTTGGTCAGCTCCGGCAGTTCCTGCTGCGGCAGATTGAAGAAGACCGAGATCGGCCGCAGCTGCGTGAGAATGACGATGCCGGTGGTGTCCGACGCCTTGACGATGTTGCCTTCGTCGACCAGCCGGATGCCGGTGCGGCCGGCGATCGGCGCGACGATGTCGGTGTAGGACAGGATCGCCCGCGCGTTGTCGATCGCGGCCTGGTCGAGCCGCACCTGCGCTTCGAGCTGGGCGACCAGCGCCCTCTGGGTGTCGAGCTGCTGCTTGTTGATGGCGTTGGTGGCGACCAGCTTGGTGTAGCGATCGAGATCGATCCGGGCGTTGGCCAGCGTCGCTTCGTCCTGCGCCTTCTTCGCGACCGTCTGGTCGTAGGCGGCCTGGTAGGTGACGGGATCGATCTTGGCGAGCACGAACCCCTTGGGCACGTCCTGGCCTTCGGTGAACGAGATGTTGAGGAGCTTGCCGTCGACCTGCGCGCGCACCGTCACGGTGTTGAGCGCCTTGCCGGTGCCGACGCCGTCGAGATAGACCGGCACGTCGGCGGCGTTCGCGGTCACCGCCAGCACCGGAACCGGATCGGTGGTGGTCGCCGGCCCCTTGCGTTTCGGGGTCAGCTGAGCGGACACGCTCTGCCAGGGGGCGTAGTAAACGGCGGCGACGGCCGCGACAACCAGGCAGGCAACCAGTGTGACGATCGTTCGCCGTTTTCCCGTCATTGCTTCACGTTCGCATTGGCCCCCACTCCCGGCGGCAACCAACTGCCTCCGAGTGCCTGAAAGAGACTCAATACGGCTTGCAACCGGGCGAGGCGCGCCTGCACGAGCGCGTCCTCGGCCGTGAACAGCGTCTGCTGGACTTGTATGAGCGTCACGAGGTCGATGGTTCCTTCGCGCAGCCGCGTCTCGGAAATATTGAACGCCTGCCTCGCGGAATTCACGACCTGCTGCTGCAGGCGCTCGCGCTCGGCGCCGTCGGCGATCGCGATCAGCGCGATCTCCACGTCGCCGAAAGCGGTGAGAATGGTCTGGCAATAGGCCCTGAGCAGTTCCTGCTGCTGGCCTTCCGCCAGTTCGAGCTGCCCTTCGAGCTTGCGGCCGTCGAGGATCGGCTGCACCAGGCCGGCGGCGATCGAATAGAGGAAGCTCTGCGGGTTGAACAGCGCCTTGAGCGCTGCGTTCTCGTAGCCTTCCACGGCGGTGAGCTGGATGGTCGGAAAGAACGCGGCGCGCGCCGACACCACGTTGGCGTCGCGCGGAGGCGAGGTTGGCTTCGGCCTGCCGGATGTCGGGCCGTTGGAACAGCAACTCCGACGGCAGGCCGGGCGTCACCTTCGGGATGCGCAAGTTATAGAGGCTGCCGCCCTTGACCTTGAGGTCGATCGGCGGACGGCCGATCAGTACCGCGAGCGTCGCGATGCTCTGGCGCAAGTGTCTGGTCGAACACCGGAACGGTCGCGCGCACCTGCGCGACGAGGCTCTCCTGCTGGGCGATGTCGAGCTGCGAGGCGGTGCCCGCTTCGAAGCGCTGCTTGATCAGGTCGAGCACGCGGGTTGACGCCGCGACGTTCTGCCGGGCGAGGCGCAGCCGGTCCTGCGAGGACAGCACCAGGAGATACGCGTTGCCGACGCTCACCACGGTCGAGATGACGACCACTTCCTTGGCGAAGCGCGTGGCGACCGCGGTCTCCTGCGCGGACAGCGAGGCGTAGCGATTCTTGCCCCAGAAATCGAGCTGGTAGCTCGCCGACAGCACGGCGCGGATGTCGCCTTTCGGGGTCCCGCCGGCGGCCTTGGAGCGCGTCCCGGTGACATCGGCCTCGAGCGAGGGAAACAATGGCGCGCTGGTGATCTTGGCCTGCGCGTCGGCCTGCACGATGCGCGCGATCGCCGCGCCGATATCGTTGTTGTTGGTCTGCGCTTCTTCGATCAGGCCGGTGAGCTCGCTCGAGCGGAAGCTACGCCACCAATCCAGCGCCGGCGGAGCGCTGGTCCCGTGCCCGGCGCGATAGCCGTCCGGAACATCGAGAGGAACGGCGGGCCGTTCGGAGGTGAGGATGCACCCGGTGAGCATTTGCAGAAGAGCTAATCCCGAAATGGCGACAATGTAACGGCGGACGCGCAGGCTAACGAAAGTTTCACGTTTGCCGAACCGGGCACGCGCGCGCAACTGCACAGACATGGGACTAACTTTCGAACGCAAAGCCACCGGCACACCTCACGCCGGGGCAAGCGTCGACGCCGCACGCCCATGCCCCAGCCACCCGTTAACCAATTAACCATACCAGGGCGGTAGCGCGCGACCACTTAATTAGCGGTCATGTTCGGCTCTCCCGGCCGCTGCAGGCGCCGGGCGGGGTGGTTCTAACCGGCTGAAACTAAACGCTATTCAGTGCGCAGCGGCGGCGGCGCCTAGCGGCCGCCCGGCTCGTTCATCGTGGGTTTAGCCGCCGTGCGATACCAATCGAGGATCTCGGCGCCGTTCCAATGTAGGACACCCGGAAACCGGCTGACATGGTCGTAGAACGCTTCGAGATACTTGATCCGGTGCGGCTGCCCGCTGATGTAGGGGTGGATCGCGATCGCCATGATCTTCGCGCGGTTCCTGCCCTCGGCATAGAGACGGTCGAACTGGTCGACGGCGCGCTGCAGCAGATAGCCGCTCTCGTGGTGCTGCACGATCATCATGCCGATGTCGTTGATCTCGACCGTGTAGGGCAGGGTGACCAGCGGGCCCTTGGCGGTCCGGATCGTGGTCGGCTCGTCGTCGTAGACCCAGTCGCCGATGTATTTCACGCCGGCTTCGACCAGGAATTCGGGCGTCTCCAGCGTCTGCGTGAGGCCGGGCCCGAGCCAGCCGACCGGCCGCTTGCCGGCGAATTTTTCCAGGATGTCCATCGAGCGGTTGATCATGCCGCGCTGATCCTCGTGCTTGTGGATCGGCATCTGATCGTAGGCGTGGCCCATGAACTCCCAGCCCAGCCGCTTTCCTTCCTCGGCGACGCGCGTGTAGTCCTCGCAGGTGCGCGCGTTGATCGCCAGCGTCGGGCGGATGCCGAGCCGCTCGTACAATTCGAAGAAACGCCAGGCGCCGACCCGCATGCCGTATTCGTGCCAGCTCCAGTGCGGCACGTCGGGCAGCAGCGGCACGCCGGTCGGCGCGGGCAGGACCTGGCGCGGCATCGGCCGTCCGATGTCCCAGACCTCGTAGTTGACGATGGTCCAGACCACGATCTGCGCGCCGCCCGGCAGCTTGAGCGGCGGCCGGTCGACGATCGCCGAAAAGTCGCAACGCTCGCGCGGCAGCATCGGTGTGCTCATGGGGGTCCCCGTCTGTGGTCCGTGGCCGGGCATGATAGGGGCCCCGCCACCCGCGATCCATCCACGATAGCGAGGCGCCATTGACTGCGACATATTCCCGGATTTCCGGCCGGCAGGATCGTGTATTGTCGTACGCGGGCCGGAACCCTGAACCGGGCGATGGGGCGATGGATACGCGCGTGAGCGGCGGACGCCTGGCGCAACCCGACGGCAAGGCGCCGGCGGCGCGCTTCGATGCGTCCCCGAGGGTCGGAGACGCCAGCGCGGCGGCCAGCATGTCGCTGACCGCGACGGTTGCGATCTTCGCGCTGGCCTTCCTGGTACCGGCCTGGCCCTGGCTGTCCGGCCGGGTCACCATCCCGTGGGATGCCAAGTCGCAATTCTATCCGCAGCTCGAGTTTCTGGCGACCGCGATCGCGCGTGGCGAATGGCCGTGGTGGACGCCGAACGTCTTCGCCGGCTGGCCGCAGATATCCGACCCGCAGTCGCTGATCTTCTCGCCGCTGCATGCGCTGCTTGCGGTGGTGAGCCCGGCGATCGGGCTGCGCGCCTTCGACGCGGTGACGTTCGCGTATCTGTTCCTGGGCGGGCTCGGCGTCATCCTCTATTTCCACGATCGCGGCTGGCATCCGGCCGGCGCGATCGTGGCGGCGCTCGCCTTTGCGTTCGGCGGCGCGTGCAATGCCCGCCTGCAGCACACCGGCCAGGTGATCAGCGTCTGCCTGCTGCCGCTGACGCTGTGGATGCTGGCGCGCGCGCTCGAGCGCAGTTCGTGGCGCGCCGGCCTCGCCGCCGGCATGCTCGGCGGGCTGATCGCGATCGGGCGCGATCAGGTGGCGCTGCTGTCGCTCTATGTCCTGGTCGGCTACGTGATCGCGTTCTGGGTCACCGGACCCGGCATGCGCGAGCGCATGCGTGCGACCGTCAAGCCGCTCGGCGCCGGCGCGGTGAGCGGCCTCCTGGTGTCCGCGGTGCCGGTGATCATGACGGCGCTGCTGGCGGCGCGCTCGAACCGGCCGGAATTCAGCTTCGAGGAGGCCGGGCTCGGTGCGCTGCATCCGGTGCATCTGCTGCAATTCGCGTTCGCCGATCTCTATGCCGCGATGAACCCGAATCTCGACTACTGGGCGCCGCCCAGCGATGCCTGGTGGAACGCCTGGCACAGCTTCGTCTACCTGTCGCAGAACATGCCGCTGGTCTATTTCGGCGCGCTGCCGTTCCTCGCGGTCGTCTCGTTCGGGTTGATCCGCGGCGTCGCCTGGGATCGCGAGATCCGCGTCCTCACCATCGCGGCCGGCCTGATGCTGCTCTATTCGCTCGGCAGCTTCACGCCGGTCTTCCACGCGATGTACGAGCTGCCGTTCGTCTCGCTCTATCGCCGCCCGGCCGACGCCACCTTCGTGCTGTGCGCGCTGATGGCGATCATTTCCGGCTATCTCGTGCATCGCTGGCTCACCGGCACGGTGCCGCCGGCCAGGCGCTGGCAGCGCGTGGCGGAGATCGCCACCGTTGCGGGCCTGGTCGGTGCGGCGTTTGCGGTCGCCTATTTCGTCGTCGGCATCAAGGCTGCGATCGTTCCGGTGGTGACGGCGCTGGTGTTCACCGCCGCCGCGATCGGCGTGCTGGCCTTGGCGCGCAGCACCGTCCGCCACGCGCCGGCGGCCGCGCTGGCGCTGCTCGCGGTGTTCATGGCGGTCGATCTGCGCTGGAACAACGCGCCGCATGAATCGACCGGCCTGCCGCCGAGCACGTTCGAGGCGCTGCGTCCGAACTCGAACGACGAGACGCTGCGCATCCTCAAGTCGCGGCTCGCCGCGACCGCCGGCCCCGACCGGCGCGACCGCGTCGAGCTGATCGCCATCGCCTACCACTGGCAGAACATCTCGCTGGCGCAGGATTTCGACCATCTGTTCGGTCACAATCCGCTGCGGCTGCGCTGGTTCTACGACGCCACCAATGTCGGCGACACCGTCGCCAATCCCGGGCAGCGCCACTTCTCGCCGCTCTATCCGTCGTATCGCTCGACGATGGCGGATCTGTTCGGGGTGCGCTTCATCGCCACCGGCGTGCCGGTCGAGGAGATCGACGGATCGCTCAAGCCCGGCGACCTCAACCTGATCGCGCGCACCAAGGACGCCTACATCTACGAGAACCCGCGCGCGCTGCCGCGCGTCATGATGGTCACCAACTGGCGGCTGGCGAACTTCGACGAGCTCACCCGCACCGGCTGGCCGTCCGACGTCGACCCGCGCACCACCGTGCTGCTCAAGCGCGCCCCGCCCGGCCTGCCGCGGGTGTCCGGCGGCGAGCCCGGCACCGCGCGGATCGTCCGCTACGCCAACACCGAGGTCATCGTCGAGGTCGACAGCGGCTCGGACGGCATCCTGCTGCTCAACGACGTCTGGCACCCGTGGTGGCGCGTCAGCGTCGACGGCGTCGAGAAGCCGACATGCTCAAGGCCAACGTGGTGTTCCGCGCCGTCGTCGTGCCGCGCGGCAAGCACACGGTGCGCTTCAGCTTCCACCCGTTCATCGGCGCCATGTCGGAACTGCTGACCAGCAATCCCAACAACAAGTGACCGTTGTGGGACCCCGCCGTCGGGCGGGCTGGCTGCTCGCCGCGGCCTTTGCGGATGGCCGCGCCGCTCGTGTATGATCCGGCCCGAAGGCATTATCCGGGACAATGACCATGACACCGTGGCGGCGAACGGCTTCGATCGCTGTGTTGAGCGTCGCGCTGGCGGGGGCCGCGCAGGCGCAGCAGCCCGACTATCCGAGCCGGACGATCCGGATGATCATCCCGTTCGGCGCCGGCGGTCCGACCGACATTTTCACCCGCGCGATCGGCGAGGAACTGCGCAGGTCGCTCAATCAGCCGTTCGTGATGGAGAACCGGCCGGGCGCCGGCACCATCATCGGCTCGGCCGAGGCGGCGAAGTCGCCGCCCGACGGCTACACGCTGCTCATGATATCGGCCACCCAGACCACGACCGAGACGCTGGTGCCGGCGAAGCCGTTCAAGCTGATGCGCGACTTCGTGCCGGTGGCGTCGCTGCTCACCTCCGAGCTGGTGATGGTGGTGCATCCGTCGGTGAAGGCGAAGACCCTGAAGGAGTTCATCGCGCTCGCCAAGGCCAATCCCGGCAAGCTCAACTACGCGTCGTCGGGCGTCGGCTCGAACTACCACATGGCCGGCGAGCTGTTCAAAAACCTGACCGGCACCGACATCCAGCACATTCCGTATCGAGGCAGCACCGGCGCGCGCAACGACATCATCGGCGGCCAGGTCGCACATGATGTTCGACGGTATTTCGAGCGTGGCGCAGATGATCCAGAACGGCATGCTCGTTCCTCTCGGCACCTCGGGCCGCGTGCGCTCGCCGCTGCTCCCCGACGTTCCCACCCTCGACGAAGCCGGCCTGACCGGCTACGAGGCGACGATGTGGCTCGGCGTCATGGTGCCGACCGGGACGCCGCAGGGAATCGTCGACAAGCTGAACACCGAAATCAACAAGATCCTGACGCGGCCCGACATCAAGGAGGGCTGGGAGAAACAAGGCGGCCACACCATGGTGATGAAGCCCACCGAGTTCGGCGGCTACGTCCAGTCCGAGATCGACAAATGGGCCAAGATCATCGAGGCCAACAACATCAAGCCCGAATGAGCCGGGCGCGTCCTTCGTGGCCGATATTCCGCGGCCATACACAAATCGGAGCGATCCTATGAACGAGCAGATCCGCATCGCCGGCACCGAGCACTGGACCACCAAGGACGGCGGCGTGAAGCTGTTCCTCTGGAACAAGCATGCCGGCGATCCGTCCGGCCCGGCCGGCCGCATCCTGTTCGTGCACGGCTCGTCGATGGCCTCGACGCCGACCTTCGACCTGCAGGTGCCGGGCCGGCCGTCGCCGATGGATTACTTCGCCGCCGAAGGCTACGACTGCTGGTGCGTCGACATGGAGGGCTACGGCCGCTCCACCAAGGACCGCGACAACAACGCGCCGATTTCGTATGGCGCGGACGACTGCTTCGCGGCCGCGAGCTATATCGAGAAGCTGCGCGGCAAGAAGCCGCTGCTGGTCTACGGCATTTCGTCGGGCGCGTTGCGCGCGGCGCTGTTCGCGCAGCGCCATCCCGAGATGGTCGCGCGGCTGGCCTGCGACGCCATGGTGTGGACCGGCGAGGGCTCGCCGACGCTCGCCGACCGTGCCAAGCGGCTGCCCGAATTCCGCGCCAAGCTGCGCCGGCCGATCGACCGCAAGTTCGTGCGCTCGATCTTCGAGCGCGATCATCCCGGCACCGCCGACGACAACGTGATCGAGGCGTTCGCCGACGCCATCCTCAAGCTCGACGATTCGATCCCGAACGGCACCTATGTCGACATGTGCTCGAACCTGCCGGTCTGCGATCCCGAGAAGATCGCGGTGCCGACGCTGATCATGCGCGGCGAATACGACGGCATCGCCAGCATGACGGATCTGCTGAAGTTCTTCGAGAAGCTGCCGAACCCGGACAAGCAGTTCGCCGTGATGCCGGGCATCGCGCACGCCTCGTTCCATCAGAAGAACTACATGATCTGCTACCACATCCTCTTGAGCTTCTTCTCGCAGCCGGCGCAGATCTACCGCGGCGCGCACTGATCGGCTGACAGTTGCCGCGAAGGCGGCGTTATCCCTCCCCCGCAGGGGAGGGATAAGAGCGGTCCTACACCGCCACCTGCTGCAGAAATCCCTCGACCTCGCTGCGCAGGCTGGAGGCCGCCGTTTCCACCGCCTCCGAGGCCGACAGCACCGTCTCGGCCGAGCCGCGCGTCTCGGTCGCGGCGCCCGCGACCTCGCTGAGCACGTTGACGATTTCCTTCGCGGCCTGCGCGGCGCTCGCGACGTTCTGCGAAATCTCGCCGGTGGCGGCGTTCTGCTGCTGCACCGAGGCGGCGACCGCCGCGGTGAACTGGTTGATCTCCCGCATGCGCTCGACGATCCGCTGGATGGCGTCGACCGCGATGCTGGTCGAGCTCTGCACGGCCGCGATCTGGCCGGCGATCTCCTCGGTCGCCTTGCCGGTCTGCACCGCGAGCGACTTCACCTCCGACGCCACCACCGCGAAGCCGCGCCCGGCCTCGCCGGCGCGCGCCGCCTCGATGGTGGCGTTGAGCGCCAGCAGATTGGTCTGCCCGGCGACGTCCTGGATCAGTTTCACCACGTCGCCGATCTTCTGTGCCGCGCTCGCCAGCGATCCGATCTGGCCGTCGGTCGAGATCGCCTCGTTGGCCGCCACGCCGACCAGGTTGTTGGTCTGCCCGAGCTGCCGGCTGATCTCGGCGATCGAGGCGGACAGCTCGTTCGCCGCCGAGGCGGCGGTCTCGACGTTGGCCGAAGCCTCGTTCGAGGCATGCACCGCGCCTTCGGCGCGCTGCAGCGCCTTGTGCGACGCCGAGAACAGCACGGTCGCGGTCGTGCGCAGCGCCTGCGCGTTCTGGCTCACGGTTTTCAGCATGCTCTCGGCGCGCTGGCGGAAGCCCGCGATCGCGGTGTCGACCGCGCCGCGGCGTTCCTCCCGCGCCAGCATCGCGTCGCGCTCCTGGTCCTGCCGGCGCCGCTCGGTGATGTCCTGGTGGGTGGAGACCCAGCCGCCGTCCGCCATCGTCCGGTTGGTGACGTCGTAGAAGCGGCCGTCGGTGGTCTCGATCACCGCGTGGCTGATCTTCTCCTGGCCCATCCGCTGCACCACGCTCTCGAGATAGCGGTCGATGTCACCCTTGAAGGTGCCGACCTCGATGCGGTGCTCGAACAGCCGGCGCAGCGTGCAGCCGGGCTTCGCCACGTCCGGCGACAGCTTGTACATCTGGCGGTACTGGTCGTTGAGCACGACCAGCCGGCGCGAGGCGTCGAACATGCCGAGCCCTTGCGACATGTTGTCGACCGCGGTCGAATAGTGCCGGTTCTGCCGGTCGGCGCGGCGAAGCAGCGGCAGCGCCACCAGGGCGCAGACCGCGAGCCCGATCAGGACGCTCGCGACTGCGATCGCCGCGGCCGGCGGGATCGCGCCCAGCCAGGCGGCCACCGAGGCGTCGCCGAACGACTGGACGACAACAGCTGCGGCGCAGGCGATCAGGCCGGCCAGAATGGCGGGCGACCACCCGCGGGCAACAGACGATCGGAACATGGGTTCGCGTCCTGGGACTGGTAAATGGACAGTATCCAGGAACGGTTGTTTTCGGGTTAAAGAGGGTGGCTTAGAGTTGTTCGGCGGGGGCGACGCAGCGCGCCCGCTAGGCTAGACCGCCACCTTCTGCAGGAAGCCTTCGACCTCCTTGCGCAGGTCGGACGCGGCCAATTCCACCGCCTCGGACGCCGACAGCACCGTTTCGGCCGACCCGCGGGTCTCGGTCGCGGCGCCCGCGACCTCGCCCAGCACGCTGACGATCTCCTTGGTGCCGTGCGCCGCGCTGGTGACGTTGGCGGAAATCTCGCCGGTCGCGGCATTCTGCTGCTGCACCGAGGCGACCACCGCCGCGGTGTGCGTGTTGATCTCCTGCATGCGGTCGGCGATGCGGCGGATCGCCTCGACCGCGGCGCCGGTCGAGGCCTGCACGCCGGCGATCTGGCCGGCGATCTCCTCGGTCGCCTTGGCGGTCTGCACCGCCAGCGACTTCACCTCGGACGCCACCACCGCGAAGCCGCGGCCGGCCTCGCCGGCGCGCGCGGCCTCGATGGTGGCGTTGAGCGCCAGCAGATTGGTCTGGCCGGCAACGTCCTGGATCAGCTTCACCACGTCGCCGATCTTCTGGGCGGCGTTGGCGAGCGAGCCGATCTGGTCGTTGGTGGCGCCGGCTTCGCTCGCCGCGATGCCGACCAGGTTGCTGGTCTGGCCGAGCTGGCGGCTGATCTCGGCGATCGAGGCGGACAGCTCGTTGGCGGCCGAGGCCGCCGTCTCGACGTTGTTCGAGGCTTCGTTCGAGGTGTGGACCGCACGCTCGGCGCGCTGCGAGGTCTGGTGCGAGGCCGAGAACAGCGTGCTCGCGGTCGCGCGCATCGCGCCGGCATGATCGCTGACGGTGCGCAGCATCGCTTCGACGCGCTCGCGGAACGACGCGATTGCCGCATCGATCGAGGCGCGGCGCTGCGCCTGGGCGGCGAGGCTGTCGTGCTCCTGGTCGCGGCGGCGGCGTTCGGTGATGTCCTGGTGGGTCGCGACCCAGCCGCCGTCCTGCATCGGCCGGCTGGAGACGGAGATGAAGCGTCCGTCCGGCAGTTCGCGGACGTCCTGCATGCCTTCCTGCTTGGCGCGCATCCGGCGCAGGGTGTCGGCGATGTAGAGGTCCGGATCGCCGCCGAAGGTGCCGGCGCGCTTGCGCTGCTGGAGCAGGTCGCGCAGTTGCGCGCCCGGTTTCGTCTGCGCCGGATCGAGCAGGTACATTTCGACGTAGCGGTCGTTGCACAGCACCAGCCGCGCATCGCCGTCGAACATGCACAGGCCTTCCGACATGTTGTTCAGCGCGGCGGCGAGGTGCGAATTCTGCCGCCGGAACCGCCGGGCGAGCATGCCGACCAGGGTGGCCACCGCCAATGCGGCAAGGCCCAGCAAGGCCGTGACCTGCCAGTCATACGCCGCGATGAAATTGCTGACGCCGTCGAGCATCGTCAATTGTCCGGGTGGCAGCAGACGGTATGAGCAACCGGTTGTTTTGGCGTTAATCCCCTCCGCAGCGTTGTACGATTTGCCCTGGCGGCAGGATTGTGCTGTTCTTTCAACAGTTTAATGGTTCCGCGCCAAGCGCCCGCCCTTGACAGGGTGCGGCCGCCGGCGCGACACGGTGCGGCCAGGGACGCCGAAGCATGTCACGCCCATTTGCCTGCATTCGCCGCTGGCTCGCCTTGATGGCCGTCCTGCTGACGGCGCTTTGGGTGTTGCCGGCCGGCGCCCAGCAGGCGGCCGGCGCGGTCCCCGGACTGGAAGCCGCCAAGACCGAACTCGACCGCATCGACACGGCGCTCAAGCGCGAGGGCCTGACCGTCCAGGCCCTCTACGATCTCGGCCAGTCGCTGACGCCGGTCCGCGAGGACCTGCGCAACCGGGTCGCCGAGGCCGAGCCGAAGCTGGCGCAGGCCGAAGCGCGGCTCAAGCAGCTCGGTCCGGCCCCGGCCAAGGACGCGCCGCCCGAGGCCGCGTCGCTGGCCGAGGAGCGCGCCCGGCTCACCCAGGAATTCACCGCGCTCGACGCCGCGCTGAAGCAGACCCGCTCGCTGCTCGCGCGCGCCGACCAGATCGCCGACCAGCTCGCCGAGCGCCGGCGCGGCGCCTATGCCAGCCAATTGTTCACGCAGACGCCGAGCGTGTTGTCGCTCGCGCTCTGGCTCGACGCCGGCCGCGCCGTCGGCGGCGAGCTCGCGGGCGTGGGCGAACTCATGCGGGCCTGGTGGGACCTGCTCCGCGACCCGAACAATCGTACCCGCGTGCTGTGGGCGGCGCTGGCGCTGATCGCGCTGGCGGGCGCCGTCGTCCTGCTCCGGCACTGGTGGCAGCGGCGGATCGCCGCCAGGCCCGGCGCCGCGACCCGCTTCGGCAAGGCGCTGCGTTCGCTGGGCGTGCTCGTGCAGGCCGCGCTGACCGCGCCGCTCGTCACGTTCGCGGCGATCGAGGTGCTGGAGGGCTTTGCGCTGCTGCCGGATCGCCTGATCGATATCGCCTATGGGCTCGGCATCTCGGTGGCGATCGCGTCGATCGGACGCGCGGTCGCGGTCGCCGCGCTGGCGCCCGACGCACCCGGGCGGCGGCTGGTAGCGATCGACGATACGCTCGCGCAGTCGCTGACGCGCCATTACACCTGGGCCGCACGCATCACGGCGACGGCGGCGTTCCTGCTGGTCGTGCACAAAATGCTCGACGCGCCGCCCGCGCTGGTGGTCGCCACCAGCATGCTGTTCGCGCTGGCGGTCGCGGCGCTGCTGCTGCACCTGCTGTGGTCGTCGGCGCGGCGCGACGCCGAGGAGCACGCGCTGCCGCGCGCGCTCTGGCTGCGCGCCGTCGGCTGGCTGGTGCTGGGGACGATCGCGGCTGCGCTGGCGCTCGGCTATGCGGGCTTCGCCGCGTTCCTGTCGGTGCGCGGCCTGGTGACGGTCGCGGTTGTCGGCACGCTCTATCTGCTGCTGGTGCTGACGAATTCGCTGTTCATCGAGCGGCTCGCCGCCGGCACCGCGCGCGGCCGCGCGTTCGCGGCCAATCTGGGCGTCAGCCCGCACCGCCTCGGCCTGATCGCGACGGTCTTGTCCGGCGGCATCTGCCTGTTCCTGGTGCTGGTCGCGCTGGTGTTGGTGATCGGGCCGTGGGAGGTCACCGCCGGCGACTTCTACGACACCTTGCGCAGTCTCGCCTTCGGCCTGCGCATCGGCGACTTCACGATTTCGTTCGGCGCGGTGTTCGCCGCCGCCGTCATCCTGGTCGCCGCGCTCGCGGTCACGCGGCTCCTCCAGAAGTGGTTCGAGCGCCAGCTCCTGCCGCGCACCAATCTCGAGCCGAGCCTGCAGCAGTCGATCGCCGCCATCATCGGCTATATCGGCGTCATCGTCGCGATCATGCTCGCGCTGTCGCAGCTCGGCATCGACCTGCAGAAGATCGCGCTGATCGCCGGCGCGCTCTCGGTCGGCATCGGCTTCGGCCTGCAGTCGATCGTGCAGAATTTCGTCTCCGGCCTGATCCTGCTCGCCGAGCGGCCGATCCGCATCGGCGACCTGGTGGTGGTCAAGGGCGAGGAGGGCTACGTCCGCAGCATCCGCGTGCGCGCGACCGAGATCGAGACCTTCGAGCGCGCCAACGTCATCATCCCGAACGCCGAGTTCATCTCGGGCGCGGTCAAGAACTGGACGCACGCCAACACCTCCGGCCGGATCATCGTCAAGGTCGGCGTCAACTACGACAACGATCCCGAAAAGGTGCAGCAGGCGCTGCTCGCCTGCGCGGCCGAGCATCCGAAGGTGTTGAAATATCCGGAGGCGCACGCGCTGCTGCTCGGCTTCGGCGAGAACGCGCTCGAGTTCGAGCTGCGCGCCTTTGTCGGCCACGTCGACGACGGGCTGATCGCCAGGAGCGACCTGCACGTCGCCATCCTCAAGCGCTTCCGCGCCGAGGGCATCACGTTCCCGTCGCCGCAATACGTGCTGCGCACCCGGCCCCCCGAGAAACCAGCCACGTAGTCTGGCGGCGGCCGGAGGATCAGCTCCGGTGTCACCCCGACCGAGCGCGGAGCGCGAGAGCCGGGGTCCAGTCGTGCGCAGACTGGATCCCGGCTGTCGCTTCGCTCGGCCGGGATGACGGTGGCGGCCCAATCACCCCGAATTAACCAAGCCCAGGCACCGTCTCCACGCTTCCGCCATGCTCCTGGGGCATTCTGGCGGCGCGCCTGGGGATGGGGCTCCGATGATTTTTCGTTTTACGGCCAGATGCTTGGCGGGCCTTGCGGCACTTGCGCTGCTCGCCGCCTGCGCCGCCGACCGCGAGCTGCCGGCCGAGCCCTCGTTCTATCGCAGCCTCGCGACCGGCGGCGAGCTCGACCCCGCCGCCGCCGCCTCGATGATCTCCGGCTACCGCGCCAACAACGGGCTGTCCGCCGTCACCATCGATCCGGCGCTGATGAAGATGGCCGAGGAGCAGGCCCGCGCCATGGCGGCGCGCGACAAGCTCGACCACAGCGTCACCAGGAATTTCACCGACCGCCTGCGCTCGTCCGGCTATCCGGCGCGCAACGCCGCCGAGAACATCTCGGCCGGCTACCACACGCTGGCCGAAGCGTTCTCGGGCTGGCGCGATTCCAAGCCGCACCGCGAGAACATGCTGCTCAATCCGGCGAGCCGCATCGGCATCGCCGCGGTCAAGGCGCCGCAGTCCAAGTACAAGGTCTACTGGGCGCTGATCATCGCGCAGCCGGCCGACGAGAAGCGCGGCTAACGTCCCTTCGCCAGTCCGAACAATTCCTCGCCGAACGTTCCCTTCGCCTCGTCGAGCAGCGGCTTCACCGCCGTGGCGAACGCCGCGTGTTCGGCCGCCGTCAGCTCGACGATCTCGCAGCCCTGCGCCACGATCGCCTTGCGCGCGTCTTCCTCTTCGCCGACATGCAGGCCGCGCTGGAACGCGACCGCCGCCGTGACCGCCTCGCGCATCGCGCGCTTCAAGTCGTCGGGCCAGGCCTCGAACGTGTCGCGGTTGAGGAAGATCGGCCGCGAGATGTAGAAGTGGTTCGACAGCGTGTGGAAGCGGTGGAACTTGTGCACGCCGTAGGTCACCGTGTTGGTGAGCGGGTTCTCCTGCGCGTCGATGGTGCCCGCGGTGATCATCTCGATCGCCTGCGTCAGGTCCATGCGCATCGGCGTGGCGCCCAACAGCGCGAACGTGCGCTCCTGCACCTTGCTCGGCAGCACGCGGATGCTCATGCCCTTGAGATCGGCCGGCATGCGCACCGTGCGCACGCGGTTGGAGATGTGGCGGAAGCCGTTCTCGAACCAGCCGAGGATGCGGTAGTTGACCTTGCGCTCGACCGCCTGCGCGAGCCTCGCGCCGAGCGCGCCGTCCATCGCGCCGCGCGCGGCGTCGGTGTCGGGAAACAGGAACGGCAGGTCGACGAAGGACAGTTCCGGCACGCGGTCGGTCAGATAGCTCGACGACTGGTAGCCGAGCGTCAGCAGCCCGTGCTCGACCAGCCAGAGAATGTCCTCGGCCTTGTAGCCGAGCTCCATGATGTTCCAGACGTACTTGATGTCGACGCGGTCGCCGAACTCGGCGGTCAGCCGGTCGCCGATCAGCTTCAGCGCGCGCGAGAAGCCGGTGGTGGCGGGCCCGTAGCCGCCCATGCGGATCTGGATCGGTGCGGTCATGGTCTCTTTGCCCCAGCGAATTCGGTGCGCATTGTTGCGCCCTCTCCCCTTGTGGGAGAGGGCAGCTCTGAAGGTTCGGCGATCTCAGTTGGGTGAGGGGTCGACCCCTCACCCAAGCTCGCTCGTTGAAATACCTCGTAGCCCTCTCCCACAAGGGGAGAGGGCACAGCGACAACCATCGCGCTTTTGCACGGCCTCACGTGTCGCCGCCTCCGATCGCCCGCAGGCTCAGCGGCACCGCCACGCCGGACGCGCCGATGCCGAGCCCGATGATCAGGAAAATCCCCGCCACGCCGGTCGCCGCCGCCACCATGCCGGCGAGCGCCGGGAACACCACCTGGCCGAGGCGGTTGCCGGTCATGCGGATCGTCAACGCGGTGCCGTAGGCTTCCGCCGGCGCCAGATAGACCACGCCCGAGAGCGTCAGGGTCGAGGCGATCCCCATGCCGAAGCCGAGCACGACCATCACCGCATACATCCACGGCAGCGACAGCGGCAGCGCCAGCGCGGCGAACGCCGCGGCGCTCACCAGCATGCTGCCGAGCGTCAGCGGCGCGCGGCCGAAGCCGTAGATCATCCGCGCATAGAACAGCCGCGAGATCAGCGAGGCCGCCGAGCGCATCGCCAGCAGCCAGCCGACGTGGTTGGAATCGATGCCGCGTTCGGCGCCGAACGCCGGCATGTAGATCACCAGGAGATCGACCGCCGTCACCGTCACGATGCTGGCGATGAAGATCGCCGGCAGCCCGCGCACGTGCAGCAGCGCGCCGATCGGAATGACGCTCTCGTTGCGGCGCGGCCCGCTCGTGCTGGCCTGCCGGATCAGCAGCGCGATCACCAGGCCCGCCACCGCGATCGTGAGCGCGATCGTGAACAGCAGCCCGGTCGGCGGCACCGCGGCCGTGCCGCCGAGCCATCCGACCACCAGCGGCCCGGCGCCCTGGCCGATCGCCGCCGCCACCATGTAGTAGCCGAGCACGCTCTCGCGGCTCTTCGGCCCGCCGGCGCGCGTCATGATCATCTGGTGACCGGCCATGCAGAACATGTGGCCGAAGCCGAGCAGCACCGACAGCGCGAGCAGGTGCGGGCCCGACAGCGGCCACAGCCAGAAGCCGGTGCAGGCGATGACGATCAGCACGTTGCCGATCCAGATCGCCTTGGCGTCGTTGCCGCGGTCGATCCAGCGCCCGAGCTGCACCGCCGAGAACACCGGGACGATCGCGAAGCCGGTGGCGATCAGGCCGAGCCAGAACACCGGCAGGCCGAGCTCGATCGCCCGGTACGAGGTGGTGATGCGGACCACCAGGATGAAGGTCTGCAACAGGACGACGTGGGTGAGGAACGGGATCAGCAGCCGGTAGTCGATGTCGCTCCCGCGAGCGGGTGGTGCTGGCGGCGCGTCGGACATTGAGGCTTCGTTTCTCCCGGCGGGGCCGTCGCGGCGAGCCGCGCGGCGGCGCTTGCTTTTGTAACGGCTCGGAACCGCCAGGCAAAGCGCGGATCGCGGGACGTGCTCCGGCAAATCCGCATGCGCTTGTTTCTTCCGAGCGTCAGCGAGGGCGGGTGAGGGACCGGACCGGAGCGTGCGTCACGATTGCCGCGCGCCGGTACGGCTGCCGTCCACGCGCAAGCCGGTCGCGGGTCAATTTGAATTCAGTCCTAATTTGATCGACCTAGCCATGTCGCCCGGCCCGTCGCATAGTCCCGGCTATGGCCGATCGTGCGAGGAGGCGCATATGAGAGTTCTGGCTGCGGTGGTGGTGATGGCCCTGCTGGCGCCGGTGTCCGTTTCGTTGGCGGAACCGAGCTTGCTGGAGCAGGAGTATCAGCGGAAAAAGCAGGAACAGGCAGACGTGGAAAAGGAGTATCAGCGGATGCTCAAGGCCACGCAATCGCGCACCCCGGCCACGACGCAGGCGCCCAAGGCCGATCCGTGGGGGACTGTCCGT
The DNA here is from genome assembly GCA_963749815.1 of uncultured Alphaproteobacteria bacterium. Classification (GTDB taxonomy): domain Bacteria; phylum Pseudomonadota; class Alphaproteobacteria; order Rhizobiales; family Xanthobacteraceae; genus VAZQ01. The sequence goes on along the minus strand of CAVVON010000002.1, from coordinate 41,786 downwards.
ACCCCCGACAAAAATTCGAAATAGGCCTCTGGACTTTTTTCCTATCGCCCCTATATCCACGCCACCTCGTCCCGACCGAGGGCGCGCTCGAGGGCGCTCGAACGCGGGGACGGCCGGAGGGGCGGTGCTGGAGATGCGGCGCCGCTAAATCCGGGATCGGTCCGGTCACACCCGGGCCGGTTGGAGCGGTGGCTGTGACGGGCGTTCGCAGCGCCCGTTGCGGCGGCCCAAGCCGTCGGCAGCCCGGCGCACCGGCCGTGCGCCACCAGCGGTGGGTACCAATGGTCTGCCCACCGGGGGCCGAACGGAGCAAGCCTCAAACACCGCGCGCGGGACGCCGACGGTTTCGGCGGACTTGCGGTTACTACGACTTCGGCAAGCCTCGGTGTCGCGAGGCGCCGAGGTCCGCGGGTCCTCTGGACCCCGGCGTTCCGCGCGCCCTCTTTTCATTCAGGGCAACGGAATTCTTCCCCCGCCTACCGGCGTACCCGGCGCCGCCCAAACAACACGGGCGGCGGAGCGTTGGCTTTCGCCCATCGGAGTGGGATAATTCCACCATGGATTGGACCGACATCGTGCTTCGGCTGGGTGCTTCGCTGGTCGTGGGCGGCGCGCTCGGTATCAATCGCGACCTGCATGGCAAGCCGACCGGCGTGCGTACGCTCGGGCTGGTGAGCCTAGCCTCCACCATGGCTGTCCTGACGATCGCCGATCAGGACGTCAACGCCACCAGCCGCGTCATTCAGGGGCTCCTCACCGGCATCGGCTTCATCGGCGCCGGTGTGATCGTTCACCACCAGATGAACGGCCACGCCCACGGTTTGACCACCGCCGCCTGCGTCTGGCTGACCGCCTGTATCGGCGCCGCCTGTGGCGCCGCGCAATGGCGCATCCTCCTGATCGGCGTGCCGCTGGTGTTCGCGGTCCTGCATCTCGGCGGGCCGCTGGAGAAGCTGTTGCACTGGGAACGCGACGAGACCAAAGACAAATAGCCGGAGCCATGGACGCGCCCCAAGTGTACGCGCCACATGTGCTGTCCGCCGCGCGCGACTACGCCGCGCTCTGCCGCGATTTCCGCTGGCAAGTTCCGGCGCACTACAACATGGGCGTCGACGTCTGCGACCGCTGGGCCGAGCAGCGATCCGGGCCGCGTCGCGCTCTACGACGTGCGCGCCGATGGCGGCGTCGAGGCGATCAGCTTCGGCTGGCTGCGCGAGACCTCGAACCGCCTCGCCAACACGTTCGCCGCCCATGGCATCGTGCGCGGCGACCGGGTCGCGATCCTGTTGCCGCAGAGCCCGGTGGTGGCGGCCGCCCACATCGCGATCTACAAGCTCGGCGCCATCGCGCTGCCGCTCGCGATGCTGTTCGGCGCGGACGCGATCGGCTACCGGCTCACGGATTCCGGCGCGCGCGCGCTGATCACCAACGCGCAGGGCCTCGACAAGCTCGCGCAGACGGGCGACGCGGCGGCGGGGCTGGCGCTCGTGCTGTCGGCCGACGGCCCGCAGGCGCGCGCCGGTGGCCTGTTCGAGACGATCGCGCGCGCGTCGTCCGATTTCACGCCGGCCGATACCGCGGCCGACGATCCGGCGCTGATGGTCTACACCTCGGGCACCACCGGCCCGCCGAAAGGCGCGCTGCACGCCCACCGCGTGCTGATCGGGCATCTTCCCGGCATCGAGTTTCCGCACGATTTCTTCCCGCAGCCCGGCGATCGCTTCTGGACCCCGGCCGACTGGGCCTGGGCCGGCGGCCTGCTCGATGCGCTGCTGCCGGCGCTGCACTACGGCGTGCCGGTGGTGGCGGCGCGGTTCGAGAAATTCGATCCCGAGGAAGCCTTCGCGCTGATGGCGAAGCTTGAGGTGCGCAACGCCTTCATCCCGCCGACCGCGCTGCGCATGCTGCGCTCGGCGCCCAATCCGCGCGGCCGCCACGACGTGCGCCTGCGCAGCGTCGGCTCGGGCGGCGAGGCGCTCGGCGCCGAGACGCTGGAATGGGGCAAGTCGGCGCTCGGCCTCTCGATCAACGAGTTCTACGGCCAGACCGAATGCAACCTGGTCGCCGCCTCGTGCGCGGCGATCGGCGTGTCGCGGCCGGGCATGATCGGCAAGCCGGTGCCCGGCCACACCGTCGCGGTGATCCGCCCGGACGGCAGCGAATGTGCCGCGGGCGAGCTCGGCCAGATCGCGATCAAGCGGCCCGACCCGGTGATGTTCCTGGAATACTGGGGCAAGCCCGACGCCACGCGCGAGAAATTCATCGGCGACTGGATGACCACCGGCGACCAGGGCACGACCGACGACGACGGCTATATCCAGTTCATCGGCCGCGACGACGACGTCATCACCTCGGCCGGCTACCGGATCGGCCCGACCGAGATCGAGGACTGCCTGATCCGCCATCCGGCGGTGGCGCTGGCCGCCGTGGTCGGCAAGCCGGACGCGCTGCGCACCGAGATCGTCAAGGCGTTCATTGTGCTGAAGGCGGGTTTCGCCGCCTCGGACGCGCTCGCCGCCGAGATCCAGGGCTTCGTGAAGACCAGGCTCTCGGCGCACGAATATCCGCGCGAGGTCGCCTTCATCGCGTCGATGCCGATGACCACGACCGGGAAGGTGATCCGCCGGCTGCTGCGCGAGAAGGCGTAGGGCTGCTCAGGAGCGCGGCAGCACGATCGGGACGAAACGCGGGTTGTTCGACGGCGTCGTCGACTGGCTCGGCTTCGCCGACTGCAACTGGGTCTCCAACCGCACCAAGAAGATTTCTGCCAACATGGTCCTGCTCCGCTGTTTCGGTGTGTTCTGTCGGTTGGTCAGCGGTTTGACGGATCGGGTTCAAATTTGGGCCCGGAAATCGCCTCATCGGGCGAAAAAAGGCGCCGCGACCCCACCCAGGGGGTCAGGCCGCGCGCCGGCGGAGCAGGTTGCGCAGCGTCTTGGCGCCGCCGATGGCCGCGCGGCGCAGGCCTTCGAGCCGGCAGGCGAGCACAAACGCCCCGCGCTGCCCCGTTCCGGCATCGATCAGCCGGTCGGCCACGACCAGCCGCTCGCGCCAGACGTGATCGATCATCGGGTGGTGCTCGGTCGCGCATGAATCCGCCCGCGCAATGCGCGGATCGTCGAGCAGGTCCTGCGTCACGTCGAGCAGAAGCTGCACGCCCGGCGAGGCATGGGCGAATTCCTCGTCGTAGGCGACCTTCCAGCACCAGGCGGTGGCGCCGCTGGTCAGCGTCACGAACGCGGCGATCGGCCGGGTCCCGACGAACAGCCGGGCGAGGCGGGCCTTGCCCTCGTCGGCGAGCGCATGGACGGCGCCGGCCATGAATGTCTCCAGCGCCTCGTTGCCGCGCACCGCGGTGCCGGCGCGGCCTTTCCAGCCGGCGGCTTCGAGCGCGAGGAAGCTGTCGAGCCCCTTCGCGACCGCACCCGGCTCGCCGGTCGAGGTCACGGTCACGGCGCCGTGGTCGCCGAGCCGCTTGCGCTGCCGCCGCAGTTCCTTGCGCCGCTTGCCCGCGATGGCGCGCTCGAGATAGCCGGCGCGCTCGGCGCCCGGATCGAGCAGGGCGCGCTTATGCTCTGCGAACGAGACAGCCGCGCCGCCGCGCCGCGCCAGAATGCCGTCGAGCATCCGCGCGAACGGATTCGTCGACCGGCAGATAGGGCAGCAGCACGATCTTCGGCAGTTCCGGGCTGGTGGCGACGTGATCGAGCCAGGCCGCCACGATCGCCTCGCCGCCGTCGCGGTCGACCAGCGGCACGCCGAGCGGCGCATAGGCGTGGGTCCAGCCGGTCAGCACCGGCAGCGGAACGCCATAGCGGCGCCGCTCGATCCGCCCGGGAAAGAATCCGACGAGCCGCGCCGGCGCGCCGCGCGACCAGACCAGCACCGGCGCCGACGCCTTGCCCGAACACCGGCGCGGCGGCGCGCGCGAATGCCGGCTCGTAGAACACGTTCGGTTCGAGCGCGCGCGCGGCCAGCGCCCACCATTCCGCCGCCACCGGACAGAGCTGCTCGAGCGGCCGCCACTCCACCCGGTACACGGACTCGATGGTGCCGTGCACGGCTCAGGCCTCCGCGCGGCGCCAGATGAAGACGTGGAAGCCGAGCCGCCGCTTGGTCACGGCGAACAGCCAGACCGATTCGAAGATCAGCGCGACCGCGGTCGCGATCGCGGCGCCGGCCGGCCCGAACTGCGGGATCAGCGCGAAGCACAGCGCCAGGTTGATCGCGAACGCGCCGGCATGGACCAGCGCGCACATGCGCTGCTGGCCGAGCATGTTGAGCAGCCGCTCGATCGGTCCGATCGCGGCGCGCGCCAGCAGGCCGGCCGCCAGGATGAACATGAGGTGGTAGCCGTTGGTGAACTCGGCGCCGAACAGGCTCAGGATCGGCCGTCCGAGCGCGAGCAGCAGCGCGGTCGCCGCGACCGACGGCCAGAACGTCCACTTGATCGACTGCGCCAGGAAGCGCGACAGGCCCGCGCGGTCGCCGGCGACGTTGAACGAGCTGAAGCGGTGCGCGGTGGTGGCGGCGATCGAGTAGTGGATGAACGACACCAGCGCGAGCGTCTTGAACGCCGCATAGTAGACCGCGACCTCGTCCGGCGGGCGGAACTGCTGCAGCACCAGGATGTCGGTGTAGGAGAGCAGCGCGTAGAAGCCCTCGACCAGGAAGATCGGCAGCGACACCTTCAGCCACAGGCCGAACTCGTAGGTCTTCGGACCGGGCGGGACGAGCGGCTTGAGCCGGTGCTGCACGATCACGAGCTGGCACAGCGTCGGCCCCCAATACGACAGGCCCGCGATCGCCATCGCGGTCACCGCCGTCATCGGCACGTGCGCGAAATACGCGGCCGCCATCAGCACCGTGAGCAGAAGCTGCCGCACGATGTAGGTCGGCATCATCGCCAGACCCATCCAGTCGTAGCTGCGCGAGATGCCGTCCTGGATGTGCGCGATCGCGTAGGCCGGCAGCGTGATGCAGGCGAGATAGAGCGGGATCACGAGATAGCTGTCGAGCCACGGCTCGAGCAGCCACACCGCCATCGCGGCCAGCGCCGACACCACGAGCGAGAAGCCGAACGCCAGCCAGCGGCTGCCGGTGATGAAGCCGCGCAGATGCGCGACCATGCCGCGCTCGCGGTATTCCGGGATGAAGCGCTGCGCCGCGGTGCCGAGCCCGATCTCGATCATCTGCCCGATCAGCAGCGACCAGGTCCAGACATAGACGTAGATGCCGAACTCGTAGCTGCCCATCCAGCGCGCGAACAGCACCTGCGAGATGTAGGCGAGCCCCGCGCTGGCGACGCGGATCAGGAACACCGTGCCGGCGAGCTTCTGCACCAGCAGATGCTCGGCGTTGCCGAGCCGCGCTTTCAGGCGCGTCCAGAGCCCCGGCAAGGACGGAGCCTTCCGGCAGGCGCGCCGCGCGCTCGGAACCGGTCAATGCCAAACGAGCCTCCGCCGTCGATCGCGGGTGAAGGGCAACGGTTAGCAAGGAACCGTTAAGAATTGGTTGGGCGGCTACCCTGCCCGTTTCGCGGGGAGAGAGCGCAGAAGCCGCGCCCGAATGCGCCAAACGCATGGCTCCGGCTCCCGCCGCCATTCCGATGCTGCTAGTGTGCCGCCGGCTCAAGGCAGGGAACGGAAACACCATGGAAGCAGTGGCAAGGCGTCAGACCAACACCCCGGAATTCTCGACCGCGTATTTCTTCCTCGAGGGGCTGACCGAGCTCGGCGTCGACTATCTGTTCTGCAACTTCGGCACCGACCACGCGCCGATCATCGAGGAGATGGCGCACCGCCGCAAACGCGGCGACGCGATGCCGGGCGTCATCCGCTGCCCGCACGAGAACACCGCCGCCCACATGGCCGGCGGCTATGCCTGGGTGACCGGCAAAGGGCAGGGCGTGCTGGTGCATGTCGACGTCGGCACCGCCAACACCGCGACCGCGATGCACAACATGTTCCGCAGCCGCATCCCGGTGCTGCTGATGGCCGGCAAGGCGCCCTACACCACCGGCAACGAACTGGTCGGCTCGCGCGACACCTACGTGCATTTCGTGCAGGAGCCGATCGACCAGGGCAGCCTCGTTCGTCCCTACGTCAAATGGGAATGGACGCTGCCGTCCGGCGTGGTCGTCAAGGAGGCGCTGCGGCGCGCGCACTCGATCATGCAGAGCGAGCCGCGCGGCCCGGTCTACCTGATGATGCAGCGCGAGACGCTGACCCAGACCTTCAGCGCCGACGACGTGCGCGCCTATTCGGGCGAGCAGTTCGGCAGCATGACCGGTGGCGGCGCCGACCCGGCGCTCGTTTCGCAGCTCGCCGACAAGCTCATGGCCGCCAAGCATCCGATCCTGATCACCGGCTATGCCGGCCGCAGCGCGCGCGCCTGCGAACTGATCAAGGAACTGGCCGAATTCGCCGGCATCGGCGTGTACGAGGGCAACGCCATCACCAACGTCGCGCACAACAGTCCGTGCTTTGTCGGCTTCGCGCCCGGCAAGGAGGTGCAGAAGACCGACCTCGGCCTGCTGGTCGACGTCGACGTGCCGTGGTTCCCGAGCGAGTTCCAGGCGAACCCGCATGCGTTCTGGGCGCACATCGACATCGACATCCTCAAGCCGGCGTCGCCGATGTGGACGTTCCCCGGCAACCTGCGCATGCAGGGCGAGGCGAGCCATATCCTCCAGCAGCTTCTCGATGCGCTCAAGGCCAAGGCCACGCCCGAGTTCAAGAAGGCGGCGGCCGCGCGCGTCGCGCACTTCAAGTCCGAGCGCGACGCCCGCATCGAACGCGGCAAGCAGCTTGCCGCCAACAAGGGCACGCCCGGCCAGATCAGCATTCATTATCTGTTCGCCGAGCTCGCCAAGCACGTCGGCGCGAACGACCTGATCTTCAACGAGGCGATCGTCAGCGCGCCCGCGCTGATGATGCAGGTCGACCGGCCGGTGCCGGGCACGATGATGCGGGTCGGCGGCGGCGGCCTGGGCTCGTCGGGCGGCATGGCGCTCGGCGCCAAGCTCGCGGCGCCCGACCGGCTGATGGTGCAGGTGGTGGGCGACGGCAGCTTCTACTTCAACAGCCCGTCGTCGGTGCTGGCGGTGTCGCAGCAATACAAGCTGCCGATCCTGACCATCGTGGTCGACAATTCCGGCTGGTCGGCGGTGAAGAACTCGACCCTGCGGGTCTATCCCGGGCGGCGAGGCCAAGGCGGCCGGCGAGTTCGAGGCCGAGCTCGCGACCGACGTCGACTTCGGCAAGATCGCCGAGGCGTTCGGCGCCTATGGCGAGAAGGTCACCGATCCCGACCAGGTCACGGCGGCGCTGGCACGCTGCGTCAAGGAAGTGCGCGGCGGCCGCTCCGCGATCCTGCACGCGCGCGTGACGAAGATGTAGGTGCTCGGCCTCATGCTGAGGAGCCGCGCGTAGCGCGGCGTCTCGAAGCACGAGGCCGCCCAACCCTTCGAGACGGCCGCTTCGCGGCCTCCTCAGGATGAGGGCGGAGCCAGGGAACGATCAATGTCCAGCATCGCCAAGCTTGTTGCTTACTTGCTTGTTGCTGCGCCAATTTTCGCTGCTCTCCCAGCCCACGCGCAGCGCTATCCGGCCCGCACCATCGAGATCGTGGTCGCCTATGGCGCCGGCGGCTCGACCGATCAGGTGGCGCGGGCGGTCGGGCAGCGGCTGCAGGAGAAGCTCGGCCAGTCCGTGGTCGTCCTCAACAAGCCCGGCGGCAGCGGCGGCATCGGCGCGGCGATGGCGGCGCGCGCCGCTCCGGACGGCTACACGCTGTTCGTCGGCTACACCGGCGAGGTCGCGGTCGTCCCGCAGATCTCCAAGAACGTCAAATATTCCATCGACGACTTCGAGCCGGTCGCCATCACCGGCATCATCCCGCTGGCGCTGATCGTCTCCAGGAACATGCGCGCCAACACGCTCGCGGAATTCATCGCCGAGCTGCGCGCCGCGCCCGGCAAGTTCAATTTCGGCGGCGGCATCGGCGCGCCGCCGCACCTGATGGGCGCGTGGTTTCACCATCTCAACAATCTCACCGTCAATCACATTCCCTACCGCGGCGGCGCGCAGGCGGTGGGCGACGTGATCGGCGGCCACATCGACATGTTCTACGGCGGCGTCGCGGCCGCCAAGGCGGCGATCGCCTCCGGCGCGGTCAAGGTGCTGGCGGTGACCGGCGACACGCGCTCGACCGCGCTGCCGGACGTGCCGACGTTCCAGGAGGCCGGCATCAAGGACGTGGAGCTTGCGAGCTGGACCGTCCTGTTCGTGCCCAAGAGCACGCCGGCCGAGATCGTCGCGCTGCTGCGGCGGGAGACGCTGGCGGCGATCGGCGACGCCAAGGTCCGCGAGATGTTCGCCGCCCAGGGCGTCGACCCGAGCGCCACCCAGGACGCGACGGCGTTCCTGGCGCAGGAGCGCGCGAAATGGGGCCGGGTGGTGCGCGAGCTCAAGATCACGATGGAGTAGTCGCGCTCGATTTGAATCGATATTGAGCGAGCGATGCCGCGCAGTTTTACATAAGCGATAATGGAAATGTTCACGCGCGCCGCCCATGCTGCGCCCGGGCACATCGCGTGAGGATCATGACATGCCGCTGTTCCGGCATCGCGACGCATATCAGGAATTGCGCAAGAGTCCGCGTCACGAGGTGGACTATCTGGCGTTCATCGACCCGGGCGAGCCGCGGGAGATGCTCAACTGCATCATCTGCGACATTTCGGCGAGCGGCGCGAAGCTCACCGTCGGCCAGCAGCACGAAATTCCGGACGAGTTCACGCTGGTATTCCGCCGGCGCTGCCGGGTCGTGCGCCGCTCCGACGGACAGCTCGGCATTCAGTTCGTGCGCGGGACGTGAAAGAGAATCTCTCCGCGGGCATGAGCGGAAGGCAGGTGGCGCTCGGGCGCTAAAACACCCACAGCGCCTGCGGCGGAAATTCCAGGTGATAGAACTCGTGCTTCAGCGGCGCCGACGTGTAGGAGCGCACCGTCAACGCGTCCTTGACGAACACGAGTTCGTAGCGCTCGCCGATATACATCTGGGTCTTGAGCGTCATCGGAATGCGGTTCGGGCCGGCGCCGCCGCCCAGCATCATCTTCTCGATCCGGATCACGCCGGTCACCTTCTCGCCCGGCAGCGCGGCGGTGCGTGACACGCCTTCGAGCCGCGTGCCCATCACCTCGATGGTGGCGCTCTTGTCCTTGCGCTCGATCAGCGTGCCTTCGAGATGGTTGTTGGTGCCCATGAACTCGGCCGCGAACAGCGAGGCCGGCTCGCGGTAGAGGTCGGTCGGCGTGCCCTCCTGCTCGATCAGCCCGCCGTTGAGCAGCGTGATGCGGTCGGCGATCGCCATCGCCTCGATCTGGTCGTGGGTGACGATCAGCGCCGAGAGGTTGAGCGAGATGATGAGCTGGCGCAGCCAGGCGCGCGCCTCCTCGCGCAGCTTGGCGTCGAGGTTCGACAGCGGCTCGTCGAGCAGGATGACGGCGGGCTCGTAGACCAGCGCGCGGGCGAGCGCGACGCGCTGCTGCTGTCCGCCCGAGAGCTGGTGCGGATAGCGCTCGCCGAGCTGGCCGAGCCCGATCTGCGCCAGCGCCTTGTCGACCCGCGTCTTGATGTCGGCTGTGCTCACTTTGCGCAGCTTCAGCCCGTAGGCGACGTTGTCGAACACGGTGCGGTGCGGCCACAGCGCGTAGGATTGGAACACCAGGCCGAGCCCGCGCGCCTCCGCCGGCAGTTCGATCTTGCGTTCGGCGTCGAAGAACACCTTGTCGCCCAGCGTGATCGAGCCGCGGTGCGGCGTTTCCAGCCCGGCCACGGCGCGCAGCAGCGTGGTCTTGCCGCTGCCCGAGGCGCCGAGCAGGGCGACGACCTTGCCGGGCGGCACGTTCGCCGAGACGCCTTTCAGGATTTCGTTGTCGCCGTAGCGCAGCGCGACGTCTTTGACGGTGAGATCAGCCATGGAGACGCACTCCGAGACGCACGGCGATGGCGAGGCCAATGCCGATCATGACGACGTTGACGACCGAGAGCGCGGACACGAGATCGATCGCGCCGGTGCCCCAGAGCGACACCAGCAGCGAGCCGATCACCTCGGTGCCGGGGCCGAGCAGGTAGATGCCGGTCGAGTATTCGCGCACGAAAATCAGGAAGATCAGCAGCCAGCTCGCCAGCATGCCGTAGCGGATCAGCGGGAGGGTGACGTCGCGCGTCACCCGCATTTGGCTGGCGCCGCTGACCCGCGCCGCCTCCTCCAGCTCGGGGCCGACCTGCAGCAGCGTGCCGGAGACGAGCCGCATGCCATAGGCGAGCCAGACCAGCGAATAGGCGAACCAGATCGACACCAGCGTCTCCCGCAGCGGCGAGAGCGGCTTGAAGAACAGGAACACCCAGAGGAGCGCGAGGCCCGCGATCAGTCCCGGCATCGCGCGCGGCACCATCACCAGGTAGTCGACGACGCGCACCCAGGGCGAATTCCAGCGGTGGATCGAGAGCGCGATCGCCGTGTAGCAGGCCACCGCGATCGCGCCGCCGATCACGCCGATGCTGAGCGTGTTGACCATGCTGCGCACGACGTTGGGATACTCGAACAGTTCGCGGTAGTGATCGAGCGTCAGAACCTCGCGCAGCACCACGCCCGCGCCCCAGGTCTCGACGAACGAGCGCAGCGTGATGCCGGCGATCGGCACGATCACCGTCACGGTGAACCAGAGCGCGATGGCGATGAAGGCCGGCCAGCGCCAGACGCCGAGCTTGAGCGGCGCGGCGCGCAAGCCCTTGCCGCGCACCGAGATGAAGCGCTGCACCTGGCTGAGCAGCGCGCGCTGCATGAACACGAGCGGCGCGGTCACCGCGACGATCGCGACCACCACCACGGCCATCAGCTGATAGGACGGCACGCCGAGCTTGTTGGTGAGCTTGTAGAGATAGGTCGCCAGCACCAGGACGCCCTGCGGGTCGCCGAGCACCAGCGGCAGACCGAACAGCTCGAAGCCGAGGAAGAACACCAGCACGCCCGCGAACAGGATCGCGGGCAGCACCATCGGCAGGCTGACGTCGATCGCGACCTTGAGCGGATTGGCGCCGATGGTGCGCGCCGCTTCCTCGACGTCGCTGCCGAGCCCGCGCAGGCTCGCCGCGGTGTAGAGATAGACGTGCGGCACGTGGGTGAGGCCGGCGATCACGATCAGCGACGCCAGCGAATAGAGGTTCCACGGCACGAAGCCGATCAGGTCCTCGACGAAGGTCGACAGGATGCCGACCGGTCCGAGCGCCACCACGTAGCCGAAGGCGAGCACCACCGCCGAGATGAACACCGGCACCAGGATGACGGGCTCGAGCCAGTGCCGGCCCGGAACGTCGGTGCGCACGATCAGGAAGGCCAAGCCCGCGCCGAGCGGCACCGCGATCGCGGTCATGCCGCCGGCCAGCAGCAGCGTCGTGCCGAATGCCGACCAGAAATCGGGGTCCTGGAACACCAGCGAATAGGCGGCGACGCTCAGGTGCGCCTCAGGCTGGAAGAACGGGGCGGTGAGGAAGCTCTGGTAGAAAACCAGCGACAGCGGCGCGAGCACGGCCAGCGCCGTGAGGCCGATGACGACGAAGCGGTAGAAGTTGAACGGAATGGTCACGGCAATTTCAGCCCCACGCAACGATCGCGCTTCCCTCTCCCCGCAAGCGCGGGCCGAGGGAAGAAGAACACTACTGCCCCTTCATCGCCGCCTGCCACTGCTTCAGGAACGCCAGCCGCTTGGTCTCGTCGAGGTTGTCGAGCAGTTCCCGGCTGATCGGCACCGGCCGGGCCTTGTCGCCGATCAGCGCGGTGACGCCCTTCACGGTCGCCTCGCCCTCGACGTCGCCGCGCAGCGAATAGAGGTCGGCCTGGTTGGCGATGATGGTCTGCCCGCGCTTCGACAGGATATAGTCGAGGAACAGCCGTCCGGCGTTCGGGTTCTTGGCCTTCTGCGACACGAACGCGACCCGCGACGTGACCAGCGTGTAGTCCTTGGGCGTGATGACGCCGAGCGACGACACCTTCTTGGAGCGCGCCAGCGCGTACGAGCCGAACACGCCGTACGCAATGGTGTGCTCGCCCGAGGTCACGCGCTCGATCATTGCACCGGCCGAGGTGTAGAGCTTGACGCCGGTCTTGCCCATGGCGCGGAACAGGTCCCAGGCCTGCGGATAATTCTTGACGTCTTCGCTCACGAACAGAAAGCCGACGCCGGATTTCTCCGGATCGTAGGCGGTGATCTTGTTCTTGTATTTGGGGCCTTGCGTGTTCAGCAGATTGAGCAGCGCGGGATGATCGGCCGGCACGTCGGCTGCCGGCACCAGGCGCTTGTTGTAGACGAAGGTGATCGGCTCGTAGGTGGTGCCGTAGGCCTTGTTCTCCCAGACCGCCCATTTGGGCAGCGCGGCGATCTCGGGCGACGCATAGAGCTGCGGCGTTGCCTTCGGCGGCGAGCTTGACCTGCAGGTCCATGGCCGAGGACCACAGCAGGTCGGCGGTGCCGGAACCCGAGGCCACCTCGGCGATGTAGCGGCTGTAGAGCTCGGTCGAATTCAGGTCGGTGTAGTCGATCTTGACCTTCGGATAGAGGGTCGCGAAATCCTTCAGCAGCGGATTGGAGGCGGCGGCGTCGGTGGTGGCGTAGACCACGACCCGGCCTTCCTTGTTGGCGGCCTCGATCACCTTGGCGTAGTCGGCGGGGTAGCCTTCCGGCACCTGGGCCTGCACGGGTGCAGCAAGCAGCGCGATCGCCGCAGCCGCGACGCTGATCCTCACCATGGCTTCCTCCTCGACGCGGTTTTGGCCGCCGTTCGCTACGCCCTTGCGGACCATGGTACCGCAATCGCGCGGTGGGCGCATAGTCTTGCCGCCCAATCGCCGCGCGTGTCAGGGCGTCCGCCGACGGCCGCGCCAAAAAGAAAGCCCCGCAGAGCGGGGCTGAAGTTGAAGGAGGAAACGCCCATGAATAGGCAAATCCACCCTCACGTATTTCGCCTGCACAGCCAACTGAAAATGCCGCCGTAAGATTGCATTGGCGGCGAGTGTGGCCAAGGCGCCACAGTAGCGGTATCACGCCACCCCGGCGCGCAGCAGATCGTGCACGTTGACGATGCCGACCGGCTTGCCGGCCTCGGCGACGATCAGCGCGGTGATCTTCGACGAATTGAGAATCTCCAGCGCCTCGCTCGCAAGCTGATCCGGCCGCACCGTCTTGGGCGCCCGCGTCATCACGTCGTCGACGCGCATCTCGAGCAGGTCGGGGCGCATGTGCCGGCGCAGGTCGCCGTCGGTGATGATGCCGACGAGCTTGCCCTTGCCGTCGACGATGCCGACGCAGCCGAAGCCCTTGGAGGACACTTCCAGCACCGCGTCCGCCATGCGGGTGCCGAGGCTGACCAGCGGGATCGCCTCGCCCTTGTGCATGAGCTGGTTGATGAACTTGAGCTTGGCGCCGAGCCGTCCGCCCGGATGCAGTTCGGCGAACTTGAGCGCCGTGAAGCCGCGGCCCTCCAGCAATGCGACCGCGAGCGCATCGCCGAGTGCGGCCTGCATCAGCGTCGAGGTGGTGGGCGCGAGATTGTGCGGGCAGGCCTCGCGCGCCGGCGGCAGCGCCAGCAGCACGTCGGCGGCGCGGCCAAGCGTGCTGTCCGCCGCCGCGGTGACGGCGATCAGCCCGACCTTGAAGCGGCGCGAATAATCGATCAGGTCCTTGAGCTCGACGGTCTCGCCCGACCAGGACAGCGCCATGATCACGTCGGCCTTGGTGATCATGCCGAGGTCGCCGTGGCTCGCCTCGCTCGGATGCACGAAGAAGGCCGGGGTGCCGGTCGACGCCAAGGTAGCGGCGACCTTGCGGCCGACGTGGCCGGACTTGCCCATGCCGGTGACGATCACGCGGCCCTCGGCGCGCTGGATCAATTCGACCGCGGCGTTGAAGGCGTGCCCGAGCCCGTCATGGATCGCGGCCGCCAGCGCGGTGATGCCGCCGGCCTCGGCCTCGAGCGTGCGCACCGCCGACGCCACCGGCGCGCGATCGTGTTCGTTCGTCGGCATTTGCGGTGAGACCGGTTTTGACTTCGCCATGGTGCTCGACTGCGGGCCTTCGTGCCCGGAAGGCTCAGATAGCACGGAACCGCCGGCCGGGACGACCCGCAAAGCCTTAGATCAACGCGCCGTTAACCATATCCGTTCTAGTTTCGTTAACCAAAGCCAAACGGCCGGCGACTGCGCCCGTCGCCGGCCCGCGGCCGGTTCGGCGGCTGTCCGTCTAACGCATTGAAATCACGCGATACTCGACACGGCACCGGGACGGAAGCGGCGGGCGCAAACGGTTGAGGACTGCAGGTTGCTGCCCTGTCGCCTGATCCTGCGTGCAATTCTGCTCCCGGCCGCCTTATGGGTCGCCGGGTTCGCGCTCGCATGCACGGACGCGGCCGCCCAGGGCGTGGGCATGTCCGATCTGATGCGGCCTGCGCTCGACGGCAATCCGCGCGACCCGCCGCGGTTCCGCCGCACGACCAATCCGGCCGGCACCGACCCATCGCAATTCGGCGCGCTGCCGAAGTACGACGCCAAGCAGGCGATCGGCACCGGCTCGACCGGCTTCGACTTCGAGCGGCGTGCCGCGCAAGCTTCGCAACGCCAAGAAGACCGCGCCGGGCGCGGCCGGCATGACCGCGGCCGCCGCTGCGGCGTCCGGCAAGCCGGTCGTGCTCATTCCCGATCCGCCGCCGGTGCTGACCGCGGCGGAAGCGGCGCGCCTGCGCATCGTGCAGACGCGGCGCGGCACGATTCAGGTCGATCCGGCGTTGCTCGCCGCCAATATCGGTGTCCCGCAATTGCGGCGCGTGCCGCTCATCGAGGAGCGGCCGTTCGCTCCGACCGGCATCCTGGTCGGCAGCTTCCTGCTGCGGCCCGCGCTCGAAGTCACCCGCGGCTACGACACCAACCCGGCGCGCGCCGCCCCCAGCGTCGGCTCGTGGCTGTGGACCTACGCGCCCGAATTGCTGGTCAACTCGAACTGGGCGCGCCACGAGCTCACCGCCACCGTGAAGGGCGCCTATTACAGCTACGACACCCAGCATCAGCTCGACCGTCCGAACATGGACGCCAGGATCAACGGCCGCATCGACGTCACCAGCCTCACGCGCATGGAGCTCGAAGGACGCTGGCTGATCGGCACCGACAGCCCCGGCAGCCCGAACATCCAGGCCAATCTGCTGAAGCTGCCGGTGTACACCACCTTCGGCACCAGCATCGGCATCGGCCAGCAGGTCAACCGGCTCGACTTCCTGCTCAAGGCCGGCGTCGATCGCACGGTCTACCAGGACTCGCATTTCGACAACGGCGCGGTCCAGAGCAACGTCGACCGCAACCTCGACCAATATGCCGTCCTGCTGCGCACCAGCTACGACCTGCTGCCCGGCTTGAGGCCGTTCGTCGAGGCCGGCGGCGACCAGCGCAAGTACCAGGTGCTGCCCGACCTCTACGGCGAATATCGCGACTCGCAAGGCTGGCGGGTCAAAGCCGGCAGCACCTTCGCGCTGTCGGCCAAGCTGACCGGCGAGGCGTCGGTTGGCTACTTGTCGCGCAGCTATCTCGACCCGAACTTGGCGGTCCTCTCCGGCGCGACGCTCGACGCGGCGCTGGTCTGGGTCGCCTCCGCGCTGACCACCGTCAAGCTGACCGCGACCACGACCGCGAACGAGACCACCGTGCAGGGCGTGTCGGGCATCTTCACCCGCGAGGTCGCGCTGCAGGTCGATCACGCCTTCCGCCGCTGGCTCATCGGCACCGTGAGGTTCGCGCGCGCGCTCGATGTCTACGAAGGCTCGCCGCGCGTCGACTATCGCTACGCGGGTTCGGCCATTCTCACCTACATGCTGTCGCGGGAATGGCAGCTCAAGACCGAGTACCGCCGCGAATGGCGCATATCGAACACCGCCGGCAACGACTATCTGGCGAACGTGTTCCTGATCGGGGTGCGGCTGCAGCGGTAACGGCGCGAGCGGTGGGCGGCCGGTGTTGCAGCCGGGCCACCCGGTCTTAACCATTCGTTAACCCTGTCGGTCTCACCTGTGCGCGCCGATGCAGAGGAGGCCAGGATGGCTTACGAATCCGAGCAACAGGACCTTGCGACCCGGTCGGGACAGCCAGATCCGCGCGCGCTGCTGGAGGTGCTCAACCAGCTGGAGGCGGAGTTCGAACAACTGTTTTCAGAGTGGCAGGCCCGTGCCTTGGCTGCGCAGGAATAGACCGGTCACGCCGGCAGCCAAAACGCGGCGCGCCTCTTCTCCTTTCTAAGACGCGGACATTGCCCGCGCCATCGGCCTCGATTGCAGGCGGCTTGTCGTGCTCCAGCGGTGCCCGCCGCTGGCTGGTAGACTCGGCAAGCATCGCCTCATGGACTACAACAACCATCCCGATATGCGTACGGCGCAGGCACGCCTCAAGCGGCGTTTGAGCTAGCGGAGAGGTCTCCCGATGTCGCGGTTGACGCATTGGCTGCGAAGCGGCCGGCCGCCGCGACGGGCGGCCGCGCCGGCGCCGCCCGCGACGCCCACGGGCCATATCGGCCGGCATCGGTTGGCGCCGCCGTTCGTCTGCGATCTCGATGTGACGCCGGCCGAGCGCCAGGCGCTGTTCGAGCATGTCGCGGCCAACTGGAAAATGCTCGGCGAGACCGAGCCGTATTGGTCGGTTTTGACGGAGCCGAAATATCGGACCGATGCCTTTGCAGGACACCAGGAGGAGTTCTACGACCCGCGCCGCGCCGGCGCCGCGGCGGTCGCCGCGACGTTCGCCCGCAACGGCGAAGATCTCTCGCCGCTCCAGGCCTGCCTCGAGCTCGGCTGCGGCGTCGGCCGCTCGACCGCCACGCTGGCGCGGCTGTTGCCGCAGGTCATCGCGGTCGACGTGTCGCCGAACCATCTGGCGGTGGCGCGCGACCGTCTCGGCCGCGCCGGCATCGGCAATGTGAGCTGGCATCAGATCGGTGCGGTCGATGATATCGAGGCGCTGCCGCGGTTCGATCTGTTCTTCAGCGAGATCGTGCTGCAGCACAATCCGCCGCCGATCATCGCCGCGATGCTGGAGCGGCTGTTCGCCAAGCTCGATCCCGGCGGCTACTGCCTGTTCCAGGTGCCGACCTATCAGGACGGCTACCGGTTCAACGTCAAAGAGTACCTCGCCACCCGCCGGCCGCCGGATCGCACGCGGGTGGAAAGCCACATCGAGATGCACATCCTGCCGCAGCGCGTCGTGCATCGCCTGATGCGCGACGCCGGTATCGCGTTGATCGAAGCCGTCGAGGACAATCTGACCGGTCACCCGTCGTTCCAGTCGCTGACGTTTTTCGGACGAAAGGCGCGCGGATAATTCGCTTCGCTTTTTCGGTGATGTTGCGATGAGCACCGCTGTCGATACCGCACGCGACGACCGCCAGCCGACGGCCAAGGTCTTCATTTCCTATTCGCGCAAGGACCTGGCCTTTGCCGACCGGCTCGAAGCGGCGCTGAAGACGCACGGCATCGAGGCGCTGATCGACCGCAGCGAAATCTACGCCTTCGAGGACTGGTGGAAGCGCATCCAGGACCTGATCGCCAAGGCCGATACCGTCGTGTTCGTGATCAGCCCGGACGCGGTCGCGTCCGAGGTCTGCCATCAGGAGGTCGCGTTCGCGGCCTCGCTCAACAAGCGTTTCGCGCCGGTGGTGTTTCGCCGCGCCGACGACAAGTCCGTCCCGGACGCGCTGGCGCGGCTCAACTTCATCTTCTTTGACGACGCGGCGCGCTTCGAGGCGAGCCTGGACCGTCTCGTCGAGGCGCTCACGACCGACATCGGCTGGATCAGAAAGCACACCGAGCTTGGCGAGGCGGCCCGGCGCTGGGCGGCGGCCGGCCAGCCGGGCGGGCTGCTGCTGCGCTCGCCGGTCCTGGAAGAGGCCGAGCGCTGGATCGCGGCGCGTCCCGAAAACGCGCCGGCGCCGACGGACGAAACCCAGACGTTCATCGCCGAAAGCCGGCGCGGCGCGACCCGGCGGCGCAACATCCTCACCGGCAGCCTGGCGGCCGGGCTGGTCGTGGCGCTCGGCCTCGCCGCGCTGGCGTACTGGCAGCGCGGCGTCGCCGTCACGGCGCAAACGCTGGCCGAGCGCAATTTCAACGCCGCCAAGTCGACCGTGAACCGGGTCTTGTTCGATCTCGCCGACGGCCTGCGCGACGTCGAAGGGATCCGCGCCGAGACCGTGCGGGTCATCCTGGGCCGCGCCGAGAAAACGATCGACGACCTTGCATCGCAGACCGCGAACGATCCCGAAGTGCGGCGCACCCAGGAGGTGATGTACAACCAGTTCTCCGACATCTATCTGCGCCTCGGCGCGACGCAGCTTGCGATCGACAGTGCGCAGAAGTCTCTCGCCATCGCGCGCGCACTGCTGGCCGAGGATCCCGCCAACGCCGATTGGCAGCGCGATCTGCCGGTCGCGCTGGAACGGCTCGGCGACGCGCAACTGGCCCAGGGCGACCGCGCGGGCGCGCTGGCCGCGTACCGCGAGATTCTCGACATCCGGCGCGCGCTGGCGGCCAGGAATCCGGACGACCCGCACATCGCAGGGCAGCTTGTCGCTGATCCTGCAGAAGCTCGGCGAGATCGAGCGGCAGGGCGGCAATCGGGCGGGAGCGCTCGCGTTCTATCGCCAGAGCCTCGACATCATGCGCGCCATCGTCGCCAAGGCAGCCCGGCGACCGCTATGGCAGCGCGATCTGTCGCTGGCCCTGAACATGGTCGGCGACGTGATGATGACCGCATGGCGATGTTGCCGGCGCGCTCGCGAACTATCGTGAGGCCGTCGACATTTCGCGCGCGCTGGTCGCCAAGGATTCCACCAACACCGAGTGGTTGCGCGATGTATCGGTGGGCTTGAACAATCTTGCCGAAGCGCTGATGCGCTCAGGGAGATCGCCCCGGTGCGCTCGCCGTCGCGCGCGAATCCCTCGATATTGCGCGCAAACTTGCCGCCAAAGATCCGGGCAACACGCAATGGCAGCGCGACCTGTCGCTCGACTTGAACAAGGTCGGCGATCTGCTGAAGGGCCAGGGTGATCTCGCCGGCGCGCTTGCGGCCTATCGCGAGGGCCTCGACATCCGGCGCGCGCTCGCCGCCAAGGATCCCGACAACGCGCTCTGGCAGCTCGACATGTTGGCGAGCCTGGAACGGATCGGCGACGTCGTTTCGGCCCAGGGCGATGCGGCGGCGGCGATCGGCAACTATCGCGAGGCTCTCGTCATCGCGCGCACCTACGTCGCCAAGGATCCCGGACGGCTGCGAGCGCTGCTGGAGCTCGTCTACATCCTGTCCAAGCTCGGCCCGCTGGTCGAACCGCCGGAGGGGCGGACACTGCTGACCGAAGCGCTTGACGATCCTCGAGAAGCTCGAGCAGGAGCACAAGCTCCCGGCGGCGCAGAAGAACTGGCCGGATATCGTGCGCGCCGCGCTGGCGAAGCTGCCCTGAGATGACTGGCGGCGAGATTGCCCTGCCGGTTCGACGGATGGCATGATCGCAGATGCGACGCCCCGATCTTCTCCTGACAATCGCGGTCGCCGTCGCCGCCGTCGCGGCCGCGGCGGCGCTCTACGCCGATCATGCGGTCCACGCGGACCAGCTCTGGCGCGGCGTCTATGCCGACCGCCACAGCCATTTCGGCTTCGGCCTCGATCTCGCACTCGCGGCCGGTACCCTCGATCCGGTCTGGTTCTTCAGCGAGCTGGAAAAGGCGAAGGTCTGGCCGCCGCTGCACGGCCTCGTCCTCGCCGTCACATTGCTGGTGGGCGGCATCGATCATCGCCTCGGCATCGTTCCGAGTCTTGCCGGATGGGTGCTGACCATCGTGTGCGTCTGGCTGATTGCGCGCGGCATGTTCACCGCCCGCCGTGCGAGTTTGGTGGCAGGAAGCGTCGCGGCGGCGCTGACCGCCGCGAGCCCGGCCTTTCGGCTGCTGTCGTCCGACGTGTTGCTGGAGGGCCTCGGCGCCGGTCTGTCGGCGCTGACACTGGTGATCTATGGCTGGGCGCGGACGCAGCCGGGCAATGCGTTGCGCTGGCGCGCGCTTGCGCTGGTGCTCACCGCGCTGTTTTTTCACAAGGGCAACTATTGGGGACTCGTGGCTGCGGCGTTGATCGTGTCGGCGGTCGCCGAGGACTGGCGGCGCTGGCTTGGTCACGCCGGCCGCGCGTGGCGGAGTTTTGCGCCCGCGATGCTGCTCCGCCAGGCCAGCCGCGATCCGTGGATGTGGCTGTTCGCCGCGATCGCGGCGACCGTCGCGTTTCTATACATCCGTGGTCCGACCGTGCTGCCGATCGGGCGGGGTGTGTCGCTTTATCCGCCCGAAAACCTGGTGACGGCGGCCTACGCGGTCCTGTTCATCCGCGTGACGCTTGCCTGGCGACATCGGCGCGCGGCGCTCGATGCCGCGCTCGGCGTACCGGGGCGCTGCCTGTTCTACTGGCATGTCGTACCGGTCGCGGTTTCATTCCTGCTGCCCAAGCGCCTGTCGGCTTTTCTCTGGTTCGTCGGCCCGTTCAACAGCTCGGCCGCGCTTCCTTATGATCCCTGGCGCGGTGTCCTGATCTACGGCGACGCTTTTATCGAAGCATTTCACGGCGCGCGCTGGATCGCCTTGCTGTCGCTTGCGCTGTTTGCAGTCGCGTTGCCGCACTGGCGGCGTTTCCCGCCCGCCGGACGTGCCGCCCTTGCGCTGGCGCTGCTGTCGTTCGTCGCGGTCGTGCTTCATCCCCAGCATCAGGGCCGGTTCCTGGCGTCGTGGATTTTCGCGGTCTGGATCGGCGCCGGCGCCGGCGCCGCGATCGTGCTCGAATGGGTGACGCGGCGCTGGCCGCAGCTTTGGGCCACGAGTGCGGCCGCCGCCGCGGTGCTTGCGCTGGTGGCCGCACTGGCCGCGCAGCCCCCGCCGGCCGCGGCCTATGTTCAAAGTTTCCGCGTGGCCTCCGGGCCGTCGGATCTTGACCTGGTCCGGCCGTATCTTTCCGCCCTCGACGGACCCGACGAGATCATGTTCGCGGCGACCTTCGGCAATACCCGGCTGTTCGCATGGATGTTGCACGAGCGGTGCCGCTGCAACCGCGCGGTTCGCCATCCCTGGATCGTCAATGCGCCCTCGCGGGAGGCCGTGCGGCAACTGATGGCGAATGAAATCGCCGAAACCACCGCCGAACGCATCGTGGTGATCGATGCGCCGCGGTCGGCCCATGCCTTGCCGGAACTGGGCTGGGTCTATGAGCGGATGGCTGGCATCGTCGACGCCATGGCGAGCCAGGACCGCTTCACGGTCGAGGCCGTCGTTCCGCTGCCCGACCACGGCGCCGAGGTGACGATCTGGCGGCGGCGGGCGAAGCCGGCCAAGCCTTCCTGACGGTTGCCCGCATTACCTGCGCGCCCGTTTCGGGCGTTCACATGTCGGTCGTTATCAGGTGCAATGTGGACCTGAAGCGATGCCGCGCCTCGCGCATCGGCCTCACTCGTCTCCGAGCAGCCGCTGCAGCTCGCTGCGCACCGCCGGCGCGAGGTCGGGGCGCGCCAGCGCGTAGGCGATATTGGCGCTGAGAAAGCCGACCTTCGAGCCGCAGTCGAAGCTGCGCCCTTCGAATTCGAGGCCGTAGAACGATTGCGTCTTGGCGAGCTCGATCATCGCGTCGGTGAGCTGGATCTCGCCGCCGGCGCCGCGCTTCTCCGCCGCCAGGATGCCGAAGATCTCCGGCTGCAGGATGTAGCGGCCGGTGATGATGAGGTTCGACGGCGCCTTCTCGCGCGCGGGCTTCTCCACCATCTGGGTGACCGGAAACAGTTTGCCGCCATGATTGCGGACGCGCTCGCCGACGCCGACCACGCCGTACATGTGCACGCGCTCCGCCGGCACCTCCTCGACCGCCATGATATTCACGTTCTCGCCCAGATCGCGCACGGCGTCGATCATCTGTGCAAGACAACCGCGCGGATGCTGCACCAGCACGTCCGGCAGCAGCAGCGCGAACGGCTCGTGGCCGACCAGTTCGCGCGCGCACCACACCGCGTGGCCCAAGCCCCAGCGGCAGCTGCTGGCGGGTGAAGCTCGCCGAGCCGGGGCCGGGCAGGTCGCGCTCGAGCGCGTCAAGCTCGGCGCGGCGCTGGCGCTCGCCCAGGGTCTGCTCGAGCTCGAACTGGCGGTCGAAGTGGTCCTCGATCACGCCCTTGTTGCGGCCGGTGACGAAGATGAAATGCTCGATGCCGGCCTGGCGCGCTTCGTCGACCACGTGCTGGATCAACGGCCGGTCGACGACCGGCAGCATCTCCTTCGGCATCGCCTTGGTGGCGGGGAGGAACCGGGTGCCGAGCCCGGCCACGGGGAAGACGGCTTTGCGAATTGGTCTCATGGCTGCGGCCATTCATCCGACAAGCGCTTGCGTCCGTAAAGCGGGAATGGCGGGCCCCGTGCGCGCTTTCGGCGCGCCGGAAAGCGCTGGCCTTAACCGTCCGGCAACCTTATTTCCTCCCCATAGGCGGGGCAAAAATCTGGGGACGCTCCGGAGGGAGAGCCGATGGCGGGCCATTTGAGCTCCATTCGCAAGGCTGGTGTTGCCGCGCTGATCGCGACCGGCATGGCGGGCGCCGCCTGCGGCCAGGGTTTCGATATCCGCTCGCTGTTCGGCGGCTCGCAGGCCGGGTCGACGGCGCCGCCGCAGGCCACCACCCAGGGCGCGCCGGAATGGACCGGGGAGAGTGGCGCGTCGGGCCACCCCCTGATGACCGCAGACGCCATCCGGGCGGCTGCTGCCAATTTCGGCAACTGTCTTGCAGCGATATGGCCGCTGGCCGAGAGCCGCGGCGTGCCGCGCGCGGTCTTCGATGCCAACACCGCGGGCCTGACGCCCGATCTGCGCATCATGGATCTGCTCGACGCGCAGCCCGAATTCACCAAGTCGATCTGGGACTATCTCGACATTCTGGTCAGCGAGCAGCGCATCGCCGACGGCCGCGCCATCCTGGAGAAGCATCGCGCGGTGTTCGACGCGGTCGAGAAGGCCTACGGGGTCGAGCGCTATGCCGTCGCGGCGATCTGGGGCGTGGAGTCGAACTACGGCACCATGGTTGGCGAGCGCTCGGTGATCCGCTCGACCGCGACGCTCGCCTGCATCGGCCGCCGGCAGGATTTCTTCCGCGAGGAATTTCTCTCCGCGCTGGAGATCCTCGCGCGCGGCGACGTGAAGGCTGAGCACCTCAAGGGCTCGTGGGCGGGGGCGTTCGGCCCGACCCAGTTCATGCCGACGTCGTTCAAGAAATATGCCGTCGATTTCGACGGCGATGGGCGGCGCGATGTTGTCGATTCGGTGCCCGATCTGGTCGCCTCGACCGCGAACGATCTGAAGAAGAACGGCTGGGTCAGCAAGCAGGCCTGGGGCTACGAGGTGGTCCTGCCGGAAGGCTTCGATTTCCTGCTCGCCGACCGCCGCCGCTTGATGACAATGGCGGAATGGGAGCGCGCCGGGGTCCGCCGGCCGGCCGGCAAGGCCTTCCCCCGCGCCGACGACCGCGCCTTCCTGCTGGTGCCGGCCGGCGCCCAGGGGCCGGGCTTCCTGATGCTGCCGAACTTCCGCGCGATCATGAAGTACAACCCGGCCGAGGCCTATGCCCTTGCAATCGGTCACCTTTCCGACCGGCTCAGGGGCGGCGGGCCGTTCGTGCAGCCGTGGCCGCGGCATGAGCGGGTGCTCAGCCGGGCCGAACGCCTTGAGCTTCAGCAACTGCTGTCCGAGCGGGGTTTCGACCTCGGCCAGCCCGACGGCATGCTGGGCGGGGTGACCCGCAACGCGCTGCGCAAGTTCCAGACCTCCATCGGCCATGTCCCGGACGGCTTCGCCTCGGCCACGGTCCTGGACCGCCTGCGCGGCCGGTAGGCCACAGGTATCCTGCTAACCACCGCCCTACCTTCAAGTTGACATCTTTTTTGCGGTACTATTAGCCGTTTTGTGGCCGGTGCCGCCGCTCGGGCGGGACCCCGGCAACGCGTGAATGGCGGTGGCGCATGCGGTTGCGGTTGAACGCGAAAAATCGATCCACCCGAGGGGTGCTGGCGGCGGCCGGAGTGGCCGTGTCGGTATCGCTGACGCTCGGACTGCTGGCGCCGGCGAACGCCCAGTTCTGGAACGATTGGGGCGGCGGCCGCCAGCGCCAGCAGAACAACGGCGGATTCTTCGGCGGCTGGGGCGGCTTTGGCGACCGCGACCGTGACCTCGCGGCTGGAACGACAACCGGCGCGATACGCAGCGCGAGGCGCCGACCGACTTCACGCGCGCCCCGGTGGCGACGCCGCGCAAGGATGCGACCACGCCGATCGTGGTGCTCGGCGACTCGATGGCCGACTGGCTCGCCTACGGCCTGGAAGACGCCTATTCGGAAAAGCCCGACATCGGCATCGTCCGCAAGCATCGCACCGACGCCGGCCTGATCCGCTATGACCCGCGCCGCGAGGTCGAGTGGCCGGCGGTCATCCGCGAGATGATCGGCGCCGACAAACCGAAATTCATCGTGATGATGGTCGGCAACAACGACCGCGTCGCCATTCGCGAGAAGCAGCCGCCGCAGGTGCGCCCGGGCACGCCCGCCGCGCCGAAAGGAACCGCGCCGCAGGCGCAGCAGCCCGCCCAGCCGGCCGCGCCGGCGGCGAAGCCGGAGCCGCAGGACGCCGAATTGCAGCAGGATAACGCCGAGGCGGTTCCGGTGCCGACGACCGAGCAGGGGCGTCAGGCGCTGTACGGCCCGTGGGAATTCCATACCGAGAAGTGGGAACTCGCCTACATCAAGCGCATCGATTCCGCGATCGCGGCGATGAAGAGCGCCGGCGTTCCGGTGATCTGGGTCGGCCTGCCGTCGCGCAATGGCGCCAAGGCCACCACCGACGTCGCCTACCTCAACGAGCTCTACAAGAGCCGCGCCGAAAAGGCCGGCATCATCTTCGTCGATGTCTGGGACGGCTTCGTCGACGAGCAGGGCCGGTACAATGCGCAGGGCCCGGACTACGAAGGCCAGACCCGGCGTCTGCGGACCGGCGACGGCGTGCACTTCACCAAATTCGGCGCGCGCAAGCTCGCCCACTATGTCGAGCGCGAGATCGAGCGCAGCATCGTCAGCCGCGCGGTTCCGGTGGCGCTGCCGCCGATCGACCAGGGGCCGCAACCGGGAACTCCGGCAGTCGCCGCCAAGCCCGGTGCTGTCGTGCCGGCGCAGCGGCCGTCGGCCGGTCCGGTGCTGCCGCTCACCACGACCGCAACCGCGCCCGAGGAACTGCTCGGCGGCGGCCGTGCGCCAGCGGCGGCGCGGCCTGCCGCCGATCCGGTCGCGATCCCGCGTTCTGATGAAAGGCGAGCCGGTCAACAATGCGCCGACCGGCAGGGCCGACGATTTCGCCTGGCCGCGCGGCAACGCGGCCGACGAGCCCGCGACCATCCTGCCCGCGACCGCGATGACGCCGGCCGGCTTGACCAAGCCCGGCGAACTGCCGAATGCGACTGCGGCCGAGACGCCGGACGGCAAGAAGACCGCCGAGGAGGGCGCTCCCAAGCGCGCCGCGGCGCCGCAACGTCAGACCACCAGTCGCGAGGAATTGCGCGGCGGCGGCGGCTGGTTCGGCGGCTGGGGCGGCGGTGGCGGCAATCGCAGCGGCGGCTGGGGCGGCTGGGGCAGCTGGGGCCGCTGATCGGCTGCGCGATCGGTCACCGCTCAGGTCAATCTTCCCCCGCATACGGCTTCGGCAGCGGCGCATGCGCCAGGTCCGGATGCGGGCGTCCGAAGTCGGGCGCTGCCGAATCCTGGCCGATCTGAACGATGCCGCGGCGGATCGCGCGCGTGCGGCTGAAGTGATTGAACAGCGCCTCGCCGTCGCCGTTGCGGATGGCGCGCGTCAGCAGCGACAGGTCCTCGTTGAAGCGGCCGAGCATTTCCAGCACCGCGTCCTTGTTGGCGAGGAACACGTCGCGCCACATCGTCGGATCGGACGCGGCGATGCGGGTGAAGTCGCGGAAGCCGCCGGCCGAGAATTGCAGCACCTCCGAGCGCGTCACCTGGCCGAGCTCCTCGGCGGTGCCGACGATGGTGTAGGCGATCAGGTGCGGCAGATGGCTGGTGATCGCCGAGCACCAGGTCGTGGTGCTCCGCCGACATGGTCTCGACATTGGCGCCGAGCGCGCGCCAGAACGCCGCGAGCTTGCTCGACCGCGGCCTTGTCCGCGTCGGGCGGCGGCGTCAGGATGCACCAGCGGTTGACGAACAGCTCGGCGAAGCCCGCGTCCGGGCCGGAATGCTCGGTGCCGGCGACCGGATGCGCCGGCACGAAATGCACGCCCGTCGGAAGGTGCGGCGCCATGTCGCGCAGCACCGACGCCTTGACCGAGCCGACGTCGGAGACGATCGCGCCCGGCGCGAGGTGCGGCCGATCTCGGCCGCGACCGCGCCGCAGGCGCCGACCGGAATGCAGACGATGACGAGGTCGGCGCCCTCGACCGCGGCCGCATTGGTCTCGACCACCTGATCGGCGAGGCCCAGTTCGGCGACGCGCCGGCGCGTCGCGGCCGAGCGCGCGGTGGCGACGATCGAGCGCACCGCGCCCTGCGCGCGCGCCGCGCGCGCGATCGACGAGCCGATCAGGCCGACGCCGATCAGCGCGAGGCGGTTGAAGATGGGCTGGCTCGGCACGGTCACGAACTCACGCCTTGCCCATGAACTCGGCGAGCGCCTGCACCACCAGCCGGTTCGCCTCCTCGCTGCCGACCGTCATGCGCAGCGCGTTCGGCAGCTTGTAGGCGGCGACGCGCCGCACGATCAGGCCGCGCTTGGTCAGGAACGCGTCGGCCTCCGCGGCGGTGCGGCCCTTGGTCTCGGGGAAATGGATCAGCACGAAATTGGCGATGCTCGGCGTCACCTGAAGGCCGAGCTTGCGGAATCTCGGCGAGCAGCCAGGCCAGCCACTTCTCGTTGTGTTGCGCGCGCCGTCTCGATGTGCGCGGTGTCCTGGATCGCCGCGATGCCGGCCGCCAGCGCGGCGGCGTTGACGTTGAACGGACCGCGGATGCGGTTGATCGCGTCGACGACGTGCGCCGGCCCGTAGAGCCAGCCGAGCCGCAGCGCCGCGAGCCCGTAGATCTTCGAGAACGTGCGGCACATCACGACATTGTCGGAGGTGGCGACCAGCTCGATGCCGGACTCGTAGTCGTTGCGGCGCACGTATTCGGCATAGGCCGCGTCGATCACCAGCAGCACATGCGGCGGCAGGGCGCGGTGCAGGCGCTTGACCTCGTCGAACGGCAGATAGGTGCCGGTCGGATTGTTCGGATTGGCGAGGAACACGATCTTGGTGCGTGCGCTCACGCGCGCGAGGATCGCATCGACGTCGGCGGTGTAGTTCGTCTCCGGCGCGACCACCGGCTTGGCGCCGGAGCCGAGCGTCGCGATCGGATAGACCAGAAAGCCGTGCGTGGTGTGGATCGCCTCGTCGCCGTCGGCGAGATAGGCGTCGGCGAGCAGGTTGAGCAGGTCGTCGGAGCCGGCGCCGCAGACGATGCGGGCGGGATCGAGGCCGAAGGCGCGGCCGATCGCCTCGCGCAGCTCGGTGGCGGCGCCGTCCGGGATAATCCTCGCAGATGCTCGGCCGACCGCCTGGTAGGCCGCGATCGCCTTCGGGCTCGGGCCGAGCGGCGTCTCGTTCGACGACAGCTTGAAGACTTGCGCGACGCCGGGCGCGGTGCTCTTGCCGGGCACATAGGCCTCGATGTCGAGCACGCCGGGGCGCGGCTGCGGACGCGTCAGGGCAGTCATGTCGTCATCTCGCTCCGAACTCTCGCTGCACAGTGAGGCGAAGAGGAATTAGCGGCCGGCCGGTACCGGCCGGGCCTCTTTGGCCGGAACCCTATAGCGGGTCGCGTGGCTGCCGACGAGGGCCGAGGCGCGCACCGAGGCGCCGGCCTTGACCAGCGCGTCGGTGACCTTGTCGATCGATCCGCCGTGCGGCACCGAGATCAGCAGCGCCGCGCCGTCGAAGGCGCGGTCCGGCACCGCGATCACCTCGGCCAGCGGCGCGAGCGCCTGCGCGGCCGCCGTGCTCCAGCCCGACACCCGCACGCTCCAGACCTCGACCTCCGTCACCATCGCGTCGGGCGCCGCGCGCGAGACGACGAACACCGGCAGCGCGGCCGGATGATCGGCGCGCTCGACGAACGGCAGCCGCGCGATGATCTTCGGCGCGGCGTCGAACTCGAGCGCGTTCCACCAGGCGCCGGCGCCCGGCACCGCGAAGGCCGGCACCAGACCGAGATCGCCCTTCGAGCCGGACACCGCCGCGACCACGCCGGCGGCGCCCATATGCGGCACGAACGGCACCGTGAAGCCGAAATGGAAGCGCGCGGAGTCGCGCATATGCGCGTCGCCGGCCGACAGGTCGGCGTGCACCGAGAACGGCGCCTGCACATAGGTGAAGGTCGCGATGATGACGCGCCAGATGCTCTCGACGGTGTCGAGCGGCAGGATGCCTTTGTGGCGGTCGACCAGCCGCCGCATCATGTCGGCCTCGCGCGCCGGGCGGAACGCCGAGCCGGTTTCCTGCGTCTGCTTGACCGCGATCAGGCGGTCGATGATGTCGCCGCGCTCCATCAGCAGGCGATGCATCGACTCGTCGATGCGGTCGATCTCGCGCCGCAGCTCGGTGAGCGAGGGTGTGTCGGAACGGGACGGTTTCGCCATGGCACGCATCGAGGGGGTGAAAGCGCGGCCAATTGATAGGCGGGGGCCCCGGCGAAATCAAAGAAAACATTGACAGAACCGGCCCGCGGCCTATCTAACCCGGTCGCGGCCGATGGGGTGCTGGCGGCCGCGATCGGCGGCAATTCCGCTCGCCGGGGCGGGTTTGAAGATGGTCGGTGCCGAGACCCTGACGCTTGATCCTGCCGACCGCGTGCGCGAGGCGGACAAGCCGCATTCGCCGGTGGTGCGCTTCGGTCCCGACAAGCCGCTGCGGCTCGATGCCGGCGATCGATCTCTCGCCGTTCCAGATCGCCTATCAGACCTACGGCACGCTCAACGCCGCGCGCAGCAACGCGGTGCTGATCTGCCATGCGCTGACCGGCGACCAGCATGTCGCCAATGTGCATCCGGTGACGCAGAAGCCCGGCTGGTGGGAGACCATGGTCGGGCCCGGCAGGCCGATCGACACCGACCGCTATTTCGTCATCTGCCCGAACGTGGTCGGCGCCTGCATGGGCTCGACCGGGCCGGCCTCCACCAATCCGAAGACCGGCAAGCCGTGGGGCCTCGACTTCCCGGTCATCACCATCCGCGACATGGTGCGCGCGCAGGCGATGCTGCTCGATCATCTCGGCATCGAGACGCTGTTCTCGGTCGCCGGCGGCTCGATGGGCGGCATGCAGGTGCTGCAATGGGCCGCGAGCTATCCGGAGCGCGTGTTCTCGGCGCTGCCGATCGCCTGCTGCGACGCGGCATTCGGCGCAGAACATCGCCTTCCACGAGGTCGGCCGCCAGGCCGTGATGGCCGATCCGGAATGGCGGCAGGGCCGCTATTTCGCCGAGGGCACCGATCCGCGGCGCGGGCTCGCGGTCGCGCGCATGGGCGCGCACATCACCTATCTGTCGGACGCGGCGCTGCACCGCAAGTTCGGCCGCAAGTTCCAGGACCGCGACAATCCGACGTTCTCGTTCGACGCCGATTTCCAGGTGGAGAGCTATCTGCGCCACCAGGGCATCAGCTTCGTCGAGCGCTTCGACGCCAATTCCTATCTCTATCTCACGCGCGCGATGGACTATTTCGATCTCGCCGCCGGACTACGACGGCGTGCTGGCGCGCGCCTTCAAGGACAGCCCGACCCGGTTCTGCGTGATCTCGTTCACCTCCGACTGGCTGTTCCCGACCTCGGATTCGCGCGCCATCGTGCACGCGCTCAACGCCGGCGGCGCGCGCGTGTCGTTCGCCGAGATCGTCACCGACAAGGGCCACGACGCCTTCCTGCTCGAGGAGCCGGAGCTGTTCGCGATCGTGCGCGGCTTCCTCGAAGGCGCCGCCAAGGCGCGCGGCCTCGTGCCAAGCGAAGGACGATGATGCTCAGCCGCCTCAAGCGCGATCTCACCATGGCGGAAGCGGCCCGCGTGCCCGGCGGCGCGCGCGTCGACCTGCTCGTGGTGGTCGAGATGGTGGAGCCGGGCGCCAAGGTGCTCGACGTCGGCTGCGGCGACGGCGAGCTGCTGCGGCTGCTGGCCGAGACGCGCGGCGTCGACGGCCGCGGCATCGAGCTGTCGCGCGAGGGCGTGAACGAGTGCGTCGCCAAGGGGCTGGCGGTGATCCAGGGCGACGCCGACACCGACCTGGCGGATTATCCGGACGACGCCTTCGACTACGTCATCCTGTCGCAGACGCTGCAGGCGACGCGGCAGCCGCGCGTGGTGCTCGAGCACATGCTGCGCATCGGCCGCCACGCCATCGTGTCGTTCCCGAATTTCGGCCACTGGAGCATCCGCCTGCAGCTCCTGTTCGGCGGGCACATGCCGCACACCGACAACCTGCCCTATGCGTGGTGGGAATCGCCCAACATCCACTTCTGCACCATCAAGGATTTCCGCCACCTCTGCGAGGTCGCCGGCGTCAAGATGGAGAAGTCGGTGGCGCTCAATGCCTGGGGCCGGGCGCTGCGGCTCAACGCGCCGTGGTGGTTCTGGAACCTGCTCGGCGAGCAGGCGGTGTTCCTGCTCAGCCGGCGGAGCTAGCCGTCACTCCGGCTTGATGTTCAAGGCCTTGATGATCGGCCACCACTTCTCGATATCGGCCTTCTGCAACGCGGCCAGCGTTTCGGCGGACTGCTCTTCCTTCGGGAAAATCTCCTGACCGAGCTCGATCAGGCGCCGGCGTGCGACCGGGTCGGTCAGCGCTTCGGACGCGGCAGCGTTGAGCCTGGCGACGATCGGCTTCGGCGTGCCCTTGGGCGCGAACAACCCGCCCCAGACCGAGCTGTGGAAGTTCGGAAAGCCCGCCTCGTCGACGGTCGGAATGTCCGGTGCCGAGGTCAGCCGCTTGCTCGCGGTAATGGCGTAGCCGCGCACCAGGCCGCCCTTCACCATGCCGAGCGAGCTTGCCGGCGAGGTGCACATCGCGTCGATGCGGCCGCCGACCAGGTCTTGCAGCGCCAGCGCCGCGCCGCGATAGGGCACGAACGGCCAGGTCGCGCCGGTCACCTGTTGCAGCTGGATGCCGCACAGATGCAGGACGCCGCCCGCGCCATTGTGCGCCGACGAGACCGAACCTTGGTTCGCCTTTAGCCAGGCGACCAGCTCCTTCAGGTTGCTGGCCGGCACCGCATTCTTGCTGACCACCAGGTTCGGACCGTTGATGAGCAGCGCGACCGGCTCGAAATCCTTCACCACGTCGTATTGCAGCGGATAGATCGCGGCATTGACGACGAACTGGTCGCCCGAGCCGGTCGCGATCGTGTAGCCGTCCGGCGCCGCGCGCGCGACGCGCCCGACCGCAATCGTGCCGCCCGCGCCGCCGACATTTTCGACCACCACCGGCTGGCCGAGGCTCTTGCGCATCGGCTCGGCAATCGCGCGGGCGATGCCGTCGAACAGGCCGCCAGCCGCGTAAGGCACGACAATGGTGATCGGCCGCGCCGGATAGGCTTCCTGGGCAACGCTGCCGGCGGCAGCCGCCAGTGTTGCGAGGGCAGCGCCGGCAGCGAGCGCATACGCGATGAATTTGTGCCTTGGCATTCGGACTCTTCCTCCGTGTTTCTTATTTCTTCGGCCAGCCCTGCTTGGCGAGCGCGATGATCTCCGGCCGGTATTCGAAGTGCATGGTGTCGAAGTGGTACCACTTGGCGCCCCAGATGAAGCCGTGGCGCTCGAAGATTTCGCCGATCGCGCCGGGGATGCGGTTCTTCCAGGCGATCGAGCCGTCCTTGCCCTTCGACCATTCCCAATAGTCCGAGAGCTTGTCGTTGATGTCGATCGCCGCCGCGAAGGCGTGCACCGACAGCCTGCTGGTGTTGGCGATGGTGCGGCAATTGTAGATGCCGGCCGACGGCACCAGATACTTCGTCATGTCGGCCGGCAGCGTGTCGAGGTCCTTGACCACGGCGGCGAGCCGCTCGTTGACGCGGTTCACGGTCGTCACGTTGACGCTGCCGCCGCGCCGGTTCGGCATCCAGGCGACCTTGGCGAGGCGCTTGGCGACTTCGCCCTTGCGGCAGTCGCCGTACATCTTGAGGAAGAACGCCTCGTTGCGGATGCGGCCGGGGTCCTCGTTCAGCACCGGGACCTTCAGCTCGGCGCCGAGCGGGTAGGGGATGGCGAACTGGTCCTTGATATCGGGACGATCGAGCAGCTCTTCGAAGCTCTTGGTGGAGTCGCCGCTCGACAGCGGCATGCGGGTGCCGTCCTTCCAGATCAGGTCCTTGTCGTCGTAGCTGGCGAGATGGTCCGGATAGGCGGCGATGAGCGCGTCGAGCGCCGGATCGGCCGGTGCGGGCGACGTGAAGACGGTCAGCAAGATCACGAGCGCAGTGCGATGCCGGGCCATGGTCGGTCATCCTCTCCAACCGCTATTGTCCTAACGCCTCTCCGGTCGCGATCTCGCCCGGCGCGATCACCTCGCCATAGACGCCGCAGTCCGCGTGCCCGTAAGTCTGCATCAGCGTGTGCGGGATCGCGAGGTCGCGGATGCCGGTGTCGGGATCGACGTTGGTGGCCGCGCAGCGCACGATGCGCTTGACGATCTTCAGCCGGCGCGCCGCCGATCGCGACCTCCTGTCCGAGCAGGTCGAATTCGTGCCAGGCCGGCCAGCCGGCGACATAGACGTTGCCGCGGAAGCGCAGCGGATCGACCGGCGCGCCGACCGCGGTCTCGAGCGCCGCGACCGAGGCGAGGTTGATGATCGACACCACCTTCTTGGCGACGTCCGAGAAGCTGTGGCCGGGCGCGTGCAGGACCTTCGGCGGTCCGCGCAATTCGTCCGCGCAGAAGCCGGCGAAGAACTGCTCGATCGCCGCGCGGCCCTCGGGCGTGCGCAGATCGCCGCGCGCCGCCTCCCGGCCGTCGGCCTCGATCGTCAGCATGTGGGTCGCGTCGTCGAAGCGGCGTGCGCAGACAGGCCAGCCGCTCGTTCCTCATCAGCATGAGGAAGCGCGCCTTGGGCAGATAGCCCGGCGCCGCCGGGTCGAATCCGGAGGGCCCGTTCTCGATGGCATAGAGCCGGTCGGCCGGGACCGTCTGGCCCGGCGACGAGGCGGGTCCGGTCGAGCGGCTCCGGGCTCAGCCCCTTCACCGGGTAGCGGTAGATCGCCTGGATTTTCGGGGCTTCCACGGCCATGGCCCTTGTTAACCCGTTTGCCGGCACGGTGCCTAGCTAGGCAGGAAATTCGGCCAAAACCCCTTCCGGCAAAACGGGTGGCTTCCCACATAGTTTACCGGCGGGTCGCCGCTTGGGGCCTGCCGCCAAATGCTGCCGCTCCGTTTGACCCAGATCAGGGCCGGCGGGCGGCGACCCATTGACGATGTCCTCCTGTGCCGCAAGGGCGGGGGGACAGGCTGAGGGAACAGACATGGATTTCGAAAAATACACCGACCGCGCGCGCGGATTCGTTCAGTCCGCGCAATCGCTGGCCCTGCGCGAAGGCCACCAGCAATTCGCCCCCGAGCATCTGCTCAAGGTCCTGCTCGACGACCCGGAAGGGCTCGCGGCCGGGCTGATCGACCGCGCCGGCGGCGACTCGCGCGAGGCGCTGCACGGCCGTCGAGGCGGCGCTCGCCAAGCGTCCCGAAGGTTTCGGGCGGCGGGGCCGGGCAGGTCTATCTCGACGCCGGCGCTGGCGCGCGTCTTCGACCAGGCCGCAGAAGATCGCCGAGAAGGCGGGCGACAGCTTCGTCACCGTCGAGCGGCTGCTGCTGGCGCTCGCGCTCGACAAGGACAGCGAGGCCGGGAAGATCCTCGCCCGCGCCGGCGTCACGCCGCAGAACCTCAATGCCGCCATCGAGGCGCTGCGCAAGGGCCGCACCGCCGACAGCGCGTCGGCCGAGAACGCCTATGACGCGCTCAAGAAATATGCCCGCGACCTGACGCAGGCCGCGCGCGACGGCAAGATCGATCCGGTGATCGGCCGCGACGAGGAAATCCGCCGCACCATCCAGGTGCTGTCCCGCCGCACCAAGAACAATCCGGTGCTGATCGGCGAGCCCGGCGTCGGCAAGACCGCGATCGTCGAAGGCCTGGCGCAGCGCATCGTCAACGGCGACGTGCCGGAGAGCCTGAAGGACAAGAAGCTCCTGGCGCTCGACATCGGCGCGCTGATCGCCGGCGCGAAATACCGCGGCGAGTTCGAGGAGCGGCTCAAGGCCGTGCTGCAGGAGGTGACGTCGTCCGACGGCGGCATCATCCTGTTCATCGACGAGATGCACACGCTGGTCGGCGCCGGCAAGGCCGACGGCGCGATGGACGCGTCGAACCTGCTCAAGCCGGCGCTGGCGCGCGGCGAGCTGCACTGCATCGGCGCGACCACGCTCGACGAATACAAGAAGCACGTCGAGAAGGACGCGGCGCTGGCGCGGCGCTTCCAGCCGGTGTTCGTCTCCGAGCCGACGGTCGAGGATACGATCTCGATCCTGCGCGGCCTCAAGGACAAGTACGAGCAGCATCACGGCGTGCGCATCACCGACGGCGCGATCGTCGCCGCGGCGACGCTGTCGAACCGCTACATCACCGACCGCTTCCTGCCCGACAAGGCGATCGACCTGGTCGACGAGGCCGCGGCGCGGCTGAAGATGCAGGTCGATTCCAAGCCCGAGGAGCTCGATTCGATCGACCGCGAGATCGTGCGGCTCAAGATCGAGCAGGAGGCGCTCAAGAAGGAGAGCGATCCGGGCTCGAAGGAGCGGCTGAAGAATCTCGAAAAGGAGCTGGTCGCGCTGGAGAAGCGTCGGCCGACCTGACCGCGCGCTGGCAGGCGGAGAAGAGCAAGCTCTCCGACGCCCAGAAGCTCAAGACCGAGCTCGACCAGCTGCGCAGCGAGCTCGCCAATGCGCAGCGCAAGGGCGAGTACCAGCGGCCGGCGAGCTGGCCTATGGCCGCATCCCGGAGCTCGAGAAGAAGCTCAAGGCGATCGAGGGCAAGGCCGAGGGCAAGGCGCCATGGTGGAGGAGGCGGTGACCGCCGACCACGTCGCGCAGGTGGTGTCGCGCTGGACCGGCGTGCCGGTCGACCGGATGCTGGAAGGCGAGAAGGAAAAGCTCCTGCGCATGGAGGAGGAGCTCGGCAAGCGCGTCATCGGCCAGGAGGAGGCCGTCAAGGCGGTCTCGACCGCGGTGCGCCGCGCGCGCGCCGGCCTGCAGGACCCGCACCGGCCGATCGGCTCGTTCATGTTCCTGGGGCCGACCGGCGTCGGCAAGACCGAGCTGACCAAGGCGCTCGCCGAATACCTGTTCGACGACGAGACCGCGCTGCTGCGCATCGACATGTCGGAATACATGGAGAAGCACTCGGTCGCGCGGCTGATCGGCGCGCCGCCCGGCTATGTCGGCTACGACGAAGGCGGCGCGCTCACCGAAGCGGTGCGGCGGCGGCCCTATCAGGTCATCCTGTTCGACGAGATCGAGAAGGCGCACCCGGACGTGTTCAACGTGCTGCTGCAGGTGCTCGACGACGGCCGCCTGACCGACGGGCAGGGCCACACCGTCGACTTCCGCAACACGCTGATCGTCATGACCTCGAACCTCGGCGCCGACTTCCTGGTGAACCAGCCGGAAGGCCAGGACACCGACGCGGTCAAGGATCAGGTGATGGCGGTGGTGCGCGCGAGCTTCCGGCCGGAGTTCCTCAACCGCGTCGACGAGATCATCCTGTTCCACCGGCTCAAGCGCAACGAGATGGCGAAGATCGTCGACATCCAGATGAAGCGGCTCGCCAAGCTGCTGGAGGACCGCAAGATCGACGATCGTGCTCGAGCCGGCGGCGCGCGAATGGCTCGCCGACAAGGGCTGGGACCCGGCCTATGGCGCGCGCCCGCTCAAGCGCGTGATCCAGAAGTCGGTGCAGGACCCGCTCGCCGAGCTGATCCTGGCCGGGCGCGTGAAGGACGGCGAGAAGGTCACGATCTCGGCCGGCAAGCAGGGGCTCGCCTTCAACGGCAAGCTCGCGGCGGCGGCCTGACGGCCAATCCCCCAAAGCGAAACGGACGGCGGGAACTCATCCCGCCGTCCGTGGTCCGCCATCTTGGGTCCGTATCTTACGCTGAACTCGCCACGCAACTGCGTCAGCGGCCGGGTGCCACGCCTGACGCGTAAACCGGAGTGGCGGTGCGCGACATCATGTTGTCGAGACGTCCGCGCTCCTGCTCGAAGCCGGCGAGCAGCGTGCTTTCGAGCACGCGACCGCGCGGCAGCTTGATCTTCATCGGATCGACGAAGCGGCCGTTGATCAGGATT
The DNA here is from genome assembly GCA_963749815.1 of uncultured Alphaproteobacteria bacterium. GTDB lineage: Bacteria > Pseudomonadota > Alphaproteobacteria > Rhizobiales > Xanthobacteraceae > VAZQ01. The sequence continues at coordinate 5,236 of CAVVON010000002.1, read as the reverse complement.
TCGTAGTGCAGATGGGCGCCGGTCGACAGGCCGGTCGAGCCGACATAGCCGATCACCTGGCCCTGGCGCACGCGCTTGCCCGGCTCCATGCCGCGCGCGAACGCCGACATGTGGCCGTAGGCGGTCTCGTAGCCGTTGGCGTGGCGGATGCGGATGTACTTGCCGTAGCCGCCTTCCCAGCCGGCCTTCTCGATCACGCCGTTGCCGGAGGCGAAGATCGGCGTGCCCATGTCGGACGCCCCAGTCGACGCCGGTGTGCATGCGGGTGCTGCCGAGGATCGGATGATTGCGCGAGCCGAACGGCGAGCGCATGATTCCGTTCGCCAGCGGCTTGCGCACCAGGAACTTCTTCGCGCTCTTGCCGGTCTCGTCGTAGTAGTCGACGACGTTGTCGTCCGCGGTCTGGTAGCGATAGAACTTGCGGGTCTCGCCGCCGGTGGTGAGCGAGGCGAACAGCACCTCGCTCTTGCTGCCGTCGTTCGAGTTCTCGTCCTCGCCCGCGAAGAACACTTCGAACGAATCGCCGGGCTGAACCTTGCGCTGGAAGTCGACGTCGTAGGAGTAGACCCGAATCAGGTCGTCGATCACCGGGCGCGGCACCTGGTTGCGCAGCGCGGTCTCGTAGATGCTCTGGTAGAGCCGCACGCCCTTGCCGTCGTCCTCGTCGTCATCGCTCGCGGTCGAGGCCACGCTGGTCGGCGCTGCGCACGTCGACCGAGACGTATTTGCCCTTGTCGGACAGCGCCACGATCGACTCGACCGTGCTGTCGGTCGCGATCACGACGCGCACCGGCTGCAGCCGCATTCCGCCGGCCGCCGGCGCAAGCAGCACGCGCAGCTTGTAGCCGTCGCGCGGCGTGGTGTCCCGGCCGCGCGAACCGAACGCCGCCGTGATCGACTTGATCTCCTCGGGAGAGGCGCCAAGCTCGCGCAGGGCGGCGGAGACTGAATCGCCCTTCTTGAGCATGATCGTGCGCTCGTTCCAGGCATTGCCGGATTGGGTCGTGGTCTTCGGCAGCAGCGTGATGTTCTCTTCGACGATGCGCGGCTCGAACGGCGGCATAGACGTCGCCGTGCTTTTCAGGCGCGTAGGCCATCGGTCCGGTCGGGATCGACGCGGTGATGATCGCGCCCTTGCTGGAATTCCAGTTGGCGGCCTCGCGCACGCGGCCGAGCACGTCGTCGAGCGGCAGCACGGCGGCGATCTTCGCGCGCGGCAGCACGGTGGCGAGGTCGCGGGTGAAGAACGAGACTTCGGCGTCCGGCTCGGTGCCGGCACCGGCGCCGTCCTCGGCGGCGGCGATGGCGGCGTCCGATTGCGCCAGCATCTTCTGCGCGTTGAAGGCCGGCAGGCCGGCCGAGAGTTCGGACACCGAGAGCGAGAGATTGCCCGCGACGCGGACGAACGGGCGAACGCGGACGATCTCGCGATTGTTGGCGCCGCGCATGGTGGTGGAGACGCGGATGACCTGGCGGGCGGCGTTGTATTCGCCGGGCGGCGGCAGGCGATCGGCCTTGCGCGTCGCGTTCGACAGGCGCTCGGCGACGTTGGCGGCGGCATCGCGTATCAGCGCTTCGACGCGCTGCGGCACGGTGGCGAAGTTGGTCTCGCCGTCGAGCGCCGCAAAAACGGCGCCGCTCATCAGTGCAGCGCCGCAGAGACCGGTCAGGATGGTGCCGCTGAACCACTGGATCGAGACGCGCCGGCGATCGATCGGATTGGTGGTCTCGCCGTCGACCGACAGCGGCGGCTCGTTGCCGAGGTCGATATGACCGGCATCCGCGCTCAGCCGATACGTGCCGCGTCGCTTGACCTGATCCAAGTCCACGTCCCCTGCCACTCGCACGCGCGAGTGGATCACCGACTGAGGTGCCGAACGCGACCGGATACTGCGACGTTGACCTGAAGACCGCCGCGTTGCGCGGCGCTCCTCACGGTCAGTCAACGACCGTGTCCGACCTTCTGGCTCTGGTGGGTAACGCCGTTACGTCGCGTTTGAGTCCCCGCGCGACACCGGCGCAATTCCCCCCGGAACTGACACCTCTCCCTTGGGTACCGAGTGGGCGGGAGGAATGTGGCTCAAGTGCGGCGCGGAACCCGGCTTTCCACCCGGTCTAAACCCCCTAAAACACTTGCGAAGATGGCTGTTGCGCCGGGGCATCCCAAGGCTCGATTTTGTCCGCCTCAGGTGTTGACATCCGCGGAAGTCGAAGCCTATATACGCGCATTCGACACGCCGTCCGCCTCGGCGCGATGGCGCGTCTCGAAGCTCCTCACTGATACTCGGTGACAAAGGCTCCCGGCTCTGGTCGGAAGCCCCCAGGCTTCGACGGCCCTCTGGTCATTCCAGGGGGTGGGATCACCTTGATCCCGGGCTGTTTGACAAGTGAATAGGAAGAAAGAGAAACGTGGACGGCGGAGTCCCTGCGGGCTGCTCCCTCGTGAAGAAGAAATTCTTCAAGAGATGCAGCCGGATAGAGACTTCGGCGGTCGACGTTTCAGGTCAACACCAAAATGTTCGCGGCTGCGAAATCCTGGGTGCGGTGCAAACCGTATGCAGGCGATCGTGACCGCGGAGATGAAGGTGGGACCTCGTCAAACGTTGTGATCAGCCGAGATCAGATCTCTCTCCAACTTGAGAGTTTGATCCTGGCTCAGAGCGAACGCTGGCGGCAGGCCTAACACATGCAAGTCGAGCGCCCCGCAAGGGGAGCGGCAGACGGGAGAGTAACACGTGGGAACGTACCCTTCAGTACGGAACAACCAAGGGAAACTTTGGCTAATACCGTATACGTCCGTAAGGAGAAAGATTTATCGCTGAAGGATCGGCCCGCGTCTGATTAGCTTGTTGGTGAGGTAACGGCTCACCAAGGCTACGATCAGTAGCTGGTCTGAGAGGATGATCAGCCTCACTGGGACTGAGACACGGCCCAGACTCCTACGGGAGGCAGCAGTGGGGAATATTGGACAATGGGCGCAAGCCTGATCCAGCCATGCCGCGTGGGTGATGAAGGCCCTAGGGTTGTAAAGCCCTTTCGGCGGGGAAGATAATGACGGTACCCGCAGAAGAAGCCCCGGCTAACTTCGTGCCAGCAGCCGCGGTAATACGAAGGGGGCTAGCGTTGCTCGGAATCACTGGGCGTAAAGCGCACGTAGGCGGCTTTTTAAGTCAGGGGTGAAATCCTGGAGCTCAACTCCAGAACTGCCTTTGATACTGAAGAGCTTGAGTCCGGGAGAGGTGAGTGGAACTGCGAGTGTAGAGGTGAAATTCGTAGATATTCGCAAGAACACCAGTGGCGAAGGCGGCTCACTGGCCCGGTACTGACGCTGAGGTGCGAAAGCGTGGGGAGCAAACAGGATTAGATACCCTGGTAGTCCACGCCGTAAACGATGGATGCTAGCCGTTGGTGGGTTTACCCTTCAGTGGCGCAGCTAACGCATTAAGCATCCCGCCTGGGGAGTACGGTCGCAAGATTAAAACTCAAAGGAATTGACGGGGGCCCGCACAAGCGGTGGAGCATGTGGTTCAATTCGAAGCAACGCGCAGAACCTTACCAACCTTTGACATGTCCAGTATGGGTACCAGAGATGGAACTCTTCAGTTCGGCTGGCTGGAACACAGGTGCTGCATGGCTGTCGTCAGCTCGTGTCGTGAGATGTTGGGTTAAGTCCCGCAACGAGCGCAACCCTCGCCCTTAGTTGCCATCATTTAGTTGGGCACTCTAAGGGGACTGCCGGTGATAAGCCGCGAGGAAGGTGGGGATGACGTCAAGTCCTCATGGCCCTTACAGGTTGGGCTACACACGTGCTACAATGGCGGTGACAGAGGGACGCAAAGGAGCAATCCTTCGCAAATCTCAAAAAGCCGTCTCAGTTCGGATTGGGGTCTGCAACTCGACCCCATGAAGTTGGAATCGCTAGTAATCGCAGATCAGCACGCTGCGGTGAATACGTTCCCGGGCCTTGTACACACCGCCCGTCACACCATGGGAGTTGGATTTACCTTAAGACGGTGCGCTAACCGCAAGGAGGCAGCCGGCCACGGTAGGTTCAGCGACTGGGGTGAAGTCGTAACAAGGTAGCCGTAGGGGAACCTGCGGCTGGATCACCTCCTTTCTAAGGATGATCCTTCAGAGGCGCATCACGCGCTCTCTATCGGATCTCTTCAGAAACATCAGGGCCGATCGTTTCAGGACGATTTGGTCCACTGGCGGGACACCGCCGTCTTCTTTTCTCTTTCTTTCGCGGACGAGCCCCGTGCCGTTTCGTGCGCCGCGTTGTCTCGACAGCGACGTTTCTTGAACGACGCTGTTTGGCGACGTAAGGATGTCGCGCGAGCGGCCGGCGAATGATCACGGGCTTGTAGCTCAGTTGGTTAGAGCGCGCGCTTGATAAGCGTGAGGTCGGAAGTTCAAATCTTCCCAGGCCCACCAGCCTTGCTGCTGCGCAGCGTCGGCTGACTGGCTCTCCGGGGCCATAGCTCAGTTGGGAGAGCGCCTGCTTTGCAAGCAGGAGGTCGTCGGTTCGATCCCGTCTGGCTCCACCAGCCAGGCTCATTCTCGTCCGCAGAGAAAATCATTCCGTATCCGTCGTTTTGCCAAGGCATCAATACGCCGAGGCCGAGGATGGATGCGCGATAACTGAACTAAAATATCTGACATCGTGAAGAGGTAGGATCGCTCCGAGAGTCGACGCGACGCAAGTCGCGCGCGACACGCAATCTCCGAGCACCGTCGATCGCGTTTCGACGCCGCAAGGCGCCGCGACGAGGTCGTCGATGCTTTATGTCGGCTGCTTGACCGCACGCCGTCGGAACGGTCCGAAGACAAGCTGGTCTTTCTAATCAATGTCCGAACGTTCGCTCTGTTCGCGAGAACGCAAGTTCGAAACGGACGCGCGCACGTTTCCGCTGCCGAGCGGATGGGCATTGATGATGAGAGCGATCAAGTGCCTTAAGGGCGTTCGGTGGATGCCTTGGCGCTGAGAGGCTATGAAGGACGTGCTACGCTGCGATAAGCCGCGAGGAGCTGCGAAGAAGCTTTGATCCGCGGATTTCCGAATGGGGCAACCCACTTCCGATAACGGAATTCCGAGACCATGTGTGGTCGGGTGCACAACCCGCTGCACGAGGTGTTCGGGACTAGCCCGAGGACTGCGCATTGCTAACGCAATGCTTGGTTTCGGACTTCCGTTATCAAATGGAAGTATGAGATCTCTGAATAAAATAGGAGGTTT
>CAVVON010000001.1:2500-42356 GCA_963749815.1 uncultured Alphaproteobacteria bacterium | reverse complement strand
GCGCTGGCTGACCTTTGCTGCGCGCGCGCAGCAGTCGGGCAAGCCGGCACGCATCGGCGTCTTTGTCGGCGCCGGCAATCCTGTCATGGCTCCGGCCTACCGCGCGTTCCTGGACGAATTGCAGAAATCCGGTTTCAGCCAGGGTCAGAATTTGCTCGTTGAGCAAAGACCGACGGATCGGGATTTGCCCACACTCACCGCGCAGGCGGCTGAGATGGTCCGCACCAGCCCGGATGTGCTTGTCGCCTTGGGTGCGGAACCTATTCTGCAGGCGTTCTTGCGCGCGAGCCGAACGATTCCGATCGTGTTCGTCGCCAACAATTACGATCCGATTGCACGGGGCTATGTGCAGAGCCTGGCCAACCCAGGCGGCAATGCGACCGGTGTTTTCCTGCGTCAGACCGAGCTTGCCGAAAAGCAGGTGGAGCTGTTGACCCAAGCGTTTCCCGGTCGGACCCGGCTGGCCGTGCTGTGGGACGACATATCGCCGCCCAGTTCGAGACCGCGGAACGGCGGGCAAAGTTGCTGCGCCTTGAGGTTCAGTCGCTGAAGATGGATAAGCCGCCGTATGACATCGAGGGCGCCTTCCGGAGCATGGCGAATGCCGGAGCTGACATGCTCCTCGTCTTGTCCGGTCCATTCTTTGCGCCGCATCGGCAGGAGATCGCCGACCTTGCGCTTCGCCAGCGGCTGCCGTCGATGTTCATCTTCAAGGCCTACGCCGAGGCCGGGGGGCTGATGTCCTATGGCGCCGACCCGGTGGCGATGTATCGCCAGGGCGGTACGTTCGTCGCCAAAATTCTCAAGGGTGCGAAGCCCGTCGACTTGCCGGTCGAGCAGCCGACGAAGTACGAGATGGTACTCAATCTTAAGACCGCGAAGGCGATCGGCATCGAACTGCCGACCGCGGTGCTCATCCGCGCCGACGAGGTGATCGAATGACGGCGCCTCCTATGCTAGACGACGCCCGAACCTGAACGACAAACGGACCGGAAACCGCTGATGACTACTCTCCTGATCGCCGAGCACGACAACAAGGTGCTCAAGGATTCAACCAACAAGGCGCTCACCGCCGCCAAGGCGCTGGGCGAGCCGGTGCATGTGCTGGTCGCCGGCAAAGGCGCGCGCGCCGTGGCGGAAGCCGCCAGCAAACTCGACGGCGTCGCGAAGGTGCTGTTCGCCGAAGGCGACGCCTACGAGCACATGCTGGCCGAGCCGCTTGCCGCGCTCATCGTCGCGCTCGCGCCTTCGTATGCGGCGATCGTGTCGCCGGCGACCACGACCGGCAAGAACGTCATGCCCCGCGTTGCCGCGCTGCTCGACGTCATGCAGGTCTCCGACATCGTCAAGGTGATCTCGCCCGATACCTTCGAGCGGCTGATCTATGCGGGCAACGCCGTGCAGACGGTGCGCTCCAAGGACAAGATCAAGGTCATCACCGTGCGCACCTCGACCTTCCAGGCAACCGGGCCGGGCAGCGCCGCGGCGCCCATCGAGGCGGCCACCGCCGCCGCCGATCCGGGCATCTCGACCTTCGTGGGCGACGAATTGTCGAAGTCGGAGCGGCCCGAATTGACCTCCGCCAAGGTGATCGTTTCCGGTGGCCGGGCGATGCAAAGCCGCGACAACTTCACTAAGTATATCGAGCCGGTGGCCGACAAGCTTGGCGCGGCGGTCGGCGCCTCGCGCGCGGCAGTGGATGCCGGCTATGCGCCAAACGACTGGCAGGTCGGCCAGACCGGCAAGGTTGTGGCGCCCGAGCTCTATATCGCGGTCGGCATTTCGGGTGCGATCCAGCACCTTGCCGGCATGAAGGATTCCAAGGTGATCGTGGCGATCAACAAGGACGAGGAGGCGCCGATCTTCCAGGTCGCCGACTATGGCCTGGTCGCCGATCTCTACACGGCTTTGCCGGAACTGGCGGCTGAACTAGGCAAGCTCGGCCGTTGACCATTACTGCGAAGTTAGGGTCAGACCGGTGGTGTCCGGCCTGGGTCCGGCGTAAAATAAGACTAAATATGGATAAGGCACGCACACGAACATGATCGACGTTAAAGAGCGACCCGCCGCTGCACGCGCGGAGAAAGTGAATTCCATCCGCACCATCGGCGTGATCGGCGCGGGACAGATGGGCTGCGGCATCGCGCATGTCTGCGCGCTCGCCGGCTTCGACATCAAGCTCAACGACATCAATCGCCGATCGCCTCAAGGCCGGGATCGCGACCATCAACGGCAACATGGCGCGGCAGGTCACCCGCAAGCGTATCAGCGAAGAGGACCGCCAGGCGGCGCTCAAGCGCATCAGTCCGGCGGAGAAGTACGACGACTTCGGGGAGTGCGACCTCGTCATCGAGGCGGCGACCGAGAAGGAGGATGTCAAGCGGCAGATCTTCTCCGCGCTTTGCTCCTCGCTCAAGCCCGAGGCGATCGTCGGCACCAACACGTCGTCGATCTCGATCACGCGGCTCGCGTCGTCGACCGACCGGCCGGAGAAATTCATCGGCATCCATTTCATGAATCCGGTGCCGCTGATGGAGCTGGTCGAACTGATCCGCGGCATCGCCACCGACGATCCGACCTTCGTCGCCACCAAGGAATTCGTGTCGAAGCTCGGCAAGACCATCGCGGTGGCCGAGGATTTCCCGGCCTTCATCGTCAACCGCATCCTGCTGCCGATGATCAACGAGGCGATCTACACGCTCTACGAGGGCGTCGGCAACGTGGAGGCGATCGACACCGCGATGCGGCTCGGCGCGCACCATCCGATGGGACCGCTCGAACTCGCCGACTTCATCGGGCTCGATACCTGCCTGTCGGTGATGCAGGTGCTGCACGAGGGGCTGGCCGATTCCAAGTACCGGCCGTGCCCGCTGCTGGTGAAGTACGTCGAGGCCGGCTGGCTCGGTCGCAAGACGCAGCGCGGCTTCTACGACTATCGCGGCGAGAAGCCGGTGCCGACGCGCTGAGCGGCGGTTTATCTCGGCCTCATGCTGAGAGCGCTCGCGAAGCGATGTCGACTTCGCGATTTTTGGCCTCGTAAGTCATTGATTTGACTCATGCCAAAATCGCCAAAATCGAAAGATTCACAGCCTCTCAGGGTGAGGGCGGAGACAGAGTAGTGCTCTCCTTACGCCGCGGCCGCGGCAGGCGCTTGCGGCGCGGTCTCCTTCCAGGCCGGCAGAGCCGAGACGCGCTTGAACCAGTCGCACAGGTGCGCATGGGGCGCGATCGGTAGCCCGGCCTTTTCGGTATAGAACAGCGGCGCCGCGACCGAGAAGTCGGCGAGGGTGACCGCATTACCGACGAGATAGGATTGCTTCGCCAGATGCGCGTCGAGCAGGCGTGCCTCGCGGGCGAACGCTTCGGTGCCCTTGGCGATGGCGGCCTCGTCGGGCGGTCCCATGTTCAAAAGACCTTTGACCAGCCGTTGGAAGATCAGCGGGACGCAGCCGTCCTTGCTCCAATGCGCGAGGTCCCAGCTTTGCCAGCGCACGATGTCGGCGCGTGCACGGGCGTCGTCGGGCCACAGCGAATTCGGCTTCCGGCTGGCGACGTACTGCATGATCGCGGTCGATTCCCACAGCACGAAATCGCCGTCGACCAGCGTCGGAGCGCGGCCGCTCGGGATTGAGCTTGAGATAGTCCGGCGTACGCGGCTTCGTCAGGTCGACGATTTCGAGCTGGAGCGGAACGCCGATGTGGGCGGCGACGGCGCTGACTTTCCACGTGTTGGGTGAAGGCGGGAATCCATAAAGCTTCATGGTCGGCTCCTTTGGTTGCAAAATGGTCCTTGTCGTCCGTCTGTTTGATTGCGGCCTATCGGCCGCCGCATGTCTCATTCCGGTTCACGAGCACGTGCTCAATCGCAGCATGAAGCGCCCTTCTTAGGCTGATCCTCGTAACGGTCATGGTGGCGCACCCACGACATGGTGAAGTCGAGATCGTCTTCGTCGCGCCCTTTCGGCACGAGGTCGAGGAAGTTGTAGGTGCCGAGCAGGATGTCGAGGCCGCGCTCGTAGGCCGAGTAGGTGTGGAAGATGTTGCCGGCGTCGTCGCGGAAGAACACGCTTGCGCCCGGTGCTTCCTCGCTGCCGAACTTCTGATTCCGGTAGTTGTAATAGACCGAGCCGCGGGCCATCTCCTCGGGCGTGAACGACACATGGTAGTCGTGATTGAAGTCGTTGCCGTAGGATGACGCCCACTTGAAGCGCCAGCCCATTCGCTTCTTGAACGCTTCGATCTCGGCCAGCGGCGCACGCGACACTACGATCAGGGTGACATCCCGCTGAGCCAGGTGCAGGGCGGCGGCATCGAAGTGATCGGCCAGGAACGAGCAACTCTTGCAGCCTTGCTCCCAGCCGGGGCCGAGCATGAAGTGATAGACGATCAACTGGCTGCGGCCATCGAACAGGTCCGCGAGCGTCTTCTTGCCGGTGGGCGTGTCGAACACGTAAGCCTTCTCGACCTTCACCCAGGGCAATTCGCGCCGTTGCCGGGCGACTTCATCGCGCGCTCTGGTGAGTTCCTTTTCCTTGGCGAGATGCGCGGTGCGGGCCTTGAGCCATTCGGCCTGCGAAACGATCTTGTGAGGTTGCATCTGCTCTCTCCTGAAATTTGGCAGCAGGAAGAGCGGCGCGTGCGAGCGCGCGTAGCCTTCCCGAGACAATGCCTCTGCCGGAGGCTAGTTCGCGGGCGTGATCCAGCCGACGCCGGCGCCGCCCGGTTCCGTCAGGATCGCGATGCGGCCGACGCCGGGAACGTCGAAGGCAGGTTTCATCAGCTTGGCTCCCGCCTTGACGGCCTTCGCGACGCGCGCGTCCACGTCGTCGACTGCGAGATAGGACATCCAGCACTCCGGCACACCCTGGTACTCCGTCCCGCTGATGTCGAAGATGCCGCCGGCGGGCTCGCCGTCTTCCATGGCAACCCAATAGGTTCCGCCCGTGGGCATCGGCATGGCGTCGAAAGTCCAGCCGATCGTGTCGGCATAGAATTTCTTGGCGCGGTTCACATCGCGCGTCATGAGTTCGTTCCAGTGGAATTTTCCATGCGAGGCCATAAGGCTTCTCCTTTGCGATCAGGCAACGTGTTTGCGATCTGGCAACTTGCGCGAACCCGATGTCGGGCGTGTGAAACTCAGGCGAAGTATTTTTCGAGCATATCGAGCGCGTCGTCCCAGCCATGCTGGTGGCGATCGCGTGCCGGTTCGTCGAAGAAGTCTTCGTGCGTGAGCGTCAGCAGCGTGCCGGTGCCCTCGCGCTTGAATTCAACGGTCACCAGCGATTCACGTTCCGGCGTCGAACGCCAAGCCCAGGTGTAGACGAGCTTTTCGTCCGGCACGACCTCGCGGAAGATGCCGCTCACGTCGTGCTCCGTGCCGTCGGCCGATTTCGCAACGATGCGATAGCGTCCACCCTTGCGCGCATCGAACTCGGCCAGCGTGACCTTCGTTCCGCCGGGTCCGAACCAGCGGCTCACTTTTTCCGGTTCGGTCCAGGCGCTGTAGACTTGGGCGGGGAGGGCCCTGAGCCGGCGCTTGATGGTGAGGCTTGGTTTGACGACGGTGGTTGCCATGATTCTTCCTCCAGGAACGCGGCCAGCCGATCGAGCTGCTCGGACCAGAATTTTTCGTAGCGGTTAAGCCACTCGCTCGCCTGCGCCATGGGCGCCGCCGTCAGCCGGCAGGTGACGGTACGGCCGCTCTTGGCGCGCGCGATCAGCCCGGCATCCGACAAGACGTCGAGATGCTTCATGATCGCCGGCAGCGACATCGCGAACGGTCGGGCGAGATCGCTGACCGATACGTGCTCGTGCTCCCCCAACCGGGAGAGCAATGCCCGCCGGGTCGGATCGGCGAGCGCCGCGAAGGTCCGGTCGAGCGGAGCAGGACGAAAGTAAACCATACGGTTAAGTATTAGGCCAGCGGCCGACCTGCGTCAACCCCGTTCAGGGCGGTCAGGAAGCCTTAACCCGATGGCATCATGCTCGCCGGGTCGCGGGGCACCCGATGTCATCCATCTCCACCAGTCGTTTCAATTGGCTATCCACGCCGTCGGCCTGGCAGTCGGCGCAGGTCTGGCGCGCCAAGCAGCAGGCAGCGACCGCAAGTTTCGAAAGGATCGGCGGCTTCGCGTCGCGCCAGATCGGCGGTTCGGCACACTTCAGTTTGACAATTCGCCACAGCAAATAACGTGCAGCGGCAAGCACGACAGCCACCCCCACGATCGACGCCTCCGGCCCGAATTCTCCGCCGGTCAAAATGACCGGACCCTCCAAATCACCGACGATCAAGCTGGGGCCGATGTCGGTTCCCGACACCGCCGTGCCGAATATCGGTCCCTCCGCGAAATTCCAGCCGAGATGCAATCCGATCGGCAGCCAGAGTCGCCCGGTCGCCGCATAGGCCGCTCCGAGCAGCACGCCTGCAAGCGCCACGTTCAACAAGCCGGTCAGCGTCGCGCCGGATTGATCGCGTGCGTGGCGGCAAACAGCGTCGCGCTCAGCAGCAGAGCTCCCCACGTCCCGACAACTTTGGAGCACAGCCGGAACAGCAGTCCGCGGTACAAGACTTCCTCGAACACCGCGACCGCCAGCATGAACACGAATCCGCGCCCCAGATTGCTGAGATTTCCCCATCCTTCCGGCCGATAGGTGCCGGCCACCCAAAGAATCGCCATCACGAGCGCAAAGCAGGGCGATCCCGGCCAGCGTTCCCGCAGCAAGAACTCGTAACGCGTGTTGCAGCGAGAATTCCGTTGGGACGCGGCGCTCGATCCACTTTACGGCAACGAGATACGCGAGAAGGGAAACGGCCGCCAAATCCAGCTGCCCCTCGAATTGGCTGGGGTTGACCATCAGCGAGCTGGGATAGTTCCGCAGCAGGAGGAGACCCGCCACGACCGCCAGGCCGACCGCCAATGTGCTCAGTGCGATCAGGCCCGCTTGTTTCCATCTCGTCCGCATGCTCGCTCCAAGCCCATCGACGCGCTGGGCATCGTCGGACGTAATGCTCGCGAACGTGTGTGAAGCCAGGCGAGGCTGCATGTGAACAGTTCGATTCCCCCTAGCGGAGCGTCCGCAGCCAACCGATGAATCGCTTGAGCTACTTCGCCAGCGCGGCGGTGATGAGCTTCACCGCGTCGTCGCTCGCCCATTCGGCCGGACCCGCGATGGTGGCGATCTCGCAGCCGTTCGGATCGACCAGCAGCGTCGTCGGCATGCCGATGGCGCGTCCCACCGCCTTGAGGTCCTGGAACACCTTGGCGCTCGGGTCGGCGTAATAGCGCAGGCGATCGATACCGACCTCCTTGAGCCAGTTCTTCGGCTTGTCGGGATCGCGGGTGTCGATATTGATGGTGACCACCTCGAAGGCCGGTCCGCCGAGCTTGCCTTCGAGCGCGTCGAGCGCCGGCATTTCCTTGCGGCAAGGAACGCACCAGGTGGCCCACAGGTTGAGCAGCACCGTGCGGCCGCGCCAGTCGGACAGCTTGCGCTCCTGCCCGGCCGCATCCCGGACCGTGAAATCGGGGAGCCGCAGCGGCCGCTCGGCGACCACCAAGCCCGCCACCTCGCCATGGACCAGCGGTGCGATGCGGCGTGCCAGGTCGACCGCCGCCTTGCATTCCGTGTCGCCCGCATTGCGCTGGAAGCCGCCGATCCCGTATACCGCCCCGGCGATAGCCACACCGGCCACGAGTCCGAGGCGCCACCGCCACCATCAGGCGCCGGTTACGAATCTTGTAATACGGCTCGGCGGGTTGCGGTTTGGCGGGTTGGTCATCGGATTCATCGCGGATAGCGGGTCGAGTACACGTGAGCAGGTCATGAGCAACAAGATGTGGGGCGGGCGGTTCGGCGCAAGCCCCGATGCCGTCATGGAGGAGATCAACGCCTCGATCGACTTCGACCGGCATCTTTTCCGCCAGGACATCGCCGCCAGCAAGGCGCACGCCGCGATGCTTGCCAAACAAGGCATCATCACGGCCGACGATGCGCGCAAGATCGCTCACGGTCTAGACACGATCCTGTCAGAGATCGAAGGTGGCAAGTTCGAGTTCAAGCGCGCGCTCGAAGACATCCACATGAACGTCGAGAGCCGGCTGGCCGAATTGATCGGCGCGGCGGCCGGCCGCCTGCACACCGCGCGCTCGCGCAACGACCAGGTGGCGACCGACTTCCGGCTCTGGGTGCGCGCCACCATCGACACGATCGACGCGGCGCTCGCCGGCTATCAGCGCGCGCTGGCCGAGAAGGCGCTGGAACATGCCGCGACCGTGATGCCGGGCTTCACGCATTTGCAGACCGCGCAGCCGGTGACCTTCGGGCATCATCTTCTCGCCTACGTCGAGATGGCGGCGCGCGACCGCGGCCGCTTCGCGGATGCGCGCAAGCGCGGCAACGAATCTCCGCTCGGCGCCGCGGCGCTTGCCGGCACCGCGTTTCCGCTCGACCGGGCGATGACCGCGAAGGCGCTCGGCTTCGATCGGCCGATGGCGAACTCGCTCGATGCGGTCTCCGACCGCGACTTCGTGCTGGAGGCTTTGTCGGCCGCCGCGATCACCGCCGTGCATCTGTCGCGCTTCGCCGAGGAGATCGTGATCTGGTGCTCGCCGCTTGTCGGCTTGGTGTCGCTCTCCGACAAGTTCACCACCGGCTCGTCGATCATGCCGCAGAAGCGCAATCCCGACGCAGCCGAACTGGTGCGCGCCAAGACCGGCCGTATCATCGGATCGCTGCAGGCGCTTCTGGTGGTGATGAAGGGGCTGCCGCTCGCGTATCAAAAGGACATGCAGGAGGACAAGGAAGGCGCGATGGACGCGCTCTCCGCGCTCAGCCTGTCGATCGCCGCGATGACCGGCATGGTCGCCGACATGACGCCCGACGCGGCGCGCATGCGGGAGGCGGCGGGGCAGGGCTATTCGACCGCGACCGATCTGGCCGACTGGCTGGTGCGCACGCTGAAGATGCCGTTTCGCGAAGCTCATCATGTGACGGGAAGGATCGTCGCCAAGGCGGCGGCCGAGGGCGTGCCGCTGGAAGAATTGCCGCTCGCCGCGATGCAGGCGATCGAGAAGCGGATCACCAAGGACGTGTTCGCGGTGCTCTCAGTCGACAACTCGGTGAAGAGCCGGGTGAGCCACGGCGGCACTGCGCCCAGGAACGTGCGGCGCGAGGCCAACCGCTGGCTCAAGGTGCTGGCGAAGGAGCGCGCGGGCTGACGGCCCCTTCTCGCCACCTCAATGGAAAGTCGAATTTCAACAAAAATGCAGGAACTGCCCCGAAATCGCGCCGATTGGGGGGCAAAATCGCGTCATATGCCTGGGGACCTTTCGTGAACTGTTTACCATCCCGCACGCTGCTGCGCATTGCTGCCGTCGGAGCGCTCGTGACGGCGCTCGGCCTGGCCGGCTGCGGGCGCAAGGGCGGGCTCGACCCGCCGCCGGCGGCCGCCGCCGATCCGAGCGTCGCGGCCGACCGCCAGCCCCAGGTGGGACCGGATGGCCAGATCCTGCCGCCGACTCACGGCCCTAGACGCAGCAGCCCGCTCGATGTTCTGATCGACTGACCACGGGCCGGACCACTAGCCATGCACCATTTCGACTACCGCAACGGCGTGATGTACGCCGAGGCGGTCAATCTCGTCGATCTGGCGCGCGCCGTGGGGACGCCGTTCTACTGCTACTCCACTGCGACGCTCGAACGCCATTACCGGGTGTTCACGGAAGCCTTCGCGGATATCCCCGCGCTCGTCTGCTACGCGCTGAAGGCGAACTCCAACCAGGCCGTCATCAAGACGTTCGCGCGGCTCGGTGCCGGCGCCGATGTCGTCTCCGCGGGCGAACTCAAGCGTGCGCGAGCGGCGGGCGTTCCGCCGGCAAGATCATGTTCTCGGGCGTCGGCAAGACCGATGCCGAACTCGCGCTTGCGGTCGATGAAGGCATCTTCTGCGTCAACGTCGAGTCCGATGGTGAGCTCGAACGGCTATCCGCGATCGCGGTCGGAAAGGGCCGCGCCGCCGACGTTTCGGTGCGGGTCAATCCCGACATCGACGCCAAGACCCACGCCAAGATCGCGACCGGCAAGTCCGAGAACAAATTCGGCATCCCGATCAGCCGCGCGCGCGATGTCTATGCGCACGCCGCGAAGCTGCCGGGCCTGCGGGTCACCGGCGTCGACATGCACATCGGCAGTCAGATCATCGATCTGACGCCGTTCGAGGATGCGTTCGCGCTGCTGTCCGAATTCGTGCAGACCTTGCGCACCGACGGTCACACGATCACGCACGTCGATCTTGGTGGCGGGCTTGGCGTTCCCTATCGCGCGGACAACGAGCCGCCGCCGCATCCCGACGAGTATGCGGCGATCGTCAAGCGCGCGACGCGCGGCCTGGGCTGCAAGCTGATCTTCGAGCCGGGGCGGGTGCTGGTGGGCAATGCCGGCATCCTGGTGACGCGCGTGCTGGAGCTCAAGCGCGGCGAGGCCAAGACCTTCGTCATCGTGGACGCCGGCATGAACGACATCATCCGCCCGACGCTCTACGAGGCGCACCACGACATTCGCCCGGTCCGGGAACCGCGTGACGGCGCGCGAATCCATGCCGATGTGGTCGGCCCGGTATGCGAATCCGGTGATTTCCTGGCGCTCGATCGCGACCTATCCCGACGCCGTTCGGAGGCGATCTGCTCGCGGTCATGACCGCCGGCGCCTATGGGGCGGTCCAGGCCGGCACCTACAACACCCGCGCGCTGATCCCGGAAGTGCTTGTTCGGGAAGCAGAATGGGCGCTGGTGCGGCCGCGCATGGAAGTCGAGGCGCTGATCGCGCTCGATCGCCTGCCGCCCTGGCTATGAGCCCAGTTGCAACTTAGCTTGTTTCCGTAATGCCGCCGTTTTGAACAGGGGGTGCCTTCCTTTTGCCCGCTGGCATGGCTCTACTTGCGTGTTAATATTTAAGCAGATTCTCGTTGCAGGAGATGGAGTTGAACGAACACCCGACGGACAGCGCAAAGGCCGATGAACGCGGTGGCAGCAGTCTGCTGCAACGGGCACTCAGCCGGGCGCGCTGGTCGATCTTCTGGGAGCGGCTGTGGCCGGCACTCGCTGGGATCGTAACAGTCATCGGGTTGTTCCTCGCGGTCTCCTGGCTCGGGCTGTGGCTGTGGCTGCCTCCGATCGGGCGCGCCATCGGCCTCGGTGCGTTCTTCCTGCTCGCGGCGGCGGCCTTCGCGCCGCTGTTCATGGTCCGCGTTCCGACCGCGCAGGATGGCTTGCGCCGGCTCGACCGCAACAGCGGACGGCCGCACCGTCCGGCCACCGCGATCGCCGACGAGATTGCCGCTCCGTCGGAAGATTCCTTCGCCACCGCCTTGTGGCGCGCCCACATCATGCGCGCGCTGACTGCCGCCAAGACGCTGAAGGCCGGCACACCGGCGCCGCGCGTCGCGCGTCGCGATCCTTTCGCGTTGCGTGCGCTCGTGGCCGTGCTGGTGGTGGCGACCTTCATCGCCGCCGGCAACGACCGGCTGAAGCGGATCGCCGCCGCCTTCGACTGGCAGGGCGTGATGGCGCCGGCCAATTTCCGTATCGATGCCTGGGTGTCGCCGCCGACCTACACCGGCAAGCCGCCGGTGATCCTGCCGGGGCTGCGCGCGGGCGAGCCGATCCCCGCCGCCGTCGCCATGGCGGTGCCGGCGGGCAGCACGCTGGTCATCCGCGCGACCGGGCAGGTGCAGCTCAACGTCGTCACGAGCGGCGGACTTGAGGAGCCAAAGTCGGGCGCCCAGAAGACCGCCGCGAACGGCACCGAAGAGCGCCGGTTCGTCATCAACGAGGCGGGCTCTGCTTCCGTGCGCGGCGTCGCCGCGAGCGACGTGACCTGGCAGTTCACCGCCATTCCGGACAAGCCGCCGACGATCGCGCTCGCCAAGGATCCGGAAGGGCAGGCGCGCGGCACCTTGCAGCTCAACTACAAGCTCGAAGACGACTATGGCGTGGTCGGTGCGCAGGCGACATTCAAGCTTCTCAAGAGCGAAGGCACCGACGGCCAGCCGCCGCGTGCGCTGTTCGACGCGCCCGACGTGGCGCTCGCACTGCCGCAGGCGCGCACCCGGAACGGCGTCGGCCAGACCATCAAGGATCTGACCGAGCATCCCTGGGCCGGTACCGACGTGCTCATGACGCTGGTCGCGCGCGACGAGGCCGCCAACGAAGGCATGAGCGCGCCGTTCGAGTTCCGCCTGCCGGAGCGGCCGTTCACCAAGCCGATGGCGCGTGCGCTGGTCGAGCAGCGGCGTATTCTTGCGCTCGACGCCGACGCGCAGGCGCGCGTGCTCACCGCGCTCGATGCGCTGACGATCGCGCCCGATCGTTTCAACATGGAGAGCAACGTCTATCTCGGGCTGCGCTCGATCTTCTGGCAGCTGGCGCGCGCCAAGAGCGACGACCAGCTTGCGCGACGTCGTGGCGCGCATGTGGGACATGGCGGTCCATCTCGAGGACGGCAGCGTGTCGGACGCCGAGCAGGCGCTGCGCGCGGCCGAGGAGGCGTTGCGCCAGGCGCTCGATCGCGGCGCGACCGACGAGGAGATCAAGAAGCTCACCGACCAGTTGCGCGCCGCGCTCGACAAGTTCCTGCAGGCCTTGGCCGAGCAGATGCGCAAGAATCCGCAGCAGCTCGCGCGCCCGCTCGATCCGAATGCGCGGCAGATGCGGCCGCAGGATCTGCGCAGCATGATCGACAAGCTCGAGCAGATGGCGCGCTCCGGCGCCAAGGACGCCGCCAAGCGCATGCTGCAGGAGCTGCAGCAGATGCTGGACAATCTGCAGATGGCGCGCCCGGGCCAGCAGATGGACCAGGACGGCGACGACGACATGATGCAGGCGCTGGACGAGCTGCAGGACATGATCCGCAAGCAGCAGCAGTTGCGCGACCGCACCTTCCAGCAGGGCCAGGATCAGCGCCGCGACCGGCAACGCGGTCAGCGCGGGCAGCAGGGCCAGCAAGGTGAACAGGGCCAGCAGGGCGACCAGCAGATGGGCGACCTGCAGCAGAACCAGCAGGCTTTGCGCGAGCAGCTCAAGAAGCTGATGGAGGAATTGCGCAAGCGCGGCATGGGCCAGAACCAGCAGGGCCAGAAAGGCCAGCAGGGCAAAGGCGACCAGCTTGGCGATGCCGACGATGCGATGGGCCAGGCCGAAGGCCAGCTCGGCGAAGGCAATGCCGACGGCGCGGTCGGCTCGCAGGGCCGCGCGCTCGATGCGCTGCGCCGCGGTGCGCAGAGTCTCGCCCAGCAGATGCAGCAGCAGGGCATGATGGGCATGGGACCGGGCGGCCAGCCCGGCCGCCTCGGACCGCCGCGTGCGCAGCAGGAAACCGACCCGCTCGGCCGGCCGTTGCGCGGCCGCGACTACGGCGACGACACCACCGTCAAGGTGCCAGGCGAGATCGACGTGCAGCGCGCGCGCCGCATCCTCGAAGAACTGCGCAAGCGCTTCGGCGAGAACTTCCGCCCGCAGCTCGAGCTCGACTACATCGAGCGGCTGCTGCGGGATTACTGACCTTCGCGAGCTGCCACACGTTCCTTGTCGGTCCGTCAGCCAGCCTTCGGACTAATGCGCCCGCTGCGCATGCGCCTTAAGCGCATCGCCGACCGCCGTGCGAATGGTGGCGAGCGTGAACGGCTTGGTCACCACATCGTGAATCAGCGCGTCGAGGCCGTGCGCCCGCTCGCGCTGGTCGGCATAGCCGGTCATCAGCAGGATTGTGAGCGCCGGATGGTCGCGCGTCGCGGCGAGCGCGAGCGCAATACCATCCATCACCGGCATGCGGATGTCGGTGAGCAGCAACGCGAACGCGCCGCGTTCGCGCGCGAGCACGTCGAGCGCCTCGGCGCCGTCGCCCACAGTCACGACCTGGTGGCCGTCCTGTATCAGCGCGCGCGCCACGAGCTGACGGATCGCCTCTTCGTCCTCCGCGATCAGAATGCGTGCCATATCGTCCTCACTGCAGGCCGGCGACGAGGTCGCGGCGGTTGAAGAAACGAACGATGACGTCATGGCCGTCGGCCGGCGGCGACGCGAGCCGCGAGCGGAACGCGAGCGTTTCGCCGGGCGGCAGCAGGCTGCGGCCGGGCAGCACGGTCCAGGCATAGATCTCGTGGCCGCTGCGGTTGCGCAGCGAGAGCCGCAGGCGCGGCACTTCGACGACACGCGACGAGGTGCTGCCGATGTTGCCCTCGACCACCAGCACCGAAACGCCGTCATGCGTTTCGGTCGTGGTCGTGATGTTGTTGAACGACAGTCCGCGCAGGTTGACCGGCAGGCCGATCGCCGCATAGAGCGACGCCGTCTGCGGCAGCAGCTTCACGACGTCGCTACGCCAGACGATCATCATGACGTTGGCGACGAGCAGCGCCGCGAGCGCGGTCGGCAGGATCGACGACGGCCACGACTTGCGGGGGCGCGCTCGCTGGCGCTTCGCTTGGCGAACCGCGAAAGTCTCGATGTCTTCGCCGAGCGTGGGCTCGATCGCGGGCCCGATCTCGCCGCGCTGCATCCGCACCGCTGCCGGCGCGTCGTCCATCGCCAGCGGCTCATAGGAGGACCGTGGCATCTCGTCGTGCTGGTACGGTCCCGCGAGCGAAGGAGCGTCGTCGGCGAAAGGCGGCTCGGATGTGGCCGCGGCTTCTTCGGCAGGCGGATCAGCCTCGCCTGCACCAAAGCCGGCCGGTAGATCGGAAGTCGATGCAAAGGCGACGTCCGGCGCGTCAGTGGGCAAGCCGGCCTCCGCGGCCTCGTCGGCAACCGTCACGTCGTCCCAGTTGGTCGGCGGAGGGTGCGGCTCCTCCTGCGCGAACCAGACCGAATGGCAGCGCACGCAACGGACCGACCGGCCGCCTGCGCCCAGCACGGTCGGCTCGATCTGATAGGAGGTGGCGCAACTCGGGCAGACGATCTGCATCGGCGATTCGGAGCGGGAGCGGACAGGCCTTTGCGGTAGACCCTAACCGCCAGCCGGTTAACGAACCGGAAACCATCGAGGGCCGAAAAACCGGTCTTGGCCGGCGCTGCGCCGAGGAAACCGCCGTTTGGCCCTGCCAGGGAAAGGTGGGCTGGACGGCAAGGCGGCGCCGTCCCGCAAAGACGGCGGGCCAGCAGGCGCGGTCGCTGCTATAAATCCCGGGCCGAGGCCGGTCCGTGGCGCCGGGCGGGTCTCAAGGCGCGCGGCGGAGGGGTAGGGTGGTCCGGTTCGAGAATGTAGGTCTGCGCTACGGCCCAGGGCCGGAGGTGCTGCGCGACGTGACGTTCCGTCTCGACCCGCACTCGTTCCAGTTCCTGACCGGCCCCTCGGGCGCCGGCAAGACGTCCCTGCTGCGGCTCCTGTTCCTGGCGCTGCGGCCGACGCGAGGGCTCATCACCCTGTTCGGCCACGACATTGCCACGCTGAGCAAGGATTCCTTGGCGACGTTGCGGCGCCGGATCGGGATCGTATTCCAGGATTTCCGCCTGCTCGACCACATGACGACATACGAGAACGTCGCGCTGCCCTTGCGGGTGATGGGGCTCGCCGAGGACAACTTTCGCACCGAGGTGATGGACTTGCTCGACTGGGTGGGACTTGGGGAGCGGATGAGCGCGCTGCCGCCGGTGCTGTCCGGCGGCGAGAAGCAGCGTGCCGCCATCGCGCGCGCGGTGATCGCGCGGCCGCAGCTTCTGCTCGCCGACGAGCCGACCGGCAACGTCGACCCGAGCCTGGCGCAGCGCCTGCTCCGGCTGTTCGTCGAGCTCAACAAATCCGGGACGGCGGTGGTCATCGCGACCCACGATATCGCGCTGATGGACCAATTCAACGCGCGCCGTCTGGTGCTGCACGAAGGCCGGCTGCATGTCTACGAGTGACACGACTGTGCCGAACAGCACCGTGTCCGACGGCGCGCCGGCGCCGCCGGGGCTGCTGCCCGCAGACACCGGGCCGCGCTTCGAGACGCCGATCGTGCCGCAGTCGACCATTTCCGGGCGCGCTCTGATCGCGATCGTCGCCATCATGACCTTTCTCGCATCGCTGACATCGGGGGCAGCCGTCCTGGTGCGCTCGGCCGCGAACGAGTGGCAGTCGAACGTCTCGCGCGAGGTCACCATCCAGGTGCGCGCGACGGTCGGCCGCGACATGGAAGCCGACATCGCGCGCGCCGCCGCCATCGCACGCACGATCCCGGGCGTCGCCGATGTGCGGCCCTACTCGAAGGAGGAGACCGCGCGCCTGCTGGAGCCGTGGCTCGGAACCGGGTTGCGGCTCGACGATCTGCCGGTGCCGCGCATCATCGTGGTGCGGATCGCGCCGCGCAGCCGGCCGGATCTGCCGCAACTGCGCTCCGCGCTGGAAACCGAGGTGCCGTCGGCGAGCCTCGACGACCATCGTGGCTTCGTCGCTCGCATGCGCGCGATGTCGGGCGCGGCGGTGCTCGGTGCGCTTGGCGTGCTGGCGCTCGTCCTGGTGGCGACCGTCCTGGCGGTGACATTCGCGACGCGGGCCGCCATGGCGACCAATCGGCCGGTGATCGAGGTGCTGCATTTGATCGGCGCCAAGGACAGCTTCATCGCGGATCACTTCCAGCGCCATTTTCTCGAGCTCGGGCTCAAGGGCGGTGCGGCCGGAGGAGGCGGCGCGATCATCCTGTTCGTGCTGATAGGGATCCTGAGCGCCCGCTTTCAGGACACCGGCGACGACGGCCAGTTCGCGGCGCTGTTCGGCACGTTCTCGATCGGGCTTTGGGGCTATGTCGCGGTGATCGCCCAGGTGATCCTGATCGCCGTCGTCACGGCGGCGACCTCGCGACAGACCGTCAACCGCACCATCGAGAGCCTGGGGTAACGGCTTTTGCCGCCACCTGGACGCCGAAATCTGCCCTATGATCCGGCGGTTGCGGAAAATGAACAGCGATGTCGACGGCTGAAACCAAATCCGATGAGGGCGCCGGCGAGAGGCCGGATCCGACGGGATCGGCCCGCGCGCCGGGTCGCTGGCTGCGGTGGATCGGCCGGTCGACGATCATCGTCCTGGTGATGGCGGCGGCGCTGCTCGGTCTTGGGTTCCTGTGGTTCGTCTGGAGCGTGCCGAACGAGGAAGTCGTCGCTGACGCACGATGCCGACGGCATCGTCGTGCTGACCGGCGGAGCCTCGCGAGTGACGGACGCGATGGAACTGATGGCCACGGCCGCGGCAAGCGGCTCCTGATCAGCGGCCTTAACCGCTCGACCCGAATCGACGAGGTCTTGCGGCTCAATCCCGAATTCGCCCGCGTGGTAAGCTGCTGCGTCGATTTCGATCGTTCGCTGAATACGCTGGGCAACGCGGTCGAGACCAAGCGCTGGGCCGAGAGCCGCGGGTTTCGTACCTTGATCGTGGTGACGTCGAACTACCACATGCCGCGCGCGCTCGCCGAAATCGCGCACCAGATCCCAGGACGCGGTGCTGGTGCCGTTCCCGGTGGTGACCGACAAGCAGCGTGCCGAGCCGTGGTGGAAGACAACCGCCGCTGCGCGCTTGATGATCTCCGAATACGTGAAATACGTCTACGCGCGGCTGCGCATGAACCTGCATCCGGAGGCGCGGCCCGACGAAGTCGCCATGCTGGCCGACCGCATGCGCGCCAAGTAGGATACTGCGTGCGAGCGTCGCGGCTTCAATTCTGCCTGCGACGATGTCAAAGCCTGATTGCCACGCAAGGTTCGGCCCGTGTCCGTCATCATTCGTTCGATCTGTTTCAACGTTCTGTTTTATCTGAACCTCACCGTCCAAATCATTCTGGCCCTGCCGACGCTCGTCATGCCGCGCTGGGGCATCGTCGAGGTCGCGCGCTTCTGGGCGCGCAGCAATCTCTGGCTGCTGCGGGTTGTCTGCGGCACCAGGGTCGAAATCCGTGGCCTGGAGAAGATTCCGCCAGGGCCGCTCTTGGTCGCCTCCAAGCACCAGTCGCTGTGGGAAACGTTCGCGCTCATGACGGTGTTCGCCGACCCGGCCTACATCATGAAGCGCGAGCTGATGTGGATTCCGTTCTTCGGCTGGTACACCTGGAAGGCCGGCATGATCTCGGTCAATCGCGGCAAAGGCTCGCAGGCGCTTGCCGAGATGAACGTGGATGCCCGCCGCGAGTTGGCGCGCGGCCGCCAGATCATCATCTTCCCGGAGGGCACCCGTCGTGCGCCCGGCGCCGAGCCGCGCTACAAGTATGGCGTCGCGCATCTCTACGCGGAGACGAACGTCCCGTGCCTTCCGGTCGCGCTCAATTCCGGCCTGTTCTGGCCGCGCCGCTCGTTCCGCCGCTATCCCGGCACGATCCGCGTCGAGATTCTCGATCCGATTCCGCCGGGTCTTCCGAAGGACGTCTTCTTCGAGCGCATGCAGCAGAACATCGAGGGGGCTACCGCGCGACTTGTCGCCGAGGGCGAGCGGGAGCTGGCGAAGAGCGGGATCAAGGCCGCCTCGCCGGCGCCGTCATTGTGAGAGCTTAGGTTCGGCCGTGCTCGCGGGCGCGGAGCGCGACTGTCCCCACAGCCGCCGCCGACGATCACCGCCACTGCCATGCCGGCGAGCTGCGCGGCAATGAACGCCGGCACGTTCGGCGGCGCAATGCCGGCGAATGTGTCGGACAGCGAACGCGCGATCGTCACCGCCGGGTTGGCGAACGACGTCGAAGCCGTGAACCAGTACGCCGCCGTGATGTAGAGGCCGACCGCCATCGGCACCGCGGATGGCGCGCGCGCGACGCAGCCGAGAATCGTCAGCACGAGACCGAACGCCGCGATCGCTTCGGCGAGCCATTGCCCGCCTCCCGTTCGCACCGTCAGCGAGAATTGCCAGAGCGGCAGTTCGAACATCAGGTGCGCCGCCCACACCCCGGCAATCGCGCCGGCAAGCTGCGCGGCGATATAGAGCGCGGCCACCCGCCACGGCAGTTCGCCGCGCAACACGAAGGCGAGGCTGACGGCCGGGTTGAAATGCGCGCCGGAGAGCGGACCGAACACCAGAATCAGCACCACCAGGATCGCGCCGGTCGGCAGCGTGTTGCACAGGAGCGCCAGCGCATCGTTCCCGCCCGACAGCCGCTGCGCCATGATTCCGGAGCCGACCACCGCCATGAGCAGAAACGCCGTACCAAGCCACTCGCAGAAGGCGCGCTGGCCAAGGCGGATCGCGGCGGCATCGGCGGCGGCATCAGTGAGGCTGCACGACGCGGCCGGTGGCGCCTTCCATGCGGCCGATCTCTCTGAGCCGCGTCTGCAGGCTGAATTGATCGAGGCTTCCTGATCGGCAGCGCGGTGAAAATGCCGATGCGCTGGTTGAGCATGCGGTAGGTGTCCTTGAAGGCCAGCGCGACCTCGGCCGCGTTGCCGGTGGCGTTCGCGGGATCGGGCAGGCCCCAATGCGCGGTCATCGGCTGGCCCGGCCATACCGGGCAGACTTCGGCGGCCGCGTCGTCGCAGACGGTGAAGACGAAATCGAGCGGCGGAGCGCCCGGTCTTGCGAACTCGCTCCACGATTTCGAACGAAATCCCGCGACGTCGTAGTTGAGATGGTGCAACAGCGTGATCGTGTGCGGGTTCACCTCGCCTTTGGGATGGCTGCCGGCGCTGAAGGCGCGGAATTTCCCTTGGCCAATTCGGTTGAGGATGGCCTCGGCGATGATCGAGCGTGCCGAGTTGCCGGTGCAGAGAAAGAGCACGTTGTACGGACGGTCGGGCATGAGCATCCCTTTCGTTGAAACTTCATCGACCGGCTTGATCTTGCGGTCGAGGCTAGACGGCTTCCTTCTTGCGCTTCGGCGCCTTCGCGGGAGTGCAGCGCGGTGCCGGCAGACATTTCTCCGGCGCTCCGTCGCAGCAGTTGTCCGTGAGATACCCGAGCAGCGCGTTCATGGTCTCGAAGCGCGCGGCGTAGATCATCGAGCGGCCGTCGCGGCGGACGGTCACCAGTCCGGCCGCGCGCAGGCGGTCGAAATGAAAGGTCAGCGTGTTGGGCGCGAGCTTGAGCGCGCTCGCGATCTCGCCGGCCGGCAATCCCTCCGGCCCGGCCTGCACGAGCAGGCGGAAGACGTCGAGGCGATTGTCCTGGGCGAGCGCGGCCAGCGCCGCGACGACGGCAGTCTTTTCCATATTTCAACGAATATTGAAATGTCAGGCGGGGGTCAAGAGATATTTCGATGATCGTTGAAATGATCTGAAGACTCGGGCGACTCGCTACGCCGGCGCGGATAGCGCGTGGCCCGTCTCGTGCGCGCCCTTGAGCCGCTCCGCCAGGAGATGAAGCTCGGTCTCGCGCAGTCCGAGCTCTTCGAGCGCCGCCACGGTCGCGGTCACGTAGTCGCGGTTGGCGCCCGAGCGGCCGTGGCCCTGCCGCACATGGTGCAGTTGCTGTTCGAGCGAGAGCCGTCCGGCATATTGCGCATGCCCGCGGTCGACCACGTAACAGAGCGCGGACACGCGCCGCTCCGGGTCGCCGCGCAGCCACACCGATCGGGTCACTTCGCGATAGACCATCGTGGCCTGCTCGCGGGCGCGCAGATAGGCGATGGTCTCGGCGCGTTTTTCTCCGGCCACCCGGTAGGCCATGCCGCGGCAGGCGCCGCCCTGGTCGAGGCCGAGCACAAGGCCCGGCCGTTCCGGCGTGCCGCGATGCACGAACGAATAGACGCAGAGCGCCCGGTGCGCGCCGACCAGCCGCGCCTCGACCCGTTCGATGAAGTCGAAGTCCGGCCGCCAGATCAGCGAGCCATAGCCGAACACCCAGAGGTCTTCGGTCGAATGTTCAAAACTGCGGTCCATGTTCGGGCATGGATAACCACAAATGCGGCACGATTGGCCATGCGAGGAAGTGAAGGGCCGTCACTTTGCCGTTAGGGAATCCTTTTTATAACACAACTTTCACTTGTATGCCCGAGAAGGGGGAAGCGGACACAGGATGCGCGGTTACGGCGAACACAAATCACCGAGAGGCGGGCCGTTCATGGGGCCAGCGAAGCAGGCGGATCCATGGGAGAAGAATGCGGCTTACAAATCAGGGCGCCGCGTCCTGGTGATCGGTGCCATCGTGGCTCTCGTGTTCGTCTTCGTTTTCGCAGGTTCGACCTACAGAAACCGTTTTCGTCTAACGATCGAAGTGGAAACCCCTGACGGGCTTAAATCTGGGTCTAGCGTGATCGAGACGCGGTTCTGGGAAAGTGGAAATTGGGGGCCCCTGGAAGCCCGCGGTGTTCGCGCCGACGCACGCGGCGAAGCCGTCTACGTGGATTTGGGACGCGGCAAGTACGTCATCGGAATTCTCGGTTGGGGTCCAAAGGGCGAGGACCAGAACAAGATTTCCGGGCTCACGCGTGCCGCGCTTGCGCCGGGGCAGCACGTCGATTGGAAGGACGAGTACAAGCTCAAGGGCAGGGGCGATCTGCCGCCGGGCTATGTGCCCGCACTGGTAACGTTCGCCGACCTCAACGATCCCAAGACCGCACGTGTCGTACGGCCCGACGAGCTCGCGCAGGTCTTCGGACCAGGCGTGCGCTTCGTGCGCGCCGGCATTGAGACGACGAGCGGTCCCATCACGCGAACCATCAAATCGCATCTGCGATGGCTGCCGCACCCGAGCTACCTGAGTGGCCGCTTCGGTTGCGCCCCGAATGAGCCGCACTGCCTGCACGGTGGAAATTTTACGAGATGAAAGAGATTGGACAGCGAGGTGCCAATTCAACCCGGGGCGGGCACGGCTGCCTCATTGCATTCCTCATTGGCCTGGGCGTGTTCGGCTGGGTTTTGTGGCTGGCGAAACTGCCGCACGCCATCATAACAGCTATATTGGCCGGTCGAGACCTATTACTCGGTCCGCGCCGAACTGGAGCTTGACGGCCAGACATACGTGCTGGAGGGCACGGGCCGTTGCGATTGGCAGTGGACGTTTGCGCTCTTTGCGATCCTCGGCCCGGGCAATTCAACAAAATACGGGGGCTTTCTCACCAAGGTCCTGGATGACGGGCGCGCGATCGTCATCTTTCCAGGTCAGTACTGTGGGACCCGTGCTGACAAGTCGCCTTATCCGCCGCCTGGTTCGCTCTGGCGCTCCTCGACGATGTTCAACCAGCAAGGCGTGTTCCTCTTCGAAGAAGACCTGCTCACCGGCGACACCCGCGATCCGAACAGTACGCGTCACGACCCCGTCATTGTCTTGAACGATTGGCTGCCCCGCGTCCTGGTGCTCGACGATGCGCGCGCCCCGAAGACCATCCGCTATTACCCCAATCCGAAAGAGCACATGGCGACCGACTGCGCGAGCCTGCGCTTTCGTAGCTATCGTATCCGCAACACGAGCAGCGGCGCCATTACGCGGCGGGAACTGGACGTGCCGTACCTCGCGAACCTCGAAAAGCCCGAAGGATGGTTCGGCTTCATGGCCCGGTTCGTTCCATTCTCCACCTTCGATCCGGTCCCCTGGGTGCGCGAGGTGCTCGAGCGGCAGGCGCCGTTCACGGCCTTTTGATGACGTCTTTGCGGTGCGCGGTGCGAATCGGCGACTGGCGGTCCAGCCCACGAGAGGGACAAAGCCGAGAAGCCAATAGCACGAAGCCGGAAGACCGTTGGACGCTGCAGGAAAAAAGCACCGGCCGAAAGGTTCCGTGGCGCACGATCGACCTGCGAGCCACGCCGCCCCGTGAAATCGCCTGGGATCCCGTGACCGGCGTCGTGCCGCTTCCGCCGCGCACCATCGGAAGCTGTCCAGCCGTGACAACCCTTTATCGATCTCCGAGTCGCGCCGTACGCATCGAGTTCAAAGCCGACGGCGCCACGATCTCACGGGATGTTCCGCCGTCGAGCTTTCCGTATCGTTCCGAAGGATCAGCTGCTCGTATGCCATCGAGCACGACTTCGCCATCTTCGACCCTCGATACTTCGAACGTCAGCCGTAGGAAATAAGAGATGGACGCATCCTATCGCGTCCGCAATTCTGTCGGGCTTGGCGCAGCCTGATTGAACAGGCCGGTCGCGGCGAGAATCCGTCCTGGAGGCCGGCAAATTCCGCCGTTAACCTCTGAAACGCCGCATTTGGGGGGCCTTGGATGCCGCCGGGGAGGTTGACACCAAGGCCACCGCTGAGGTGGATGGGAGTCTCGTTTATGACGGAAGTGTTGTACCCGATGTCTATTCCCCGCCGCCGCCGTTGGCCGATTTTCCTCCCATTCGCGTTCGTGGTCGTTCTTGCCGGGCTTTGGACCGGATTCTGGTTCTTTGCCTCCGCCAAGGCCGAAACGACACTGGCCGGCTGGCGCGAGCGCGAGGCGAAGTCGGGCCGCGTCTACTCGTGCGAAAAGCAGTCGGTGGGAGGATTTCCGTTCCGCATCGAGGTGCGGTGCGCCGATCCGGCCGCCGAGATCCGCGGCGAGCCGCCGGTCGCGCTCAAGGCCAAGGACCTGCACGCCGCCGTCCAGGTCTATGACCCCAATCTGGTCATCAGCGAAATCCAAGGCCCGCTGACCATCGGCGAGCCCGGCAAGCCGCCGGCCTATGTGGCCAACTGGAAGCTCGGCCAGTCGAGCGTGCGCGGCACGCCCGCAGCGCCCGAGCGCGTCTCTTTCGTGTTCGAAATGCCGACCGTCGAGCGCATCGCGGACGGCGGCAACGTCAACGTATTCACGCGCCGAGCGCTCGGAAGTGCACGGCCGCATCGCGGCGGGCTCGGCGTCCGATCATCCGGTAATCGACATCGCGCTGCTGCTGCAGGGCGCGTCGGCGCAGGACCTCCATCCGATGGCCCGGACCCCGGCGGATGCCGACATCGTCGCGGTGCTGAAAGGACTGAAGGACTTCGCCCCCAAGCCGTGGCCGGACCGCTTCCGCGAGATCCAGGCGGCCGGCGGGCAGATCGAGATCGTGAAGGCACGCGTCCAGCAGGACGACATCATCGCGGTCGGCGCCGGCAAGCTCGGCATTTCGCCCAACGGCGGGCTCGACGGCCGCATTCAGATCACCGTGGTGAACCTCGACAAGGTGCTGAAGAAGCTCGACATCGACAAGATCATGTCCGAAGGGCAGATCGCGTCGACCTTCGGCGCGCTCGACAAGATCATGCCCGGGCTCGGCAATCTCGCGCGGCAGAACGCGCCGAGCCTGGTCGCGTCGCTTGGCCAGCGCACCGTGCTGGAGGGCAAGTCGGCGGTCGCGCTGCCGCTGCGCTTCGTCGACGGCACCGTCTATCTCGGGCCGATCCAGGTCGGCCGCACGCCGCCGCTGTTCTGACGGCACAATCGCATCAGGTTGCAAAGCCTTTCAGACAGGCATGCCAGCCGCACAGGCGGTTGGCATTCCGTCGCGCGTTGTCCTAGTTTCCTGCCGGAAACGAGCACGGAGCATCCGACATGGCCAAGTTCACCTGGGATCACATCCATCTGCGCAGCACGAACCCCGAGGCGACCGCCCAGTGGTTCGAGAAGATGCTCGGCGCCGAGGTGATCCGCACCTCGCAGCAGGGCACGCCGCGCATCGATCTCAAGCTCGGCGGTGCCAACGTCTTCATCGCGCAGGTCACGCCCGGTGACGGCGTGAACCCGTCGCCGACCACGCCCTACCGCGGCCTCGACCATTTCGGCCTGCAGGTCTCCGGCATCGATGCGATCGCCGCCGACCTGAAGGCCAAGGGCGTCGAATTCACGCGCGAGCCGACAACGGTGCGGCCGGGCACGCGGGTCTGCTTCATCCGCGGGCCCGAGGGCGTGTCCATCGAGCTGCTTGATCGCAGCGCCGCCTGACACCAGATGTGAGATTGCGGAGGCCTGAGATGGACCAGAAGCATTTCGCGGTGACGCACACGGACGCCGAGTGGCGCAAGCTGTTGACGCCCGAGCAGTTCCACATCATGCGCGAGCATGGCACGGAAGCGCCGGGAAGCTGCGCGCTCAATTACGAGAAGCGGCACGGCACGTTCACGTGCGCCGGCTGCGGACAGCCGCTGTTCGTCTCGAAGAAGAAATTCGAGAGCGGCACGGGCTGGCCGAGCTTCAACGATCCGGTGGCCGGGTTCGGTCGAAACGTCGAGCGACAGCACCTACGGGATGGTGCGCACCGAGGTGCATTGTGCCCGTTGCGGCAGTCACCTCGGCCACGTCTTCGACGACGGCCCGCCGCCGACGCACCTGCGCTATTGCATCAACGGCGTCGCGATGAATTTCAAGCCGGAGTGACCGGCGCCAGCCCTCCGTCGTTATGGCCGGGCAAAGCCGTCCGAAGGACGGCGTCGCTTTGCTCCGCCTATGTCCCGGCCATCCACGTCTGTTTTGCCTCGTAAAGAAAGACGTGGATGCCCGGCACAAGGCCGGGCATGACGAGCCTGGGAACGCTGTTCTATCAATCCTCCGCCGGTAGGGGCGCGGCAATGAGGACGGCGGATCAAAGTCATAGCTGTCGATGAATGCAATAATCGTATTGACGTTGGGACGTCTTTTATGTTCTTGTTTCGTTTCATTCGATGGGAGGGCTCGTTCGCGTGGCAAAGGCACCCGGCAGCATCAGGGACTCCATCCACGGCTACCTTCAAATGATTGGCGGCGAGGCTTCTTTGGAGGACATTTCCCGGGCGGTTACGGCGCAAATGGGCGCGACTTCGCCCTCCTCTGTCCGGAGCTATCTCAACCTCAATGTCGGCAAGACATTCGAGCGGACCGGCCGGGGCCGGTATCGGCTGCGGGCAAGCGGTGACGACTTCGCGCTTGCCAAAGGGCAGAAGATCGAGCTCGACCCGGTCGTGATCGTCGACCAAGCCAAGCTGTACCATGCCGACTGTTTCGACTGGCTGGCATCGGAGCCGGCATCTTCAATTCACGCGTGCGTGACCGATCCTCCGTATGGCTTGGTCGAATACACGGAGACGGAGCAGCAGAAGCTGCGGAGCGGGAAAGGCGGCGTCTGGCGAATTCCGCCGTCTTTCGACGGCCACCAGCGCGCGCCCCTGCCGCGCTTCACTGTGCTCGATGATGATGACCGCAGCCAGCTCTACGCATTCTTCAAGAAGCTCGGCGTGCTTCTCAATCGCGTGCTGGTTCCCGGCGGCAACGTGGTCGTCGCGAGCAATCCGCTTCTGTCGCATATCGTCGGGTCGGCGATGTCCGAAGGCGGTCTTGAGTTGCGCGGCAGCATTGTCCGTCTGGTCATGACGATGCGCGGTGGCGACCGGCCGAAGAATGCGCACAAGGAATTCCTTGATGTCAGCGTGATGGCGCGTTCGATGTTCGAGCCTTGGGTGGTGCTCCGGAGGCCGCTCGAGGGCCGCGTGCAGGACAACCTTCGGCGCCACAAGACTGGCGGCTTCCGGCGCCCGTCGGCGGAGCGGCCGTTTGGAGACGTGATTCCTTCCCGCCCAACGCCCAGGGCCGAGCGTGAGATCGCGGCGCATCCGTCGCTCAAGCCTCAAGCCTTCCTGCGCCAGGTCGTCCGCGCTGCCTTGCCGCTCGGTGAGGGAACGGTACTCGACCCATTCGCCGGGTCGGGGTCCACGCTCGCGGCGGCAAACGCAGTCGGCTATTCGTCCGTCGGGATCGAGAGCGATCTGAACTTCGTCAAGGTGGCAGCAAAGGCGATCGCCAGGTTAGGGTCACTTCGCGAGGTAAACCCAGTTTGATCGCAGCTTGCTGATGCCGGCGGCGCCGAGCGTCGACGTCTGAACGCGGCGGGGTCCAGCATTTGCTTCTTGAGCGGCATCGGACCTCCGCGCCAGCGTAGCGTGATTTTGCGACCTGCGAGCCGCATCGTTTGACGGGCCGCCGCCTGCGGCGAGTTCGGCGTCACCGCGTGGATTGTTTCTGAATTCGACGGTCTTGACTTCGCCGAGATAAACCTCGGTGAATTTCATCGGCTCGCGATCCTGTGCCGGCTCCGTGGCGTGGTCGGTCACGTAGACGAAAACGCACATCCACTGATCGCGGCCGCCGTGGGTATCGACGGCGCCGCCCTTTTTTTCGCGTGGATTTGATCTCAATGCCGTCGGTGCCGGAAGCGACGGCATTGTTGGCGTAGCGTCCTTGCACGACGAGGTCGGGATGGCCGTTGAAGTGCCGGTTCTCGACGAGCGCCCGCGAGTGCTTTGCCATGGAGGCCGTCAGCATGTCCGACAGCATTCCCGACATCGCTGCCGGGCTAATCCTCCGCCGCGTAGGGCCGCGGCAGCGGCTCGTGCGGCAGGTCGGGATGCGGGCGGCCGAAATCGGGCGCGGGCGAATCCTGCCCGATATCCACGATGCCGCGGCGGATCGCGCGCGTGCGGGTGAAGTGCTCGAACAGGGCGTCGCCGTTGCCGTTGCGGATCGCGCGCGTGAGCTGCGACAAATCCTCGTTGAAACGCCCGAGCATTTCCAGCACTGCGTCCTTGTTGGCGAGGAAGACGTCGCGCCACATCGTCGGGTCGGAAGCGGCGATGCGGGTGAAATCGCGGAAGCCGCCGGCGGAGAATTGCAGCACTTCGGATCGCGTGACCTGGCCGAGCTCTTCGGCGGTCCCCACGATCGTATAGGCAATCAAGTGCGGCAGGTGACTGGTGATGCCGAGCACCAGGTCATGATGTTCGGCCGACATGCTCTCGACATTGGCGCCGAGCGCGCGCCAGAAGGCTGCGAGCCGCTCGACCGCGTCCGGATCGGCATCGGGCGGCGGCGTGAGGATGCACCAGCGGTTGACGAACAGCTCGGCGAAGCCGGCATCGGGGCCGGAGTGCTCGGTGCCGGCGACCGGATGGGCGGGGACGAAATGCACGCCCTTGGGAATGTGCGGCGACATCTCACGCAGCACGGAACCTTTCACCGAGCCGACGTCGGACACGATCGCGCCGGGCTTGAGATGCGCGCCGATCTCGGCCGCCACCGGCCCGCAGGCGCCGACCGGGATGGAGACGATCACCAGGTCGGCGCCCTCGACCGCGGCCGCGTTGGTTTCGGTCACCTGATCGGCGATGCCGAGTTCGGCCACGCGCCGTCGCGTCGCCGGCGAGCGCGCGGTCGCGACGATCGAGCGCACGACGCCCTGCGCGCGCGCCGCGCGCGCGATCGACGAGCCGATCAGGCCAACGCCGATCAGCGCCAAGCGGTTGAAGAGGGGCTCCACCGCGGTCACGTAACCTCACCACTTGCCACGCTCTGCTCCCTCCCCCCTTGAGGGGGAGGGGTGGGGAGGGGGGTGTTTGTGAAAGGCGCGTGTGTACCCCCCTCCCGCCCGTCTTCACTTGCTCCGCAAGCTTCGACGGGCGACCTCCCCCTCAAGGGGGGAGGTGGGCTGTTGCGCCATCTTCGCATCACTTCGACTTCCCCATGAACTCGGCGAGGGCCTGCACCACCAGCCGGTTCGCTTCCTCGCTGCCAATGCTCATGCGCAGCGCGTTCGGCAGCTTGTAGGCCTTCACCCGTCGCGTGATGAGGCCGCGCTTGGTGAGCAACGCGTCGGCATCCTCGGCGGTGTGGCCTTGCGTGATGGGGAAATGGATCAGCACAAAATTTGCGATGCTCGGCGTCACGTCGAGTCCGAGCTTGCGAAGCTCGTCCGTAATCCAGGCGAGCCACTTGTCATTGTGTGCGCGCGCGGCTTCGACATGCGCGGTGTCCTGGATCGCCGCGATGCCGGCCGCCTGCGCGGCCGCGTTGACGTTGAACGGCCCGCGGATGCGGTTGAGCGCATCGACCACGTGCGCGGGTCCGTAGAGCCAGCCGAGCCGCAGCGCCGCGAGGCCGTAGATCTTCGAGAACGTCCGGCACATCACCACGTTGTCGGACGTGGCGACGAGCTCGATGCCGGATTCGTAGTCGTTGCGGCGCACGTATTCCGCATAGGCGGCATCGAGCACCAGCAGCACATGCGGCGGCAGCTCGCGATGGAGCCGCTTGACCTCGTCGAACGGCACATAGGTGCCGGTCGGATTGTTGGGATTGGCGAGAAACACCACCTTGGTGCGCGGCGTCACGCACGCGAGAATCGCGTCAACGTCCGCGGTGTATTTCGTTCTCTGGCGCCACGATCGGCTTCGCGCCGGAGCCGAGCGTCGCGATTGGATAGACCAGGAAGCCATGAGTGGTGTGGATCGCCTCGTCGCCATCCGCGAGATAGGCGTCGGCGAGCAGGTTGAGCAGATCGTCGGAGCCCGCGCCGCAGACGATGCGGGCCGGATCGAGCCCGAAGACGCGGCCGATCGCCTCGCGCAATTCCGCGGACGAGCCCTCCGGATAATCTTCGAGATGATCGCCGACCGCCTTGAAGGCCGCGATGGCTTTCGGGCTCGGGCCGAGCGGGGTCTCGTTCGACGAGAGCTTGTAGATTTTCGCGACGCCCGGCGCGGTGCTCTTGCCCGGCACGTAGGCCTCGATGTCGAGGACGCCGGGGCGCGGTTGCGGACGCTTCAGGGCGGGCATGTTGTTTCACTCCGAACTTTCGCTACCTCCCCGGCAAGCGGGAGAGGTGAAGAAGTGTCAGCGGCCGGCGGGGACGGGCCGTGCGTCTTTCGCCGAGACCCTATAGCGGGTGGCGTGGCTGCCGACGAGAGCCGAGGCGCGCACCGACGCTCCGGCCTGCACCAGCGTATCGATGACCTTGTCGATATGGCCGCCCTGCGGCACCGAGACCAGCAGCGCCGCGCCGTCGAATGCGCGGTCGGGCACGGCCACGACCTCCGCGAGCGCGCTCAGCGCGTGCGCCGCTGCCGTGCTCCAGCCCGCGACCCGGATGCTCCACACCTCGACCTCCTTCACCATGGCGTCGGCCGCGGTGCGCGAGATCACGAACACCGGCGCGGCGGCCGGATGGTCGGCGCGGTCGACGAAGGGAAGCCGCGCAATGATCTTCGGCGCGCTGTCGAATTCGAGCGCGGTCCACCAGGCGCTGCCGCCCGCCGTTGCGAAGGCCGGAACAAGACCGAGGTCGCCCTTGGAATTCGGAGACCGCCGCGACCACGCTCGATGCTCCCATGTGCGGCTCAAACGGCACCGTGAAGCCGAAATGAAAGCGCGCGGAGTCGCGCATGATGGCGTCGCCCGCCGACAGGTCGGCGTGCACCGAGAACGGCGCCTGCACGTATGTGAAGGTCGCGATGATCACCCGCCAGATGCTCTCGACGGTGTCGAGCGGCAGGATGCCGTGATGGCGGTCGACCAGCCGGCGCATCATCTCGGCCTCGCGCGCCGGACGGAATGCGGAGCCTGATTCCTGCGTCTGCTTGACGGCGATCAGGCGGTCGATGATCTCGCCGCGCTCCATCAGCAGGCGATGCACATCTTCGTCGATGCGATCGATGTCCTGCCGCAGATCGGCGAGCGAAGGTGTCTCGGAACGGGACGATGTCGTCATGACACTGGCTGGCTGTGCGTTGGGCAACCCTTAGCTTGGCTGGCCTTGCCAAGGCAAAGAAAACGTTGACTCTCCTGGCCGGGGGCCTATCTAACCCCCCTGCGACCGTTCAACTTTTGCCGGTCGACTTGATCGGCGGCGATTCCGCTTTGCCGGGGCGGGGTTTGAAGATGGTCGAGGCCGCTAGTGTAACGCTTGATCCCGCCGACCGCGCGCTGGAGGCGGATCGCCCCCATTCGCCGGTCGTGCGCTTTGGCAGCGACAAGCCGCTTCGGCTCGACGCCGGCGTCGATCTGTCACCGTTCCAGATTGCCTATCAGACCTACGGCACGCTCAATGCCGAGCGCAGCAATGCGATCCTGGCCTGCCATGCGCTCACGGGCGACCAGCATGTCGCCAACGTCCATCCGGTGACCGGCAAGTCCGGGTGGTGGGAGACGATGATCGGGCCGGGGCGGCCGATCGACACGAACCGCTACTTCGTGATCTGCCCCAACGTGGTCGGTGCCTGCATGGGCACGACGGGACCTGCATCCACCAACCCCAAGACCGGCGCGCCCTGGGGCCTCGAGTTCCCGGTCATCACCATTCGCGACATGGTGCGCGCGCAGGCCATGCTGCTCGATCATCTCGGCATCGACCAACTGTTCTCGGTCGCCGGCGGTTCGATGGGCGGCATGCAGGTGCTGCAATGGACCGCGAGCTATCCCGAGCGCGTGTTCTCGGCCCTGCCCATCGCCTGCTCGACGAGGCACTCGGCGCAGAACATCGCGTTCCACGAAGTCGGCCGCCAGGCCGTGATGGCCGATCCCGAATGGCGGGGCGGGCGCTACTTCGGCGAGGGCACCAATCCGCGGCGCGGGCTCGCGGTCGCCCGCATGGGCGCGCACATCACGTACCTGTCGGACGCGGCGCTGCACCGCAAGTTCGGCCGCAAGTTCCAGGACCGCGACAATCCGACATTCTCGTTCGACGCCGACTTCCAGGTGGAGAGCTATCTGCGCCATCAGGGCATCAGCTTCGTCGAGCGGTTCGACGCCAACTCGTATCTCTATCTGACCCGCGCGATGGACTATTTCGACCTCGCGGAGGATTGCGGCGGCGTACTGGCGAATGCCTGGAAGCGGACGCCGACGCGGTTCTGCGTGATCTCGTTCACGTCGGACTGGCTGTTCCCGACCTCCAACTCGCGCGCCATCGTGCATGCGCTCAACGCCGGCGGGGCGCGCGTGTCGTTCGCCGAGATCGTCACCGACAAGGGCCACGATGCCTTCCTGCTCGACGAGCCCGAACTGCTCGCGATCGTACGCGGCTTCCTGGACGGCGCCGCCAAGGCGCGCGGCCTGTCAACGGCGCGGGAATAGCGATGCTTCGGCGGCTCAAGCGCGATCTCACCATGGCGGAGGCGGTACGGGCGCCGGGCGGCTCGCGCGTCGACCTTGTGGCCGTGGCCGAAATGGTGGCGCCGGGTGCGAAGGTGCTCGATGTCGGCTGCGGCGACGGCGAACTCCTCCGTCTGCTGGAAATGCGCGGCGTCGACGGCCGCGGCATCGAGCTGTCGCGCGAGGGCGTCAACGAGTGCGTTGCCAAGGGGCTGGCGGTGATCCAGGGCGACGCCGATACCGATCTCTCGGACTATCCCGACGATGCGTTCGACTACGTGATCCTGTCACAGACGCTGCAGGCGACGCGGCATCCACGCATCGTGCTGGAGCACATGCTGCGCATCGGCCGCCACGCGGTCGTGTCGTTTCCGAATTTCGGCCACTGGCGCATCCGCCTGCAGCTTCTGTTCGGCGGACACATGCCGCAGACCGACAATCTGCCCTATGCGTGGTGGGATTCGCCCAACATCCACTTCTGCACCATCAAGGACTTCCGCCAACTCTGCCAGGTGACCGGCGTGAAGATGGAGAAGGCGGTGGCGCTCGATGCCTGGGGCCGGGCGCTGCGCTTCAACGCGCCGTGGTGGTTCTGGAATCTGCTCGGCGAGCAGGGCGTGTTCCTGCTGAGCCGGCGAAGCTAAGTGCCCGAGCGCGGCGCGAGCTAAGCCAGCAGGTCAATCACGGACGCGCTGTTCGACAATGCCACCGGACTGGCCGGCGATGATGCGTCGACCGGCGGCACGCCGCTCGCCTGCGATGCGCCATTCAGGGCGCTTAATGCCCCGCCGAACACGACCGCCGGCGCACCAGCACGCGAAACGCCGGACGGTCTGCGCGACTTGGAGGGATCGGTGTTGCGCGGGTCGGTCGAGGGGTGCGGATTCTCACCCTTCTTGGCCTTGGCCACGTCGCAAGAGCAGGTGCAGAAGAATCCGTTAACGATCGATATCGCCATGATGAGCGTCTCGCCGGGGCACCATATGGCGCCGCGGGTAAACGAATCGCTTTGCCCGCATCTGTCCGATCACGAATTGGTCAGCGGCGGCTTACTTGGCCGGCCAGCCTTGCTTGGCGAGGGCGATGATCTCCGGCCGGTACTCGAAGTGCATGGTGTCGAAGTGGTACCACTTGGCGCCCCAGATGAAGCCGTGACGCTCGAAGATGTCGCCGATTTCGCCGGGAATGCGGTTGCGCCACTTCACGCCGCCGTCCTTGCCCTTCGACCATTCCCAATAGTCGGTGTGCTGCGTGTTGATGTCGAGCGCAGCGCCGAAGGCGTGCACCGACAGCCGGTTGGTATTGGCGATCGGGCGGCAATTGTAGGTGCCGGCTGACGGCACGAGATACTGCGTCATGCTGGCCGGCAGCTTGTCGAGGTCCTTCACCACCTCGGCGAGCTGCTCGTTGACGCCGTTGACGGTCGTGACGTTCACCGTGCCGCCCTTGCGGGCTGGCATCCAGGCAACCGGCTTCATCCGCTTGCTGACTTCGCCTTTGCGGCAGTCGCCGTACATCTTGAGAAAGAACGGCTCGTAGCGGATGCGGCCGGGATCTTCGTTGAGCCCCGGCGCCTTCACGTCGGGCCCGAGCGGGTACGGATAGGCGAACTGGTCCTTGATGTCGGGGCTGTTGAGCAGATCGTCGAAGGACTTGCCGGTGCGGCCGTCGGAGATCGGCATGCGGGTGCCGTCCTTCCAGATCAGGTAGGTGCCGTCGTAGCCCGCAAGATGGTCCGGATATGCGGCGACCAGCGCATCGAGCGCCGGATCGGCGAGGGTTGGAATGGCGCAGGCGGTCAAAAGCGCAAACGCGAGGCCCGACGCCTTGAGCGGCCTACGCATGCAGTGGGTCTCCCACCGCGATCTCGCCGTCGGCGATAACCTCGCCGTAGACCCCGCAGTCGGCATGGCCGAAGGCACGCATCAGCGTCTCCGGAATGGTCAGGTCGCGGATGCCGGTATCGGGGTCGACGTTGGTTGCGGCGCAACGCACGATGCGCTTGACGATCTTCAGCCGCGCGTTCTCCCCGATAGTGATCTCCTGCCCGAGCAGGTCGAACTCGTGCCACGCGGGCCATCCGGTGACGTAGACATTGCCGCGAAAGCGCAGCGGGTGGACCGGTGCGCCGGCCGCGTCCTCGACGGCCGCGATCGAGCCGAGATTGATGATCGACACCACCTTCTTGGCGACGTCCGAGAAGCTGTGGCCGGTCGCGTGCAAAACCCTGGGCGGGCCGCGCAATTCGTCCGAACAGTAGCCGGCGAAGAACTGTTCGACCGCGGCGCGGCCTTCCGCCGTGCGCAGGTCGCCCTGGACGACCTCGTCGCGGCCGCCCTCGATCGTCAGCATGTGGCTCGTTTCGTCGAACGTGGTCCGCAGATGCGCCAGCCGCTCGTTTTTCATCAGCATCAGGAAGCGGGTCTTGGGGAGGTAGGCGGGCGCCGCCGGGTCGAAGCCGGACGGCCCGTTCTCGATGGCATAAAGGCGGTCGAACGGAACGGTCCCGCCGGCCGCCAACTGGGTGCGGACCAGCGGTTCGGGCGTCAGCCCCTTCACCGGATAGCGGAAGATGGCGTGGATTTTCGTCATCGGGTGGGCCGTTGGGGGCTTGTTAACCTGCCGGCCCGCGTGTGACCAGCGGGCCTCGCGAAATTCCCCAAAACCTCTTCCGCCGCAAGGGTCGCGCACCCACATAATCGGCGGGATCGCCTGTCGGGGTCCCGCCACACGCAATAATTCTGCCGGTTTTTGATCTACTTCAGGGCCGGCGGACAATCCCCATTGACGATGACCTTCGCGCGCCGCAAGGGCGGGAGGCCAGGCCGAGGGAAGAGGACATGGATTTCGAGAAATATACCGATCGTGCGCGCGGGTTCGTGCAGTCCGCGCAAAGTCTGGCCCAGCGCGAGGGTCATCAGCAATTCTCCCCCGATCATCTGCTCAAAGTGCTGCTCGACGACCCGGAAGGGCTCGCCGCCGGGCTGATCGATCGTTCGGGCGGCAACTCCCGCCAGGCGCTGCAGGCGGTCGAAGCGGCGCTCGCCAAACGGCCGAAGGTGTCGGGCGGCGGCGCCGGTCAGGTCTATCTCGACCCGGCATTGGCGCGCATTTTCGACAACGCGCAGAAGATCGCCGAGAAGGCCGGCGACAGCTTCGTCACGGTCGAGCGGCTGCTGCTGGCCATCGCGCTCGACAAGGAGAGCGACGCCGGAAAAATCCTGGCGCGCGCCGGCGTCACGCCGCAGAACCTCAATGCTGCTATCGAGGCGCTGCGCAAGGGCCGCACCGCCGACTCGGCGTCCGCCGAGAACGCCTATGAGGCGCTCAAGAAATATGCCCGCGACCTGACGCAGGCGGCACGCGACGGTAAGATCGATCCGGTCATCGGCCGCGACGAGGAAATCCGCCGCACCATCCAGGTGCTGTCGCGGCGCACCAAGAACAACCCGGTGCTGATCGGCGAGCCCGGCGTCGGCAAGACCGCCATTGTCGAAGGTCTTGCCCAGCGCATCGTCGACGGCGACGTGCCGGAGAGCCTGAATGACAAGAAGCTCCTCTCGCTCGACATGGGCGCGCTGATCGCCGGCGCGAAGTACCGCGGCGAATTCGAAGAGCGGCTCAAGGCCGTGCTGCAGGAGGTCACGTCGTCCGACGGCGGCATCATCCTGTTCATCGACGAAATGCATACGCTGGTGGGTGCCGGCAAGGCCGACGGCGCGATGGACGCCTCCAACCTGCTGAAGCCTGCGCTCGCCCGCGGCGAACTGCACTGCATCGGCGCCACCACCCTCGACGAATACAAGAAGCACGTCGAGAAGGACGCGGCGCTCGCGCGGCGCTTCCAGCCGGTGTTCGTGTCGGAGCCGACGGTCGAGGACACTATTTCGATTTTGCGCGGCCTCAAGGACAAATACGAGCAGCATCACGGCGTGCGCATCACCGACGCCGCGATCGTCGCCGCCGCCACGCTGTCGAACCGCTACATCACCGACCGCTTCTTGCCCGACAAGGCGATCGACCTGGTCGACGAGGCTGCGGCGCGGCTGAAGATGCAGGTCGACTCCAAGCCCGAGGAGCTCGATTCGATCGACCGCGAGATCGTGCGGTTCAGGATCGAGCAGGAGGCGCTCAAGAAGGAGAACGATGCGGGCTCCAAGGACCGGCTGAAGAACCTCGACAAGGAACTGACTTCACTGGAGAAGAAGTCCGCGGACCTGACGGCGCGCTGGAAGGCGGAGAAGAACAAGCTCTCGGACGCGCAGAAGCTCAAGACGGAGCTCGACCAGTTGCGTAGCGAGCTCGCCAACGCGCAGCGTAAGGGTGAGTACCAGAAGGCCGGCGAACTGGCCTATGGCCGCATTCCGGACCTTGAGAAGAAGCTCAAGGCGATCGAGGGCAGGGCGCAGACCGGCGCCATGGTCGAGGAGGAAGTCACTGCCGACCAGGTCGCGCAGGTCGTCTCGCGCTGGACCGGCGTACCGGTCGACAGGATGCTGGAGGGCGAGAAGCAGAAGCTCCTGCGCATGGAGGAGCAGCT
Organism: uncultured Alphaproteobacteria bacterium; assembly: GCA_963749815.1. Taxonomy (GTDB): domain Bacteria; phylum Pseudomonadota; class Alphaproteobacteria; order Rhizobiales; family Xanthobacteraceae; genus VAZQ01. The sequence goes on along the minus strand of CAVVON010000001.1, from coordinate 6,087 downwards.
CGGCAAGCGCGTCATCGGACAGGCCGAGGCGGTGAAAGCGGTGTCGACCGCGGTGCGCCGCGCGCGTGCCGGCTTGCAGGACCCGCACCGGCCGATCGGCTCGTTCATGTTCCTGGGGCCGACGGGTGTCGGCAAGACCGAGCTGACGAAAGCGCTCGCGGAATATCTGTTCGACGACGAGAGCGCGCTCCTGCGCATCGACATGTCGGAATACATGGAGAAGCACTCGGTGGCGCGGCTGATCGGCGCGCCGCCCGGCTACGTCGGCTACGACGAAGGCGGTGCGCTCACCGAGGCGGTGCGGCGGCGGCCCTACCAGGTGATCCTGTTCGACGAGATCGAGAAGGCGCACCCCGACGTGTTCAACGTGCTGCTGCAGGTGCTCGACGACGGCCGCCTGACCGACGGCCAGGGCCACACGGTCGACTTCCGCAACACGCTGATCGTGATGACGTCGAACCTCGGCGCCGACTTCCTGGTGAACCAGCCGGAAGGCCAGGACACCGACGCCGTCAAGGATCAGGTGATGGCGGTGGTGCGCTCGGCGTTCCGGCCCGAGTTCCTCAACCGCATCGACGAAATCATCCTGTTCCACCGGCTCAAGCGCAGCGAGATGACCAAGATCGTCGATATCCAGATGACGCGGCTGTCGAAGCTCCTGGAGGATCGCAAGATCAAGCTCGTGCTCGAACCGTCGGCGCGCGAGTGGCTCGCCGAGAAGGGCTGGGATCCGGCCTATGGAGCGCGCCCGCTCAAGCGGGTGATCCAGAAGTCGATCCAGGACCCGCTCGCCGAATTGATCCTCGCCGGCACCGTGAAGGACGGCGAGAAGGTCACGATCTCGGCCGGGAAGCAGGGGCTGACCTTCAACGGCAAGGCGATGGCGCAGGCGGCGTAGCGCTTCTTCTTCACCTCTCCCCACTTGCGGGGAGAGGGGGCGCACCGCCGACGCAGCAAATCAAACTCCAAACAAAAACGGACGACGGCGAGAAAGCCGTCGTCCGTTGGTCCGCCTCGTGGGTCCGTGTCTTACGCTTAACGCCCGGCCGCGCCCGACGCATAAACCGCCGGCGTCGCGCCGCTCATCATGTTGTCGAGCCGCGTGCGTTCCTGATCGAAGCCGGCCAGCACCGGTCCTTCGAGCACGCGTCCGCGCGGCAGCTTGATCTTCATCGGATCGACGAAGCGGCCGTTGATCAGAATCTCGTAGTGCAGATGGGCGCCGGTCGAAAGGCCGGTCGAGCCGACATAGCCGATCACCTGGCCCTGGCGCACGCGCTTGCCGGGCTCCATGCCGCGGGCGAAGGCCGACATGTGGCCGTAGGCGGTCTCGTAGCCGTTGGCGTGGCGGACGCGGATGTACTTGCCATAGCCGCCTTCGAGGCCGGCCTTCTCGATCATGCCGTTGCCGGCGGCGAAGATCGGCGTGCCCATGTTCGAGCCCCAGTCGACGCCGGTGTGCATGCGGGTGGACCCGAGGATCGGATGATTGCGCGAGCCGAAGCCCGATCGCATGATGCCGTCGGCGAGCGGCTTGCGCACCAGGAATTTCTTCGCGCTCTTGCCGGTCTCGTCGTAGTAGTCGACGACGTTGTCGTCGGTCGACTGGTAGCGGTAGAACTTGCGCGTCTCGCCGCCGGTCGTCAGCGATGCGAACAGCACTTCGCTCTTGCTGCCATCGGCGATGTTCTCATCCTCGCCGGCGAACAGGAGCTCGAACGAGTTGCCGGGCTGGACCTTGCGCTGGAAGTCGACGTCGTACGAATAGACCCGGATCAGGTCGTCGATCACCGGGCGCGGCACCTGGTTGCGCATCGCGGTTTCGTAGATGCTCTGGTAGAGCCGCACGCCCTTGCCGTCATCCTCCTCGTCGTCGTTCGAGGCGGTTGTCACGCTGGCGGCGCTGCGCGGATCGACCGAAACGTATTTGCCGCGGTCCGATAGCGCGACGATCGCCTCGATCGTGGTGTCGGTAGCGATGATGACGCGCGCCGGCTGCAGCCGTTTGCCGCCACTCGCGGGCGCGAGCAGGACGCGCAGCTTGTAGCCGTCCTTGGGAGTGGTGTCGCGTCCGCGGGAACCGAAGGCGGCGGTGATCGCCTTGATGTCGTCGGGAGTGGCGCCGAGCTCGCGCAGGTTCGCCGAAACAGAATCGCCCTTTTTGAGCACGACCGTGCGTTCAGCCCAGGCATTGCCGCCATTGGTCTGCGCGGTGGTCTTGGCCAGGAGCGTGATGTTCTCGGGCACGATGCGCGGCTCGAAACCGGCGTAGACGTCGCTGTTCTTTTCCGGCGCGTAGGCCAGCGAGCTGACCGGCATGGCGTCGGCGAGCAGTGGATGCTTGCCGGGCTGGCCGTCCCAGTTGGAGGCGTCGCGCACCCGCGTCAGAATCTCGTCGAACGGGGCGACGGCGGCGATCTTGGCCCTCGGCAGGACGGTCGTCAGGTCGCGGGTGAAGAACGAGACCTCGGCGTCAGGCTCTGCGCCGCCGTCGTCGGCGCGCGATCGCGGCTTCGTTCGGCGCGAGCATTTTCTGCGCATTGAAGCGCGGGATGTTGGCGGACAGTTCGGATACCGAGAGCGACAGGTTGCCGGCCACGCGCACGAACGGGCGCACGCGCACGATCTCCCGGTTGTTGGATCCGCGCGTCGTGGTCGTGACGCGAATGACCTGGCGGGCTGCGTAGGTTTCGCCGGCGGTCGGCAGACGGTCGGCCTTGCGGGTCGCGTTGCTCCAACGATCGGCGACGTTGCTGGCGGCGCCGCGCATCGCGGCCTCGACGCGTTCCGGCACGGTGGCGAAATTGACCTCGCCGTCGAGGGCCGCGAAAACGGCGCCGCTCATCAGCGCGGCGCCGCACAGGCCGGTCAGAATTGTTCCGCTGAACCATTGGACGGAGACGCGGCGGCGGTCGACCAGATTGCCGGACTGGCCGTCGACAGACAGCGGAGCTTCGTTGCCGAGATCAATGTGCCCGGCATCCGCGCTCGTACGAGATACGCCGCGTCGCTTGACCTGATCCAAGTCCCACGTCCCCTCCACCTGCGATCGCAGGTGGTTCACCGACCCGAGGTGCCGAACGCGACCGGGACAACCGTCGTTGACTTGCAAGACGCAGCAATGCGCGGCGCCTTCCACGGTCCGTCAACGACCGGTCCGATCTTCCTTCGCTAAGGTGGGTAACGTCGTAGCGACACCCCCGGTGTCAGCCCAACGTAGTTCCCCCCGAAGTGACACCTCTCCCACCGTGAGTGGGGCGGAGGAATGTGGCCGCAGTACGGCACCTTAGCCGCTTTCCACCCGCTCTAAACCCCCAAAATCACTGGGAAACATGGCTGTTGCGGGGTGGCATCGCGCAAGTAGATTTTCCGTCGTTCCACTGTTGACAGGGTAGGGGTCACCGGCCTATATACTGCTCATTCGACACGCCGGCTGCCCCGGTGCGACGGCGCGTCTTCGAAGTTCCTCACTGATATTCGGTGAAAAGGCTCCCGATCACGGTCGGAAGTCCCAGACTTCGACGGCCCTCTGGTTCACCAGGGGGTGGGACCTCCATGGTCCCGGGCTGTTTGACAGGTGAATCGGA